>NZ_JACHJW010000001.1:2802500-4252494 GCF_014203835.1 Micromonospora polyrhachis | reverse complement strand
CTGCCCAGGTCCCGGCCGACGAAGATCCCCTTCATGTACCCGAGGTACTGGGTGTGCAGCGGATCGCGCAGCCCCAACTCCTGACGTACCCGCTCCAACCGCTCGGCGTTGCAGTTCTTCGGGCACATCCCGTTGACCGGGTCCTTGGGCAGGGCGAAGAACATCAGGAAGCTGAGCACGCTCACCGCGAACAGGGTCAGCACCGCGGAGAGCAGCCGTTTGACAAAGAACCGCGTCATCACGCACCCCTACCGGGAGGACTTCGGGTCGAGCGCGTCGCGCAGCGAGTCACCGAAGAGGTTGAAAGCGAACACCAGCGCGAAGATCGCGAAACCGGGGAAGAAGACGTACGCCGGATCGGTCTGTAGGTAGCTCAGGCTACGAAAGATCATCCGACCGAAGCTGGCCGATTCGTCACTGAGCCCGATCCCGATGAACGACAGCGCCGCCTCATTGGTGATGTACGCCGGCACCGCCAGCGAGAAGGAGACCAGGATCGGGGCCCAGATGTTCGGCAGGATCTGCCGGAACAGCATGTGTCCCAGCCCGGCTCCGCTGGCCCGGGCCGCCTCGACGAACTCCCGTTCTCGCAGGGCGATCACCTGGCCGCGGACCAACCGGGCGGTGCTGGTCCAGCCGAACACCGCGAAGATCGTGATCAGGACCGTCACCTGGAAGGTCACCGTCACCTCTTCGCGCATCCCGTAGAAGCGCAGCGCCATGGTCGGCATCACCGCCAACGCGATGATCAGGAACGGCATGGCCAGGACAAGGTCGGTGATCCAGGTGATCACCGAGTCCCACCAGCCACCGAGGTAGCCGGCGAGGATGCCGGTGACGATACCGATCGCCGCGGTCACGATCGCGGCGGTGAAGGCGATGAACAACGAGGTCCGCAGGCCGTAGACCAGGCGGATGAAGATGTCCCGGCCGGTGTTCGGCTCCAGGCCGAACCAGTGCTCGCCGGTGATGCCACCGAGGTATCCCAGCGGCATTCCGTGATTGTCCAGCCGGTCCATCGCCCGCTCGTTCGGATCGATGCCGTACAGCATCTCGATCAACGGCGCGGCGAGCGCGACGACCAGGAACAGGACCAGGACCGCGCCGCTGATCATCGCGGTCCGGTCGCGCCGGAGCCGGGCCCAGGCAAGTTGCCCGGGCGAACGGCCGACGATGCCCTTGGCCTTGGGGACGTCCGCCCCACCGCCGGACTCGACCATTTTGCCGGACTCGGCCTCGGCCAGTGCGACACCCTCCACCGGGGACAGGCTCATCGCGTCACCTCCACGCGATTGGGAAAAACGCTCACTGGGGCCGCCTTCGATCGCGACTGCGGGGCTCGCAAACCCAGCTCGCTCCTCGCGCTCACTGGGGCCGTCCTCGATCGCGACTGCGGGGCTCGCAAACCCAGCTCAACTCGCATTCCGGCTCGGCCGCGTCCCACGCGAGCCGCCCCGGAACGCTCGCTCCTCGCGCTCACTGGGGCCGTCCTCGATCGCGACTGCGGGGCTCGCAAACCCGGCTCGCTCCTCGCGCTCACTGGACCGGCCCGCTCTCTGGGAAGTGGCACGCCGTGACCTGCCGGCCGCCGTCGCGGGACACCAACGCCGGTTCCTCGGTCGCGCACCGCTCCTCGGCCTTCCAACACCGGGTACGGAACCGGCAGCCCGACGGCGGGTCGAGCGGAGTCGGCACGTCCCCGGTCAGCCGGATCCGCCCCGCCGGACCGAGTTGCGTGACGTCCGGGATCGCCGAGAGCAGCGCCCGGGTGTACGGATGCTGCGGCCGCTCGTAGATGTCGGCCCGGTCGCCCATCTCCACGATCTTGCCCAGGTACATGACCGCGACCCGCTGGCAGAAGTGCCGCACCACGGCCAGGTCGTGGGCGATGAAGACGAAGGCCAGACCGAGTTCACGTTGCAGGTCGCGCAGCAGGTTGATGACCTGGGCCTGGATCGAGACGTCCAGCGCGGAGACCGGCTCGTCGGCCACGATCAGTTTGGGCCGCAGGGCCAAGGCACGGGCGATACCGATTCGCTGCCGCTGGCCGCCGGAGAACTCGTGCGGATAGCGGTTGTAGTGCTCCGGGTTCAACCCGACCAGTTCCAGCAGCTCGCGTACCCGCTGTTTCACCCCGCCGGGCGGCTTGATCCCGTTGACTCGCAGCGGCATCGCCACGATCTCGCCGACGGTGTGCCGGGGATTCAACGACGCGTACGGGTCCTGGAAGATGATCTGTAGGTCCTGCCGGAGCGGGCGTAGCGCCCGGCGACCGGCGTGCGTGATGTCCTGCCCCTCGAAGACGATCCGCCCGTCGCTGGGCTCCAACAGCCGCACCAGCATCCGACCGGTGGTGGTCTTGCCGCAACCGGACTCGCCGACCAGCCCCAGGGTCTCCCCGGGGCGGACCTCGAAGTCGAGGCCGTCGACCGCCCGGACCATTCCGCTGTGCCCACCGCCGCGTACCGGGAAGTGCTTGGTCAGCCCTTCCACCCGCAGCAGCGCATCCTGCCCCGTCGCCGGCTTCGTGTCCGGCATCGCCGTCACGGTCATCGGGCCACCCCCAACTGGACGATCTCGTCGGCGTGGATCCGCGCCCGTTCCTCCTCCGGCAGGTGGCAGGCGACCAGGTGCCCCGCCTCCCGTACCGGCAGTAGCTCGGGCACATCGGTGCTGGACCGGCCGTCGGTCCGTTCGGCGTACCGGCAGCGGGGGTGGAAGGCGCAGCCCGGCGGCAGGTTGATCAGGCTCGGCGGGTTGCCCTTGATCGGGACGAGGTCCGCGTCGGCGTCACCGTGCAACGACGGCACACTGGAGAGCAACCCCCAGGTGTACGGGTGCTGCGGCCGGCGGAGCACCTGCTCGACGCTGCCGCGCTCGACGGCCCGTCCGCCGTACATCACCAGTACCTCGTCGGCGACCTGGCTGACCACACCGAGGTCGTGGGTGATCATGATGATCGCGGAGTTGAACTCCGCTTGAAGGTCCTCCAGCAGGTCGAGGATCTGCGCCTGCACGGTGACGTCCAGGGCGGTGGTCGGCTCGTCGGCGATGACCAGGGCCGGGTCGTTGACCAGGGACATCGCGATCATCGCCCGCTGCCGCATGCCGCCGGAGAACTCGTGCGGGTACTGGTCGACCCGCTTGGCCGGCTGCGGGATGCCGACCCGGCCGAGCATGTCGATGGCCCGCTGCCGGGCCCCCCGCTTGTTCGCCTCCGGGTGGTGGATCCGGTACGCCTCGGCGATCTGCCGGCCCACCGTGTAGTAGGGGTGCAGCGCGGAGAGCGGATCCTGGAAGATCATCGACAGGTCCCGGCCACGCAGTTTGCGGATCTCGTGCTCTGGCATTCCGACGAGTTCCTGCCCGCCGACCTGGATCTGCCCGGTGATGGTCGTACGCCGGGCGTTGTGCAGGCCGAGGATCGCCAGGCTGGTCACGCTCTTGCCCGAGCCCGACTCGCCGACGATGCCCAGGGTCTGTCCCCGTTCGACACTGAACGACACCCCGTCGACCGCTCGGACCACACCGTCCTCGGTGTCGAAGTGCACCTTCAGGTCGTTGACCCGCAGGTACGGGTCTTCGGCCGTACGTTGCCTCGGGGTCGTCCCCTTGTTCGGCGGTTGGACGTCCGGTTCCCCGGAATCGGCCGATGCTGGCATCCCCACGACCGCCTCCCTCTCCCTGCCCGTCAACGGGTCCCCACTGACTACGTCCCCGGACGAACCCGGACATGTCACACCCGGGCATGTGATGAAGAGAACTTACAGCAGTGGCTAGAGGGTGAAACTAAGCTACAAACACCGACCGTGTCAGCGGGGCCGTGCGTAACGACTCGGCATCAAGGAACTTCGCAGCTCACCCCATATTCAAGACCGTGCGTCCCGGCCTGTCCACTCCACTAGCCGAAGGCTTCGTCGGATCACCCGTAACCAGACATCCGTCAACTCGTTCTCCGTCCGCGGAAGACTGGTTGTCCGGGCGACTTCGGAGGTGACGATGACGGCAGCGGTGTTCGGGCACGGTGGGCCGTGGACCGAGGAGGAGTACCTCGCGCTCGACGGCACCCAGGAACGGGTCGAACTCTTCGACGGCAGCCTGTACGTGACCCCTGTCCCCGCTCCTCGCCATCAACACATCTCCGGAGAGCTACGTGTGATGCTCCGCTCGGCTGTCCGAGCTGCGGAGCTGTACGTGCTGGAGGCGGTCAACGTACGGCTGCGGGCCGGGCGGATGCCGATCCCGGACCTGGTCGTCACCGACGACATCGACTTCGACGAACTCGTCATCGACGCGAGCGACGTCAGGCTGGTCTGCGAGATTCTCTCGCCGAGCAACGCGGCGGCGGACAAGGTGCTGAAGATGCACTACTACGCGGTCGCCGGCATCCCGTGGTATCTCCTGGTCGAGCAGGACACCGGCACGCTGCACCTCTACCGCCTCGACGGTCAGCACTACGTCGAGGAGTCGGTCACCAAGCCCGGCCAGACGCTACACCTCACCGACCCGGTGACCGCCGAGATCGCCCCGAGCGAGTTACTGCCCCACTGACACTCAGTGAGTTACCGGCTCGCCACTGACCGGAGTTCTTGCATAGGGTCAGGGCATGACCCACTTCGATGTGGCCACCGCTGCCGTGCGCGCCGCGCTCGACGCGGGAGCCCGATACGCGGACGCCCGGGTGATGCACCGCCGGTACGAGTCGATGACCGCCCGCAACGGCGAGATCGAGGGACTCTCCCAGGACGAGGACGCCGGCATCGGCGTACGGGCACTGGTCGGGTCGAGTTGGGGCTTCTACGCCGTACCCGACATCTCGGAGCGGGCCGCCCACGCGGCCGGTAGCCACGCCGCGAAGATCGCCGCCGCGAGCGCCCGGGTAGCCGGGCCGGACACCGGCCTGTTCCCGGTCCCGGCGGTCAGCGGCAGTTGGGCGTCCCCGTATGTGATCGACCCGCTGGCGGTGCCCCTCTCCGACAAGGGTGACCTGCTGGTCGGGGCCACCCGCACCATGGTCGAGCACGGTGCCGACCTGGCCGAGGGGCTCTACCAGATCTGGGACACCCGCAAGTGGTTCGTCTCCAGCGAGGGACACCAGATCGACCAACACATCCGGGAGTGCGGGGCGGGCATCTCGGCCACTGTGATCGGCGATGGCGAGACCCAGCGCCGGTCCTATCCGAGCTACCGCGGCCAGTACGGCACCAGAGGCTGGGAACTGGTCGACTCCCTCGACCTGTCGGCGCACGCCGCCCGGATCGCCGAGGAGGCGCGGGCGCTGCTCACCGCACCACCCTGCCCGGCCGGCGAGACCACACTGATCCTCGGCAGCGAACAGATGGCGTTGCAGATCCACGAGTCGGTGGGGCACGCGATCGAACTGGACCGCATCCTGGGTTGGGAGGCGGCCTACGCCGGCACCTCCTGGCTGGACCTGGCCCAGCTCGGCAGTCTCCGCTACGGCTCCGAGCTGATGAACGTCACCATCGACCCGACGATCCCGGGCGCGTTGGGCAGTTTCGGCTTCGACGACGAGGGCACCCCGGCCGCGAAGCGGGACGCGGTGCGCGCGGGCCGCTGGGTGGGCGTACTCGCCGGTCGGGACTCGGCCGCCGTCGCCGGTCTGGACTACGCCGGCAGCGTACGCGCCGACGGTTGGGCACGGCTGCCGATGGTACGGATGACCAACGTCGGCCTGGAGCCGGGACCGCACACGCTGGACGAGATGATCTCGGCCACCGACGACGGGGTCATGATGGACTTCAACCGGTCCTGGTCGATCGACGACAAGCGGCTCAACTTCCAGTTCGGCTGCGAGATCGGTTGGGAGATCAAGAACGGTAGGCGGGGGCGGATGCTGCGCAACCCGACCTACACCGGGATCGGGCCGCTCTTCTGGCGCTCGATGGACATGCTCTCCTCGGAGATCGTCGCCTGGGGTACGCCCAACTGTGGCAAGGGACAGCCCGGCCAGATCGGCCACACCGGACACCCGGCCGCGCCGGCCCGGTTCCAGGCAGTGCGAGTGGGGGTGACGGGGTGAGCACCGAACTGGACATCGCCGCGCAGGTGGTCGAGTTGGTCCGTCGGCTCGGCGGCCCGGACCCGCAGGCGGAGGCTGCCGCCATCCGTCGGGAACTGGCCCTGACCCGGTTCGCCAACTCCTACATCCACCAGAACGTCACCGACGCGACGACCCGGGTGCGGCTCCGGCTGCACCTGGACGGTCGTACGGCGGCTGGCTCGACCACCCTGACCAGTGACGACGGGCTTCGGGGTCTGGTCGAGCGGACGCTCGCCGCCACCCGGCTCGCCCCACCGGACCCGACCTGGCCGGGGCTGGCCCCGCCCGCGCCGCTGGCCGGGGAGGGCGACTGGGACGAGGCCACCGCGCACGCGTCACCGGACGAGCGGGCCGAACGGGTCCGGGCCTTCGTCGACGCGGCCAATGGTCTGGTCACCGCTGGCTACTGCCGTACCGTCGAGCGCAGCGGCGCGTTCGTCAACAGCGCCGGGCAGTCTGTTGCTGGCCGGGCCGCCGACGCGGCGATGGATGGGATCGCCCGCGCCGACGGTGTCGACGGCGCGTCGCGGCTCGCCGCGTCTCGGCTGGCCGATCTGGACGGCGGGCTGCTCGGTCGACGGGCGGCGGCCAAGGCGCGAGCCGCCGCCGATCCGGTCGAGCTGCCTCCCGGCCGGTACGAGGTCGTGCTGGAGCCCACCGCCGTCGCGGACCTGCTCTACAACCTCGCCTGGCATGGGTTCAACGGGAAGCTGCACAACGAGCGACAGTCCTTTGCCGAGGTAGGCGCTACGCAGTTCGATCCCGCGATCACGCTGGTCGACGACGTGCTGGGCGGACCGGACCTGCCGTACGACGCCGAGGGCACCCCGAGCCGACGACTCACCCTGGTCGACCGCGGTGTCACCCGGGCCGTCGCCCACGACCGGCGTACCGCGGCCGAGGCCGGAACCGAATCGACCGGGCACGCCATGGCCGGGCACAGTTGGGGCCCGATGCCAGCCAACCTGATGCTGGCACCCGTCACCGAGGACGTTGCCGAACCGACGGCGGACGTGCCGAGCCCGCCGCACCAGGTGCCCGGCCCGGTGGTGGACGCCGACGCCGCCGCGCTGGTGGCCGACGTACGGCGTGGGCTGCTGGTCACCGACCTCTGGTACACCCGGGTACTCGATCCGAAGAGCTTGGTGGTGACCGGACTGACCCGCAACGGGGTGTGGCTGGTCGAGGATGGCGAGATCGTCGCCGCGGTACGGGACTTCCGCTTCACTCAGTCCTATCCGAAGGCACTCGCCCCGGGTGCCGTGCTCGGCGTCGGCCGACACGCGGTACGGCAGCCGGACAGTTGGGACCGCACCTGGTGGGTCGCACCAGCGGTGCGGCTTGCCGCCTGGAACTTCACCGGCGGCGCCTCCGGTTGATCGACAAGATCCTTTCGTTCTTGCCGGGTCATTCTCGGACGAAACGATCTTCCCGCTGGTCAGCGGCGCGATACATCAGTGAAGTTATACACATCTACTCATCGAACTGGTAACGGGTCTTTCGGAACCCGATGACACACGCGAGACTGCGTTGCGCGCAGGGTCATCGGTGCGCGGCGTAACGTGTGCATCGACGCGGACGCAGGTGGTGCGGCTGCGGGCCACCACTTCCTGCCCCCGCGCGCTCGGCCGGAACATCACCCGTGCCCGTCAGGCGATCGGGCCCCGTCAGGAAGACGACAAGGGAATGACATCGACGGCAACGAGGCCGGGGGGCGGGCGCCGGCGCGCCGCCATCGCGGCGAAGACGTTGCGTACGGACCGCTGGTGGTTCCCGTCACTGATCACAGTGGTGGGACTCGGCGCCTGGGTCACGTACGCGACGGTCCGGGTCTTCATGCACAAGTGGTACTGGGTCGAGGAGCACAGCTACCTGACCCCGTTCTATTCCCCCTGCGTGACCGAACGCTGCGCCCCGGAGGCGGCGCACTTCGGCCGCATCCTGCCCGACTGGTGGATCATCCCCGACGCCGCCCTGACCCTGCCGTTCCTTCTGCTGTTCCGGATGACCTGCTACTACTACCGCAAGGCCTACTATCGGTCGTTCTGGCTCTCCCCGCCGGCCTGCGCCGTCCCGGACGGGCACAAGACCTACTCGGGTGAGACCCGCTTCCCGCTGGTCTTCCAGAACGCCCACCGCTACGCGTTCTTCGCGGCCGTCGTCATCTCGGTAATCAACACCTGGGACGCCATCCTCGCCTTCAACACCCCGGACGGCTTCGGTTTCGGGCTCGGCAACGTCATCCTGCTGGGCAACGTGGTCATGCTCTGGGCGTACACGATCTCCTGCCACTCCTGCCGGCACATCGTCGGCGGCCGGCTCAAACACTTCTCCAAGCACCCACTGCGCTACCGCTTCTGGACGTTCGTCTCCAGGCTCAACGCCCGGCACATGGAACTCGCCTGGATCACGCTGGGCACCCTGGCGCTCACCGACTTCTACATCATGGCGCTGGACGCTGAGTGGATCAGCGACCTGCGGTTCATCAACTGAGGGCCCTGACATGACTACGCGAATCGAACGACACCACTACGACGTCGTCGTGATCGGAGCCGGCGGCGCCGGCCTGCGGGCGGCGATCGAGGCCCGGCTGGCCGGCAAGAAGACCGCGATCATCTCGAAGTCGCTCTTCGGGAAGGCGCACACGGTCATGGCCGAGGGCGGGGCCGCCGCCGCCATGGGCAACGTCAACAGTCGGGACAACTGGCAGGTCCACTTCCGGGACACGATGCGGGGCGGGAAGTTCCTCAACAACTTCCGGATGGCCGAGCTGCACGCCAAGGAGTCGCCGCAGCGGATCTGGGAGCTGGAGACGTACGGTGCGCTCTTCGACCGTACGAAGGACGGGAAGATCTCGCAGCGCAACTTCGGTGGCCACGAGTACCCGCGCCTGGCGCACGTCGGTGACCGTACCGGCCTGGAGCTGATCCGTACCCTCCAGCAGAAGATCGTCTCGCTCCAGCAGGAGGACAAGCGGGAGCACGGCGACTACGAGGCGCGGATCAAGGTCTTCGCCGAGACCACCATCACCGAGCTGCTGCTCGACGGCGACAAGATCGCCGGGGCGTTCGGCTACTACCGGGAGTCCGGCGAGTTCGTCCTCTTCGAGGCCCCGGCCGTGGTGCTGGCCACCGGCGGCGTCGGCAAGTCCTACAAGGTCACCTCCAACTCCTGGGAGTACACCGGGGACGGGCACGCCCTGGCCCTGCGGGCCGGCGCAACGCTGATCAACATGGAGTTCCTCCAGTTCCACCCCACCGGGATGGTCTGGCCGCCGTCGGTCAAGGGCATCCTGGTCACCGAGTCGGTCCGGGGTGACGGTGGCGTCCTCAAGAACTCCGAGGGCAAGCGGTTCATGTTCGACTACGTCCCCGACGTCTTCCGCAAGCAGTACGCGGAGACCGAGGAGGAGGCGGACCGCTGGTACACCGACCCGGACAACAACCGGCGTCCGCCGGAGCTGCTGCCCCGTGACGAGGTCGCGCGGGCGATCAACAGCGAGGTCAAGGCCGGTCGGGGTACGCCCGCCGGCGGCGTCTACCTGGACATCGCCAGCCGACTACCGGCCGAGGAGGTACGCCGCCGCCTGCCGTCGATGTACCACCAGTTCAAGGAGCTGGCCGACGTCGACATCACCAAGCAACCGATGGAGGTCGGGCCGACCTGCCACTACGTCATGGGCGGCATCGAGGTCGACCCGGACACGGCTGCGGCGGCCGGGCACGTACGCGGCCTCTTCGCCGCGGGCGAGGTGTCGGGCGGGATGCACGGCTCCAACCGGCTGGGCGGCAACTCCCTGTCCGACCTGCTGGTCTTCGGCAAGCGGGCGGGGCAGTACGCCGCCACGTACGTGGACGAGACAGCCACCCGGCCGAAGGTTCACGTCTCCGATGTCGAGGCGGCGGTGGACCAGGCGTTGGCCCCGCTGAACCGGGAGACCGGTGACAACCCGTACACCTTGCAGCAGGACCTCCAGGCGGTGATGGGCGACCTGGTCGGCATCATCCGCCGCAAGGGCGAGCTGGAGGACGCGTTGACCCGGTTGGCGGCCCTGCGGCAGCGGGTGGCCCGGGTGAGCGCGTCCGGCGGGCGACGCTACAACCCCGGCTGGCACCTCGCGCTGGACCTGCGCAACATGCTGGTGGTCTCCGAGTGCACCGCGCGGGCGGCGCTGGAGCGGGAGGAGTCGCGCGGCGGCCACACCCGTGAGGACTTCCCGAAGATGGCGCCGAAGTGGCGCATGGTCAACCTGGTGTGCTCGCTCGACGGCGACAAGGTACGGCTGGAGCACCAGCCGCTGCCGAAGATGCACGCCGAGTTGATCTCCCTGTTCGACCGTACCGAGCTGGCCAAGTACCTGACCGACGAGGAGCTCACCGACTTCGACGCCCTCGCTACGGACGCTGATGCGAAGGAGGCGGGCAAGTAATGGGCGGCAAGCGCCAATTCCGGGTCTGGCGGGGCGACGAGCAGGGTGGCCAGCTGGAGGACTACCAGGTCGAGGTCAACGAGGGCGAGGTGGTCCTGGACGTCATCCACCGGTTGCAGGCCACCGAGGCACCCGACCTGGCCTGCCGATGGAACTGCAAGGCCGGCAAGTGCGGGTCCTGCTCGATGGAGATCAACGGCATGCCCCGGCTGGGGTGCATGACCCGGATGTCGACCTTCGAAGAGACCGAGACGGTAACGATCACCCCGTTGCGGACCTTTCCGATCATCCGGGACCTGGTCACCGACGTCTCGTTCAACTACGAGAAGGCCCGGGAGACTCCGGCATTCGCGCCGCCGACCGACGTGCCCCCCGGCGACTACCGCATGCAACAGGTCGACGTCGAACGGTCACAAGAGTTCCGGAAATGCATCGAATGCTTCCTGTGCCAGAACACCTGTCACGTGGTACGGGACCACGAGGACAACAAGGGCGCATTCTCCGGCCCGCGCTACTTCATTCGCGCCACCGAACTGGACATGCATCCCCTGGACACCAAGAGCGACCGTAAGGAGTACGCACAGGCAGCTCAGGGGTTGGGTTACTGCAACATCACCAAATGTTGCACCGAGGTCTGTCCCGAGCACATCAAAATCACAGACAACGCGATCATCCCGATGAAGGAACGCGTGGTCGATCGCAGGTACGATCCAATTGTGAGGCTAGGTAGCAAGATTTTCCGACGCGGACAAAACGACGCCAGCGGCTCCGGCAAGCGCCAGGACGAGACCCTGAGCACGGTGCACTCGCACGCGGGTGCCTCGCACGACGCGCATGCGGAGGCGGAGGCGGAGCGTGGAGTCAACTGGCACCGGCAGGTGCCCCAGCCGCAGGCCCCGGCGACCGACGCCCGCGGCCGGCTGGCGATCAGCGAGTTCACCTTCGACCGGGCAGCCGCGCCGTCGCCCTTCGGCGACGACGTGAAGTTCCCACTGCCGGCCGACACCCTGAACTACGCCCACCCGGACCAGCAGCAACCTCCCGCACGACAGGACTGACCGTTTCGGGTGCACGGGCCGCAGGCATCAGCCGGCGGCCCGTCCCCGTTCCTGGATCTCGCCTCGCCACCACTTATGAAAACTGCGTGCACCAGCAGGACCGTGGAGCTAGCCGAGCAGACCGTACGGCTAGCCGATCAGTGGCCGGAGCGCCGCCACGATCGGGACATCCGCCGGCAACCAGGGCACGTCCGCCAGTTCGTCGACGGTCAGCCAGCGCAGTTCGGCGTGCTCCAGCGCCCGAGGTTCCCCGTGCACCAGCTGGGCGGCATAGACCTTGAGCACCGCCCGCCCCTGGCCGACCGGCACGGCCGGCCCGACCCGGTCACCGACCTCGACCAGAACTCCCAGCTCCTCGCTGCACTCCCGAACCAGCGCCGCCCCCTCGGACTCTCCCGGCTCCACCTTGCCGCCAGGAAACTCCCACTTTCCGGCTGTTTCGGGTGGTCTCGCCCGCGCCGCCGCCAGCACTCGTCGACCCTCGATGATGGCCGCGCCCACGATCACCCTGGGTTCCAGCCCATCTCCATCCGCCCGTTCGGTCCGCACAGTCGTCAACAGTGCCAGAGCGTTGACCGTTCAGGCAGGTCGGGGTCGGCCCCTCGGGCAGAAAGACCCGGAAGTGTGGGCGTGGACAGGCCGGCTAACCACCAGCAGACTAAGGAGCATCGGCCAAGACACGGGATAGCGACAATTTGGCCACAAGCCGGCAACGACGCCTGGGAGGTGCGGTAATGCGCGCGCTCTGGAGCAGCCGGGCAAAGAACGACTATCTCAGCGATGCGCTCGCGCTCCTCGAGGGCTGGACCCGCGAGGGCCGGGAGATCGAGCGCACCCTGCAACTGAGCGACAGCCAGCACGCCGAGCTGACCGAACGGATCAAGGTGGTCGCGGACGCACTACACCTGCGGCCGGAGATCCGCCGGCTGGACGGCCGTACGCAGATCCGAGTCGGTGCCAACGACGGCGACGACATCACGGCTGGCGAGGTAACCCTCGCCGCCCGCATCGAGGACGCCTATCGGACGGTGACCAGCGAGGACTAGGCACCGGGGGCAACCAGCCCGGATTCGTACGCCAGGATCGCCGCCCGCACCCGGTTCCGTACCCCCAGTCGAGTCAGGATCGCGCTGACGTGGCTCTTCACGGTGCCCTCCGCCAGAAAAAGCCGCTGCCCGATCTCCCCGTTCGACAAGCCCGCGCCAAGCAACGCCAACACCTCCCGTTCGCGTTCGGTCAGCATGGCGATCCGCTCCCGGGCAGTAATCCCCCGCGCCAGCTGCCCGGCCCCCACCTCGGCCAGAACGCGTCGCGCCACTCGCGGTGCCAGGTACGCCGCACCGGCGGCGACCGCCCGTACCCCGGTCAGCAGCTCGCGCGGGTCACTGGCCTTGAGCAGGAAGCCGCTGGTCCCGGCGGCCAGTGCCCGCACCACGTACTCCTCCTCACCGAAGGTGGTCAACATGACCACCGAGGTCTCCGGTACCTCCCGACGGATCTCCTCGGCTGCGGCCAGTCCGTCCAGGCCGGGCATGCGGATGTCCAGCAGAGCAACGTCAGGGCGGTACCGCCGGGTCAGTTGGATCGCCTCCCCACCATTGGCCGCCTCCGCCACCACCACGATCTCCGGGTCGGACGCGAGAATCGCGCGTGCCCCGGAACGGATCATCGGCTCGTCGTCGGCCACGAGTACTCGGATCACGATGCCGTCCTCGGAATGAAGTCCTTGCCGACCAGCCGCCCGTCGACGAAGCACAGCCGGTAGACGTCGATCGGGCCGGCGAACAGGTCGTCGCTGACCCGGTAGTACTCGCAGACAGCACCCGGGTCGCTGGGCGGTTCCGGCACGTCGGGCCGCCCGTCGACCTGCTGCGGTGGCAGTCCCTCGACCAACTCCACCCGCTGCTGCCCGATGGCCAGGGCCTGATAGATGGCGGGGTCGAGCCACGAATGTGTCACCTCGTACGCCCGCAGGCCGATCAGCACCAGCAGCACGGCCACAACGATCGTGACCGGTACGGCGACAGTCGAGGCCAGGCCGCGCCGGGCCGCCCGCCGGGCCTGCGCGAGCCGCCGCTCCGACTCGGGCTCGTCACCTACCGCCGGTGTCCCGGGCTGCGGCCCGCCGACCCGCGGAATCCTCGCCACGACGATGTACCCGTCCCCGTGCTCGCCGGTGTGCAGTGAGCCGCCCACCAGCCGGACCCGTTCCCGCAGGCCCACGAGTCCGTGCCCACCACCGGCACGCGCTGCCGTCGACCCGGCGGCCGGGCGACCGTTGACGACGGTGACCGCTGCCGCCGCCTCGCCGCCATCGAGCCGCACCGTAACCGGTGCTCCCGGTGCGTGCTTGGCGGCGTTGGTCAACGCCTCCTGGACGATGCGGTAGACGGTTCGCCCCGCCAGCGTCGAAGTCGACTCCTCGGATCCGTCGGAGACGAACTCCACCGCCATGCCGGATGCCCGTACGCGATCCACCAGTGCGGTGATGCTCTCCCACGCCGCATCGGGCGGCACGGACCCGCTCTCGTCCCGCAGTACACCGATGATGTCCCGCAGTTGCTCGGTTGCCCCGACCAGGGCCGCCCGCAGCTCGCCGACGGCCGTCCGGTACCGCTCGTCGAGGCCCCGATCCAGCTCCAACGCCCCGGTACGCATCGCGGCCAGGCTCAACTCGTGGCCGAGCGAGTCATGCATGTCCCGGGCGATCCGGGTGCGTTCGCGTAGCCGTACCTCACGGACGACCAGCTGCCGCTCCCGTTCGAGTTGCTCGGCATGCCGCCAGCCGGCCTCGGCGAGGTCGGCCCGCAGTCGGAGGTATCGCCCGATCAGCCAGGGCAGTACACCGGAGCCGAGCAACGGCAGCACCACGTTGATCCAGCCCCAGACATCACCTGTCACTGCGGCGAGCAGCAACCCGATCAGCACCACGAGGGAGAAGCCGGGCAGAGCCACCAGTCCGTTGGCCATTCGGCGGCCGGCCGCAAGGCAGGCGACTGCCGACACCGCCATCGGCCAGAACCGGAATTCGGGGAGTTCCACCAGCTGTACGAGGTTCGCCGCCGCCCCCAGCAACATCGACCGCACCGGCCAACGGCGGCCAGTGGCCAGCACCACTGCGCCCAGCGCCAGCCCCACCGCCAGCTCCGGCCACTGTCCCCACAGCTCCGTACCGAGCGCCACCGCCAGCGCCAGCCAGACCAGACCGGCCCCGACCAACTCGGCCCGGACCAACTCGGCCCGGCGGACCAACTCGGCTCGGACCAACTCGGCCCGGCGGACCAGCTCGACCTGGCCTGGCTCGGGCTGGCCTGGCTCGGGCCGCCGGAGATGATCCATTCGGCTCACGGTACCCGGCGACGGGCGTGCCCAGGCCGACGCGACCGGGCACCCCGAGGCTTCTCCGGGGAAGGAGACCCCATTCGACAGATACGCGCGCCCCGCACCCGAAGAGAGCCTTCCTGTCATGTTGAGACTCTCTCGTCGAGCGCTGCTGGGCAGCCTCGCGGCGCTGCTGTCGATGTCGACGCTCGCCACTGCCACTACCGCCGTCGCGGGCACCGCCCCACGGTCGACGCCCGATCGGCCAGCCACGCCGAACTCCGCGCCACTGCGGCTGGAGCTACCCGCGCCGACCGGTCAGCATCGCGTCGGCAACATCGAACTGCACCTGGTCGACAGTGCTCGTCCGGATCCGTGGGTGGCCGGCCGGTCACGGGAACTGATGGCCAGCATCTGGTACCCGGCGCGCCCCACCGGCCACGAACCACTCGCGCCGTACCTGCCGTCAGGGGCGGCGCAGCGATTCGGGGAACGGACCAACGCGACCCTCGGTCTCGCCGCCGGTCAGGTCGACTGGACCGGAATCAGCACACACGCCCGCGTCGGTGCCCCGGTCCTCGGTCGACACGGCGGCCACCCGGTCGTCCTCTACTCACCCGGTGCCGAGTTCCCCCGCGCCAACGGCACGGTGCTCGTCGAAGAGCTGGCCAGCCGGGGGTACGTGGTGGTCACCGTCGACCACACGTACGAGACGCACGAGGTCGAGTTCCCCGGGGGCCGGGTCGAGCCACAGAACCTGCCCGCCATGGACCCGACCGAACGTAACCACGCCGTCATCCGGACCCGTACCCAGGACGTCCGTTACCTGCTCGACCAGCTTGCCGTGATCGCTGCCGGTGGTAATCCGGACGCGGGGCAGCGGCCTCTCCCCCGGGGTCTCGGTGCCGGGCTCGACCTGTCCCGGGTGGGCATGTTCGGCCATTCCGCCGGTGGCTTCACCACCGCCGAGACGATGCTGCTCGACTCTCGCATCGACGCGGGAGTCAACCTGGACGGCAGCCTGGCCTACAGCTTCGCCGACAACGACTTCGGCGACGTGGTCGCCGCCGGCCTGGACCGCCCCTTCCTGCTACTGGGTGCGGGTCTCAGTGGCGGCAGGCCGCACACCCACCGGGAAGCGCCGGAGTGGCAATCCTTCTGGCAGAACTCGACCGGCTGGAAACTCGACCTCTACGTGGCCGAGGGTGAGCACTTCACCTTCACCGACTACCAGGTGCTGCTACCCCAGGTCGACGCGGGCTTCGCCCTGCCGGCCGGCTTCCTCGCCGGCACCATAGGCACGGTCGATCCGAGCCGGGTCACCGTCTCGCTACGCGCCTACCTCACCGCGTTCCTCGACGAACATCTGCGCGGCTGTCCGCAGCGCCTGCTCGACGGTCCATCGACGAGGCACCCGGACGTCACGTTCATCCGCTGACCGGTCACCACCGGGCACCTGAGCCCTTGCCATCGGGGATCGTCGGCCGGCGGAACCGGTCCGGCGGTACCCGGTGGCCACTCGGGCCCATCGATGACCGGGGCACACATCCATCGACGTAGACACTAGGGTGCTTGCGTCGGATGGAGGTCGGATGAAGAACCCTGAACGTCGCCGCCCACGTCGGCGCTTCGTGTGGCAGACGGTCGCCGCAGCCATCCTGATCGCCGCAAACGCGCACCCGATCTACTCCTTCGCCGCCGACTACACCCACGATCGAGAGATCAACAGTCCCGGCTACAAGGCGAGGTACGGGCACTGGCAGATCATCGAGTTACCCAAGGACGTACGACTCAACGCCATCCACGCCGCGCTGCTCGACACCGGCAAGCTCCTGCTCATCGCAGGCTCCGGTAACGACCGGCAGCAGTTCGCGGCCGGCACCTTCCGCACCCTCGTCTACGACCCGGCGACCGGCCGGACCAAGGACGTACGCACGCCGGTCGACCTGTTCTGTGCCGGACACGCCTTCCTGCCGAGCGGAAAGCTACTGGTGGCTGGCGGGACGCTCCGCTACGAGGTGCTCAAGCCGGACGTCACGCACGCGGGCGGCACCATGACGGTCAAGAACGAGTCACCCGACGACAACTCCCGCACGTTCCCCAAGGGCACCGAGTTCGTCGCGCCGAACGGCAAGCGGTACCGGGCAGCGGCCGACTTCGTCGTCAAGCCGGCCACCAAGATCGAGCGGCCGGCAGTCGGTGGCACCGGGACCCACGTGGCGGTGACCGCGAGTGAGACCACGGTCTGGGTGGACGCGGCAGAGAAGGGCAGCGGCTCGATCAGCTCCGCACCCACCCAGTACGCGGTGACCGGGCTGACCGGCGTCGCCGCACAGAACATCTACGGACTGTCCGACAAGATGACCCTGGACAAGCAGGACTACCAGGGGCTCAAGGAGACCTACGAGTTCAACCCCCGCACCGAGGAGTACGAGCCGGTCGCCGACATGTCCGAGAAGCGGTGGTATCCCACACTGACCGGACTGGCCGACGGCAGGGTCCTGGCCACCTCCGGCCTGAACGGCAAGGGCGAGGTGGTGGACGGTACGCAGAACGAGGTCTACGACCCGAAGACCCGGAAGTGGACCGTCCGACCCGACCTGAACCGCTACTTCCCGACGTACCCGGCGATCTTCCAGACCGCCACCGCCGACCGGCTTTTCTACAGTGGCTCCAGCACCGGTTACGGCCCGGCTGACCAGGGCCGGAAGCCGGGTCTCTGGAACTTGACGGACAACACCTTCCAGGTGGTGCCGGGCCTACGCGACCCCGACCTGATGGAGACCAGCGCGTCCAGTTGGGTCGGCCCCGTGCAGGACCAGACCGTGATGGTGGTCGGTGGCGGTGGGGTCGGCGAGTCACCGAGGTCGACCGGCCGGATCGACCTGGTCAAGCTCGACGAACCGAACCCTCGCTTCACTCCCGGCCCCAGCCTGCCCGAGGGCACCCGCTATCCCAACGTGGTGCAACTGCCCGACGACACCAGCCTGATCACCGGCGGCTCCCGGGACTACCGGGGCAAGGGCAACACCGACAACCACAACGCGCGGATCTACCACCCGGACACCAACACATTGGCGTACGCGGCCGACCCGAACGTGGGACGCAACTACCACGGATCGGCGTTGCTGCTGCCCGACGGGCGGGTCATGACGATGGGCTCCGACCCGCTCTTCCGGGACCGGGAGAACACCGTCGAGGGAGAGTTCGATCAGCGACTTGAGCTCTACACCCCGCCGTACCTCTTCCAGGACGACCGGCCGTTGATCGGCGACGGGCCGACCATCGTCGGCTACGGGAAGAAGGCGCGATACGAGCTGATGAACGACACCGTCGGCATCGGCAAGGTCCGACTGATCCGGCCCAGTGCGGTGACCCACTCCACCAACGTGGAACAGCGCTCGGTGGCACTGGAGTTCACGCAGGTCGGCGACCGGTTGGAGGTGACCATACCGACGCAGCCGGCGGTGCTGCCGCCGGGTTACTACATGCTCTTCGTCACCAACAAACTGGGCGTGCCCTCGGTGGCGAAGTGGGTGCACATCCGGTAAGGCGGGATTCAGACCGCGCGGCGGGATCAGGCCGTACGCCGGGATCAGACCGCACGCCGGGGTCAGGCGGCGCAGCGGGATTCAGGCCGCACGCCGGGGTCAGACCGCACGACGGGCCAGACCCAGCGCGTAGTCCAGCCACCAGGTGCCGGCAGCGGGCTCACCAGGGCGGCACGCCCCGTCCGACTCACCCGGCCGTTTGACCCAGAGCAGGGCGTCGACCCGGGGCAGGCCGGTCTCGGTGGTCGGCGATGTACCCAGTCCCCGATCCGGTGGATTGCACCAGCTCGGGCCGCCGTCCACCGTCGTACCGCCGGTCCACTGTCCCCGGCCGTTCCGGCTGGTGTCGATCACGAAGTGGGCACCGTCCAACGCCGTCGACAACCGGTTGCCGTATTCCACGTTGGTCTGCGTGTCGATGAAGTTGGCGACGTTGAGGGCGAAGCCGTCGGCCTGCTGGACCCCTGACCGGCGTAGCGCCCCGGCCAGCGCCTCGGTGTCCGGCAGCCACCCCGGGTTGCCGGCATCGAGGTAGACCCGGGTCGCCCCCGTACCCTTGAGCACCGCGACCGCGTCGTTGAGCAGCTCGTGGCGCTCGGCCGGATCGGTGCGGCAGCCGTCCAGGGTATGCGCGACGGCATCCGGTTCGAGGACGACCACGGCGGGCCGGGAGCCGAGGCCCGCCGCGACGGCACGGATCCACGTCCGGTACTGCTCCGCGTCCGCCGCCCCGCCGGCCGAATAGTTACCGCAGTCCCGGTGCGGGATGTTGTACGCCACCAGGACCGGCACCTGTCCGGCGTCGGCGGCCCGTCGGACGAGAGCTTCGGTCTCCGTACGGATTCCTGCCGGGTCCCTGGTGGTCAACCAGTGCGCGACCGGCCGCGCACCGATCTTGTCGAGTTCGGTGGCGTCCGCAGCCCGACCCACGGTGCGCCATCGGGCGGCCTGCTGCGCGGCCTGGCTGCCGGGGTCGGTGTAGAGGGTCGCACCGGACAACGGATTCCCGTCGCCGTCGGGGCGGACGGTGACCCCGCCGGACTGCTGCGCCGCCGGGCCGCCTGGTCGCGGCTCCCCGTCCTGGGTCCCCGAGCATCCGCCCGCCAACGCGACCAGCACCGATCCGGTCATGGCAGTCGCGGTCACCCGCCGGTGACCGGCAAGGACTCTGGCGATCATAGTGACATCCATTCATCGGCTACGCGGCGAAGCGTAGTGCAGAATCCGGCAGGCAACCTGTCGCCCGGTCTGGCCACACCACCCAACATCGTCCATATTGGAGTTGATGAACCTCGTCCGGCCAATGACAGCAGCCTCGACCGGAAAAGGACCTTGTGAACGACTCCGACCTCGCGGCGCAGGCGCGGTCATGGGCCCGGCTGGAGAAATACAGCCGGTTGGCCGGACCGGTCCAGGACGTACCGGATGGGCACCCCTATCGGGTCGCCTACCGCAACCTGCGAAAGACCGGTGGCAGCGGCCAGGCCGCCAAGACCGTCTTCATCGCCCTGCTCAACCTGGCCTTCGAAGGCGTCTTCGTCCTCTGGCTCCTGCACCCCAGCCACTACTCCCCGCCCAACCCGGGGATGTGGGCCAGCGCGGCCAACATCTTCGTCATCGGCTCCATCGCCCTGGTGGAACTGCTGCGGCTGGTCAACGTCGTATCGCTCTCGCTGGCGTCGCTGGCCGCCCGCGACCCGGTCCCGGTCACCCCCGACCCCCAGCTACGGGTGGCCTTCCTGACCACCATCGTGCCGAGTAAGGAACCGGTCGCAGTCGTCCGGGAGACCCTGCTCGGCGCGTTACGCATCCGGCATCGAGGCGTCTTCGACATCTGGCTGCTGGACGAGGGCGACGATCCGGCGGTACGGGCGATGTGCGAGCAACTCGGCGTCCGGCACTTCACACGTAAGGACATCGAGCAGTACAACCAGCCCAGCGGGCCGTTTCGCGCCAGGACCAAGCACGGAAACTACAACG
The DNA here is from genome assembly GCF_014203835.1 of Micromonospora polyrhachis. NCBI lineage: Bacteria > Bacillati > Actinomycetota > Actinomycetes > Micromonosporales > Micromonosporaceae > Micromonospora > Micromonospora polyrhachis. Next base: position 4,232,091 of record NZ_JACHJW010000001.1, on the reverse strand, counting down.
CCTGGGTGCATCGGCACGGCCGGGCGTACGACCTGTTCCTCTCCGTCGACCCGGATCATGTTCCGCTGGCGAACTTCGCCGAACGCATCCTGGGCTACTTCCGCGACCCGGACGTCGCCTACGTCGTCGGCCCACAGTGCTACCGGAACAGCGAGACTTTCGTGACCCGGGCCGCCGAGTCGCAGCAGTTCCCGTTCCACAGCGTGATCCAGCGGGCGGCCAACCGCTACCACGCGGCGATGCTGGTCGGCACCAACAACGCGATCCGGATCTCGGCACTGGTCAGCATCGTCGGCCTCACCGACTCGATCACCGAGGACATGGCCACCGGCCTTTCCGTGCACACCACCCGCAACCCGGCGACCGGTCGGCCGTGGAAGTCGGTGTACACGCCGGACGTACTCGCCGCCGGCGAGGGGCCGTCGAGTTGGAACGACTACTTCAGCCAGCAACGCAGGTGGTCGCGGGGGACGTTCGAGATCCTGCTCAAGATGTTCTGGCGTAGGCTCTTCCGGCTCTCCCCCGGTCGGTTGCTGCACTACTGCCTGATCGTGACGTTCTACCCCTCGATGGCCATCGGTTGGCTGCTCGGCGCGGTCAACGCGGTGTTGTTCCTCGCCCTCGGGGTCAGCGGCATCAGCGTCGCCCCGACCATCTGGCTCGCCCTGTACGTCGACGCGACCGCGTTCTCGCTCTGGCTCTACCTCAGCAACCGGCGCTACAACGTCAGTCCGTACGAGGCGGAGGGCTCCGCCGGCCTCAAGGGCATGCTCATGTCCATGATCTCCGCGCCGGTCTACGCGGCGATGCTGATCAGCACTCTGCTGCGTCGGCCGGCCCGGTTCGTGGTGACGCCGAAGGGCAGCTCGTCGAGCCGGGACGGGCTCCGTACCTTCCGTAACCATCTGGGCTGGTGCCTGATTCTCACCGTCGCCATCGCGCTGGCGTTCGCCTTCGGCCAGGCCACTCCCGCCGCGCTGCTCTGGCCTCTCGTGGCGCTCGGGGTCGCCGTGTCTCCGCTGGTGCTCTGGCGACGGGAGGTGTGGCACGCGTCCCGCCAGGTCGGCAACAGCGTGCCGTTGGGTAGCAAGCCCGCTCATGCCGGGGACATCACCAGCGAGTTCCCGAGGATCGTGCTGGACCGGCACCTCGCGGCCCAGCACCTCGCGGCCCAGCCGCTGCCGAGGCAAGGGGTCGACGAGCCGGCACGGTTGACTCCGCTGTCCGAGCAGGCGATCGAGCAGCGGGAGCGCTTCACCACCCGGCCACCGGACGGGACCATGCCGCTGCCCCGGGTCAACGACAGCGGTGATCGCTGACCGGCGGGCCGCCTCGGTTCCGGGTGGCAGGGCGAATCTAGGCTCGGAGCCATGGCTAACGTCACCTACGACCGACGCGAACAGTTGCAGCAGATCCAGAGTGGCCTGCTCGAAGGGGAACAGGTCATCGCGGTCTACGACGCGATCGGCGCCGGGACCGGGTTCATCGGCCTTACCAGCCGACGGGTGATCATCCAGGACAAGTCGTTCGTGGGCAAGAAGTTCGCGATCACCAGCATCCCGTACGGGAAGATCACGAGTGTCAGCGTGGTGAGCAACAAGTCCTGGGGCGGCCAGTTCTTCTCCACCGGTGCCATCGCCATCCACGTCGGCACGCACACCTACGAGGTGGAGTTCCGTGGCTCCGACAAGGCCCACCACGTCCACAACGTGATCCTGCACTACATCTCGTAGGGCGGTGTCAGCTCACCGGCTGCTCGATCTGCCCCGGATCGTCACGAACTCGCCGCTACGGTCGCGCTCGTTCGCCGACGGGTCTGGAGACCAGAAGGTCACCAGTCGGTCGCGACACGCGTCCACCAGCGCCGGTGAGTCGTGATCGTTGACGGTTGAGCAGTACGACACGCCGACGAAGTTGCAGCTCACACGCATCTGATCGAGCGTGCTCGTATCAGGTCGAGCGTGCTCGTATCAGGTCGAGCGTGCTCGTATCAGGTCGATCGCCACTCCTGCTGAAGCATCGCGTAGACCAGTTCCTCCTTCCACTCGCCCTTGAGTCGTACGTTGTGGATGAAGTGCGCCTCCCGCCGCATACCGAGCCGTTCCAGGAGCCGCGCCGAGGCACTGTTCTGAGCGGAGCACCGACCGACGATTCGATGGAGGTCGAGCTCTCCGAAGCCCAGTCGGAGCATTTCGGCAGCAGCCTCGGTGGCCAGTCCCCTACCCCGGTACCGCGGATTGAAGACGTACCCCAACTCGCCCTGACGATGTTCCTGGCTGAGCCAGACAAGTTCCACCTGACCAACCACCCGTCCGACATCCGGCCAGACCACGGCCAGACTCAGACAGTCACCCTCCCCGGCGAGAGCGTCCTCCGTAACCATCTGGTCCACGGCCCGCTCGGACTGGTCTCGGGTCCGTGCCGGCCACAACATGTGATGGGCCACTTCCGGCAGCTTCTGATACGCCCACACATCGTCCAGATCGGCTGAGGCGAATGGACGCAGGATCAGCCGTGCCGTAGCGATGGGCTGGGAGATCCGCAGCATAGGACAAACCCTAATCGTCGGGTCTGTCGCTCCGTTCACGCCGCACTACCGGGCAATCCGTGGGGTCAGGGGACCGGTGGCGGTGGCGCCTGCTGGGTGTGGTGGTCCACCAGGCGGGTGAGTAGTTGCACGAGTTGGTCGCGTTCGGCGGGGAGCAGCGGGGCGAGCAGCTCCTCGTGGAGGTCGTCCAGGACCTTGTCCAGGCGGCGCAGGTGCCGGCGCCCCTGGGCGGTGATCGTGATGACGTTGCGGCGGCGGTCGCCGGGATCCGGTGCCCGCTCGACGAGGCCGCGCTCCGCCAGTTCGTTGAGGACGCCCACCATGTCGCTGCGGTAGATGCCGGTGCGTCGGCTCAGCGTCGCCTGGCTACCCGGGCCGTACTCCTGCAACGAGGCGAGCACGGCGTAGTGCCACCTGCGCGCGTCGGCCTTGGTCAGCCCCTCGGTCATCAGCCGGTCCGACTGTGCGGACAGATGCGACAGCAGACGACTGGCCCGTCGGCGCAATCTGTCCGGCGTCCTGATACCGCCGTCGTCGGGCATGTCCGCAGCTCCGGCTCGACTGGTCATGACGCTGATCATAACCGGTTGCGTTAGTGGGACTAACGATATAGCTTCGTTCCCACAACAAACGTTAGCGTCACTAACGTTAATCACGTGAACGACTTGGAGGTCATCGTGGCGACTACAGCCCAGGCTTTCGGTACCGCGCTCATCGGCCAGACCGAGAAGGCGCTCAACGCGATCCTGGACCGGCAGCTCGCCGGGACCGGCATCACCGAACCTCAGTGGGTGGCCCTCACGCTGACCATGGTCAGTGGCGGGGACGTCGACCGGGCCGAGCTCATCCACCGGGTCAGCGGCGTCGCACAGTTCAGCCCGGCGGCGGTGGCCGAACGCATCACCGAGCTGACCACCGCCGGGTTCCTGCACGACCACGGCAACGGCTGCGTCCGGGTCACCGACGAAGGGCAGGCACGCTGGACGCAGGTCCGCACCGCGATCGGCCCGATCACCCAGCGACTGTGGGGCGACCTTCCAGCCGAGGACCTGGCCACCGCAGGCCGCGTCCTGGGCATCGTCCTGAACCGGGCCAACGCGGAGCTGGCCGACCCCTGAGGCTTCCCCCTCGAAACTCGTCACCTTGCACGACGACACAGACGTCGCTGCCCTCAAAAACGAAAGAGGATGCCATGTCCACAGACACGCCGATCGCCGACCGCATCGCGATCACCGACCTACTGGTGGACATCGACGGCGACCAGGCGGCCGTCTCGGCGAACTCTCTGGTGTACTACTACCGCGCCGGTCAAGCACCCCACTACACGGGCGGCCTGCGACTGGCCGACACCGCGGTACGGACGTCTGCGGGCTGGCGATTCCGCGAACAGCGGATCACGCCTGCCTGGACCCGCGAGAACCGACCTTCCATCGAGCCAACATATGACGCGTTGCGTTGACAGCGCTACACGTTGAAGCGGAACTCGACCACGTCGCCGTCCTGCATGACGTAGTCCTTGCCTTCCATCCGTACCCGGCCAGCGGCCTTGGCGGCGGCCATCGAACCGGCGGCGACCAGGTCGTCGTACGAGACGATCTCGGCCTTGATGAAGCCGCGCTGGAAGTCGGAGTGGATCACCCCGGCGGCCTCCGGGGCGGTCGCCCCGACCGGCACGGTCCAGGCCCGCGCCTCCTTGGGCCCCGCCGTGAGGTACGTCTGCAGCCCGAGCGTACGGAAGCCGACCCGGATGAGCTGGTTCAGCCCCGGCTCCGGCTGCCCGATCGACTCCAGCAGCTCACGAGCCTCCTCCTCGGGCAGGTCGATCAGCTCGGACTCGACCTTGGCGTCCATGAAGACCGCCTCGGCCGGCGCGACCAGCAGCCGCAGCTCGTCCAGGAAGTCCGGGTTGGCCAGCTCGGCCTCGTCGACGTTGAAGACGTACAGGAAGGGTTTGGTGGTGAGCAGGTGCAGCTCGCGCAGCTCGGCCACGTCGATGCCCGCCTTCGCCGCCCCGGCGTAGAGGGTGACCCCGGTGTTGAGCAGCTCGGTTGCCTTCTTCGCGGCGTCGACGGCGGCGGCCCGGTCCTTGCGGAGCTTGGCTTCCTTCTCCAGCCGGGGCAGCGCCTTCTCCAGGGTCTGCAGGTCGGCCAGGATCAGCTCGGTGTTGATCGTCTCGATGTCGTCGGCGGGCGAGACCTTGCCGTCGACGTGCACCACGTTCGGGTCGGAGAAGGCCCGCACCACCTGGCAGATCGCGGCGGCGTCGCGGATGTTGGCCAGGAACGCGTTACCCCGACCCTGCCCCTTGGACGCGCCCCGAACCAGGCCGGCGATGTCGACGAAGGATACCGGCGCCGGGATGATCTTCTGCGAGCCGAAGATCTCGGCAAGCTTGTCCAGCCGCTCGTCCGGTAGCCCGACCACCCCGACGTTCGGCTCGATCGTGGCGAACGGGTAGTTCGCGGCGAGCACGTCGTTCTTGGTCAGGGCGTTGAACAGGGTGCTCTTGCCGACGTTGGGCAGGCCGACGATGCCGATGGACAGTGAAGACATGGGAACGCGTCAACTCTCTCTTCCGTGACGTACCGCGACCTCGGCGGGATCCGCCCGTCGAGCCGGATACACCGAGCAACGGACCGGGTCGACAAGGCGGTTCAACGCTACCCTGCCGCCGCCGGACGGCCCGCAGGCGGTACGGCGGTGCCCGCACTTGCCGGGCGGCCGGCCACCACCGCCGCGATCCTCGCCTGGAAGGTGGTACACCCGCGTGAAGTCCTCGTGTGCGCAGTCGAACGCGCATTCGATCATGTCGAGGGAGGCTTTCACTCGCTCGATGAGCCCCAGCAGGTCCTCCCGCGCAAAAAGCGATAGCAGAGAGCCTTCCTGACAGCCAGGTCCGATTTCCGCGAGCCGACGACCGGGACGGCGAGGCAGGATCGATGGCATGGAGTTGGACTTCGAACGCTGCTACCGGGCAGTAGACAGCCGTGACCAGCGGTTCGACGGCTGGTTTTACACCGGTGTCACGTCGACTGGCATCTACTGCCGACCGTCCTGTCCGGCGATGACGCCGAAGCGGAAGAATGTCCGCTTCTTCCCGTCGGCGGCCGCCGCCCAGCGGTCCGGGCTGCGGGCCTGCCGTCGGTGCCGCCCGGACGCCGCACCCGGCTCGCCTCACTGGGACGTACGCGCCGACGTCGTCGGCCGGGCGATGCGGTTGATCGGCGACGGCGTGGTGGACCGGGAGGGGGTGCCCGGCCTGGCGTCCCGGCTCGGCTACACCGAGCGGCACCTGCACCGGATGCTCACCGTGCAGGTGGGCGCCGGGCCGCTCGCGCTGGCCCGGGCGCAGCGGGCCCAGACCGCCCGAATCCTGGTGGAGACCACCGACCTCAGCCTCGCGGAGATCGCGTTCGCCGCCGGGTTCGGCAGCGTGCGACAGTTCAACGACACGATCCGCGAGGTCTACGCGGCGGCACCGTCGCAGTTGCGCGAGTCGGCCCGCCGGTCCGTCACCCCGATCGACGGTACGACCAGCGCCGGAACGATCAACCTCCGGCTCGCGTACCGGCCGCCACTGCACACCGACGCGCTGCTCGACTTCCTCGCCCTGCGCACCATCGCCGGAGTGGAGGAGGCGGGAGACGGATCCTACCGGCGTGGCCTGCGCCTGCCGCACGGCACGGCGGAGGTCACCCTCACCCCGCTGCCGGAGTACGTCGCGGCGACGCTGCGACTGGTCGACGTACGCGATCTGGCCCCGGCGGTGGCCCGGTGTCGCCGCCTGCTGGACCTGGACGCCGACCCGGAGGCGGTGGACGCCACGCTCGCCGCTGACCCGGCGTTCGCCGAGGCGGTGGCCAAGGATCCCGGGGTACGGGTGCCCCGTTCGGTCGACGGTTTCGAGATGGCGGTACGGGCGATCGTCGGGCAGCAGGTCTCGGTCGCCGGTGCCCGTACCGTGCTCGCCCGCCTCGTCGCCGCCCTCCCCCGCTCCGTTGATCAAGAGATTTACGTCGCCGACGACCCCGATCGGCGACGTAAATCTCTTGATCAACCGGGAGGGCTGGGGGGAAGGGGTGGACAGTTACGGGCGTTTCCGACGCCGGAGGAGGTGCTGAGTCTGCCGGACGAGGTGTTCGGCATGCCGGCCGCTCGGCGGGAGACGATCCGTACCGTGGCGCGGGCGGTCACCGACGGGACCCTCGATCTCAATCCGGGCGTGGATCGGGCGGAGATGACCCGGCAACTGACCGCCCTGCCGGGAATCGGACCGTGGACCGCCGGCTACGTGGCGATGCGGGGCCTCGGTGATCCAGACGTCTTCCTCTCCACCGACCTGGCGGTACGCCGGGGCGCGGCGGCGCTCGGCCTGCCCGACGACCCAACCGTCCTGGCGGAGTACGCAAGCAACTGGCGGCCGTGGCGCTCGTACGCCGTCATCCGCCTGTGGACCGCGAGCGCGAGGAGTGAGCGAAGCGAGCCCCGCAGCCGCGAGCAAACAAGCACCGCGAGCGCGAGGAGTGAGCGAAGCGAGCCCCGCAGCCGCGAGCAAACAAGCACCGCCAGCGCGAGGAGTGAGCGAAGCGAGCCCCGCAGCCGCGAGCAAACAAGCACCGCGAGCGCGAGGAGTGAGCGAAGCGAGCCCCGCAGCCGCGAGCAAACAAGCACCGCGAGCGCGAGGAGTGAGCGAAGCGAGCCCCGCAGCCGCGAGCAAACAAGCACCGCCAGCGCCTAGACCACCGAACAAGAGATTGGAACTAGTGGCATGACCAGCTTGTACAGCACCAGTATCGAGACGCCGGCCGGGCCGCTGTGCGTACTGGTCAACAACGATGGCGCGGTGCGCGCCGCCGGCTTCTCCACGGATGTCGAGACACTGCTGACGGTCGTACATCCGAGGTTGCGGGGCCCGGTGCTGGCGCGACCGGACCTCGGACCGGTGACCACCGCCGTGCTGTCCTATCTAGACGGTGACCTCGACGCGATCGACGAGGTGCCGGTCGAGCAGCACACCGACGGGCCGTTCATGGCGCATGCCTGGCACACGCTACGGGCCGTCAAGGCCGGCGAGCCCATCACCTACACCGGTTTCGCCGAACTGTCCGGACGGCCCAGGGCGGTACGGGCAGCCGCAGCGGCCTGCGCGCGCAACGCCGCCGCTCTCTTCGTACCGTGCCACCGGGTGCTACGTACCGACGGCGGCCTCGGCGGCTACCGCTGGGGGCTTGACGTGAAGAAGTGGCTTCTCGGGCACGAAGTACGGTTGACGGCAAGCTGACCCGCACAGTATCGGCGTTTGCCGATACCGTCAGAGGGTGCCAGCGGCCCCTGACCACACGCCTGCGACGCCATCCGACAAGCGGTCTCCCGCCCTGCACAGCCTCTGGCGCCTGCGCCGCTACGTCCGTCCGTACACTGGCCAGCTCGTCGGCCTGCTGATCGCCGCGTTCGCCGCGACCGGGGCGGGGATCGCGGTGCCGTTGGTGATCCAACAGGTGGTCGACGGCCCGATCGCCCACCGGGACCCGGCCGGTCTGCTCCGCCTCGGCGCGCTGGCGCTGCTGCTCGGTCTCGCCGAGGCCGGGCTGATCTTCATCCGGAGGTGGGCGCAGTCGTCCCTGGCGGTCGGCATGGAGGCCACGATCCGCGACGACGTCTACGCCCATCTCCAACGACTACACGTCGGGTTCCACGACCGGTGGCAGTCCGGCCAACTGCTGGCCCGGATCACCATCGACCTGTCCGTGATCCGGCGGTTCCTGTCCTTCGGACTAATCTTCCTGGTGGTCAATTCGACCACCTACCTCATGGTGGTGGCGCTGCTCGTCGCGATGCACCCGCCACTGGGGTTGCTCGTCGCCACGAGCGCCGTCCCGCTTTTCGTGGTCAGTCGCCGATTCACCCGTGCCTATCTTGTCGCGTCCCGGCGTGTGCAGGACGAGCAGGGCGACGTCGCCACCCTGGTCGAGGAGTCCGCGCAGGGGGTACGCACCATCAAGGCGTTCGGCCGCCGCCGGCAGATGACCGATCGTTTCGCCGCCAGCGCGGGACAACTGCACGACACCGCGATCCGTAAGAGCCGACTGCTGGCCAACACCTCGGCCCTGTTCGACCTGGTCCCCAACCTGACCCTGGCCGTGGTGCTGGTCGCCGGCACGGTGGCGGCCGCACATGGTGCGTTGACCATCGGCGAGTTGGTCGCGTTCGTGACGTTGCAGCTGATGCTCATCTGGCCGATCGAATCGCTGGGCTGGATCATCGCCAATGCCCAGGAGGCGACGACCGCCGCCGACCGGGTGCACGAGGTGCTCGACACGCAACCCGCGATCACCGACCGGCCCGGGGCGGCGGAGATCGTCCCCACCGACGTCACCGGCTGGCTCCGCTTCGAGGGGGTCTCGTTCAGCTATCCGGCTGCCACCAGGCCACTGCTGCATGACCTCGACCTGACCGTACGCCCCGGCGAGACCCTGGCCGTCGTCGGCGCGACCGGGTGCGGAAAGACCAGCCTGCTGTCCCTGGTGCCCCGGCTCCATGACGTCACCGGCGGTCGGATCACCCTGGACGGGCAGGACATCCGGGACATCCAACTCGGTTCGCTGCGCCGCGTCGTGGGCATGGCCTTCGAGGAACCCACGCTCTTCTCGATGTCGGTGTGGGAGAACCTCACTCTCGGACGGCCCGAGGCGAGCGAGGATGACGTACGCACCGCGCTCGCGGTCGCCCAGGCCGACTTCGTGTACGACCTCCCGTGGGGCCTGGAGACACGCATCGGTGAACAGGGGCTGTCGCTCTCCGGTGGCCAACGACAGCGGTTGGCCCTGGCTCGGGCTGTCCTCGGCCAGCCCCGGGTGCTGGTGTTGGACGATCCGCTCTCCGCCCTCGACGTGCACACCGAGGCCCTGGTCGAGGCGGCACTGGCCCGGGTGCTCCGGGACACCACGGCGTTGCTGGTGGTGCACCGTCCGTCGACGGTCGCTCTCGCCGATCGGGTGGCCCTACTCACCGATGGTCGGATCACGGCGGTCGGCACCCATTCCGAACTGCTCGCCACGGTACCGGCCTACCGCGCCCTACTCTCCGCCACCACCGCATCGCCGGCCGATGCGGGCCCACCACCGGCCCTCCCGACCACAGCCATCGCAACGGCACCCTCACCGGCCACCGCCCCATCACCCACCGGGCCGACCATCGCCGACGGCACGTCCCGCACCGTCGCGACTGCTACCCCGAGCACCACCGCCGAAAAGGGAACCGGCAATCGCGGGCTGGTCCGATCGTGATCTCTGGACCGGCAGCCGGCCGCCCGCGCGGCGGCGACGCGTCGGAGGACCGGCGATGGCGCGGGATCGCCACGGATCCGGACGCCGAACGCAGCACCGCCGAGGTGGACACCGCACCGGCGCTCGCCCGGTTACGGGGCCGAAGCCGGCAGTTGCTCGGCTCGGTGCTACGGCCGCACCGCCGGCTGATCGCGGTGACCGTGGTGTTGCTGCTGTTGCAGAACGCAGCCGGCATGGCCGGCCCGTACCTGGTGATGCTCGGCATCGACCGGGCCATCCCGCCGTTGCGGGACGGCGATGCGGGACCGCTGGTGGCGATCGCCACCGTGTTCCTCGCCGCCTCGGTCATCGAGTACGCCAGTAAGCGTGGTTTCCTCATCCTCTCCGCCCGGGTGGGTCAGGCCATCCTGTTCGACCTCCGGAAACGGGTGTACGACTACTTCCTGCGTCTCTCCGTCGACTTCCACGAGCGCTACACCTCGGGTCGGGTCATCGCCCGACTGACCAGCGACATGGACTCCATCGCCGAACTGGTCGACGGCGGCATAGACGACCTGGTCCTGGCCGGGCTGTCGATCGTCTCGGTCGCCGGCATCCTGCTCTGGCTGGATCTGCCGCTGGCGGCGGTCACCCTGATGGCGTTCCCGTTCCTGCTCTGGTTGTCCCGCTGGTTCGCCCGCGCCTCCGGGCACGCCTACCGCCGTACCCGGGAAGCGGTCGCCCTGGTGATCGTCCACTTCGTGGAGTCGCTGGGCGGTATCCGGGCGGTCCAGGCGTTCCGCCGCGAGCCGCGTAACCAGCGCATCTTCGCCACGGTCAACGACGACTACCGGCGGGCCAACCTGCGGGCCTTCCGTCTGATCGCCACCTACTCCCCCGCGATCAAACTGATCGGCAACGTGACCATCGCGGTGGTGCTGACCTACGGCGGATACCGGGTACTCAACGGCCATGCCGAGATCGGCGTACTGGCCGCCTTCCTGCTCTACCTGCGCCGGTTCTTCGAGCCGATGCAGGAGTTGAGCCAGTTCTACAACTCCCTCCAGTCGGCCACCGCGGCGCTGGAGAAGCTGGCCGGCGTACTGGACGAAAAACCGGCGGTGCCAGAACCGGATCGACCGATACCGCTGCCCGCCGCCAGCGCCGAGCAACGGCGGGGCGCGGTCGAGTTCCGCGACGTCTCCTTCGGTTACCGACGGGACGCGCTGATCCTGCCGGAACTGGCCCTACGGGTGCCGGCCGGGCAGACCGTGGCGCTGGTCGGGGCCACCGGGGCCGGCAAGTCGACCCTGGCCAAGCTGGTCGCCCGCTTCTACGACCCGACCACGGGGACGGTCACCCTCGACGATGTCGACCTGCGGGATGTCGCCGACGCCGAGCTACGCCGCACGGTGGTGATGGTCACCCAGGAGAACCATCTCTTCGCCGGCTCCATCGCCGACAACATCCGGTTCGGGCGGCCGGACGCGACCGACGACGAGGTGATGACGGCGGCTCGGGCCATCGGTGCGCACGAGTTCATCGCCGACCTGCCCGAGGGCTACGCGACCGACGTGCACCGACGGGGTGGCCGGCTCTCCGCCGGCCAACGGCAGTTGGTCGCCTTCGCCCGGGCGTTCCTCGCCGACCCGGCGGTGCTGATCCTGGACGAGGCCACCTCATCGCTGGACGTACCGAGCGAGCGAATGGTCCAGCGGGCGCTGCGCTCCATCCTCGCCGACCGGACCGCGATCGTGATCGCCCATCGGTTGTCCACCGTGGAGATCGCCGATCGGGTGCTGGTGCTCGATGCGGGTCGAATCGTCGAGGACGGTCCGCCGGCCGCCCTCGTCTCCGAGGGCGGCCGGTACGCGGCCCTGCACCAACAGTGGCGCGACTCGCTGGTCTGATCCGTCCTGGTCGGCGGCTGACGGGCCGGAGCCCGTCAGCCGCCGGCCCCGATGGCTATCCGCCGCCGCGCCGGTTGTTGCGCCAGTTCTTCCAGCCTCTACGGATCGCGGTGCCGACGAAGACCGCGGTCACGGCGACCGACGAGATCGGATCGTTGGCGTGCGAGGAGCCGTTGTTGACGATCTTTCCGACGTCCTTGGCTACGGCCGACGTGGCGTTTGCGGTCTTGGCCCGCGCCTCGCTCTCCTCCGACGTACGGTCCTGGGCCTGCCGGCGGCGCAGCCGCTCACCGGCCTCGCCTTCCTCCACCCCACCTGGGCGGCGGTTGAGGTCCGGCCCGCCGTGGATGTCGTCCCAGTTGCTGTACGGGTTGTCGTCGTCGGCCCGGCCGCCACCACCGTTGCCTCGGCCACCGCCACCGCCGCCACTGCCACCGCCGTCGCCGCCGGCCGGGCAGTTGTGCACCAGGACCGGCGCGCTGGCGGCGAGAACGTAGTAGGTGTGGTCGTTGGCGACGGTGAGGTCCCGCATGTAGCGGTCGCCGACGAAGTTGCGGACCTTGGTGACCCGCTGGGTCGTGCCGGACGGGTCCACCAGGATCGACGAGTTGGCCTTCAGGTCGGCGGCGTTGCGCCACTGCTTGACCGACTGGTCCCAGAACGGGTGGTGCTGAGTGGTGTGCAGGGTCGTGGTGCGCCCGTTACCGGTCACCGTGACATCGGTGAGGTCCGCATCGCGGTTGAGGTGCAGTGCCTCGACCTTGCGAGCGCTCGTCACCCCGGTCGTCGGGTCGGTCGCCTTGACCCGGTCACCGACGTTGACATCCTTGATCGGTCGGGTCGAGCCGTCGGCCATCAGGACCCGGGTGTTCGGGTCGAAGCTGTGCGTACAGCCACTGCCGTTGCCCCGTGGTGCCCCGTCCGAGTCCGGTGGGCCCCGGCGCGAGGCACCGCCCTTGGCAAAGCCACCGAAGACCGCGCCGATCCCGGCACTCACCACCACACCGCTGGCGTCGACGTGTCCGGTGAGCATGAACTGGCTCACCGCGTCGCCCACCCCGCCGCTGATGGCACCGCCTGCGGAACGTCCGACGAAGGAACCGGCGAGTCCGCCCAGCTTGCTGGTGACCCCGGCCGCCAACCGGCCACCGATCGCACCGCCGACCCCGCCCATCAGGCCCTGGAGGGCACCGGTGCCGGCGGAGCCCAGTACGTCCCCGAGGTCGTCGATGTCACCCTGCGCGGCGTCCTTGGCCACGTTGATCACCGCTGCCGCGCCGACCATGCAGGCAACCGCGCCCACTCCGGCGGTCGCCGCCGTACAGGCCAGGCCGGCGACGATTCCGGCTCCGATCGCCGCGACCTCCAGGATCGCGTTCTTGTGGTCCTTCACCCACTTCGCGGAGGCGTGGTAGGCGTCCTTGACCTTGTTGACGGTCTTCTTGATCGCCCGGCTGGCCTTGGCCACCACCGCCTTACCGGCCTGTTTGACCTTGTTGTAGATCCGTTTGACCTTTTGCTTGACCTTGGCGACCTTGTGGGACACCCACTTGCGTACCTGTTTGTACTTCTTCACCACCGCCTTCTTGACCTTGTGGTACGCGCGGGACACCGCCTTCTTGACCTTTTTCACCGCCTTGCGGACCTTGTGGACGACCTTCTTGACCGCCTTCTTGACCTTCTTGGCGACCTTCTTCACGGTCTTCTTGACGGTCTTGACGACCCGCTTGGCGGCCTTCTTGACCTTCTTGACGAGGCTCTTGATTCCCCACTCGCCGTCCGGGTCGGTCACCGTCATCGGGTTGTCGTCGGCATAGGCGAACCGGTTCGCGGCGACCGCGTCCGGCACCGGGTCGACCTCGGCGTTGTCCCGGGTGTCGAACTGGCCGGTGTCGGTGTTGTACCAGCGGGTCAGCATGTTGACCCGCCCGGTCAGCCGGTCGGTCCACTCCGACTGGTAGCCGAGATTCCCGATCATGCCGCTGGTGGCCAGCACCCGGCCGAGCGGGTCGTAGGTCGTCGAGCCGGCCATGGTGGCCGCCGTCGGGTCGAGTTGGCCGACCACATCGTCGTGCTGGTCGGTCCAGGCGATCCGCTTCGTCCCGCCGGCCATCTCGCCGACCAGGTCGGCCTCCGGGTCGCGGGTGTAGACGGCGGTACCGTCACCGGCCAGGTCGTTACCGGCCCCGCTGTAGGAGAAGCCCGCCCGGAGCACCCGCCCCAGCGCGTCGTAGTCGTACGTCTCCGCGCCGGATCCGCCGACCCCCTGGCTGCGGATCTGCCCGAACGCATCGGTCTTCGTGGCCAGTGTCTCGCCACCACCGACCGTCGCCGCGAGGGTGCCCCGGGCGGTGTACCGATAGGTGGTGCCCTTGTTGTCACCGACCAACTGGTTGCGCTCGTCGTAGCTGAACAGCCGGTCGCCGACCTGCACCCGGTTGCCCGACTTGTCGTACGCGTAGACGGTCGTGGTGCTGCCGGTGCTCCACGAGGTCAGCCGGTCGGCGAGGTCGTAGGTGTAGGTGTTGCTGGCCGAGCCGGCGAAACCACTGGTGGTCTTCGACGTCTCGTTCCCGTTCGCGTCGTACCCGTAGGTGATCTTTCCGACGGTGGCACCGGCAGCGGACTTCACCTCGTCGGTGACGAGCCGGTGCAGCGGGTCGTAGCCGAAGGTGCGGGTGCCGCCGCCCGATCCGTACGTGATGGTCTTGACCTGCGACATGTTGTCGTAGGCGTAGACGGCCCGCACCCCCGCCGTGGCGTTGACGAGCAGGGCGAGGCGACCGGCCGGGTCGTAGTCGTACGACGTCGTCCCGGCCGCGTCGGTCCGCGAGGCGAGCAACCCGTCGGCGGTGTAGGTGAACGACGACGAGCCGGACGGGCCACTGGTCGACAGCAGCATGTCCCGGTCGTCGTAGGTGAACGTGTTCGTTCCGGCCGGCGTCGTCGCCGAGGTGACCCGGCCGCCGATGTCGTAGCCGAAGCTCCGGTCGCCGGTCGTCACCTCCGCACCCGCGCCGCTCTGCCGGATCAGGTTGCCGTTGACGTCGTACTCGTAGTCGAGGGTGACCCCGCCGGGCAGGAACGCCCGGGTCTGGTCACCGGCCGCGTTGTACGCCACGGTGAACGACCGGTCAGCCAGGTTCCGGTACGTGGTGGTGGCCGGATCGATCTGGGACTCCGGCAGGTTCCACGTGTTGTACGTGGTCAGGTACGAGTGCCCCCGACCGTCGGTGAACCGGGTCTGGTTACCGCCCGCGTCGTAGCCGAACGAGGTGGTGATCGAATCCGAGCCGCTGATCGGCTGCACCGCAGAGGTGACCAGGCCGGTGGGGTCGTAGGTGAACGTGGTGGTGCTGCCCCGGGCGTCGGTGCTGGCGATGATGTTGCCGGCCGGGTCGTACCGGTCCGACTCGCTCTGCAACAGCGTGCCCGTGGCGGAATACGTCTTCTCGGCGGTCTCCCGGCCGGCCATGTCGTACTCGGTGGTGTGGTAGGTGCCGTCCGGCTGGGTGATCCGGGTCTGCTCACCGGACCCGTTGTAGGTGTAGGTGGTCCGGTTGTTCGCCGCGTCGGTGACCGACAGCGTCTCACCGGCCGCGTTGTAGGTCATCGAGGTCGTCGCACCCGCCGGCGTCTTCACCGACGCCAGCAAGCCGTTGGTGCCATACGTGTACCGCGTGGTGTACGCCGCCCCGGTCTGCCGCACCACGTCCGTGGTGGTGAGCTGGTTGCCCAGGTAGTCGTAGGTGGCGGTGGACTTCGCCCCGGTCGGGTCGGTCATCGACAACTGGTCGCCCAGCGGGTCGTAGGTGTAGCTGGTCACCCCCTGGTTCGGGTCGGTGACCTTGCTGACCCGACCGAACTGGTCGTAGGCGTACCGGGTGATCCGACCCAGCGCGTCGGTGCTGCTGGTCAACTGCCCCAGCGCGTCGTAGGCGTTGGTGGTCACCGGCGTGATCGGAGTGGTCGAGCCCGGCGGCGTGTAGCTGGGCATCCGGGTGGCTACCTCACGCCCCTCCGCGTCGTACTCGCTGACGACCACGTTGCCGTTCGGGTCCCGGGACTCCACCTCCATGCCGAAGGTGTCGTAACCGGTGTACGAAATCGGCCGCACCAGCGCCGCCGCGCCACCGTTGGGCTCACTCTGCACCGCCGGGCCGACGACGACGGTCGGCCGACCGGCCTCGTCGTAGTCG
Source organism: Micromonospora polyrhachis (assembly GCF_014203835.1). Classification (NCBI taxonomy): domain Bacteria; kingdom Bacillati; phylum Actinomycetota; class Actinomycetes; order Micromonosporales; family Micromonosporaceae; genus Micromonospora; species Micromonospora polyrhachis. The sequence continues at coordinate 4,216,169 of NZ_JACHJW010000001.1, read as the reverse complement.
TAGTTGGTGACGTTGCCATTCGGGTCGGTCATCGCCCGGGTCAGGCCGTCGGCGTCCAGCTTGTAGCTGGTCCGGATCACGCCCGCGTCGGCCGCCGGCGCGGTGCCGGCATGCACCTTGCCGATCTCGGCTGCGGTCAGCACCCGGGAGTACGCCTGAACATCGCTGATGCCACCCTTCCAGTAGTCACCCCGCTCGGCGTTGTAGATGCCGGCACCGATGAGCAGCGGCCCCTGGGTGGTGAACGGCGTGACGTGCGCCGAGCTGCCCTCCTTCACCCCGTTGACATAGAGGCTCAACGCACCGGTCGTCGCGTCGTAGACGCCGGCCAGGTGGGTCCAGGTGTTCAGCGCCGGCACGCTGGTCGAGTTCGCCGCCGTACCACCGGCGTCCGGCACGTCGGCGTACTTCATGACGAACCGCCAACGGTTGTTCGAGTTGTCGTAGCGCAGCTCGAACGAACTCTGCTGCTCCCCGACGGTGGCGAGCACCTTGCGTCGGGCGGTGTTGTCGGTGAGCTTCACCCAGGCCGCGACGGTGAAGCTCCGCGCGCTGTCCACCGCCGGACTGTCCGTGGCCAGGTAGGAGCTGGTGCCGTTGAAGGTCGCCGCGCCGCCCCGCTCGGTGCTCCAGGTGACGTCCGTGGCGGCGGCCGGGTTGTTGCCCGCCGTGTCCTTCGCCGTGGCGCCGGTGGTCTGGTTGAGCCGCCAGCGGCCGACCGGGGTCATCAGCGAGTTGTGCGTCGTCTCGGTGACGACCCGGCCCATCGGGTCGTACATCGTCTCGGACCTGGCAAGCTCACCCGTCGGGTCCGAGAGCGTCTCGGCCACCAGGTTGTCGTCGCGCGAGTAGTTGTAGCTGAGAGTCCGCTTCAGGCCGGTCGGGTCCAGCGTGGAGGAGGTCGGTCGACCGGCGGCATCGACGGCGTACGTGGTGGTGGAGGTGCCGTTCTGGGTCTTCCGCGAGACCAGGTTGCCGGCCCCGTCGTAGCTGTCCTCCTGGACCACGAACGACGCCCCGGTCGCCGGGTCCTTCCGGACCACCTTCGCGGTCAGACCGTTGTCGGTGTAGGTGAAGGCGGTCACCCAGCCCATGGCGTCGGTCTGAGCGGCCAGCCGACCGGCCGGGTCGTAACTGCGGGACTCCACGATCAGGTCGGTCGCGGGGCCGGGATCGTTGGGGTCACCGACGTAGCCGACCAGCGTCGAGGTGAGCAGGTTGCCCGTCGCGTCGTAGCTGGACCGGATCTCACCGCCGTCGGCGTCGAGTTCCTTGATCGGGTTGCCGTACGCGTCGTACTCGAACCGGGTGGTCTTGCCGGTGGCGTCGGTCGTGCTGGTCTGCTGCCCGTACGCGTTGTAGGTCGTCTTCTCCGTCCGGGACGCGTCGCCGCCGGTCAGGTCGGCGATCGTCTGCGTCACGACCAGCCCGTCGGCGTCGTACACCGTCGTGGTGACCGGGGTGTGCACCGCCCCGGTGACCCGGTTGGTGGTCGCCGGGTCGGTCCGTTTCACCAACCGGTCCAGCTTGTCGTACTCGTAGGTGGTCACCAGACCGGCCGGGAAGGTGTCGGTCGTCTCGGTCTCGGTCACCGCCCGGCCGAGCCCGTCGTAGCGGTAGGTGGTGACCTTCCCGACCGGGTCGGTCACCTTCGCCACGTCACCACTGGCGTAGTAGCCGACCGACTGCACCGCCCCGCCGGGCGTGGTCACCGTCATCGGCAGTCCGGCCGGGGCGTACCCGCCGTCGAGGGCCGGCACGGTGGTGCCGTCGGTGTACGCGGTCCGGGTCACCCGCCCCAACGGGTCGGTGGTCGAGATCCGGTTGCCCTTCGCGTCGTAGGCGTACGTGGTCAGGTAGGTGTTGTCGGTGGCCGACGCCGACCGGCCATCCCGGACGGTGAGCAGGACGTCGTTACGCGGGTCGGGCGTGAGCGCGGTGCTGGTCGCGTCCGGGTAGTACGTGAAGTACACCGTCGAGCACCGGCTGGCCGTCCGGTCCTGGCAGGTGGTGTGGGAGACGATGTTGCCCCGCACGTCGTGCTCGGTGGTGGTGACGTTGCCATTCGGGTCGATCACCGTACGCAGGAAGCCCCGCACGTCGTAGCCGTACTGCGTCTGGTTGCCCAGCGCGTCGGTCTCGGCGACCTGTCGACCGGTGGCCACGTCGTAGACGTTGGCCAGTGTCCGGCCGCCCGGATCGGTCACCGTCACCGTCTTCGCCGGTACGCCCGCCGTCTCGCCCCGCGCCTCGAACTGCGCCGCCGCCTGGGCCTCCGACAACTGGGTGCGGTAGAACGCCACCTCGGCGATGTCGCCCTGGAAGTAGGTGGGGTAGCCGGTGTTGGTGCCGGTGTTGTTCAGCGTCTGGTCGGGCCAGACGCCACCGAGGAAGCCGGCACCCACGTAGACCTGGTTCTGGCCGGTGTGCCCGACCGTGGACGCCTTGGTGTCGACCAGTTCCCCGTCGAGGTACAGCGACTGACTGGTCGTACCGGCGGCCAGCACCACGTGGTGCCACTGTCCGTCGGCGACGCTGGCCTCACTGCTGAACATGCCGCTGCTGGAGCGGTAGAACTGGCCGTGCAGCTTGCCGCTGGCACCGATGTAGAGCGCCGGGGTGTAGCCCAGCGGGGTGGACGTCTTGCTGATCGGGTCGGCCTGGTAGCTGAACAACGTCCGGTTGCCGCTCGTCGTACGGAACCAGAGGCTGATCGAGTGCGGACCGCTCGTCGGCACATACCCGTCGGCCAGCTTGAGATACGACGAGGTGCCGTCGAAGGTGGCCACCGAGGCGTCGCCGAACGGGCCGCCGGTCGTACCGAGGGTCACCGCGTTGTGGGTGGCCGTGCTGCCGTTGACCTCGTTGATGGCATCGGTGGTGCCGGTCTCGCCGAGCCGCCAGTAGTCGGCCGGGCCACCGGAGAGCACCGTGCCGGCGTACACCTGGCTGGAGCCGGAGACCGTCGCCCGGTTCAGCTTCCAGACCCCGCCGTTGGCGTCGGTGACCTGGGTGACCGTGCCGGTGGCGCTGTCGTACGCGATGGTGGCTGACGGGTTGCCCGAGGGCCGCACCACCGAGGTCAGCGGGCGGGCCACCTTCGTCGCGGTGGCGTGGATGGTGGCCACCTCGTCGGCGGTCAGCGACCGGTCGAAGAGCGCCGCGTCGCTGACCGTTCCCTTGAGGTACGCGGCGTGGCCGGTGTTCTCCGTGCCACCGGTGTAGTGCGGCTGGTCGGGCCAGGCACCGCCGAGGAACCCGGCCCCGAGGTACATGTTCGCCGTGCTGTAGGCGTTGATGGTCTGGATCGCGCCGGTCTTGGTGCCGACAAGCGCGCCGTCCAGGTACATCCACTGCTTGTTGCCGGCCGCGGTGAGCACCACGTGGTGCCACTGCCCGTCGGCCACCGAGCCGCTGGTGGTGATCGGGTTGATGCTGTTGTCCCAGAACTGCCCGCGCAGCTTGCCGCTGGTGCCGAGGTAGAGCGCCGGGGTGTAGTTGCCGGCCGTGGTCGCGCCGCCGGTGACCGGATCGGCCTGGTAGCTGAAGAGCGGCCCCTGGTCACCGGCGTTCGCCTTGAACCACATGCTGACCGCCAGGTTGGTGGCGGCACCGGAGAGTTGGGCGGGCAGCCGCACCAGGGAGGAGGTGCCGTTGAAGCCTGCGGCCTTGGCCGTGGAGCCCGGCAGCGGGCCGGCCTGGCCGAGCGTCACGTCGGTGTACGTGCTGGCGTCTGTGCCCTGGTTGTCGAGCATCTCGCTGGTCGCGGTGGTGCCGGAGCGCTCGTCGAGCCGCCAGTACGACTTGGGCGCGGCGTTCATCAGGGTGGTCGGATAGAGCGATCCGGTCCCGTAGGTGTAGGTGGTGCACGCCGTGGTCGACGTCGGCGGGCAGACCTTCGTCAACTGGTCACCGGTGTAGCCGTACCGCCAGGTGGCGGCGGTCTCCGGGGCACCGGGGGTGGCCGGGTCGGTGACGACGGTGGCGACGTGCGCGGTGCTGGCCCCGGTCGGGGTGCTCCAGGTCAGGTGCAACGCCCGCCCGGCGGCCGAACGGATGGTGGCCAGCCGGTTCGCCGAGTCGTAGACGAACGTCTCGGTACGTCCCTGCGCGTCGGCGATCGAGGTGACCCCGTACCGTCCGGTGACCCCGGTGGCGGCGGTGAAGGTGTAGGTGGTGCCGTCCTTGTCGACCAGCCGGTAGCCGCCGGTCACGGCGGTGAAGGTGGCGAACCGGCCCAGCGGCGGGGCGAACGAACCGTCGGTGTTGCGGCCGAAGGCGACGTCCTGCCCGCCGGGGTAGGTGACCACGACGGTCTGCAACACCCCGGCCGCGTCCCGCTGCTCGGTGGCCCGGGTGTCGGCGAGGCTGGACCAGCCCGCGCCGAAGGCCAGCTCGACCCGGGGGTCCTGACTGTTGTACGACCGGACGATCGACAGCGCCGGGCCGACCGTGGCGATGGTGGCGTCGGTCGCCGAGGTGGTGTAGTTGGCCACGCTCGGCTCGAAGCCCTGCCCGCCGTTCTGCCCGAGCCCGGAGGTGATCAGCGGCTGCGGCACCGGGGTGGTCAACGTGTTGATGGTCTGCGAGGAACTGGTGAGGGAGCCGTCGCTGGCCAGCACCGTCCAGTGGTACGTCTGCCCCCAGGCCAGGGTGCCCGAGGGCACCACCCAGCTACGCGACGAGGTAGCGCCGGACTCCTTGATCTTGTTGCCGGCCTTGTTGTACAGGGCGAAGTTGTAGGTCAGCGGGGTCGCGGAGTTGTCCGGGTCATGCGCCGCGACCAGCAGTTCCGGGGTCAGGCTGGACACCGCGTGCCCGTCCGGCGGGTACTGCGCATCCACCTGCGGGGGTGTGGCGGTGTAGGTCACCTGGAGGTACGGGCCGTAGCCGGCCGGACCGTTGCGCGAGGTGAACCGCTTCCACTGGGTGATGTCGGTCTGTGACGCCGACACCGCCAGCCCGTTGTTGGTGCCGCCCAGCGCCCAGCTCTGGAACGTGTCGACGGTCAGCGGCACGGTCATCCAGGTGCCGATGCTCCGGTTGCCGCCGGTATTGGTGCAGGCCGGACCGGGGTTGGCGGTGACCGAGCCGATCGAGGCGCCGAACGACGGGCCGGGGTAGCTGGTCACCCCCGACTCGGTCCAGGACTGGGTGATCGGGTGCACGGTGAACGGCTTCGCCGTGCAGGTGCCCGCCCAGGAGTTGAAGATCTTCAGGGAGACGGCGGACAGCTTCGATCCGCCGTACGCCAGGGCGAAGTTGTTGAAGTGCATGAAGGAGTGCGCCTTGGCGCTGCCGTTCCAGGTGCCGGCCAGCAGTTCGTCCTCGCTGCCGTGGTTACCCGGCTGACTGGAGTAGGCGTAGGTGTCCCCGGTGTTACCGAAGTTGGTGGTTGGGTCGACGGTCACCGGGAACACCCGGGCCGGGTCCCGCAGCCAGCCCGCGTCGATGGTCACCTTCAGGGCCGGACCGCCCGCGTTCACCAGTTCGTAGCGCACCCCGTAGGAGCGGGTGAAGGCACCTGTCTGCGGGTCGAACCGGGAGTCCTCCATGTAGCCGGCCGGGATGGTGGCTCGCACCGCCCCCTTGCGGTCGTGCAGGGTGACCGAGCCGTCGGCGGCCAGCTTCGGGGTCAGGCCCCGTAGTCGCATCGGGAAGACGTACGAGGTGGGCGCGTCGGCGGAGCGCAGGACGATGAACTCCTTCACCTCCGTCGCCCGTGACTCGAACCGCAGGTCCACGCCCGGCATCGCGTTGGCGTAGGTGACGGTGTCCCCGGTCACCACCGGTGCCACCTTCGCCGCGCCCGCGAGCGCGTAGGAGACCGCGTGGCCGGCGTCCACCTCGACCGTCGCCAGGTTGGTGTCGTCGGCCCGGGGGGCGAAGTCCAAGCCGACCGAGTTGGCGCGCTGCCGGTACCGGCCGTCCGCACTCCGACTGAGGTTCGGATCGATCGGGGTCCACTTGCCGTCGGTGCGCTTGTAGTTGACCGGCAGTTCGTGGACCTTGCGGGTGTAGGAGCCATCCGGGTTGGCGTACAGGTCGGAGGTTGCCGAGGCGGCGTCGGCGACCCGCCGGCTCTTCGTCGGGCTGAAACTGGCGTCGTCGCCGAGACTGGGTGTCACCGACGCGTGCCCCCGTTGCCGCGTCGGTGGTTCGTACGCCTCGACCGCACCGATGCCTCGGCCCGGTAGGAGTCCGTTTCCCCGACCCGCCCTGGTGTCGGCGTACGAGGCGGTCTCCGGCCCCCGCTTCGCTCCCCACGGCTGCACCGGCAGCCCGGTGATCAGCGGAGCGGCCGCCGCCCGTGCCGTCCGCAGCGCCGACCACAACCAGCCCAGCGGGAACGGGTCGGGGCCGGGCTCGGCCTTGGTCGGTGTGACGAAGCTGAGCAGCATCACGGCCGCCGTGACGATCGCGATCCGACGCGTGCGGCCCCCAGCAGCCTGTTTCCCAGGTCGCCGGCCGTACTGCTGGTAACCACCCATGATGGAGCCTTTCTTCAGCACCCCGGCGAAACCTGGCGACAAGTTTCAGGGTTACGAAGTTCGCACTCAATCGATGGATGGAAATCTTGAGCGTTTCTTGAGCAAGGACTGCGGGGCCATCGGCGGCCCCCAGTCAACTTGGACCACTTCGGCCCGCTATCCCGACATCCACGCCCGCAGCGCCCGGATGAACCAACCCAACGCCGGCACCGAACTCTCCGTAGCCGGCCAACCGTTGATCACCGAGAGTAGTTGAAGATACAACTCCCGGCGAGGATCGTTCACGGTTTCCAGCAGGGTCAACAGTCGGCGTCGAAGATCGCCACGGGGCTCGCCGATCCCACGTCCTCATCGCCCCAGTTCCATCGCCCGTCCTTACCGCCCCGTCAGGAATCGACGTCGGGTCAGTACGGCCAGCCGCGTAGGAACTGCAACCCGAGCAGGAAGCTGATCACAGCCGGGCCGGCGATCAGCGTCAACGCCGACACCCGGTAGTCGATCCGGTGCCGAAGTAGTTCCAGGCCGTTGAGCAGCATGATCACGCCGGCAAGCATCATGAACCCGCCCCACCAGGCGGTCTGACCGAAGTCGACGACGTCCGCCACCAGCAACTGCAACGTCCCACCGACGGCGGCTCCGGCGAGCGCCAAACAGGCGATGGTGCGGTGCAGGGCCCGTGCCAGGGGATGCACCGGTCGCCACAGGTAGGTGCCGGCAACAGCCAGTGTCGGCAGCACAATCATGAGCGGCCAGCACCGGCCCATCGCACCGAACATGAGGATCGCCCCGACGGCGAAGACGTGGCCCCCGACCCACACCACGAGATAGCCGGTGAAGCTCCGGCCGCCGCCACCCCGGGTCAACAGCGGCCCGCCGGTCGCCGCAATCAGGGCACCGGGCAGCAGGATGAAGCCCGCCCACCAGTGGAACCGCCCGGTCGACTGGGCGACGATCGTTACCGCTGCCACGGCCAGCGCCGCCACGCCCACACTGACCAGCCATCCCACCGAGGTCCGCGAGGTGGCCGGTGACATGGTCCGCATTTCTGAGGTCACCCTGTGACTCTGCCTCGCGAGCCGACCCGAGACCATCCGGCCAGCCCTACCATCCGGGGGGCGGCCAGCATCCCGAGAGCGGACAAGATCAACTGCGCTGGACGTACCTCGTCGGAAATCACCGCCTGATCAGAAGTCGCCGCCTGATCAGAAGTCGCCGCCTGATCAGAAGTCGCCCCCGAAGTCGCCGCCACCCCCGAAATCGCCACCCCCGAAGTCGCCGCCACCACCGAAGTCTCCGCCACCAAAGTCCCCACCGCCGCCGAAATCGCCACCCTCGGCACCGAAGTCCCCACCGTCGGCAAACCCGTCCTGGTAGCCGGCGTCGTAGCCGTAGCCCGGGTCGGCGAACGCGGGCGAGAAGAGCGCGTCGGCGATCAACATGCCGCCGAGCACACCCGCACCGGCGGCCAGGCCGGTCTTCCACCAGGGCGTCGAATACCAGCCCGCCGGCACCGGACGACCCTGCATCCGGCCACCCGGGTAGTAGTACGGCGTCGCCGCGCCCGGCTGCGGACCGGCCTTGAAGACCTGCCCCTGCACGTTCACCTCACGAGGCACGGTGACCGCCCCGGCACCCCGGGCGGCGGCCAACTGCGGCAGCTCCGGACCGGGATCGATGCCGAGCGCGGTCCGGGCCGCCCGGATGTAGGCCAAGCCCTCCAGCGCGGTCTCCCGGGCCAGTTCGTACTGCCGAGCCGTCCGGGCCTGCTCCAACTGCCCGCCGGCCGCGGTGTACCGCTCCCCCGCGTCGGCCAGCGCCTGCCGGACCGCCGGCTCGTCGCCATGCAGGCCCATCACCTGGCCGCCCAGCCGCTCGTACCAGCGCTGCGCCTCGGCCCGGGCGTCGGCCAGTGCCCGCGCCTGCCGGGCCGCGGTCTCCCGCCGCAGCCACACCAGGAGGCCAACGACCAGCACCAGGAACAGGAGAAACAGGGCCCATTTCATGAGTACGACGGTAGCTCCGTCCCACCATCCCGTCGGCGGGCCAGCGAGCCAGGTCACAGTGTCGCCGTAGCTGTTTGGCATGCTCGACGGGTGGATGCTTCGACGGTGGCCGTGGTGATCTGCTGCCTCGGGGTGGGCGGGGCCGCCGGTTGGCTGGCCGCCCGCACCCGGTCGGCGACCGAGATCGCCCGACTCGATGCGACCCTGCGGGCGACCCGGGACGGCGAGGGCCGGCTGGAGCAGTCGATGCGTGCGCTCTCCTACGAGGCGACGGCGCAGTCCCAGGAGGCGGTGGCCCGGGCGGTCGCGCCGCTGCACGAGTCGCTGCGCCGTTACGAGCAGCGGGTGGCCGAGCTGGAACACGATCGGGTGGACGCCTACGCCGAACTGCGCGAGCAGGTACGCGCCATGGGCGCCGTCTCCGGCGAACTGCGCACCGAGACCAAACAACTGGTGGCGGCGCTGCGCGCACCGCAGGTGCGAGGCCGCTGGGGCGAGCACCAGCTACGCCGCATCGTCGAGGCGGCCGGCCTGCTGGAACACTGCGACTTCGACGAGCAGGTCACCGCCGCCACCGACCATCAGGGGGTACGCCCCGATCTGGTGGTCCGGCTGCACGGCGGCCGATCGGTGGTGGTGGACGCCAAGGCACCCTTCGACGCGTACCTGACCGCGATGGAGGCCCGGGACGAACGCGGCCGGGACAGCCAGCTCGACGCGCACGCCCGGCACCTGCGGGCCCACGTCGACTCGTTGGCGGGCAAGTCCTACTGGGCGGCGTTCGAGCAGACCCCCGAGTTCGTGGTCCTGTTCGTGCCAGCCGACCCGTTCCTCGACGTCGCGCTGCAACGTGACCCGACACTGCTGGAGTACGCCTTCGCCCGCAACGTGGTGCTGGCCACTCCGGCCACCCTGGTCGCGCTGCTGCGTACCGTGGCGTACACCTGGCGGCAGGAGGCACTGGCCCGTAACGCGGTCGCCGTACACACCCTGGCCCGGGAGCTGTACGGCCGGCTGTCCACCCTCGGCGAGCATGTGTCCAAGTTGGGCGGGGCGTTGGGCGGGGCGGTGACCGCGTACAACAAGGCGGTCGGTTCCCTGGAGGCCCGGGTGCTGGTCAGTGCCCGTAAACTTGCGGATCTTGGGGTCTCGGGGGACCATCTGTCCACTCCGGCCCAGGTCGAGGTGACACCGCGCCAGCCGCAGGCTCCGGAGTTGGTCGACCAGCCGCAGGCTCCAGAGTTGGTCGACCAGCCGCCGAGGGAGTTGGTCGACCAGCCGCCGCAGGCCCTATAGCCGGTCCGATCGGTCGACAACATCAGATCGATGGCCACTAATTGTGATCATCCTGTCACGACTCCCGGCTGGTCGCACAGATTCCTATCACGGGGCAGTCACAAAGCGCGCTGCCAGTAGTGACAGCTCTCCGGACAAGACGGAAGATGCGGCTCACACGTGCCCTGCATCTGAGGGCCCTGTTCTCTGGAGGAAGAGAACGTGAGTAGACCCCGCACCTGGAGTCGGCGTACCTCCGCCGGGCTCCTCGCGTCGGTCGTGGCAGCCGGGGCCATGACCCTGACGGGTGGTGCCACCGCCGCGAGCGCCAGCCCACCGAGCGAGACCGACGTGCCGAAGGCCAACCCGGCCAATGCCCTGGGTTCCCGCGACGCGAAGCTCCTGGCCGAGGCAGAGGCCAAGGGCGACCGGTCGGTGACGGTCATCGTCGCCACCGACAAGGGTGAGGCGAACGACGTCGCCGCCGGGCTGGCCCGACTCGGCGGCACCGTCAGCCGCCAGTTCGACTCGGTCGGCTACCTGCTGGCCAAGGTGCCCACCGGGATGGTGACCCAGGCCGCCACGCTGCCCGGTGTGACCGCGATCGACCTCGACGAGGCCGTACCGCTGCCCGACCCGGCACCGGGCGACCGGACCGACGTCAGTGCCGCCCGCAAGGCGCCGACCCCCACGGCCGGGGCGACCGCTCCCGGCGCGGGCACGCCGGCCGTGAACCCCTTCATGCCGACGCACGAGACCGGTGCGGTGTCGTTCAAGCAGCGGCACCCGCAGTGGGACGGGCGGGGCGTGACCATCGGCATCATGGACTCCGGTGTCGACGTGGCTCACCCGGCGTTGCAGACCACCACCACCGGCGAGCGCAAGATCGTCGACTGGGTCACCGCGACCGACCCGCTGGAGGACGCGAGCTGGCGGCCGATGCTCACCGAGGTGACCGGACCGACCTTCACCATCGGCACCCAGACCTGGAAGGCCCCGGCCGGCACCTACCGGTTCAACCGGTTCGCCGAGTCGATCACCGCGGCCAGCGCCCCGGCCGGGGACATCAACCGCGACGGTGACACCACCGACACCTTCGGCATCCTGTACGACGCGGTGAGCCACGACATCCGGGTGGACACCAACCAGAACTTCGACTTCACCGACGACGCTGTGATGCGGCCGTACAAGGAGAAGTTCGACGTCGCCTACTTCGGCACCGACAACCCGGCCACCGAGATCCGCGAGCGGATCCCGTTCGTGGTCGAGTACCGCGAGGACGTGGACACCACGCCGGCCGGCGGTCCGGGCCTGGTCGACTACGTCAGCATCGGCCTGTCGGAGAGCGCCCACGGCTCGCACGTCGCCGGCATCACCGCCGCCAACGACATGTTCGGTAACACCGCCTTCGACGGTGCCGCGCCCGGCGCCAAGCTGGTCTCCGCCCGCGCCTGCTCCTGGGGCGGCGGCTGCACCTACGCGGCGCTGACCACCGGCATGGTCGACCTGGTCGTCAACCGGCGGGTCGACGTCGTGAACATCTCGATCGGTGGCCTGCCGGCGCTCAACGACGGCAACAGCGCCCGGTCGGTGCTCTACAACCGGCTGATCAACGACTACGGCGTGCAGATCTTCATCTCGGCCGGTAACAGCGGGCCGGGCGTGAACACCATCGGCGACCCGTCGGTGACCAGCAACGTGGTCTCCGTCGCCGCCAGTGCCAGCCGGGAGAGCTGGCTGGCCAACTACGGCTCGGCGGTGCGTACGCCGTACAACCTGCAGCCGTTCTCCTCCCGCGGTCCGCGTGAGGACGGTGGTTTCAAGCCGAACATCACCGCGCCGGGCTCGGCCATCTCCACCACGCCGACCTGGATGCCGGGTGTCCCGGTCGCCGAGGCGGGCTACGCGCTGCCGCCGGGCTACCAGATGCTCCAGGGCACCTCGATGGCCTCCCCGCAGGCCACCGGTGCCGCCGCGCTGCTGCTCTCGGCTGCCAAGGCCACGCACAACGGGGTCACCCCGGCCGCACTGCGCCGGGCGATCTACACCTCGGCCAAGCCGATCAAGAACGTCTCGGTGCACGGCCAGGGCAACGGTCTGTTCGACGTCAACGGGGCCTGGAAGCTGCTCGCCCGGGGCGTCGAGACCCGGGACTACGAGCTGACCGCCCCGGTCTGCACGCCGATCTCCCACCTGCTCACCACCCCGCACCAGGGCACCGGCCTCTACAACCGGTGCGCCGCCACCGACGGTGGCCAGCGGCCGGGTGTCACCAAGAAGTACGCCGTCAAGGTCACCCGGACCAGCGGTCCGAACAAGACGGTCAAGCACAAGCTCAACTGGGTTGGCAACGACGGTACGTTCCGTAACGCGCCGAAGACGCTGGACCTGCCGCTGAACAAGACCGTCACGTTCTATGTGGAGGCCCGGGGCGAGGTCGGCGTGCACGCCGCCATCCTGCGGATCGACGACCCGAAGACCTCGGTGGTCGACTTCGAGATGTCCGCCACGGTCGTGATCGGTGCGGACACCAAGAAGCCGAGCCACGCCATCACGGCCAGCGGCTCGGTCGAGCGCAACAGCACCACGTCCTACTTCGTCACGGTGCCCGCCGGTGCCGGGTCGTTGCAGGTCAACCTGTCGGGCATCGCCACCGGATCGCAGACCCGGTTCATCGCCATCAACCCGTACGGCGTGCCGGCCGACCCGACCGCTACCACGCAGTGCTACACCAACTACTCCGACCCAGCCGTCTGCAAGCCGCAGGAGCGGTCGTACGACAACCCGATCCCGGGTGTCTGGGAGATCGAGGTGGAGGCCCGGCGCACCTCACCGGCGCTGAACAACCCGTACCAGCTGCTGGCCCGGGTGCAGGGCGTGACGGTGGAGCCGGCAACGATCGAGCTGCCCAGTGTGCCGACCAACGTGGCGACCCCGGTCAGCTGGTCGCTGAAGAACGGCTTCGGTCCGGTGACCGTCACCGGCGTCGGTGGCGCGCTCTCCAGCGTCGCCAGCAGCCGGCCGACGATCACCGAGGGTACCGTCCAGGAATACACCGTCGAGGTGCCGGCCGGGGCGACCAGCTTCACCGCCCGGATCGGAAACACCGCCAACCTGGCCGCCGACCTGGACCTGCGGGTCTTCCGGGGCACCACCCTGGTGGGCCAGGCCGCCGACGGCGACTCGGAGGAGGCGGTCACGATCGCCAACCCCGTCCCGGGCACCTACCGGGTGGTCGTCGACGGCTACGCCGTGGACGGGGCGGGGGGCAGCACCGCGTACGACTACCGGGACTCGTTCACCGCGTCGTCGCTCGGTTCGCTGTCGACCGCCAGCGGGTCGCTGACCCTGGCCAACGGTGCCACCGCCACGGTCACCGGCTCGGTCACCGCCTCGGCTGCTCCGGCCGCCGGTCGGACGCTCTACGGCGAGCTGGCCGTGCAGACCGACGAGGGCGCGATCATCGGTCGGGGTTCGGTGTCGATCGGCACCATCTCCTGACGTACCGCTTCGGATAGCCACGGAGCCCGTTCCTCCTCGGAGGGACGGGCTCCGTGCCGTTTGCGGCCGCTACCTCGCGGCCCTAGGCTGCGCTGCGGTCACTGACTCACGGGTCTAGGCAGTTGCGGGCACTGACTCGTGAACCTCGGCGACACTCAGGCGGCCTTGGCGCTCTCCACCACGAACGGGGTGCCCTGCTGGCAGGTGGTCATCAGGCCCGGCTGCACCCGGCCGGTCACCGTCACCGTCGCCCCAGCGCGCAGCAGCTCACGCGGGCCACCCAGGAGCAGGTAGCGGTCGAGCAGCACACAGCCGGCCTCGACCCCGGCGATGATCGTGCCGCTGATGGTGATCGTGTCGGACGGTGGGGTCGTCCTACCGGGTGGCCGAGGCACGGGGGACTTGCCGGGCGGCGGCGACGGGTTGCCGGAATCGGTGCTGCCGGGGTCGACGGGCGGAGTGGTCACCGGTGTTCCCTCCGATGCGGTCGGGGTCGGGGACGTGCCGGTCGGGCCGTCCTGGGCGCACGCGCTCAGGACCAGGCAAGCGAGCATGGCGGATGCGACGATCCTGATCGTTCTCATACCGAATATGATGCCCCGCGCCGATCAACCGTTCCCTGTTCGACGCAGTCGAACGGTGTCAGCCTCAGGAGGCGGCGCGGGCCGCGGCGGCCTTCATGTCGCGCTTGAGTTCCTGCGGCAGGGAGAAGGTGAGCCGTTCGTCGGCGGTGGTCACCTCGGTCACGTCGGTGAAACCCCGGGCCGCGAGATGCTCCAGGACCTGCATGACCAGGTCGTCGGGGACGCTGGCTCCCGAGGTCAGGCCCACCGTACGGGCGTTGGTCAACCACTCGTCGGCGATCTCCGAGGCATAGTCCACCAGGTGGCCGGCACCGGCACCGGCACCCAGGGCGACCTCGACCAGGCGTACCGAGTTGGACGAGTTGCGCGAGCCCACCACGATCACCACGTCGCACTCGGGGGCGATCTCCTTGACCACCTGCTGCCGATTGGAGGTGGCGTAGCAGATGTCGTCGCTGGGCGGCGACTGCAACATGGGCAGTCGCTTCTTGAGCCGGGCCACCGTCTCCAGTGTCTCGTCGACCGACAGCGTGGTCTGCGAGAGCCAGACGACCTTGTTCGGGTCGCGGACGGTGACCTTGTCCGCGTCGTGCGGCCCGTCGATGAGCTGGATGTGCTCGGGAGCTTCGCCGGAGGTGCCGATGACCTCCTCGTGCCCCTCGTGACCGATCAGCAGGATGTCGTAGTCCTCGGCGGCGAACCGCTTGGCCTCCTGGTGGACCTTGGTCACCAGGGGGCAGGTCGCGTCGATCGCCTTGAGCGAGCGGGTTTTGGCCTGCTCGTGCACCTCGGGGGCGACGCCGTGCGCCGAGAAGATCACGGTGGCACCCTCCGGCACCTCCTCGTTCTCCTCCACGAAGATCGCCCCCTGCTGCTCCAGGGTCGACACGACGTGCTTGTTGTGCACGATCTGCTTGCGTACGTAGATCGGGGCACCGTAGAGCTTGAGCGCTTCCTCCACGGTCTGCACCGCACGGTCCACGCCAGCGCAGTAGCCACGGGGCTTGGCCAGTAGCACGCGCTTGCCGGTCTCTGTGGTCGCCTGGGCCTCGGTCACCCGTCCAGTCTACGTGTCGGCACCGGGACCGCCCGGAGTCGCACCGAGCGGCCATGTCCGCCCCTGGCCGTAGGCTGGGCCGGTGACTCAGCCGGAGATCCCGCGCAGCAGCCCCGACGAGCCGTGGCCGGTCCGGGTGGTCAGCCAGAAGGTGAGTGGCTGGATCAGCAAGCTGGGCTGGGTCTGGGTGGAGGGTCAGGTCGCCCAGATCAGTCGCCGGCCCGGTGCCGCCACCGTCTTCCTCACCCTGCGTGACTCCTCGGCCGACCTGAGCCTGACCGTAACCACCAACCGGGACGTACTGGACGCCGGGGCACCCGAGCTGGCTGACGGCGCAAAGGTGGTGCTGCATGCCAAACCGGAGTTCTACGCCGCCCGGGGCACGCTCAGCCTGCGCGCCGACGAGATCCGCCAGGTCGGTCTCGGCGAGTTGCTGGCCCGGCTGGAGAAACTCAAGAAGCTGCTGGCGGCGGAGGGGCTCTTCGACCGGGCCCGCAAGCGCCGGCCGCCGTTCCTGCCCGGCCGGGTCGGGCTGATCACCGGTCGGGCCTCGGCCGCCGAACGGGACGTACTCACCAATGCCCAGCGCCGCTGGCCGGCGGTGGAGTTCCGGACCGTCAACGTGGCGGTGCAGGGGCCGACCGCCGTACCGCAGATCATCGACGCGCTGAAGGTGCTCGACGCGGACGACCGGATCGACGTGATCATCCTGGCCCGGGGCGGCGGCAGTACCGAGGACCTGTTGCCCTTCTCCGACGAGGCGCTGTGTCGGGCGGTGTTCGCCTGCCGTACCCCGGTGATCAGTGCCATCGGGCACGAGACGGACGCGCCACTGGTCGACTACGTGGCCGACGTCCGCGCCTCCACCCCGACCGACGCGGCCAAGCGGGTGGTGCCCGACCTGGCTGAGGAGTCACGGTTGATCCGCCAGGCCCGGCAGCGACTGGACCGGGCGGTCGTCAACCTGGTCGACCGGGAGTCGCACCGGATCGACGCGCTGCGCTCCCGGCCGGTGTTGGCCCGACCCGGCGTGATGCTGGATCAGCGGGCCACCGACGTGGCCGGGTTACGGGATCGAGCCACCCGCTGTCTCGACCACCGCCTGGGCACCGCCACCGGCGACCTGCGACACACCGTGGCCCGGCTCCGCGCGCTCTCCCCGGCCGCGACCCTGGATCGGGGGTACGCCATCGTGCAGCGCGCCGATGGCCAGGTGGTACGCGACTCGGCGGAGGTCGCCGCCGGCGATCCGCTGCGGCTACGGCTCGCCCGGGGCGAGGTCGCGGCAACGGTCGACAGCTGAACGTGCCCGCCGCAATCCTGATCACCGCCGGGGTGTCCGCTGCGGCGGACGAGAGACTTCATCCCGACCCGGGTCCGCGGATGCGCCGACCCGGACCGGATGTACCGAGGAAAGGACCGCCATGGCCGACCAGAAGAAGAACGTGACCGGGCCGGACGAGCGGCTGAGCTACGAACAGGCCCGTGCCGAACTGGCGTCGGTGGTCGAACGGCTGGAGGCCGGGGGGACCTCGCTGGAGGAGTCGCTGGCGCTCTGGGAGCGCGGTGAACGGCTCGCCGAGGTCTGCCAGCACTGGCTGGACGGGGCCCGCGAGCGGATCGACGCGGCCCGCCAGGCCAGAGAGTCCGCCTGAACCGGGCCGATGGGTCGGCCTGGAACTGGCTGGAGAAATTCCTCGTGTAAAGCATCGAGGGGGATGACCCGGGCGGGCCATCCCCCTCGATGAGGTGGAGATATCAGTCCTTCCACATTTCGTAGACCCCGGCGGGAGCCTCCTGCGTCTGGCTCGCCTCCGGCTTCTGCGTCGCGGTGGCCGCACCGTAGTCGGAGTAGGTGACCTTCAGCTCCTGCTCCTTGATCTCACCGACTGCCGGTACCTTGATCGCCAGCTCGGTCAGCCGACCCTGCGCGTCGAGCTTCGCCGTGAACGGCAGCGAGTTGGCCTGGGCACCGAGCGCCTTGAGCACGTCCTCGTCGCTCAGGCCCGCCTCGGTCGCCTTGGACAGGTCGATCTTGCCGCTGTAGGTGCCCTCGCCGGTCTTCTGGACGTCGACGATGGCCTTGGTCAGCAGGGCGGCACCGGCCGGGTCGACGTCGTTGAAGTCGAACTGGAGGTCCTTGATGCTCTTGACCTTCGACTGGTCGAGGTGCATGTACTTGCCGGTGTTCAACGACGCCATCTCCGGCATATCAGCGAGTGCGCCGCCGAGTTTCATCTTGACGTAGCTGTCCGGCTCGACGTAGATGAGCTCTATTTCCATCGAGAAATCGAGGGTGGCGTCCGCAGCCTTCATCGACATCTGGGCGCTCCGGCTGGGCATGTGCACCGAGCCGGTGCTGTTCATCCCATTGCTCTCCACCGCGAACCGGAAGTTGCCCTTGGCGATCTCCTTGGTGGAGGCGAGCAGCGCCTCCTTCGGGTCCGCGGGGATGGCCGGCGCTGCCGACTGGGCGTCGAACGGGGCGGGGGTGGCGGAGTTGCACGCGGTCAGGCCGGGGGTAAGCAGCGTCGCTGCAACAACTCCGGCAATCGTCCACCGTCGAATCTTCACGAAAAGTCACTCCAGAAATCGTCCGACAGTGATCCACCGCCGGAGGTCAAGACCGAAGAGCCTAGCGCTCACCTGATTGCCGTGCCGTCCGGTTCGCCCGGTCTCGAAGGAGACGACCGTCACTTCTCGATCGGCGGCCGGCCTATCTGCGATCGATCCCGGACCCGGCACCGGGTCAGAAGTGTCACACCTGTCTCGGTCGTGGCCGAGCCGGTCAACTCGGCGTCGGAGCGGAGCCGGTCAACTCAGCGAACGCGCCAGGTCGTGCAGTTCCGACTCGGGGGCGGCACCGACCACGATCACCGTACGGGTCGGTTCCAGCAGCACCAGGGCCCGCTCGCCGGACCGGGCCGGATACCGCTGCCAGCTCCGGCCGGCCAGTTCGGTCGCGCCCTGCGCCGGGCCGCTGGCCGCCAACTCCGTGGGCAGCAGTTTCTCGGCCGGCACGCTGCTCTGCACCACCTGCACGCCGCCGCCGGATGGACTGAGGTAGCCGAGGCGCAACGTCGCCCCGTCGTCGGACCGGCGGAAGGTGGCGGTGACCGGGCGCCACTCCCCGGCCAACCCGACCGGCTCACCGACCGGGAACGCGTTGGCCGACTTGGCCTGGGCGATGACCGGTGCCGTATCGACCACCACGGGCTGGTCGCCACCGAGGAAGGCCCGGTAGAAGCCGAACAGCAGGGCTATCGGTACGAGCAGCACGAGCAGCGAGATGGCCATGTCCTTGACCGACCGCTGGGAGCTCGGCGGCTCCACGTTACGGGTGGGTTCATCCTGGGTACGGTCGTCCTGGCTACGGCTGGCAGGCTGGTCGTCCTGACTCGGGCTGGCAGGCTGGGCGAGGTCCACGTACCCATCTTCGCAGCTTGGCCGACTGCTGCGATCCGGGCCACCGGTGCCCCGAACCGGCGTTAAGTTGACCAACATGCCAGGATTCCTTCCAATGCCGGCGGCGGCATCGACGGACGCCGCAGTTTGCCGGTCCACCCCGCAACGCCGCGAGGAGGAGCCGTCGTGAGTAGCAGCAGCAACCGGATCCCGCAGAATCTGGACCGCAACCTGGCCCTCGATCTGGTTCGGGTCACCGAGGCGGCAGCCATGGCCGCCGGACGGTGGGTCGGCCGGGGCGACAAGGAGGGCGGCGACGGCGCCGCAGTCGACGCGATGCGCAAGCTGATCAACTCGATCCCGATGCGCGGGGTCGTGGTGATCGGTGAGGGTGAGAAGGACAACGCCCCGATGCTGTTCAACGGCGAGGAGGTCGGGGACGGCACCGGTCCCGAGGTTGACGTGGCGGTGGACCCGATCGACGGGACGACGCTGATGAGCAAGGGCATGCCGAACGCTCTCGCCGTACTGGCGGTCGCCGAGCGGGGTGCCATGTTCGACCCGAGCGCCGTCTTCTACATGGAGAAGCTGGCGGTCGGGCCCGCCTACGCCGACGTCGTCGACATCAACGCCGGGGTGGCCGAGAACCTGCGGCGAATCGCCAAGGTGAAGGGCACCGACGTATCCGACGTCACCGTCTGTGTACTGGACCGGCCCCGACACAAGGACCTGGTACGCGACATCCGCCGGGCCGGCGCGGCGATCCGGTTCATCTCCGACGGGGACATCGCCGGTGCGATCGCCGCCGCCCGGGGCGAATCCGGGGTGGATGTGCTCATGGGCATCGGTGGTACGCCCGAGGGGATCACCGCCGCCTGCGCGCTCAAGTGCATGGGCGGCTCGTTGCAGGCGAAGCTCTGGCCCAAGGACGACGAGGAGCGGGACAAGGCGCTGGCCGCCGGACACGACCTCGACCGGGTGCTGGGCACCGACGACCTGGTGACCGGTGACAACTGCTTCTTCGTCGCCACGGGTGTCACCTCCGGTGACCTGCTGCGCGGGGTCAGCTACCGCGCCGGTGGGGCGTACACGCAGTCGATCGTCATGCGCTCCAAGAGCGGCACCATCCGCGTCATCGACTCCTACCACCGCCTGGAGAAGCTGGCGCTCTACTCGGCCGTCGACTTCGACGGCCGACCCCTGGCAGAACAGGACTAACTTGATCAACCCCTCGACGGCCCCGGAACCACCGGCGCCGCGCCGAGCGATCGGCGTCGCACTCGCCGTGGCCTCCGGGGCCGCCGTGGCCGTACAGTCGCGCATCAATGGTGAGCTGGGCGTACGTCTCGACGACGGCATCGCCGCAGCCACCGTCTCGTTCGGCGTCGGGCTGCTGGTGCTGCTCGTGCTGGTGCCCGCCGTCCCGGCCGGACGGCGCGGGCTGGCGGTCTTGCGTACTGCGCTGCGGGGCGGCACGCTGCGGCCGTGGCAGTGTCTGGGTGGCATCTGTGGTGCGTTCCTGGTGGTCACCCAGGGGCTGACCGTCGGGACGCTGGGGGTGGCGGTGTTCACCGTGGCCGTGGTCGCCGGTCAGTCGGCCAGCAGCCTGGCCGTGGACCGGGCCGGGATCGGCCCGCTCGGGCGGCAACCGGTCACGGCGGCCCGACTCGCCGGCGCCGTGCTCACCGTACTCGCGGTGTTGCTCTCGGTGGGCGACCGGCTGGACGATTCGACGGCGTTGGGGTTCGCGGTCTTGCCGGCGCTCGCCGGGATGGGCATCGCCTGGCAGCAGGCGGTCAACGGCCGGGTACGGGTCGCCGCCGGCAGTGCCCTGACCGCCACCGGGGTCAACTTCCTCGTCGGTACGGCCGCGCTACTCGTCGCCCTCGCCGTGGACGTCGCGCTACGGGGCTGGCCGGCCGGCCAGTGGCCCACCGAGCCGTGGCTCTATCTGGGCGGGCCGATCGGCATCGTCTTCATCGCGATCGCCGCCGCGGTGGTCCGGTTCACCGGTGTGCTGTTGCTCGGCCTGTCGACCATCGCCGGGCAGGTCGTCGGGGCGGTCCTGATCGATCTGGTGGCTCCCACGACCGCCGAACTCCGGCCGGGGATCGACACCGTGCTGGGCGCACTGCTGACCCTGGCGGCGGTGGCCGTCGCGTCCTCACTCCCCCGCTTTGCGGTTGGGAAGGGTCCCTTCCACGACAGAAGGCGGTAGGAGTCGGCACCTCCTGACACTCACCCGACGTCGGAGGAATGCCCTGGGAAGAGGTGGGCGGCCGGGTCGATGACCACGGCGGCGTTGTTGACCGCCGTCGCCGCCTCACCGAAGCCGGTGGCGATCAGCCGAACCTTGCCGGGGTATTCGGTGATGTCCCCGGCGGCGAAGATCCGGGGCAGGTTGGTCGCCATCGTGCTGTCGACCAGGATGTGCCGCCTGTCCAGGGTCAGTCCCCAGTCGGCCAACGGCCCGAGGTCGGCGGTGAAGCCCAGCGCCGCGACCAGGGTGTCCACCGGTACGGTCTGGGCGTCGCCACCCTTGACCCGCAGGTCGACGCCGACGATCGCGCCGTCCCCGTGGACCTTCGTCACCTCGGCGTTGACGACGATCCGGACCGGGAGTTGACGTACCCGCGCCACCGTCGCGGCGTGTGCCCGGAACCGGTCGCGCCGGTGGACCAGGGTGACGGAACGGGCCAGTGGTTGCAGGGCCAACGCCCAGTCGAAGGCCGAGTCGCCGCCGCCCACGATCAGCACGTCCTGACCGGCGAGATCGGCCAGGTGCGGTACGAAGAAGACCAGACCGTCGCCGGTGAAGTGGCTGGCCGCCGGGAGCGGTCGGGGGGTGAAGCTGCCCAGCCCACCTGTGATCAGCACCGAGCCGCAGTGCAGTCGTGCACCGTCGGAAAGGGTGACCACCGGCCGGTCGGCCAGGTACGACAGGTGCTCCGCCCGGATGCCGAGCAGGTATTCCGGCGCGAACGGCGCGGCCTGGGCGACCAGGTTGGCGACCAGGTCCCGCCCCTTGATCGAGGGAAATCCGGCGACGTCGAAGATGACCTTCTCGGGATACATCGCGGTGACCTGACCACCGGCCTCGGGTAACGCGTCCACGACCGTGACGGAGAGTCCCCGGAAGCCGGCGTAGTACGCCGCGAAGAGGCCGGCCGGCCCGGCTCCGATGATGGCGACATCGACCTCGCGCATGTGCTCACCGTCGCTTCCGGCTACCGGGCGTCACTTCCCGGGGAGCGTCGTCTGCTGGTTCGACGGTAGGGGGCGGTGGTGTGGCCCGGCAAGACGCCGATCTGGCACCAATTGCCAGGCCGGGACCGGGCAGGGCAGGGCAGGGCAGGGCCGGTCAGGGCAGGGTCAGGCCGGTCAGGGCAGGGTCAGGGTCGACTCGGTCCGATACGGGTCGTCGTCGTTGCGCGGCCGCCGGCGGCGGAAGAGCACCGCCGCGACGATTCCGCCCAGCAGCCCGAACAGGTGCCCCTGCCAGGAGATCTGTTCGTTGGTGGGGAACACCCCGATCAACTGCCCGCCGTAGAGCATGCCCACCAGCAGCACCACGGCCAGGTTCCACCAGCTGCGTTCCACGATGCCCCGGGCCAACAGCAGACCCAGGTAGCCGAAGACGACTCCGCTGGCACCGACCACGATCGAGTTCGGTGAGCCGGTGATCCACACGCCCAGCCCGCTGATGAGGACGATCACCAGCGTGGAGTAGAGGAAACGGCGGACTCCGGCGGCG
The DNA here is from genome assembly GCF_014203835.1 of Micromonospora polyrhachis. Lineage (NCBI taxonomy): Bacteria > Bacillati > Actinomycetota > Actinomycetes > Micromonosporales > Micromonosporaceae > Micromonospora > Micromonospora polyrhachis. Next base: position 4,194,099 of record NZ_JACHJW010000001.1, on the reverse strand, counting down.
AGCACGAAGGTGCCGAGCAGGATCAGTGGCACGCTGTTGCTGTAGAGGTGGTCGAAGCCGTGGTGCAGGAACGGACCGAAGAAGATGCCGTCGAGCCCCTCGATCCGCTGGGGGATGATGCCGCCGAGGGTGTCGAAGCCGGCACCGAGCCAGATGTCCAGCGCCTCGATCACGAACAGCACCGGTACGACCGCGCACATGGCCACGAAGGCTCGGCCGAGCGCGGCGTAGAACGCCTCGCTGCCGAACTGGGACGGGTCGCCGCCCTGACCACGCATCTCGGATATCACCAACAAGTAGCTATCAGCTATCGTGAGCTACCGCCACTGGACCCTTCGTGAAGTTCACTCAGTCGGGTGCGCAGTGCTGGCGAACCAGGCCACCCGTACTCGACCGATCGGCGAAGCCAGCGGCCCCACAAGGGCCCCCTGGAAAAACCCCAAAGGGGTACGGACCCCAGATCCGTACCCCTTTTGCGGTTTCTTCAGTTGACGCAGAGGGTGTGCCGCCGGTCAGTAGCTACCGTTGGCCTGGAAGTACGACCAGGCGCCGCACGGGGTGTCGTAGCGACCCTTGATGTAGCCCAGTCCCCACTTGATCTGCGTCGCGGGGTTGGTCTTCCAGTCCGAGGCCACCGAGCCCATCTTGCTGCCCGGGTACGCCTGCGGGATGCCGTACGCCCCGCTGGACGGGTTGCTGGCCTTGTGGTTCCAGCCGCTCTCCTTGGTCCAGAGCTTGTCCAGGCACGGCATCTGGTCGAGCCCGAACCCGCTCTGCAACAGGAGCGCGCAGCCGATCTGCCGGTTGCCGCTGTACTCGTTGCACGAGGCGGGGATCGGCCCGGTGAAGGGCTTGGTGGCGGCCTCCGCCTCTTCGCGCGCCTTCTTGCGGCTCGCTGCCGCTGCCTGGGCCTTACGGGCCCGCTCGGCCGCCGCCTTGGCCTCCTCGGCCGCCTTGACGCCGGCCTGGTACTCGGCGGCCCGCTTCCGGGCGGTGGCCGACTGGTGGACCGCCTGCCGTTCCCGCTGGAACGCCAGCTCGGCCTCGTCGACGTTCGCGGCGAGTTGGGCCTCGATCCCTTGTTGCTGGGTCTCCCGGTCTTCGCCCAGGTAGTACCCGCCAGCAACGCCCACAGCGAGCAGGGCGACGGCGAGCGTCCGGACACCGTACCGGCTCCACAGCCGACTCACGAAGTGGTCCCTTCGTCGGGGGCAAGGACGCGGCACATCGTGGTGGCCGAACCTGTGAGGCCGGTACGCCGGTGCCGCAAGCGCCTGACCCCGGGGAGTCGTGGCCGACCCGACTGATGATCGTCGAGCCCGTCCACCGCCGGGGTGAATCATCCTCGACGATCTTCCCCGGCCGGCGGCGCTCACCGGACACGATTGCGCACGGTGAGGCGGATGGGAAACCAAGCGTCTCAAATGTGACTTGGGTCACGCCAAATTTCCCCGCTAATTAGCGTCAAAGTCGGACGTATCAGCGGCTCAACCGGGGATGTCCTCCAGTAGATCGGTCACCACCTCGGCGATGGGTGAGCGCTCCGAACGGGTCAGGGTCACATGGGCGAAAATCGGGTGGCCCTTGAGCGCCTCGATCACGGCGGTCACACCGTCGTGCCGCCCGACCCGCAGGTTGTCCCGCTGGGCCACGTCATGGGTGAGCACCACCCGGGACCCCTGCCCGACCCGGGACAGCACGGTGAGCAGTACGCCTCGCTCCAGTGACTGGGCCTCGTCGACGATGACGAAGGCGTCATGCAGGCTGCGACCCCGGATGTGGGTCAACGGAAGTACTTCGAGCATCCCGCGAGCCAGCACCTCGTCCATGACGTTCTCGTGCACCACCGCTCCGAGGGTGTCGAAGACGGCCTGGGCCCAGGGCGACATCTTCTCGGACTCCGAGCCGGGCAGATAGCCCAACTCCTGCCCGCCGACGGCGTACAGCGGACGGAAGACGATGACCTTCTTGTGCCGACCCCGTTCCATCACCGCCTCCAGGCCGGCGCAGAGCGCCAGCGCGGACTTCCCGGTGCCCGCCCGGCCCCCCAGGGAGACGATTCCGATCGACTCGTCGAGCAGCAGGTCCAGCGCGATCCGCTGCTCCGCCGACCGGCCCCGCAACCCGAACGCCTCCCGGTCCCCGCGGACCAGCCGTACCGTCTTGTCGGGCAGTACCCGCCCCAGGGCAGAGCCGCGCGGAGACTGCAACACCAGTCCGGTGTGACAGGGCAGTCCGGCCGCCTCGTCCAGGTCCACCGCCTCACCGGCGTACAACTGGCCGACCTGCTCCGTCCCCAGTCCCAGCTCGGACATCCCGGTCCAGGTCGGATCGCTGGCCTGGCCGTGCCGGTACTCGTCGGCGGCGAGCCCGACCGCCGCCGCCTTGACCCGCAGCGGCATGTCCTTGCTCACCAGGGTGACGTCGCGCCCCTCGGCGGCGAGGTTGAGGGCGACGGAGAGGATCCGGGTGTCGTTGGACTCGGTACGGAAGCCCACCGGCAGCGATCCGCTGTCGGCGTGGTTCAACTCCACCCGTAGGGTGCCGCCGGCCTCGTTGGCCGGTACTGGCTGGTCGAGTCGCCCATGCCGGACCCGGATCTCGTCGAGCGCCCGCAGGGCCTGCCGGGCGAACCAGCCGAGTTCGGGGTGGTGACGCTTGCCCTCCAACTCGGTGATGACCACGAGCGGTAGGACCACCTCGTGTGCGGCGAACCGGTGGAAGGCCGCCGGGTCGGAGAGCAGGACCGAGGTGTCCAGGACGTATACGTGGCGAGCCGGTTCGGGCTCCGCTGGCTCGGCAGCCGACTTGCCTGAGCTACGGCGACGGCCGCTGATCCGGTCGGCGATGGCGGCACCGGTCCGGCGACCGGTGGTAGTGGCGGCCGGGCTCTGCTCAGCCCGGTGGTTGGTACGACGAGTCGTCACAGGCCTGCTCCGGCGGGTGTGCACCCGTCCACCCGCAGTCCGCCTCGTCCGGTGCCCGGAGCACGAGGTCGGGTGTGGCCCCGTGCACACAGCATCTTGCAGAGTCCGGGCCGTCCGGTTGGCTCGGGACGACCCCGCGCCATGCCTAGACGCTAGCCGGGCAGAACCGCTTGGGCTAGCCACATCCCGCTGATCTTCTGAGCGTGCGACCTTGGAACCGCCCGGAGCTGGGACCGGCCGGGATGCATGCCCCCTGCGCGCATCCCGGCCGGTGGGATCACCGTCACCGGTCTGAGGTGACCCCGGACGGTGCGCGTCCGCCACGGACGGCGCACCGTGTTCGCGGGCGACCGCTCACCCCACCGTCGCCGCCGGTCACGCGTTGCGGCCGGCGAAGATGTCGGTGGAGTGCCGTCCGCCGTTGGTCGCGGTCCCCGCGAAGGAGGCGCCCGTGTACGTCGTTCCCTGACGTACGACGGTGCGGGCGCTGTCAGTTGTCGTGGGTGATGGCACCGCCAGCACCGAGGCGATGGCGGCCTGCGCCTCCCGGCGTCGGCGGTTCCATGCCCCCCGGTCGCCGTCGAAGTAACCCTGCCGGTACCCGAACCGATAGCCGATCCGGTAGCTGAGCTGCCCGTGTAGGCGCCCGGCCGCGTAACTCGACGAGCAGAGCAGCAGCACGAGGAAGACCAGGAAGAAGGGGCTCATCATTCCTCCCCGTCCCGCATGGTCCGGTCGGTGCCGGACGGCTGATCGCCAGCGCTGGACGGGTGTCCGCCGGTGACGGGCAGGCGGTCGAGGTCGTCGGTGCCGACCTCCTCGACCAGTTCGACACTGATCCGGCAGCCATCGAGAATCACCTCGGCGACCGAGGCCCGTCTGATCTCGCCACCGGCGTCGTAGACCCGCACGCTGAGTTCCGGGCAGCCGAGGTGGGTACGCCAGGAGTCCCACTCGGCACGATCACCCACGTTGAGCGCGAGATAGCGGGAACCGCGAGCAAGGTAGAGACGCCAGGGAGCACTGAGTCCGGCGGCCACACCCTCAGCGATCAGACCAAATGCCTGGGCGCGGGTCGCGAGTTCGATCACCGAACCACTCCTGTCACGAGTACGTGACCCGCCTGAACGCAGATCGTCTCAAGCACGTGACACACGGTAGGGCGTCCCATGCGCGTGACAGTATCAGCTTTTCGTATGATTACCGTCACCCCTTAATACACCTACCCTGCCGACGTGACGCCCCTCGACAACGGCAGTACGCCCGAAACTGGAAAGCGTGAGAATCTGTCACGCATGCAATACATTGCTGCGGGGGCAGCTGCGCGGCCGGCAAGCTGGCCGTACCGTCACCAGGTGTCGGACCGTGCCCATGGGCGAAAAATCGCCTTCGCCGCCTTCATTCGCAAGGCGCTGGCCGATGCCCGTGCCACCCGCGCATGGACCGGCTCCGAGGTGTCCCGCCGCACCGGGGTCTCCCGTCAGACCCTCAACCGTTGGGTACGCGGCGAGTGGGCCAGCGACCCGGAAGCCGAGCGGGTCGTCGCGTTCTGCGAAGGGCTCGGCATCAGCCCGACCATCGCCTTCGGGGTGCTCGGTTGGGACCGGGGCACCCCCGCACGCCCAACGCCCAACGCGCCACCGATGGACCCGGACGTGGAGGCACTGCTCCGGCGACTCGTGGACCCGAACGTCTCCGACGCAGAGAAGTTTCATATTCGGGAAACCATCCGCTACCTCGCTTATCGCCCAATAATGCCGCCTAATGCCGGAAAACGGGGCAAACAAGCAGGCTAGTTCCTCAGATGGCGAAAAACTGCATACTCTGCGCCATCTGCACCCTGTTCCGGGCTGAACGGGCGCGCTAGCGTGCCTCTTCGTACTGCTTGGGCTCGTCGTCGGCGGGGGGACGGGACAAGGCCGAACCCAGCCCTGCGGGACAGAAGGAGGGGTCAAGCCCATGACCCTGAAATGGATGGCAGTAGTGGTGGCCGCAGTGTCAGTGACATTGTGTGTGACCGCCAACGTCGTAATCGGCACGGTCAACGGTCAGCAGGTTCCGGTGGTCCTGAACGTGCTCGCCATCACCGCCGCCGCCAGCGCCACCGTGCTGGCCGTGGTCGCCGACCTGCACGACCGGCTCATCGGGCGGATCACCGCCCTCACCGAGTTCCTCGTCGCCCGGCTGAACGAGATCGAGAGCCGCGCGGGCGACCACAACGCCGGCTTCGTCGAGGGCTATCTGCTCAGCCACAACCCGGACGCGGCCGTGGTGCCCATCGGTCCGCGACTGCACGGACGACGCGCAATGATCGGAGGCGACGACTGAACGTTCAGTAACAGGTCGTCCGAACGGACAGCTGCCGGGGTACGCTGACGCCCGTGCGGCCGTACAACTCTGGAAACCATCAGCTGACCCGCCCCTTCTCCGTCGACCAGGCGTGGAACGCCACCGTCGACCGAGCCGGGCAATGTGTGTTGTTCTTCGACTTCGACGGCACACTCGCCCCGGTCGAGGACGATCCCACCGCCGTGCAGCCGGCACCCAAGGTCCTCGCGGCGATCGAAGCCCTCACCGAGGTGGTGCAGCGGGTGGCCATCGTCTCGGCCCGTCCGGTCGAGTTCCTGCGCGACCGGTTCGCCTCGCTCACCGACGTCGACCTCTACGGCCTCTACGGCCTGGAGCACAGCCACGGGTCCGCCGAGACGGTGACCGAGCCGGCTGCCCTGCCCTGGGTGCCGACCATGGTCGAGCTGGCTGAGCGCGCCCGGGCCGAGCTGCCCGAGGGGACGCTGGTGGAATACAAGCGGCTCTCCGTGGCCCTGCACTATCGCACCGCCCCCGAACTGGCCGCAGCCGTCGAATCGTGGGGCCAGGCGCAGGCTGGACGACTCGGCCTGCGGGTGCAGTGTGGGCGTATGGTCATCGAGCTGAAGCCGCCGGTCGATCGGGACAAGGGCATGGTGATCGGAGAAGCCGTCCCATCGGCCGGCTGCGCCTGGTACTTCGGTGACGACGTCTCCGACATCAAGGCATTCGCCGCCCTACGGGCCAGGGAAGCCGCAGACCCCTCCTTCTTCGGGATCTGCGTGGCCGTGGCCAACCCGGAGACCGGTCAGGAGGTCTCCACGGCGGCCGACCTGACCATCGAGTCCCCCGAGGCACTCGGCGACTTCCTCACCGAGGCCGTACACCGGCTCAGCTGACGGAACGAGAGGCCGGCACGAGGACCGGTGAGCGCATCGTGGATCGCGGCGTCAGGCACCGTAGCGGCGTTGCCGGCTGGCATACGAGCGCAGCGCCCGGAGGAAGTCGACATGCCGGAAGTCCGGCCAGTTCACGTCGCAGAAGTAGAACTCCGAATGGGCCGACTGCCAGAGCAGGAACCCGGAGAGGCGCTGCTCACCGCTGGTCCGGATGACCAGGTCGGGATCGGGCTGTCCCCGGGTGTAGAGGTGTTCCGCGATGTGCTCCACGTCGAGCACCTCGGCCAGTTCCTCGATGGTGCCGCCGGCCGCCGCGTGCTCCTGGAGCAGGGACCGTACGGCGTCGGCGATCTCCTGCCGGCCGCCGTACCCGACGGCGATGTTGACCTGCGCCCCGGCGTCCCGGTCCCGGGTGTGCTCCTCGGCGGCCTTCAACGTCCCGCTCGTCTGGGTCGGCAGCAGGTCGAGCGCCCCGACCATGCGCAGCCGCCAGGGGTTGCCCTCCTCAGCCAACTCGACGACCAGGTCCTCGATGATCTTCACGAGGGGGTCGAGTTCCTTGGCCGGGCGGCGCAGGTTGTCGGTGGCGAGCAGGTAGAGGGTGACGTGCCCGATACCAGCCTGGTCACACCAGTTGAGGACATGTTTGATCTTGGCCGCGCCGACCCGGTGCCCATCGTTGGGGTCGACGTACCCCATCTCCTTGGCCCATCTCCGGTTTCCGTCACACATCACCCCGACATGCCGGGGCACCGGCCGTCCGGCGAGCTTCGCCGTCAGTCGCCGCTCGTACACGGAGTAGATAAGGTCCCGCAGAGTCATCACCTTGAGAGTAGCGACTGCGTCCGGCGGTGTGTCGACTACCGACCCGCACCGGCCCCCACCAGGGTATCGCTGGTCACATCACGACGTCGGCCGCCGCGGGTTCGGTGCCCACCGGACGCTCCGTGATCGCTGCCCGCCACAGGCCGTACAGCGCGATCCCGGCCGCCACCACCAGCGGGCCACCGTCGCGGACCAGCCCGTCGACACCGAGCAGGAACCAGCACAACGGCAGGTCCACCAGGAGTACGACCAGCGTGACCACGACCAGCAGCCCGGCTGCCCACCGTCGCCCTCGCAGGAGGAAGAATGTGCCGAAGAGCACCACGTAGCTGACGCCGAAGGCGGCGACCAGCCACAACACCACGATCGGCCCGGCGAGGATCCGCCCGGTGACGACCTCGCCGACCGCCACCAGGCAGGGCACCAGCATCAACGGGCTGTACGTGAACACCGCTGCCCGTACGGTAAGCAACCAGCCGGCGATCGGCGGACGCCGGGGTGGCACCTCCCGCCAGGAGATGCCCTGCCGATCGATGACGAGTCGACCCGGATGCCGGACCATGAACTCCCGCACCGCAGGCGAGCGGTAGAGCAGCCACACCACCGCCCCGCAGAGAAGGGTCAGCGTGGCGAAGCCGAGCACCCCGGGTAGGGGCGGAACGCCGGCGCGGGGCACGACCAGCCGACCCACCGCGAAGACGGTGGTCACGGCCAGGATGAGCCCGAACGGGCGGGCCGCGCTGCGACCCCGGCGCACCTGACGGATCAGGACGAGGAAGCCCAGTGAACGCAGCAGCGCCCAACCGGTACGGACCGCCAGTCCGAAGCCGGACTCCGGGGCGTACCGCCAGTTGAGAAGCTCGACCACGACGGTGGTCAACGCGGTGACGACCAGCAGTGCGGTCAGAACGCGGACAGCCGACGGCCGCCGGACCTTCGTCGCGGCGGCCGTCGTCGTCATGTTGATGATGATGCCCGGTGCGGGCCAGTCCTACGCCCGACGCTCCTCGACCGCCTGCTCGGCGTCGAGGCGGGCGCGCAGCGCGTCCAACTCCGCCCAGAGCACGCCGGGCAGCTTGTCGCCGAACTTCTCGAACCACTCGGTGATCAGCGGCAGTTCGTCGCGCCACTCGTCGACGTCGACCTTGAGGGCGATCCGAATGTCCTCGCGGGTGAGGCCGAGGCCGTCGACGTCGAGCGCGTCAATGGTCGGCACCATACCGATCGGCGTCTCGACCGCCTCTGCCTTGCCCTCGATCCGCTCGACGATCCACTTGAGCACCCGGGAGTTCTCGCCGAAGCCGGGCCACAGGAACTTGCCGTCGGCGTCCTTGCGGAACCAGTTGACGTAGTAGACCTTCGGCAGCTTCTCGGCGTCACCGTCGACGCCCTTGCCCATCTCGATCCAGTGCCGGAAGTAGTCACCCGCGTGGTAGCCGATGAACGGCAGCATCGCCATCGGGTCGCGGCGTACGACGCCGACCTGCCCGGAGGCGGCAGCGGTGGTCTCCGAGGAGAGGGTCGCTCCCATGTAGACACCGTGCACCCAGTCGCGGGCCTCGGTCACCAACGGGACGGTGTCCCTACGCCGGCCACCGAAGAGGATCGCGTCGATCGGTACGCCGCGCGGGTCCTCGTACTCGTCGGCCAGGATCGGGCACTGCTTGATCGGGGTGCAGAACCGGCTGTTCGCGTGGGAGGAGAGTTCCCCGCTTTCCGGCGTCCAATCCTTGCCCTTCCAGTCGACGAGGTGGGCCGGCGGCTCGCCCATCCCCTCCCACCAGATGTCCCCGTCGTCGGTGAGGGCGACGTTGGTGAAGATCGAGTTACCCCGGTCCAGCGTCCGCATGGCGTTGGCGTTGGTCTTCCAGTCGGTGCCCGGTGCCACGCCGAAGAGTCCGTACTCGGGGTTGAGCGCGTAGAGGCGGCCATCCTCGCCGAACCGCATCCAGGCGATGTCGTCACCGATGGTCTCGACCTTCCAGCCCGGGATGGTCGGCTCGACCATGGCCAGGTTGGTCTTGCCGCAGGCGGACGGGAACGCACCGGCGATGTGGTAGACCTTGCCCTCTGGCGAGGTCATCTTGAGGATCAGCATGTGCTCGGCGAGCCAGCCCTCGTCCCGACCCATCACGCTGGCGATCCGCAGCGAGTAGCACTTCTTGCCCAGCAGCGAGTTCCCACCGTAGCCCGAGCCGTAGGACCAGATCTCCCGGCTCTCCGGGAAGTGGGAGATGTACTTGGTCTGGTTGCACGGCCAGATCTCGTCCTGCTCGCCGGCGGCCAGCGGGGCACCGACCGAGTGCAGCGCTTGCACGAAGTCCGCGTTGTCGCCCATTCCGGCCAGCACCTTGCTACCCATCCGGGTCATGATGCGCATGGAGGCGACCACGTACGGGCTGTCGGTGATCTCGACGCCGAACATGGGCTGTTCGGCCTCCAGCGGGCCCATGCAGAACGGGATGACGTACATCGTGCGACCGCGCATGCAACCGCGGTAGAGCTCCGTCATCGTCCGCTTCATCTCGGCCGGCGCCATCCAGTTGTTGGTGGGCCCGGCATCGGCCTCGTCGACCGAGCAGATGAAGGTGCGCTCCTCCACCCGCGCCACGTCTGATGGGTCGGTACGTGCCCAGAACGAGTTCGGCTTGCGCTCTGGGTTCAATCGGACCAGCGTGCCGGCCTCTACCAGTTCGTCGGTGAGCTGTTGCCACTCCTCGTCCGAGCCGTCGACCCAAACGACCCGCTCAGGGGTGGTCAATTCGGCGACTTCACGGACCCAGGCAAGCAGTTTGGGGTGGGAGGTCGGGGCCTGATCGATACCCCGAACAGTGGCCGGAGCAACCATGACACATCTCCTTGTGGTCGACATTGACCGGTATTGGGATGCACGACTCTGACGGGCGGGAACCGCTTCGCCTTCGTGATACCTGGGATTCCAATCAGCGTAAACCGGGGGAAGGCCCGGGGCAGCGGGACTGGTTGTGAAGAACTGCACAAGCTTTGGGCAAGCTGCCGCAACGCGAACTATTCGTCGCTGCTACGCGCAGTTTCGCGCAAATCCTTCGAACTCCATCTCTGATCTTCGCCAGTTCCCTCTAGGACAGTTGGCGGTTCGCGAGAGGCGAGACGGCTGACGGTTCGTTCTCGGGGCGGTGTCCGGGTGGTTGGCCGTTCATTCCATCCCACTTCCCCACAATTGACAGAGGGTAACCTCTGTCTCACAGACAACACTTCCGCTTTTCCGCCTGCTCCACCGACATCCCGGATCGACGTTGCTACCGGTGAGCGGGGGCCGCAGCCGGTAGGCTCGAACCCGTGCCATCGACCGTTACCGGCGGCCAGCCGAGCCCATCGGGCACCCGTCGAGGCCTCCGCTACCTACTCCTCGACCGGTTTGGCCATCTCGTCCGCGAGTTGGGCAAATTTGGCGTTGTGGGCGGTTTTGCCTTCTTCGTAGACCTTGCGCTGTTCAACTATGCGGTCACCCGACTCGGCATGGAACGACTGACCGCCAAGACCTTCTCCACGGTGGTCGCGGCGACGATCGCCTTCGTCGGCAACCGGTTCTGGACCTGGCGACACCGAGAACGGTCCGGCATGGCCCGCGAATACTCCCTCTACTTCTTCTTCAACGCCGTCGGGCTCGGCATCGCCGTGGCCTGCCTCGGCATCAGCCACTACGGACTGGGCGCCATCTGGCCCTCCGTGTTCAAGTCACTCCTGGCCGACAACATCTCCGCCAACCTGGTCGGCGCCGCCCTCGGCACCCTGTTCCGCTTCTGGTCCTATCGACGCTTCGTCTTCGTTGGACCCGCAGCACAGGATGCGCCCGATGTGATTACGAAGAGTGACTAATCAGTGTTTCTCCCCCCATCTCCCACCGGGCTCTCCGGTCCGTCCCTCTCGCTGCTTTAAGGTGTCTACATGCGTCTTGTCCGCCTACTGCCCGACCGCTGGCAGAAGTTCGTCCACGAGGCGCTGAAGTTCGGCATCGTAGGTGGCGCGAACACGATCATCAACTACGCAGTGTTCAATGCGCTCGCACTGACGGTGTTTGCCGATGGTCAGCTGAAGGCAACGGTCATCGCGACCGTCGTGGCCACCATCACGTCCTACCTGATGAATCGGCACTGGACCTACCGGGACCGACCAAAGTCGGCCATGCGCCGGGAATACGCCCTGTTCTTCCTGTTCAACGCCACCGGGCTGGTCATCGAGTTGGGCGTCCTGGCGCTGGCGAAGTACGGGCTGGGCATGACCAGCCTGCTGGCGATCAACGTTGCCAAGACCGCCGGCCTGGTCCTGGGAACCGCCTTCCGGTTCTGGTCCTACCGCACGTTCGTCTTCGGCCCCACCCACGTCGACACCGCACCACCGGTCACCGATGGCACCCCCGACGTCGACGCCGCCGCCCGCGACGAGCACCCCGGCGAGATCCTGGCCGAGCTGGACCCGGTCGCGGAGTTCGCCGAGGCGGTGGCCGAACTGGAGGAGACGACTCCGGACGAGGCCCCCGCCGGTGCCGTTACGGTGCCCCAGGCCCGGTCGGCACCGACCACCAACTCGGACCTCGACGCCGCCCTCGGCCGGCTCGTCCCGGTGGACCGGGACCCCGCCAGGGCCGAGCGGGACCTCACCGCAGTCGACCAGGACCTCACGGCGGCCGACCGGGACCTCACGGCAGCCGACCGCAAACTCGCCGACTCGATCGACGCCGAACTGGAGGCCGAGCTCGCCGCCGAGCTGCACGCCGCCAGCCAGCGGCCCTCGGGCCGCTGACCACCTCCGCCGTGTGGTCCGGCACGGGTGCCCCCGCTGAACTCTTCTTCGAGGATCTGACCCCCGGGCAGAGCTTCGACCTCGGAGTCGTCGACATCGACGAGACCGAGATGTTGGCCTTCGCGCGTCGATTCGACCCGCAGTGGTACCACATCGACGCGGCGATGGCCGGACAGAGCCACCACGGCGGGTTGATCGCAAGCGGCTTCTACACGGTGAGCCTCTTCATGCGCGCCTATGTGGACAGCCTGCTGTCCCGGGCCGCCGCCGACGCGTCCCCCGGTCTGGAGGAGCTCCGCTGGCTGGCCCCGGTACGCGCCGACGATCGGCTCGCCGTACGACTCGACGTGGTGGGGAGCAAGCCGTCGACCGCCCGCCCCGGGCTCGGCACCGTCACCCTGATCGGCACGATGATCCGGCTGGACGCCGACGGCCAGCCCGAACGCGAGGTACTGCGGACCCGCTTCCGAGGTTGGTTCGTCATGCGGACCGGGGGCGACCAAGCCAGGCAGGCCGGGGCTTAGACCTCGCCACGCAGGCCGGGGCCGACCAACCGGCTCCACCAGGAGCCGGCCCGCAGCCTCCCCGGCCTCGTTGACTACTGCCCCACCTCGCTGACCGGTACCCGGCCTCGTTGAACTACTGCGGCTGCTCGCGCAGCGGCTTGCCCTCGTTCATGTCGGCGAGGATGTTCCGCATCTCGCCGTCACCGAGCGAATGCTTGTCGTGATGGTCCTCCACCAACTCGTAGAGCTTGGTCTGCACCTGCTCCACTCCCGGGATGTCGACCAGCACCGACTGGCCCCGCTCACCGGCCGACTCAATGGTCAACGTGCCGCAACCAAGCAGCCGCTCGATGAACCGCTGGCTCATCGAATGGTCGTTTATCCGGCCCAGCGGGATGTCCCGACGCTCCCGGGCGAGCACACCGTGCTGGAGCAGCACCCGCTCGTTCGTGAACAGATAGTGGGTAGTACGCCAGACCAGGAACGGCCACAGGCTGAGCCACCCCACCAGCGCCAGGCCGAGCCCGGCGATGACGTAGAGCCCGATCGTGCCGGCGCCGCCCTCGGGCAGGAACACGGAGCCGACCACCACTGCGGCGATGGCGAGCACCAGCACCAGCACCGGCCGGATCAGTGCCTTCCAGTGCGGATGCAGGTGCAGTACGACATGCTCGTCCTCAGTGAGCACGTCTTCGGGGAATGCCACGCCAACCTCCTCGTGTACGCGAATGTCCGCGCTGACCGTAGCGGCTCCGGTCCACGAGATGGCGTACCTGACGGTCGGGACTTTTTGCGCCGCCCGCCCAGACTGCTCTGGCCCGCTCCTCAGCGGAGGTGAAGAATGTCCCCGGCGGCCACCCGGTGCTCGCCGTCGGCAGACCGGACCACCAGCTGACCGTCCGGGTCGACACTCGTCGCCTCGCCGATCAGATCGACGCCCGTCGGCAACAGCACCCGCACCTGACGGCTGATGGTGTCGCAGGAGTCGAGATAGACGTCACGTAGGCCGCACGCCTCCGCGTCCCCGTCCACCGCCCGCCAACGGCCGTACCAGGCGGCCAGCGCGCGGAGCAGGGCACGCAACAGCGGATCGCGGTCGGTGACCGGGGCACCGGCCAGCCGCAGGGAAGTGGCGGGCAACCCGGTGGGGTTCGACGGCAGCTCGTCGGCGCGCAGCGTCACGTTGAGCCCGATACCGAGCACAATGGCGGGCGGCTGACCGGGGTCGGCCGCCGGCAACGCCTCGGCCAGGATCCCGCCGCACTTCGCCCCGCCGATCAGCAGGTCGTTCGGCCATTTCAGGGCCGCCTCCAGCTCGGTCAGCTGGGACACCGCCTCGACCAGCGCGACGCCGGCCAACAACGGCAGCCAGCCGTACCGGGAGGGGGGTGCGGGTTCCCAACCGTGATGCGCGTCCGCCTCGCCGGGCCGGAGCAGCACGCTGGTCGCGAGGCCCGCGCGGGCCGGCGACTGCCAGACCCGACCGCGCCGCCCCCGACCGGCGGTCTGCCGCTCGGCGACGATCACCAGCCCTTCCGGTTCGCCGGTTCGGGCGGCGGTGGCCACGTCCTCGTTGGTCGAGCCGGTCTCGGCGCGTAGCTCCAACCGGTTCCACGGCCCGTACGGGGTGACCAGCGCCCGACGCAGCCGACGTTCGTCCAGCGGCGGGCGGTCCAGATCCGTGTACGGCGAGCCAGGCATCCGGTCAGCCTACGCCCGGCAACGTCGGTCACCGGTCGGTCTGCGACGCCGCCGCTCGCCGCTCGCCGGTCGGTCTGCGACGCCGCCGCTCGCCGCTCGCCGGTCGGTCTGCGACGCCGCCGGTGGGCCACGCATGGAGGTGCCCAGCGGCGATTGAGGGGAAGTGCACAGCGCCAACGGGCTTAACCATCGTTACGATCGCTGGCGTGACTGGGCAGCAGAGTGCGACCGAGGTCGACATCCACACCACCGCGGGCAAACTGGCGGACCTGGAACGACGTACCGGCGAGGCGGTGCACGCCGGGTCGGCGCGGGCTGTGGAGAAGCAGCACGCGCGGGGCAAGAAGACCGCTCGGGAACGAATCGAGATGCTGCTCGACGAGGGCTCCTTCGTCGAACTGGACGAGCTGGCCCGGCACCGGTCCATCAACTTCGGGCTGGAGAGGACCCGCCCGTACGGGGACGGTGTGGTGACCGGCTACGGCACCGTCGACGGCCGGCAGGTGTGTGTCTTCGCCCAGGACTTCACGGTCTTCGGCGGCTCGCTCGGCGAGGTCTTCGGCCAGAAGATCGTCAAGGTGATGGACCTGGCCATGAAGATCGGCTGCCCGGTCGTCGGCATCAACGACTCCGGTGGCGCCCGCATCCAGGAGGGTGTGGTCAGCCTCGGCCTCTACGGCGAGATCTTCTTCCGCAACGTCCGCGCCTCCGGGGTGATCCCGCAGATCTCGCTGGTGATGGGGCCGTGCGCGGGCGGCGCGGTCTACTCCCCCGCGGTCACCGACTTCACCGTCATGGTCGACCAGACCTCGCACATGTTCATCACCGGACCGGACGTGATCAAGACGGTCACCGGTGAGGACGTGGCCATGGAGGAGCTGGGCGGGGCGCGTACCCACAACACCAAGAGCGGCAACGCGCACTACCTCGCCACCGACGAAGAAGACGCCATCGACTACGTCAAGGCGCTGCTGTCGTACCTGCCGGCCAACAACCTGGACGACCCGCCGGCGTACCCGGCCGAGGCGGTCCTCGACGTCACCGACTCCGACCGGGAGCTGGACACCCTGGTGCCCGACTCGGCCAACCAGCCGTACGACATCCACCAGGTGATCGAGCACGTCCTGGACGACGGGGAGTTCCTGGAGGTCCACCCGCTCTACGCGCAGAACATCGTGGTCGGCTTCGGCCGGGTCGAGGGCCGCCCGGTTGGCGTGGTCGCCAACCAGCCGATGCACTTCGCCGGGACGCTGGACATCGCCGCCTCGGAGAAGGCGGCCCGGTTCGTCCGTACCTGCGACGCGTTCAACATCCCGGTACTCACCTTTGTGGACGTACCCGGCTTCCTGCCCGGCACCGGCCAGGAGTGGGACGGCATCATCCGCCGGGGCGCCAAGCTGATCTACGCGTACGCCGAGGCCACCGTCCCGAAGATCACGGTGATCACCCGCAAGGCATACGGCGGGGCGTACGACGTGATGGGCTCCAAGCACCTCGGGGCCGACCTCAACTTCGCCTGGCCCACCGCCCAGATCGCGGTGATGGGGGCGCAGGGGGCGGTCAACATCCTCTACCGGTCGGAGCTGGCCGCCACCGAGGACCCGGCCGCTGTCCGGGCCGAGAAGATCGCCGAGTACGAGGACACCCTGGCCAACCCGTACATCGCCGCCGAGCGGGGGTACGTCGACGCGGTGATCGCCCCGCACGAGACCCGGGGGCAGATCGTCCGGGGGCTGCGGGTGCTGCGTACCAAGCGGGAGACCCTGCCGCCGAAGAAGCACGGCAACATCCCGCTGTAGTGCGTTGACGGGCGGGTCGGGTCCGTGACCCAGCTCTCAGCCGGTCACACCGCACCGACCCGGCCCGTCCTCTCCGCATGACACGTATCGCACTCGTTGCTGACAAGCAGGCAAGCTGGCTGACTCGGCTCGCGTTCCGGGTCGCCCGACGCATGTACGGCGAGGTACCGGAACCGTTCCGAGCCGCCGCCCACCACCCCGCGCTGATGTGGACGTCGGCGGTGCACGAGATGACGTACGGGAAGGCGGTAGGCCGCCTCGACGCAGCGCTACGGGACCTGGTGGTGCACCGGGTGGCCACGAGAGTCGGCTGCTCCTGGTGCGTCGACTTCGGCACCATGCTCACGCTCAAGGCCGGCTTCTCGGTGGAGCGGCACCGGGAGCTGAGCCGCTACCAGACCTCGGACGCCTTCACCGAGCTGGAGAAGCTCGCCCTCCGGTTCGCCGACGCGATGACCGACCTGCCGATGGACGTCACCGACGAACTGGTCACCGCGCTTCGCGAACACCTGGACGAGGCACAGTTGGTCGAGCTGACGTACGCGATCAGCCTGGAGAACATGCGGGCCCGGACCAACCACGCGCTCGGCCTAACCGCCCAGGGCTACACCAGCGGGGACGCCTGCCCGGTGCCCTGGGCGACGCAGATCAGCGAGGCTGCTCCGCAGAGCTGAGCTGTGCTGGCAGCCCCGGTGTCAGCCGTGGTGGCAGCCCGGTGAGCTTGGCCGGGTTGAGCTGGTCGTAGATGTGCGCGATCCGACCCGATTCGTCGAACGCGAACGCCATGCTGAACCGCAGTGCCGGACCTTGGGGCCGGGTCAGGTCCACCAGCAGACCCAGGTCGCCGTTGACCAGGATCGGCTCGACCAGCAGCGTGCCGCTTTCGTCCACCGCCCGACGCAATATGCCCAGCAGGAACCGCGCCACCTTCTCCGCACCCACGATCGAGCGCCGGCCGGCGTTGACCACACCGCCGCCGTCGCCGGTCGCGGTGACGGTCGGCGCGAGCACGCCCAGCAGCGCGTCCAGGTCACCGGCCTCCACAGCCCGGACGAAGGCGTCGACCACCCGACGCTGCTCGGCCGGGTCCGGCCGGTGACGCGCTGAACCGTCCTCGGCGGCCACGACCCGCCGGGCCCGGGAAGCGAGTTGGCGGACCGCCACGTCGGTGCTGCCGAGCAGGCTGGCGATCTCGGGAAACGGGACCGCGAACACGTCGTGCAGGACGAAGGCGACCCGCTGCTCCGGGGTCAGCCGTTCCATCACCACCAGCAGGGCGTAGCTGACCTCGTCCCGGCGTACCGCCCGGTCGGCCGGGTCGACGGCTTCGCCCTGCTCCGGGCCGGTCGGTAGCCGGGACACGATCGGCTCGGGCAGCCACGGCCCGACGTACGCCTCTCGGCGTACCCGGGCCGAGCGCAACGTGTCGAGGCAGAGCCGGCCGGTGACGGTGGTGAGCCAGCCCCGAAGCTCCTGGATACCGTCTCGGTCGGCGGCCTGGTAGCGCAGCCACGCCTCCTGTACGACGTCCTCCGCCTCGGTGCGGCTGCCCAGCATCCGGTACGCGACCGCCATCAGGTACGGCCGGTGCTGCTCGAACTCCGACGTCAGTTCCATCGAGTCGGCACAGTCATTTACTCAGCCTACGAACCGTGGGAATGGCCTGTGCGGCGGCATCCCGCAGCCACGACACCGTTTCTGCCGCACCCGGGTAACGTGCGGTCGACAATACGGTGGCGAGTCCGAGTAGCTGCTCCTGTGGCAGTGGATGCCCTTCTCGGCTGGCCAGCCGCAGCCGCAGCGTTCGACCGTCGGCACCGACCACCGACAACTGGGGCAGCGGCGGAGCGAGCTTCCTCGGCCTGGGAACCATGTCCAGTGCCACCGACCGGGCGGTCGCCAGATCAACGGTCCGCCGCCGCAGCACCCGTACGGTCAGTTGGGTGCCGCTCAACCAAGCTCCCCTTCGGACGACGGCGGCAACCATCAGCACCGAACAGAGTGCTGCCGGCACCATCAGGATCACAGCCACCAACGGGGGCAACCACTTCTGCTCATCAGCGATGGAGTCGGCGGTTCCCCACATCACCAGTTGCCCGATCATGTATCCGACAAAGGCAGCGGAGGCGGTGATCAGGACACCGAGGAACACCTCCGTCGCGATCCGCATCGATCGGGCGTGCGTGAACCCGACGGAGAAGTGAAATCGAGGCGACATCGTCTGCACAGCGCCCAGGATCGCACGATAACGCGCCAATGTAGAACCTCGATGCCTGCCCTGCTTCGCCGCCGTGTTTCACCGGGTACGCCCCTTGACGGCACCTGTCGTCGTCAGCTCCATCCGTCAGTGGCCCCAATATCCAGCCGGAGCGGCGTGGCAATCGGTTACCCGACGAACAGGAGGACACTGATCGCCAGCATCACCACGGCGGTGGCCCCGTGGATGCCGTAAACGGCCGCCTTGGGCCCGTTGCTGCGCCACACGATCAGTGCGTCGCCGGCGGGTATACCGGTGGCGGCCAGCATGAACCAGCCCAGTAGGTGGGGTGTCGCTCCGGCCAGCAGGATGAGGATGAAGAGCCCCGAGGCTATGTCGCGCACGGCCTTGACGGATAGCCAGGCCTGGAAGTTGGGGTCCTTGACCGGCGTGCCGGGAATGCCGAAGCCGACTGCGGCCTGCGGTGCCCAGAAGGCGCGCGCGCCCATGAAGATGATGCCTGCTCCGATCAGTCCGGCTAGCACGGTGGCGACGTTGGTGAGCATGGGTTGCTTCCCCTCTAGACGGCAGCGCTACAAGAATTCCTAGCGGCGCTAGCAATGGTAGCGACCATAAATCTAGCCTCGATAGAATGTCAAGCATTGCTAGGATGCCGTCATGTCCGCCATCAACGAGCGCCGCGAACGTGAACGCGCCCACCGCCATCAACTGATCGTCACGGCCGCGCGCGAACTCGCGGAAGCCGAAGGCTGGGAGGCGGTGACGACACGACGGCTATCTGAACGCGTCGAATACAGCCAGCCGGTGCTGTACAGCCACTTCAACGGCAAGAACGCCATCGTGAGCGCCGTCGCCATCGACGGCTTCAGCGAACTCGCCGCCCACCTGCGTCGCGCACGGCTGGCCGCCCTCGAACCGGGGCAGGCCCTGCGCGCCGTCTGCCACGCCTACCTGGAATTCGCGACCGACCGGCCTGCCCTGTACCAGGCCATGTTCGTCCTGCCCACCGACGTGAAGTTCGCGAGCGCCGAGACACCACCTCCACTGCGGGCTGCTTTCGGCGAGTTCGTCAACTGCTTCCGCCCGGACAACGCGCGACGGGGGCTGTCCGCCGAAATCATCTGGAGCGCGTTGCACGGCCTGGCCGTCCTGTCGGACAGCAACCGCATCCCCCCGGACGGCCAGGACGAACGACTCGATTTTCTCGTCGCTCAGATCGCCGACACTCCCAACGGGCCGACGCCATAAGGGGTAACTCAAAGGCCAAGGATCTGAGGCGAGCCCATCAGCTGTGCCCACGACAGGATCCAGCTCGTTGCCGGACTCGCTGTTACCGCTACTCTGCGAACAGGCCGAACTCGGTAAGTATCGGGCCAGCAAGCAGGGTTGCGCCGACCAGCAACGCGATCAGGTTGATGACGCCGAAGAGGCCCACCCAGAACAGCGCCGGTAGCGGGGTCACCCCGGCGAGTTGGTCCGCGTCCGACTGGGGCATCCGGCCCCGACTGCGCAGGGACTGCAACTCGCCGACCGGTCGTACCCCGCCGATCAGCAGGAACCACACCCCCGCGTACGCGAACGCGGCCTGCACGTCCGGCGAGGCGTACCAGGAGACACCCAGTACAACCGCGGTGGTGACCACGATCGACACGATGCCGAAGACGTTGCGGATCATCACCAGCATGGCGAGCAGCAGTACGACCGCGCCCCAGAGCAGCAGGGTGATCCGGTTGCCGCCGAGCAGCCAGGCACCGGCCAGGCCGACGAGCGAAGGCGCGATGTAGCCGGCGAGCAGCGTCAGCACCATGCCGAAGCCGGTCGGCCGCCCGGCCGACAGGGTCAGCCCGGAGGTGTCCGAGTGCAGCCGGATGCCGTGCAGCCGGCGACCGGTCAGCAGTGCGGCGAGTGCGTGGCCGCCCTCGTGGGCGATGGTGATCGCATTGCGGCCGATCCGCCATGGCAGCCGGGTCAGCACCACGACGAGCGCGAGCAGCCCGGTGATCAGGACGAGCAGCGGTGGCGGGTCCGGCTGTGCCCCGAAGAGCCGGTCCCAGAGGTCGGTGAGCCCGTCAAACGACAACATGGGCCGCGAGCCTAACCCACCCGGGCAAGCTCGCCCACCACCACGATGACGCTCGTCGTGCGAGACTCGGGGCATGGCGAACGGAGTAGGGGGTGGGCGATGACCTCCGCAGCTCTTGAACCGCACCTCGGCCCATGGACTGAGCCGGACTATTTCGCCTTCGACGAGACCCCCAACCGAATCGAACTCCTCGACGGAAGCCTGATCGTGAGTCCAGCGCTGAGCAAGCGACACCAGCACCTGTCGCGGCGGCTGGCCAACTCCATCGAGATGGCAACCCTGTCTGGGCAACTCTCGGTCTATGAAGCCGTCAACGTCCGCCTACGCTCTGGTCGGATCGCCATCCCGGACCTGGTCGTCGCCGAGACAGACGACGAAGGTGCGGTGGTAGAGGCAGCCGAGGTACGCCTGGTCGGCGAGATCGTTTCCCCCGGCAATGCCGCTGCTGATCGCGTCGTCAAGATGCAGCTCTACGCGATCGCCCGCATCCCGTGGTACCTCCTGGTCGAACAGGATGCTTCGACACTCACGCTGCGGATGTTTCGCCTCGATGGTGAGCACTACGTAGAACACGCTGTCGCCAAGTCTGGCGAGACACTTCAGATCGCTGAGCCGTTCCGGCTCAACCTCGACCCGGCCACACTGTTGCGCTGACCCGGGCCTCCCCCTGGTCCACCCACACCCTCGCCCTGCCCCTGCTGGGGAGAGCAAGGGGGCTAGTCGTTCCGCTCAGCCACGAACACCCCGACCCCGGACATGCCCTCGACCATTCCCTTGGCTTTCAGCCAGTTGATCGCCCCACGGACGACCGTGATCGAGACCCCGTACTGGGCCCGAAGCTCAGCGGTACTCGGCAACTGGGCACCAGGCGCCAGCTCTCCTGACTCGATCTTCCCAGTCAAGTCGTTGATGATCTGTTGAGTCTTTGAGGTAGGCATCTCTCACCCCTTGGTCCGCACCGCCATTTGATCACGGTCGACACGGAAGCCACAAGCCTCAAGATGCAGCAGGATGCATCAGGTCTTGCCCTTAGTTCCCCTTATGCATAAGGTTGCACATGGCCGATCCCCTTGGTCCGCAACCTGGCGGAATCGGTCCCCTCGCGCGCGGCGGCTCGCGTTTCTCCCCAAGCGCTACCCGCGAGCCGTCGCGCGCCACCTCGACTCCCCAGGAGGTACCGGGTGGAGCGCATACGCGCACTCGTCATCTTCCGCCGACATCAACCCTCCCCGCTGTGGCGGCTGCTGCGCATCCCGCGCTGCCGCTACTGCCGTCGCCGCTGGCCCTGCGGCCCGTACGACCAGGCCCGAACCGCGCTGCTCAGCCACGACCGCGAGGACATCGCCGCGATCATTCGCGCCCAGGCCCGCCGGTGTACGTCGTGACCACCCCTGCCGACCTTGACCGTTGGGCATTGCGTGGTCTGGTGCACTGCGGCTACTGCGAGGAACCGATGCAGCCGGCCCAACAGGACGGCCAGCCTCGGTCGTACCGATGTTTGTCGCCATGCGGACGCAGCGCGACGGACGCGAATGGCCTGGAGCTGATGGCGTTCCGCACGGCGGTGGCGGCGCGTACCGATTGGGGCGCGACCATCCGACGGAGCGACCTGACGACGCTGGCCGCCGACACCTGGGCACGCATCGTCGTCCACGGCGACCTGGCGGACGTACGCTTCGTCCCTGCCTGATCGCCCCTCACGCGTTGATCAAGAGATTTGCGTCAGGCTGGGAGCCCCAGAATGACGCAAATCTCTTGATCAACGGGTAACAGGGGTGGCGGGTACGAGTCAGCGGATCGGAAACCGCTGTCGCGGGGACGTGTGTACGGGCATCCGGGCCGGTACGGCGACGCGGGCGGGTGCGGCATTCCGAGCGGGAACGCTACGCCGCAGAATCAGCCACGCACCTACCGTGGCGGCGGCCACGGTTACGACGCTCGCGAGGGCGATCAGTGCGACCATACCCGCGCTGGCGATAATCAGCGCCACGTCCCCGACGGCGATCAGCATCCACAGTGCCACGCTGGGCTTCGTCGGGTTCAATCGGTTGCTCATGTCGTACCTCCTCTCGTCGTACCGTCACTGGTACCCAGAGGAGAGCGGATTTATACGCGGCCGTCCCGAACAGGCCGGAACCCATCGGCGATGACGTTGAAAATGGCCAGGTCAGCGTCCCACTGCTCGGCCGGAGCATTCCAGCGGATCGCGTACCCCTTGTCCTTCGCGGTCACGAAGCCACGGTTACGTACGTGCATCCGCCGACCACCATCGGTCTCCGTCCACTCCCAGTCGGCGCAGTTCTCCCAGTGGTAGTCGACCTCTTTAATCGACACTAAGCTGTATTTTCGAGCAATATATTGCTCACTCTTGCTGCGAGTCTTTTCTTGCTTGATCCAATCGGCAAGGGCTCTACCCTTGGGGGTCGTGGTCTGGTCGATGAGCAGCCACCGGCCCTTGCCGTCCTGGAAGTACACCCGCTGATCCTCGGGACCGGGTCCGTTCGGCTCCCGTTTGTATTCCTTCCAGCCGTTGGGCAACGGCATCCGGAACCCGGTCTTGTCCGTGTGCAGGAACCAGCCGGCCGGCACGACGGGCTCGGGCAGTCCAGTCGGCGACGGCGTCGCGCTCGGGGTCTGCGCGGGTGTCGAGGTCTGGGGTGCTGCCGACTGGCTGCCCGCCGAACTCGTCGCACCCGCTCCGGTCCCCGGCTCCTGGTTATCGTCCGGGTCACGGTTGGCCAGCGGCACGATCACGAACAACGCGAGCAGCAGCGCCGCGACGCCGCCCGCCACCCACACCCACCGCTTTCCGGTTAGGAAGGGCCCCTTGTTATCGCTTTCTGCCTGTGAAGGGGCCCTTCCTAACACAGGAGCACTGCCGGACGCCGGGCCGGGCATCCGGGCGGTTGGTGCGGCTGTCGGGGTGTGCTTCGTCTCCTCGTCAGCCGGAGACGATGCGCCAGCCGGAGACGACCCGGTAGACGGTGTCTGTGCGATAGCCGATGGCAGGACCGTTGTCTTGGCGGCCGGCGGCGGGGGTACGGCTGGAGGCGACGACTTCTGGACCGACTTCTGGGCCGGCGGCGGTGACGGCTTCTGTGCCGGTGGAGTCTCGGCGGGGCGGGGTGCGGGAACAACCGTCGGGCGCGCCTCGCGCGGACCATTCGGCCCAGGCCGACGTACGCCGTCAAGCAGTGAGATTGGCCCCCGCGACCGCTTGCTGGTGACTCGGCGCAGCAGCCGCTCCGCCACCTCGGCGTTGATCCGCTGCGTCGGATCCTTGCGGAGCAGGCCGGCGAGTACGGCCTTGAGCGGTCCGGCGTTCTTCGGGGGTGGTGGCGGTTCCGTCGCCAGCGCGGTCAACGTCGCGATCGCCGACGATCGGGCGTACGGCGATTGCCCCTCCACTGCGGCGTACAGGGTCGCGCCCAGCGACCACAGGTCCGCCTCGGGGCCGGTCGTACCGTCCCTGGCCCGTTCAGGGGCGATGTAGGCGGGCGACCCGAGCACCAGTCCGGTACGCGTCACGGTCGGGTCGCCGGGAACGGTCGCCAACCCGAAGTCGGTCAACACCACCCGGCCGTCGTCACCGATCAACACGTTGCCCGGCTTGACATCCCGGTGCAACATGCCGGCCTTGTGTGCCGCCTTCAACGCCCCGAGCACGGCCAGGCCGATCTCGGCGGCGCGAGCCGGTGCCACCGGCCCATCGTCGGCGAGAACGTCCTGCAACGAGCGGGACGGGACGTACTCCATGACGATCCAGGGATCGCCATCGGTACGAAGTACGTCGAAAACCCGGACCACGTTGATGTGGTTGAGTCGCGCGATGGCCCGCGCCTCGCGGAGAGACCGCTCGCGCATCTCCCGACGCTCTTCCGGGGTTAGTCCGGGTGGCGGCACCAGTTCCTTGATGGCAACGTCGCGGTGCAACACCTCGTCACGGGCCATCCACACACGACCCATGCCGCCCTGACCGAGCGGCTTCACGAGCCGGTAACGGTCAGCAACAATTTGAGGAAGCGCGTCGGACATCCCGTGGACGGTACCCGGCGCGGAGCTTGGTCACACTCGCGGCACGCGCATTGTGAGGCGTCCGTCAACTGGCAACGTCGTACTCTCGTCATATGTCTTCGCAGGAGCCGGTCTTTCGGGTAGTCCGTGGCGTACCGACGGTAGAGGAACTCGCCGCCCTGGTCGGCGCGTTCGCCACCCGTTCCCGACCCACCATGCCACCAGCGCCACCGGCCGCATCGACCTGGGTACGCAGCGGACGCCCCCGAACCGCTAGCGCAGCCGCCCTGCCGGTGGAGCGTGGCGTCGATGCCTGGCGGCTCTCCGGTCGCCCTACCTGAGCCCCGATACGGGCTGCCGACACTGGCCGTAACCGACTAACCTCAGTGAGCGGCAGGATCGTCGTTGGGCTTGGGGAGGGCCAATGATTCCTGAGGAGGATCAAGGACCACGCTGGCTGCGCGGCTACGGTGACATCGAAGCCGACATCAGCCGCATGGACGAGTTCGCCGCCAACCTGCGCAACGACCTGATCAAGAACTACATCCCGCACCTGCAGCTCATCAGCGACGACGTATCCGTCGAGCTGCCCCCCGTGGACGTCCAGTTCCAGGAACTTCTCGCCTTCCTGGTCAACCATCGCGAGTCGTTGGTGAACACCAGCGACTTGGTGCACTTCTACCAGAACGAGACAAACAGGTTCGCCATCGCTGCCAAAAAAATCAGCGAGAACTACGCGACCAGCGATGCATTCTCGGCTGCACAGGTGAAGGACGTCGAGGCAGCGCTGAACCTGAAGGGCTTCCGGGATCCTGATGGTCCGACCACCACGCCCACTGGGACCACATGATGATCAAGAATGATGGTAGTGGTCTACCGCCGGGAGTCAACTGGCGGCACTACGACGTTTCCCAGCTCTGGGATTTGGTAAAGAACCACCACACAGACAACCACTGGCGACAGGTCGCGGCTTGGCGCAAGACATATGAGCTGACGTGGACCCACCTGTCCCGCCTGAAGCAATATCGGGTCAGCCTGACGGAATCCTGGCCGCCGGAGAAGAGCGAGGCTGCAAGTCTATACGTTGCCCATTTGGACAAGCTCATCGAGAACGTCCAGCAGACGTACGACACCGCTCAGGCGAACTACACCATCTTCTCCACCGCCACCACCGCCATCAGCCAGACGCGAGAAAAGCTTCGAAAACTCTACGAGAAATACGCGGCAAAGAGGCAGGAGAAGTTCAGCTACGAACTTCAGACAGCAACGCTGAAGAACGTTCCCGGCGCTTCCCTGGGAAAACCTCCGGCTACCGATGCGGAACTGGAGCAGCTGAACCGGGAAGCGCGGAGTTTGATGAGCGGCTTGAGCGGCGAGCTGATCGAGGCTCGCGTCCAGATCAGGCAGCCCACTCCGTACAAGCCGGCATCCGGCAAAAGGCCGATCGGCGATGACGACATCTACGGAGAGCCTTCCGCACCACCTGTCATTCCGCCAATTTTGGTCACCGGCGGAAGCCTGGTCACCAAACCAGCGGTAAACGCTCCACCAACAGGCGTCCAGTTACCTGCACCTACAGCACCCACCAGCGGTCCCGTGCTGGGCGGTACCAGCCCACCATTGGCGATTCCACATCCAGGCACCGTTGCTCCACCTGGAGCTATCCCGCCACCTGGCCCCGCTAGCTCAATTGGCGCGGCGCTCGTGCCGCCGTTTTCATCTGGACCTAACGTTTCGCCTTTCCACCCGGGCGCCCACACCAAGTCTGGCGGAAGCGCAATAGCCGGCCCCCCTCGCGCAATGGCACCTGGCGGGCTAATCGGTGGCCAATCAGGCGGAGGACTGGGCCAACCTGGAGCGCGTCCACCCATCCGTCAGACGAATCCGGTGGGTGGCGTAATCGGTGAAAGCCGAGTAAGGCAAGCCGGCGGGGCGAAAAACTCGATCGGCCCTCGCCGCGATGGACGCTCTCGTCGCGAGGACGAGATCGATCGCCGTTGGGATCCTGACAACCTTTGGGAAACAGATGAAGGAGTAGCCCCTATCGTTGTGCCGCCCTCCGATCCCGGACAAATCGATCCTGGCCCTGCCATCGGACACAAAAAATGAAGAGTCGCATTTTAAGCGTCACACTCGCTGTCATCTGCGCCACAATGGCTACAGCACTGCCCGCCAGGCCAGCTCAAGCCGACCGCATCCGCGAGGACCAGTGGCACCTTCGCTTCCTGAACACAGCCGAAGCCCATAAAATCAGCCAGGGTGAAGGTGTGAAAGTAGCTGTCATCGACAGCGGAGTCGCCCCTCACCCAGATCTGCGCAATAACCTCCTACCCGGAACCGTCACCGCCCAAGGGGAGTCCGGAGACGGCCAGGATGACTACAGCAGTCACGGCACTGCAATGGCTGGACTCATAGCAGCCCATAGCCGTGGATCAAGTAACGGAGCGTTGGGCATTGCCCCCAAAGCCAAAATCCTCCCCGTCCGATATTCGAAGCCTGGTGTCGTCGGCATAAACGACGACCTGGCCGAGGGAGTGGAATGGGCCATTGAGAAAAAGGCGAGGGTGATATCCATATCCGCAGGCGGGGCTTCATCTCCGAGATTAAGATCGGCCATAAGCTCGGCCATTTCGGCGGATATCCTGATCATTGCCGCAGCGGGGAACCAACCCGACGATCTGGGGGTAGTCTTCCCCGCAATGCTTGAAGGAGTTGTCGCGGTCGGGGCAACGGATAGGACTGGTAATCGATCAAGCGTATCAGTCACCGGGAAACAGTTGGATATAGTGGCCCCGGGTGTCGATATCTACAGCACAAGCATTAATGGGAAATACACCAGGGGGACCGGAACTTCCGACGCAACAGCAATCGTGGCCGGAGCGGCGGCGTTGGTACGGAGCAAGTACCCCGAGCTGTCTGCCGAAGAGGCCGTGCACAGGTTGACCTCCACCGCCATCGACAAGGGCGCGCCCGGCCGCGACGATGAGTACGGCTACGGCGTACTCGACCTGGTCGCAGCGCTGACAGCAGACGTTCCTCCGCTAAAGCCGGTGCAGAATAGCGCAGCTCCGACTCCTCCAGGCACCAATCCAACTGCCCTACCTGACACCGGCGCCTCGGGCGGCAACGGAATCAGTTCCACAGTCATCACCTTCACGGCACTCGCTGCCCTAGCGGTCGGACTCATGGTCATCGTCTTGGTGCTCTACCTCCGCCGGGCGACGATCGAAAGGAGACGTTGAGTCCTCCCTGAAACTATGCTTTGGGCCGGCACTCACAATCCGTCTGACGGTTCCAAGTCAAAGCAATCAACGCTAACGGAGCGGGGGGCGATCTCCCCCAAGAATTCATCGGTGCTTGCGCCAGTATCGACGAAGCGTCGCATGACCTTCTCGGAGCCACCGAGGCGCGTCCGTATTCGGGTCATCATAGGCACTGTTGGCAGCAGCTCCGAACCGACCAAACTTCGATAGACCCCAGGCACGAATCGGGGCATCGCCAACCCATACCAGGACATGCCAACCACGATCACTCACAAGCTCGACCTTCTCGATATCCCCCCAGGCAATGCGATAACTGCGCAAAGGATTGACCAGTTGCAAATGGTCGCCATGCACCACTACGCGCAGCGTCGCCATCCGCAATAATGCCACCGACATGACAACCAGAGCTACCAATGCGATTAGCATCTGACCAAGGGAAGATCCGAAGTCTCCGTCGACAATAATCACGAAAGCCGCACTTAGTGTCGTGGCCGCACACGTCACCCCAAATAGCCCGTAAAACCAGGCATCAACAGCCGAACGCAGCGTTAGAAGCTTAGTCACAGAGCTATCTTCTCAGACTCGTCAAGGGGAGTTGGCGACGGCTAACGTAACAGAGGACGAAGATGACATTCACCGTTGACCCAGAGGCAATTGAACGCGTCTCTGCGTTACTACAACGAAACCGCGAACGCGTACCAGAAATCACGGGATACATAGACAGACATCTCGCGAAGGGAACTGCGGAGCAGGTAGGAGGCCAAGGCCTACCAGCATGGTTCACCTTCAATCATGATGACCTGGTACATCGAGCCGAAGAACGGCTTGAATGGGTATCTCGGGTTTGGCACAGCGCGGCGGTCAACTTTGCAGCCAGCGCCGCCGATTACCGCAGGACCGATAGGTCCGTCGCCGCGAATATGGACAACCAGCTTCCTCACACATCTCACCCTCCAACACCTCCCACCACGCCAGACCGGTGGCCGAGTCATGCACGCACGGCCGCCAGCTTCCAAGATGTCGCCGACCCTCTGGACAACTTGCACCATGGCCCGCCGAGCGACGTAAGCGGCATGCAGCCCAAAGTCGCGGAGATCGCAAAGTGGATTGGCAACATCAATGATGTAGTCAGCATGAACTGGTGGCTACGCGAGGTCATAAAGGAGATGTACGGGAGGGATCCCATAGAGGAAGTCCTTCAAATATTCTCCGGTGATTGGCAAGTGTTCGCACGCTACGGCCACGCTTGGTTGAGCGCCGGGGGTGCCGTAAGCGATCTTCGCAGCAATATCGAATACGTTGACGACGCCCTGGCCTGGTCGTGGTCGGGAAACGCCGCAGACAACGCCATCTTCTACCTCCAACAGCTCACCGACGCGATGAAGCTCGAAAAGGATTTCTATGACTATCTTTTTGATATCTGCAAAGGCTACGTAGAGGTCGCCTATTGGGGCTACCAGATACTGAACTACCTAGTTGGAGAACTCATTGACCTAGCACTGGAATCCATCGGAATCTTCACTGGGCTCTTTAGTGGCGGCTGGGGAACCATCATTGACGCAATAATCGCAGCCGCTGATGCCGTCATGTTCATCGTCGACTTCTTCCGACAGCTCTACCATGGCTGGCAGCTTGCCGCAGCAGTTATCGGGATGCCCAGCGTTGAGCCTCCTTCTGACCTCCCGAAGCTCTTGCTCTCCGACCCAGATCCAGCCGGCCGAAACTGCATCTACATACCTGTCCCGAGGTGACAACTTGAACTTCAGCCCACCCAATGTTCCGATTCCCTCGACGCGCATCGAACGTGCGCACGCATTGATCCGCCGCCAAGCTGAGACGCTCTCTCCGAGCGGCAATCCACTTACCGACGAGATTCGCCGTGAGATTGCTAACGGTCGGATCCGAGGACGCGACCTTCTTCAGGCAGACACTTACCGAGAACACCTCCAAGATCGCGCCGCCAAGCTCGTTGATCATTACCGACAGTTAAGCGCCGAAGCTCGTGCCGCTTTGTTGAGCACCGTCGAACAGGAGGAGGCTCGTTCGAAGGAGGATTCATCCCACAGTTCCCCTCCTCACAAGGACTTCGACAGATGAATCTCGACGCTGTATCCCAGCTCTGGTCTGCCAGGGGTGTACGCGGCTTGACCAGGTAGCGTGAGTCGCTGTGCGTACGACCACACGACCCCGCCTCGTCCTCGCCTCGGCGAGCCCGGCGCGCCTCAAGACGCTGCAGGCCGCCGGAATCGAACCCGATGTGCTGGTCAGCGGGGTGGACGAATCGACGGCAGACCCCACCCGGGGGGCGGGCCACCTGAGCCTGACCTTGGCGACGCTGAAAGCGGAGGCGGTCGCCGAGCGGATCGGGTCGACCAGCGAGCCGGGCACTCTCGTACTCGGGTGTGATTCCGTGCTTGCGTTCGACGGCGAGATCCTTGGCAAGCCGACAGACGCGGCGGATGCCACCAAGCGTTGGGAACGGATGCGGGGCCGCAGTGGGGTGTTGCACACCGGGCACTGCCTGATCGACGTGACGACCGGCCGGCGGGTGGCCGAGGTCGCCGCCACCACCGTGCACTTCGCCGACCTCTCCGATGACGAGATCGTCTCGTACGTGGCGACGGGTGAGCCGCTACACGTCGCCGGCGCGTTCACCATCGACGGTCTGGGCGGGCCGTTCGTCGAGCGGGTGGAGGGCGACCCCGGTACGGTCGTCGGCCTGTCCCTGCCGCTACTGCGCAGGATGCTCCGCGACCTCGACCTGCGGATCGTCGACCTGTGGGCGAATGCCTGGCCGCCACCCGGGCCCGGGCCACTCGGTTCCGCCCCACTCGATTAGCGTCTGATCGTGACCATGAAGCCACTGCCGCTGACCGAGGAACTCCACACCTATCTGGTGGCGCACGGGTCGCCACCCGACGAGATCGCCCAGGCGCTGACCGAAGAGACGATCGCCCTGCTACCCGAGGACGCACGGATGCAGGTCGCTCCGGAGCAGGCAGCGCTGCTGACCTTTCTCACCCGGCTGGTCGACGCACGCCAGGCGGTGGAGGTGGGCACCTTCACCGGCATGTCGTCGCTGGCGATCGCCCGTGGGCTACCCGCCGACGGAAAGCTGACCTGTTTCGACATCTCGGACGAGTTCACCTCGGTGGCTCGGCGGTACTGGGACCGGGCTGGCGTGAGCGACCGGATCGAGCTACGCATCGGCCCCGCGGCCGAGTCTCTGCGTGCGCTGCCGACCGAGCCGTACCTCGACCTGGCCTTCATCGACGCGGACAAGATTGGCTACCCGGTCTACTGGGACGAGTTGGTGCCGAGGATGCGGCCGGGCGGCCTGATCGCGGTGGACAACGTACTCCGTGGCGGCCGGGTGCTGGCCCCACGCGACGAGAGCGACCGCGCGATCGCCGCCTTCAACGACATGGCCCGCGCCGACGAGCGGGTCGACCTGGTGATGCTGCCGGTGGCCGATGGTTTGACCCTGGGCCGCCGCCGCTGATCCGTACCTGCCGTCGGGCTTTGCAGTAGTCCAGCGAGCCAGGGCTGGCCGGGTCGTGACCATGACCAAAGGCTGGCGCTTCACTGCGACGCGCCGCGTCTGTCCCCTCATGGGGCTGTCTCGCCATCGTCGGGGCCGGCTCAGGCGGATCGGTGTGGCCTCCGGGCTCTCCGACCGTACTGGGCCGGCAGCGCGGCAAGGGCCAGTCCGAGCAGCGCACCGGCACAGCCGGCGAGGAAGGACAGGAAGAAGGTGGGCTGGCCAAGGAACTCCCACAGGGCAGGCCACTGTGGTCGCGGGGCACCGAACCCGTAGTGGATCATGCCGGGGGCAACCGGGAGGACTGGCAGCCACCACAGGAGCATGGTGGCCGTGAACAGGGCGGTGATGGTTTCACGGCCGGGGTGCCGTTCGGTACGCCGGCTGGCCCAGGCAAACAGCAGCCACGCGGCGACGGCACCGAACAGGCCGCCGAGGACGCCAGCCGGGTAGACAGCGGCCGGAGTCGCCGGGCGCAGGCTGACGCTGAGATAGGCGCTGTCGTACGCGAAGTCGGATGTCAACGTCAGTTCAAGGATGGTGTCGCCACGACGGGCGAGAAGCGTGGTATCCGTGGGCAGGGTGGCGAGGTCACACGACGGACCTTCGCATTGGGGGGAGTTGCGGCCCGTCGGCTCGTAGACGCGCCAGCCGGTCTCGCGCAGGCGCTGCTGAGCCAGGGCGAGCGTGTGCCGCTGGTCGACCGGGGGAACGCCATTGCGGTACGCCGCAGTGGCGCCCAGCGCGTATTCGCCACCGTCGAGGGGTTGTCCGTAGATGACGAATAGTGCGGGCGGAACCGAGATGTCGTCGAGGTTGTGGTCGGGCAGGATCGTGCTGAAGATGGCGGTGGCCTCGGCGCGGTTGGGCTGGGGTGGGGAGGTCTCCCAGGCGACCCGGGTGGCCGCAGCGGCGGTGAACAGCGCGCAGATGACGGCGGTGAGGACGGAACAGAAGACCACGGTACGGCTGGCCGGGCGACCAAGCCGGGCCCGCAGACCGTGCCGGATCAGGTTCACGGACTCTTGGACGGTGGGCCGAGTACGTCCAGGTGGGGCGTTGTCGAGCAGCGTGTCGACGATCTCCTCACCCCGCGAACGCCGGTAGGCGCGCGGATAGCAGACCAGCAGCCGGCGATAGCGGCGGGCGAGCAGGTCACCAGGCATGGCCTTCCCCTCGTGGCAGGGAATGTGGGAACGGCGATCAGGCGGTACGGGGCCGAATGCTGCGCAGACGTGTCTCGGCTGCGGTGGCGAGCTGACGTAGCCGAGCGGTCTCGACATCAAGGGCTTCGACCCCGGCGGAGGTCAGCCGGTAGTAGCGGCGTAACCGCCCGTCGACGGTTTCCTCGTGGTCGCGCTCGACCAGTCCCTCGGCGGTCAGCCGGTCCAGCGCGGTATAGAGGGTGCCTGGTAGCAGGCTGACCCGAGTCTCCGACAGGGTGGCGACGTCCTGGATGATGCCGTACCCATGACGAGGACCAGCGGCCAACGCGGTCAGGATCAGGAACGTGGGCTCACGCATCGAAGGCACGCCGATTAATATATGTAGATGATCAATTTATCGTCAACGTCGTCCGACGAGTGCTCGCGCCGACGCTGACCGGCGTCGCTACACCGGGGCGGGGGTCGGTGGTGGGGTGGCCGACACACGGGGGCGCAGGATCCGGCCGAGGCGCAGGGCGAGCAGTGCGGACACCGCGATGAACACCGGCAGCAGCAGGAAGGCCAGGTGCGGTCCGACGCCGTCGGCCACCCACCCGAGTACGACCGGCGCGATCCCGGACCCCACCGCCATCGCGTACGACGAGTAGCCTGCCGCCCGGTCAGCCTGACCTTTGGCGGCGGCCAGGGCGATCGAGATGCCCAGCGGGTAGTGCATGGCGTTGCCCAGCCCCATGATCATCAGTCCGGCGACTGCGATCCAGCCGACCGGGAACGCCCAGAACAGGGTGAAGCCGAGCAGCGAGACCGACAACGCGCCGAGCAGCAGCGGCACGGGGGCGACCCGGAGGGCGATCCGCCCACCGACGAGCCGACCGAGGAACATGCCGCCCACGATCGCGGCGAGCGCGGCAGAGGCTGCTCCCCGGGACAGGCCGGCGTGGGTGCGTAGCACGTCGGCTCCCCAGAGTGATAGGCAGATCTCGATCGAGCCGGTGACGCTCATCAGCGCCCAGGCCAGCCAGTAGGCCCGGGGCAGACGCCTCGACCCGGTTTCGGCAGCCGCGGCAGCGGAGGCGGCCTGCGGTAGGCGTACCCGGAAGGTGACGGCGGCGAGCGCGACGAGCGCGATCAGGGCGACCTCGACGGCGAGCGCCGGTCGCCAGCCGATACCGGCGCTGACCGCGAGGCCGATGACGAGGGGGGCGAGTACGCCCAGGCCGGCGCAGGCGGCGTTGGCTTCGCTGATCGCGGCGGGTGCGGCGGACCGGTGGTGGTCGGCGAGTACGGTGTTCACCCCGCAGACCACCATCGTGCCGAAGGTGGCCGCGACGACGACGGCGGCGAGCGTGGCGGGCAGGGGTCGGAGGGTGGTCAGTCCGATGGCACCGACGGCGATCCCGGCGAGGCTGCACCAGAGCACCGGTCCTCGGTCGAACCGCCGGGTCAGGAGCGGGAAGAGGTAGCCGCCGATCAGGGCACCGAGGGCGACGCTGGTGCTGTGCAGGCTGGCGACGGCGGCGCTGGTGCCCTGCTCGTCGCGGAGCAGGGGCACGACCGGGCCGAACCCGTAGAGGAAGAAGCCCCACACGCCCAGTTGGGCGTAGGTCAACCAGGTGATTCGGTCATGGATGAGGCGGGGCACGGTCGTTACGCTACAAGCGCTTTGACCGGCCCCGCCGGTTCGGGGAGTCAGCTCACGTCGAAAGCCAGCTCACGCGGGGAGCCGCCCCGGCGCGAGCCACAGGGACAGCTCCCGGGGTACGTCAGCGGACGCTGCGGGCGAAGGCGCGGGCGGCCCAGATCACGGCCAGGACGGTGATCACTCCGATGATCGTCAGCCCCTGCCAGACCGACGGGTCGCCGATATCGCCGGCGAACAGCGCCCGGGCGCCGTCGACCGCCCAGGAGAACGGGTTCCAGTCGGCGACCCGCTGGAGCCAGCTGGGGGCGAAGGCCAGCGGCAGCAGGATGCCGGAGAGCAGCAGGACCGGTTGGGCCACGGTGTTCATCAGCGGGGCGAGGGCGTCCTCGCTCTTGACCACGAGCGCGACACCGTAGGAGACGGTCGCGGTCATCAACGCGATCAGGGCCAACAGCAGATACGCCAGCAGCAGGTGGCCGAGCTGCACCCGCAGGCCGAGCAGCAGCGCCAGCACGGTGATGATCACGGCTTGGACCAGCAGGGAGACGACGTCACGTAGGGACCGGCCGAGCAGCAGGGCGAACCGGCTGACCGGGGTGACCCGGGACCGTTCGATGATGCCGGCCCGGAGTTCGGCGATCAGGCCGAAGCCCTGGAACAGGCCGCCGAAGATGGCCAGCAGTACGAGCAGTCCGGGAATGAAGATCCGGTACATCTCGGCGTCGGTGTCGGCCCCGAGCGGCGCGAGCGCCGGTTTGAGTAGTGGCGCGAAGAGCAGCAGGTACATCACCGGCTGGAAGACGCCGACGATGAGCCAGACGGGTTGGCGGACCAGCAGCAGGGTCTGCCGTTGGAAGATCAGCCAGGTGTCGCGGACGAGTTTCATGGTGGTCTCCTGGGTGTACGCGGTGCTCAGGACTCGCGCAGCGAGCGGCCGGTCTTGGTGAGAAACACGTCGTCGAGGCTGGGCCGGTGCAGCTCGATGGAGCGCAACGCCAGGCCGGCACCGTCGAGCACCCGGAGGATCTGCGGGATGGCCGTGGCACCGTCGTCGACGTAGAGGCGTAGGCCCCCCTCCTCGGGGGTTTCCAGCTTGGTCACGTACTCCTGGCTGTCCAGCACCTGGGCGGCCTGCGGGGCGGCTCCGTCGATGCCGACGAGCACCACGTCGCCGGAGATCTCCCGCTTGAGTTCGCCGGGCGTGCCTTCGGCCACGATCTCGCCGTGGTCCATGATGGCGATCCGGTCGCACAGCGCGTCGGCTTCGTCCAGGTAGTGCGTGGTGATGAAGACCGTCATGCCGGCCGTACGCAACCGGCGGATCTCGTCCCACATGTGGGCCCGGCTCTGCGGGTCGAGGCCGGTGGTCGGCTCGTCCAGGAACACGATCTTCGGCTCGTGGATGATGCCGAGCGCGATGTCCACGCGGCGGCGCTGACCACCGGAGTACGTCTTGCACTTGCGGTCGGCGTACTCGGTCAGCTGGAAGGCGGCCAACGAGGCGACCGCCCGGCGCTGCGCCTCGGCCTTGCCGATGCCGTACATCCGGGCCTGGAGCACCAGTTCCTCGCGGGCGGTGGACTCGTCCCAGGTGCTGCCGCCCTGGGCGACGTAACCGATCCGGCGGCGCACCTCGGCCGGGTCGGTGCGCAGGTTGGCACCGGCCACGATCGCCTCGCCGCCGTCCGGCTCGATGAGGGTGGCGAGCATGCGCAGTGTGGTGGTCTTGCCGGCCCCGTTGGGGCCGAGGAAGCCGAATATCTCACCGGCGGCGACGGTGAGGTCAACCCCGCGTACGGCGTCGACGGTCTTCTTCTCCTTGCCCTGGCGGGAGCGGAACGACTTCCGCAACCCCCTGGTCTCGATCATTTCTGCTCCTGGTCAGCCAAGGCCGACGGGTTCCCGCCGACCGTGATTCCCCCGGGGACCACGCAGCAGGCGGCCACCCCAACGCTTCCCGCCGAGGCTAACGCGATATAAGTTTTTTAGTCAACGTTGACTATTGCGCGTCTCCGCCCCGTCAGCGTCTCGGTCCTGCCACCCGTCCCAGCCCTCCTGCGCCACCAGCCCCGTCGGCAGGTACGGCACACCCGACTCGATCAACTCGGCGATCCGTTCGCACCAGCCGATCTCCGCCTGGGCCCGGGCGCACCACAGCTCGAACATCCAGCCCACATGCACCGGCTTGGACTTGCGGATCCAATCCGAGTCCAACGAGGCACGCATCGACTCGTTACCGGCCCGCAGGACGCGGGCCCGGTTGCGCAGCGCCGCCGCGGCCTCTTCCCTGGGCAGCGCCGGCAGGAACGAGAACGCCGAGATGAACGGGTCGGGCTGCGAGTGCAACTGCCACCACTGATCGCGGAGCAGGGTCTCGAACTCGTCCACACCCTTGCTGGTGATCTCGTACGTGGTACGTGCCGGCCGGCCACCGACCTGTTCGGTAGCCACCTCCCGCAGCAATCCTTCGGCCGTCAATTTGCGTAGCGCGTGGTAGATGGACCCCGGTTGGATGTTCGCCCACCGGTCGGTACCCCAGCTGAGCAGCTCACGCCGCACGTCGTAGCCGTGCACCGGCTGCATCCACTGGACCAGTCCGAGGATCATCATTCGAGTTGCTGACACGACGAACAGCGTAATAGCCAAATTTGACTAACATCTGTTGACCAGTGCAACATCCCACACCGCCGACCGATCAAGTTGATCAACGTGACCACTAAACTCCCGTTCAGTAATTTCTAGGAGCCAACTTCTCGGTGCCCGCACTCACGAACCAGAGGGTCACGAAGCCAGCTAAGGGGAACAGCGTGCGCAAGGTACTCATCGCCAACCGGGGCGAGATCGCCGTCCGGGTCATCCGCGCCTGCCGGGACGCCGGGCTGGGCAGCGTGGCCGTCTACGCCGACTCCGATCGCGACGCGCTGCACGCCACCATCGCCGACGAGGCGTACGCGTTGGGCGGCGACACCGCCGCCGAGACGTACCTGCGCATCGACAAGCTCCTCGACCTCGCCAAGCGGTCCGGCGCGGACGCCGTACACCCGGGTTACGGCTTCCTCTCGGAGAACGCCGACTTCGCACGGGCCGTCATCGACGCGGGCCTGACCTGGATCGGCCCCACCCCGCAGGCGATCCGCGACCTGGGTGACAAGGTCACCGCCCGGCACATCGCCCAGCGGGCCGGCGCTCCTCTGGTGCCCGGCACCCCGGACCCGGTCGGCGGCCCCGACGAGGTGATGGCCTTCGCCATCGACCACGGTCTGCCGGTCGCCATCAAGGCGGCGTTCGGTGGTGGCGGACGCGGGCTCAAGGTGGCCCGCACCATGGAGGAGATCCCGGCGCTGTTCGAGTCGGCCACCCGGGAGGCGGTGGCCGCCTTCGGTCGGGGTGAGTGCTTCGTCGAGCGCTACCTGGACCGGCCCCGGCACGTCGAGGCCCAGGTCCTGGCCGACCAGCACGGCAACGTGGTCGTCGTCGGCACCCGGGACTGCTCCCTGCAACGCCGACACCAGAAGCTGGTCGAGGAGGCCCCCGCGCCGTTCCTGACCCAGACGCAGCGCGCCGCGATCCACGACAGCGCCAAGGCGATCTGCCGGGAGGCCGGCTACCACGGTGCCGGCACGGTCGAATACCTGGTCGGCGCGGACGGGACGATCTCCTTCCTGGAGGTCAACACCCGGTTGCAGGTGGAGCACCCGGTCACCGAGGAGACCGCCGGCATCGACCTGGTCCGCGAGCAGTTCCGCATCGCCGACGGTGAGAAGCTACGGCTGACCGAGGACCCGACGCCGCGCGGACACTCCATCGAGTTCCGGATCAACGGCGAGGATCCGGGCCGCAGCTTCCTGCCCGCCCCCGGCACGGTCACCGCGCTGCGCCTGCCCTCCGGCCCCGGGGTACGCGTCGACACCGGCATCTCGGCCGGCGACGTGATCGGCGGCAACTTCGACTCGCTGCTCGCCAAGGTGATCATCACCGGGGAGACCCGGACCGAGGCGCTGGAACGCGCCCGGCGTGCCCTGGACGAGATGGTGGTCGCCGGAATGGCCACCGCGCTGCCGTTCCACCGGCTGGTGGTCCGCGACCCGGCCTTCACCGCCGCGCCCTTCGCCGTACACACCCGGTGGATCGAGACCGAGTTCGACAACACCGTGCCGCCCTTCACCGCCCCCGCCGCACCAGTGGAGGCACCCGCCGCCCGCGAGACCGTCGTGGTCGAGGTGGGTGGCAAGCGGCTGGAGGTGACCCTGCCGGCCGGCATGGGAGCGGGTACGGCCAGCGCCCCGGGTAACACCGCCACCGGTAGCCGCCGTCCCGCCCGACGGGGTGCCGGCACGAAGGGCGGCGGCGGGGCCAGCAGCGACACGCTCACCTCGCCGATGCAGGGCACCATCGTCAAGATCGCGGTAGCCGACGGGGACCTGGTCGCCGAAGGTGACCTGGTCGTGGTGCTCGAAGCGATGAAGATGGAGCAACCGCTGAACGCCCATCGCAGCGGTGTCGTCAGTGGCCTCTCCGCCGAGGTGGGCGCGGTGATCACCGCCGGCTCGGCGATCTGCGCCATCACCCCGCCCCCGGCCTGAGGTCGTACTCGGGGAACCTCTTCGCGGTGTCTCGGTTCACGAGATCTCCCGGCGAGCATGCCGGCTAGATCAGTCACGGGCATGATGGGCGGGTGCGGTTCCTTTCCGGCGCGGCCCCCGCGCACGACCTGACGTACGACGATGTCTTCATGGCCCCGGTCCGGTCCAGCATCGGATCACGGCTCGATGTCGATCTTTCTACGGTCGACGGGACCGGCACCACGATTCCGATCGTGGTCGCCAATATGACGGCCGTGGCCGGGCGTCGGATGGCCGAGACCGTGGCCCGGCGCGGTGGAATCACGGTCCTGCCACAGGACATCCCGATCGAGGTGGTGGCCGAGGTCGTCGCGTGGGTGAAGCAGCGTCATCTGGTGCACGACACGGCGATCACGCTCGGTCCGCACGACACCGTCGGTGACGCGATCCACCTGCTTCCCAAGCGGTCGCACGGTGCGGTCGTGGTGGTCGATGACGACGAGCGACCGATCGGTGTGGTCACCGAGGCGGACTGTGAGAGCGTCGACCGGTTCGCCCAGTTGCATCGGGTGATGTCCACCGAGTTGCACACCGTACCGGCCGAGGCCGATCCGCGCGCCGGGTTCGACGTACTGTCCCGGGGGCGGCGGCGCCTCGCCCCCGTGGTCGACGAGGACGGGCGGCTGGTCGGCGTACTGACCCGGAAGGGCGCACTACGCGCCACCCTCTACCGGCCCGCGGTGGACGCCGAGGGCCGGTTGCGGGTCGCCGCCGCGATCGGGATCAACGGCGACGTGGCGGGAAAGGCCGCGGCACTCGTCGAGGCCGGGGTGGACACCCTGGTCGTGGACACCGCGCACGGCCACCAGGAACGGATGCTCGCCGCCCTACGAGCGGTGCGGGCGCTCGACCCACCGGTGCCGGTCGCCGCCGGCAACGTCGTCACCGCCGACGGGGTCCGGGACCTCGTCGAGGCGGGCGCGGACATCGTCAAGGTCGGGGTCGGGCCGGGCGCGATGTGCACCACCCGGATGATGACCGGGGTCGGCCGACCACAGTTCTCGGCCGTACTCGACTGTGCCGACGCCGCCACCCAGCTCGGTCGGCACGTGTGGGCCGACGGCGGCATCCGCCACCCACGAGATGTCGCCCTGGCACTGGCTGCCGGGGCGTCCAACGTGATGATCGGCTCGTGGTTCGCCGGCACCTACGAGTCCCCCGGTGATCTCTACACCGACGTCGACGGGCGACGCTACAAGGAAAGCTTCGGAATGGCGTCGGCGCGTGCGGTCAGCGCCCGTACCGGCGAGGACAGCCTGTTCGAGCAGGCCCGCAAGGCGGTCTTCGAGGAGGGCATCTCGACGGCCCGGATGTTCCTCGACCCGCACCGCCCGGGAGTCGAGGACCTGATCGACGAGATCGTCGCGGGGGTACGCAGCGCGTGCACGTACGCCGGGGCGGCCAACCTGTCCGAGTTCCACGCGAGGGCACTGGTCGGAGTGCAGAGCCGGGCCGGGTACGCCGAGGGAATGCCGCTGCCGACAAGCTGGTGAGGGATCTTTGACGTCAGGAAGGGTCCCTTCCGGACGCCTCAGTCGGGGAAGAGGCGCTGGAGGACGACTCGACCGGCTGACTCGGGATCCGGACCCACCACGTCGTCCGGGAGTGCACCGGCCAGCCACAACGTCGCGAAGCCGTGCACGATGGACCAGGCGGACAGCCCGGCGAACCGGGCATCCAGCCCGCTGGGCGCGGCGGGCAGCGTGGCCACGCCGGCGCTGAGCGCCTCGCCGGCCCGGCGCTGGGCGGCGACGAGTTCGGCATCGTCGCTGCGATGGAGGTCGGGGCGGAACATCACCTCGAAGTGGGCCCGGTGTTCGATGGCGAACCGAAGGTAGGCCACCCCGGTCTCCAGCAGGCTGCCGGTCTCCCGGGTCACCTGGGACAGGTCGTCGGCGAGGGTGTTGAACCCTTCGGCGGCCAGTGCGGTGAGCAGCCCGGCCTTGTCCCCGAAATGGTGGGCGGGGGCGGCGTGCGAGACGCCCGCGCGGCGGGCCAGGTCGCGCAGGCTCAGCGCCGTGGGGCCGTACTCCCCAATCGCTTCGACGGCTGCCGACAGCAACGCCCGCCGCAGGTCGCCATGGTGGTACGTCCGGCCTGCGGAACTCTCTCCTGCCATGCCCAGCAGCATATCTTGCCGTTGACAAGATGCCACCCGTCGAGTCAGTCTTTCCACTGACAAGATTGCGCTCCCTGATTGGAGTCTTCGTGGCCCCGCTGATCGCCCTGATCGTTGGATTCGTCGCCGCCCGCACCGCCGGCCTGCTCGGCGTCGACGCCCTCGACGACTGGCTGCCCGCCCTGCGGATCGGCCTCGCCCTGATGTTCACCCTCACCGGCGTCGTCCACTTCGTCGGCACCCGGCGCACGGAAATGATCGCGATGGTGCCGCCCGCCCTGCCCCGGCCGGATCTACTGGTGACCATCACCGGCGTGCTGGAACTCGTCGGGGCGGTGGGCCTGCTGATCGCGGCCACCGCTCCGTGGGCGGCGGGCGCACTGGCCCTGCTGATGCTGGCCATGTTCCCGGCGAACGTCTCCGCCGCCCGGCGCAAGCTGACCGTGGACGGCCGACCGGCGACGCCGCTGGTGCCCCGGACCGCGCTCCAGGTCGCCTTCGTCGGGGCGGCGCTCGGCGTCTTGTTTGGGTCCTAATGATTAGGGAGCTAACATACGCGGCATGGATCCACGGCACGACCTACACAACGCACCAATCGGTCG
Source organism: Micromonospora polyrhachis (assembly GCF_014203835.1). Classification (NCBI taxonomy): domain Bacteria; kingdom Bacillati; phylum Actinomycetota; class Actinomycetes; order Micromonosporales; family Micromonosporaceae; genus Micromonospora; species Micromonospora polyrhachis. Next base: position 4,153,083 of record NZ_JACHJW010000001.1, on the reverse strand, counting down.
ACTCGTCGCCGTAGCCGGGCACCTGATGTCGCAACAGTGGCATCGCTACCTGGCCGAGCATCACGGTCTCACGCCAGCCGGCATGGTCGCCCTGATCACCCTCGCCGAGCACGGAAATCTGCCCCACCACGAGGTCGCCGCCCGATGCTTCGTACGCCCGGCCACCCTCACCGGCGTCGTCGACACCCTCGCCCGGGACGGGCTGGTCGAACGGCACCGGAGCGAGACCGACCGGCGTACGGTGCAGCTGACTCTCACTCCAGCTGGGACGGACCGGATCCAGGCACTGCTCACGGTCATCCACCGCAACCCGCCGCTCACGTCGGTCGACGCCGACCCGGCAAAGGCGGCCGTGATCCGCGAGTTCCTACTCGAACTGATCAAGACGACGTCCAACGGGGAGAACGACAGATGCGCTTAGCCACCCGACGACGAGGGCCAACCGGACCAGGCCGATGCGGGCCGACCGGATCGGTACGACGCGGACCGGGTAGACGACACCCGGTGCGGGGAAATTCGGACGACAGGTCGTTCCGACGCTGCGATTCTGGCGTCCTGACGTATCCAAGTGACTCCGGAGGGCACCGGTGCTGACCCGACTACTCCGCACCCACCTACGGCCCTACACAGGGGCACTCACCGCCGTGGTGCTGCTCCAGCTGGTCGGCACCATCGCCTCGCTCTACCTGCCGAGCCTCAACGCCGACATCATCGACCAGGGCATCGTCCGGGGCGACACCGGCTACATCCTCCGTACCGGAGGATGGATGCTCCTGGTCAGTGGTCTCCAGATCGCCTGCTCGATCGTCGCGGTCTACCTGGGTGCCAGGGTCGCCATGGGTTTCGGGCGGGACGTCCGATCGTTCATCTTCCATCGGGTGTTGAGCTTCTCGACCCGCGAGGTAGCCCAGTTCGGTGCCCCCTCGTTGATCACCCGCAACACCAACGACGTGCAACAGGTGCAGATGCTCGTACTGATGAGCTGCACCATGCTGGTGGCGGCACCGATCATGTGCGTCGGCGGCGTGATCATGGCGCTCCGGGAAGACGTCGGCCTCTCCTGGCTGATGCTGGTCAGCGTGCCGGTGTTGGCCCTGGCCATCGGTTCGATCGTCCGCCGGATGGTCCCGCAGTTCCGGCTCATGCAGACCCGGATCGACGTCGTCAACCGAGTGCTCCGCGAGCAGATCACCGGCATCCGAGTGGTCCGGGCGTTCGTCCGCGAGCCATACGAGACCGAACGTTTCGACACGGCCAACGCGGAGCTGACCGCCACCGCCCTGCGTACCGGCCGGTTGATGGCGTTGATCTTTCCGATCGTGATGCTGGTGCTCAACCTCTCCAGCGTCGCCGTACTGTGGTTCGGCGCGGGCCGGATCGACGCTGGCGAGATCCAGGTCGGCGCGCTGACCGCCTTCCTGAGCTACCTGATGCAGATCCTGATGTCGGTCATGATGGCCACCTTCATGACGATGATGGTGCCCCGGGCAGCGGTCTGTGCCGAACGGATCGTGGAGGTGCTCGACACCGAGTCGTCAGTGGCCCCGCCGCAGGAGCCGGTCACCGAGGTCGGTCTCCGGGGCGACCTGGAGCTGACCGGGGTGCGGTTCCAGTACCCGGGGGCGGCGGCACCCGTACTCCGGGACATCTCCTTCCATGCCGAAGCGGGCAGAACGACCGCGATCATCGGTAGTACCGGCGCCGGCAAGACGACACTGCTGTCCCTGGTTCCCCGGCTCTTCGACGCGACCGCCGGCTCGGTACGGGTGGACGGGGTGGACGTCCGCGACCTCGACCCGGACCTGCTCTGGAGCCGGATCGGGTTGGTGCCGCAACGGCCGTACCTCTTCTCCGGCACGGTCGCCAGCAACCTGCGCTACGGCAATCCGGACGCCACCGACGAGGAACTGTGGGTGGCGCTGGAGGTGGCCCAGGCCCGGGACTTCGTCGAGGCGATGCCGGAGGGGCTCGACGCCCCCATCGCCCAGGGCGGCACCAACGTCTCCGGTGGACAACGACAACGGCTGGCGATCGCCCGCGCCCTGGTCCGCCGCCCGGAGATCTACCTGTTCGACGACTCGTTCTCCGCACTCGACCTGGGCACCGACGCTCGGCTACGGGCGGCACTGCGCCCGATCACCGCCGACGCCGCAGTGGTCATCGTGGCCCAGCGGGTCTCCACGATCATGGATGCCGATCAGATCCTCGTCCTCGACGATGGCGCGATCGTCGGCCGCGGACGACACGACGAACTCCTCGACACCTGTCCGACGTACGCGGAGATCGTGGCATCCCAGCTCAGCTCGGCGGTGCCGGCATGAGCGAGAGGGGTATAAGCGAGCACAGCCGGACGACTGAGGATGGCATGAGCGGCGGACAGACGCAGGAGCAGACCCCCGAGGCGGGTACGACGGAGACGACGCCCAAACGGCTACCGGCCGCCGGTAGGGGCGGTGGCGGGCCGCACTTCAACGTCGGCATGCCCGGCGAGAAGTCCATGAACTTCCTCCCGTCCGCCAAACGACTACTCGGCCGGCTCCGCCCGTACCGCGCCCACCTGATGGGGATCGTCACGCTGGCCGTGTTCAGCGTGGGCTTCAGCGTCATCGGACCGAAGATCCTCGGTATGGCCACCGACCTGATCTTCTCCGGGGTCGTCGGTCAGCAACTGCCGCCCGGGACCACCCTCGACCAGGCGGTCGCCCAGGCCCGGGCAGCCGGCAACGACACGTTCGCCGACATGTTGGCGAGCATGGACGTCATACCCGGAGTGGGGATCGACTTCACCCGCCTGGCCCAGGTCCTGGCGTTGGCACTGGTCCTCTTCGTCGCCTCCAGCCTGCTCTCCTGGTGGCAGGGCTACCTGCTCAACGACGTGGTACAGCGGGCGATCCTGCGGCTGCGCGCCGACGTCGAGGAGAAGCTGCACCGGCTTCCCCTGCCGTACTTCGACAAGCAGCCTCGGGGGGAGTTGCTCAGCCGGGTAACCAACGACATCGACAACATCGCCCAGAGTCTGCAACAGACGTTGAGTCAGCTGCTCAGCTCGCTGCTCACCGTCGTCGGCGTACTCACGATGATGTTCGTCATCTCGCCGCTGCTCGCGGTGATCGCGCTGGTCGCGGTGCCACTGTCGGTGGTGGTGACCAAACAGATCGCCAAGCGCTCACAACGCCAGTTCATCGCCCAGTGGCAGCACACCGGGGCGCTCAACGGACAGATCGAGGAGGCGTTCACCGGGCACGAGCTGGTCAAGGTGTTCGGCCGGCAGCGGGAGATCGAAGCGACCTTCGCCACCAAGAACGACGAGTTGTTCAAGGCCAGCTTCGGTGCGCAGTTCATCTCCGGCATCATCATGCCGTCGATGATGTTCATCGGGAACCTGAGCTACGTGGCGATCGCGGTGGTCGGTGGCCTGCGGGTGGCGTCCGGGGCGATGAGCCTCGGCGACGTGCAGGCGTTCATCCAGTACTCCCGGCAGTTCACCCAGCCGCTGACCCAGGTCGCGTCGATGGCGAACCTGCTCCAGTCCGGGGTCGCCTCGGCGGAACGGGTCTTCGCCGTACTCGACGCGCAGGAGCAGAGCCCGGATCCGGCCGAACCGGCCCGGGTCACCAATCCGCACGGTCGGGTCGAGTTCGAGCAGGTCTCCTTCCGGTACGAGCCCGACAAGCCGTTGATCGAGGACCTGTCCCTGGTCGCTGAGCCGGGACACACCGTGGCGATCGTCGGGCCGACCGGGGCGGGCAAGACCACCCTGGTCAACCTGGTCATGCGGTTCTACGAGTTGGACGCCGGGCGGATCACCCTCGACGGGGTGGACATCACCACCATGCGCCGGGACGAGTTGCGCGGCGAGATCGGCATGGTCCTCCAGGACACCTGGTTGTTCGGCGGCACGATCCGGGACAACATCGCGTACGGCGACCCGGGCGCCAGCGAGGAGGAGATCGTCGCAGCAGCGAAGGCGACCTTCGTCGACCGGTTCGTCCGCAGCCTGCCCGACGGTTACGACACCGTCATCGACGAGGAGGGCAGCAACGTCAGTGCCGGTGAGAAGCAGCTCATCACGATCGCGCGGGCGTTCCTGTCCAACCCGTCGCTGCTGATCCTGGACGAGGCGACGAGTTCGGTGGACACCCGTACCGAGGTGCTGTTGCAACATGCGATGGCCGCGCTGCGGGCCGACCGGACCAGCTTCGTGATCGCCCACCGGCTGTCGACCATCCGGGACGCCGACCTGATCCTGGTCATGGAGAGCGGTCGGATCGTGGAGCAGGGTACGCACAGCGAACTGCTCGCCGCCGAGGGCGCCTACCACCGGCTCTACCACGCGCAGTTCACGCAACCGGTGGCCGAGGCTGACGGCGGCGACGCCGAGTCGGACGTCGTCGGCGCGAGCGCCGTGACCGGTACGCTGCGCCCCCGGTCGCCGGTCGGATAGCAGTTCCCTGGTACGACCGTCCGGTCTGGACCCGCACCGAGGCGTCACGTGGGGCCCCTTCTCATCCGGGGATCGATGGGAAGGGGCCCCTTCCTCACCGCAGGATGGCGGAGCGACTGGCCACCACTCCGGTGATCAGGCGGAGCGCGTCGGCAGCGGCCATCGGGTCGAGACGCTGGCCGTCCCGTAGCCGGAGCGAGATCCGCCCCTCGGCGGCTTCCCGCGCACCGAGTACGGCCACGTACGGCACCTTTCGCTGGATCGCCTCGCGGATGCGCGCACCGACCGAACCATCCGATACGGACCGGGCCCGCAGTCCAGCCACCACACAGTTCCGGGTGAACTCCGCTGCCGCATCGGCCTGATCCGGGCCGACCGGGAGCACCACCACCTGCTCCGGGGCGTACCAGGCGGGGAAGGCTCCGGCGTGCACCTCGATCAGGTACGCGAAGAGTCGCTCCATGCTGCCGATCAGGCTGCGATGCACCATCACCGGACGCCGCCTCGACCCATCGGAATCCATGTAGGACAGGTCGAACCTTTCGGGCTTGTCGAAGTCGAGCTGGATGGTGGAGAGGGTCGACTCCCGACCGGCCGCGTCCCGGATCTGGATGTCAATCTTGGGCCCGTAGAAGGCCGCCTCCCCTTCGGCCTCGACATAGGACACTCCGGACAGCGCCGAGCGCAGCAGCCCCTCGGCCCGCTGCCACTCCTCGTCGTCACCGAGGTACTTCTCCCCCGGCCCTCGCAGCGACAGCCGAAAACCGGCGGGCCGTACGCCCAACGCCGAGTGCGCCGCGCGGATCAGGTCGAGAATCTCGGCGACCTCCTGCCCGACCTGTTCGAAGGTGCAGAAGTTGTGCGCGTCGTTGAGCGAGATGGCGCGTACCCGGCTGAGCCCGCCGAGCACGCCGGATCGCTCCGAGCGGTACATTCCGCCTAGCTCGGCGATCCGTAGTGGCAGCTCCCGGTACGACCGGCCCCGCGCCCGGTAGACCAGGGCATGGTGCGGGCAGAGCGCCGGCCGCAGCACGAACTCGTCGTCAGCGGAGAGCCGCATGACCGGGAACATGTCGTCGGCGAAGTAGCCCAGGTGTCCGGACAACTCGAACAACTCGCGCTTGCCCAGCGGCGGCGAATAGACGTGCTGGTAGCCGGCCCGGCGTTCCAGCTCACGGACGTACTCCTCGACGGCGTGCCGGGCCGCCGCACCGGCCGGCAGCCAGATCGGCAGGCCGGCTCCGGCGAGCGGATCGGCGTGGAACAGTTCAAGCTCGCGGCCAAGCTTGCGGTGGTCGACCATGTCGGTCTCCTCGATCGGGTACGACTCGTCGGTGCGTACCGGCGGGTGGTGACCGCCCAGAGGTTCCGACCCGGAGAACGACGAAGCCCCGGGGCGGAAGCCCCGGGGCCGGTCTTGACGGTTGTCGCGTCAGCGCAGCACGCCGGGGTGTCCCGGCGTCGTCGTCATGGCTGCGCTACGCATGGTGGCCACAGTACGCCCGCCCGCCGCGAAACGCACCCGCATTACCGCTGGGGTGCCAGGAAGGGCCCCTTCCCACGCAGAAAGCGATGAGAAGAGGCCCTTCCTTACATCTGTTGGGGCCGCCGGCACGGGACCTGCCGGCGGCCCTAGGGCGTCCCGACACGTCAGCACCGGGGGGACCTGAGGTGCCGGGAGCGCGCTCCGACAACGGTACGCCGGGCCACACGCCTCAGCACACCGGTGCCGGACGACGACCGAACCACGTCGACCGGACGACTACTGAAGATCGCACGGACCGGCCAGGGACCGTCGAGTACATCGACGCCACGCGTCCTCAGCTCACCACGGCACTGGCCGCTGTCAAGTGTCGGAGGTCACCCGTAATGCCGCCCGACCACATCAGGTTGAATCCTATGGTCAGGCTGGAGGGACCCGCCCAGACCAAACAACGTTGGAGGTGACCAGTGTGTCCGAGTTTCTCACGGGCATGACGTCACCCCTCTGGGCGTATCTGGCCCTGGTCGGGCTCTTGGCTATCGACGTGTTCGTGCCGATCATTCCGACCCAGGCGCTGATGATCACAGGGGGTGCCCTGACCATCTACGGCGGACTGAGCCTGCCGGTGACGATCGTCACCGGTGCGCTCGGTGTCTTCGCCGGTGACCTGGCCGGCTACCTACTCGGCCGGCGGGGACACCGCCGCCGACGGGAGCAGGCCGAGCGGCGCCGAATGACGAACCGGGCCCCGCTGTCCCAGTCCAATCGCGGCCGGCAGGCGGCGAACCGGGCCCGGCAACTAGCCAACCGGTACGGTCACCACCTGCGCCAGCCCGGACCGCTGGTCATCCTGCTCTGCCGGTTCGTTCCCGGCGGCCGGATGCTCGTCTGCTACCACGCCGGCCGAGGCCACTACCCGTACCGCCGATTCCTCACGTACGAGGCGATGGCGGCGGTCGGCTGGGCCGCGTACGGCGGGCTCGTCGGCCACCTTGGCGGCTCGGCACTGGCCGGGTCCGGATGGCTGCTGGCGCTCATCGCCGGGGCAGCGGCGGCCGTCTTCGCCGCTGGTGGCTGGGCACTGGCGCTGGTCGCCGGTCGGCGACCAGCTGCCGTCGCGTCAGTGCCCACCGCCGCCGGGGTCCCTTCCGCTCCAGCCGGGCCGACGATCCTGCCGGCGGCACCGTCAACCATCCTGCCGGCGGCACCGGTGGTCACTCCAGCTCGTGCAACATCAGCTGTCGCGCCGCCTCGGTGATCGAACCGGACAGCGAGGGATAGATCGTGATGGTGTGCGCGAGCTGGTTCACGGTCAGGTGGTTCTCGACCGCCATGGTGATCGGCAGAATCAGTTCGCTGGCCTTCGGAGCCACCACCACACCACCGATGACCTGACCGCTGGCGGGCCGGCAGAAGAGTTTGACGAACCCGTCGGAGAGGTCGTCCATCTTCGCCCGTGCGTTACCGGCCAGCGGCAGCATCACCTGCCGGGCCGGGGTGCGCCCGGAGTCGACCTCGTCCTGTGAGACCCCGACGGTGGCGAGTTCGGGGTTGGTGAAGACGTTGGCGGCGACCGTACGCAGCCGCAGCGGTGAGACCGCCTCGCCCAGGGCGTGCCACATGGCGATCCGGCCCTGCATGGCGGCGACGCTGGCCAGTGGCAGCACCCCGGTGCAGTCACCGGCGGCGTAGACGCCCGGCACGTTGGTACGCGACACCCGGTCCACGGTCACGTAGCCGCCGGGGGCGACGGCGACGCCGTACTCGGCCAGCCCCAGTCCGGCCGTGTTGGGCACCGAACCGACCGCCATCAGGGCGTGTGAGCCGTACACCACCCGGCCGTCGGAGAGGGTCACCTCGACCCCGTCCTCGGTACGGCGGACGGCGTCGGCGCGGGAGTTGTTGAGGATGGACATGCCCCGGTTGCGGAACACCTGCTCGATCGCCATCGCCGCGTCGGCGTCCTCGTGCGGCATGACCCGGTCCCGACTGGAGACCAGGGTCACCTCCACTCCCATGGCGAGGTAGGAGCTGGCGAACTCGGCTCCGGTGACACCGGAGCCGATCACGATCAGCCGATCCGGTAGTTCCGGCAGGTCGTACACCTGCCGCCAGGTCAGGATCCGTTCCCCGTCCGGTACGGCGGTGGGCAGCACCCGGGGGGTCGCACCGGTCGCGATCAGCACCGTGGAGGCGTCGATCGAGTACTCCGAGTCACCGCCGGCCGGGGTCACGATCACCCGGTGCAGGTGACCGAGCGTGTCCTCACCGAGCCGCGCACTCCCGTGTACGAAGGTCACCCCGGCCTTGATCAGTTTCGCCTGGATGTCGGCCGACTGGGCCAACGCGAGCCGCTTGACCCGCTGGTGTACGGCCACCGCGTCGACGGTCACCGCCTCCAGGCCGTCGGAGAGGATCCCGAACTCATCCGTGTCGCGGTAACCGGTGACCACTTCTGAACTGGCGATGAAGGTCTTCGACGGCACACAGTCGGAAAGGACGCAGGCACCGCCCGCCCCATCGGCCTCGACCACGGTGACTTCGGCGTCCAGTTGGGCGGCGACGAGCGCGGCTTCGTAGCCGGCCGGCCCCCCGCCGATGATCACGATCCGACTCACCGCGTCCGCCCTTCGTCAATGCTCACAGTGACTTTCTTCTCTCCGACTCATCCGACACGCACCGTCGTATTCTCCACTACCCACCTGCCAAGCTATCGTCATCGCTGTGCGTCATTACGCCGCGTACGGCTCAAACCTTGATCCCTCCCGAATGCGGGCATATTGTCCGCATTCTCCGCTCGTCGGCACCGGCTGGCTCGAAGGCTGGCGGCTGACCTTCGCTGGTGAGGGGGTCCTCGGCTGGGAAGGTGCCGTCACCACCATCGTCGAGTCCCCCGGTGACCGCGTGTTCGTCGCGCTCTACGACGTACACGCCTGGGACGCCGCCCAACTCGACGAGATCGAGGGGGTGGACGCCGGCACCTACCGCAAGCTGCACCTACGGGTGAGCACCCTGGATGGCGACGTCACCGCCTGGGTCTACGTCTTCGCCGGCTACGAGGGCGGCATGCCGACCGCGTGGTACCTCTCGGAGATCGCCAACGCGGCGGAGAAGGCCGGTGCGCCCGACGACTACGTGGTCGAACTGCGCTCCCGCCCCACCAAGACCGCCTCCGCGTAGGGCCCACCCCGGATCACGCGAGCCGCCCGGTCCGATCAGGAAGCCTGCTGGCCAAACAGCCAGCCACTCGGGCCGCACCGAGAGCCGCCCGGTCCGAAAAGCAAGCTGCCCGGGCCGCGCCGGGAAACCGGGCAGCCCGGGCAGCCCCGGCGGCAGGATCAGCAGTACGGGTCAGCGGGCCGCCACGACGGTCCGCTCGAACATGTCCGCCTCGTAGGTCGGGGCCATCCCCACCGACCGGTACAACCGGGCCGCCTCCGTCGGGTTACTAAGGTCCACCCCAAGCCCGGCGTAGTCGCGTCCCTTGGCAGCGTAGGCAGCGAACGCCTGCCCAAGCAGGGCTCGGCCGACGCCCCGGTGCCGGTGCTCCCGCAGCACCGCCAGGTTCTTGACCCAGCCCTCGTTCTGGTCCAGTGCCTGGTCCGCCGACTGGAGAATGCCCACCGGCTCGTCCCGTACGGTGGCCACGAGCCACTCGTCCCAGGCGACACTGGGCAGGTTGGCGATCTGCTCCCGCCACTGCTCGTAGGAGATCGGGACGTAGTCCGGGGTGTCCCGAAAGGCGGTGTCGAGGATGCGGTGGAACTCGCGCAGGTCGGCATCATCAGTCGGCCGGACCGGCCGAATCAGCACGTCCTGCGGTGGTGACGGCGGTACGGTCGACACCCCGGCCAGGGACCGGCGCATGCGGGCGTACCGCTTGACGAAGGCGAATCCGGCGGCTCGCAGGGCGGCGATCCAGCGTTCCTCGGTCGGGATCGCGCCGGATCGCGCGGTCATCTCGGGATAGCCGAACTCGGCAGCGCGCTCCGAGACCCGGGCCAACTGGCGGGCCAGCAGCGGCACCTGAGCCGGAACACCCTTCTCCGGGTGCACGTAGACCTCGACGAAGTCGCGGCGCGACCGGGCCGGGTTCTCCAGGTAGGCCCAGCCCACCACGGCACCGTCCGGGTCGAGTGCCAGCCAGGAGTCGTCCGCCGGATCGACGTTCGGCGCGGTCAGCGCCTCGCGTACGTCCTCGGGGCTGAAATCGGGTTGTCCGACCGAGGCGATGTCACTGGCGTGCACCACCGCCAGGATGGCCGGAATGTCATCAAGAGTGGGCCGTCGCGCGGTCCAGCCGTCCGGGAAGTTCACGTCCGGCATTGAACCGCCAGCGGGTGCGCCCTGTCGCCGGATTTTCCGCCGGTCGCCTCGCCTGCGTGGACCGTTCCGGGTTACCGATACTGGTTACGTGGTGAGGATCAGGTGTCCCGTCGCCTGGGTTCGGCCTCCGCGGATTCCTCGGCGTCCAGCGCCTCGACGGCCGCTTCGATCTCGCCGGTCCGTCGCCGCGCCGCGACGACGTCGCGCTCCGCCGCTTTCCGGGCCAACCGGTGTCGCCCGGTCTCCGCCTCGGCCGCCGCCCGCTGCCGCTCCAGGTCGGCCAGAGCCGCCTCGATCTCCGTCAGCCGGTTGCTGCCCTCCTGTGCCACCGTCACCGCTTCGGCCAGGGCCTGCTCCGCCCGCTCCTGCTCCCGCTGGGCCCGGGTCAACTCCTTACCCAGGGCCCGCCGCTGCCGGGCCCGCTCGGCCCGCTCCCGGCCCGCCCGGGCCCGTTCCGCCCGGTCCTCAGCCGCCTGAGTCCGCTCTCGACCCGCCCGGTCCCTGACCGTCTGCTCACCGACCGCCCGATCTCGACCCGCCCGCTCACCAGCCGGGCGGGTGGTCCTCGGTCGGGCGGCAGTCTCGACCTCGACCACACCGGCACCGGCACCGGCTAGCTCCTCCTCCCCCGCTCCCCCGGTCAATAGCCGCAGCTGCGGTCTGGGCACCTCGCCGAACCCGGCGTAGCTCGCCGCGCGGATCAGCCGGCCGGAACGCACCCGCTCGGCCACCTCGGCGTCGGCGAGCGCCGCGGTGAGCGTCGCCTCCACCTCGGCCAGCGGCAGCTTCCCGCTCGGCGTACCGCCGCTCGCCTCGATGGCGAGGGCCCGGGTCTCGGCGACGAGCGCGACCACCGCGTCCCGGCGCTGGGCGGAAAGCTCCCGCAGCCGGGCACCCCGCAGGTCACGCTGGGCAGCCCGCAGCGCGACGGAGAGTTCGACGAACTCCGTCACCAACTCGGGCCGGCGCAACGCCAGCAGGTTCACCAGCCAGGCCGCCACCGTCGGCTTACGCAGCTTGGCGATCTCCCGCGCCCCGGCCTGGTCACCGGCGGCCCGGCGGGCGGCCACGGCCTCGTCGCGGGCGGCCACGAACCCGTCCGGATGCCGGGCATAGAGCGCGTCGACCAGTTCCCGATCCACCTCCACCATCCCGCCCACCGACCTGCTCAGCGGAGACTCGCTCCGGGTTCGAGTCGGGCGTACTCGCAACCGGAGAGTTGACTCATGTTGGCGTCGGTGACGGTATGACCGGCGTGGCTGAGCAAGGCGTCGTGCAGCGCGAAGGCCCGCCGCGGCGCGATCGCCCGGACGAAGGCGATGGACTCGGCGAGCTTGAGCCACGGCGCGGAGACGGGTACGAAGAGGGTATCGATCTGCACGTCGTCCGGCACGTCGAACGAGTCGCCCGGGTGGTAGACGGAGTCGTTGACGACGAACCCCAGGTTGGGCACTCGGGGCAGGTCCGGGTGGATCTCGGCGTGCAGTCCGCCGTAGGCCCGGACCGGGATGCCGGCGGCGGTGAAGGTGTCCCCCGGCTCGACCGCGGTGACCACCCCCCGCAATCCCTCCAGTTTGGACACCACCGTCGGGTGGGTGTGGACCGTCACCGCCGGTCGCTTGCCGAGCAGGTCGGCGAGTTTGTCCACATCGAGGTGGTCGAAGTGCTCATGTGTGATCAGCACCGCGTCCACCCCGTCCAGGGCAGCCGGCTCCGCGAACGCCCCGGGGTCGATGACCAGCACGCCGCCGTCGTGCTCTACCCGTACACAGGAGTGGCTGTATTTGGTCAATCGCATCGTGACTCCCTGAATGCCGAATCGTGATGTCCCACGCGCAGTCTGCCGGAACCCGCGCGGCGTCGCGGCACGTCTGACAGAACACTCCGCCATTGACACCCGGTACGGGAGGGGACATGAACAGGATCGACCGGCGAGGGCCGGCGGCAATCATGGGCGCGCTGGCGCTCGCTGCCGTCCTGTCGGCCACTGGTTGTAGCGCCAAGCCGAGCCGGGACTCCGCCGAGTCCAGCGGGGCGGCCCCCGCTGCGGCTGGGCTCGACCAGAAGGGCGGGCCCGGACAACAGGTCGCGCCCGGCGCTGCGAACAAACCTGGCCAGCAGGACACCACCGCCAACAAGGCCGACCTGCGGGTCGACCAGCGGACGATCATCTACACCGGCTCGATCACCGTACGCGTCGAGAACGTCGACGAGGCCGGCTCCCGGGCCGCCACGATCGCCACCACGGCAGGTGGCTTCGTCGGCGGCGACGAGCGCACCAGCAACACCTCCTCCTCCCGGGCGAAGCTCGTGCTGCGGGTGCCGGCGGCGAAGTTCGCCTCGGTCGTGGACGAACTGGCCACGCTGGGCCGGCAGGAACGCCGGAACATCGAGACCCAGGACGTCACCGAGGAGACCCTGGACCTCGATGCCCGACTCGCCACCCAGCGGGCCCGGGTGGAGAGCGGACGGCGGCTGCTCAGCCAGGCCAAGAGCCTCAGTGACCTGGTGATGCTGGAAAGTGAGTTGGCCAAACGGGAGGCCGACCTGGCCGCGTTGGAGGCCAAGAAGCGCCGGCTGGCCGACCTGACCGCGCTCTCCACCATCGACGTGGTGCTACTCGGCCCGAAGGCGGAGCAGGAGGACGACGAGCCGGATACCGGCTTCCTCGCCGGCCTCAAGGGCGGTTGGGCGGCGCTCGTGGCCTCGGCGGGGGTCCTGCTGACCGTACTGGGTGCCCTGCTGCCCTGGCTCGTCGTACTCGGTGTGCCGGTCGTCGGGATCATCTGGCTGGCCCGTCGGGGGCAGCGCCGGCGGCGGGCGGCGGTCACCGTGCCACCGCTCACCCCGCCGGCATCAGCCGCACCGACCAGCAAGGACTGACGGCCGCCGGCCCGAACCGTCATCCGACCCCGCTGTCCGGCCGACCGGAGCCGCCGGCCGGACAGCGGAGAGTCGCTTGATCGACTCATCGTGACAGGTGGATCTCACACGGTAGGGTTTCCAGCGGCGGGGACCGGTCGACACAGGGCGACGACCCCCTGCTTTCGACATCGACGCCGAGGATCCGGTGAGACCACGTGAACGAGATCATCGACAGCATCGTCGCGACCGCCGCCACCACCCTGACATCGGCGATGGTGACCGATCTCTGGGCGGACGCCCGCCTACGGATCGGGCAGATCTTCGGCCGGGGTGACACCGCCGACACCACTCGGACCATGGACGACCTGGCCGATTCCCACCGGCAACTCCAGGCCGCCCCGGCCGACCGGCAGGCCGAGATCGCCCACGACGTACGCAGCGAATGGCGCGGGGCGATCCGTAGCCTGGTCGGCCGGCACCCGGAAGCGCTCGACGAGCTACGCCAGTTCGTGTCCGACTTCTCCGGGCCGGTCGCGAGCGCCTCGCGGATCGGGCAGCAGATCACCCTCCAGGACCAGGCGAAGGCCAACATCGCCGGGCGCGATCAGATCAACTTCTTCGGACCGGCGGAGCACCGGTGACCGAGGGCGACTCCGAAGCGCCACTGGAAGACCCGACCCCCGTCGATCGGAATCCCATTTTCGAGCAACGGATCGACGCGTACGACCAGTCGCACGTCTCGGTAGCGGCCCGCGACGTGCTCAACCTCTACGCGAACGCTCCGGCGGCCACCGAACGGGCGAGCCGGATCTCCGTCGACCCACCGTTCGGCCGACTGGACCGTCCGCTACGGGGACGCCGACACCTGGTGCGGGAGATCGTGCCGCCGCTGGACGGCACCCCGGTCACCGCCCCGGCCGTGCACGTGCTGCACGGGCTGGGTGGATGCGGCAAGAGCCAGGTCGCACTGGAGATCGCCCGACAGGCCCGGGACGCGGGCCTGCTGGTCTGGTGGGTGCCGGCGGTAGGACCGGCCCAGATCAGCGCCGCGATGCGGGAGATAGCCGGGCGGCTGGGTGCCTCCGCCGCCGAGCTGGACCTGGTCTGGTCCGGCAAGGCCAGGTCGCCGATGGACATGGTGTGGGACCTGCTCGACCAGTCCGACCAACCATGGCTCCTGGTCTTCGACAACGCCGACGACCCGGCGCTACTCGCCCCGGTCGACGGGCAGGTGGTCAACGGCAACGGGTGGCTCCGTGCCCCCACCAACCGGCACGGATCGGTGATCGTCACCACCCGGGAGGGCAACGAGGAGACGTGGGGTCGCTGGATCGTCCGGCACCCGGTCCGGACCCTGTCCGACGACGACGCGGCCCGCGTCCTGCTCGACTTCGCCACACCCCGCGCCGGAAGCCTGGCGCAGGCCCGGGCCCTCGGTGCCCGACTGGGCGGGCTGCCGCTGGCCCTGCGGGGCGCGGGTTCCTACCTGAAGTCGGCCAGCCGGGGTCCGGCGCTCCGGGGCAGCACGGCGATCCGCACCTTCGACGAATACCGGGTGGCGCTGGATCGCCGGTTCGCCAACCCGTTCGTGCCCTCCGTCGGCCCGGACCTGGGCGAGCCGTTGCGCCTGGAGGAGCTGGTACGACAGGCCTGGGAACTCTCCCTCGACCTGCTCGCCGGGCGGGGCATGCCGTACGCCCGGCAGTTGCTCTGCCTGCTCGCCTGCCTGGCAGAGGCCCCGATCCCGTACGCCGCGCTGCTGGCCCCCGACCGTCTCGCCCGGTCTCCCCTCTTTCCCAAGCTCGACGACGACCGGTTACCGCAGGTGCTCGACGCCCTCACCGACCTCGGCCTGATCGACCGGGCCATGGTCGACGACGTCGACGAGCCGGACTTCGCCCACGCACTGACCCTGCACCCGCTGGTCCGGCACATCACCCGGAACTTCCCCGAGGTGATCGAGCGCGAGCCGGAATACCACCTGCTCATCATGGATCTGCTGGCCGGCGCCGCCGCCGACCTCGATCCGGACGAGCCGGAATGCTGGCACCGGTGGGGCGTACTGGCCCCGCAGTGCGGCGGACCGATCATCGACTATCTGGCCACCGGCAACAGCCGGCCCCGGGCACCGGAGACCACCGCACTGACCCTGACGGTGGCTCGGCGGACCGCTCGCTATCTGCTGGCGGTGAGCCTGCCCCGGCAGGCTGCGGCATTCCTGGACAGTTGCCTGGACAACGTGCGGGAGCTTGACGTCGACGAGTTCACCATGCTCGCGCTGCGCCACGAGCGTGCCCGCGCCGACCTGGAGCAGGGCCGGCTCCCGGCGGCCGAGCGGCAACTCCGCAAGGTGATCGCGGCCCGGGAACGGCTGCTCGGGCCGGAGCACACCGACACGCTGGCCAGTCGACACAAGCTCGCCCGGTCCATCATGGAGCAGGGCCGCTGGGTCGAGGCGGAGCAGGAGCTGTGGGTGATCCTCGCCGGTGAGCAGCGGGCCCGTGGTGTCGACCATCCGGACACCCTCGTCGTCCGGCACAGCCTGTCCAAGACGCTGCTCTCCCAGGGACGCATCGAGGAGGCGGAGGAGCAGCTTCAGGCGATCCTCCGTACCCGGCAGGAGTTCGGTCAGCCGGACCATCCGGAGACGCTGGCGGTCCGGCAGAGCCTGGCGCGGGTGCTGTTGGCCCGGGGCAAGGACCTCCGGGCCCGGGAGGAGCTGCGCAACATCCTTGAGGTCGCCGCCCGCACCGGTCAGGGACACCGGTCGGAGATCCTCACCATCCGGGAGATCCTCGCCCACGCCCTACTGTCCGAAGGGCGGGACACCGAGGCGGCAGACGAACTGGGCCGGCTCGCCGACGACCGGCGTCGGGTGCTCGGCGACGCCCATCCGGACACCCGGCGCACCCTGGACGAGTTGGCGATGCTCCGCGCGCCGGCCGGGACCGTTTCCGATCCTGCGCGGGGCGACGAAGACCCGTAGGTGGTAACGGAACAGGTCGGCTGCGGCTGAGACGTGCGGCGGGACGTCCCAGCCGTGGAGCAGGTGATAGCCGACGACGTCGGGGATACCCCGATCGAAGAAGACGGTGCCGCCGTACCCACCGGCCTGCCGGTGTGAGCGGATCTCCCAGGAGAGCATCAGCTCGGCGAAGAGGCGGGCGTCGTCGGTGTGCCGGCCCCGCCCGCTGATCGCGGTCTGATCCTGAATGATCTGCCGGCCCGCCTCCTCGACGCAGGCGGACCCGGCCCGGCGCAGCGTGTCGAGCAAGTTGCTCCTACCCGAGCCCGGACCCCCGGTGATCACGACATAGCGGGCGACTGAGCGCACGGTGCCGATACTCCCGGTAGAAAACGGCGGACGATCCGTACGGCTGGGGATAGTGATACGACGATGCCTGCGGGATGATGGGCGAGCTGGCGACCTGGCAGGCGTACCGAGAGGAGGAGCGGCGGGCCATCCGACCGGCACGGAAATGGCGGCCGCGACCACGATGACAAACCTGGATCTCTTCATCGTAGATGCCTTCACGGACACCCCGTTCGGCGGGAACCCGGCCGGCGTCGTGCTGCTCGACTCTCCCCGTGACGACGCGTGGATGCAGTCGGTGGCGGCGGAGCTGCGACACTCGGAGACCGCCTTCGTCGGACCCGCCGACGGCGAGGGCGTACGTCCATTGCGGTGGTTCACCCCGGTCGCCGAGGTGGACCTGTGCGGACACGCCACGCTGGCGACCGCGCACGCGCTGGGCGTCGACTCCGTGTTCCAGACCCGCAGTGGCCGGTTGACCTGCTCGATCCGGGATGGCGGGTGGATCGAGATGGACTTCCCCGCCGATCCGGCCGAACTTGTCGAACCGTCCCCGGACATCCTCGACGGGGTGGGCGACGCGTCCGTCGTCGCGGTCGGGCGGGGCGTCTCCGACGTACTCGTCCAGGTGTCCTCGGCGGACGAGGTCCGCGCCCTCCAGCCCGATCTGGCGGCACTGGCCCGGGTGCCGGTCCGTGGGGTGATCGTCACGGCGGCGGCCGACGGCTCCCCGGACATCGTGAGCCGGTGCTTCTATCCGAACGTCGGGGTGCCGGAGGATCCGGTGACCGGTTCGGCACACTGCACCCTGGCCAGCTGGTGGGCTCCGCGGCTCGGCCAGGCGGAGCTGTACGCCGAGCAGGCGTCCCCCCGGGGTGGCTCGCTGCGGATCACCTTACGGAACGACCGGGTGACGCTGGCGGGGCAGGCGGTCACCGTCGTACACGGCACCCTCACCGGCTGACCGGCTACGCCCGCGCTCGACGCCCACCCCGTTGCGCAACTCGTCGACAGGAGCCGTCATGACCATCGCCCTGAGCCACGAGGAAGAACTGACCGCCAGCTCGCTCGCCCAACTGATCAACGGGGAGATCGAGTTGATCTGGCATCGCGGCTACTACCCCACCGCCCTGTGCGAGCAGGCCCTACCCCGGATCGCCACCGAGTGCGAGGCGGCCGGCTACACGCTGACCGACGACTTCCAGAGCCTGGGCACCTCGCTCGGCGAGGCGGCCGAGAACGAGAGCAACGCCGCCCGTTACCTCGCCACCGCGGCTGAGACCACCGCGCTCATCCGGCACAAGATCTTCGACGGGCAACTGTCCCCGACCGACCTGCTCCGACTCGACGCCGACGAGCTCTGGCCGTACGGGGCGACGGTCGCCCGACACCAGGGGCGGACCATGCTTCCCGGCATCATCCGGCGCTGGCCCGGCGGCGCTCACGCCAACCCGCACATCGACCAGCGGGACATCCCCCTGCTCGACGCCTACCGGTTGATCCGCCGGGTCGGCGTGAACGTCTATCTCCAGGTCCCCGAGCCGGGCAACGGCGGCGAGATCGACTTCTGGGGCCTCTTCACCGACGAGGCGGAGTACGTCAGTCAGAAGCGCCCCGACTACGGCCTGGACCGGGCCACCCTGGGTGCACCACACTTCTCCGTCCTGCCCGGACAGGGTGACCTGCTGATGTTCGACGCCGCCCGGGTGCATGGCGTACGCCGGGTGGAGCGGGGTGTCCGGGTCACCGCCGCCTGCTTCCTGGGTGTCCGGGGGCCGGCCGAACCGCTGCTGCTGTTCGCCTAGTACGACGTTCCGCCGCTCCCGGGCGCCATCGGCTCGGGACCCCGTCACCGCTTCGGGCCGTGGCCACCGGCTCGGTGGCCACGGCCTGGTGCTCGGCCGAGCAGACGCCGGTGGCTCAGTCGACCAGGGCGGTGAGCACGGTGTGCACGAGCAGCCGGACGCCGACCCCGATGGCCCGCTCGTCCACGTCGAAGGTCGCGCGGTGCAGGTCCACGTTGGCCGCCGTACGTCCCACGCCGAGCCGGGCCAGCGCCCCGGGGACATACTCCAGGTACCAGGAGAAGTCCTCGCCCCCCATGCTCTGTGGAGTCTCCGCGACCCCGGCCGCACCGAGCGCGGCGGTGGTGGCTGCGGTGAGGACCTGGATGGCCCGCGAATCGTTGACCACCGGCGGGCGACCCCGCAGGTACTCGATGTCCACGGTGGCCCCGGTCGGAGCGATCACATCCCGGACGATCTGCGTCACGATCTTGGGAGCGGCCTCCCAGGTACCCCGGTCGAGCACCCGCAGCGTGCCGGAGGCGATCGCCTCGGTCGGGATGACGTTGTACTGCGTCCCGGCCGAGGCATGGCCGAAGACCAGGAGCAGCCCGCTGTTGGCCGGCACTCGCCGGGTCACCAGCGTGGGCACCTCGGTGACCAGTCGCCCAAGCGCGTCGACCAGGTCGACGGTGAGGTGGGGGCGGGCGGTGTGCCCACCCGGCCCGGTCAGCTTGACGGTGAGGTTGTCCGCCGCCGCGGTGATCGGGCCGACCCGCAGCCCCACCTGCCCGACCGGCAGGTTGGGGTCGCAGTGCAGCGCGAAGATCTGGGCGACGTCCTCCAGCCCACCGGCCTCGATCACCTCCAGCGACCCGCAGGGCAGGATCTCCTCGGCCGGCTGGAAGATCAACCGAACCCGGCCGTCCAGTTCGCCTCGTTCGGCGAGCCGAGCCAGCAGGAGCCCGACTCCCAACAGGACGGTGGCGTGTACGTCGTGCCCACACGCGTGGCAGACGCCGTCCACCGTCGAACGGTAGGGAACGTCCTTGGCATCCTGGAGCGGCAGCGCGTCGATGTCGGCCCGCAGGGCGATGACGGGGCCACTCGGCCGACCGTCGATGTCACAGATGACACCGTTGCCCTTGGGCAGCAGACGGGGCCTGAGTCCGGCATCCGTCAGCTCACGGACGATCAGTTTGGCGGTGCCGTACTCCTGACCGGACAGTTCGGGATGCGCGTGGATAAATCGACGCGTGGCGATCAGGTCGGGAACCCGCAACGCGAGTAGCTGGTCCAACTCGCACGGCAGGGTCTGGGATTCGGTCGGCGTCTCCAGCCAGGACGACGCCAGCTGCCCGCCAGGCGGCAGCGTCAACGCACTCGTCACGTCGAATACTCGATCACTGTGGATGGGATGGGACTCGGACAGCCTAGACCTCCGGCGGTGACGCTGCGCAACCTCGTTACGGTAGCGGTCAGACCGCACTGCGTTACGAAAGGCCTGGTGACAGCGCTCGGGAACGGATGAAACGGGACGTTGATCGTCGTCGAACGCCGACATGCGTCCTGTACCTCCTACAACGCGTGACGGTTTTGTTCGGTCACGTCTCCCGGCTTCGCCACTCCGCCTTCCATGGTGCGGGCCATCGTCGTAGATGCCCGGACAGGCTGTCCGTCTAACCTTGCCCAGATGCCAGGACGGGCCCCTGCACCGGCAGAAATCGATGTGCAGGGGCCCGTCCTCACACCAGGGCGGGGTGGGCTAGAAGCGATCCGTCGGGCGGTACGTCCCCCACACCTGGCGCAGGGTCCCGCAGACCTCGCCGATGGTGGCGCGGGCCCGCAGCGCCTCCTTCATCGGGGGGAGCACGTTCTCCGTACCCGAGGCTGCCGCGCGCAGGTCGGCCAGCGCCCGCTCGACGGCGGAGGCGTCCCGCGACGCCCGCAGCTTCGCCAACCGCTCCGCCTGGGCCGCCTCGATGGTCGGATCGACCCGCAGCGGCTCGTACGGTTCCTCCTCGTCCACGGTGAACCGGTTCACCCCGACCACCACCCGCTCCCCCGAGTCGATCTCCTGGGCGATCCGGTAGGCGGAGGTCTCGATCTCCCGCTTCTGGAAGCCGGCCTCGATCGCGTCGACCGACGAGCCGTACTCGAAGACCCGGTCCATCAGTGCCAGCACACCCGACTCGATCTCGTCCGTCATCGCCTCGACCACGTACGAGCCGGCGAACGGGTCCACGGTGGCGGTCAGGTCGGTCTCGTAGGCGAGCACCTGCTGGGTACGCAGAGCCAGCCGCGCGGCCTTCTCGGTGGGCAGCGCGATGGCCTCGTCGAAGCTGTTGGTATGCAACGACTGGGTGCCGCCGAGCACCGCGCCCAGCCCCTGGACGGCGACCCGGACCAGGTTGACCTCGGGCTGCTGCGCGGTGAGCTGCACGCCCGCCGTCTGGGTGTGGAAGCGCAGCATCCACGACTTCGGGTCCTTCGCCCCGAACTCGTCGCGCATCAGCCGGGCCCAGATCCGCCGGGCCGCCCGGAACTTGGCCACCTCCTCCAGCAGGGTGGTCCGGGCCACGAAGAAGAACGACAGCCGGGGGGCGAAGTCGTCCACGGCCAGCCCGGCGGCGAGCGCGGCGCGTACGTAGTCCAGCCCGTTGGCCAGGGTGAAGGCGATCTCCTGTACGGGGCTCGCTCCGGCCTCGGCCATGTGGTAGCCGGAGATGGAGATGGTGTTCCACTTCGGCACCTCGGTACGGCAGTAGCCGAAGGTGTCCGCCACCAGTCGCAGTGACGGCTTGGGCGGGAAGATGTAGGTGCCCCGGGCGATGTACTCCTTGAGGATGTCGTTCTGGATGGTGCCCTTGAGCGCCGAGCCGAGCACCCCGGCCTCCTCTGCCACCAGCTGGTAGAGCAGCAGCAGGACCGAGCCGGGTGCGTTGATCGTCATCGAGGTGGAGACCTGGTCGAGTGGGATGCCGTCGAAGAGCAGCCGCATGTCCTCGATGGAGTCGATCGCCACCCCGACCTTGCCGACCTCGCCGTGCGCGATCGGGTCGTCGGAGTCGTACCCCATCTGGGTGGGCAGGTCGAAGGCGACGGAGAGTCCCATGGTGCCGGCCCGGAGTAGCTGGTGGTAGCGGGCGTTGGACTCGGTGGCGGTGCCGAAGCCGGCGTACTGGCGCATGGTCCACGGACGCGACGTGTACATGGTGGGATAGACGCCACGGGTGTACGGGAATCGGCCTGGCTCGCCGAGCCGCTCCGGCAACCCGTCGGGCGCATCCGCCGGCCCGTAGGTAGGCTTGATCGGGAAACCGGATTCACTTAACCGCCGTTCACTCATTACCGGATGGTAGGACCTCGACCCGCTTGATCGGGTGCGGGATTTCGCACATTGCGGCCCAAATTAAGCACATACGGTGAGTAGGTAAGCACGTACGGTTGACTTACCGAATGCCGCGCCGGGTCGGCTTTCCCTTCTGGCATCGGAACCCTCAATATAGGGGGGTTCTGTCCCAGCCCCTCGATTCTTTCCGGTGGCTAATCCTGTGACTCAGATCCCTACGTGGAACGGGGGACAAGTCAGTCCCCCCAACGGACGCGCAGCCCCCGGTGCCATCATCGGTGGCCGCTACGAGCTACGGACGGCGGTGGGCCACGGCGGCATGGGGACGGTGTGGAAGGCCGTCGACACCCTGCTCCGTCGCGATGTCGCGGTGAAGGAAGTGGTACTCCCACCCGGGCTCGCCCCCAGCGACCGTGACTCTATGTACGAACGCACCCTGCGCGAGGCCCGCGCCGCCGCCGCGATCCAGCACCCCGCCGTGGTCCAGGTGTACGACGTTGTCACCGAAAGTGGCCGCCCCTGGATCGTTATGGAGCTGCTGGAAGCCCGCAGCCTCGCCGACATGGTGATCGAGGACGGGCCGGTCGCACCCCGCGCCGTCGCCAAGATCGGGATCGCGCTACTCGGCGCGCTCGAGGTCGCCCACGCGATCGGCGTCCTGCACCGTGACGTCAAGCCGGCCAACGTACTGATCTGCGCCGACGGGCGCTGCGTGCTGACCGACTTCGGGGTGGCCCGGATGCCCACCGACGTCCAGCTCACCACCCCCGGCATGGTGCTCGGCTCGCCGCACTTCATCTCCCCCGAGCGTGCCCTGGGCCAGGACTTCGGTCCGCCCAGCGACCTGTTCTCGCTCGGCGTGACGCTCTACACGGCCATCGAAGGGCGGCCCCCGTTCGACAAGGGCGACCCGATCGAGACCATGCACGCCGTGGTCGAGGACGAACCCGCCCCGCCGGTCCGCTCCGGCCCACTCACCCGGGTCCTCTTCGGCCTGTTGGAGAAGGATCCGGCCCAGCGGATCAACGTGCACAGTGCCCGCAGCATGCTGCGGGAGCTGCTCAGCGGCCCGCTGGGCAAGGCTCCGACCGACCAGATGACCGATCCGTACGCGGTGGTGCCGGTGCAGCGCCCACAGTGGCAGCCACCGGCTCCGGCTCCGGCTCCGACTCCGGCTCCCGCCGCGCCGAAGCCGACCGGACAGATCGGCGGCCGGGCGATGCTCGCTCCGGGCGAGTCACTCACCGATCGCCTGGCCGAACTGCGCAAGCGCAAGGCGGCTGGCTCCGACGACCTGCCGGCCGAAGACACCGGTGGTGGCCAGCCGAGCGCGGCGGTGGCCGCCGTCGCCCTGAGTACGCCCACCGGGGCGATGCCCGCCCCGACCGCCGAAGCTACGGCCACCAGCGGAGTTACGGCCGACGACGCCACGGCGGCCCACCGTCCGGCCGGCGGCCCGCTGGCTGCCCAACCCACGGCCGGCGGTGAGTCCTGGCAGCAGCCGACCGGAGTGATGCCCGGCCCTACCGCCGACTCTTCGGCCACCACCCATCGCTGGGACCAGCCCACCGGACTGGTGGCCGACGGTCGGGTGCTGACCGGCACCATCGTGCCCGGCCCGACCAGTCCCGGCCCGACCAGTCCCGGCCCGACCAGTCCCGGCCCGACCAGTCCCGGACCGGGTGCGGCGGGGCCGACCGGGTTCATCCCGACCGGCTCCGGCCCAGGTGGCGTCTACCCGGTCGGCGGCGTTCCCGGCGGGGTCCATCCCACCGGCGCGGCCCTGGGTGGGCCGTTCGGCGGCCAGCCCAACGGTGTCTACGGCGGTGCGGGTGGTGCCTACGGCGGTGCCGGCCAACCCGGCGGGACCTATGGCGAGGGTCAGCCCGGCGGGTTCTACGGCGGTGCCGGCCAACCCGGCGGGTTCTACGACGGCAATGGTCAAGCCGGCGGCTATCCGGGCGCGGGGCAGCTCAGCAACGGCGACCCGGCCGGCCGCAACGGTGGAGGCCTCGTCGCCGCCATCAAGGGGTGGCCCCGCAAGGTGCAACTCGGCGTCGCCGGGGGCGTGGCGGTCGTACTCGTGCTCGTGCTCAGCCTGGTGCTGTTCAGTGGCGGCGATGAGCCGACCCCGCCGGCGGTGCCGCAGGCCGGCCCCCCGTCCGGCCAGGCCGGGGCGATGGAGACCCAGGTGTACGCCGAGAAGGGTGTCTCGGTCAACGTCCCGAAGGGGTGGACCAAGAAGTCGGGCGGCGCGTCGTACGTCGACTACGTCGACCCGGAGGACGGTGGTCGCCGGGTACGCGTCATCGTCGAGGACTTCAGAGGCGACGATCCGCGTCGCTGGGCCGAGATCGCCTCGAACGGCCTCGAAAAGAACACCAAGACCTGCACCCGGCCGTACGACCCGTCGGACATCACCGACCAGCAGTTGGCCGGCAAGCCGGCCGCCGAGTTCGAATACAAGTGCGGCGAGGGCGACAGCATGCGACACGGGGTCTGGCGGGGGGTCATCAGCGGCGGGAAAGCGTACTCCTTCTACCTGACCTCGTCCGACCCTCGCTTCGAGGAGAGCAAGCCGATCTTCGACGAGATGGCCCGGTCGTTCCAGCTCACCGAGGCCGGCTAGCGGGCGTACCCCGGGCCACTGCGGCCGGGGGACGACGGGCAGCGGAACCGTCGCCGTGCTATCAACGACGGCATGGCGGCGGAGATGACGACGATCGACGAACTGCGTGACCTGGCCGAGGCGTGGCTGGCCGACGACCCGGACCCGGCAACACAGGACGAACTGCGACAGGTCCTCGACCGGCTACCGGCCAGCGCGACCGAACTGGCCGACCGGTTCGCCGGCCCACTGACCTTCGGCACGGCCGGGCTGCGCGGCCCGCTGCGGGCCGGCCCCAACGGCATGAACCTCGCCGTCGTGACCCAGGCGGCGGCGGGACTCGTCGGTTGGCTCGCCGCCCGTGGGGCGACCGGCCCACTGATCATCGGGTACGACGCCCGGCACGGCTCGCAGACGTTCGCCGAGCGGACCGCCCAGATCGCCACCGGGGCCGGCCGGCCCGCCCTGCTGCTCCCCCGGCCGCTGCCCACCCCGGTGCTCGCGTACGCCGTCCGGGCCCTGGGCGGTGCCGCCGGGGTGATGGTCACCGCCAGTCACAACCCGCCGCAGGACAACGGCTACAAGGTCTACCTGGGGGCCGAACTCGGTGGCCCGAGCGGGGCGGGTGCGCAGATCGTGCCCCCGGCCGACGTCGAGATCGAGGCCGCGATCCGGGCGGTCGGTCCGCCGTCGAAGGTGCCTCTCGGAGCCCCCGGGCAGGTGCTCGGCAACGACGTCGTGGCCGCCTACGTGGGTGCCGCCGCCGAGGTGATCGATCCGGACGGCCCCCGGGACCTGGTGGTGGCCTACACCCCGATGCACGGCGTGGGTGCCTCGGTGCTCACCGCCGCGTTCAGCCGGGCGGGCTTCGCCGTACCGGGGGTGGTGGCCGAGCAGGCCACGCCCGACCCGGACTTTCCCACCGTCGCCTTCCCCAACCCCGAGGAGCCGGGCGCGACCGATCTGCTCGTCGAACTGGCCCGGACCATCGGGGCGGACATCGCCATCGCCAACGACCCGGACGCGGACCGGTGCGCGGTCGCCGTACCGGACGATGGTCAGCGTTGGCGGATGTTGCGCGGGGACGAGGTCGGCGTGCTGCTGGCCGACCACCTGATGCGTCGGGGCGTACCCGGGCTGTACGCCACCACCATCGTCTCGTCGTCGCTGCTGCGCGCGATGTGCGTGGCCCGAGGCCGGGCGTACGACGAGACGCTGACCGGATTCAAGTGGATCGTACGGGCCGCCGCCGACGACGCCCCGCTGGTCTTCGGCTACGAGGAGGCGCTCGGCTACTGTGTCGCGCCGGAGCACGTCCGGGACAAGGACGGCATCACCGCCGCGCTCACCGTCGCCGAGCTGGCCGCCGGGCTGAAGGCCCAGGGGCGCAGTCTCACCGATCGGCTCGACGAGTTGGCCGCCGAGTTCGGCGTCTACCACACCGACCAGCTCTCCGTACGCGTCGACGACCTGCGCGAGATCGCCACCGCGATGACCCGGATCCGGGCCACGACCCCGACCAGCCTGCTCGGTGAGCCGGTCACCTCGGTCGAGGACCTACTGCCCGCCTCGGACGTGGTGATCCTGCGTACCGGATCGGCCCGGGTGGTGATCCGGCCGTCCGGCACCGAGCCGAAGCTGAAGGCGTACCTCGAGGTGGTCCAGCCGGTGGCCGACGGTGGCCTGGCTGCGGCACGGGGCCGCGCGGCGGACCGGGTGCGCGACCTACGGGCCGAGATCGCCGGGGCGCTCGGCATCGCCTGAGACCGGTAGTCGGGGCGCTGCCGGCTGAGGTCGCACCGACCTCAGCCGGCCGGGACCGGCGGGTGGCTCAGGCCCGAGCGCCCAGGGCCGCATCGACGGCCCGGGTCAGCGCGGCGATCACCAACGCCACCGACGGACGGACCGTCGACTCCTCCATGCTGACGCTACCGGCGAAGCCCGCGCCACCGGCGATCTCGTCCAGCCGCCGATGCGCGTCGACGGCGGTCGGGCCGGTCACGCCCAGGCTCGGTTCCATCCGGGCTGCGGCGACCAGCGTGGCCAGTGCGGCCGTACGCTCGTCCGGGATCCGGTCGGCGGTGAGCGCGTCCGTCAGCCGACGCCGGATGTCGGCCTCCACCGACGCGTCGGCCGCCGGGTAACGGTGCACCGGGATGGACCCGAGCGCCGTCTCGCCCACGTCCCGCACGACTCCCCGCTGACACAGGTCGGCGAGGAGCCGGTCGCGCAAGCCGTGCCGCAGTCGCTGTACCCAGGCGGTCGGGGTGTTCAACGGCTCGGTGGCCAGCCGGGCGAGTACCTCGTCGGGAACCGGCTGGCCGGTCGGTGCCGGGTCGACCACCACGATCGACCCGTCGGAGTACGCGATCCGGCCGGCGAGCGCCAACTCGACCAGGACCGCGGCGGCCATGGCGAGGTCGAGTCCGATCCGGGATCCGGTCGCCTTACCGGACTCGTCGTCGTAGGCGAGCAGCAGCAGCTCTTCGGCGAGCGCAACACCAGTCATGGCCCGAGACGGTATCCGTTGCGCGCCAGTCGCGCATGTATCCGGGCCGTAAGGTGGTCCGGATGCAGGCGATCATCGCGACGCTGGGTTACGTCCTCTCCCCGGACCGGCGCCGAGTGCTGATGCTGCGCCGGGACAAGCGCCCCGACGACCTGCACTTCGGCTACTACAACGGGCTGGGCGGAAAGCTGGACCCGGGCGAGGACGTGGTGGCCGGCATGCGCCGGGAGATCCGGGAGGAGTCCGGGCTGGACTGCCTACGCCTGGAACTCGCCGGCACGATCTCCTGGCCGGGGTTCGGCCGGGGCGGCGAGAACTGGTTCGGTTTCCTGTTCCGGATACCGGAGTGGTCCGGCCAGCCACAGGACAACTGTCCAGAAGGCACCCTGGTCTGGACCGAGCTGTCCGACATCCTCGCCGGGGCAGTGCCGATGTGGGAGAGCGACCGGCACTTCCTGCCGCTGGTCTTCGCCGACCGCCCCCGGGTCTTCCACGGCGTCCAGCCGTACGCCAACGGAAAAGCCCTGACCTGGAGCTACACCGAGTTGTGAGGCTCCGGGCCAGAGAACCGGGCAGGCCGCCCGGCCATAACTGAGGCAGGCTACCCGTCAGCACCGGGGCATGCCGCATGTCAGAACTGAGGCAGGCTGCCGGTCAAAAGGTGCCTATCAGAATCGGGGCATGCCGCCGAACTGGCGGTCACCGGCGTCGCCGAGCCCCGGCACGATGAACTTGTGCTCGTTGAGCCCCTCGTCGATCGAGGCGGTCACCAGACGCAGCGGCAGTCCCGAGCGCTCCAGTCGCTCGACCCCGGCCGGCGCGGCCAACGCGCAGACCACGGTGATGTCCGTGCAGCCCCGGTCGGCCAGAATCCGGCAGCAGTGCTCCAGCGAGCCACCGGTGGCCAGCATCGGGTCGAGCACCAGCACCGGGCGACCGCTGAGGTCACGTGGCAGCGACTCCATGTATGCGCGCGGCTCGTACGTCGCCTCGTCACGGGCCAGCCCGACGAACCCCATGGACGACTCGGGCAGCAGGGCGAGCGCCGAGTCGGCCATGCCGAGGCCGGCCCGCAACACCGGCACCAGCAGTGGCGGGTTGGCCAGCCGGGTGCCGTCGGTCAGCGACACCGGGGTCTGCACCGGGTAGCGCTCGGCCGGGAAGGCGCGTGCCGCCTCGTACACCAGCATGGTGGTGAGTTCGTGCAGTGCGGCGCGGAACGATGCCGAGTCGGTACGGGCATCGCGCATCGCGGTCAGTCGCGACTGGGCAAGGGGATGGTCAACCACGAGTACGTCCACGAACGTCCAACCTACGTCGGTGACCAAGATCACGTCGCGTCGGGGTGCGTAAACTCCCTGTCATGACGGCGACAACGACGTCGGACCGGGCCGACCTGTCCGACCTGGGGCGTTCCGAGGCAACGCTGCGTGCCTTCCTGCACGGCCTACCCGGTGTGGACCAGGTCGGGGCGGAGCAGCGGGCGGCCATGCTCGGCACCCGATCGATCAAGACCACCGCCAAGGCGTGGGCGATCGACCTGGCGATCCGGATGGTCGACCTGACCACGCTGGAAGGCGCGGACACCCCCGGCAAGGTACGGGCGCTGAGCGCGAAGGCGCGGCGACCCGACCCGGCCGACCCGACCTGCCCGGCGGTGGCCGCGGTCTGCGTCTACCCGGCCATGGTCCCGGTCGCCGCCGAGGCGCTACGTGGATCTGGCGTTCATCTGGCCAGCGTGGCGACCGCCTTCCCGTCCGGGCAGGCACCGCTGGCCGTGAAGCTCGCCGACACCGAGGCGGCCGTCGCCGCCGGCGCGGACGAGATCGACATGGTGATCAACCGGGGCGCCTTCCTCTCCGGCCGCTACCGCGAGGTCTACGACGAGATCGTCGCGGTCAAGGCGGCTTGCGGTGACGCCCACCTCAAGGTCATCCTGGAGACCGGCGAGCTGGCCACCTACGACAACGTCCGACGGGCCTCCTGGCTGGCGATGATGGCCGGCGGCGACTTCATCAAGACCTCGACCGGCAAGGTGCCCGTGGCCGCCACCCTGCCGGTCACGCTGGTGATGCTGGAGGCGGTACGCGACTTCCGGGCCGCCACCGGTCGCCAGGTCGGGGTGAAGCCGGCCGGCGGGATCCGGACCACCAAGGACGCGATCAAATACCTGGTCATGGTCAACGAGACGGTCGGGGCGGACTGGTTGCACCCGGACTGGTTCCGGTTCGGCGCCTCCACCCTCCTCAACGACCTGCTGATGCAGCGCACCAAGCTGACCAGCGGCAGCTACCCCGGCCCCGACTACTTCACCCTGGACTGAGCTGACGATGCCCGAGAACACCCCTGGCGCGTTCGAGTACGCGCCCGCACCCGAGTCCCGATCGGTGGTCGACCTCAAACCGTCGTACGGACTCTTCGTCGACGGTGAGTTCGTCGAGTCCAGCGACGGCGGAGTGATCAAATCCGTCAACCCGGCGTCCGAGGAGGTGCTGGCCGAGGTCGCCGAGGCCGGGCCGCAGGACGTCGACCGGGCGGTACGCGCCGCCCGCCGGGCGTACGAGCAGGTCTGGGGTCCGATGCCGGGCCGGGACCGAGCCAAGTACCTCTACCGGATCGCCCGGATCATCCAGGAGCGCGGCCGGGAGCTGGCGGTGCTGGAGTCGCTGGACAACGGCAAGCCGATCCGCGAGTCGCGGGACGTGGACATTCCGCTGGTCGCGGCCCACTTCTTCTACTACGCCGGCTGGGCGGACAAGCTGCCGCACGCCGGGTTCGGCGGGACGCCGACCAGTGGACGCAGCGGCGGGACGCCGACCAGTGGACGCAGCGGCTCCGACCCGAAGCCACTGGGGGTCGCCGGGCAGGTAATCCCGTGGAACTTCCCGCTGCTGATGCTGGCCTGGAAGATCGCCCCGGCGCTGGCCGCCGGCAACACGGTGGTGCTCAAGCCGGCCGAGACCACCCCGCTGACCGCCCTGCTCTTCGCCGAGATCTGCCAGCAGGCCGACCTGCCGCCCGGCGTGGTCAACATCGTCACGGGTGCGGGCGCGACCGGGCAGGCCCTGGTCTCGCACGACGGGATCGACAAGGTCGCCTTCACCGGCTCCACCGAGGTCGGTCGGGCCATCGCCCGATCCGTGGCCGGCACCCGCAAAAAGCTCACCCTGGAGTTGGGCGGCAAGGCCGCCAACATCGTCTTCGACGACGCGCCGATCGACCAGGCGGTCGAGGGCATCGTCAACGGGATCTTCTTCAACCAGGGGCACGTCTGCTGCGCCGGCTCCCGACTGCTGGTGCAGGAGTCGGTCTACGAGCCGGTGCTGGAGTCGCTCAAGCGGCGGATGGCCCGGCTGCGGGTCGGCGACCCGCTGGACAAGAACACCGACATCGGCGCGATCAACTCGGCCGCGCAGCTGGACCGGATCCGTACCCTGTCCGAGATCGGGTCGGCCGAGGGTGCCGAGCGCTGGTCGCCCCCGTGCGACCTGCCCGAGCAGGGCTTCTGGTTCGCCCCGACGATCTTCACCGGGGTCACCCAGGCGCACCGGATCGCCCGCGAGGAGATCTTCGGGCCGGTGCTGTCCGTGCTGACCTTCCGCACCCCGGCCGAGGCCGTCGAAAAGGCCAACAACACGCCGTACGGCCTGTCGGCCGGGATCTGGACCGAGAAGGGTTCCCGGATCCTGTGGATGGCCGACCGGCTGCGGGCCGGGGTGGTGTGGGCGAACACGTTCAACAAGTTCGACCCGACCTCGCCGTTCGGTGGTTTCAAGGAGTCGGGCTACGGCCGTGAGGGCGGTCGGCACGGGCTGGAGGCGTACCTCGATGTCTGAACGGCTGGCGGTACGGAAGACGTACAAGCTCTTCATCGGCGGGAAGTTCCCGCGCAGCGAGTCAGGGCGGTCGTATCTCGTGCAGGAGACCAACGTGGCGCTGGCCTCGCGTAAGGACGCCCGGGACGCGGTGCTGGCCGCCCGCGCGGCGGTCAAGGGCTGGTCCGGCGCGACGGCGTACAACCGGGGGCAGATCCTCTACCGGATCGCCGAGATGCTGGAGGGCCGGCGGGACCAGTTCGTCGGGCTCGGCCTGACCGTCGCCGAGGTGGACGAGGCGATCGACCGCTGGGTCTGGTACGCCGGCTGGGCCGACAAGATCGCCCAGGTGTACGGCGGCGCGAACCCGGTCGCCGGCCCGTACTTCAACCTGTCGGCCCCGGAACCGACCGGCGTGGTCGGTGTCGTCGCCCCGGCCGACTCGGCGCTGCTCGGCCTGGTCAGCGTGATCGCCCCGGCGATCGTCACCGGCAACACGGTGGTGGTGCTCGCCGCCGAGGACGCGCCCCTGGCCGCGATCACCCTGGCCGAGGTGCTGGCCACCTCGGACCTGCCGGGCGGGGTGGTCAACATCCTCACCGGCCGGATCACCGAGACGGCGCCCACGCTGGCCAGCCACCTGGACGTGAACGCCATCGACCTGACCGGGGTGACCGACCCGACCCTGGCCGTGGAGCTGGAGCAGGCCGCCGCCGGCAACCTCAAGCGGGTCCTCCGCCCGGCCGCGACACCGGTCGACTGGACCGCCGATCCCGGCCTGACCCGGATCACCGCGTTCCTGGAGACCAAGACCGTCTGGCACCCCAAGGGCGTCTGATCCGCGACCACAAGGCGTTTGCGGGTCGAACCTGTGACAGGCCAGCGACGCCCGGTCGGTGATGCTCACCTCCGACCGGGTGTCGGCCGATGTCGGAAGACCTGACGCGGATCCGGTGTCCCGATCTGGGCTTGACGCGGGTCCCGCCCGAGCCAGCCGGACGGCCCGGGATGGCGGCTGGTCGAGTCTCAGGGACTGGCCTGGCCCGGCCGGTCTGCCAGGCCCACGAGGCTCAGGGACGGGCCTGGCCGCTCTGCCAGGCCCACGCGGCGATCTCGACCCGGTTGCGGACCCCCAGCTTGTGCTGGATGCTCGCGACGTGGGTCTTGGCGGTGCCCGGCGTGATGGACAACTCGGCGGCGATCTCCGCGTTGGTACGACCCCTCGCGACGAGGGTCGCGACCTCGGCCTCGCGACCGGTGAGACGCCCGTCGTCGGCGCGCGGACGGGGCGCGGCGAAGTGGCGCAGCAGCCGAGTGGTGATCGACGGGCTGATGAGCGCGTCGCCCGCCGCAGCCGCGCGGACGCCCTCCACCAGGAGCGCGGGACCGGCGCGCTTCAGCAGGAAGCCACAGGCGCCGTTGTGCAGGGCGGTGTGCACGTACTCGTCGAGATCGAACGTGGTGACGACGATCACCCGGAGCGGGTCGGGCACGTCGGGGCCGGCCAGCAGCCGGGTGACCTCCAGGCCGTTCATGCGAGGCATCCGGATGTCCACGAGGACGACGTCGGGACGTAGCCGCCGAGCCAGTTCGACGGCTGTGACGCCGTCGGCCGCCTCCCCGAGCACCTGCATGTCGGGCTGGGCATCCAGGATGATGCGGTAACCGCCACGGATGTCGTCCTGGTCGTCGGCGATGACGATCCGGGTGGTCATGACGACGATCGTAGCGGGATCTTGGCGGTGACCCGCCAGCCGCGGTCACCTGTGGGGCTGGCGCCGAAGAGGCCGCCGAGAGCTTCGACGCGCTCGGCGATCCCGGGCAACCCGAGGCCGCCACGGTGCCGTTCGCGCAGCAGGCTCGTCCGACCCGTACGGCCGTCGTCCGTGACGGTGACGCGCAGGTCGGGACCGGTCGCGGTAACAGCGATGTCGACGGTGGTCGCGTCCGGGGCGTGCCGTCGGACGTTCGTCAGGGCCTCGACGACCAGCCGATACGCCGTCGCCGAGACCTCGGGAGGCGGAGTACCCGCCTCCATCGTCAGCCGAACCCGGGCCGCGCCCGACTCGCGGAAGCGGTCCACCAGTGCGGGCAGTTCGTCCAGGCAGTACGGCCCGTCCCGGGGACCGTCGTCGTGGAGCATGTGGACGGTGCGGTCCAGCGAGGCCATCGCGCGCATCCCGGCCGCCTCGATCCGCCTGAGTGCCGCCTCGGCGTCACCGCCGATCTGGGCGGCCTGCGCCTGGACGATCATCGCGCTGACTTCGTGCGCAACGAAGTCGTGCAGGTCGCGCGCCAGGTCGAGACGCTGTGCGCGGCGCGCCTCGGCCACCGACCGGGACCGCCGCGCGTCCAGGAACCGCAGGTAAAGCCCGGTACCGACGGCGGCCGTCGCACCGAATCCGCAGAGCAGGCAGCCGACCAGCGCGCCCCATGCGCTGGCGGACGGGACGACGTGCAGGGTCAGCCGCAGCGGAAGCGCGGTCACCGCAACGGCCGTCATCACGCCCGCGATCGCGGCGGGCCGGGTCCCCGCCCGCCGTACCACCAGGTGGAGGAGCACCGTCGCGGCTACGGTCTCCACCAGCCACCAGCCGGCGGTCCGGTTGTCGGCCGGCCCCCGGTAGACCAGGGTCGCCACCAGCGAGCCGGCCGCCGCCACGCCCACGACCGCGCCCGGCCGAGCAGCCGGAAAGGCGAGCAGCAGGACCAGGGCGGCACCGGTCAGCCAGGCCGAACCGGTGACCACCGGTCCCACTCCCGGCATGCCGGCGACGGCGGCCAGCGCGAGCACGGCGATCACCGCCCCGGCCACGAGGATGCGCGGGTGGCTCTGCCGTTCGGCAGAGCCACCCGCCGGGAAGATCTGCGGGACGGCAGATGCCCGGACAGGGTCGCCGCGCCGAAGCTTGTCCCCATGACCGAACACAGACGAATCGTACGAGCCGGGCTGGCCACGGCCACGGTGGCTTGTTTCGCGGCGGGTGGTCTCGCAGTCGAGGGCGCCTGGGTGGGCACACCATCGGCAGCGTCTTCCCGGGCGCTGCTGCGTGCCGACACCGATCGTGATGGCCGGCTCTCACCCGCCGACGACGCCCGGCGCGGGGCGTGGACGGTCAACCGTGGGGCGATCATGCTGCCGAACCTGGACGACGACGCCGCTCGCTGCCCTACCACCGGCAAGAACGGCGAGCGGCTCACCGATGCGGCGTTGGCGGCGTGCAACGACGCCACGGACGCGGTGGTGAACGGCGCGGCCGACGAAGCCGATCTGGCACCGCTGGAGATTCCGGCGATGGTGGGCGTGTCCGGTTCCGCGCGAGCCACGCTGCGGCCCGACGGCCCGTCGCGGGACCAGGTGCGGATCTTCATCCAGCGCGGTGGACGCCTCACGGCACTCGACGCGGACAGTGGGATCCGCCCGGACGAGCTGCGCCGCGGGGTGCGGCTCGCCGTCGAGGCGCGCGACGTCGTCCGCGACCCGGACGTCTGGTCCGGTTTCAGCGACCTCACGCTGACGGTCACCGACCGCGGCCGGACCCGGACCGACACCGTCCGGCTGCGGGTGGCACCGGTTCTCTTCCAACACGACCTGCTGCCCCTGCACCGCGCGGTCGTGGCGAACCCCAAGGCACCCGTGACGCTTGAGGACGGAACCGCGCCAGACAAGCCCGTCAAGGGTCAGGAGGCGTACCGGCGCGACCTGCGACGCGCCCTGGACGCCGAAGGGCTGCGCGAACCGTTCATCGAGTCTCCGGCCGGAGGCGACCAGTGGATGGGCGACATGTTCAAGGCCGGCTACGCGTCCATGCCGGGGCCGGACGGCAGGGAGCACCACATCGTGGTCAACCTCAGGTCCCCGGCCGTGACCCCCGACTTCCCGGCCCGCGACCGCCCGCTACGAGACGCGTCCCGACCGGTGTTCACCATGATGCGCGGACCGGGTGTCGCGGGTCTTCAGCAGTTCGACGCCACGGCGGTCGACCGCCCCGACGACAACCTGTACTACGGATCGGCCAGTTCGAGCGGCAACTTCGGGACGATCCCGCCGTACGGCAAGTACCGCACCGGGCGGATCGTGTACGGCGGCGAGGGCAAGTTCGCGCCTGACGCGACGTTCATCCGGATGCTGGAGGCTCAGGGCTACCAGGACCCGATCGCCGTCGACACGAGCTGGCTCGGCGTTGGCCACCTCGACGAGTTCCTCCACTTCGTGCCCAGGCGCGGAGGCAAGGGCTGGTCCATGGTCATCGCGGATCCGCACTTGGGCATGGACCTGCTGAAGAAGGTCGCCGGCAGCGGTGGCGGCGGGCAACTGCTGGTGGGGGGCATCGCCCCGGCCAACACGCAGTTCCCCCACCTCACGGTCGCCCAGGCCCTGGCCAAGCCGGAGCTGGTGAACGGCACCCGCATCGCGGCGGCGGGTGTCAACCGGGCGCTGCGGCAGTTGCGCGAGCAGGCCGGCATCACCGAACAGGACATCATCCGCGTTCCGGCGCTGTTCGCCAAGATCGATCTTCCCGACGACTACCCGCGCAAGGACCTGACCGTCACGTACCTGCCGGACGCCGCCAACGGCATCAGCACGGGCACCGGCGGATACCTGGCTCCGGCCCAGCACGGGCCGCGGCAGGGCGGGTACGACGTGTTCCAGCGGGCCACCGAGGAGGCGTTGGGCCGGGCCGGCGTACGCGTCCACTGGATCGAGGACTGGGACTACTCGCACTACGTCGGTACGGCCGGCGGCGACATCCACTGCGTCACCAACGTCCAGCGCGATCTGAGCGGCACCACGCCCTGGTGGCGTCCCGCTCGATGAATCCACCGGGTTGGCCGGCGGTGTGCGACGTACCGTCGCCGCTGCCGGCCACCTCGGTCGCCCGCAACGGTGTCCGATCACCGCGAGTGGCGGGAACCGGATGTCGTGCGGGTGAACGGCGACCGAGGGGAGGACTACTACAAGCGGTAGGCTTGGCGGTGTGACGCGACTGGGTGACCTCGAACGTGCGGTGATGGACGTCCTCTGGGACCGGACCGCCGGCACGACAACGGGCGTCACGGTACGCGAGGTGGCCGACGCGCTGTCGGGCCGCGAGCTGGCCTACACCACTGTGATGACCGTGCTGGACCGGCTGGCCGGCAAGGGCATGGTCGAACGCGAGCGCGACGGCCGGGCCTGGAGCTACCGACCGGCCGCCACCCGCGAGGCACACATCGCCAAGCTGATGCTCGACGCGCTCGACCTGGCCGGCAGCCGGGACGCCGCGCTGGTGCGCTTCGCCCGCTCGGTCACCGGCAACGAGGCCGAGGTGCTCCGCGCGGCCCTCGCCGACGAGGCAGCGGACCGGCAGGGCTGATGCGACCATGGTGTACGCCGCACACTTCGCCGGCGCCGCCCTGGCGTGCTACCTCCTCGTCCAGATACTGACCCGCTCCACCTGGAGCTGGCGCAGCCCTCGCGTCGCCATCGTGTCCTGGCAGGCGCTCGGGCTCGCACTCGGGCTCTGCGCGATCGGCGTACCACTGTCGCTCGGTCTGATCGCCTACGACCTGCCCACCGGCAGCGCCCTGGTCCGCCTCGGCCGCGACCTCTTCGGCGGCGAACTGCCCCCGGGGCTGGGCGTCCTACAGCTCAGTCTGGTCGGGGTCGGCTTCGGGGTGGCCACGGTGCTGCTCGGCACGACGGCCCGCAGCCTCTTCACCGCGCTGCGCGCCCAGCGCCGCCACCGCGACCTGCTCACCCTGGTCGCCCGGGACGACCCGGCGGCCCCCGGCGCGCTGGTGCTCGATCATCCGAGCGCCGCCGCCTACTGCCTGCCCGGGGTACGGCCCCGCGTGGTGGTCAGCGCCGGCACCCTGAGCCTGCTCGACCGGGCCCAACTCGCGGCGGTACTCAGTCACGAGCGGGCCCACGCCGACGAGCGACACGATCTGGTGCTGCTCCCGTTCACGGCGCTGTGCAGCGCCCTGCCGTGGGCGCGGTGGGTGCACCGGGCCCACGACATGGTCGCCCTGCTGGTCGAGATGCGCGCCGACGACAAGGCCCGCCGCCTGCATGCCGACGGCCCGCTGGCCGCCGCCCTGCTGCGGTTCGCCACCGCCGGGTCGCGAATCACTCCGGCGGGCACACTCGGCATTGCCAAGGCACGGATCAGCCCCGCCGGCACCCTCGACACCGCCGGGTCGCGGATCGCCCCTTCCGGCACGCTCGGCATCGCCGACCGTGACATCGATGCCCGGGTCCACCGGCTGCTCGTCACCCGCCGGCCACCCCGGGTACGCGGCGCGATGGCGCTCGCGGCGGCCATCGCGACCCTCACTCTGCCCATCTCGCTCTTCCTGAACTGAGCTGATCCCCTTGCCATGCCATGGTCCCGGCTCGCGACTTCAATTACTACGCTCTGTAGTAGAAATAAGTAGGAAAACTACATGTAGGGTCGCTACGAAAAGGACGCCTACTGCTTAAGGGGGGCCATGGATCCGCTCCTTCTCGCCCGCCTCCAGTTCGCCACGACGACCTCGATCCACTTCCTGTTCGTGATCGTCACGCTCGGACTCGTCGCGCTGCTGGTCTACCTACAGACCGCCTGGTTCATCACCCGCAACCCCGAGTACGAGCGACTCACCCGCTTCTGGGGCACCCTCTACGTGATCAACTACGTGCTCGGCATCGCCACCGGGATCGTGATGGAGTTCCAGTTCGGACTGAACTGGAGCGGCCTGTCCCGCTACGTCGGCAACGTCTTCGGAGCACCACTGGCCATGGAGACCCTGGTGGCGTTCTTCCTGGAATCCACCTTCCTCGGCATGTGGATCTTCGGCTGGCACCGGCTGCGGCGGGGCGTACACCTGGCGCTGCTATGGGGCGTGGCCCTCACCGCGTACGCCTCGGCGTTCTGGATCATGGTCGCCAACTCCTTCCTCCAGAACCCGGTCGGCTACGAAGTACGCGACGGCATCGCCCACCTGACCGACTTCTCCGCCCTGCTCACCAACCCCACCCTCGGCATGGCCCTCGGTCACGTCGTCTCCGCCGCGCTGCTGACCGGCGGAATGCTGATGGCCGGGGTAAGTTCCTGGCACCTGATCCGGCGCACCCCCGACTACGCCCTGTTCCGCCGTTCACTGCGGATCGGCCTGGTCACCGCAACGACCGCCAGCGTCTTCGTGCTGGGCTTCGGCTTCGCCCAGTTCCCCGCGATCAGCCCGGTGCAGCCCACCAAGTACGGCAACAGCGCCGCCAAGGACGCCATCGTCGCCGACTGGGTCGCCCGGTTCGGTCCCGGCGACTACACCCCGCCGGTCCTGGCCAACGTGGGGCTCGGCTTCATGATCCTCATCGGCTTCGCCCTCGCCTGGGGCGTCCTGCTCCTGCCCCTGCTCTACCGGGACTGGATCATCCGGTTGCGGTTCCCGCTCTACCTGATGCTGCTGGCCGTACCGCTGCCGTTCGTCGCGGCGATCCTCGGCTGGCTGGCCCGGGAGGTCGGCCGCCAACCCTGGGCCGCGTACGGGCTACTCAAGGTCGAAGACGCGGTCAGCCCGGTCAGCGGTGGCGTGCTGCTCACCTCGTTCATCGGCTTCACCCTGCTGCTCGGCACCCTGGCCGTCACCAACTGGGTGCTGATGGCCCGGAACGCCCGCCGAGGTGCCCACGACCTCGCCCTGGGTCGACCGCCCGGCGATCTGGACGATCACCCCGAGGCCCCGATCGGCCAACCCGCGGTCCAACCCGTCCTCGCCAGATAAGGAGACGAGACGACCATGGAACTCGCCTGGTACATCCTGCTCGGCCTCTTCTTCGCCATCTACCTCGTCCTCGGCGGCTACGACTACGGCGTCGGCCTACTGCTCGCCGGCGCCAAACACCCGAACCAGCGCCGGGCCATCCTCACCGCCGTCGGCCCGTTCTTCCTCGGCAACGAGGTCTGGCTCGTCGCCGCCGTCGGCATCCTCTTCGGGGCCTTTCCGATGCTGGAGGGGGAACTCCTCACCGGGCTCTATCCCGCCGTGGTGACAGCCGTCACCGGAGTGATCCTGGTCACTGCCGCCGTACAGCTACGCAGCCGGCCGGTCGGCAACCGGGGCCGTACGGTCTGGGACCGCATCGCAGTAATCGGCTGCGCCCTGACCGCGCTCGGCTGGGGAGCCGTCCTCGCCGGGCTCCTCCAGGGAGTGCCGCTGCACGCGGACGGTCACGTCGAGGGGGTGACGCACATCATCACCCCGTTCGTCGCCGCCTGCGGCCTGGCCCTGATCGCGCTGGTAGCCGTACACGGGGCGGTCTTCCTCGCACTGCGGCTACCCGACAGGCCGGCACAGCGATACGCCCAACTGGGCCGCAAACTGGTGCCGGTCGCACTCGCCACGCTCGCCCTGGCCACCGTCGCCGGCCTGCTCTCCGACCGGGTACGGCACACCGTGCAAGAGCCGGCGGTCGCCGTACTCCTGCCGGCGCTGCTGATCGGGGCGCTGCTGGTCGCCCACAGCGCGCTCGCCCGACGGCGGCCCGGCATCGCCTTCACGGCCACCACGGTGGCCCTGGCCGCCCCGGTGCTGCTGGTCGGCGCGGCCCTCTGGCCCTACGCGCTGGTCTCGACCATCGATCCGGCGGCGAGCCTCCCGGTGACCGCTGCCGCCGCCAGCGAGCCGACCCTACGGCTACTGACCTGGCTGCTGTTACCGCTGCTTCCGGCCCTACTAGGCTTTCAACTGATGTGCTGGTGGGTGTTCCGCGGGCGGATCGACGGCAGGACACCGGTGTACTGGTGAACCGCCGCCCCTTCGACCCACGTCTGCTGCGCCGGGTCCCCGCGACCCGGCGCCATCTCGCTGTGCTCGCGCTCCTCGGGATCCTGGCCGCCGCGCTGGTCATCGCCCAGGCCACCAGTTTGGCCGTGGTGTTGACCGCCGCCGCCGACGGGCGGCTGGACCGGGTCGCGCTCACCGCGTTCGTCGCCACCGTCGCCGGTCGGGCCCTCCTGGTCTGGGCGCAGGGCACCGTGGCCGGGCGGATGGCGGCGACAGTCAAGGCAGCACTCCGCACCGACCTACTCGACGCCGTCGGTCAGCGCGGGCCGGGTTGGCTCGCCGGGCAGCAGGCCGGGCGACTGGCCACCCTGGCCGGACGTGGTCTGGACGCGCTCGACGCGTACTTCACCGGCTACCTGCCCCAACTCGTGCTCAGCGTCACCGTGCCGGCGGCCGTGCTCGCCCGGCTGGTCTTCGCCGACTGGAGCTCCGCTCTCATCGTCGTGCTGACCCTGCCACTGATCCCGATCTTCGGGGCACTGCTCGGCTGGCAGGCCCAGGCCGCCACCGAGCGACAGTGGCGACGCCTCTCCATGCTCGGCGGGCACTTCCTGGACATGGTCGCTGGGCTGCCCACCCTGCGCGCGTTCGGCCGGGCCCGGTCCCAGGTCGAGGTGGTCCGCCGGATGGCCGACGGCCACCGGGCCGCGACCATGAAGACCCTGCGTATCGCGTTCCTCTCCGGGCTGGTGCTCGAACTGGTCGCCACCCTGTCGGTGGCGCTGGTCGCGGTGCCGGTCGGTCTACGCCTACTCGGCGGCGGGCTGGCCCTACAGACCGCCCTACTGGTGTTGCTGCTCACCCCCGAGGCCTACCTTCCGCTGCGCGCCGCCGGCAGCCGGTTCCACGCCAGCATGGAGGGGCTGACGGCACTGGACGACGTGTTCTCCGTGTTGGGAAGGGCCCCTTCCAAGGCAGAAAACGATAGGAAGAGCCCTCTCCTCACATCCGGGGCGGGGGAGATCCGGTTCGAGTCGGTCACCGTCGAATACGAGCGGGGCGCCGCGCTCCGGGACGTATCGCTGACCATCCGGCCGGGCGAGCGAATCGCCATCATCGGGCCCAGCGGCGCTGGCAAAAGCACTCTGCTCGGCCTGCTGCTCGGCTTCGTCACCCCGACCAGCGGGCGGGTCGTCGTCGACGATGTCGATCTCGCCACGGTCGACCTCGACGGCTGGCGACGTCAGATCGCCTGGGTGCCACAGCGGGCCCATCTCTTCGCCGCCTCGGTGGCCGACAACATCCGGCTCGGCGCGCCCGACACGCCACCGGAGCGGCTGGCCGAAGCGATCCAGGCCGCCGCACTCGACGACGTGATCGCCCAGTTGCCGGAGGGTCTCGACACCCTGCTCGGCGAGCGGGGGCACGGCCTGTCCAGTGGACAACGGCAGCGGGTCGCGCTGGCCCGCGCCTTCCTGCGCGACGCACCGATCGTGCTGCTCGACGAGCCCACCGCCCGACTCGACGGGGCGTCGGAGGCAGCCGTACTGGACGCCACTCGGCGGCTCGTGGCTGGTCGTACCGCCCTGTTGGTCGCCCACCGGCCGGCCCTGCTGGACGAGGCGGACCGGATCCTGCGGATCGAGGACGGACGGCTGACCGAGCTCACCCCGACCCGTACGGCTGGCGGGGCCACCAATACGCCCAGTGAGGTGGGGGCATGAGCGAGCGCAGCGAGGTGGGGGCATGAGCGAGCGCAGCGAGCGAATCAGCCAGCCCAGCAACACTCAGGCCACCGCCGAACGCAGTGAGGTGGGGGCATGAGCGAGCGCAGCGAGCGAATCAGCCAACTCCGGAAAACTCATGCCACCGCCGAACGCAGTGAGGTGGGGGCATGAGCACCGGGCTGGAGCCGGAACGGAAGGTGCTGCGGCTGGCCCGTCCCTACCTGGGGCGGCTGATCGGGGCGGGGTTGCTCGCCGCCAGCACCGAACTGGCCGGACTGGCCCTGATGGCGACCGCTACCTGGCTACTGATCAGGGCCGCCGGGCGACCTGAGCTGGACGCGCTCACGGTGGCCATCGTCGCCGTCCGGGCCCTGGCCATCAGCCGGGGCGTCCTGCGCTACACCGAGCGGCTCGCCGGGCACGACGCCACCCTGCGCATCATCACCGACGTACGGGCCCGGGTCTTCGGCACCCTCGCCACCCGCCGTACAGGAGTGCCGCAGCGCACCGGGGACGCGCTCAGTCGGCTGGTCTCCGATGTGGAGGCGGTCCAGGACCTGTTGCTGCGGGTCCTGGTGCCGGGTGCGGCAGCCGCCGCCGTGGGCGTGCTCGCCATCGCCGGTACGGCCGTCGTCTCCCCCGCCGCCGCGCTGGCGCTCACCGTCGGGCTGCTGGTTGCCGGTCTCGCCCTACCGGCGGCGGCGACCGCGCTGACCCGACGTACGGCCGATCGGGTGGCCCCGCTGCGCGGCGCGCTCGCCACCGACGCCATCGACCTAACCCACGGTGCGGCCGACCTGGCTGCCTTCGGTGCCACCGGGACGGCGCTGGCGCAGGCCGACGCCCGGGCCCGCGAGTTGGCCCGGCTGGAGCGGCGGTTGACCTCGGCCGGCTGGGCGGTGGACGGGGCTGGGGTACTGCTCGCCGGAGTCACCAGCGCGGCGGTCGTTGGCGCGGCCCTGGCCGCCGACGTCGACGGTGTCCTCGTCGGAGTGCTGGGCGTCGCCACGCTCACCGCGGTGGAGGCCACCCTGGCCCTGGTCGGCTCCGCCCGACAGTGGGCTCAGCTCCGGGCTGGCCTACGCCGGGTCGCCGACCTGCTCCCCGCCGGACCGGCCGCTGATCTGGCCACGCTTGTCCAGCCGGTCACCGGCCCGGCCACATCCGCCGCCGAGCCGGCGACCGACCTGACCGCGCCTGTCCAGCCGGCCAGTCCGGCGCAACCGGCACCCACCCTCGGCCCGGTCGACTGTCATCTTCACGAGGTCACCGTCCAGTACCGAGAGGGAGCGCCCCCGGCACTCGACCGAGTGAGCCTCGACCTGCCGGCGGGCCGGCGGCTGGCCGTGGTCGGGCCGAGCGGCGCGGGCAAGAGCACCCTGCTGGGCGTACTCACCGGCACGGTGGTGCCGGACGGTGGCCAGGTCACTCTGGACGGTACCGAGCTGTCCGCCTACCCGGCGGATCGGCTGCACCGGGCCGTCAGTGGGCTGCTCGCCGAGGCACACGTGTTCCATGCGTCGGTCCGGGAGAACCTGATGCTCGGCCGCTCCGCTGCCACCGAGGCGGAGCTGACCACCGCCGCCGCAGCCGCCGGCCTACTGGACTGGGTAGGGCAGCAGCCAGTCGGCTGGGACACCATCGTGGGTGAGGAGGGTGGTCAACTCTCCGGTGGCCAGCGGCAGCGACTCGCCTTGGCCCGAGCCCTGCTCGCCGCTCCGGCGGTGCTGGTGCTGGACGAGCCGACCGAAGGGCTGGACCCTGCGGCGGCCGACCAAGTGCTCGCCACCGCCACTGCCGCCACCCGTCGGGAGCAGTCGGTGGTCCTGGTCACTCATCGG
Source organism: Micromonospora polyrhachis (assembly GCF_014203835.1). Taxonomy (NCBI): domain Bacteria; kingdom Bacillati; phylum Actinomycetota; class Actinomycetes; order Micromonosporales; family Micromonosporaceae; genus Micromonospora; species Micromonospora polyrhachis. The sequence continues at coordinate 4,110,265 of NZ_JACHJW010000001.1, read as the reverse complement.
CTCGCCGGTCTCGACCGGTACGACGAGGTGGTCGTACTGGACGCCGGACGGATCGTGCAGCGGGGCCGGCACGATGAGCTGATCGGCACTCCGGGCTGGTACCGGGACCAGTGGTTGCTCCAGGAGGCCGCCGAACGGGGATACCTGGCGCTCACTCCCTGAGCCCCCTCAGGGTCGACACCGGACCGATCTCTCAGGGTCGACACCGGGTAGATCCGGAGGTCCAACCGGCGGTGCGGCATGGCAGTCTGATGCCCATGTCCGGTTCTGTGGCCGTCTCGGTGATCGACGAGTACGTCCAGCGTCTCGACCGCGCCCTGCACGGCCCGGTACGGCTCAAGCGTGATCTCTTGACCGAGGCCCGGCACAGCCTGCTCGACGCGGCCGAGGGGTACCGGACCGACGGCATGCCGGCAACGGAAGCCGATCGGCTGGCGGTGACCGAGTTCGGTGCCGTGCGAGCCCTCGCGGCCGAGTACCAGGCGGAGTTGACCGCGACCATGGTTCGTACGCTGGCGCTTCGGATCTTCGCGGTGTGGCTTCTACTCGCGTCCTCGGCGGACCTGATGTGGCGGGGCGCCCCCTGGTCGGCCCCCCGGCCGTCCGCCGGCTATGTGCTGTTCTCCACGGCGTTGAACTGGGTGTGGATCGTCACCGGACTGCTGTCGATCGCCTGTTACCTGTGGCTGACCTGGTCGGCCCGGCGGGGACACCCCGGTCCGGTCCGGTTGGTCCGGGCGCTGGGTCGCACCCTGGCTGGAACGCTCGGGGTGGGTTGTCTCCTCGGTGCGGCGGTGTACGGCTGGTCGCTCAGCCTCTGGGACAGCGCGATCACATGGCCGCCAATGGCCATCGGCGGGATTGTGATGTTCGCCGCCTACACCTGGCTGGTGGTCACGGCCCGATCCTGCCTGATCGCCACCCGCTGACCCCGTCTGACCTACGGCGGCTGGCGCGAGCGGGCGTCCGGCCTCTATGCGGGGGTCGCCGGCGGGGTGGCGGTGGCACCGAGGAATCGGCCCACGGTGGAGCTGAACTCCTGCCAGCTGCTGCGCTCGCTGCTGAGGGCCCGATGACCGGCATCGGTGAGCTGATAGGTGCGCCGCTCCCGCCCGTTGACCGTGCTCCAACTGCTCTCCACGTAACCGGCTCGCTCCAGCCGCCGCAACGCCGGATAGATGGTGCCGGTGGGCAGGGTGAGGGTGCCGCCGCTGCGCTCCTTGAGCGCTTCGATGATCGCGTAGCCGTGCTGGGCACCACCTTCCAGCACCGCGAGCAGGAGTGCGTCGAGATGACCGTGCAGCGCCTGCGCCTTCATAAGTAGAAAGGCTACTAGTAGGTGGCCAGATCTCCAACGGGGTGCGGGCACCGGACCCCCCAGGTAGCCGACTAGGGTATGTGCGCAGAGTCACCCATGCGGCGGTACCCTCCCGGGTCGAGGCCGCGAACCTGATTGCACACGGAGGTCAGCGTGGCCCGCCAGTCGTCCCAGCGACCCGATGCCGACGAGCCCGAGACGAAGCTCGACGAGACCACCGGACCGGCCGACCCCGACGAGACCGACGACATCGACGCCGTAGAGGTGGTCGAGGTGGATCGGTCCCTGTGGGACGAGGTTCGCATCGATCCGGTGGAGATCGCCCTACCGGCCGGAGCCGGCTTCACCCTCCGGGCCTACCGACTGTCCAACGAGCTGACCCCGACCGACACCAGCGACCGTGACCACGACGATCCGTTCCTGGCCCGAGCCGCCGTGACGGAGGACGACGAGGAGGTGGTGATCCTCGACGAGGAGTTCGCCGCCGCGCTGGACGAGGAGGCGGAGGAGACCCGTACGGACCGGGCGGCCCGACGCCGCAGCCGCACCGACGAGGATGAGGACGAGACCGACCGGGACGAGACCGAGGCAGAGCTAGACGAGGACGACCAGGACGACGAGGAGGCCGAAGCCGAGGCGGAGCCCGAGGAGGTTCCGATCTTCCTCAGCCACCGGGGCAAACTGCTGCTCTTCAAGAGCGCCGAAGGGTTGGTCAGTTTCGTGCGCTCCGGCGCGCCGAACGACCTGACCCAGTTGGACACCTGGGACGAGCTGGTCGAACGCCTGGAACCGGCGCACGTCGCCCCGCTGGACGAGGACTCCTACGAGCTCGACCTCGTGGTGGAGAACCTGCGCGGCGGCCATGACGTCTGGGACCCGACGTTGATCATCGAGGCCGGCGAGGTGGCTCGCGATCTTGCGTACGGGCTACGATTGCCGTCCGTTCTGGACATGCTCTCGTCTGGTTCCAGCCTGGACGACCTGGACGAAGCGCTTCGATCGACGGTCAACGGCGGTCTCGGCGGCTTCCTGGGCCGCCGCCGGTTGAAGAAGATCGGGGCACAAACGGCGAGTTTGGGGTGGCGCACGATCATCGGCAAGATCTCTGCTGCCGTGGACTGGCGCGACTGACCCTCACCAGGGAGCATCAGTCAGGAACCACACGACCTGGGTCCCGGGGAGGAGGACGACGCCGTGGCGCTCGTGCGGGTGTACTGCGGTTTGGCCTCGGCGGATTCGGCCGCCCGACCGGCTTCGGCCGCGTCGACGCTGACGTCCGCTGTGGTCGACGACGCAGGCCGACTGCTGCATGTCTGCGAGATCAGTGACGACCCGGCGGGCTACGCGCGACTGGGTGCGTTGCTCGTCGAGCGTTCGGGCGGACCGAGCGGTGCGGCGATCGCCGCCGACAGCGACGACCACCTGGTCACCTCACTGCTGAGCGCGGGTGGACGGCCGCTGGCCATCGCCGACGACGACTCGGTCGACGACTTCGCCGAACGATTCGCCGATGACGAGTCGCTGGAGGAGATGCAGGCTCCCCCGGTCCAGCGGCGGGCCGTGGGGCTGGCCCGGGCGCTACAGGCCGGGGCGCTCTCCGCGGCCGCCCTGCCGGCCCCCCGCGACCTGGCCGGCTACAAGCCCGTACTGGCGGCCCACGCCGCGCTGGCCAGTGGCCGGCACGCGGCAGCCGTCGCCCTGCGCGAGGTGCTCCGCGAGCTCTATCCCGCCGCCCTGCGCGCCTATCCCGATCCGGCCGAGACGGTGCCACTCGCCGTGCTGGACGCGCTGCCCGAACCGGGGATGCTGACCGGTGCCGGGCCACGGGGCCGAGACACGACCGTGGCCGCTGACGCGATCGCCGCACATCTCACCGCCGATGGGGTAGCCGACCCCGATGCCATCACCGAGGCGGTCACCGCGCTGCGGATCGCCATCGCCGAAACCTCCCAGCGGAGCATGCCGAACAAGGCACTCACCTCCGCCGTCGCCGAGACCGTACGACAGGCCGTCGCGGCGGTTCGCGCCTGCGACGCGGGCTGCGACGCGCTCGTGGCAACCCTGGCCGCCCGGACAACCACGCCACCGGCGACCCCGCTGTCCCGGGTCACCATGCCACCGGCGACCCCGCTGCCCCGGGGGCGGCGGGCCGCCAACTCCGACGATCCGACGGAACAGCCGGCTCCACCGTCACCCGTCGCCGCGTCGTCCGGCATAGACGCGCCCACCAGCCAGCTGCCGAGGCGGGAGACGCGGCCCACCGGCGGACGCCGTAGCCGGCCGGACCACCTGGACGAGACCCGGCTACCGGTCGCTCCGCAGCCGATCACGCCTCCGCCGGTGGCACCCGCGCCGCTCACTCCACCACCGACGGCACCGCCACCGGTCACCCCGCTCGCCCCGGCTGCGGCACTGTCCCTACCGGGCCAGCCGACCTCCGGCCCGCCGTCGATCCGTACGCCCGAGGATGGCCCCATCCCGGCGGTCGCCCAGGGTGACCAGCCGGCGAACCGGCCCGTCTCCGCACCGCCACCACCGCCGCCGGGCATGATGCCGATGCCGGCCGCGCCCCGGGGCAAGAGTTCCCCGGCAGAGGCGGGCGAGCCGTTCCGAGCCACCCTCACCACGGCCGCGATCAACAGCGCTCGGGCCGAACAACGTCAGCGCTTGACCCCGATCCCACCTCGGCCGCCCCGCAACCAGCCTCAGTCCCCGGAGGAGGCCTTCGGCCCGAAGGCCCCGGCGAACGGCTTCAGCCCGACTGATCTCACGCTGCCGGTACCGGCGGCCCGTCCGGAGCCGGAGCCAGAGCCGGCACCGCCCGGGTCCCGGGCGAACTGGCCCCTGGTCGATCCCGCTGACAAGCAGGACGACGACGCCCCCGGATCGGCGATGCCGTATTCGTCCGGCGACCGGGCACCGGGCACCCTGGATGCGCCAACCGATCCGGGAGGCGGCGAGAGTCGCATCAAGCCCCCGTGGCTCTCCGACGACCTACCGCAGGAACCTCCGGCACTACGGCTCGTCGAATCACCGACCGAACGGGCACCGCTACCGCAGCGCCCTCCCCGGGAGGACCGCTCGCACATTCCGGCCCCGTCGATGGTGGACGAACCGCCGTTGCGGGCCGTCGAACCGCAGGACACCACTCGAAACATGGGCCAGCCGGTCCGTCCGGAGCCGACGGTACGAGAGCACAGCGCTCCCCCGGTCACCGACGAGGGGGACGGCGACCTGCTGATCTTCGCGGCGGTCAGCTCGGCCTGGTTCACCGATCAGCCGGAGGAGTCCGAGACGGCCTGGTCGTCCATGGCCGACAGTGGCTGGCGGGCGGCGGAGCAGGCAGCGCATCCGGCGGTCGGAGCCGAGACCCGCGCCGGCCTGCCCAAGCGGGTGCCGCAGGCCAACCTGGTGCCCGGTTCGCCGCTACGCGAGGAACGTCCGTTGCGGATCGTTCGGGATGCGGCAGCCATCGCCGAAAGCACCACCGGCTACTTCCAGGGTTGGCGCCGGGGCCAGGAGATCGGTGGCTTCGCGGTCGGTGGCCGCCCCGGCCGGGAATCTGCCGCCGGCTGGGATTTCAGCCGCGACCACGGCGACCGGGACGAAAGCCAGGAGTACGAGTACCGGTCGGCGGGCTACCGCTCCTGAGACAACGGCGGGCTACCGCTCGTAGAGCAAGGGCGTAGCGGCTCGTACAGCAACGGCGTAGCGGCTCGTAGGGATCGGTCATTCCCGGCCCCTACGAGCGCGCGGCACCACCTAGCCTTGGACCCGAGTCCCGATGTCCCGTCCCACTGGCGTTTCCCGCCCCGCCCGCGTCGCCGGTACGGTTCTCGGCGACCAGCATGATGCGGCGCAGCAGGTCGGACAGGACCTTGCGCTGGGCGGCGTCGAGCACGCCGAGGAGACGGTATTCCTCGTGTCCCAGGACGTCCATGGCGCCCAGCCAGGTGGACCGACCGGCTTTGGTGACCTCGATGTCGACGCGGCGGCGGTCGACGGTCGACGGTGTCCGGCGGATGAAGCCTCGACGCTCCAGGGCATCGAGGCGGGCGGTGACCGAAGGTGCCGGCATGCCGAGGTCCTCCGCGAGTTCTGATGGTGCGGCCCGGCCGTGCCGCCCCATCAACGCGTGCAGGGTGTCGAACTCGTGCCGTTGCAGGTCGTAGTCGACGAGGGACTTCTCGCGTACCTGGCGTAGATACTTGGCCAGCATCTTCACCCGCGTCACCGCGCCCTCGACATCGGGATCGATGTCCGGCAGGACCGGCAACCAGCGTTCGACGTGTCCGTCGGTCCAGTCGCGAGGCTCCTCCACGCCGCGAGTCTACGTCGACAGCTAATTATTCGTTGTCAAACAATTCGTTGTCGAAGTAAATTTTCGGGCATGACGCATCCGCTCCGGCTCCGGGCGTTCCGGCTACTCTTCCTCGGCCGTACGCTCTCCTCGCTCGGCGACGCCGTAATCCCCGCCGCGTTGGCGCTCGCCGTGCTGCGGGCCACCGGCTCGACCTCGGCACTAGCCCTCGTCCTCGCCTGTGCCACCGTGCCCAAGCTGCTACTCCTACCGCTGGGCGGCGTGGTGGCCGACCGATTCGACGCCCGCCGGATCGCCCTCATCACCGACCTCGTACGCTGCGTCGCGCAACTCCTGGTGGGCATAGAACTCCTCAGCGGTGATCCGGCGCTGATGCCCATCGCCGTGGCTTCCGCAGTCACCGGCTGCGCCTCGGCCTTCGCCATGCCGACCAGCTCGCCCCTGGTCGCCGGACTGGTGGCCGGTCCCGGCCGCCAGCAGGCCAACTCGGTACTGGCGGCCGCATCCAGCGGCACCCAACTGGCCGGGCCGGCGCTGGCCGGTGTGCTCATCTGGGCAGCTGGCCCCGGCTGGGCCTTCGTTCTCGACGCCGCGTCGTTCGCTGCCAGCGCCGCCCTGCTGTCGCTCATCCGGATAGGGCGTACACCGATCGAACGCCGGTCACTCCGGGCCGACCTGCTCGAAGGCTGGGCCGAGGTCCGATCCCGGGACTGGTACTGGACGAGTCTGCTCGCGCACGCCGCCTGGAACGGTGTCGCAGCAGTACTGCTCACCCTCGGCCCTGCCGTCGCGATCAACGAACTCGGTGGCGAGCAGGTGTGGGTACTGATCCTGCAGGCCGGTGCGATCGGGCTGTTGGGCGGCTCGCTGCTGGCCGGACGGGCCCGCCCCAAGCGTCCCGTCCTCGTCGCAAACCTCGGCCTGGCGACGTACGCCCTCCCGCTGGCCCTGCTCGCGGTGGGTGCCCCGGCACCGGCTGTCATCACCGCCTACGGCGTCGCAATGGCGGCGCTCGGCTTCCTCAATCCGGTGTGGCACACGGTGGTCCAGCGGGAGGTTCCCCCGCATGTGCTCGCCCGAGTCACCTCGTACGACTGGCTGGTCTCCCTCGCCGCCACGCCAGTCGGCTACGCCCTCGCCCCGTTGGCGGCCTCGGCCTGGTCGGCAGAGGTACCGCTGAGCGTGGCGGCCGTCGTCGTCGCCGCTGCCTGTCTGGGGACAGCAGCCGTCCCGGGGGTTCGTCGGCTCACCAGACCGGTCGAGGATCAAGCACCGGCTCAGACCCCCATCGGCGATGGCGAGTCGGTCAACGACGTGCGCGTACCCCGTTGACCGGATGAGCTTCCTCGGCACAGCCGAACCGCCCGACGGGGATACCCCGTCGGGCGGTTTACGGATCGATCGTCAGGCCGGTGCGACGGCCCGCGACCGCCGCATCGTGAGCACGTACTCGACCAGCGAGATCAGCACGTGCTTGGTCGACTCCCGGTTTCGCGCATCGCACGCGACAACCGGAATCTCGCTGGAGATGGCGAGCGCGTCCCGCACATCCTGCGGGTCGTGGTACTGCATCCCGTCGAAGCAGTTGATCGCCACGAGGTACGGCAGCCGCCGGTGCTCGAAGAAGTCGATCGCCGCGAAGCAGTCGGCCAGTCGACGGGTGTCGACCAGGACGACGGCACCGATCGCCCCGCGTACCAGCTCGTCCCACATGAACCAGAACCGAGTCTGGCCAGGTGTGCCGAACAGGTAGAGGATCAGATCACGGTCGATCGAGATCCGGCCGAAGTCCATGGCCACCGTGGTGGTCGATTTACCCGGCACCTGTCTCGTGTCGTCGACGTCCGCCCCGGCCGACGTCATGATCGCCTCGGTAGTCAACGGCGTGATCTCCGAAACCGAGCCGACCAGCGTCGTCTTGCCAACGCCGAAACCACCGGCGATGACGATCTTCGCCGATGTGACGCGCCCGACCGTCGGACGCTGCGACATGTCAGAGCCTGCGAAGTCCACTCAGCACCCTCTCCAGCAGTTCAGTGCCCACCGCGTCGTTCGAGTCTTCCAGGGATGTCGGTTCGTACACCGCGACCAGGCCGTCGGCGGCCATGTCGGCGATGATGACCCGGGCCACTCCGAGCGGCAGTTGCATCCGCGCCGCGATCTCGGCTAGCGACTGCAACCGACCATCACACAGCGCGGCGATGTATTGGTGCTCCCGACCCTGGCCACCGTGACCGTTTCCGGCACTACGACCCCGGGCCGTGGTCTCGACGAGCGCTTCCAGGGCGATGTCGAGCCGAGGGCGGGTACGACCTCGGGTGACCGCGTATGGCCGGACCAAGGCACCAGTTGGCTCATCGTGTTCGACCATCGCGGCTCACCTCCCTCGTATCTGCCGCACAGCTCGATCCGTCAAAACCCGTCTTCTTCGTTGTCGTCGTCCGTTGACGCTCGATCGACGAACCGGGTGTGGTCAGCCGCGCATCCCCATCGCGGCACGCGGTGCCGGGGTCAGCGCGTCGCCCACTCGGTCGACGAGCAGTGCCATCTCGTATCCAACCTGACCCACGTCCGAATTGCGAGCGGCAAGCACGGCGAACGAGGACCCGTCCGAGATGGACATGAGGAACAGGAACCCATTGTCCATCTCGACCACAGTCTGCAACACCGCCCCGCCCTCGAAACAGCGCGCCGCGCCCTGGGTAAGGCTGACCAAGCCGGACGCGATCGCGGCGAGCTGGTCTGCCCGGTCGCGTGGAAGGTCCCGTGACGACGCGAGGAGCAGTCCGTCCGCGGACACCGCGATCGCGTGAGCGACCCCGGGCACACGGTCAGCGAAGTTGGCGAGCAGCCAACCAAGATCCTGCGTAGATGTCATCCTTCATGCTCCTTCTGCCTGCCCCGGACCGTAAAGCCGGAGCCAGACTGCGAGGACTGCCCGCCCGGAGTTGCCTCCGGGTTGGTCGAATGGTCATCCGTGGGGCGGGTACGACCACGCTGTACCCCTCGGTGGTAGGCCGCCAGCAGGCCGCGTACCGCTTCGGGACTGCGTCGCTGCACGGAGGCCGCCGGCTTCTCCACACCGCCGGGCACCAGTTGCGCCATCGGCACCCGCTTGGGTAGCCCCGTCTGGGTGGTCTCGGTGACCGGGACGTCGGTCGCCGCGCTGGCCGCGCGCCAGCCGTCATCGGCTGCCGTCTGCCAGCCACCGCTTGGCGTATCGCCCCATCGAGGTGCGGAGGCATCGCCACGACCTGCTGGGGTCCCCTGGTGGATCACCGTCGCCTCCGAACCGCGGCGCTGCCCCGTGGACGTCGGGATTTCTGCCATCGCCGCATTGCCTGTTGCCCCTGTCGAGGTCTCCTGCCCCCCGCTCCGGGTGGCGTCAGCCATGGCGAACCGCGTGGTCGGCCTGCTGACCGCCCGTACGGCGGCGAAACCTGATGGCGTGGTGCCACCCGATTCCTCCGGTGCCGGTCGCCGGGTCCGGAACCAGGCTGATTCCAGCTCCCGAAAGATCGGCAACTCCATGGTCTCATCGGCGTACCGAGGCTCGTTCGCCGGGACGGCCGGCTGGCCCGGAGCCGGGGTCTCCGTGGGGTTACGCGACACCCTGGGCATCTCGGCAGTCAGGTCGAGCGCGGCTGCCAACCGCTCCGGTACGACCGGCGCAGCTGCCTCCCGCTCTGGCACCGCTGGCGGGGCTACCTCTCGGTCGGGCACCGCCACCGGGGGCCACGCGGGTGGCGCCCCGACGTGCGGGGTGGCCGACGCACCTCCGGACCACGACGCACCTCCGGACCACGACGCACCCTCGGACCACGGTGGACTGGAGGTCATCGGCGGGCCGGAGATCACCGGGGGCGTGGACGCCATTGGCGGCGCGGAGATCACCGGGGGCGCGGTAGCGGGAAGCGTCGCATCGATCGGCCCTGCCCCGCTCGGCCGGACCTCCGGACTGGCCGGGATCTGGCGGGGGATGACGCCGGTCGCGTCGCCGTCGGAGCTGGCCCGACGCTGGGGCAGCGGTTCCGCCCCGCGGCCACCGGCCGGTTTCGGGACGAAGGCCTCGGCCCCCTCGCGGCTCAGCTTCACGCCGGTCAGGTCGGACCAGGCGGGCATCGACCGCGTCGGCACGGGACGTTCGGCCGACATCGGTCCGGCCCCCATCGGTCCGGTCGGCGAGGTGCGCTCGAACGGACCGGATTCCGAGCCAGCTGGGATTCCCTGCCACTGGCCCGGCACCACCGGCGCCGGACCGCGCCCGCTCGTCTGTGGCGTATCCCGGAACTGTCCGCTCTCCAACGCCAGCGGGGCGGTACCTGCTGCCGGTTTGGCCTCGGGCAGGGCCGGGAACGCACCCGAGTGCTGTGCCCGGCCGGAGAGTGCCCGGGGCACGAGGACGGAGGTAGGCAGCATGACATCGGCCACAGTGCCGCGTTCGGTCCCCGGTCGCAGTTCGACGTGGACGCCATGCCGGGTGGCCAGCCGGGCAACCACGACCAGGCCCATCATCCGGGAGACCGCGACGTCGACCATCGGTGGAGTGGCCAGCCGCTCGTTGAGTTCCGCGAGTTGATCGGCCGACATTCCGATGCCCCGGTCCTCGACGTACAGCGAGGCATGGTCACCGACCCGGCGGGCCTCGACCATCACCGGCGAGTCCGGCGGGGAGAAGGCGGTGGCGTTGTCGAAGAGCTCGGCGACGAGGTGGACCAGGTCGTTGACGGCGTGCGCCGCCACCTCGATGTCCCGGTCGACCATCCCGAACTCGATACGGGTGTAGTGCTCGACCTCGGACTGGGCCGCCCGTAGCACGTCGATCAGCGCGGCCGGCTGACGTTGCACGCGGGTCGAGTCGGCCCCGGCGAGCACCAGAAGGTTCTCGTCGTTACGCCGCATCCGGGTGGCCAGGTGGTCGAGTTGGAAAAGCTCGGCCAGTCGGTCCGGGTCCTCCTCGCCGCGTTCGAGCCGGTCGAGGTGGCCGATCAGCCGGTCGACCAGGATCTGCGACCGGCGGGCCAGGTTGACGAACATCGTCGCCACGGAGGACCTCAACGCGGCCTGCTCGGCGGCCGTCCGCACCGCCTCCAGGTGGACCGCGTTGAAGGCCTCGGTGACCTGGCCGAACTCGTCCTTGCCACGGACCGGCAACGGCTCGGCGATCTGGTTGGCCAACTGGACCGGGGAGAGCTGCGCCGACAACTGCGGATCGCGTAGCCGGGCGACCGCGTGCGGTAGGCCGTGCTCGGCGATCGACAAGGCGCCGTGCTTGAGCTCACGCAGCGAGCGGGCCATGGAGCGGGCGAGCATCAGCGCCAGCACGATCCCCAGGATCAGCATGCCGATCAGCACGCCGGTCTCGATGAGGACCTGCCGCTGCACGTCGCTGCGGACCCGGCTGGCTTCGGCGACCAGATCCGAGTCGAGTTCCGCCTCCACCGTCCGGATCAACTTGGCGTTGCGCACCATCGCCGCGTCCCACTCGTCGGCGCTGAACGGGGCGAACTTCATCGTCTCGGTGGGTTTGCTGCGTACCCAGCCGCTGAAGGTCTCGGCCTCCCGCTGATCGGAGCCGGACACGGTCTGGTCGTAGAGCTGGGTTTCGGCGCTGGTCGCCACCGACTTGAAGTTCTGCAACGCCTGCTGCTGGCCCTGTTCGGTACCGATGAACTCGGTCCGCAGCGAAGGGCTCAACGCACCGTGGATGATCGCGCGGTGCACGACCACGCGCCGCATCGACAGGAACTCCTTCGACCGCGCGATGGCGGCAGCGGACCGCATCCGGTCGCCCAGCGCCGGGTTGGCGGCGAGCTGCGCGGCCGAGTCACGCATGTCGAGCAGGTCGACGATCAGCGTCTCGTACGCCTGCACGGCGTCGACGAGCAGCACCTTGGCGTTGGTGATCTGGCTACGGGTGGCTGGCAGGTCGCCGAGGCCCTGGTCGATCCGGTTGAGCAGCTCGGTGAAGTTGGCCGGGAGTTCGTCGAGTTCACCCCGGCGCTGTGAGTAGGGCACCTTGGCCTGGTCGACGTCGGGGTGCAGCCCATCGAACGCGGTACGGTACCGCTGTTTGGTCTGGGTGTCGGTGGCACCCAACAACAGCACTGCGGCGGCACGTTCGTCCTGCAACTGGTTGACCAACTCACCGGAGGCCTGGGACAGGTGTGCCAGGGTGCCGGCGCGGTCGGCGTCGCTGTAGGTCTGGTAGTGGTCCATCAGGCCGTTGATGCCGACCACCGCCGTCGCGATGGTCGGTACGACCATGATGAGACCTAGTTTCGACCAGATCGGCATATCGCGGGGTCGACCGAACGGCCGACGGAGACTTGCGAAGAAGTGTTTTGTCGCCTTCGGCCGTTTGCTCACGTCACCGCCTTCCCGTTTCGGCGCCTTTTTGGATTGTCTTGGGCACCGCTGCGCTGCCGATCCAGGCGGATCGGACCTCCGAGATTCCATCACGCCATAGGGCAAAGAGAAAGCCCAGGTTGCACCTCACCTGGGGCACAGTGGGATGCTGGGGCGGTTTGACAGCAATTCCTAGGCCCGGAGTCACCCAACGTGATGGAACGCCCCCTCGGAGTCGTCCTCCTTGCCGGCCCTTCCGGGTCCGGAAAGTCCTACATAGCCCGTCGTACCGGGCTTCCCGTGCTGCCTCTCGATGATTTCTACAAGGAGGGCGACGACCCCACCCTGCCGCGTTCGGGCGGCACGGTGGACTGGGACTCACCACAGGCCTGGGATGCGGTGGCGGCGGTGGAGACGATTGCCCGACTGCTTCGGGATGGCCGAGCCGAAGTGCCGATTTATGCGATTGGTGCTGATTGTCGGGTAGGCAGTCGGACGCTTGATCTAAATGGATCGCCAATCTTTATCGCCGAAGGGATATTTGCCGCAGAAATCGTCGCCGAATGCCGCCGGCTCGGCCTACTGGCGGATGCGTACGCCCTCCGTCGGCCGCGTGGGACCACGTTCCTCCGGCGACTGCTGCGGGACCTGGCCGAGCGGCGCAAAGCCCCGGGGGTGCTGATCCGCCGGGGCTTCGCCCTGCTCCGCGCGGAGCCCATCGTGCTGCGCCGGCAGACCGGGCTGGGCTGTCGACCCGCCGGCGGCAACGAGGTCGTCCGGCGGGTCGCCGACCTGGTCGGCACCACCCACGTCAGCGGGCCCCAACAGCACGCAAGGCCATAGCGGCACACAAGGCCCCAACGGCACACAAGGCCGCCGCGGCACACAAGGCCATAGCAGCAGTACGCAGAGGCCGCAGCGGCTCAGGGCAGCAGCTTGGCGTATCCCGGCTTGATCACGTCATTGATGATCGCCAGACGCTCGTCGAACGGGATGAAGGCACTCTTCATCGCGTTGATGGTGAACCACTGCAACTCGGCCCAGCCGTAGTCGAACGCCTCGACCAGCAGCGCCATCTCCCGGGACATCGAGGTGCCGCTCATCAACCGGTTGTCGGTGTTGACCGTGGCCCGGAACCGCAGGTCACGGAGGAGTCCGATCGGATGCTCCGCGATCGAGGGGGCGGCCCCGGTCTGCACGTTGGACGAGGGGCACAGCTCCAGCGGGATGCGCTTGTCCCGGACGTACGCGGCGAGCCGACCGAGGACCGGCCGCTCCCCCGGGGTGATGTCGTCGACGATCCGTACGCCGTGGCCGAGGCGGTCGGCACCGCACCACTGGATCGCCTGCCAGATCGACGGCAGCCCGAAGGCCTCGCCGGCGTGGATCGTGAAGTGGAAGTTCTCCCGCTGGAGGTATTCGAAGGCGTCCAGGTGCCGGGTGGGCGGGAAACCCGCCTCGGCTCCGGCGATGTCGAAGCCCACCACGCCCCGGTCCCGGTGCCGTACGGCGAGTTCGGCGATCTCCTGTGAGCGGGCGGCGTGACGCATGGCGGTGAGCAGGGTGCCGATCCGGATGAACCGCCCGGCCTCAGCGGCCTGGGCGGTCCCCTCGACGAACCCGGCCTGGACCGCGTCGACCACCTCGTCCAGGGTCAGTCCCTGCTCCAGGTGCTGCTCGGGAGCGAACCGCACCTCCGCGTAGACAACCCCGTCGGCGGCGAGGTCCAACGCGCACTCCCGGGCCACCCGGCGCAGCCCGTCGACGGTCTGCATCACCGCGACGGTGTGTGCGAACGTCTCCAGGTATCGCTCCAGGGAGCCCGAATTCGCCGCGTCGACGAACCACCGACCGAGTTCGGCCGGATCGGTGGCGGGCAGCGGATGCCCGATCGCCTCGGCAAGCTCGATGATCGTGGCCGGGCGTAGTCCACCGTCGAGGTGGTCGTGCAGCAGCGCCTTCGGGGCCTGGACAATTTCTTCGTAACCGATTCCGACCATCCTCCGAGACTAGTGGGCCACGGCCGCCCGGACCGAGGCGAAGGCGGGGGCGAGTCTGCCCAGCTCGTCGAGCATCTGGCCAGCGGCTCCGTCCAGGGCTTCGGTACGGATGAGCCGACCGTCGGCGTCCAGCGCCTGCCGGAGGAAGACGGTCACCGCCTCGTTGAGCGGCATCATCTTCAGCGTGGTGACCACCTGCTTGATCATCTGGACCGCGCGCAGGCCGCCCGAGGTCATCCCGTAGCTGACGAACCCCACCGGCTTGTACTGCCACTCTCGGTAGAGGTAGTCGATCGCGTTCTTCAACGGAGCGCTGAACCCGTAGTTGTACTCGGGCATCACGAAGACGAAGGCGTCCGCCGCGTCGATGGTGGCGCTCCAGTCCCGGGTGTGCTGGTGCAGGTAGCGCTCCTCGGACGGGTGGTGCGGCTCGTCGTGGAACGGCAGGGCAACCTCGGCGAGGTCGACCAGGTCCACCTCGAAACCGCCGTGCTCGACGGCCAGCTCGGCGAACCAGTCGCCGAGCTGGCGGCCCACCCGGCCGGGACGGGTGCTGGCGACGAGGACGGTCAGACGGTACGTCACGATGGTGCTCCTTCGATGGATCAGGATTGCGCATTGAGAACTGCGGACGGGCGGCTCTCCGCGACGGGCACGGTGAACCTGGGGATGAAGTAGTGCGCCAACGGGCCGATGGCGACCGCGTACAGCACGGTCCCCACCCCGACGGTGCCGCCGAGCAGCCAGCCGATCGCGAGGACGGTCAACTCGATGGCGGTACGCATCACCCGGATCGAGTGACCACGCGCGGCCAGGCCGGTCATCAGGCCGTCCCGGGGCCCCGGCCCGAATCGAGCACCGATGTAGAGGCCGGTCGCCACCCCGTTGAGCAGGATGCCGGCGGCCAGGAGCCCCGCCCGTACGGCGAGTTGGCCGGGTTGGGGCAGTAAGGGAAGGGCCACATCCACGGTCAGGCCGACCACGACCACGTTGCTGACCGTGCCGAGGCTGGGCCGCTGGCGCAGCGGGATCCACAGCAGCAGCACCACTGCACCGACCCCGATGACGAGCCATCCGAAGGGCAGCCCGGTCCGGTCGGCGAGCCCCTGGTGGAAGACGTCCCAGGACGCCAGCCCCAGTTGGGCCCGGATCATCAGCGCCATGCTCACTCCGAAGAGCACGAGGCCGACGTACAGGTTGAACAGGCGTAACAGGGTGAGCTTCACGGCGAGCCCCTTTTGTTGACGTGTCACCAATCTAGGCCCAACTCAATGACATGTCAACAAAAGGAGAGGCTGAGCGCATGGGCAAACCGCGCTGACTCGACGAAACCGAGGCGCGTGGCCGGCGCACCTCGACAGCCGCAGTCCGACACGGGACCGGCCGGACCGGCCGGACCGGCTGTCAGTCGCGTACCGAAGACCGCTCGCCAGGGCGGACCATCGCGGTCTCGTACGCCAGGATCACGGCCTGGACCCGGTCCCGGAGCCCCAGTTTCCCCAGGATTCGTTTCATATGGGTCTTGGCCGTGGACTCCTCGACGAACAGCGTGGCGGCGATCTCCGCGTTGGACAGCCCCCGGGCGACGAGTTCGAGCACGTCGCGTTCGCGCGGGGTGAGGGCACGCAGCCGGCGGCTGGCCACCGGGTCCGGCTGTGGCGTACGGACCATCCGGTCGATCACCGTACGGGTCACCGACGGCGACAGCAGCGAGTCACCGGCGGCGACGGTGTGGATGGCGGCGATCAACTGCTCCGGTTGGGTGCGTTTGAGCAGGAACCCCGAGGCACCCGAGGTCAACGCGCCGAAGACGTAGTCGTCGTCCTCGAAGGTGGTGAGGACCAGCACCCGGGCACCCGGTACGGCGGAGACGATCTCCCGGGTCGCCGCGATACCGTCCAACTGCGGCATGCGGACGTCCATCAACACCACGTCCGGTCGATGCTGCCGGGTCCGCTCGATCGCCTGGAGACCGTTGGCGGCCTCGTCCACCACCACGATCGTCTCGTCGCTGGAGAGCACCGCCCGCAGTCCGGCCCGCATCAGGTCGTCGTCATCGACCACCAGCACCCGCAGTGGCGTCACGACGCGACCTCCCGTCTTCCGGCATCGTCCCGCAACTCACCGAAGGGCCGCAGCTCACCGACGGGCCGCAGCTCCGCCGCCAACCGAACCGGCGCTGCCGACCGGAACCCCTCCGCTGGTCGAGCGTGCGGTAGCCGCGCGGCGAGGCGAAAGCTCCGACGGTCGCCGGCCACGTCGAGAGTGCCGCCCAGCAGCAGCGCCCGCTCCCGCATCCCCACAATGCCGTGGCCAGCACGGCCAACCGCCCCCTCCGCGCCCAACCGGTCGGCATCCCCACCCCGCCGTACCGGGTTGGCCACGGCGATCTCGACCGCCTCGGGACCGAATTCGATGGCGACGTCGGCGGTGCCGGTGCCATGCCGGACCGCGTTGGTCAGCGCCTCCTGCAAGATCCGGTACGCGGCCCAGGCCACGCTCGGCGGCAGTACGCCCCGGGTGCCGCTGACGTCGGCGGTGATCTGCAACCCGGCGGCCTCGTACTGGCCCAACAGCTCGTCGAGCGCGGACGGATCCGCCGGCACCGACGAGCCGTCGGTCCCGTCGTCCTCCCGCAACGCGCCGACCAGCCGGTCGATCTCGCCGATCATGTTCCGGGCGACCTGCTCGATCGCTCCGATCGCGGCCCGCGACCGCTCCGGGTCGCGGTCGTGCAGCAGCCGGGCGGCACCGGCCTGGACCAGGATCACGTTGATCGCGTGCCCAGCCGAGTCGTGCAGCTCCCGGGCGATCCGGGTACGTTCCCGCGCGGCGGCCAGCCGCCGCTCCCGCTGCGCCTCCCGATCGGCCCGTCGGGCCCGCTCAGCCAGCGCGGCGATCCGCTCCTGGCGCAACCTGGTCCGGTCACCGGCGATCCACAGCCCGACGAAGAACGCCGGCCAGACCAGCAGCAACGTCACCATCGCCCGACCGGAGAGACCGGCCGCCGCGTAGCCGACCGCGACCGCCACCAGGAAACCGACGATGGCCAGCATCGCAACCGCCCGCCGAGCCCGTCGCCGGTCACCGCTGTAGGCGACGGAGACGCCGTACGTCGCCACCGCGACCCCGAACGGCCCGTCCAGCGAGTAGCCGAGCCAGAGCAGCACCAGGGTGGCCACGGCGATGACCAGGTAGGCGGTGAGCGCACGGATCCGCCGTACGGCCAGCGGCAGGCTCGCGAAGGCGGCCAGGACCACCCCGGTCACGTCGAGCCCCCGGGCCCCCGGGTACGGCGAACCGAAGCCCCGCGCGGCGAGGAGCGCGAGGGTGGCGCCGAACACCAGCCCGGCGACCCCGGCATCGATCGTCAGATTCCGCCGCGTCACCGTTCGAGGGTAGGCCGCCGTCGGCCGCCCCGGAATCACTCGCCGGGGGTGGTCGGCCTCCCTCCTCGGGGGTACGCCGATATCGCTCCGGCGGGCGTTTCCGCCGACTGCCGCAGATTCCTAGCGTCCCGAAGGCAGTCGAAGAAATCGATCCGGGAGGTCAGACAACCGTGGCAGCCGTGCACCAGACCGATACCCGATCCGCCACCGGAGCAGCGCCGGACACCGGCCGACGGGCCAGCGTCTTCGAACGACTGGCCAGCTGGTCGTACCGGCACCGCTGGTGGCCGCTGGCACTGTGGATGGTCGTACTCGCCATCGTCACGGTCGCCGCACAACTGGTCGGCAGCGACTACCGCAACGACTTCTCGTTGCCGGGCACCGAGTCGCAACGCGCCGCCGACCTGCTCCGGGACCGGGCACCGGCCCGCGCCGGAGACAGCGTGCAGATCGTGCTGCGAGACACCGGTGGGCTGACCGAGGCGCAGACCCGGGCCCGGGTGACCGGGATGCTGGAGGAGGTACGGAGACTGCCACACGTGGTGACGGTGGTCGACCCGTACGCCGGTCCCAGCTCGGTCTCCCCGGACGGCACCATCGGGTACGCCACGGTCACGCTGGACGGTACGGCGCAGGAGGTGCCACCCGACGCCGTCCGTACGGTCGTCGACACCGCCCGAGCGATCGGGACCGACGGTCTCCAGGTCGAGTTGGGCGGCGACGCGGTCCGCAACGCCGAGGCGGGCGGGGGTGGACCGGCCGAGGGGGTCGGGCTGCTCGCCGCCCTGGTGGTCCTGGTGCTGCTCTTCGGCTCGCTGCTGGCCGCCAGCCTGCCGATCGTCGTGGCGATCTTCGCGGTGGGCGGCACGGTCGGCCTGCTGGCACTCGCCTCCCGGGCGGCCACCGTGGCCGACTTCACCGTGCCGCTGATGATGCTGGTCGGGCTCGGTGTCGGCATCGACTACGCCCTGCTGATCTTCTCTCGGTATCGCACGGAACTGATCGCGGGTGCGGATCGCGAGCAGGCGACCCGCACCGCCCTGGACACCGCCGGCCGGACGGTGGTCTTCGCCGGCTGCACGGTCATCATCGCCCTGCTCGGCCTGGTCGCCCTCGGCCTCGGCTCGCTCCAGGGGGTCGCCGTGGCCATCGCGGTCACCGTCCTGGTCACCATGGTCGCGGCGCTGACCCTGCTGCCGGCCCTGCTGGCCATCCTCGGTGGCCGGATCGAGCGCGGCGTACGGCGTCGGGCGCAGCGCCGAGGGGCGGCCACCGAGGGCGCGGGCTGGCAGCGGTGGACGGTCGGGGTGGAGCGGCACCGTTGGTTGGCCCTGCTGCTGCCGGTCGCCGCCCTGCTGGCCCTGGCCGCGCCGGCGCTCGGCATGCGACTCGGCTTCGCCGACGCGGGCAACGACCCGGAGTCGTCGACCAACCGGCGGGCCTACGATCTGCTCGCCGAGGGATTCGGCCCCGGGTTCAGCGGTCCGCTGATCGTGGTCGTACAGGGCGGTGACGCCGTATCGAGCGACGGACCGGCAAGACCGGATGGTGGGCCGGGTGCACCGGAGGGTGGTCCGGCCGCGCAGGCCGCGTACCGGGCGCTGGTCGCCACCCCCGGTGTGGCCGCCGCCGTACCGCCGATGGCCTCCACTTCGGACCTGGCCACGGTGCTGGTCTTCCCCGACACGAAGCCGCAGGACGCCCGGACCGGGGAGTTGGTGAACCGACTCCGCGATGAGGTACTGCCGTCGGTGGCCCGCGACACCGGCGCGACCTTCCTGGTCGGCGGCGGCATTGCCGCCACGGTGGATTTCGCCGACGCCGTCACCGCCCGACTGCCGCTCTTCATCGCGATCGTGGTCGGCCTCTCCGCGCTGCTGCTCCTGCTGGTCTTCCGGTCACTGCTCATTCCGGTCAAGGCCGCACTGCTCAACCTACTCAGCGTCGGTGGGGCGATGGGGACCATCACCCTGGTCTTCCAGCACGGCATGTTCGGGGTGCAGCCCGGGCCGATCGAGGCGTTCGTACCGGTGATGATCTTCGCGATCGTCTTCGGGCTCTCCATGGACTACGAGGTGTTCCTGCTGGCCCGGATGCACGAGACTTGGGAGCAATGCCGGGACGCGAGCCTGGCTGTCCGGGAGGGTCTGGCCACCACGGGACGGGTGGTGACGGCCGCCGCCGCCATCATGGTCGTCGTCTTCGGGGCGTTCCTGCTCAGCCCGGACCGGATGCTCCAGCAGTTCGGCCTCGGTCTCGCCGTGGCGATCCTCCTCGACGCCGTCGTCATCCGGTGCCTGATCCTCCCGGCGGCGATGCGGCTGCTCGGTGCCCGGGCCTGGTGGCTGCCGGCCCGGCTCGACCGGCGACTGCCCCGGCTGGCCCTGGAACACAGCTGAGTCGGATTGTGGATATACAGATCATCGTTATAGTTCAGGGGTGTCCATGCAGGAGCCCACCTTCCTCGTCCTCACCACGCTCGCCGGCCCGCCGCTACACGGTTACGGGATCATGCAGGCGGTCGCCGAGCTCTCCGACGGCACCGTCACCATCCGCCCTGGCACGCTCTACGCCGCCCTCGACCGGCTCACGGGAGAGGGCGTCGTCGAGGTGGCCCGGGAGGAGCACACCAGCGGCGGGCGACTACGCCGCTACTACCAGCTCACCCCGCACGGCTCCCAGATGCTGCACACCGAGGCACAGCACCGCCGCCGGCTCGCCGGCATCGCCGTACGACGGCTCTCCGCACTCGGCGGCCCCTCCGCCACCGCCCCGGTCCCGCACCCGGCATGACCAGCGAGGAGCGCGACATCATGTCCCCTGACGACGGCCATGACCGGTTAGCTCAACGCTACGGTCGGCTACTGCTGGCCCATCCCCGCTGGTACCGACGGATACACGGCGAAGACATGATCACCACGTTGCTGGACGCGGCAACCCTCGGGCCAGCGCCAGCCGGGGTGCCAACCCGGCAGGCCGTCGGGCTGGTGCTGGACGGCCTGCGGTGCCGGCTGCGGATCACCGGTGCCGGGCCACGGGTCCTGGCGATCCTCCTGAGCCTGGTTGCCGCTGGCACGTTCGCCGCCGCCGGAGGCCGCCTCGGCTGGGCGGCCAGCTCGGCCGACTGGCCCACCGTCGAACAGGCGCGGACACTCGCCGCCCCGGTCCTACCGACCGGTATCCCCGACAGCGTCACCCGACACGACGACCCGATCGGTCCGGGACAGCCTGGTTCCCCCCTCGACTCAGCCCTGCTGACCGTTATGGGCAGCCCGGAACTCGAGCCGGGTGGCGTGCACCTCAGCTACACCCAGCCCGCCGTGGTCGACCTTTCGAACGCCCGCCAGGCCGCCGAGGCACGCCTTGCCGCTGACGGATGGCGTACGTCCATCACCCGGGGCCTGGTCATCGGCGAGCGGGACGGGATGATCCTTAGCCTGCGACACGTCGGTCGGACGGCAGAAAGCGACGACGTCGTCGTATCGATCCGCCCGGCGGCGCCCCGCGTGGCGTACGTCCTCGCGGTCCTCGGAACGGTGCTCGGGCTGCTCACCGGTTGGTTGCTGACCGCCGCCGCCGTCGCCCGTACCCGCCGACGGTCACCTGTCACCCGGGCCGGTGCGGCCGGGTTGGCCGCCTTCGGGGTCGCCGCCTCCGCACCCGCCTGCCTGCTCAATCTGCTAGCCCTGTCGAATGTGGTCGTGATGCTGAACTTCAGGATGGCCGCCGAGCCGCCACCTTCGTGGGTCGGCTACGACTTCGTCCTGGCCCGCCCGTCTGCCGTGCTCGGCGGCCTGTTGCTGATCGGCGCGTTCGGGTTGTCCATCGGACGCGACCGAGCCGTCGCCCGCCCGATCACCGGTCTCGGCCCGGAAGCCGGCCCGGCCCGCTGACCAGCCTCGCCCGCACGTGGGGGCAGCCCGGAGAGATGGCCGCCCCGGAAGAAGTTCCTCACCGTCGTGTTCGTGCATCGCCGGTCGGCCAGGAGACCTGACGAGTTGCCCGCTGAATGGACCCCGCCTGGTCACGCTCCGGAGCTACCGCACACTATGCCGACAACACGACAGGAGTGTGCGGTGACAGTCCCAAGAGCAGGCCGGCCATTGACCCGACTAGAGACCGCCAGGGAGTACGCGGGGCGCACACTCGGACCGGGAACCGCCAAACGGGTCGAGGCGTTCCGCAACGGCACCCTGTACGTTCGGGCCGGCGCGGGAGCACAGTTCCTCGCCTGGCTCATCGACGTGATGGTGTTCGTTTTCGGGATCGGAGTTTGTGTCGTCGCCTTGGCATTGGTGGCCAAGGCAAAGGACCTCTCCGACGATGCGGTCACCCTGCTGGCGCTCTCATCGTTCTTCGTGGTGCCGATTCTGTACGGTCTCTGCTACGGCAACGGCCGGGCGCTCGGCGCGGTCCTCACCGGCACGCAGCTCGTGCGGTTCAGGGACGGTGGCCGAGTCGGTTTCAAGGCATGCTGGGCCATGCTGGTCCGAACGGCGCTCATGCCGTTGCTGTTCATCGCGGTGATGTCGAGCGCGTTCACTACCGGATCGGCGGCGGTGCCCGGTTCGGCGGTACGGATCTGTATCGACCGGGCCGCCACCCGACAGCTCTACGCCGCAGGCATCCGTTGAGCCGACGCCGCACCTGCCCCTGGAACACAGCCGACACGGGTGGCGAATCCGCAGATCATCGTTATGGTCCAAGGATGTTCATGCGGGAGCCCACCTTCCTCGTCCGTACCGCGCTCGCCGGTGGCGTCCATCGCCACCTCGGAAGGTGACCCCGCATGCTGACCGACGCCGTACTCCGGCCCCTGCGCTGCCCGGTCTGCGGGCTAGAGCTGGCACTGGCCGAAACCTCGGTGCGATGCCCCCGGGGACACAGCTTCGACATCGCCAAGCAGGGGTACGTCAACCTGCTGACCGGCCGAGCCCCGCACGTCGGGGACAGCCCGGAGATGGTCGCCGCCCGGGAGGAGTTCCTTACCGCCGGCCACTACCAGCCGATCTCCACCGCCCTGGCCGAGGCAGCCCTCCTCGAAGCCACGCGCGTTGAGACCGACCAGGGCGACGCGGCCCCGGCCGACATCGACCAGGGCGGGCGGGAGTCGTACCCGCCGTTGGTGGTCGATGCGGGAGCCGGCACGGGCCGACACCTGGCTGCGGTGCTCGACGCCTGGCCCGCCGCCGTCGGTCTCGCCCTGGACGTCTCGAAACCGGCGCTACGTCGAGCGGCCCGGGTCCACCCACGCGCCGGGGCCGCCCTGGCCGACACCTGGCGGCCGCTCCCCCTGGCCGAGGGGGCGGCAACGGTACTCCTCAACGTCTTCGCCCCCCGCAACGGAGCAGAGTTCCGGCGGGTGCTACGGCCCGACGGTGCCCTGCTGGTGGTCACCCCCGCCCCCGACCATCTCACCGAGCTGGTCAGCGGGCTCGACCTGCTACGAGTCGATCCGGACAAGGCCGAGCGGGTCGCCGACAGCCTGGTCGGCCACTTCGACCTGGCCCGGCAGACGGCCCACACCAATCGCCTGCGGCTGACCAGACGAGAGGTGCGCACCCTCGTCGGAATGGGTCCCAGCGCCTGGCACACCGACCCGGCCACCCTCGCCGACCGGATCGCCGCCCTGCCGGAGCCGGTCAGCGTCACCGCCGCCGTACGGCTGGGGGTCTACCACCCGTGCTGAGGTAGGAAGGCTCAGATGGAGAGATCTACCTCTTCCCAGCCACCGGGTGGATCGTGGTACGGCCCACGGAAGACCACCGTCCACTCCAGCGCCCAACGGCGCTGCCCGATCGCGTTGGCGTCGATCAGACCGGGCAACGGAGCCCCTATCCGCTCCGCCTCCAGGTAGCCCCAGTCCAGGCAGTAGTGGAGGTCGAGCATGGCGGCGACCTCGACCGGCCCCCGGGGCGCTGCCAGAGAACGTGACCGCCAGTCGATGAACGTCTCCCCGACCGTCAGGTTTGGCAGCTGAGCCAGCAGCCGCTGGTCACTCGGCACCGTCGGATCGAACTCGCGGGTCAGCCCGAGCACCCAGCACAACGCGAAGACCGCGTCATGATGCAACACGAACGACCGATGGTCGCCCTTTCCCGACGCGATGAAGTCCCACTCCGGCGGTGTGACCATCTCCGTCAGACGCGACGCGGTCAGCCAGCTCATGGCCGTCTCCGGGATCATCCCGAAACACCGCGCCATGATCAGTTGCAGGACGGCGGTACGGGCCTCGATCTCACCGGTGGGCCGCAGTTCGACCTCGTCCCCGGGCTCCCACACCAGCGGAAACTCGGCCGGCGGCAGGGGCAGCCCGAGACGCTGCAACTGCTCGATGCTCATTGCCCGGACGGCACGCGGATCGGGCGCGGGTACGCTCACGGCTTCCTGGTCCTCGCTGCTTGACGGCGGCTGGCGGCCGGATGCCGCCATCTCGACGGTCAGCTCGGGTGTCCACTCCCGGCACGACCGAATATCACCTTGGCGAGGCAGGATAACCGGTGCCCCACAGCTGAGGAGCCGGGCACGCCCACGACCTGGCCGCTCTCCCCGGTCCGCCTCCACCGGGCCCAACTATCGTGGCCCAGCAACTCCAACGCGTCAGCCAGCCACTCGCGGGCTGCCTGGTCCAGCACCGTCGCGTGCGGGTCCGCGCGGTCCTTGGGCCGGTCGAGGTGTGCCTTCGCCCACGATCCACCAGCGAACGGCAGAGGGTGCCAGCAGCGCCGGCATGCGAGCACGCTGGGGCACGCCGGCAACAATCTGGTTTCATCACTGGCAGAAAATGATCATATGTTCAGGCGCATCTGGGAGACCGCCCGGAAGAATCGGCGGCCGCAAAACAAGTACGCCAAATCCAGGAAGCGCAAGCCCACCGAGCCGATCTACGGCTGCGACTACGGTGACCTGGGGCTGTTCCCCGCCCTGTTGCTGTTCGGCTCGGCCACGGCGGCGGTGGTGGGCCGGGCACCTGCCCTGGACCGTGCGAGCCGGGCACCTGCCCTGGACCGTGCGGGCCGGGCAGCGATTCGTGGCTATCGCCGCTGGCTGTCACCACACTGGCCGGGGCAGTGCCGGTTCACCCTGACCTGCGGGGCGTACGGGCTGACCGCGGTGGAGCGGTACGGGATGGCGGTGGGCGGGCGGATGGCTGCCGAACGGGTACGTCGATGCCGTCCCGGGGTGCCGCGCGGCACCGTCGACCCGGTCCGCTGACGATCCGGTCCGCTGACGACCCGGTCCCGCCGGCCCGGTCCGCTGACGACACGAACCGGGTCGGCGGGAGAGGGATCAGGCGATCCGGTCGATGACCAGCGGCGTACGGCTGGGCGGCGTAGCGGAGATGGTGACCGCCCGATCGGCGTCCGCCCGGGCCGCCGGGATCCGGGCCGCGTCGTCGGCCCGCAGTTCGAGCAGCGGTTCACCGGCCCGGACCGGGTCACCGGGCTTCTTGTGCAGCACCACACCGGCGGCGGCGCTGACCGGGTCCTCCTTGCGGGCCCGGCCGGCACCGAGTCGCCAGGCGGCGATCCCGATCGCGTACGCGTCCATGGTGTCCACGAAACCGTCCCGGTCGGCGCGTACCACCTCGATCTCGTTGGCCGTGGCCATGGGCGCGTCCGGGTCACCGCCCTGCGCCCGGATCATGGCCCGCCAGGAGTCCATCGCCCGTCCGTCGCGCAGCGCCGCCGCCGGGTCGGCGTCCGGCAGCCCCGCCGCGACCAGCATCTCCCGGGCCAGGGCCAGGGTCAGCTCCACCACGTCGGCCGGGCCGCCACCGGCAAGCACCTCGACCGACTCGGCCACCTCGACGGCGTTGCCCACGGTCAGGCCGAGTGGGGTGGACATGTCGGTGAGCAGGGCGACGGTGTTCACGCCGTGTGCCGTGCCGAGTTCGACCATGGTGCGAGCCAGTTCGCGGGCGTCGTCGACCGAGGTCATGAAGGCACCGGAGCCGACCTTCACGTCCAGCACCAGGGCACCCGTACCCTCGGCGATCTTCTTGCTCATGATCGAGCTGGCGATCAGCGGGATCGCCTCGACGGTGCCGGTGACGTCGCGCAGCGCGTACAGCTTGCGGTCGGCGGGGGCCAGCCCTTCGCCGGCCGCGCAGATCACCGCGCCGATGTCGCGCAGCTGGGCGATGAACTCGTCGTTGCTCAGCCGGGCCCGCCAGCCGGGGATCGCCTCCAGCTTGTCCAGCGTGCCGCCGGTGTGGCCGAGTCCCCGCCCGGAGAGCTGCGGTACGGCGGCGCCGCAGGCGGCGACGAGCGGGGTGAGCGGCAGCGTGATCTTGTCGCCGACGCCACCGGTCGAGTGCTTGTCGACGGTGGGTCGACCCACCCCGGACAGGTCGAGCCGTTCCCCGCTGGCGATCATCGCGGCGGTCCACCGGGCGATCTCCGGCCCGGTCATGCCTCGCAGCAGGATCGCCATGGCCAGCGCCGACATCTGCTCGTCGGCGACCTGCCCCCGGGTGTACGCGTCCACCACCCAGTCGATCTGCGCGTCGGAGAGCACCCCACCGTCGCGCTTGGCCCGGATCACGTCGACCGCCGCGAACCCACTCACGTTCGTCCTTCCCTGGCCCTGCGGTATGCCGGGCCGTCCGTACTGTCCAGGTGTCAGGAAGGGCCCCTTCCTATACAAGAAGCGATAAGAAGGGGCCCTTCCTAACACCAAAAGCTCAGCCCACCCAACGATCCGGGATCTCGGTGGGCGGGTCCCCCTCGCCAGCCCAGAGCATCGTCCCGTCGGCTTCGACCACCACGACCCGGGGCGTACGGGCGTGCCCCCAGGCCACCGCCTCGTCCACGGCGGGCCAGTTCGGCCCCTCCTCCAGGACCCCCGGCTCGGCACCCTCGTCGCCGCCGGACCGCTCCCAGTAGGCGGTCCACACCTGCTGGCCGGCGGAGACGTCGGGGTGCACGAAGACCGTGCCCCGCCCCCGCCAGGCGGCCAGCCGTTCCGGCACCGTCGGCAGCGACCTCTCCGCCTCGAGCGCCTCCAGGTCCGCCACGCCGAACGCGTGTGGCAGCAGGTCACTCACCCGCAGCGGAGCCGGGTCGGCCTCGACCAGGCACTCCGGGCCACCGTGTTCCCACAGCAGTTGCCGGCAGCGCCCGCAGGGCATCAGCGGCTCACCGGTCGCCCCCACGCAGGAGAGCGCGACCAGCCGGCCACCGCCGCTGGCGAACAGCGCCGAGACCACGCCGCACTCGGCGCAGAGCACCACGCCGTACGCCGCGTTCTCCACGTTGCAGCCGACCACCACGCGGCCGTCGTCGGTCAGCCCGGCGGCACCGACCGGAAACTTCGAGTACGGGACGTATGCGTGGCGCATCGCCTCGGTGGCAGCGGCTCGCAGCCGCGCCCAATCGACCTGGTTCGTCACTGTTCCATCCTGCACCTGTCAAAGCCTCCAGCCTGCACCTGACGGGTCAGCCCTTGACGTAGGGCTTGCCGCTGGCGGCGGGTGCCCGTACCTTGCCCACCAGTCCGGCCACCGCCAGCATCGTCGCCAGGTACGGCAGCATCGACAGGAACTGGCTGGGGATGATGCTGTCGATGGCGCTGAGGTAGGTGGCGAGTTGGTCGGCGAAGCCGAAGAAGAGCGCGGCCAGCAGGGCACCGGTCGGGCTCCACCGCCCGAAGATCAGCGCGGCCAGCGCGATGAACCCCTTGCCGCCGATCATGTTCTTGGTGAACGTGAAGAGCGCCAGCGTGTAGGAGGCACCACCGATACCGGCGACCACCCCGGCGAGCAGCACGTTGCGGTAGCGCAGCCGGAGCACCTTCACCCCGAGGGTGTCCGCGGCGGTGGGGTGCTCGCCCACCGACCGGGTACGCAGCCCCCACCGGGTACGGAACAGCGCGATGTGGATGACGAAGACCAGGATCAGCGCCAGGTAGAGGAAGATGTTGCTGCGGAACAGCGCCGGCCCGAGCACCGGGATGTCCGACAGCAGCGGGATCTCCCAGGTGGTGAACCGGGGCGGCTGGTTGTACTTGGCGGCGTTGGTCTGCATCAGCCGCTCGTAGAGGAACCCGGTCACGCCCACCGCGAACAGGTTCAGCACGATGCCCATGACCACCTGGTCGACCAGGTAGCGGATGCTGAAGACCGCCAGCAGCAGCGAGATGAACGCGCCACCCACGGCCGCCGCGACCAGACCCACCCAGACGCTTCCGCTGATCGATCCGAAGAGCGCCCCGGAGAAGGCTCCCATCAGCAACTGGCCCTCGATGGCCACGTTGACGACACCGGAGCGTTCACAGAGTACGCCGGCGAGCGCCCCGAAGATCAGTGGCAGGGCGAGCAGGAACGTACCCCGGACCATGTTGACCATCGGCATGAAGTTCTGCCCGGTCGGCGCGGTCGACACCTGCCAGCAGAGGAAGGAGAACACGAAGCCGAGCGCGCCCACCCCGACCAGCAGCCCGAACCACCGCTCCGGTACCCCGATCAGGAAGGCGGCACCGGCCGCCACGGCGACCAGCCCGAAGATGATCGCGCCGACCGTACCGTTGATCTCCAGCGCGGCACCGGCGGAATCCTCGCTCAGGGTGAACCGGGCCGCCTGGTCGGTGGCCAACGCCCCGAACAGCACCGCCGCGATCACCCCGAGCACCGCCAGCACGGCACCCGTCTTGCGGTTACGGGTCCAGAAGCCGTGGTCGACCGGGGCGACCGCGACGTCCTCGACAGCCATGGTGGACATGTCAGATCCCCCCTTCGTTCGCGACTGCGGGACTCGCAAGCTCTACCCGCATTCCGGTCCCGCGGGCCACCCCGGAACGCTCGTTCCTCGCGCTCACGGTCACGGTCACCAACCCTTCGCCAGGCTCGTCTGCAACCGGGCGGCCCGCGCGGCGCGGAGCCGGAAGATCGCCTTCACCAGGGCCGGAGCGGCGATGAAGATGACGATCAGCGCCTGGAGCACGGTGACCAGTTCGAGCGAGACACCCGCGTACGACTGCATCCGGTTACCGCCGGCCTGCAACGCGCCGAAGAGCAGCGCGGCGAGCGCGACCCCCCAGGGCTTCACCCGGCCGAGCAGCGCCACCAGGATGCCGTTGAATCCGATCTCGGCGGCCACCAGCGGGGTGAGGGCACTGGCCGTACTGCCGAGCACCATGTTCGCCCCGCCGAGCCCAGCCAGCCCTCCGGCGATCGCCATGAGCACCATGTACGTCTTGGCGACGCTGATCCCGGCGGTACGTGCGGCGTCCGGGTTGGCGCCCACGGCCCGCAGCTCGAAGCCGAAGGTGGAGCGGTTGAGCAGCCAGGCGACCAGCCAGGTGGCCAGGACCGCCAGCAGGATGCCGGAGTGCACCCGCAGGTCGTCGCCGAGCAGGCGGGGCAGTTGTGCCGAGCTGTCCACGGACCGGCTGATCGCGTCGGTACGGGTGGGCTCCTTCACCCCGTTCTGCAGGATGATCCAGGCCAGGAAGTAGACGCCCACGTAGTTGAGCATGATCGTGTTGATCACCTCGTGGGCCCCGGTACGCGCCTTCAGGAAGCCGGGGATGAAGCCCCAGATCGCGCCACCGACCGCCCCGGCGACCAGCGCCACGATCAGGTGTACGACCGGCGGCAGCGGCAGCAGGAAACCGGCCAGCGCGGCGAGGACCACGCCCAGGATCGCCTGGCCCTGGGCACCGATGTTGAACAGGCCGCCCCGGAAGGCCAGCGCCACCGAGAGTCCGGTGAAGACCAGCGGAGTGGTGTAGGTCAGCGTCTCGGAGATCGGCGCGAAGACGGGCTTCCAGTCGTTGGTCCCGTTGAGCCAGCCGCTGATCGCCTCGGGGTCGAAGACCGCGCCCTTGAACAGGTTGGCGTAGGCGTCGCTGACCACGGCCCAACTGGAGTTGATCGCGTCGGACGGGCGGGCCGTGATGTAGCCGTACGTGGCCAGCACGTCCGGGTCGGAGATGATGATCAGCACCGCACCGATCACGATCGCCAGCAGCAGCGCGAGCGCGGTGACGGTGACCGTGTTGGCTGCCCAGAGGCTCTGTAGGAAGTGCTGCCCGAAGGAGCTACCGCCCTGCGGTTCGGCCGGCTTCTGGTCCGGTGCCGCTCCGGTCGTCGACTGGTCCCGCTTGGCGACCGGCTCCTGGTCCCGCTTGGCGACCGCCGCCTCGGCACCCGCGACCTCCTGGTCGGCGCGTACCGATTCGGTGGCCGGGTCCTTGTCCGGCGACGGGGAGTCGGCCTCGGGGTTGACCTTGCTCATGACGTTTCCTCGCTGCTGCCCGGAGCGCCGGTGGACCGGTCGCCGGTAGTCGGGGCATCGGTGGACGGGTCGCCAGTGGTAGGTGCGTCGGCGGTGGAGCCGGCCCCGGGGGTGGGTGCGCCGGCGGCGGCATCGTCCCCGGCGGTGGGTGCGCCGGCGGCGGCATCGTCCCCGGTGATGCCGGCCATCATCAGGCCGATCGTCTCGCGCGGGGTGTCCGGGCCGACGATGCCGAGGATCCGGCCCCGGTACATGACGGCGATCCGGTCGGCCAGATTGAGCACCTCGTCCAGTTCGCTGGAGACCACCAGCACCGCCGTACCGACGTCCCGCTCGTGGATGATCTGCCGGTGGATGAACTCGATCGAGCCGACGTCCACCCCCCGGGTGGGCTGCGCGGCCACGAAGAGCTTCAGCGGCCGGGACATCTCCCGCGCCACGATCACCTTCTGCTGGTTACCGCCGGAGAGCGTGCTGACCGGGGCATCGGCCGAGGGGGTACGGATGTCGAACTGGGCGATCCGTTCCCTGGCCGAGTCGGCGATGGCGTCGAGCTTGAGCGCGAGGCCGGAGCCGAAGGGCGGCTGGTCGTACAGGTCCAACACCAGGTTCTCGGCGACGCTGAACTCCTTGACCACGCCGTCGACGCTGCGGTCCTCGGGGACGTAGCCGACCCCGGCGCGGAGCACCTTCTTCGGCGACCAGCCGTCGATTCGCTGCCCGGCCAGGGTCACCGAACCGGCCAGCGGCGGACGCAGGCCCATGATCGCCTCGACCAGCTCGGTCTGACCGTTGCCCTGCACACCGGCGATACCGAGCACCTCGCCGGCCCGTACGGTCAGGTCCACCCCGTCGACCGCCCGGACACTCCGGTCGTCGTCGACCACGAGCCCTTCCACCTGGAGCACCGGCGCTCCCGGCTCGGCCGGGGCCTTCTCCACCCGCAACTGCACCGAACGGCCGACCATCAGCGCGGCCAACTCGTCCTCGCTGGCCCGGGGGTCAGCGGTGCCCACCGTACGACCCCGACGGATCACCGTGATCCGGTCGGCGATCGCCTTGACTTCCTTGAGCTTGTGGGTGATGAAGACGATCGACTTGCCGGACTCCTTGAGCGACCGCATGACCGCGAGCAGTTCCTCGGTCTCCTGCGGGGTCAGTACGGCGGTCGGCTCGTCCAGGATGAGCAGGTCGACGTCGCGGGTCAGCGCCTTGACGATCTCGACCCGCTGCTGGATGCCGACCGGTAGTTCCTCGATCACGGCGTCCGGGTCGACCTGCAGGTTGAACCGGGTGGATACCTCGGACACCTGACGACGGGCCCGCCGCCGGTCGAGCAGACCGACGATGCCGCCGCGCACCTGCTCGGCGCCGAGCATGACGTTCTCCGCCACGGTCAGCACCGGCACCAGCATGAAGTGCTGGTGCACCATGCCGATCCCGGCGGCGATGGCGTCGCCCGGCCCCTTGATCCGTCGGGGCTCGCCGTCGACCAGGATCTCGCCCTCGTCGGGCTGGAGCAGGCCGTACAGGACGTTCATCAACGTGGACTTCCCCGCGCCGTTCTCGCCGAGCAGCGCGTGGATCTCTCCGGGCTCCACCGTCAGGTCGATGTGGTCGTTGGCGACCAGGTCACCGAACCGTTTGGTGATGCCGCGCAGTTCGAGTCTCAGCGCAACCTCCTGGAGTACGGGCGATGGTGCAGCCTAGCTGCCAGCCGAGCGGACCATCAGACCATCTGACCGGGCCGGATGGGAAGAGGGGGTGGGACGGGTCGGCCGCCCCGGCTCCCGGACGGATCGTCGGGGAGAGCGGGACGGCCGGACCGTCGTACCGGTGGTGTTACCAGGTCAGCCGACCGGCCCCGAGGGGTCCACGGGTCGCTCGGCCGGGGGTCACTTCTTCGGCTGGGCCGGGGAGGTGACGGTGATCGTACCGGCGATGATGTCGGCCTTGAGCTTCTCGACCTCGGCCTTCAGCTCCGCCGGCACCTTGCTGTCGAACTCGTGGTACGGGGCCAGCGAGACACCGTTGTTGGCCAGCGTGCCGATGGTGCCCTGGGCGGCGGTGAGCTTCTCGCCCTTGGCCGCCTTGAGCACCGCGTCCTTGACCGCGTCCGAGATGTTCTTGGCCACGGTGGTCAGCAGCGCCGGGCAGTTGGGCGTGCTCTCGCAGCCGTCGACGTCCACCCAGATGGCCGTGAACTTGCCGTTGGAGGCCTGGGCGGCGGCGGTGGTGCCGAGGCCGGCGCCACCGGCGACCGGCATGATGATGTCGGCACCCTGGGCGACCAGGGTGTCGCTCTGCTTCTTGCCCTCGTCCTGCTTCTCGAAGCCGGAGAACGCGCCGTTCTGCGTCTCCTTGTTCCAGCCGAGGACCTGGACCGTCTTGCCCTTGGTCTTGTTGTAGTGGGCGACGCCGTCGACGAAGCCGTCCATGAAGATCGTCACCGGCGCGATCTTCATACCGCCGTAGGTGCCGACCTTGCCGGTCTTGGTCATCCCGGCCGCGAGGTAGCCGGCCAGGAAGGCCGACTGCGCGGTGTCGAACTCCATCGGGAAGACGTTGGTCTCCTCGACCTTCGCGTCGACGATGCCG
Source organism: Micromonospora polyrhachis (assembly GCF_014203835.1). NCBI lineage: Bacteria > Bacillati > Actinomycetota > Actinomycetes > Micromonosporales > Micromonosporaceae > Micromonospora > Micromonospora polyrhachis. Next base: position 4,078,052 of record NZ_JACHJW010000001.1, on the reverse strand, counting down.
AACTGCTGGTTCGGGTTCGCCTTGGCGATCTTCGAGGTGGCGGTGCTCATCAGGCCGCCGACGGCCAGGATGAAGTCGCACTTCTGGTTGACGTACTGCGTCAGGTTGGGCTCGTAGTCGGCCTCGGCCTTGGACGCGACGTACTTGATGTCGATGTTGCTGTCCTGGGCCTTCGCCGCCTCCAGGCCCTTCCAGGCCGAGGTGTTGAACGACTTGTCGTCGATGCCGCCGACGTCGGTCACCATGCAGGCGCTGTACTTCTTCGCGGCGTTGTCGCCGCCCTTCTCGTCCTCCGGAGCCTCACCACAGGCGGCCAGACCCAGTGCGAGCCCACCTACCGCGATCACCGAGACGGCCCGCATCCCACGCACAGAGCGCAAGACGGTCTCCTTCCCATTGCACACCGCCCGTCGCGGTGGCAGCCCAAGCCGGCCTGCGCCATGCCCACCGGCATCCCACATTACGGACGGGAGCGTACGCCCCCGCCCACCTACCGACCGACAATCGTGCAGGACTGTTGGATGCCTGTTACCCCGGCGTAACCCTCAGCGTGCCGAAGGTCACTTTCCGCCTGGCGGAGTGTCCCGCCGGATGCCCGACAATGGGCGTTTTTGCAGTTCAGACCGTTATCGCCAGAAGACCGCCACGGCCGCCGTGACCAGGGTCAATCCGACGATGGCCAGGAAGTGACCACGGTTGACCTCTTCCCGCTTCCGGGAGAAGAAGACCATCACGAAGATCGCCAGCGCCAGCACCAGCTTGGTGGCCAGTTTTGCCGGCGAGGGCTCGTTGCCGTCGCGCAGCGGCGCGGCGAGGCCGATGCCGGAGATCACCTGGATGATCGCGCCCCAGAGCATCGCGGCGTTGATCCGCAGCCGGCCGGTCACGTATTGCGCGATCCCGCCACCGAGCAGCAGCGCGAACCCGATCAAATGCACGTAGAGCAGTACGAGTCGTAAAGCTTCCATGAAAGGCATCCTCCCTATCGTCACGTCAACGACGCATCGTAGTAGATACCTTCGACACTAGGGCCGAAAGACCCGTGTGTCGGCCAGGAAGGTCCCGGTCAGGAAGGGCCCCTTACGCAACAGAATCCGACAACAAGGGGCCCTTCCTGACCAGCGTGAGTGCCAGGCCGACCATCGCGTAGCCGGCCAGGATGAGGCCGGGGACCAGGGCACCGGCACCGTCGAAGAACGCCGTCGAGCGCAGCAGGGTGCCGCCCGCGCCGATCGGCAGCCACTGACCGAGGGTCCCCCACGGCTGGGGCAGCAACTCCGGTGCCGAGGCGATCGCGGAGAGCGCGTTGCCGACCAGGAACACCAGCAGGGTCCCCAGGCCCAGACCGGCCGGCCCGAGCGCCGCGCCGAGCCCGGCCACGGTCGCCGACACCGCGAGCGTGAACAGCCCGAGCGCGGCGGCGTTGAGCAGGTACGTCCCGGAGAGCACGCCGAGCCAACCTTGCAGGACCGCAGCGCCAACGAGTCCGGCGAGGACGCCGTAGGCGAGCAGGCCGGTCAGCCGGGCGGCCCGACCGAGGTTCAGCAACGTCAACACCACTCCGACGAGCACGCTGGTCAGCGCGAGGGGCAGGAACCCGGACCCGAAGCCGGCTCCGCGTGGGTCGTCCGGATCGCCGGGTACGACGTCGACCACCCGTACCGGCGTTCCGGCGGGCGACTCGGCGGCTGCCTGGGCGAGCAGGGCCGCCACCGTGGGGCTGGCGGCCGAGGCGGTGTGCAGGGTCAGGCCGTCGGCCCCGACGACGAAGGCGGCGTACGCCTCGCGGTCGCGTAGCGCCTGCTCGGCCGCTGCCGCGTCGGGCACGGTCCGAATCTCGAAGGCTGACGGCTGTTCGGCCGCCAGTTGTTGGGTCAGCCCGGCGATGGCCTGCGGCGGCCCGGCAACGACCACCGGCAGGTCCCGGGGGGCCTGGTTGACCGCCGGTCCGGCGAACAGGGGTACGAGCAGCGCCTGTATCAACACCACGGCGGCGGCCACCAGAAGCGCCAGGGCCAGCGGCGATCGGAACCGGGCCAGTCTCTGGATCACTTTCACTCCTCATAAAACGAATGCTCGTTCTCTTTTCTGGGCAAGCGTCCTCCCCTGCGCGACGCCGCGTCAAGGAACGAGCGTTCGTTTTAGGCTGTGGGGCGTGCCACGCGTCTCCGACGAACACCTTGCCGCCCGCCGCCGTCAGATCATCGAAGCAGCTCAACGCTGCTTCCTGCGCAACGGCTTCCATGTCACGTCGATGCAGGACGTGATCAGTGAGGCGGGACTCTCGGTCGGTGCCGTCTACCGCTACTTCAAGAGCAAGAACGACCTGATCGCCGCCATCGCCGAGGCGGTCATCGGCAGCGCGGAGCACGTCTTCGAGGACCTGGCCACACACGAGCCGCCACTACCGCTGATCAAGGCGATGGACCGGGCGCTCACCTTCGTCGACGCCCAGTCCGGCCCGGACGGGGTGCTCCGCATCGCCGTACAGGTCTGGGCCGAGTCGCTCCGCGATCCCGCACTGGCCGAATTCGTCGCCCGGATATACGGCAAGTTCCGGGCCCGGTTCGTGGTGCTCGCCCAGCGGGCCCAGGCTGCCGGCGAACTACCCGCCGACGCCGACCCAGAGGCGGTCGGGGCCGCCCTCTTCGGAATCATCCCCGGCTATTTCCTGCAACGCATCCTCGCCGCCGGCCCGGACAAGGAGACCTACCTGGCGGGGGTCCGGGCACTGCTCGCAGGCACACCGGGGCGGACCCGCACCTGATCCACCCCGGCGCCATCTCGTGCGTCTCAGGCGGCAAGCCGCCACACCTGGAAGGTGGGACCGTCGCCGGGCAGGGCCACCGCACCCGCACCATCGGGACGCAGGTCGGGGGCACCGCCGTAGAGGTTCACCGCCGCCGGCAGGCCGGAAAGGCTGACCGGTTCGCCGGCTGACCGCCGGGCCAGCACCAGCACCGAGCCGGTCGGTGCCTCGCGCAGGAAGACCAGGGTGTCCGCATCGACGTACGCCCAGCGCAGCCCGCCGTGCCGCAATGCCGGTTCGGCCCGCCGCAGCGCGATCAGCCGCTGGTAGCGGGCGAACGTGCCGGTGTCCCAGCTCTCCGGCGCGTGCCACGGCATCGGCGTCCGGGAGCCCTCGCCGTTGGTGCCGGTCAGCCCCAACTCGTCTCCGGCGAAGATCATCGGCGTGCCGGGCATGGTGCAGAGCAGCCCGGCGGCCACCTCCTGCCGGTCGGCGTCCCCGACGACGCTGCGGATCCGGGCCGAGTCGTGCGAGCCGAGCAGCTGCCACGAGTGGGTGTACGCCCGCCAGGACACCAGCGAGCTGAAGCCCCGAATGGCGGCCAGCATCGACGCGCCGTCCCGCCGCCGTACGCCGCCCGGCACGCCCAGGAAGTTGGGCAGCTCCACCCCGTCACCGACCAACCAACTCCACACCGGATCGGTGAAACCGGGGTAGTTCATCGTGCCGTGCCAGCCGTTGGCGTCCAGGTCCCGGGTGTAGTCGTGCCCGTGCTCGGCCACCACCAGCCCGTCCGGGCGGGTGCCGGCCACCGCCGCGCGCAGCAGCGCCGCCACCTCGTGGGTGTACGCGTCGACCCCGCGCCGGCCGGTCATGTTGGCCACGTCCACCCGCCAGCCGTCCAGCCCGTACGGCGGCAGCAACCAGCGGGTCAACACCGAGCCGGGCCCTTCGACGAACCGCCGCCGCAGCTCGGCACTGGCCCAGTTGAGCTTCGGCAGCGACGTGACCCCGTTCCACGACTCGTAGTCGCCGGTCTCCGGGTCGAAGTAGTACAGCTCCCGTTCCAGCGCGTCCACCTCGGACGACGCGGCGGCGAACCATTCGTGCCCGTCACCGGTGTGGTTGCTGGTGATGTCACCGAGCAGCCGCCAGCCCCGACCGTGCACCGCCTCGGCGAGCCGGGCATAGGCAGCGTCCCCGCCGAGCAGCGGGTCGATCCGGTCGAAGCTGGCCGCGTCGTACCGGTGGTTGGAGCGGGCCGGGAAGACCGGGGTGAGATAGACGGTGTTGACACCGAGTCGGTCCAGATGGTCCAGCCGTTCGGTGATGCCGTCCAGGTCCCCGCCATAGAACTGGTACGGCGTCTCCGGTCCGCTACCGATTACCGGTGTGCGTTCCCAGTCACACGGGATGGCCCAGTCCGGCGGCTGTCGGTCGGCGGCGGCGGCCGACCGGGCGAACCGGTCCGGGAAGATCTGGTAGATCACCGCGTCGGCGGCCCAGCCGGGCGGCGGGTCGTAGGCGACCAGCTTGAAGTCGGTGGCGTCCGGCACGTCGTGGTCGACCACACCGAGCGCGGTCAGCCACCGGTTGCCGTCCGGGTGGTCGAGCAGGAACCGGTAGTTGCTGACCGGATTGCGGACCACCACCTCGGCCCGCCACCAGACCTCACCGCCGACGCGTCGGTCGACCTGCGCCGGGGCGAACTTGGGCTCGCCGTCCGGGGTGGTCCGGACGAAGACCCGCCGTACCGCCGCCGCCTCCGGCACGCGGACGAAGACCGAAACGGTCTCGCCGAGCGCCGGTGTCTGCTGCGGCACGTAGAACGCCGAGCCGTCATGGTGCGCCATCACATTCGGCCTCCGAAACATTGGTCTGGTTGTTGGGCAGCCACCCGACCTGTCGACGACACGGGCTCGGCCACCCCTCCGGTTTCACCCCTTGACCGCGCCCGCGGTCAGGCCGGAGACGATGTAGCGCTGGAGGAACTGGAAGACCGCCACGGTCGGTACGGCGGTCAGCAGGGTGCCGGCGGCGAAGATGCCGAAGTTGGCGTTGCGCTCCCCGGCCACCAGCCCGTACATGCCGACGGCGAGGGTCTTGCTCTCGGCCTGGGTGAGGAAGACGTTGGCGATCAGGAACTCGTTGATGGTGCTGATGAAGGCGAGCAGCCCGGCGACCGCCAGGATCGGCGCCACCAGCGGCAACATGATTCGGAAGAAGACCTGGACGTGGCTGGCACCGTCCATGGTGGCCGACTCGTCGAGTTCCTTGGGCAGGGTGTCGAAGAACCCCTTCATCAGCCAGGTGTTCACGCCCAGCGCTGTCCCGAGGTAGAGCAGCATCAGCCCCCACGAGGTGTTGAAGCCGATCACCGGCCACAGGTCGGTGACCTTCGTGAAGATCAGGAAGATCGCCACGATCGCCAGGAACTGCGGGAACATCTGGATCAGCAGCAGGGCCAGCAGCCCCACCCGCCGGCCCCGGAACCGCATCCGGGAGAAGGCGTACGCGGCCAGCGCGGACAGGAACACCGACGCCGCCGCCGCCAGTCCGGCGATGAGTATCGAGTTGAGGAACCAGCGGCCGAACTCGGTGTCGCGGAACAGGTTGACGAAGTTGTCCAGCGACGCTCCGGTCGGCAGCAGCTCGGTGGAGGAGAGCGTGCCCAGCGGGTTGATCGCGGCGGAGACGACGAACACGATCGGGAAGAGCGAGAACACGACGGCGACCAGCCCCACCAGATGCCGCCAGCCGACCTGGGTCAGCCACCGACCACGTCGGGCCCGCGACGAATCGACGGCGCTCACGTGTACACCTCCTCCTGTTGCCTGGTACGCCGGAAACTGACCGCGGAGATGATCGCGACCAGGGCGAAGATGAAGACCGAGACGGCCGCCGCGAACCCGTACTGGGCGCCGGCCGCACCGAAGGCCAGCCGGTAGGTGTACGTGATGAGCAGGTCGGTCGCCCCCACACTCGAATTGTCGGCGGGGAACGGCCCGCCCTCCGAGGTCAGGTGGATCGCGTTGAAGTTGTTGAAGTTGTAGGCGAACGACGAGATCAGCAACGGGGAGAGCGCGACCAGCAGCAGTGGCAGGGTGACCCGCCGGAACGACTGCCAGGGGGATGCGCCGTCGATCGAGCTGGCCTCGGTCAGCTCGGCCGGAATGGCCTGCAACGCACCGGTGGCGACCAGGAACATGTACGGGTAGCCGAGCCACAGCTGCACGCCGATCACCGCGAGCCGGGCCGACCACTCCTGCCCGAACCAGTCCACGTCCAGCCCGAACAGGTTGTTGATCAGGCCGAAGTCGGTGTTGAACATGTCCCGCCAGATCAGCAGCATGGCGAAGGCCGGCATGGCGTACGGCAGGATCAGCAGGACCCGGTAGATGTTGCGACCGCGTACCCGGGGCGAGTGCAGCGCCAGGGCGCAGAGCAGCCCGAGTACGAAGGTGCCCCCGGTGGAGCCGATCGCGAAGACGAGATTCCACACCAGGGTGCTGAGGAACGGGCCGGAGATGGTGGAATCGGTGATCAGCCGGGCGAAGTTGTTCAGCCCGACGTTGACCTGCCAGCCCTGGATCAGTCGTTCGCCGTCGGCGGCCACAAACGCCCCGAGGTCGGCGTCCGCCGTCCAGGTCTTGCCGGTGACCGTGTCGCGTACGCAGTCGCAGCCGGCGTCGTACGCCCGTAGTGCCTTGCCCTCGTAGGCGCGGGACAGTCCGCTGGAGCGGATGGCCCCACCCGAGGTGGGGACCGCGAAGTCGGTGACCTCCTGGCTGCGGGCGTTCACCTGGCCGAAGTTGAGCAGGGTGTAGCCGTCGGCGGCGGTGACCTTCCCGCCGGGAGCGACGGTGACGTCGGCGGCGGAGAGCGTCCGCAGCCCCTCGGTGTCGCCGGCCGAGACGACACCGGTGGTCGGGTCGGTGACCAGGAAGACCAGCGGGCCGGTGGCCGGGTCACCGGTGGTGGCGACGGAGAGGGCGTACTCGGTGGAGCCGGGCACCTGGGTCACCGAGGAGGTCTGGATCGCGACGATCGCGTCCTCCTTGCTCCCCCGGTGCCCGTCACCGAAGTTGGTGAACGCCGTGCTGGCCGTGTAGAGCACCGGGAAGACCTGGAAGGCCAGCAGGAAGAGGGTGCCCGGGACGAGGTACTTCGCGGGGATGTGCCGGGGCGTCAGGTAGAGGTAGCACAGCCCGACGGTGCCGACCACCAACACGGCCAGCCCGACCCAGGCCCCGGCGTCGATCAGCGGCATGGCCGCCCAGATCGCGATGGCTACGACCAGGCCGAGCAGGATCGCCTTGGTCAGGAGACCGGCTGCGGTGACGGGCCGCTCGCGGCGGGCCACCCCCCGAGCCGGGGTCCGAAGATCGGACCCCGGCTCGGCAAGCTGGGTACTCACGTCGTTACTTGATCTGGCCGGAGATGGCCTTGGCGGCACCGGTCAGCGTGCTGGTCACGTCCGCCCCACCGACGATCGCTGCCTCGGCCTTGCCGAACGGGTCCCAGATGGCGGCCATCGCTGGGATCGCCGGCAGGACGTGACCGTTCTTGCCTGCCTCCTGGAACTTGGCCAGGTCCGGGTCGTTGCCCTTGACCTGGTCGAGCGCGGCGGTCAGCGCCGGCGGCCGGGGCTCGGCGTTGTAGAGCGCCACCGCCAACTCCGGCTGGGTGGTGTAGTTGGCCACGAACTCCTGGGCCAGCGCCTTGTTCTTGCCCTTGGCCGCTACGTAGAACGCCTGCACACCGACGAACGGCTGTGCTTCCTTACCGCCGGCGAAGCCGGGGATCGGCGTGATGTCGTAGCTGATGTTCGCCTTCTTCACGTCCGGCACCACCCACGGCCCGGAGACCATGTAGGCGCACTTCTTGCCGGTGAAGGTGGCGCTGTAGTTCTCTCCGGTGATCGAGCGCTTGAACGCCCCCGCGCCCTTCTCACCGAGCGCCTTGATCTTCTCGAACGCCGCGATCGACTCGGGCTTGCCGACCCCCAGGTCCTTCGGGTCGTAGTCACCGTTGGCAGCGGTGCCGAAGAGGTAGCCGCCGCCCGAGGTGTAGAACGGGTAGATGTGGTAGGAATCGCCGGTCTGCCCCACCTGTAGGCACAGGATCTCGCTGACCTTCTTCTCCGCCTGGAGCTTCTTGCCGGTCGCCACGAGTTCCTCGATGGTCTTCGGCGCCTCGGGGGCCAGCTCGGTGTTGCGGATCAGAGCCAGGTTCTCCATCGCGTACGGCACGCCGTAGATCTGGCCGTTGAAGGTGGTGGCCGTGATCGCCTTCTCGTTGAAGCTGCTCTTCTGCGTGGCGGAGAGCTGCACCGGGTCGATCGCGCCGTTCTGCACCAGGTTGCCGATCCAGTCGTGCGCGCCGACCACCACGTCCGGACCGCTGCCCTGCTGGGAGGCGGTGACGAAGTTGGTCTGCAAATCCTTGGAGACGGCCTGCACCTCGACGGTCACCCCGTTGGCCTGACCGAACTTCTCGGCGAACGGCTTGAGGGCGGCGGTGCGCTTGTCGTCCGCCCAGATCACCAGCTTGCCGCCGTCGGTCTTGGCGGCCTTGTCGTCGGCCGGCTCGTCGCCGCCGCCGCAGCCGGCGCTGGCCAGCACCAGGGCAAGCCCGGCGGCGACGACACCCGCAGTACGGATGCGCATCGGTACTCCTGTCGTAGTGGCGGGATCCGCCGGGACGGCCCGACCAGGGGGTTTTGGGGGATGTTCTTGCCGTCGGCGCCGGTTGCCACGCCGCTACTCCCGGATGTTTCCGGGACGTTAGCAAGAGTTTTCAGATTTTGGAAGTCCTTGCAGGGCGCCTGCATCGAAAGATGCCCCTGGGTTACAGTTCCGCCATGCGCGCACGACTGTCCGACATCGCCCAACAGGCTCAGGTCAGCGAGGCGACGGTGTCGCGGGTGCTCAACGACCGTCCGGGAGTCGCCCCGGAGACCCGTCAGGCCGTGCTGACCGCCCTCGACGTTCTCGGCTACGAACGCCCGGCCCGGCTCCGTAAGCGCAGCGCCGGCCTGGTCGGCCTGGTAGTGCCGGAGCTGGACAACCCGATCTTCCCGGCCTTCGCCCAGAGCATCGAGTCCGCGCTGGCCCAGACCGGCTTCACGCCGGTGCTGTGCACCCAGACCCCGGGCGGGGTGACCGAGGACGAGTACGTCGAGATGCTGCTCGACCGGCAGGTCTCCGGCATCGTCTTCGTCTCCGGCCTGCACGCCGACACCGCCGCGGACCACGAGCGCTACCGCACCCTGCTCGCCCGGCCGCTGCCCATCGTCTTGATCAATGGGTTCGCACCCGGGATCCCGGCCCCCTTCGTCTCCTGCGACGACCGGGAAGCCGGTGAGCTGGCGGTGGCACACCTGGTGGCCCTCGGCCACCGTCGGATCGGACTGATCACCGGCCCCTCCCGGTTCATCCCGGTACAACGCAAGCTCGCTGGTTACACCGCCGCGATGCGCCGACTGGTCGGGGTGGACGATGCCGAGCTCGACGAGCTGACCGAGCTGTCACTCTTCGGCGTGGAGGGTGGCGAGGCGGCTGCCGGCCGGTTGCTGGACCGAGGAGTCACCGGTCTGGTCTGCGGCTCGGACCTGATGGCGCTCGGCGCGATCCGGGCCGCCCGACACCGGGGCCTGTCGGTGCCGGGCGAACTGTCGGTGGTCGGCTACGACGACTCCCCGCTGATCGCTTTCACCGACCCGCCGCTGACCACCGTGCGACAGCCGGTGATCTCGATGGCGGTGGCCGCGGTCCGGGCCCTGGTGGACGAGATCAACGGCCACGGGGCACCCCACTCCGAGTACGTCTTCCGACCCGAACTGGTGGCCCGGAAGTCGACCGCGGTCGCGCCGAGCCGATCGGCTGTCCCGGCACCACAGGCGGTTACCCAGCCCACTGTCGCCGTGCCCGCCTGACAACAGCAATTTCTTGCGCAAGAATTGCTTGACTCTTGCAGAGCTTGCCCGGCATCCTGCATTGGCGTCCCCTCCGTCGCAGCAGAACGGGAAAGGCAACCATGACTGCCACCAGCAGCCGTACCCCCTCCACCACCGACGTCGACTGGTGGCGCTCCGCAGTCGTCTACCAGGTGTACGTACGCAGCTTCGCCGACTCCAATGGGGACGGCGTCGGAGACCTGCGTGGCATCCGTGAGCGGCTGCCGTACCTGCGGGACCTCGGGGTGGACGCGCTCTGGCTGACCCCGTTCTACCGCTCTCCGATGATCGACGGCGGCTACGACGTGGCCGACTACCGCGACGTCGACCCGATCTTCGGCAACCTCGCCGACTTCGACGAGATGATCACGGAAGCGCACGCCCTGGGGCTGCGGCTCATCGTGGACGTCGTGCCCAACCACAGCTCCGACGCGCACCCCTGGTTCGTCGAGGCCCTGGCCGCCGCGCCCGGCTCCGCCGAGCGGGAGCGCTACATGTTCCACGACGGCAAGGGCGACAACGGCGAACTACCGCCCAACGACTGGGAGTCCATCTTCGGCGGACCGGCCTGGACCCGGGTGCCCGACGGGCAGTGGTACCTGCACCTGTTCGATCCCGCCCAACCCGACCTCAACTGGCGCAACCCGGAAGTACGCGCCGAGTTCGAGGACGTGCTGCGGTTCTGGCTGGACCGGGGCGTGGACGGCTTCCGCATCGACGTGGCCCACGGCATGATCAAGCAGGAGGGACTGCCGGACGTCGGCCGTACCTCCGCCGACGGCTCACCCCAGATCGAACTGCTCGGCCGGGGCCGGCTGCCCTACTTCGACCAGGACGAGGTGCACGACATCTACCGCGCCTGGCGGCCCATCCTGGACAGCTACCCCGGCGGACGGATGGCCGTCGCCGAGGCGTGGGCCGAGACCCCACAGCGACTGGCCCGCTACATCGGGCCGGACGAGCTGCACCAGGCATTCAACTTCGACTTCCTGGACGCCACCTGGTCGGCCGACTCATTCCACAAGGTGATCGACACCGCACTGGCCGAGTCCACCATCGTGGGTGCACCGACCACCTGGGTGCTCTCCAACCATGACAAGCATCGGCACGTCACCCGGTACGGCGACGGCCCGGTCGGGCTGCGCCGGGCCCGCGCCGCCGCCCTGCTCATGCTCGCCCTGCCCGGTTGCGCCTACCTCTACCAGGGCGAGGAACTGGGCCTGCCGGAGGTGCTGGACCTCCCCGACGAGCTACGCCAGGACCCGGCCTTCCTGCGTACCGGCCAGACCCGGGACGGCTGCCGGGTGCCACTGCCGTGGAGCGGCGAGCTGCCCCCGTACGGCTTCGGACCGGCAGGCTGCGAACTCTCCTGGCTACCGGCCCCCACGACCTGGGCGAACCTGTCGGTGGCCGCCCAGACCGGCGACCCGGCCTCGACGCTGGAGCTCTACCGCGCGGCGCTGCGGATTCGCCGGAGTCACCCGGCGCTGGTCGACGGCCCGACCACCGACACCGGGACCGACGCCCTGGCCTGGCTGACCACCGAGCCGGAGGTACTGGCCTTCAGCCGGGCGGCAACGCCCGACGCGCCCGCGCTGGTCTGCGTGGTCAACTTCGGTGACGCCCCGGTCCGGGTCGCCGACCATGGCAACCTGATCCTCGCCAGCGAGCCGCTCGACGAGTCCAGCGGGCAGCCGATGCTGCCGGTCGACGCCGCGGCCTGGTTCGAACGGCCCTGATTCGGGTAGTCCGCTATTACCTGGTCGTCCGTTGTGCTCCGCGCCAACGGGCGGCTGGGCCGTTTCCAGGCCGGGGAGGCGGGCGAACCAGTCGTGCCGACGGCAGGTTCAGCCCGCCACCCCGGGAAGCCGGGCGGCGATGCGGGCGAACCCGGCCCGCAACTCCTGCTCGGTCGGAGGCAGGGTCACCGGTGCCCCGGCCTGGTCGGTCTCGGTGATCGCCGCAAGCTCCTCGTCCACGGTGTCCTCGAAGTCGCCGTAGAGATCGGCCGCCTCGACCTGGGCCAACTCGTCCTCGGCGGCGGTCCGGGCGGAGACGATCTCGCCACGGATCTCGTCGGCGGAGACCGCCGGCAGCAGCGGTTCGACCACCGCCATCAGTTCCTCGTCGGCCACCACCGATTCGGCCAGCGCCAACGCGTGCGGTCGCTCGTACGGACCGCAGACCACCGGCTCCCACTCGTCGTCCTCGCCGATGGGGCCGAACGTGATGATCCACGGCAGGTCGAGCAGCGGCGAGTCGTCCGGTAGCTCCAATGTCACAAGTGCGCCCACCCGCTCATCATCGCGAGCAAACCCGAGGCATTGGCAGCATTTGCCCCAATTGCCCACCTGTAGAGCGGAGGGCCGATCCCGCCCGGCTTACCAGGTCTTACCAGCCTGCTCCCGGACCGTACGGTTGATCCGGTTGAAGAAGTTGGTCATCGCGATCTCCAGGATGATCGCGCCCAGTTGCTCCTCGCTGAAATGGTCGGCGGCGGCGTCCCAGATCTCGTCGGTCACGCCCGGTGCGCCGTCCTGAAGCCGGGTGGCGGCCTCGGTCAGGGCAAGGGCTGTCCGCTCCTCCTCCGTGTAGAAGGGCGTATCGCGCCACGCGACCACGTTGTGCAGCCGCTCGTCCGTCTCATCAGCCTTCCGTGCCGACTCGATCGAGGCGAATACGCACGGGCTACAACCATTGATCTGGCTGGTACGCAGATGTACCAACGACAGGAGGCGCCTGTCGACGCCCCCGGCATGAATCGCCTTGTAGAGGTGCTGGATCGCGGTGATCACGTCGGGGTTCGCCGCGCCGTTCATGCGTGCTTCCATCGGTGTTGCTCCCTCATCGGTTACCTGAGCCCCCTCGGGCCCGTCATCACCCATGACGGAGCAGCGCCAAGGAAGGTAACAACATGTCCGACACCAGCCCGGCAGACCTGATTGCCGAGGCGTTCGAGGCCCAGCGTGACCAGCTACGGGCCGTCGCCTACCGCATGCTCGGATCGCACGCCGACGCCGAGGACGTGGTCCAGGATGCCTGGCTACGCCTCTCCCGCCAGGACGGGGCGACCATCCACAACCTCGCCGGCTGGCTGACCACGGTGGTCTCCCGGATCAGCCTCGATGTCCTACGATCGCGCCAGGCCCGCCCCGAGGCTTCCTACGACGACCGCCTGTCCGACCTCGTGGTGACGCTCGACGACAGTCCCGTTCCCGAAGACGACGCGGTGCTCGCCGACTCGGTCGGGCTCGCGCTGCTCGTCGTCCTGGAGTCGCTCGGGCCGAGCGAGCGGCTGGCGTTCGTGCTGCACGACCTGTTCGCGGTGCCGTTCGACGAAATCGGCCAGATCCTCGGCAAGTCCACTGCCGCCACCAAGATGCTCGCCAGCCGCGCCCGCAGGAAGGTGCAGGCAATTGAGCGGCCGACGAGCGTCGGACGGGAGCAGCGAGAGGTGGTCCAGGCCTTCCTGGCGGCGGCTCGGCACGGCGACTTCGAGGAGTTGCTGCGGGTACTCGACCCCGAGGTGAAACTGACCGTCGACACCCCGTCCGGCGTAGTCGTCACCCTCGGCGCCACCAAGGTCGCAACCGGCGCACAACTGTCCGCCAAGGCAGCCGCACAGGGGCGGGCGGCGCTCGTCAACGGCCTCCCAGGGATCATTTCCTGGCGCAAGGACGGCACCCCGCTCTCGGTCGTCGCGTTCACCGTCGTCAACGGCCGGATCACCGACATCACGGTCGTGATCGACCCGGCCAAGCTCGCGCTGATGGACCTGCCGGATCCGGCGTGAGTCCGCCCCAGCGAGCCGCACACCGACCAGCAGCCTGCCGCCGCAGGCTACTCACCCGGCCGGGCCGGGCCTGGGGTCTTCGGCCTCGGCCTCGGCGAGCGGCGGCCGGCGGCCGGTCGCCAGGTCGATGACCCGGCCCCGGTTGCTGGTCGCGGCCAGCGCCGCACCGAAGATCAGCAACTGGTTGAGCAGATACAGGTAGAGCAACAGTCCCACCGCGCCGGCCACCACCGCGTACGCCGGGTTCCGCTCGGTCCGCACCACGTAGTAGCGGCCGATCGTGTTGAGCAGGGTGATGCCGAGCGCGACCAGCAGCACCGAGGGCAGCAACCGCCGTACGGTCATCCGCAGCCGGGGCACGGCGATCAACAACGCCGCCGCGAGAATGACGTTGACCAGCACACTCAGCACGCCGCTGACAATCAGCAGGCCGACCGAGCCGGTGCTGCTGAGCAGCCAACGCAGCAACGACTCCAACGCGTCGATCGCCGCCACCGACAGACCCAGGAGCAGGAACACCCCGATCAGCACCGTGAAGTCGACCAGCCACCGCACCAACGGGTTACCCGGCTGTTGCTCCAGGCCGTAGACCAGCCGCTGGGAAGAACGGATCGCCTCCACCCAGCCCACCCCGGTGATCACCAGCAGGATCAGGCCGACGACACCCACCTTGCCGCTGCTCTCCTCGATCTGCTGGGCATCGAGGAACGGCAGGTTCTGGTCGAGAAAGTCCGCGACGGCGAAGCTGATCTCGTCGGCGTCCTCCAGGATCGCCCCGAAGATCGAGTACGCCACCAGGCCGAGCGCGAACACCGCGAAGAACCCGTAGTACGCGATCGCCGCAGCCAGTCGACCACCCAGCACGTCCACGTAGCGTTGCCCCGCCCGCCAGACATGGTCGAACGCCCGGGACCGACGGCGGGCCGTCGCCAGGCGATCCGCGATGCCGGCCACCGCCCGATCGAAGGCGTTCACGCCGTCATCCTTGCCCACCGGTGGCGGCCTGTCACCCACCCAACCGGAAGTCTCGACGGGGCTGCCAACGGGCTTCCCCGCTGTGCGAGAACAGGGTGAACGCGGCCACCTCGAACCGGGCCGAGAAACCGGCCAGGTCCTCGTACACCTGGTCCAGCGCCTCCGGTGCGACGTCCTGCGCCACCGTGACATGTGGGTGGTAAGGGAAGCGGTGTTCCCGTTGCAGCTCCGGCACCGCCCCGATGGCCGCCGCCAGTTGCTCGCACTCGCTGATCCCCGCCGCCACCGTCACGAAGACCACCTCGGTGACCGGACGGAAGGTACCGGTCCCCCGCAGGTGCAGCGTGTACGACGGGTGCGCGACAGCCACCTCGGCCAGCCGCTCCTCAACCACCGGGAGGCTGGCCAGCGGGATCTCCGTCGGGCCGAGCAACGTCAGATGCGCCGGTACGAACGTCGCCTGGGGATCTCCCGCCTCAGCCCGACGACGGGTCAGGTAGCTGCCCCAGGGCTCAGGAATGTCCACCGCGATGCCGACCTGGGTCATCGCGATGCCGACCTCGGGCGTCCCGTCCGTGCGATCCACGCTCCGCTCATCCCATCCGTTCGATCCACGCTCCGCTCATCCCACCAGTCGTCCACCGTCGATGTCCACGCTAACCGGTTCGCTGGCACGAGACCGGACTAGTCGTTCCTCGCTGGCGCGAGACCGGACTAGTCGTTCCTCGCTGGCACGAGACCGCGCTAGTCGTTCCTCGCTGGCACGAGACCGCGCTAGTCGTTCCTCGCTGGCACGAGACCGCGCTAGTCGTTCCTCGCTGGCGCGAGGAAGCCGATCCGGTCGTACACGGTGCGCAGGGTCGTCGAGGCGACGGCGCGGGCCCGCTCGCCGCCGGCCGCCAGGACCTTGTCGAGCTGCGCCGGATCGTCGAGGTAGAGGTGGGTCCGCTCCCGGATCGGCCGGGCGAACTCGGTCAACACCTCGGCCAGGTCCTTCTTGAGATCCCCGTACCCCTTGCCCGCGTACGCCTCGACCAGCTCGTCGATCGCGCGTCCGGTCAACGCGCAGTAGATGGTGAGCAGGTTCGACAGGCCGGGCTTCTGCTCCGGGTCGTAGTAGATCTCCCGGCCGGTGTCGGTGACCGCCGACTTGATCTTCTTGGCCGACTTGGCGGGCTCGTCCAGCAGCTCGATGATGCCGGCCGGCGACGACGCCGACTTGGACATCTTGATGCTCGGGTCCTGCAGGTCCGTGATCTTCGCGGTGTCCCGCACGATGTACGCCTCCGGCACCGTGAAGGTCGCGCCGAAGAGGTTGTTGAACCGCTGCGCCAGGTCCCGGGTCAACTCCAGGTGCTGCCGCTGGTCCTCGCCGACCGGCACCGCATCCGCCTGGTAGAGCAGGATGTCGGCGGCCTGGAGGATCGGATAGACGAACAGCCCGACGCTGGCCCGCTCGGCACCCTGCTTGGCCGACTTGTCCTTGAACTGGGTCATCCGGCTCGCCTCACCGAAGCCGGTCAGACAATCCAGCACCCAGGCCAACTGGGCGTGCTCGGGCACCTGCGACTGCACGAACAGCGTGCACCGCTCGGGGTCCAACCCGACGGCGAGCAGCTGCGCCGCCGCGACCCGGGTCCGCCGCCGCAGCACCACCGGATCGTGGCCGGCGGTGATGGCGTGCAGGTCGACCACACAGTAGAAGGCGTCGTGGGTCTCCTGTAGCGCCACCCAGTTACGCACCGCGCCCAGATAGTTGCCCAGGTGGAACGAGTCGGCGGTCGGCTGGATGCCGGAGAGAACCCGAGGCCGGGCCGGTACGTCGGACATGCCGACGATTCTGTCAGCAACCCGGAGCACGACGCGGGACGCCCCCGTACCAACCCGTCGCCACACCGAACGGTGACAAACCCACCGGCACCACGGAACCACACTCAGCAGCTGACCGGCGCTCAGCGGTTAGGAAGGGATCCTTCCTCCACCGGATACGACAAGAAGGGGCCCTTCCTCTGCCCCGGAAGGTAGGTGAAGGAGACGCCGATCCGGGCCGCCCGACGGCCGTCCAGGGTCAACACCCGCAGGATCCAGCCGCCCTGCTCCGGTTCCTCTGCCGGTACGTGGACCTCGTCACCGCTGGCGGGTAGCCGGCCCAGCG
This sequence comes from Micromonospora polyrhachis, assembly GCF_014203835.1. Lineage (NCBI taxonomy): Bacteria > Bacillati > Actinomycetota > Actinomycetes > Micromonosporales > Micromonosporaceae > Micromonospora > Micromonospora polyrhachis. The sequence goes on along the minus strand of NZ_JACHJW010000001.1, from coordinate 4,061,422 downwards.
CCGCCATCACGAACCCGCCAACCGTCTCGTACGGGCCGGTCGGCAGCGTGAACCCGGCGCGCTTGGCGAAGTCCGACAGGTTGAGTCTGCCGTCCACCACTGCCGGCAGTCCGCCGAGGACCGGGTCGGGGGCGCTGTCGTACTCGTCGTGGATCTCCCCGACCAGTTCCTCGATCAGGTCCTCCAGGGTGACGATGCCGGCGGTGCCGCCGTACTCGTCGACCACCACCGCCAGGTGTTGTCGTTCCCGGCGCATCTCGGTCAACGCGGCCAGCACCCGCTTGCTGCCGGGCAACCGCTTGACCTCCCGGGTGATCTCCGCGACCGTGGCCAGTCCGTCGTCATCGGGGCGGATCAGCACGTCCCGTAGGTGTACGAAACCCACGATGTCGTCGGGCGTCCCGTCGACCACCGGATAACGGGTGTGGGTCTCCGCCCGGGCCAGTTGGGCCGCCTCCTTGAGGGTCAACCGCACGTCGAGGAAGACCACCTCGGTACGCGGCATCATCACCTCCCGGACCAGGCTGGCACCGGCTACGAGCACCTCGTCGATGATCCGGCGCTCCACCGGATCGAGCAGGGTGTTCCCGGCTACCAGGTCACGTAGTTCGGCTTCGCTGATCCGTTCCCGGCCGGCGACCGGGCTCGCGCCGAGCAGAGCCGTCACCAGTCGGGTGGCCGCGTCCGCACCGCGTACGACGAGCCGGGCCGCGCCCCGGGCCACCGGCCCGGGCCGTCGCAGAGTGCGCCCCGGCGCTCGACGCCGGGGCCCGGTACTGCCAGAATCCCGCATGCCAATAGATGGTAGACACCACAGCGGCCGGCGTACCCCGATCCGAGCCGACCAAGACTTCAACGTGTGTCGATAATCATCCCGGCGCCGACGGTACGGTTGGTGGCTTCGTCGATGACGATGAAACCGCCGGTCGTCCGGTTACGCCGGTACTCGTCGGCGAGCAGCGGAACCGTCGTACGCAGCCGCACCCGGCCGATCTCGTTGAGCGTCAACTCGCTGGCCGCCTCGTCCCGGTGCAGCGAGTTCACGTCGAGCCGGTAGTGCAGTCCGCGTACCACCGCCCGCGCCGACCGGGTGGTGTGCTTGATGGCGTACTTCGCGCCGACCCGCAGCGGCCGGCTCTCGTCCATCCAGCAGAGCATCGCCTCCACGTCCTGGGTGACCGTCGGGGCGTTCTGCGGTCGACAGATCAGGTCCCCCCGGGAGATGTCGATCTCGTCGGTCAGCCGTACGGTCACCGACATCGGCGGGAACGCCTCCGGCACCGGACCGTCGGCGGTCTCGATCGAGGCGATCCGGCTGGTGAACCCGGAAGGCAGCACCATCACCTCGTCGCCGGGCTTGAGTACGCCGGAGGCGACCTGGCCAGCGTATCCCCGGTAGTCGGTAACCGTGGTCGACTGGGGGCGGATGACGTACTGCACCGGGAACCGTACGTCGACCAGGTTGCGGTCCGAGGCGATGTGTACGTGCTCCAGGTGGTGCAGCAGCGACGGGCCCTCGTACCAGGGCATGTTCGCCGACCGGCTGACGATGTTGTCGCCACGCAGCGCGGAGATCGGTACGACGGTCAGGTCGGGTACGTCCAGCTTGGCGGCGAACGCGGTGAACTCGTCGGCGATCCGCTCGAAGACCTCCTGTGACCAGTCGACCAGGTCCATCTTGTTGACGCAGAGGACGAGGTGCGGCACCCGCAGCAGCGAGCAGAGGAACGCGTGCCGGCGGGACTGCTCCACCAGGCCCTTGCGGGCGTCGACCAGGATCAGCGCCAGGTCGGCGGTGGACGCACCGGTGACCATGTTGCGGGTGTACTGGATGTGCCCCGGGGTGTCGGCGATGATGAACTTCCGCCGGGGCGTGGCGAAGTAGCGGTAGGCCACGTCGATGGTGATGCCCTGCTCCCGTTCGGCCCGCAGTCCGTCGGTGAGCAGCGCCAGGTTGGTGTACTCGTCGCCCCGGGCCGCGCTGACCGCCTCCACCGCCGCGAGTTGGTCGGTGAAGAGCGACTTGGTGTCGTAGAGCAGCCGACCGATCAGCGTCGACTTGCCGTCGTCGACGCTGCCGGCGGTGGCGAACCGCAGCAGGTCCATCGCCCGGCTCTCCGGGACCGGGCCGATCGTCGTGGCCGGTACCGCGTTCGTCGCAGCCAACATCAGAAGTACCCCTCCCGCTTGCGATCCTCCATCGCGGCCTCGCTGACCCGGTCGTCGCCCCGGGTCGCGCCCCGCTCGGTGATCCGGGTCGCCGCGATTTCCTCGATCACCTGCTCCACGGTGTCGGCGTCGGAGCGGACCGCCGCCGTACACGAGGCGTCCCCGACCGTCCGGTAGCGCACCCGCGCCTTGCCGGTCTCCTCACCGGCCCGGGGCCGGAGGAACTCGTTGACCCCGTACAGCATTCCGTCCCGCTCGACGACCTCGCGGTCGTGCGCGTAGTAGATCGACGGCAGCGGCAGCCGCTCGCGGGCGATGTAGTGCCAGACGTCGAGTTCGGTCCAGTTGGACAGTGGGAAGACCCGGATCGACTCGCCGGGATGGTGCCGGCCGTTGTAGAGCGACCACAGCTCGGGGCGCTGGTTCTTCGGATCCCACTGGCCGAAGTCGTCGCGGAAGCTGAAGACCCGTTCCTTGGCGCGGGCCTTCTCCTCGTCGCGCCGGGCACCGCCGAAGAGGGCGTCGAACCGGTACGTCTCCACCGCGGCCAGCAGCACGGGGGTCTGGATCCGGTTGCGGGTCCCGTCCGGGGTCTCCTGGACCAGCCCGGCCGTCAGGGCGTCGGGCACGCTGGCCACCACCAGTTGCAGGCCGAGTTCGGCGACCCGCTGGTCGCGGTATTCGAGCACCTCGGGGAAGTTGTGCCCGGTGTCGACGTGCATGACCGGGAACGGAATGCTGGCCGGGGCGAACGCCTTCTGGGCCAGCCGGAGCATGACGATGGAGTCCTTGCCACCAGAGAAGAGCAGGACCGGGCGCTCCAGCTCGGCCACCACCTCCCGGATGATGAAGATGCTCTCGGCTTCGAGCGCGTCCAGGTGGGACACCCGGTACACGCCGACTCCGCTCCGCTCGTCCATGCGATTCCAGACCTTTCCAATCGGTTAAGTCAGGAGTACGCCGACAGACTACCCCGTATGACGCCGCAGCGCCGCAAGCAGTCGTGGAGCAAGCTCGGTCCGACAGACCAGCAGATCCGGCAGGCGCGGATCCGCCTCGTTGTATTGCAACGCGGATCCGTCGATTCGGGAAGCGTGCAGTCCCGTGGCCGTCGCCACAGCCACCGGGGCCGCCGAGTCCCACTCGTACTGCCCACCGGCGTGCACGTACGCGTCCACCTCGCCGTCGATGACCGCGGTGATCTTCGCCCCCGCCGACCCCATCGGTACGAGCCGCGCGCCGATCTCCGCCGCGAAGTCGGTGAGGAACACCGGCGGCCGGCTACGACTGGCCGCCAGCCGGATCGTCCCGCCCGGCTCGGCCACCTCCCCAACCGGCGGGTACGGCGGTGGCAGTTCGGCCCCCAGCACGCGGTCCCGCGCCGGCAACGCCACCGCACCGGCGACCAACCCGTGACCCGTCCCGGCCGACCGTCGGTCCCAGAGCGCCACGTGCACCGCCCAGTCCGTCCGCCCCTCCTCGGCGAACTCCCGCGTCCCGTCCAGCGGATCGACGATCCACACCCGGTCAGCGGTCAGCCGGCGAACCGCCGCCCTCCCCAGTTCTGCGGTCCAGGCCAGCCGAGATCCCTCATCCTCCTCCGACAACACCGCATCCGCCGGCCGCCACCGGGCCAACTCCGTACGGAGCACCTCGTGCGAGACCTTGTCACCGGCCGCCTTCAACGCACCGGGATCGGCGTAGCCCAACTCCGCCCGGACGTCGAGCAACGCCCGCCCGGCCCACGCCGCCAGCCAGCGGGCGAAACCAGCGTCGTCGCCGTTGCCCGGCGGGTCCGTCATCATCGGCCGACCACCACACGGGTACGCATCCCACCCACGATTCGCCTCCTCGCCGGACCGACCGGCGGGGGCATCCGCCCGCGGCCGACAGACCGGTCCGCGCCCGTGCCCGAAGACTACCGGCGCTGGCGCTGGCGCGAAGCGCAGCGCGACCGACCGCCCAACGGCAACCTCGGCAACGAGCCGGGAGCACGTGGCGGGCAGCATTCCGCCATTGACCACAGCCCCATGGGCGGCCCGAGTCAGGAGCCGTGATAGGCGTTCTGCGTCGGCTCCAGGCCCCGAGTGACGATCGACTCCGTCACGTCCGCCGCCCGATCGACGAGGAACTCCAACTCCTTACGCTCGGCAGCGGAGAAGTCCGAGAGCACATAATCGGCCGGATCCTGCCGCCCCGGCGGACGACCGATGCCGAACCGCACCCGGTGGTAGTCCTTCGTCCCCAGCGACTTGCTCATCGAACGCAGCCCGTTGTGACCACCCTCGCCACCACCGCACTTCGCCCGCAACTGGCCGTAGTCGACGTCCAGTTCGTCATGCACCGCGATCACCTGAGCCGGCGGCACCTTGAAGAACTGGGCCAACGCGGCAACCGGCCCGCCCGACAGGTTCATGTACGTCAACGGCTTGGCGAGCACCAGCCTCGGACCTCCGAGCCCGAGCCGCCCCTCGGCCACCTCGGCAACCGCCCGACGATGCCGGCCGAACCTCGCACCGATCCGCCCGGCGAGCAGATCCACCACCATGAACCCGACATTGTGGCGATTCCGTGCGTACTCCTTGCCGGGGTTGCCGAGCCCGACCACGAGCCACGGCTGCGCTTCGTCCGTCACCTTCACATCCTCGGCGAAAACTCCAACAGGCACCCCCGAGCAGTCGGGGGTGCCTGTCGAGACGGAATCGGTCAGGCCTCGGTGCGCTCGCGCTCCGGGGACTCCTCGCCCTCGGCGGCAGCGACGCCCTCTTCGCCCTCGGCACCCTCTTCGCCGGCCTCGGCCTCAGCCGGCTCCTCCTCGACCTCGCCCAGCTCGGCCGCGATCTGCTCAGCGGTCGGAGCTGCGGTGACGGCCACGACGATCAGCTCTGGGTCAGCGGTCAACTCGACCCCGCCCGGCAGCTCCACGTCCTTGGCGAGAACCTGCGAACCGGCCTCCATGCCCTCGATCGAGGCCTCCAGGTGGTCCGGCACCTTCGTCGCCTCGGCGGTCACCGCGAGCGTGGCGTGCTCGTGCACCAGCAGCGTGTCCGAAGCCGCCTCGCCGGTCAGCTGCACCGGAACCTCCACGGCGACCTTCTCGCCCCGACGGACCAGCAGCAGGTCGACGTGCTCGAAGGTGTCCTTGATCGGGTCACGCTGGATCGCCTTCGGCAGCGCCAGCGCCTGGGTGCCGTCGCTGACCTCGATCGCGAAGAGCTGGTTGGCACCGCCCTTGCGGATAGCGGCGGCGAACTCGCGCGCGGGCAGCGCGATGTGCTTGGGCTTCTCGCCATGGCCGTACAGCACGGCGGGCACCTTGCCGGCCCGACGGGTACGACGGGCACCACCCTTGCCGAACTCGGTACGGGGCTCGGCGCTGATCTTTACCTCGGACACGACAAAACTCCTGATACGGTCGCTGCGGCGGAACGTCGGCTGGCGGTGCTGGGCGAGGGGCTCGCTGGGGCGCTCAACTTCTCACGCTCTACCCAGAGCACCGCGTCGATGACGGTGCCTCCGTGCGGCATTTCCTCTAGCGGCCCGCAGGGCACCCTCGCCATGGCAACCGCACTAGTCTACCGGAGGCCAGGCCGGGGCGTGTCAGCGGCACCCCACCCCGACCCGTACCACCCACCTTCCGGACCACCGCACCACCAGCGGCGGCACAATGCGGCACGCCGACCGGAAGCCATCCGCTCCCGGCCGCCACCGTCCCGCTATCCGGTCAGCACTACTACTCGACCGCCCCGGGCAGGCCGACCGCCGCCACCCCCGGGAAGAACGACCGTCAGCTGAGCCCGCCGAAGAGCGTGGTCACCGAACCGTCGTCGAAGACCTCACGGATCGCCCGCGCCAGCAGCGGCGCGATCGACAACACCGTGAGCTTGTCCAACTGCTTCTCCGGCGGCAACGGCAGCGTGTTGGTCACGATGACCTCGCTGATCTGGCTGTTCTTCAACCGCTCCGTAGCCGGGTCCGACAGCAGGGCGTGGGTCGACGCCACCACGACGTCCGCCGCCCCCGCCTCGTGCAGGATCTCCGCCGCCTTACAGATCGTCCCACCAGTGTCGATCATGTCATCAACGATCAGGCAGACCCGGCCCTCGACGTCCCCCACCACCCGGTTCGCCACCACCTGGTTCGGCTTGAGCGGATCGCGAGTCTTGTGAATGAACGCCAGCGGGCAGCCACCCAGCCGGTCCGTCCACCGCTCGGCCACCCGTACCCGACCGGAGTCCGGTGCCACCACCGTCATCGGCCGCCCGGCGTACCGGCGCTCCACGTAGTTGGCCAGAATGTCCATCGCGAACAGGTGGTCCACCGGCCCGTCGAAGAAACCCTGGATCTGCGCGGTGTGCAGGTCCACGGTGAGGATGCGGTTCGCCCCGGCCGTCTTGAGCAGGTCCGCCACCAGCCGCGCCGAGATCGGCTCCCGACCCCGGTGCTTCTTGTCCTGCCGGGCGTACGGGTAGAACGGCAACACGACCGTGATCCGCTTCGCCGACCCGCGCTTCAACGCGTCGATCATGATCAGGGTCTCCATGACCCACTTGTTCACGCCGTGCGTGACCGACTGCACCACGAACGCGTCCGAGCCACGTACCGACTCCTTGAACCGGACGAAGATCTCGCCGTTGGCGAACTCGTACGCGTCGGCCGGCGTCGGTGCCACGCCGAGCACCTCGCCGATCTCCTGGGCCAGTTCCGGAAAGCCCCGCCCCGAGAAGAGCATCAGACTTTTGCGGTTTTCGGCGACGATGCTGCCCATCGGCTCGTCTGCTCCCGTTGATCGGTGGTTCCCGGCTGGGGACCTGGGACTATTCGGTTGCAGTATCCCCCGGGTCGGCGTCGTATCCAGCCGTGTCGCCAAGGCCGTGGAATGCCTCACCCTGACTTGCGTCAACAGCCCTCTGCCGGGCAAGCTCCGCCTCCTGCCGGGTGAGCGCCGCCTCCGCGGCCTCCGCCGACTTCGTACCCGCTCGCCGCCGCGCCACCCAACCTTCGACGTTGCGCTGCGAAGCCCGGGTCACCCCGAGCGCTCCCGGCGGTACGTCCTGGGTGATGGCGCTGCCCGCGGCCACGTACGCGCCCGGCCCGATCTCGACCGGAGCGATCAGGTTCGTGTCGCAGCCGACGAAGGCCGCCTCGCCGACGGTGGTGTGGTGCTTGGCCACGCCGTCGTAGTTCACGAAGATCGTCGCCGCACCGATGTTGGCCCGCGCCCCGATCGTCGCGTCCCCAACGTACGACAGGTGCGGCACCTTCGCACCCGGACCAATCTCCGAGTTCTTCACCTCGACGAACGTGCCGACCTTGGCCTTGTCCGCCAGGCGGGCGGCCGGCCGCAGGTAGGCGTACGGGCCGACACTGGCCTGCGGTCCGATCTCCGCACCCACGGCGTGGCTACGCAGCACCACCGCACCCGCGCCGACCGTGGTGTCGATCAACGTGACGTCCGGCCCGACGGCCGCCGCCGCCCCGACCGTCGTCGCACCCCGCAACTGCGTGTTCTGGTCCACCACGGCGTCCCGGTCGAGCGTGACCGTCACGTCGATCCAGGTCGTCATCGGGTCCAACAGGGTGACCCCGGAGCGCAACCAGCCCTCGTTGACCCGGTCCCGCAGCAGCCGGCGCAACGCGGCCAACTCCACCCGGTCGTTGCAGCCCAGCGTCTCGGTCGCCTCCGCCGCCACGTGTACGGCCACCGCCTCGCCCGCGGCGACCAGCAGCCCGAAGACGTCGGTGAGGTACTCCTCACCCTGGTCGTTGTCGGTGGAGATCTTGCTCAACGCGTCCCGTAGCAGCGCCGCGTCGAAGGCGTAGATCCCGGCGTTGATCTCCCGAACCGCCCGCTGGGCAGAGGTGGCGTCGCGCTCCTCGACGATCTGCTCCAGGTGCCCGGCGGGGTCCCGGATGATCCGGCCGAGTCCGGTCGGGTCGGCCACCTCGGCGGCCAGTACGGTCGCCGCCGCCCCGGCCGCCTCGTGCGTCTCGACGAGGGCGGTGACCGTCTCGGCCCGCAACAACGGCACGTCGCCGTTGAGCACGACGACGGTGCCGGCGAGGTCGGCTACGGCGTCCAGGGCGATCCGGACCGCGTGCCCGGTGCCCAACTGTTCCGTCTGCCGGACCGGGGTGGCCTGCGGGGCCACCTCGGACAGGTGCGCGGCGACCTGGTCGGCACCGTGGCCCACCACCACCAGCGTGCGCTCGGCGGCCAGCGGCGCGGCGGCCGCCAGGACATGACCGACCAGGGTGCGGCCAAGCAGTGGGTGCAGCACCTTCGGTAGCGCCGACTTCATCCGCTTGCCCTCGCCGGCGGCGAGGACGACCACGGTACGGGGTCGGGACTGGGACACGGGCGGGCTCCCGTCGGGATGGCTGGGCAATCTGCGGCCTCATGCTAGCCGCGCGTCCCGGGCGAGTCGCCCGTTCCCCCCGGATGAACCCCGAATCGGACTAAAGGCACAGGTCACCCGACGCGCCCCGAACCTAAGAAGCGATGTGCCCCGAACCTAAGAAGCTCGGCCGCCAGGACTCGAACCTGGAAAAGTGCCTCCAAAGGGCACCGTGTTGCCAATTACACCACGGCCGAAGGTTTCCCCGTCAGGGTAGCGCCTCACCGATCGTCGCTCACACCCTTATCCCCCGGCCCGACCAAGCCATCGACCACTCCCTCTATCAACCAGTAGACCTTCCGGCTCTGCGGGACGTCGATGATCAGGCAACCGCGGTAGTCCACACCGGTGTTGCGTCGGACCGTCTTGGGCTGGTGGCGTTTGAGTGTGGCCGGGTGGAATCGGTCGGCCGGCAGGTCGAGCGCCTCGATCCACCAGGCGACCGCCGCCTCGACGTCAGCGGACTCATGGATGCTGACCCGATAGCTCGGCACTGTGCGGTCGACCCCGATGGATTCGAGAAAGCGCAGGAAGAGCGCGAGCAACCGCACGTCACTGTTGATCAACTGGATTCGCTCGCTGCGACGCCAGGGCTTGGACTTGGCCCCCTCCGACCAGTAGATGGCGGCACCGAGCAAGAGCAGGTCCCGGTCGTCCAGCGGGCCGACCTGCTCCGCCGCTTCGGCGCGTACGGCCGCCCTGGACTGGTCTCGCTCCTCGCGGTAGGGAGCCCACCGCGCCTCCCGCATCCGCGCGGCGTGGGCGTGCTGCCGGGCGCGCGCGGCATCGGAGTCGGGATCGAGCGGAAGATGTCTGACCCACTGGTACGCCGTGGACTTGGCGATGCCGAGTGCCAGGGCGATGTCGACGACGGATCGCCCTTCCTCGCGTAACGCCACCGCCTGGCTCCGCAGCTCGTCCTTGGCGTTTGGTCGGCGGGTCCACTCTGGCGGCGGTACGCCCCGCAGCAGTTCGTAGAGCCGGCCCTTGCCGATCCCCAGCCGGTCCTGGATCTGGCTCAGGGAGAGCTGTTCGACGGTGCGGAGGCGGTGGGCTTCGGCGGCGAGCGGGTCGGTCATGAGCTGCAACCTAGGGTGCGGATACGACAACACCCGTCGATCTTCGCCAGCCATTTGCCGGATACTCGCCCGTAGCAAACTACGGCACCGTAGGTTACGGTGACGTAGGCGTAAGTTACTGATCTTCCCCACCCTGTCGCTGTGAGGTGTCATGTCCCCGTCCACGCTTCTCGAACCACCAGACACCGTCAGGCCATCCGGCCCCAAGCCGCTCACCGAAGGGCCGCAGTCACCTGGCATCCTGATCGGCCTCTGGTCGTTCGTGGTGATCCCGTTCCTGGCGTTGTTCGCCGCCGTACCGGTGGCCTGGGGTGGCTGGCTGAGCTGGACGGATGTGGCCATCGCACTGGTCTGGTACGTGGTCGCTGGGCTGGGCATCACGGTCGGCTTCCACCGCTACTTCACCCACGGCTCGTTCAAGACCAAGCGGTGGCTCCGGGTGACCCTGGCGGTGGCCGGTTCGCTCGCGATCGAGGGCAGCGTCACCCAGTGGGTCGCCGACCACCGGCGGCACCACGCGTTCTCCGACGTGGAGGGCGATCCGCACTCGCCGTGGCGCTTCGGGGGCAGCTTCTGGGGTCTGACCAAGGGTTTGTTCCACGCGCACATGGGCTGGTTGTTCCGCCGGGAACTCACCAACCGTCAACGGTTCGCCCCGGATCTGCTGGCCGACAGGGACATCAGCCGCGTCGACCGGCTCTTCCCGGTGCTGGTCGTCATCTCGGCGCTCGCCCCGGCCGTCATCGGCGGTCTGGTCACCTGGTCGTGGCAGGGTGCCCTGACTGCCTTCTTCTGGGCCGGCCTGGTACGCATCGCGTTGCTGCACCACGTCACCTGGTCGGTCAACTCGGTGTGCCACGTCTACGGTGAGCGCCCCTTCGAGGTGCGACAGGGTGACAAGGCCTCGAACTTCTGGCCGTTGGCGATCGTGTCCTTCGGTGAGAGCTGGCACAACCTGCACCACTCGGATCCGACAAGTGCGCGGCACGGGGTGCTCCGGGGACAGATCGACATCTCGGCACGGGTCATCTGGATCTTCGAGAAGCTGGGGCTGGCGTCCGACGTACGCTGGCCGAAGCCGGAGCGGATCGCGGCAAAACTGGTGAAACCGGCTGCACCCCGGTAGCCAGTGTCATGCCAGGGGGTCGGGTTGTCGGCCTGGCCTGGCAGGATGGCCGGGTGACCGAGCGCAGCGAGGGCACCATCAGGCATGACACTGGACAAAACGGCGTCGCGGGACGCCAGCAGGGTGACAACGTGGCAGAGAGCCCGAGCACGAACGGGCGCAGACGGACGCCGGCACCGGCCCCGGCGTCCGCCAAACCGAGTTCCCGGGTACGCATGTCCGCTGCCCAGCGCCGAGAACAACTGATCATCATTGGGCGGCAGATCTTCGCCGAGCGCGGGTTCGACGCCACTTCCATAGAGGAGGTGGCGGCTCGGGCCAAGGTTTCCAAGCCGGTGGTCTACGAGCACTTCGGCGGCAAGGAGGGGCTCTACGCGGTCGTGGTGGATCGGGAGGTCCGTTCCCTGCTGGACCGAATCACCACGGCGCTGACCGCCGGACATCCTCGGGAACTGCTGGAACAGGCGGCCTTGGCCCTGCTCGGCTACATCGAGGAGGAGACCAACGGGTTCCGGGTGCTGGTCCGGGAGTCGCCGGTGATGTCGGCGACCGGCAACTTCAGCAGTGTGATGAACGACGTGGCGCACCAGGTCGAGCACATTCTGGGTGCCGAGTTCAAGAGCCGGGGTTACGACCCCAAGCTGGCCGAGTTGTATTCCCAGGCGTTGGTGGGGATGGTGGCGTTGACCGGCCGCTGGTGGCTGGAGGTTCGCAAGCCTCGTAAGGAGACGGTGGCGGCCCACCTGGTCAATCTCTCCTGGAACGGCTTGTCCCACCTGGACGCCAAGCCCACGCTGATCACCCGGCGGATCCGCTGACCGGCTACCGCATCGCTCCGGTACGGGTGCCTCAGCGGCGACGGTCCGGGGCGGGGCTGGAGACCGGTCGGTGTGGGTACGCCCGCGCCCGGGCGGCCTCCGCTGGCGGCCCGACCTTGTCGTAGAGGCCGGTGGCGAGCACCAGCAGTCCGAAGATCATCGACACGATGACGGTGGACATCGAGAAGTTGAGGAAGTTGGCCTCGGTCTGTAGGACGGCCATCATCAGCAACGCGGTGACCATGAAGATCACGCCGATGGTGAGGTTCATGAAGTGGCCGAGGTTGCCCCGCTGCGCCGTCCCGATGATGATCACCGCGCCGAAGATGACGGAGATCAGCGCGAAGGCGAGATTGGTCCGTAGCCCGAGCACCCAGTGGTCACCACGGTCGAAGAGGGGCTCACCCCAGGTCTGGATGACTCCGATCACTCCGAAGACCAGGATGTAGAGCCCGATCAGCGCAGCGAAGATCCGGTACAGCGTTCGCGCCGGATGATTGACCGGGATGTGTGCCATGGCTCCTCCTGCGCGGTTGGGCAACCCTTTTTCCGGATTGTCCCCGAGGAGCGCAGGAAGCGCCTGGCGAACGGAGAATCTCGTCGCTTCCGTCGCCACCGCCCGACCGGCGGATCAGCCGATCGGGCGGACCCGGGCCGTACCGGCCGGTGCACGGCCGCCGCACGGCGAGCCAGCCGGTCAGAGGAGCAGCCGGGCTTCCTGCCAGGCGTGGGTCTCCTCGTCCGTGCCAACCTTGCCGTACAGACCGGCGGTCATCAGGACCAGTCCGAGGGTCATGGAGACGATGACGGTGGCCACCGAGAAGTCGAGGTAGTTGGCGTCGGTGCGCATTACGGCGAGTTCGGCGAGGCCCAACACCATCAGGGCGTAGCCGGAGAACTTGTTGACGGTCGCGTCGACGTTGCGGCCGATCACGGCGGCGAGCAGCAGGATCACTCCGAGGATCACCGAGATGACCGAATATCCGAGATTCGCCCCCTGGCCGAGGACCTGGGTGTCATTCTGGGCGAAGAACTCGGCACCGCTGTTCTCGATCACACCGAGCACACCGAAACCTGCCAGGTAGAGGCCGGTGAGCCCGCCGATCGCCCGGTAGATGGGGCGTGCGGGGTGGTTGACGGGGAAGTGTGCCATGGTCTCTGAGTCTCCAAGGCTGTTGCTGATGAGGGGTCGGCGCCGATTGTCCCGCACCGGGTCGGGGTGACGCCGCACACCCCCGACCCGGCGTTACCGGTGCCCTATCGATCACCACCACCGCCCGGGTTTCCGGGTCGGCTCAGCTCTCCCCCACCTGCTCGGCCAGGAGCAGCCAACTTTCCTCGACCTGTTCCCGCTCGGCCCGTACGGCGCGCAGTTGGCCGTCGAGTTCGGCGACCTTGACGTAGTCGGTGGCGTGGGTGGCGAGTTGGTCGTGCAGCTGCGCCTCCCGCTGCTCCAGCTTGCCGACCTGCCGTTCGAGGCGGGTCAGCTCCTTGCGGGCGGCCCGCAGTTCGCCGCCGGAGAGCCCCGGTTCCGTACGCTCGGGGACCTTGGGCCGTGCCTGGCCGGTGCTTGGGGCCGGCTCCCGGGCCTCCTGTCCGGCGGCGGCACGGGCGAGGTATTCGTCTACTCCGCCGGGCAGGTGAACCAGCCGACCGTCGCCGAACATCCCGTAGACGGCGTCGGTGACCCGTTCGATCAGGTACCGGTCGTGGCTGGCCACGATCACGGTGCCGGGCCAGGAGTCGAGCAGGTCCTCCAGTGCGGCCAGGGTGTCGGTGTCCAGGTCGTTGGTGGGCTCGTCGAAGAGCAGCACGTTGGGCTCGGCGGCGAGCAGGCGGAGCAGTTGCAGGCGGCGGCGTTCGCCACCGGACAGGTCCGACACCGGGGTCCAGAGCCGGCGGTCGTCGAAGCCGAACGTCTCGGCAAGCTGGGAGGCGGCCAGTTCGCGGTCGCCGAGGACGACCCGGCGGGCCACCTCTTCGACCGCCTCCAGCACCCGAAGCTGGCCGGGTAGTTCGGCCAGTTCCTGGGAGAGGAAGGCGGGTCGGACGGTCGACCCGGTGGTCAGCCGGCCCTGGTCGGGTTGGGTGACCCCGGCCAGCATCCGGAGCAGGGTGGTCTTGCCGGCGCCGTTGGCACCGAGGATGGCGATCCGGTCGCCGGGGCCGACCTGCCAGGTGAGGTCTTTCAGGATCACCTTTGGGCCGGCGTTGAGGGTGACGTCTTCCAGGTCGTACACCTGTTTGCCGAGCCGGGCGGTGGCCAGCCGCTGGAGTGACATGGTGTCGCGCGGCGGTGGCACGTCGGCGATGAGGGCGTTGGCGGCTTCGATCCGGAAGCGAGGCTTGGAGGTACGGGCCGGCGGGCCGCGCCGGAGCCAGGCGATCTCCTTGCGGAGCAGGTTCTGTCGGCGTGCCTCGGTGGCGGCGGCGACGCGCTCCCGTTCCACCCGGGCCAGGGTCCAGGCGGCGAAGCCGCCCTCGTAGACGCGCACGGTCTGGTCGGCGACCTCCCAGGTGGTGGTGCAGACCGCGTCCAGGAACCACCGGTCGTGGGTGACCACCACGAGGGCACCGCGTCGGGTGACCAGGTGTTTGGCCAGCCAGTCGACTCCGGCCACGTCGAGGTGGTTGGTGGGTTCGTCCAGGATGAGCAGGTCGGTCGTGCGGACCAGGAGCGCGGCGAGCGCCACCCGCCGCCGTTCACCGCCGGACATCGGCCCGACCGGCTGGTCCAGCCCCAGGTAGGGCATGCCCAGTCCGTCGAGGATGGCGCGAACCCCGGCGTCACCCGCCCATTCGTGTTCGGCGCCGAAGCCTTCGGCCAGCCAGGCGGTGCCGAGCACCACGTCCCGGATGGTGTATTCGGGGTCGAGCTGGAGGGTCTGCGGCAGTGAGGCGACCTGGAGGTCGCGCCGGTGGGTGACTCGGCCGCTGTCCGGTTCCTCGGCACGGGTCAGCAGCCGCAGCAGGGTGGACTTGCCGGCACCGTTGAGCCCGACCACGCCGATCCGGTCGGCGCTGTCCAGTCCGAGGGACACGTCGGTGAGCAGCTGCCCGACCGCGCCGTAGCCCTTGGACGCGCGGTCCAGGTTGACGATGTTGGCCACCACACCTGCCTTTCCCATGGTCGAGGCGCCCGCCGGGCTGGGCGGTGCCGATCAACCGAAGATCGGCGGGGGGCGTCGTACGGTGACGCCGGCCCGGGAGGGCGCCTCAGTCGACAAGCCTACGCGGGGTACGCCTCGGCCGACGGGTCAGACCACCGAGGCTCCGGTCAGAGCACCTGGGCCCCGGTCACAGCATCCGGGCTCCGGTCAGACCACTCGGGCTCCGGGGACCGGCCCGTACGCGGGGTAGGCGGTCCGGCAGACCGAGGAGCTGGCCAGTTCGGCGGCGATCCGGCCGGCGTGGCCTTCGTCGGCGGCGAGGAAGACGCAGGTCGGTCCGGAGCCGGAGACGATGCTGGCGAGCGCCCCGGCCGCCTCGCCGGCGGCCAGGGTCGCGGCCAGGCTGGGGCGCAGCGACAGGGCGGCGATCTGCATGTCGTTGCCGAGCGCCGCGGCGAGCACCTTCGGGTCGCGCTGGCGCAGCGCGGCGAGCAGGGAGTCCGGGCTGCCCAGCGGTGCGGGGGCGTCCCGTTCGGCGCGGAGCCGGTCGAGCTCCCGGTAGACGGCGGGGGTGGAGAGGCCACCGTCGGCGGCGGCGACGACCCAGTGCCAGGTGGTGGGTCGGGCGAGGACGGGGCTGACCGCCTCGCCCCGACCGGTGCCCAGCGCGGTGCCGCCGTGCAGCAGGAAGGGCACGTCGGAGCCGAGGCCGGCGGCGATCGCCGCCAGTTCCTCGCGGGACAGGTTGGTGCCCCACAGGGTGTCGCAGGCGACCAGGGTGGCGGCGGCGTCGGCGCTGCCGCCGGCCAGGCCGCCGGCGAGTGGGATCTGCTTGCGCAGGTGCAGCCGGGCGTGGGCGGGCACGCCGGCGTACGCGGCCAGGGCCCGGGCCGCCCGGATGACCAGGTTCGACTCGTCGAGGGCCAGTTCGCCGGTGCCTTCGCCCGCCATGGTGAGGGTGAGGGTGTCGCCGCGTCGGGCGGTCAGCTCGTCGTAGCTGGAGATCGCGTGGTAGACGGTGGTCAGCTCGTGGTAGCCGTCGGGGCGTACCGGGCCGACACCGAGGTGCAGGTTGATCTTGGCGGGTACCCGTACCTTGACCGGGCCGGCCGCGCCCCGTCGCTGCTGATCGTCATCGTCGTCCGGCCGCCACGCCTCGGTCACGGGACGATGCCCAGGATCCGGGGCCGGATGTCGGACGGTTGCGCAGACCTCGTCATGGGCACCGCGACAGCCTACTCGGCACCCGACGTACCCGATGGAGCCGACGCGGCGATCGCGGCGAACTGCTCCACGGTGAGCGACTCACCCCGGGCGCTGGGATCGACCCCCGCCGTGACCAGGGCGGCAGCGGCCCGGTCGGCACCGCCGGCCCAGCCGGCGAGGGCGGCCCGCAGGGTCTTGCGCCGCTGCGCGAACGCCGCGTCGACCACCGCGAAGACCCGGGACCGGGGTACGTCCGGTCGGGGCGGCTCGCGCCGGGTGAAGGCGACCAGCCCGGAGTCGACGTTGGGCACCGGCCAGAACACGTTGGGCGGCACCTTGCCGGCGCTGCGGGCGGTGGCGTACCAGGCGAGTTTGACCGACGGAATGCCATAGACCTTGGAGCCGGGGCCGGCGACCAGCCGGTCGGCGACCTCCTTCTGCACCATCACCAGGCCGTGCCGCAGGCTGGGCAGCTCGGCCAACAGGTGCAGGACGACCGGCACCGCCACGTTGTAGGGCAGGTTCGCGACCAGCGCGGTCGGTGCCGGGTCGGCCAGGTCGGCGGCGGTGACCCGCAGCGCGTCGGCCCGGTGCACGGTCAGCCGCCCGGCGACGTCCGGCCCGCAGTGGTCGGCCACGGTCTGCGGCAACGCCTCGGCCAGCACCGGGTCGATCTCCACCGCGTGTACGTGCGCCACGGCTGGCAGCAGTGCCAGGGTGAGCGATCCAAGTCCCGGGCCGACCTCCACCGCCACGTCGTCGGGGCTCAGTCCGGCGGCGGTCACGATGCGCCGGACCGTGTTCGGGTCGTGCACGAAGTTCTGGCCGAGCTTCTTGGTCGGGGTCACGCCCAGCCGGGCGGCCAGCTCCCGGATCTCCCCGGGGGTGAGGAAGGGCCCCTTCTTGTTGCTTTCCGCAGGTAGAGGGTCCCTTCCTACCCCTTGTGGCGTCACCATGGGCCGAACACCCGCTCGCCGGTGGCGGAGATCGCCGTACACAGCTCGGTCAGGTCCGCCCCGGTGGTCTCGGCCAGCGACCGGACGGTGAGCGGAATCAGGTACGACCCGTTGGGCCGACCCCGATGCGGCGTGGGGGTGAGGTAGGGCGCGTCGGTCTCGACCAGCAGTTGGTCCAGCGGGGTGATCCGGGCGGCTGCCCGCAGCGCGTGGGCGCTGGCGAAGGTGACCGTGCCGGCGAAGCTGAGCACGTACCCCCGGCGGAGACACTCGGTGGCGAACTCGGCGTCGCCGGAGAAGCAGTGCAGCACCACGGTCTGCGGGGCACCCTCCTCGTCGAGGACCCGCAGCACGTCGGCGTGCGCGTCCCGGTCATGGATCACCAGGGGTTTGCCGTACCGCTTGGCGATGGCGATGTGCGCCCGGAAGCTCAGCTCCTGGGCGGCCCGCCCCTCGTCCCCCGTACGGAAGAAGTCCATCCCGGTCTCGCCGATACCGCGTACCCGCTCCTCGGCGGCGAGCGCCTCGATCTGGCGCAGCGCCTCGTCCAGGTCGGCGAGTCGGGGTGCCTCGTTGGGGTGCAGCGCGACGGTGGCGACCACCGCTCGATGTTGCCGGGCCACCTCGGCCCCCCAGCGGGACGAGGCCACGTCGACCCCGACCTGCACCAGTCGGTCGACCCCGACCCCGGCGGCCACCTCGATCATGGCGGCGACCGGGTCGCCCGATCCCGCCGCGAACGGGTCACCGGCACCGGCCGGGCCGCCGGTCACCCCGGCCTCGGCCACGGTGATGTCCAGGTGGGTGTGGCTGTCGATCACCGTACGGGGCAGCGGCTCGGGTGGGGACGGAAACTCCCCCGCCCGGCGCGCGGCGCGTTGGCGGCGGGACTCGGTTTGATCGCTCATCACCGTCAGCATCACATATCCAGGTACGCCATCCGGCGCAACCAGCCGGGAGCGGGCCCCTGCCGCCAATCGAGAACGGAACGTCGATGCCGTGTGTCCACTTCACACATTCGCCGACATTACGAAAGACCGATGTGTCAGCAGGCCGACACAGAGCGAGACGGTTACCGAAAGGCGCTGGCTGATAACGCTTTTCTCGCCGGTGCCGGCGAAATAGATGGCCTGCCGGGGTGTCGGGTAGGCTCGCTGGCGGCAATCGCCAGAAGGCACGTCATCGGGTGCCGGCGAGGCTGCCGCCTAATCGCCTGACCGGGCGAATCGGGGAACCGTGTTCGTGGGGTGAATCCGCAGTAAGCGGTAGGGGCCACTTCCGCCCCGAACCCGTCAGCTAACCCGATCGGCGGCCGACGGAAGGAAGGTATCTTGACCGCACCCCTGCGCGGTTGGCTGACGACGATCCTGGCGCTACTCACCGCCGTGGCCCTGGTGGCACCCGCCGAGCGGGCCTGGGCAGAACCCAACGAGACTCCCAACGAGACCGAGACGCCGCTGCTCCGCGACGTGATCGAGTCGACCAACCGGGGCTACATTCAGGCGAAGGCCAAGCTGGATCAGTCGAAGCGGCGGCAACAGGCTCTCAACCTCGAACTCCAAAAGGCCCAGGAGCGGCTCGACCTACTCGCCCCGCAGGTGGCTCAGATCGCGGCCCAGTCCTACCGCCAGGGCAAGATCGGCGCAATTGCCGTACTGCTGGAGAGTGACAGCCCCGACTCGTTCGTCGAGCGGGCGAGCCGGCTGGACGAGCTGAACCGGCTCAACGACCGGAAGCTGCGCGAACTCACCGAGGCCCGGGACATCGCCGAACGCGCCAAGGCCCAGCTCGACGCCGAGATCCTGGAGCAGAACAAGCAGCTGACCATCATGACGAAGCAGAAGAAGGAAGCGGAGAAGGCGCTCGCCCTGGTCGGCGGGATGAGCCTGACCAAGGGGTTCGTCACCGCGACCTCGCCGGTGGCCAAGGCCGCCCCGCGTACGGCCAGCGGCGACTGGCCGAGCGAGTCGTGCAACCAGGACGACCCGACGACCTCCGGCTGCATCACGCCACGCACGATGCACATGTACAAGGAGGTCAAGAAGGCCGGGTTCAACCGGTTCGTGGGCTGCTACCGCTCAGGTGGCCCGTACGAGCACCCGAAGGGCCGCGCCTGCGACTGGTCGTTGATCAACCGGGGCTTCGTCTCCGCACAGAACCAGGACCAGCGGATGTACGGCAACAACCTCACCGCGTTCCTGGTCCGTAACGCCGACCGCCTCGGTATCTACTACGTGATCTGGTACAAGCAGATCTGGATGCCGGCGACCGGCTGGAGCTCGTACAGTGGGGCGAGCGATCACACCGACCACGTACACGTGTCGATGCTTTGAGTCCCGGCCGGGCGCGGCGACCGCTGCCCTGCCGACGGTGGGACGGAACGAACGAAGGCGGCCCGGCCCTGGATGCTCCAGGACCGGGCCGCTTCCGTCGTGATCGGGCTCGTCGTCGGTCGCCTCGACGTGGTCGGGACCGATGTCACGATCGGGACCGACGTCAGCCGCCGAGCCGGGCCAGTTCCTCCTCGACGATCGACGGGTCGAGCTTGCGGAAGACCGGCTTCGGCGCGGCCAGCGGTCGACCCGCCTCCACCGGTACGGACTCCCAGCGTGCGCCGACCGTGTAGTCCCCGGTCAGCACCGGGTACGCCGGCCCTCCGTCGAGATCCTCGACCTCCACGATGGACGGCATCGGAGCGTGTACGCCGGTGCCGCCGAGCAGTTCGTGGATCTTCTGGGCGGAGTGCGGCAGGAAGGGCGTGAGCAGCGTGTTGGCGTCGCTGACCACCTGCAACGCGACGTGCAGGATGGTGCCCATCCGGGGCTTGTCCTCGTCGCTCTTGAGCTTCCACGGCGCCTGGTCGGAAAGGTACTTGTTGGCCTCGGCGACCACCCGCATCGCCTCGCCGATCGCCGCCTTCTGCCGGTGCCGGGCGATCAGGTCACCGACGGTGTCGAAGCCGGCCCGGGCAACGGCCAGCAGCGCTTCGTCCGCCTCGGTGAGCCCGGCGGCGTCGATCTCCGGGATCGCGCCGAAGTTCTTCGCCGCCATCGAGATCGACCGGTTGACCAGGTTGCCCCAGCCGGCGACCAGTTCGTCGTTGTTGCGGCGCAGGAACTCGGCCCAGGTGAAGTCGGTGTCGTTGCTCTCCGGCCCGGCGGCGGCGATGAAGTAGCGCAGCGCGTCGGCGTCGTAGCGCTCCAGGAAGTCGCGGACGTAGATGACCACCCGGCGGGAGGAAGAGAACTTGCGTCCCTCCATGGTCAGGTATTCGCTGGAGACCACCTCGGTGGGCAGGTTGAGTGCCCCCAGCTGGCCCGGTTCGCCGTTCCGGTCGCCGGCCCCGGAGTAGCCGAGCAGCAGTGCCGGCCAGATCACCGAGTGGAAGACGATGTTGTCCTTGCCCATGAAGTAGTAGCCGAGCGCGTCGTCGGCGGACCACCACCTGCGCCACGCCTCCGGATCGCCTGAGCGGCGGGCCCACTCGATCGACGCGGAGAGGTAGCCGATGACCGCGTCGAACCAGACGTAGATCCTCTTGTCGGTACGGTCCCGCCAGCCCTCCAGCGGGATCGGTACGCCCCACTCCAGGTCCCGGGTGATGGCCCGTGGTTGCAGGTCGTCGAGGAGGTTCTTGGAGAACCGCAGTACGTTGGGCCGCCAGCCCTCCCGGCTGTCCAGCCACCGACCGAGCGCCTCGGCGAACGCGGGCAGGTCGAGGAAGAAGTGCTCGGTCTCCACGAACTGCGGCGTCTCGCCGTTGATCTTCGATCGGGGATCGATCAGGTCGATCGGGTCGAGCTGGTTGCCGCAGTTGTCACACTGGTCGCCCCGGGCGCTGCCGTAGCCGCAGATCGGGCAGGTGCCCTCGATGTAGCGATCGGGCAGCGTACGGCCGGTGGACGGGGAGATCGCCCCCATGGTGACCTTGGGCACGATGTAGCCGTTGCGGTAGAGCGTCTCGAAAATCTCCTGCACCACGGCGTAGTGGTTGCCGGTGGTGGTCCGGGTGAAAAGGTCGTAGGAGAGGCCAAGGCCGTGCAGGTCCTCCACGATGACCCGGTTGTAGCGGTCGGCCAGCTCGCGCGGGCTGACCCCCTCGTTGTCGGCCTGCACCTGGATCGGGGTGCCGTGCTCGTCGGTGCCGGAGACCATGAGCACGTCGTGCCCGGCCATCCGCATGTACCGGCTGAACACGTCGGAGGGCACTCCGAAGCCGGAGACATGGCCGATGTGGCGCGGGCCGTTGGCGTAGGGCCAGGCGACCGCCGCGAGAACGTGACTCATGGCTGTCAAGCCTAGTGACCGGCCTACGGCGTCTGCGAAGGGATAACCGGGCCGGCTGGGTCTGCCCCGCCCGACCGCTCTTTGCCCGGTTTACCGCCGACACGCGCATTAGCTTGTCGTGTCGACTCGGTCACTCGTTGTGGAATGGGCAGTGTGACCGGGCGAACAGGCGAGCAGCACCCCCTCGGGGAGCAGGGCGAGGACACCGTCCCACTCATCGAGCCGACCACCGGTGCCCCGTTCACCGCACTTCCCCAGCGGGCACCGCTACGGGTACCACCGAGCCGGGCGGATTCCGCACGGGACGGGCCGGGGCCGTCCGTACGCGCTTCGGTACCGCAGCAGGCTTCGGCCGACGAACCGGCGTTCTGGCTACCGATCGAGGAGGTCCACTGGGACGGGACCCCGGTGGCGGCGGACCGCCCCGCCGGACACGACCGGAGCCGGCGGGGCCTCGGCCTGCGGGGGACGACCGGCCGGCCAGCCAAGCCCCCACGCCACCCGGTGCTCGGGCTGGCCGGTCTGCTCGTCCTGACCCTGCTCAGCAGCTTCTTCGCCTGGGTGAGCGCCGAGCCCCTGTGGCTGGCGGTGGGGCACGGCGACCGGGGTACCGCCACCGTGCTGAGCTGCACCGGTAGTGGCATCGGCCTGCGGTGCCGGGGCACGTTCGTGGCCGACGACGACACCACCGCCGGTCAGGGCTCGGCAACCAACGCCCCGGACGGCGGGCCCTCGGCCACCCCGGATCCGGTGATCTCCGACCACGCCGACGGGGAACCCGGCGACGAAAGTGTCACCCCTGCCGGTCTCGTCACCGACGTACGGCTGGCCGGGGTGGACGGGCGGCATCGGACGCCGGGAAACACGCTCGTGGCCCGGATGGTCGATCCGGACGCCGCCACGGCGTACGTCGAGGGGGACACCGTCACCCGGCACCTGCGCTGGCTGCTCGGCCTAGCCCTGGTGGCGCTCTGTTCAGCCGGCATCGGGTGGTCGACCGGGGCACTTCGCCTGCCCGACCCGAGAGCCCGCCGGGTCGCCGTACTGGCCGGGCTGACCGGCCAGTTCCTCATCGTCGTCGGATTCCTGGTCGCCGCGTTCTGAACAGTTGGCCCAGCCGCTCCTGCCGGGTTCGGCTCGGCAGCTCCGACCGGAGCGATTCGGCTCGGCAGCTCCTGCCGGAGCGGTTCAGCCCTGGTGGACGATGGTGTAGACGTCGCGTCGACGCAGGCCGTACTCGTTGGCGACGGCGGTGATGGCGTCCCGCCGGGAGGTGCCGCCGGCCTCTCGGCTCGCCACCTCGGCCCGCAACTCGTCGTCGGCTGGCCGGTCGGCCGAGGTGGCTGGCGGCGCACCCGCGACGACCAGGGTGATCTCACCACGTGGCGCCCCGGACGCGGCCCACTCGGCGAGCGCGCCGAGCGGCCGGCGCAGCACCTCCTCGTACGTCTTGGTCAGCTCGCGGCAGACGGCGGCCGGTCGGTCGTCGCCGAACGTCGCGGCCAGGTCGGCGAGGGCGCTGGCCACCCGGTGTGGCGCCTCGAAGAGGACCAGGGTGCGGGGCTCGGTGGCCAGTTCCCGCAGCCGGGCCCGGCGGGCCCCGCCGGAGCGGGGCAGGAATCCCTCGAAGCAGAACCGGTCGCAGGGCAACCCGGAGAGGGCCAGGGCGGTGGTGACGGCGCTCGGGCCGGGGGCGGCGGTGACCGGTGCACCGGCGTCGAGGGTGGCCCGGACCAGCCGGTAGCCGGGGTCGGAGACGCTGGGCATGCCCCCGTCGGTCACCAGGGCGACGACGGCACCGTCGCCGATGGCGGCGACCAGGTCGGGCGTACGACGCTCCTCGTTGCCCTCGAAGTAGGAGACCACCCGGCCGGCGATGGTGACGTCCAGGTCACGGGCGAGCCGGGCGAGCCGCCGGGTGTCCTCGGCAGCGACGATGTCGGCGCTGGCCAGACCGTCCCGGAGCCGGGGCGACGCATCGGCGGAATTGCCGAGTGGCGCACCGAGCAGGAGCAGCCTTCCCTTACCTGACATTTCACCCACGAACCGACTCCCTTATCGATGCCCCTGGCCGGGAACGTCCAATGGTGGACGCCGTTGTGCACCTTCGCAGCCTACGATCACGGGGTGACCCTGGCGGCGACAGCGCAGAGCGGCAACCCAGACCGAACCAGCCGAGGCGTTCCCCCGATCATCCGGCGCCGGCTGGCCCCGTTCGACGCCCGGCTCGACCGGCGGTCGTGGATCGCCACCGCCGTGGTCGTGGCGATCGCGGCCATCCTGCGGCTGGTCAACCTGGCACACCCCAAGGGCAAGATCTTCGATGAGATCTACTACGCCACCGATGCGCACAACCTGCTTACCCGCGGCTTCGAGTGGGACGAGAAGAACAACACCGCCGCGTACGTGGTGCACCCGCCGCTGGGCAAGTGGATGATCGCGCTGGGTGAGTGGGCATTCGGCTACAACGAGTTCGGCTGGCGCATCTCCGCCGCCGTGATCGGCACGCTCTCGGTGCTGCTCGTCGTACGGGTCGGTCGCCGGCTGTTCCAGTCGACCGCGCTCGGTTGTGCGGCCGGGCTGCTGATGGCGTTGGACGGGTTCCACCTGGTGTTGTCCCGCACCGCGCTGCTCGACATCTTCCTGCTGTTCTTCGTCTTCGCGGCCTTCGGTGCGCTGGTGCTGGACCGGGACGCCCGTCGTCGCCGCTGGCTGCAAGCCATCGAGGAGGGCCTGGACCCGAGCCGGCCCGGACGCGCCGGCCGCCCGCCCTTCTCCCTCCGGGGCGTGCCCTGGTGGCGGCTGCTGGCCGGGGTGCTGCTCGGGTGCGCCGTCGCCGTCAAGTGGAGCGCGCTCGCCTTCGTGCTCGCCTTCGCGGTACTGGTGATCTTCTGGGAGGTGGGTGCCCGCCGATCGGTCGGGGTACGCCGCCCCTGGCGGGACACCCTTCTTGACGAGAGTGGCTGGCTCCTGCTCAGCGGGGTGCTGATCGTCGTCACGTACATCGTGAGTTGGTCGGGCTGGCTACTGACCGACGGCGGCTTCTACCGGGGCTTCAAGAGCGATGGCGACCCGGTCACCAATGCGCTCTGGAGCCTGTTCGAATACCACAAGCAGGCGCTCACCTTCCATACCGGGCTGACCACCGCGCACACCTACCAGTCCTGGCCCTGGCAGTGGCTGCTGCTCGGCCGGCCGGTGGCCTTCCACTGGTCGGATGCGGGCCCGTGCGGGGCCGCCAACTGCGCCGAAGAGGTGCTGCTGCTCGGTACGCCGATACTGTGGTGGTCGTTCCTGCCCGCCCTGGCCGCGCTGACCTGGCTGGGCATCGCCCGACGCGACTGGCGGGGTGCGGCAATCCTGCTCCCGGTCGCCGCCGGTCTATTGCCCTGGTTCTACTATGCCGCCGACAAGCGCACGATGTTCTTCTTCTACGCCGCCCCGGCCCTGCCGTTCCTGGTGCTGGCGGTGGTCTACGTGCTCGGTGCGATCATGTCGCCGGCTCCCGCCGTCGAGGTGGAAGGCAGTGCACCGGTCAACCGCACCGGTACGGTGGACCGCCGGATGATCGGTGCCATCTTCGCCGGGGCGTACGTGCTGGTGGTGGCGATCTGTTTCGCCTACTTCTATCCGATCTACACCGGTGTGTCGATCCCGTACGCGGACTGGTCCGCCCGGATGTGGCTCGGCGGTCGCTGGATCTGACCCGCAGCGGTCGCTGGATCCGACCACCCGGTCGCCCCACGCCTGCCCCCGCGCCCTCGCACTGTTGATCATGAAGTTATCGACGCCGATGTGGCGGCGAAATCCTGGCGACAACTCCATGATCAACGGGAGGAGTTTCGTGGGCAGACAAAGATGCGCGCCCCGATCGCCTGCCACGGGGGAAGCGGGCGATTGGGGCGCGCATGATGAGCTTAACCACCCCTGGATCACCTGCACAACAGGTCACCCCTGGTCAGATTTCCAGCCGGAGCACCGTGGAACAGTCCGGACCAGTCCGACATAGCCCCCGAGGGGGCACCATGCGCCCACTTCACTGCCCATGCGCATCGCCGTCCCGGCACCTCGGCCGCAGCGTCAGCAACATGCCCAGATTGTTGGGAAGGGTGCAGGGCCGGTCTAACCGTCGGTGGCACGCAGCCGCATGACCGCTGCCGTCGGCTTGCCGGTCAGCGAGGTCGCCAGCCGACGATCGAGACCGGGCAGCCGGGCCAGCCGCAGGGCAACACGGCGCGCCCGCAACTGCCATCGCGACTCCGGCAGGAACCACCGGGCCCCCCGGCGGGCGACCCGCTGCCGATCGGTGACCACCGGCCGCCACATCCGTTCATATCGGGTCAGCCCTTCCTCGATCGACCCGGCCCGGGCCAACTGCTCGGCGAGCACGAAGGCTCCGGCGATGCCGAGCGAGGCGCCCTGCCCGGCCAGCAACGACACCGCGAAGCAGGCGTCGCCGACCAGGACCACCCGGTTCCGGTGCCACTGCGGCAGCTCGATCTGGGCTACCTGGTCGTAGTACACCTCGCTCGCGGACGGGCAAGCCGCCAATGCCCGGGGCGCGAGCCAGCCCAGGGTGGCGTACTCCTGGCGAATCGCGGCCCGCGCGTCGTCCGGCCGGGTCGGATCGGCGGTACGGTGCACGGCGAAGACGGCGACGCGCCCGTCACGTAACCCGTAGCAGCCCATCTGGCGGTCGATCGTGTCGGTCAGGCAGAACCGGCCGTCCACCTGCGCATGGACGCTCGGATCGTCGAAGACGAAGGCGGCGGTGTGGAACCCCAGATAGCGCAGGTAGCGTGATTCGGGACCGAAGACCAGGCTGCGTACCGTCGAGTGGATTCCGTCGGCACCGACGAGCAGATCGGCGTCGAGGACCGTCCCGTCGTCGAGGGTCAGACGTACGCCGTCGGGGTGCTGTTCGACATGACGCGGGCTGACACCGAAGCGCAGTTCCACATCGGCGGAAAGGTGCTCCCGAAGTGCTCGTTCGAGGTCGGGGCGCATGATGCTCAGCAGCCGACCCCGCACGGCACGCCCGAACTGTCCGTAGTCGATCCTGGCTCGCCGGCGGCCGGCCTCATCCAGGTAGGCCACTTCCCGGACCTGGTAGCCCAGTTCCCGTATCCGGGGCAGCACGCCCATGGCCTCGGCGGCGTCGTAGCCCGGCCCGAAAAAGTCGATCATGTAGCCCTGACCTCGGGGGCCATCCGCCCGTTCCAGGACGACGACATCCCAGCCGGTGGCGTCGAGTCGCTGCGCGAGAGCGAGTCCAGCTATCCCGGCCCCACAGACCACCGCCCTCATCGGTCCGCACCGCCCCGGCCCGACCGCTGTCCTCCCTCGGGGTGCTGCCCTCCCTCGGGGTGCTGTCCCCAGTCGGGGAGGGCGGCGGGAGTCAGGGTGCGCCGGAGGACCGGCAGCACACGGGCAGCGGTCAGGCCGGGCCGCAGTGCCCGGTGCAACAGGACGCCATCGATCGCAGCGACCAGCACCGCAGCAGTCTCGGCCGGTGCCGCTACCCGGCGCTCGCCCAACCATCCGGCCAACCGTCCGTCGAATTCGGCGAGCAGCGCCCCGACCGCTTGGCGGAGCTGTTCGTCCCGGCTCGCGGCCAGGTAGGTTTCGACGAAGACCCGTGACGTGGGATCACTGCCGTCGTAGCGGTCGAGTTCCCCGAGGAGCAGGGCCAACGCGTCGTCGGGTGTCCGGGCCGCATCGAGGAGCGGTTCCAGAGCATCGACGAACGTACGCATCACACCAATCGCCGCTTCGGTGAGCAGCGCCGGCAGTGACGCGTAGTGGTAGTGGACGAGGCCGGGGCCCACCCCAGCCCGCTCGGCCAATATTCGGGTGCTCACCGCTGCCCAGCCGCGTTCGGCGATGAGTTCGACGGCCGCCCTCGTCAGTCGGTCACGAATCTGACGCCCCCGGTCCGCCGATGTCGATGCTGCCTCCGCCATCGTTCTCCCTCCGACCATTTGGACACTCGCCCTGGGCGATTGTCCAAATGGTAGCAGGGGAGCTTGCGGCGAGCGAGATCCGTGGATGTTCGGGTTGCGGACCGACTAGATGATTGAGTCCTAAATCTTTGCTGGTGGGAGGTGCCGGCGTACTGGTACAGGGAAGGGTGTCGTTGTCTGCTCGTGACAGCTGACATCAACACCCTTCTGACCGCACTGTACGTGTTCGTAGACGATCACCTGGTACCGCGTCGCCGCCGTCCCGGCCGGCCCCAGCGGTTGTCCGACGCCGAACTGGTCTGCCTGATGATCACCCAGGTCCTGTTCGACTTCCCTCGTGAACGGCACTGGATCCGCTGGGCCGGCACCCACCTGCGCGACATGTTCCCGTACCTGCCGACCGCGTCCGGCTACGGCAAACGGGTCCGCGGCAGCGGTCAGCTCATCGCCACCGTGCTCCGGGCCCTGGCCCATGTCACCCCGACCAGTGCCCCGATCCTCAGGTTGATCGACTCCACCCCGGTACCGTGCGGCACCTCGCGGGAGACCACGAAACGTTCGGACCTGGCCGGGGACGCCGGCTACGGCTACAGCGCCTCACACTCCCGCTACTTCTGGGGCATGCGCCTGTATCTACTGGCCACAGCCGAGGGCATGCCCGTGCTGTGGTGCCTGGCCAACCCGAAACTCGACGAACGGGAGGTGATGGCCGCCCTCATCGAGGCCGACCACCACCTAATCGCCGACGGGCAGGTCATCCTGGCCGACCGTGGCTTCGCCAGCCCGGAGTTCGACCAGTTCTGCGACCTGCGGAGCATCCACCTGGTCCGCCCGAAACGCGCCAACGCCAAGGCCGACGCCCCACGCACCCCGGCCGAGAAAGCCCTGCTCCGCGCCCGCCAATGGATCGAGTCGATCTTCCAGAGCCTGAAAGGCCAACTCTCCCTGGAACGACACGGAGCCCGCCGACACGACGGCCTGTTCGCCCGCGTCGGTCAACGCCTACTCGCCCTGGCTGCCGTGATCTGGCACAACACCAACATCGGCGCACCCAACCCAAGATCACTCATCGCATACGACCATTGACCAGCAGGGATTTAGGACTCAATCATCTAGGAGTAGACCAACTTCTCGAACTCGGTCCAGCCGCCGTTGAACAGGAAGTCGGTGTGCTGCGTCAGAACGATGGCAACCAGGCCCCGGGTCGGGTCGCTGGACCACGCGGTGCCGTAACCACCGGTCCAGCCGTACCGGCCGGGGGTCGGCGAGACCTCATCCGGCCTGGTCACCACGCCCACGCCGTACCCCCAGCCGTTCCCGTCCAGCAGGAATCCGCTGCCAACCGCCTGCTCCGGTGTCAGGTGGTTGGTCGTGATCAACTCGACCGCCCGCTCGGACAACAGCCGCCGGCCCTGGTACGTCCCCCTGGCCAGAAGCAGGCGGGCGAAGGCGAGATAGTCGTCGACGGTGGAGACCAACCCACTCGCCCCGGACAGGAATACCGGCGGCACCGTCCACTCGCTCGCCGCGGAGTGCCGCTGCAACTCCGACTGCCCGGACTCGGTGTTCGTCTGGTAGTAACCCGGTAGCCGGCCGGCGTCCTCGACCGAAACCGAGAAACCGGTGGCGGTCATGCCCAACGGCTCGAAGATCCGGGTCCGGAGCAGGTCCGCGAGCGACTGCCCCGCGGCCCGGGCCACCAGGACCCCCAGCACGAGCGAGGCGACGTTGTACTGCCACCGCTGGCCCGGCTGGTACATCAAGGGCAGTGTCGCGAACCGCTTCATCCACTCGTCCGGGTCGTGCGGCGTACGCGGATCCGGCGGCCCCAGGGTCAGTTGCAGCTCGGCGGCAGCGGTGATCACCGGGTACGGCGGGTCGAAGCTGGGCTCGACGACGAGGCCGTAGCCCATCCGTGAGGTCAGCAGATCCTCGACGGTGATCGGGCGGATCGCCGGGACCGTGTCGTCGAGCGGCCCTTCGATGTTCCGGAGCACCCGACGGTTGGCCAACTCGGGCAGCAGTCGGTCGACCGGCTCGTCCAGGGCCAGTCTCCCCTCCGCCACCAGCATCATCGTCGCGACGGCGAGGATCGGCTTCGTCATCGACGCGATACGGAAGATCGTGTCACGGCGCATCGGATCGCCACTGCCGAACGACTTCTCCCCGATCGCCTCGACCCGCACCGCATCGCCGCAGGCCACGACGTACACCATGCCGGGCAGTTCACCCTGCACGACCCGAGCCGTCATCTCCTCCCGCAGGCGATCCAGCCCGGCCTGCGACGTAGCGTGTGTCATCCGCTCCCCCTTAGTCGACGTCGGTGCCCTGAACCGCCCGGCCGATAGGCCTGCCGACACGCCCTGAACCACCCTGCCGATAGGCCCTGCCGGCGCGACCCGAACCCGCGGGCGGAAAGGCTCTGCCGCGACGAGCCGCTCACCGCCGGCGTGCGCCATGGCAGATCTCTCAGCGTAGGCATCGGGTGTGACCATCCCGTCCAGGTTTCAGTTCGCACCGATCCGGGAGAGCTTGTCGGGGTTGGTCACGGACCCGTTCGAGGTGATCAGCCGAAGTACCCGGGCCCTACGACGCCGGCTGGAAGGACACCGTGGACAGACTGACCGGCGGCGGCCAACCTGGGCAGCCCAGACCGGCCCACCGCCAACGACGATGGGCCGGTCACGGCCGTGCTGGTTGGTCCACTACGCGCAGATGCCGTACGCGTCGAGGGCCCAGTTGCCGCCGTAGCCGTCACTGTCCTCGTCCGCGCCGACACCGATCCGGTCCGTGGCGACCAGGTTCACCGCGGTCAGCCGTACCTGTCCGTTTCCGGCGTTGATGTCCGCGCCCGCGCTGTAGAGCGCCTTACCGGTCGGGCACAACAACAGCCGCGACTGGCCCGAGTTGCTGTTGCTGCTCGACGGCGCGGTCGTGATCCGTTCCAGGCCAGCAGGAGTGTTGGCGCACACGGCGAACGCGGTCACACTCCACCCGGTCCGGGTCGAGCCCTGCACCGGCACACCCCGGACGGTCACCGACTTCAGGTCGAACGAGGGAACGACCTGGTCCAGCACCACGTCCCCGAAACCGCTGTTGACGCGGCCCCCCATGCCGATGACGCTCTTCGTCCCGCAACTCGCCGTGACGTACTCGGTCTCGGCCGCCCCGGTGGTCGCGACCACCTGGTAGCCGGCGGGCTGGGTGACACAGGCCGCCACCGCGCTGACCATCCAGTCGTCCCCGTAGCTACCGGGACCGGCCTCCCGCATCGTCGCCGCGAAACCGGTGCCGTTGGCCAGCGGCTCCAGCCGGTCGAGGGCGACGTGTGCCTTCGCTCCGGCCGAGCCGGCGAGGTAGCCACCG
Source organism: Micromonospora polyrhachis (assembly GCF_014203835.1). NCBI lineage: Bacteria > Bacillati > Actinomycetota > Actinomycetes > Micromonosporales > Micromonosporaceae > Micromonospora > Micromonospora polyrhachis. The sequence goes on along the minus strand of NZ_JACHJW010000001.1, from coordinate 4,030,944 downwards.
CCTCCGCTGACCACCTTGCCCGTCGGGCAGCTCGCCGTGATCGTCTTGTCGGCGCTGGTATCGGCCGAGGTGGCCGAGACAATCTCCAGCCCGGGCGGATCCGCCGAGGCCGGTGCGGCCGGGCCGATCCCGGTCACCACGAGCGCGGCCACGGCTGTGGCGAGCCCCGTGACCCCATACCTACCTACCGTCGTACGCATTGCTGTCTCCCCCTCGGTTCCGGACAGGACGACGGCGACCTCGGTAGCCCCACCCGCCTGCGTCCTGCTAGCTGGGATCAGCGTGTGCGGTGGCGCTTGGCGTCCACTATCCGACCGCTAGGCAGGGGTCGCCGGGATGGTTGCGCCCCTACGATGGCATCGACTGGTCCCGTGGAGTAAGGAAGCAGATGAGGTGGCGCATCCTCGGACCGGTCGAGGTGACCGCTGCCGGACGCGTACTCGGGATCCATCGACCACAGCAGCGTGCGGTCCTGGCCCTGCTGCTCCTCAACGCCAATCGGGTGGTCTCCGGTGAGCAGTTGACCGAAGCCCTCTGGGGCGACGATCCACCGGCGAGTGCCCGTACCCAGATCCAGGTCTGTGTGTCGCAGCTTCGCGCCGCCCTGCGTACCGCCGACCTGGCCGGCGTGCTGGCGACCCGCGCGGGTGGTTACCGGCTCGCGGTCGACGACGGCGACTTCGACCTGGCCGCGTTCGACACCGCACTGGCCCAGGCCCGGGTGGCCGTTGACGCGGGACGGTTGCCGGCGGCGGCGGAGATCATGCGGGCCGGGCTGGCCCTGTGGCGGGGACCGGCGCTGGCCGGAGCGGCCGGCGCGTTCGTCGACGCGGCGGCCGTCACCCTGGACGAGCAGTACCTCGTCGGGCACCAACTGCTCGCCTCGGTCGAATCCGCGCTGGGGCACCACGACGAGGTGGTTCGGGCACTGGAACCGCTGGTGGCCGCGCATCCGCTGCGGGAGGCCCTGGTGGCCCGCTACCTGCTCGCCCTGGCCGGCAGCGGTCAGCAGGCCCGCGCGTTGCAGGTATACGCGGAGACCCGGGCCCGGCTGGTCGAGGAGCTGGGGGTGGAGCCGTCCGCCGAGTTGGCGGAGGCGCAACTGCGCGTCCTGCGCAATGAGGTCACCGCGCCGGCTGGGGTTGGGAAGGGCCCTTCCTTGACGCTTCCTGCCTTGGAAGGGGCCCTTGCCGGTGCACCGGTCCCGGCGCAGCTGCCCGCCGATGTCGCCGGGTTCACCGGGCGCGAGCCGGAGTTGCGTGAACTCGACGCCCTGGTGTCGGGGGACGATGGTTCGACGGGCACAGCGGTGGTGATCTCCGCCATCGGCGGTACGGCCGGCGTCGGCAAGACGGCGTTGGCGGTGCACTGGGCACATCGGGTCGCGCACCGGTTCCCGGACGGGCAGCTCTACGTCAACCTGCGCGGTTTCGACATCGAGGATCGAGGGGTGACCCCCGGCGAGGCGTTGCGGGGATTCCTGGAAGCGTTGCACGTGCCCGCCCAGCGGCTCCCCGCCGACCTGCCCCAACAGGCCGCGCTCTACCGCACCCTGCTCGCCGGAAAACGGGTGCTGGTCCTGCTGGACAACGCCCGCGAGCCGGCGCAGGTACGGGACCTGCTGCCCGGTTCGTCAACCTGCCTGGTGGTGGTGACCAGCCGAAACCGGCTCACCGGACTGGTCGCCGCGGAAGGGGCCCGCCCGCTGACCCTGGACCTGTTGTCCACCTCGGAATCGCGGGAGCTACTGGCTCGCCGGATCGGCCGCAAGCGGGTCGCGGCCGAGCCCGGCGCAGTGGACGACATCGTCCAGCGGTGCGCCCGACTGCCGCTGGCGCTGGCCGTGGTGGGGGCGCGGGCCGCCGCCGAACCCGGCTTTCCGCTGGCCGCCCTGGCCGCCGAGTTGGCCGACGCCCAGGCTGGCCGGCTGGCGGCGCTGGACGTGGGCGACCCGGCCACCGACGTACGGGCGGTCTTCTCCTGGTCCTACCGGGCGCTCGACGCCCCGACCGGCCGGCTGTTCCGGCTGCTGGGGCTACACCCGGGCCCGGATCTGGCTGGTCCGGCGGCGGCCAGTCTCGTCGGCCTGCCGCTGTCCCGGGTACGTCCGCTGCTGGCCGCCCTGACCCGGGCACACCTGATCACCGAGCAGCTTCCCGGGCGGTACAGCCAGCACGACCTGCTGCGCAGTTACGCGGCCGAACTGTGTGACACCGTCGACGACGTCCCGGAACGCCGGGCGGCCCGGCACCGCCTCCTCGACCATTACCTACACGTCACGCAGGTAGCCGATCAACTGCTGGACCCCTACCGGCTGGCGCATCCGGTGCCGATCACCGAGCCGAGACCGGGTGCACTCGTGGACGGCCCGGCGGACCATACCCGGGCCATGGACTGGTTCACCGCCGAGCACCCCGTCCTGCTGGCCTCGGTCGAGCAGGCGGCCCGGTACGGGTTCGACGGGCACGCCTGGCGCCTGGCGGCGGCGTCCACCACCTATCTGGACCGTCGGGGCCACTGGCATGAACTCGCCGCAGTGCAGCGTACGGCGCTGGACGCCGCGCAGCAGCGGGCCGATCCGCTCGGCCAGGCCCAGGCGCACCGGGGACTCGCCATCGCCGCCACCTGGCTGGGTCGGCACCAGGATGCACACCGGCACTACCAGCGGGATCTCGACCTGTACCGCGAGTTGGGTGACCGTACCGGGGAGGCGCACACGCATCTCGGACTGTGCTGGGTCTTCGCCCGAGAGAGCCGGCACCGGGACGCGCTCGACCAGACCAGCCGGGCGCTCGCCCTCTATCGGGCCGTCGGCTACCAGGTGGGGCAGGCCAAGGCCCTGAACAACCTCGGCTGGTTGCAGGCACGGCTCGGGGAACACCGGTTGGCGCTCGACTCGTGTCGCCAGGCGTTACTGATCCACAAGGAGACCGGCGATCGGCACGGTGCCGCCCTGACCTGGGACAGCCTGGGCTACGTCCACCACGAACTCGGCCAGTACGACCAGGCCACCGAGTGCTACCGACGGGCGCTCGACCTGCATCGCACGCTCGGTGACCGGTACGACGAGGCGGAGGTGCTCGTGAACCTCGGGGAGACCCACCGGGCCGCTGGTCACGTCGAGGCGGCGCTGCTCGCCTGGCGGGACGCCCTGGTCGTCTTCGACGAGCTGGGGCACCCGGACGCCGATCCGCTACGGGTCAGGATCGCCGACCTGCTCCGGCCCGCCGTACCGACCGGGGTCGTGCTGTCGGAGCCAACCCGTAGGGTCTGATCGGCAGACATCGGGAAGCGGAGCCGTGACGTGAATCTGACCTCGGACAACGTGCTGGCCTGGCGGATGCGTCGGCACTACCTGGACCGGGTGGTGGAGGTCGACACCACACAGGTCGTACGGCGGCTCTGTGGCCTGCAGGCCCAGGTCATCTCGGCAGCCGAGCGCGCGGTCGCCGCTCGGCTGCCGGTCGTCCGGCCCGGCCTGGTGGCCGAGGCACTCGCCGACCGCAGACTGGTCAAGACCTGGGCGATGCGCGGCACCCTGCACCTTCTCACGCCGGCCGACGCCCCCGCCTACCTGTCGCTGCTGGCCGCCGCGCGGACCTGGGAGAAGGGCTCCTGGCAACGCACCTTCGTCACCGTGGCGCAACTGGACGCCATCGCGGAGGCGACCCTGAAGGCACTGGATGGGCGGGTGCTCACCCGGGAAGAGTTGACCGCCGAGATCGTCGAGCGCACCGGGGACGCCACGCTCCAGGCACATCTCGGTTCTGGCTGGGGTGCGGTGCTCAAGCCGCTGGCCTGGCAGGGGTTGCTGGTCAACGGGCCGAGCGAGGGCAACCGGGTCACCTTCACCCGGCCCGACACGTGGCTGGACGGCTGGTCGGGGCTGCCGGCCCCGGACGTGGCGGCACAGACCGTCATTCCGAACTACCTCGGCGCGTACGGACCGGCCACCCCCGAGGTGTTCGACCAGTGGCTTTGTCGGGGCGCTACGAAGAAGGCGACGTTGCGGGGCTGGTTCGGCGGCCTGGTCGACGCCGGCACGGTGGTGCACGTCGAGGTGGATGACCAACCGGCGTACGCACGGGCGGCCGACGTGGACGAGATCGCCGGTGTCGAACGGTTCGATGACGTACGCCTGCTTCCCGCCTTCGACCACTACGTGCTCGGCCCGGGTACGAACGACACCCGGCTCATCCCGGCCGCGCGCCGAGGTGCGGTCAGCCGTGCGGCCGGCTGGATCTCCCCCGTGGTGGTGCACCGGGGCCGGGTGGCCGGCACCTGGGACGTCGAGGACGGGGCGCTCGACGTCGCGCTCTTCGCCGAGTCCGGTCCGGTGCCGACGGACGGGATCGAGGCAGAGGTTGCCCGTCTCGGCGCGTACGCCGGCACCGAACTCCAGATGACGATCAGGACGGACTGAGGATCAGAACGGACTGAGGATCAGGACGGACTGAGGACAGAGGACCGGCGTGGGGCGACATCGCCCCGCGCCGGGCCCGCTGCCGGGGCTACTGCTTGGCCAGCAGTGCCCGCATCTCCTGGATCTCGGTGTTCTGGGCGGCGATGATCTCTCCGGCCAGCTTCTTCGCCGCCGGGTTCTGGCCCTGCTGCTGCTCGGTGGTGGCCATCTGCACCGCCCCCTCGTGGTGGCGGATCATCATCTCCAGGAACATCCGGTCGAACTTCGCACCGGTCGAAGCCGTCAGTTCGGTCATCTCCTGCTCGGTCATCATTCCGGTCATCCCCTCGTGACCGCCGCCGTGCGAGCCGTGCCCGTCGCTGGTCTGGCCGTGCCCGCCGGCCGGGCTGGACGGCAGTGGGGCACCCCACTGACGGAGCCAGTCGGTCATCTGCTGGATCTCCGGCGCCTGCGCCTGCTTGATCTTGGCAGCGAGCGCCTTGACCTCGGCACCGGCCCGGGTCTCGGCCAGGTTCGACATCTCGACGGCCTGCTGGTGGTGCGGGATCATGCCCTGGGCGAAGCTGATGTCGGCCTGGTTGTGCTGCTCCGCACCGGCCTGGGTGGAGGTGCTCACGGTGGGGTTGGCCCCGCCGTCGTGCCCGCTGTCGTGCGAGTCGTCGCCACAGCCGGCGGCAAAGGCGAGGGCTGCCACTGCGGCGACTGCGGCACCGGTGGCACGGCGGATCGTCGGAAGATTACGCATGGTGGATCGACTCCTTGGTCAACTCGAATCGGGGTACGAGCGTGTTGGCGTACGCCGCCGCGAGGACGCAAAGGCGTGCGCCGACTAGGAGTCGGCCTATATCCGGAAGATGGACAGCTGGAACAGTGAAGGCGGCCCGCATCCGGACCCGTTCGCCGCCTCTCCGATGGCGGTCCGGGGCGAGATCGACATCGGGGTCGAGGCCACTCCACCGGGCGTGACCACGAGCACCGGCGTGGACACCGGCCCGCCTGCCGGTGGAGTGAACTGGCAGACCTGACCGGCGTGTCCGTGCCGGGGGTCGTCCCGGTCATGCTCCCGGTGGTGGTCCTGGTTGACCTCTCGGCCGCCATCCTGGCACCCGCCATCCGGTGCCGAACAGTGTCCCTCGGCGATCTCCGCAGCAGCGGTCATGGACACCGCGTGGGATGTCGACCCAGGGTCCCGAGCTCCGGCGAGCTGGTGCATCACCACCAGGCCGACCAGGGTCGCCAGCAGCAGACCCCAGTGCATCCACCGCCGCACTGCCGACCCGCCGGAATGGCGGGCCGGGTCACGGCTGGTGACGGTCACCCCGGAGATGCTAGTCGATCCGGTCGGCGGGACCAGCAGGAAGCAAACATCCGCAATACCCCAGGGGGGTATGATACGTTCGCCGCGAGGAGGCGATTCGAGATGCAGCACGAACCCGGCCACCGTCCGACCGCCCACACTGACGCTCACAATGTCCAACACAACAGACATAACGGCCACGCCGGGCACCAGGGCCATGACGGCCACACCGGGCACCAGGGCCATGACAAGCACGCCGGACACGATCCGGAGATCTTCCGACGCAAGTTCTGGCTGAGCCTGGCGCTGACCGTACCGATCGTGGTCACCAGTCACATGATCATGGACTGGTTCGGCTACTCACTCGACTTCCCCGGCATCGACCTGGTCGGGCCGGTACTGGGCACCATGGTGTTCCTCTACGGTGGCTGGCCATTCCTGGTAGGCGGGGTACGGGAGGTCCGCGACCGAGCGCCGGGCATGATGCTGCTGATCGCGATGGCGATCACGGTCGCCTACGTCGCATCGCTGGCCACCAGCCTCGGCGCGTTCCACCTCGACTTCTGGTGGGAACTGGCCGCGCTGGTCACCATCATGCTGCTCGGCCACTGGCAGGAGATGAAGGCCATCGGCCAGGCCCAGGGGGCACTGTCGGCGCTGGCCGCCCTGCTGCCCGACGACGCCGAACGGGTCGACCCCGACGGTGGCGTGCACCGCGTTTCCGCGGCCGATCTGCGGGTGGGCGACGTCGTACTGGTCCGCCCGGGAGCCCGGGTGCCGGCCGACGGTCGGGTCGTCGATGGCACGGCCGAACTCGACGAGTCCATGATCACTGGCGAGTCCCGACCGGTGAGCCGGAGTATCGGTGATCGGGTGGTCGCCGGCACGGTGGCCACCGACTCGGCGATCCGGGTCGAGATCGACGCGGTCGGCGAGGACACCGCCCTGGCCGGTATCCAACGCCTGGTCGCCCAAGCACAGCAGTCCAGTGGTCGGGCCCAGGTGCTCGCCGACCGCTTCGCCGCGATGCTGTTCTACATCGCCACCGCCACCGCCGTGGTCACCTTCGGCGCGTGGTGGGCCTTCGGCGACGTCGACGAGGCCGTGGTACGCACGGTGACCGTACTCGTGATCGCTTGCCCACACGCCCTCGGCCTGGCGATTCCCCTGGTCATCGCGCTTTCGACGGCGGTGGCGGCCAAGGCCGGCATCCTGGTGAAGGACCGGCTGGCGCTGGAGCGGATGCGTACCGTCGACGCGGTGCTGTTCGACAAGACCGGCACGCTGACCAAGGGCGCGCACACCGTGACCGCCGTGGCGTCGGCCGCCGGGGTGAGCGACGACGAGGTGTTGCGGCTCGCCGCCGGGGTCGAGTCGGACAGCGAGCACCCGTTGGCCCGGGCAATCGTGGCCGTCGCCACGGACCGGGGACGACCAACGACGGCGACCAACTTCCGAGCGCTGACCGGACGCGGCGTGCAGGCCGAGATCGACGGCACCGAGTACGCCGTCGGCGGCCCCGCCCTGCTCAACGAACTCCAGGTCCGGGCACCGAAGGAGCTGACCCGGACCACCGAGCAGTGGTCCGGGCGCGGCGCAGCCGTGCTGCACCTGGTACGGCGGGATTACGCTGGATCCTGGCGGGTGCTCGGCGCGTTCGCGCTGGAGGACGAGGTACGCCCCGAGGCTCGCGAGGCCATCGCGCAACTGCGCCAGCAGGGGGTCAAGAAGATCGTGATGATCACCGGTGACGCCCGACCGGTCGCCGAGGCGGTCGCCGCCGAGTTGGGTTTCCAGCCCGGGGTCGACGAGGTGTTCGCCGAGGTGCTGCCAGCCGACAAGGACGACGCGGTCAGCGAGTTGCAGGGTCGTGGTCTGACGGTGGCGATGGTCGGTGACGGGGTCAACGACGCTCCCGCCCTGGCCCGCGCCGATGTCGGAATCGCGATCGGCGCTGGCACCGACGTGGCCATCGAGTCGGCCGGGGTGGTGCTCGCCTCGTCCGACCCGCGCGGGGTTACCGGGATTATCCGCTTGTCCAAGGCGTCCTACCGCAAGATGATCCAGAACCTGGCATGGGCCGCCGGCTACAACGTGGTGGCGCTGCCGCTCGCCGCCGGCGTGCTGGTCTGGGCCGGCATCGCTCTCAGTCCGGCCGCCGGGGCGGTGTTGATGTCCGCCTCCACCATCGTGGTGGCGCTCAACGCGCAACTGCTCCGCCGGGTACGCCTCGCCCCGACGGAGGGATGAGCCGCGGTGTGGCGTCAGCCGAGTGCCGCCAGCAATTCCTTGCAGGCCTGTTCACAGGCCCGACACGCGTCGGCGCACACCCGGCAGTGCTCGTGCATGTCGGCGTGCTTGGCGCACTCGTCCCCACACGCCTTACAGGCCGTCATGCACGCCTGGAGCATCTGCCGGGTGAGATTGGCGTCGTAGCCGGTGTGCCGGGACAGCACCCGGCCGGTGGTCTCGCAGATATCGGCGCAGTCCAGGTTCGACCGCACGCACTTGATCAGCTCGACCACGCCGGTGTCGCTCAGACAGGCGTCAGCGCAGGCGGTGCAGGTCTGCGCACATTCGAAGCAGGCCTCGATGCACTGGGTCAGCTTGGCTCGGTCCACGTGACCCAGATCGGCCGGGTAGGTATCCAGCATCGCGCTCACGTTTCCCATGATCGTTCCTCCCGACTGCCGCCTCGGGCAGTTCGTTCCGGTTACTCGTCCTCGTGCTGGTACCCCCGAGGGCAGGGGGCTAACGCGTGGGGCAGCGGATCCGGGCTGTCAACCCTGACAATCGTCATGTTTGGGACTCGCCCTTCGTGTCATGGTTTTTACGGGCACCCCCCGTACGGTCGTCGAATGGCGAAGCGTGTTGAATCTGGCTCGATGCGGAACAGCGATGTGGTGAGCGAGCACCCTGCACAGCAGCGGTTGCTGGTCCCGGGGCGCCTCCTGGCGGCCCTGGCGGTGTTGGCGGTAGGTGCCGGCCTCCTACTCTGGCTGACCCCGGCCGGGTGGACCGGCCCCCGCCCGGTGGAGGTCACGAACGGCGCCTCGGCGGCGACGTACCGCCTGATCACCGATCTGGTCGGGGAAGGCCCGGACTGGCTGCACATGCTCGTGGAGCTGGCCACCGAGGGCAGCGTGCTGATCCTCGTGTTCCTGCTGGTCTGGACCTGGTGGACGGGTCGACGGCGGGGTGCCCAGATCGTCGGTGGCACGGTGCTGGTCGGCCTCGGCATGACCTCCGCCTACCTGACCAGCGAGGTGTTCAAACTGATCGTGGACGAGGAGCGGCCGTGCCGCGCCCTCTCCGGGGTCGAGACCGTGGTCACCTGTCCCGGCATCGGCGACTGGTCGTTCCCGAGCAACCACACGACGATCGCCGCCGGGCTCGCGGTCGGGCTGGCGGTGGTGGCCCCCCGGATCGCGGCGTTGACCCTTCCACTGGCGGCCCTGGCGGCGGCACTGCGGGTCCTCGCCGGGGTGCACTACCCGCACGACGTACTCGCCGGCTTCGTCCTCGGCGGTGCGGTGACCGCGGCCACCGTGATCGCCCTGACCCCATTGGCAACCTACGTGATTCGCTGGATGGGCTCGATCCCGGCCTTCCGATTCCTGGTGTTGGCCAACGCTCCCCGGACAGCCGGGAAACCGACGAACCGCTGAGCCCGCCGCGCCCCGGGCCCCGGGCCCCGCATCGTCAAGTCTCGACCGGCATTCACCGCATTGCTCGACACCGTCGCCGCGACCACCGACTCACCGGCACCCGCCGTACTCGACCTGGCCGGGCGGGACCGGATCCATCTCGCTGCGGACCCTGCGCCGGTTTCCGCACGCGAACACCACCCTGGTCGACATCGACCCGGCGCTACTGACCATCGCCCGCGCCTCACTGGAAGAACGCACCACCGTGGTCACCGCCGATCTACGTACGCCGTCGCAGTGGGTGAACGCCCTTTCGCGGGACGGCTACGACGCCGTACTGACCGCGACGCGGCGGTGATCGGCGTCCGCTAGGCACTCCCCGGCCCCGTGGATCCCCGTACGCGAAAGCGGCCCCTGGTCGGGGGCCGCTTTTCGTCCGACTGCCCCCGGGTCAGCCGCGCTTCATCAGCCGTCCGACGGCGGCCATCATCTCGGTGGCAACCTCGTCGGCACGTCCCTCCGCAGCACCCTGGTGCATGCAGTGCCGGGCATGACCGTCGAGCAGTCCGAGGGCCACCTTGTCCAGGGCGGCCTGGATCGCCGAGATCTGGGTGAGTACGTCGATGCAGTACCGGTCGTCGTCGACCATCCGCTCGATCCCGCGGACCTGCCCCTCGACGCGGCGCAGCCGGGCGAGCAGCTGATCCTTGGTGGCCGTGTAGCCCCGGGTCGGCTTGTCCGTAGGTGTCGTCATGCCAGCAATGATACCCAACCCCCGGGGGGTATAGTATGGTCCTCGACGTCTGATACCCCTACAGGGTAAGAGTATTGAGGAGCCCATCGTGAGCGGTTGCGGTTGTGGTTGCGGCTGCGAGACCAGCCAGACCAACCAGACCATCGAGACATCGGCCACCGACAGCCGCGACTACCTCGTCGCCGGCATGACCTGCCAGCCCTGCGCCACGCGGGTCAGCGCCGCGGTCACCGCCGTACCCGGGATCACCGGCGTCACGGTGGACCTCGCCGCAGGTCGCATCACCGTCACGGGTGCCGCCAGCGACGGCGACATCCGTTCCGCCGTCACCGACGCCGGCTACCAGATCAGCACCTCCTGACCCACAGCCAAGAGCAATCCAGCACACACCGCCTTGCGCATACCCCCCTGGGGTATATAGTGAGGGAGAAGGAAGGGAGTCGGTCATGGTCACCGAGAAATACATGGTCAAGGGAATGACCTGCGGGCACTGCGTGAACTCGGTCAGCACGGAGGTGGGCACCATCCCCGGCGTCACCGAGGTAGCGGTGGACCTGGCCTCCGGCGAGGTCACCGTCACCAGCGCTGCGGCCCTCGACCCGGCGGCGGTTGCCGCAGCCGTGGACGAGGCCGGCTACGAACTCGTCACTGCCTGACAAACAGCAACAACAACGATAAACGAGGTAAACGCATGAACACGGCGACGAAACTGGGTGCCTTCGCACTCGGCCTCGTAGTGGTGTTCGGCGGCGCGTACGGGGCCGGCCAACTGGTCGGCCCCGGTGCCCCCGTCGAGCCCGCACATGACAAAGACTCCGGCGGACACAACGCTGGCCACGACGTCCCAGCCACCTCCGACCCGACCGGCGGCATCCGCCCCGGCGGCCTGATGGTGTCCGACCGCGGCTACACCCTCACCCCGGCCACCGCCGCCGCGGGCGAGTTCGCCTTCCGGATCATCGGTCCGGACGGGCAGCCCGTCACCGCCTTCGACGTCGAACACGAGAAGCGGATGCATCTGATCGTGGCCCGACGGGACCTGTCCGGCTTCCGGCACGTGCACCCCGAGCTGAGCCCGGACGGAACATGGCGGGTCACCTCGCCGTTGGGTAAACCGGGAAGTTGGCGGGCGTTCGCCGACTTCAAACCCACCGGCGGAGAGGCACTGACCCTCGGCGTCGACGTCGCCGTACCCGGGGCGTTCACCCCGAAGCCCCTGCCCACGCCCACGACCACCGCCACCGTGGACGGCTACACCGTCACCCTCGACGGCACGTTGACCCCGGGCACGACCAGCAAACTGACCCTGAACGTCAGCCGCGACGGTGACCCGGTCACCGACCTCCAGCCCTACCTCGGCGCGTACGGGCACCTGGTCGCCCTCCGCGACGGTGACCTGGCCTACCTGCACGTCCACCCGGACGGCACCCCTGGGGACGGAAAGACGCAGCCCGGACCGGCCATCACCTTCCACACCGAGGTGCCGTCCTCCGGCACGTACCGGCTGTTCCTGGACTTCCAGCACGGCGGCGTCGTGCGTACCGCCGAATTCACCCTGACCGCCGGCCCGACCGGCGAGACCCCCCACCCGACCGGCGTCACTGAAGAAACCCCCAGCTCGACCGGCCCGGCCACACCGGCCCCGACCGGTCACTCGCACAACTGAGCAGGAGAGAGTCCCATGTCATCAGTCACCAGGCCGTTGCAGACGGCACCACACCAGATCGAGTTGGCGATCGGTGGCATGACCTGCGCCTCCTGCGCCTCCCGGATCGAAAAGAAGCTCAACCGGCTCGACGGGGTGACCGCCACGGTCAACTACGCCACCGAGAAGGCGACGGTCAGTTTCGACGAGACGGTCACCGCCGAGGACCTGATCGCCACGGTCGAGAAGACCGGCTACACCGCGAAACTGCCGCCACCACCCGCCCCATCGGGCAGCGCGGCGAGCGCCGACGCGCAAACCGCCGAGCCCGCCGACAAGCTGCACGGACTGCGTACCCGACTGTGGGTGTCGCTGGTGCTCACCATCCCGGTGATCGCCCTGGCCATGGTGCCCGCCTGGCAGTTCGAATACTGGCAGTGGCTCTCCCTGACCCTGGCCGCACCGGTCGTGGTCTACGGCGGACTACCGTTCCACCGGGCCGCGTGGGTCAACCTCCGGCACGGCGCGGCCACCATGGACACCCTCGTGTCAGTGGGCACCATCGCCGCCTTCGGCTGGTCACTGTGGGCGCTGTTCTTCGGCACCGCCGGCACCCCCGGCATGACCCACCCGTTCAGCTTCGACATCACCCGCACCGACGGTGCCGGCAACATCTACCTCGAAGCCGCCGCCGGGGTGACCCTGTTCATCCTCGCCGGCCGCTACTTCGAGGCCCGCTCCAAGCGCCGGGCCGGAGCCGCCCTGCGCGCCCTGCTGGAACTCGGCGCGAAGGACGTCGCCGTGCTGCGCAACGGGGTCGAGACCCGCATCCCGGTGGCAGACCTCGCCGTCGGCGACCGGTTCGTCGTACGGCCCGGGGAGAAGATCGCCACCGACGGGATCGTCGAGGACGGCTCCTCGGCGGTCGACGCCAGCATGCTCACCGGCGAGTCGGTGCCGGTCGAGGTCGGCACCGGTGACCAGGTCGTCGGCGCCACCGTCAACGCCGGCGGGCGGCTCGTCGTACGGGCCACCCGGGTCGGCGCGGACACCCAGCTCGCCCAGATGGCGACCCTGGTCGAACAGGCCCAGACCGGCAAGGCTCAGGTGCAGCGGTTGGCTGACCGGATCTCCGGGGTCTTCGTGCCGATCGTCATCGCCCTCGCCGTGGCGACCCTCGGCTACTGGATCGGCACCGGCGACGGCATCAGCGCCGCGTTCACGGCAGCGGTCGCCGTACTCATCATCGCCTGCCCCTGCGCGCTGGGCCTGGCCACGCCCACCGCGCTGCTGGTCGGGACCGGCCGGGGCGCCCAGCTCGGCATCCTGATCAAGGGGCCGGAGACCCTGGAGTCCACCAAGAAGATCGACACTGTCGTGCTGGACAAGACCGGCACCGTCACCACCGGCAAGATGACCCTGGTCGACACCATCGTCGGTGACGGGCAGGAGACCGACGAGCTGCTGCGACTGGCCGGAGCGCTGGAGTCCGCCTCCGAGCACCCCATCGCCCAGGCCATCGCCACCGGTGCCACCGAGCGGGTCGGGCAACTGCCCGCCGTCGCCGGGTTCGCCAACGTCGAAGGACTCGGCGTCACCGGCACCGTCGACGGTCACACCGCCACCATCGGCCGGGCCCGCCTGCTGACCGAACGCGGGCTCACCCTGCCCGTCGAGGTGGAACGCGCCGCTGCCGCCGCCGAAGCTGCCGGTCGTACGGTGGTCTACGCCGGCTGGGACGGCACCGCGCGGGGCGCGTTCGTGGTGGCCGACGTGGTCAAGCCGACCAGCCGGGCGGCCATCGCCGGGCTGCGTTCCCTCGGCCTGACCCCGGTGCTGCTCACCGGCGACAACACCACCGTCGCCAGGACCGTCGCGGCCGAGGTCGACATCGACGAGGTGATCGCCGAGGTCATGCCGGCCGACAAGGTCGACGTGGTCAAGCGGCTCCAGGGCGAGGGCAAGGTGGTGGCGATGATCGGCGACGGGGTCAACGACGCCGCCGCACTCGCCCAGGCCGATCTGGGCCTGGCGATGGGCACCGGCACCGACGTCGCCATCGAGGCCAGCGACCTCACCCTGGTCCGGGGTGACCTGATGGCCGCCGTCGACGCCATCCGGCTGTCCCGAGCCACGCTGCGCACCATTAAGGGCAACCTGTTCTGGGCGTTCGCCTACAACGTGGCTGCCCTGCCGCTGGCCGCGACCGGCCTGCTCAACCCGATGATCGCCGGCGCGGCCATGGCGTTCTCGTCGGTCTTCGTGGTCAGCAACTCGCTGCGGCTACGCCGGTTCAAGCCGTACGCCGGCACCGCCCGGTAACCCCGATCGGCACGCCGCCGGCCGGTCACCCGTACGTCGGGGTGGCCGGCCGGTGTGCACGTGTCGTATCGGGTCAGCCCCGCCGGTTGGCGTCTTCGAGATACTGCAGAACGGCGGTGACCCGTCGATCCGCGCGATCGGTGGGCGCGAGATCCAGCTTCGCGAAGATGCTCCGGATGTGCTTGTGCACCGCACCGTCGGTGACGAAGAGCCGTTCCGCGATGGCGGTGTTTCCCAGCCCCTCGGCCATCAGCGCCAGCACGTCACGTTCCCGAGGGCTCAACCGGTCCAGGCGTCGGCCCGGCCGGTTGCGGGTCAGCAACTGGGCGACGATCTCCGGATCGATGGCGGTGCCGCCGCCGGCCACCCGGTGCAGCGCGTCCAGGAACTCCTCGACCCGCCCCACCCGTTCCTTGAGCAGATAGCCCAGCCGGGCACCACCGTCGGCGAGCAGGTCGGTGGCGAACGCCTGCTCGACGTACGCGGACAGCACGAGTACGGCCATCTCGGGGTGCCGTCGTCGGGCTTCGACCGCCGCCACGATCCCCTCGTCGGTGTGGGTTGGCGGCATCCGAACATCCACAATGGCCACATCCGGCCGGTACGTGTCGACGGCGACCAGGAAGTCCCCGGCGTTACCGGCGGTGGCGACCACGTCCAGGGATTCCGCCCGCAGCAGCAGCGCCAGCCCCTCCCGCAGCAGTGGGTCGTCCTCGGCGATCACAATCCGCATGGCAGGCTCACGGTGAGGGTGGTGGGCCCGCTGGCCGGACTGACCAGCGTGAACGTCCCATCCTGCGCTTCGACCCGGCGGCGGATGCCGGCCAGCCCCGACCCGCTGTGCTCGTCCGCTCCGCCTTGGCCATCGTCGGTGATCTCCACGAACAGTTGATCCCCACGACGACGAAGCATAACGGCGGCCTGCGTGGCGTGACTGTGTCGGGCAATGTTGGTCAACGCCTCGGCGACGACGAAGTAGGCGGTCGCCTCGACGGACGCCGCGCACCGGTCAGGCACATCGGCGTCGATCCGGCAGTTCACCGGCGAGTCAGCGGCCAGGGCGGTGAGGGCGTCGGGCAGGCTGCGATCGGTCAGCACCGGTGGCAGGATGCTGCGTACGACCGCACGCAGCTCGGCGAGCGCCTGCTCAGCGGCGTCCTGGGCGCGGTCGATGATGGCCTCGGCCTGGGACGGGTCCCGGCCCGCCGCCCGACGGGCCGCGCCGAGCAGCACGTTGACGGCGACGATCCGGTTCTGGGTGCCGTCGTGCAGGGCCCGTTCGATCCGCCGCAGCTCAGTGGCGTGCGCGTCCAACACGGCCGCCCGGGTCGCGGTCAGTTGCGCAACCCGCAGGGTGAGGTCGGCACCGGGATCGGGCGACAGGAGGCGGCGGCCCGGCCACGCCTGTAGCCAGGCCATCACCGGCGTGACGGCCACGGCGACAACGAACCAGCCCAGGCCCATCAGGGCCACCAGCAGAGCGCTCTGCGTGTCGTGCACCGTCACGAGCCCCAACGTGTCGGAGGCGTCGGTTGGTGGCACCAGGTACCACCACAACGGGAAGGTTCCGTTCATCACCACGTAGAGGGGCAGGGTGGCTCCGAAGAGGCCGAGGCAGAGTCCGACGGTCGCATGCCAGGCCACCCAGCCCAGTTCCCGCTGCACCGCACGATCTCGCACCGCATCTCCCAGCCGTACCGGCACCGGCTCCGGGCCGATGATCTCCGGTCCCCACCGGGACAGTCGGGCCCGCTCCCGATCAGCGACGACGCGGAGAACCCGAAACGCGACCGGCATCATAAGCAGACCGACGCCGACAAGACAGGCCAGTGCGGCGAGGACGAGACAGATCAGTGCCGTCAGGGCGAGGATGCCGGTGCCCAGCCCGCCAACGAGGTGTTCGAGTGCGTCCAGCGTGACGCGGGCACGGTCGACCACCAACCGCCGACGGGCGGGCCTCCGGCTACGGGATGAGACGCCGTGGGCGTCCCGCTGGTCGCCGTCGAGCACTAGCAACCTCCTGCGGTCGATGCCGGCCCACCACGTCCCGGTCTTCGCTCAATCCACCTTGGCATCCCGCGTCGCGGGCGGCTCTGTCGCACCCGGCGTCGCGGAGGGCTCGACCACACCCGGTGTCGCGGGAAGCGCAGCGGCACCCTGCGTCGCGGAGGGCTCGACCGCCGGTTGATAGCCGAGACGTCCCCGGGTGGCGATGAGCACGATGGCCGCCGCCACACCGGTGGTCATCAACTGGATGTGCGTCGAGTTCTCGGCGGTGGCGATCGTCGGGAACATCTCCTCCCAGGCAACCGAGAAGTAGGTGTTGACGCTGACGTGCAACAGCATGACCAGCGGCAGGCTTTCCTTGGTCCGGTTGAACACCCAGGTCATCACCACGCTGAGGGTGAAGCACGAGGCGATGAACTCGAGGACCCTCAGCGCGGTCACGTCGGGCCACCCGCCCCACTCACTGAAGAACAGCGGAAGGTGCCACACGCCCCACATCGGCCCGAGGATCAGCATGCCGATGATCGGCCCGTACCGCTTCTGGAGGCGCGGCGTGGCGAAGTCCCGCCACCCCGGCTCCTCCGCCAAGCCGGTGGTGAGCATCTGGAAGATCATCACCGGTATGTAGGCCACCAGCACCGCGACGGACGGCATCTGGACGGCACCGTCGGACAGCCCGAGGGAGGTGGAGGTGAGGGCGAAGGGAACGGCGACGACGATCGACACGTACCAGACCCAACTGATCCGCCATCGCAGCATCCGGCCGACCCATCGGCGCAGTCCGGGCTTTCCGTCGGCGACCAACGTGACGACGAACGCCGCCATGATCGGGCCGAGATAGGCGCCGGGGAGAACACCGACGGTCTGCGTACTGCCGAGAAGTGCGGGGAAGTGGAAGTCCCAGACCCCCAACCCGGTGGCCGACAGCACGTACGGTGTCCACGCGACCCAGCTCAGCAGGTTCGCCATCAGGAAGAAACTGAGCAAGGGGCGACGCCGGACGAAACCTCGAATCCCGGTGTCGCCGGTACGGTCGGCGATGCCGCCGACGACCGCTCGATCATTGACTGCGACCACGTTCGTCCTCCAGAAGGGCGTGCTGCTATCGCTAGTCAGTCCAGCAGCGGCTGGGCCGCGGGTCTCTACCGTGGACACCCGAACCGAGGTATAGCCAGGGGTACCTGGGGGTACCGGCGAACGCGCCACGCCCACTGTTTCCACTGCCGCACGCCGCCGCCGGCACAGGAGGCCCTGTACTGGCGGCGTGCCGTTTCGATGCCTACCGCCGCGGTTCAGCTTCGAGTTTGTTTCAGGCGCGCCGCCGCGACCGTGTCGTTGATTCCGCCCCGGCTGGTGAAGTCGTCGAACCGCGTGGTGCCGTACCTCGCCTCGCGAACAATCAACATCGCCGATCGCGTACCGATGGCCTCCATGGCCTTGGCGATGGAGCATTCGGTGGGCTGCCGACGCGGAAGGCCAGCCAACGCGGAAGGTCGGCCAACGCGGAAGGTCAGCCAACGCGGAAGGTCGGCCAACGGCCCGAGCATGGTGCCCACCATCGAGATTAGTCAGCGCCAGTGAACATCTTTGACCAACGACGCTTCAGAACCCCCATCGGCAAAGATGATTTGCCCGGTAACGAATTGGTTGGCCGCGCTGGCAAGCCAGCAGATGAGCTCGCCAACCCACTCAGGTCGACCCGGAAAGCCTCCGAACGGTTGTGGCGCGGAGGCCTCGACGGCGGAGCGCACTTCTTCGCTCGTCAGAATGTAGGAAGCCGCAGGGGTATCGACGACGCCGGGGGCAACGACGTTGAGAGCGATGCCAGCTCCTGCCCACTCGGATGTTGTGGCGGACCGACGTACCCAGCGGTTCAGCGCACGCTTGGCGATGCCATACGCACCCGCGACACCTCCGAGAGAGGGATCCGCATCGATATACGCGAGGGCAGCGGCCTCGTCGCCATCAAGGCAGGCCTGCATCACGCGCTCGTCTGCGGGCGCCAGCGACGAGGTCGACGAGACGGCCACCGCTCGGGGAGCCGAGCTCTGTGCCAGCAGTGGTCGCAGCCCTTCGAGCGTCGCGATGGTACCGAAGTAGTTTGTCGCAAGAAGGCCGGTTTTGCCGCCCCCGGCGACGGCGAGCACAGCGTCGATACGCCCGCGCTTGGCGACCTGGTCGACAAGCGACTGTCGTCCGTCAGGCGTGGACAAGTCAGCCTGGATGTCGGCGTCGCTGAGATCACAACCGATCACCTTGGCACCGCGCTCGGCGAGCAGTCTCGTGGTCGCCGCACCGATGCCAGATGCCGAGCCGGTCACGACGTATGTCCGCCCAGCGACACCCGTGAACATGTTGTGTCCCTTCGGTTCCTCGTCCTGGCTTGCCCTCAGGTTGAGGATGCTCAGAACGCTGGTTCTCGGCGCGCGTAACGCTTGGGGTCGCCACAACGACAAAAGACGACTGTCGTGATCGAGATTGCGGCGACGATGACTGGGAAGCTCGGCGTTGCCCACCGGGGATTCGCTTCTGGTGTCGGGAGTTTCGGGCGGTCGCGTAGTTCACACGGGTGCGATCAAGACGTGGTTGCCTTGTCGAAAATTCGGGACGCCTGGTCGATGTAGTGGTCGACATCGAGGTTGGGGTTGGCGGCGAAGTGGCGGGACGCCGCATCGACGACGGCACGGATAGACAGCGCCATGACCTCGACGTCGAACGAGTCGAACTCGCCGTTCAGTTGCCCCGAGGTCAGCAGTTGCCGCAACCCCGGAACGCCGTCGGGGATGTCGATATGGGCGCCGGTGTTGTCGAGGATGCGATGGACGGCGTTGACGTGTGCGGTGTTTTCCGCGATGAAGCGCAGGTTCGATGACAGGTAGGCGCGCAGCCTGTCGCGGGAGGATGCCACGGCCGTGATGCGTGTGGTCATGTAGGCGGCACCGTTGTCGTAGAGCGCACGCACGACCGCTTCGTCAATGGCTTCCCTGCTTTTGAAGTGGTAGAGGAGAGTGCCTTTGCTTGTCTCGGCCTGCTTCGCTATCCGCTCTGTCGTTGCGGCGGCATAGCCCTCCCTGTCGATCATGGCGATGGTCGCCGCCACGATGTCGTCGCGACGGGCACGCTGCGTACGTGTTAGGGGCACTCCCGCCGCAGAATTTGACCGCATGGTCAAACCCTAGCCCAATCGGTCAGGATTGGTCAATCGCCGCTGCTGTGCCCGAATCCGGAGCCGGTACCGAGCGTGACCGCGCAGACCAAGCTCGCCTCCCGCCGCATCCTCGATCGGACCTGGACGGGCGTGGCACCGATCAACTGGAGCATGGCGACCTCGTTGCGGCGCTGGACGGTGGTCGCGACGAGCTTGTTGGCGATCCCGAGCAACCTCGGTCCAGCGCCCGAACCCCACCGGGATAGATCTTGGTGACCTGTTCCAGCAGTACGGCGGTCGTCTGCCCGGTCTCCGTTGCGGTACGTCGTCCGATGCTCGCGGTGCTCATCGACGCCGCCGCCGGTAGTGGTGGACGATCAGCGCCACGCCACTGGCCAACGCGACCAGCCCGAACCCGGACCCGATGAAGACGTTGACGCCGATGGCTGAACTCACCACATTGGCGGCGATGCTGACCACCAGCACCAACCACAGCAGCGGACGGACCACCGTGCCCCGCGATTCCGCTGGTGGTACGGCGCCTGGCGGCTCGGACGTCTCGGACGTCTCGGAAAGTCGATACGGGTCCGGCACGACGTACTCCTTACGTGATCGGCCGCATGGGCACCTTCCACGCTAGGAGCGGTGACCGGGGTAAGACGATCCAGCCAGCCAGTCGGTTCGAGGTGTAGCAGGCTGTACGTCGTGCACGACGATTCCCTGGGCGCAATGGCGATGAATCTCGGTGGCCTGGTTCGCCCGTCGGCCGAATCAACCCCTGACCGCAGCCGTGACCAGACCGCTCTCGTACGCCGTGATCACTAGCTGTGCGCGGTCCCGGGCGTGCAGCTTCGCCAGCAGCCGGCCAATGTGGGTCTTCACGGTGGCGACGCTGAGGTGCAGGTGGACGGCGAGTTCGTGGTTCGACAGGCCGTGCGCGATGAGGATGAGCACCTCGCGTTCGCGATCGGTCAACCCGTCCAACCGCGAAGCTGGTGACTGGGCGGGTTCGGGCCGCCGGGTGAACTCGGCGATGAGACGTCGCGTCACGGACGGGGCGAGCAGCGCCTCCCCCTGCGCCACGATCCGGATCGCCGACAGCAGTCCGGCCGGCGGGGTGTCCTTCAGCAGAAAACCGCTGGCACCGGCGCGCAGCGCCGCGTGGACGTACTCATCCAGATCGAAGGTGGTCAGGATCAGAACCCGTACGCCGCCCGTCGCGGAATCACCGCAGATTTGCCGGGTGGCCTCGATACCGTCCAGCTCGGGCATGCGGATGTCCATGAGGATCACGTCCGGCCGTACCCGGCGGGCCAGCTCGACGGCCTCGGCGCCGGTGCTGGCCTCGCCCACCCCGATCAGGTCGGGTGCGGTGTCCACCAGCAGTCGGAAGCCACTGCGGACCAGCGCCTGATCCTCGGCGACCAGTACCCGGATGTTCACGCGTTCTCCCTGCTCAGATACGGAATACGGGCGGACACCGTGAAGCCGGCGTCGGGACACGGTCCGGCGGTGAGATCCCCGCCGTACATCGTCACCCGCTCGCGCATGCCGATCAGACCGTGCCCACCGGAACCGTTCCTGGCTGGTCGTACCCCGTCGTCGGTCACGTCCACGGTCATCAACCCGTCTCCAGCCACCACCCGTACGGCGCAGTGGGCCGGTGCCGCGTGCTTGACGACGTTGGTGAGAGCCTCCTGCACGATCCGGTACGTCGCCAACTGCACCCCGGGCGGCGGTGGCGTGCCGACGGTGGTGACGTCGAGTTCGACGGTGACCCCGGCGGCGGCGGCCCGATCGGCGAGTTCGGACAGTCCGGCGAGTCCCGGGGCGGGTTTCCGCGTGGTCGCCGCCCGCTCCGGGTCGACTCGGAGTACCCCGAGCATGCCGCGCATCTCGGTGAGCGCGCCGCGGCTGGTCGTCTCGATGACCCGAAGCGCCTCGCGAGCCTCGGCCGGATGCTCCTCGGCGACGTGGTTGGCGATACCGGCCTGTACCGCGATGAGGCTCAGGTGGTGCGACACGATGTCGTGCATCTCCCGCGCTATGCGCAGTCGTTCCGCAGCCTGGATCTGTTGCTTGTCCCGCTCCCGCTCCCGATGTGCGGCCTGATCAGCCCGGGCCCGCCGGTGGCGCGTCACCACACCGACCACCCAACCTGCGCCGACCACGAGCCAGACCAGGCCGATCGTCGGCATCGCGTCGGCGACGCTTCCGCTGGGGGTGAGCACCGCCTCGCCGAGGTACACCCCCGCGGTGCTCACCAGCAGGGTGGCGGCCAGCAGCGACACCGACCAGCGCACTGGTTCCCGCAGCGCGACAAGATAGAGCGCGAACGCGACGGCGACGTACGGCTCCCGGGTGAGATCGAGCAGCGTGGCGGTGGCCGTGGCGGCTGTCACCGCAGCGAGCACCGTCCGGGGCCGGATCCGCCGGGCTGCCAGCGGCAGGCCGACGGCGGCAGCCACCAGCCATCCGAGCCAGGGCGGCCCACTGAAGGCAGGAAGGCCGTCGGTTCCGTCGAGCTCGGCGAAGGTCAGGTACGCCACCGTGATCAGCACCCCGGCGACCAGGTCGCCGAGGAGGAGCACCGCACGACGTACGTTGATCGGGAGCATGGCCCGACGGTATCCGTACCGCCTCTGGTCGGCGTCCCACTGCGGCCTGTCATACCTGGGTCGGACCCGGAGGTCCGGTCCGTGGACCGATGGCAGGCCAGCCCTACCGGACGATCGTGGTGGTCATGACTGACAACCGCTTTCCGGGTCGCTGGCTCGGCGGCTGCGCCCTGATCCTCGGACCGTTGCTCATGCTCACCGGCGTGCTGCTCCGTGCCGGGCACCACTTCTTCTTCCCCGACCAACTCGCCGCCTACGACCGGCATCCGGCGCTGATCTTCACCGCCTACAGCGCCTTCGTGGTGGGCAACGTCCTGCTCTGGCCAGCCGTCGCAGCCCTCGCCCAGCGCATCGGCGTCACCCGCCCCGGCTGGGCGTTGTGCGGTGGGGCGCTCGCCATATTCGGGCTGTTCCAACGGACGTTCCACGCCGGCGTCGACCACCTCGCCTTCCAACTGGTACGGGTTCAGGGGGTGGAGGTGGCGACCCGCACGGTGGGCGACGCCTACGGCGCGTACTACGTACTCAGTGCGCTGTCTGTCGCGATCATGGCGGGGTGGGTGGTGCTGGCGATCGGCGCGTGGCGGGCCCGGGTCCTCGGCCCGTTCCGCGCGATCGCCCTGGCCGCGATGAGCGCCCTGCCACTCGGCGTGCTCAAGGGCACGACACCGCTCTCCGTCATCGCGGTCCTCGGCCTCGCCGCCGCCCTGGTGCCGTTGGGCGTACGCGTGCTCCGGGACGGACCGGCACCGTCGGCCGGAGCGGTGGTCCGCTGGGCGGTCCTGGTTCCGACTGCCCTCGGTGCCATGGCTCTGCTCGGCACCGCTGGTTGAGCCCACCGATGGCGCACGTCAAACCCCGTCGCAACCTACCTGTGGGATGCCCGACCCGGCCTCGTCTATATCGACGTGGAAAGATGACGACTATCGGCCAAGCCAGGCGTCCTCGGCCGGGTAGTCGAAAAAGTCCGTCTGGTAGTTGTGGGCAAGATCGGGAAAGACGTCCGTCCAGTCCCGGCCCCGAGCGGCAGCCACCAGCCAGGCCACCGTCTCCGGTAGCGAGTCCAGGTAGCTGCTCACCGGCCGATAGCCTAGTTCGCGCTCCGCCGCTGCCATGTCCAGCACCACCGGTTCCGGCACGGTCCACGGAGTGATGCCGACCGGGAACACCGGCGACGGTCCGTCGACCAGGACCTCCTCGGCGTCGTGGTCGAGCACCGCGTGCACGGCCGCGCCGATCTCCCGTACGGTCGGGGCCTGCGGATCTGCGGCGTTGAGCACCCGGGAGCCGGGCCGGGCGGCGGCGAGCCGGATCAGTTCCGCCAGGTTGACGGTCGACACCGGCTGGAACCGGCTCTGCCCCCGGTAGGCCAGGATCCGGACCGGCCGACCGTCGAGCGCCCGCTTGACGAAGTACCACTCACGGGGATGCCTCGTATGTGGACCGTGGATCGCACCCGCCCGGAGCAGCGTCGTCGGCAGGGTGACTCCGGCAGTCGACAGCTCTCGTTCCATCGCGGCCTTCTCGGTCGGGTAGCTGCCCTCGCCCGGCTCGACGGTCGGCTGACTCTCGACGATGGGTACGGGGAACCGGACCCCTTCCTCGCCGAACCCCTGGCCCTGGTCGTCGAGGTAGACGGCGGCGGTGGAGACCACCACCGCCGAGCCGATCCGATCGGCCATCCGGAGCAGTTGGTGGGCGTGCGAGGCATTCATCGCCATGGTGTCGACGACCACGTCGACCCCGTCACCGAGGGCGTCGGCCAGCTGAGAGTCGTCGTCCCGGTCGAGTCGGACCGACTCGACACCCCAGTCGACCGGCCATGGGTCGCTGGCCCGTACGCCCCGGGCCCCGGCTCGGACCTGCCAGCCGTCCCCGACCAGGGCGCGTACGGCAGCCCGGCCGATCTGTCCGGAAGCACCGACCACCAACGCGGTCTCCGTCATCCGGTGACGATACGACCGACCGATGACCAGTGGCGAGGATGTTCGCGACGAGCCGAAAGACGGTGCTGACCGTCCTCATGTGTTACTCGGGGCCGGCGACCGGGCGGGTCGGCGCGTTGCACCCCGGGCAGGTCACCCAGACCGCCTGGGTACGACCGTCGACCAGGGCGTATCCCCACACCTTGCGAGCCCCGAAGCAGGTGGTGCACAGGTTCGGCGCGGACGCTGGCTGTTGCTGGTCGGGCATGATGCGAGCCTAACCCCCGGCCAGCGCCGCAGTGGCGTACGTCATCACCGATCCCGCACCGGCAGGACTGGTCCGGAGTGGCCGCAGCCCGTCTTATGGCGTCCAGGTTTCCGGCCGTTCGGCTGCTGCGATATGGGCGGCGAGGAGGCCGCCGAATCCGGGAACGAGCGTGTACAGCCAGACCCGGTGGCTTCCGTTCATGACGAGGATCGCGGCGATGACTCTGGCGGTGTACGCCAGCCGTGTACCGGACCGAGGCTGCCGGGAACCGATCTGGATCGGCTCTTCCAAGCTGAGTTGTGCCGAATTTGTGCCAGATGATCAGCGATCAGCGTTTTCACTGGTCAACGGTGTTACTGGTGGAGCTGAGGGGATTTGAACCCCTGACCCCCTCGATGCGAACGAGGTGCGCTACCGGTCTGCGCCACAGCCCCTCGGCCCGCCACCGGAACTCGTTGCGGGCCGGCGACAAGGCTAACAGGTCGGGGACCGCCAGGGCGAATCCACCCCGCCACCCCGCCACGACCCCCCCGTCGATCATGAAGTTATAGCAGACAAAAGGGACAATTTCCTGTCACAACTTCATGATCGGCAAGAAAGGTCAGAGGGAGGACAGGGGAGGACGGGGTGGGTCAGGCGGAGTGGGAGCCTCGACCGGCCTCGTACGGTCGACCCCGGAGGCCACCGGAGCGGCGATACGACACCGAGCCGCCCGCCCGCCCGCCGCCCGAGGCGGCTGACGGGAAGTCGGCAGCCCCGTCCAGACCCATCGCCGCCCGGCGCACCACCTCGCGCTGGGCGGCCAACCGCCGCTGCGCCTCCCGCCGGGCCGCCGCCCGCCGGGCCTGCTCCCGGCGTACCTCGGCCTGCCGCGCGGCCAACCAGGCCGCGTCCCGGGCCTGCGCCCGCCGCCGGCGGCGTTCGGTGATCGCCCGCCGCCGCAGGTGTACGAGATAGGCGACCAGCAGCGTCCCGGTGACCAGGAAACCGATCCAGAAGCCTGGACCAACCACCGTGACACCGACCAACTCGACGACGTTGAGCAGAAGCAATGCGGCGAAGACCCGCCGTCGCCGGTAGACCGCCGGGGTGTGGCGGTACGCGTTGGGTCGGCGACGCCCGCGGGGCGAGGTCCGGGGCACCGAGCGGAGTCGACCGGCACGGCGAACCGCCGTCGGCCCACCGGAGACAGTCCCACGCCCTGAGACCGGCCCACCCGGTGAGGCAGGCGCACCTGGTGAGACGGGCAGACCGGAGACGGGCCGGTCGGAGACGCCTGAGGCCGGCCCGACCGGGGCGCTTCCTGGCTCCGCCGTTGATCCGTCGACACGACGAGTCACCACCCGCACCGGGCGGGGGTTGACCGGGATCCGGCCGGGGACAGTACGCCGCCGTCGGCGGCGCTGTAGCACCCGCGCCGTCGACTGCGCCCGCTCCGCCACCAGCCGCTCGGTGGCGTCGTACCGGCGAACCAGCGCCGGCGCGAGGGCGAGCAGACCGGCTGCGGCGAGGACGGCGAGGAGCACCGAGGTCGGCACCCTCACCCCTCCCGTCACCCACATCGGGCAACCCACCGGCTCGGCAAGATCTCCGCACAGTTTCGCTCAGCGCGCAGATCGGGCAGGTCCGGCGTGGTTACCGCACGTTCCAGTTACTTGAGGTTACGGGCCCTCGACCAGGAACATCGTGCGCCGCGCCGACCAGCGGGGCGGGAAGAAGATCAAGTAGCGAGGGCCCGCAGCCGGTGCCAGCGGGCCAGCAGCCCACCTTCGGGCACGATCTCCTCGCTGGTCATCGCGTATCCGATGTGATCTCGCCAAGCACCGTCGATGTGCATGTACCGGGGGTGGTACGCCTCCTCCCGGAAGCCCAGCTTCTCCACGACGCGCCGCGAAGGCCCGTTTTCTGGGCGGATGTTCACTTCGATGCGGTGTAGCCCGCCCGGTCCGAACGCGTAGTCGACGACGAGTGCCAACGCGGTGGGCATGATGCCTCGACCCGCCACCCGCGAGTCGACCCAGTAACCGACGTACGCCGAGCAGAACGCCCGTCGCACGATGTTGCCCAGGTTGAGGTGGCCGACGAGCCGTTCGCGCCCCTCCTCGACCAGGCACACCGCGAACGGCATCCCCTCGCCCCGCCGAGCCGATTGACGCAGGTCGCGATAGACGTAACGAAACGCGGCCGGCGAGTTCAGGTCGGCCCAGTTGCCGACCGGCATCGACTCCCAGGGCGCCAACCACGCCTGGTTGGCGCGCCGGACCTCGGACCAGGCCGCCGCGTCCGACCGCCGGTACGGGCGCAGCAACACCGGCCCGTCGGCGAGCATCACCGGCCAACCCATCGCCACCCTGAGTCTCATGACACCGCCTCCAGCTATCGATCCGGCCGGACAAACTGCCGCACGCACCGCGGCCTGACCTGCCCCATAGCAGTCGGGCCGGACCGATCACCGTACCGGTTCATCGACGACGGTCCAGCAAGAGGACGTCCACCGTGGATCCGGCCGTCGCGGTGGTCACCCGTTCGCCGAGGACCAGCAGCCCGTTCGCCTCCGCCAGGCCGGAGAGCGTGTACGGCCCACCGCTGAGTGGCTGCACCGTGTAGCCACCGCCACGCCGCTCGGCGACGTGTGCGGGGCGAAACTCGCGCAGTCCCGCCGGAGACGGCACCGTCTCCAGTAGATGTGCCCGGACACTGGGCCGAAACACCGGCTCGGCACCGGCGAGCAACTGGATCGCCGGCCGGGCCAGCACCTCGAACCCGATCAACGCAGCCCCGGGCTCACCGGGCAGGCAGACGACCGGCACCTCCTCCGCGCCGACCGTACCGAAGCCGAGCGCGGCCCCCGGGTAGAGCGCGACCTTGGTGAAGGACACCGGGCCCGCCCGACCACCGTCCCTGCGGGACAGGATGCGCCGCACCATGTCACCCGGGCCGGTACCGGTGCCTCCGGTGGTGATGATCAGGTCGGCTCGAAGAGTCTGGTCCTCAAGGAGTCCGCGCAGCCCCTCGGGATCGTCGTCGCAGATGCCGATCCGATAGGCGACCGCGCCCACCTCGGCGGCGGCGGCGGTGAGGGCGTGCGAGTTCGCGTCGACCACCTGGCCGGGCTGGCTGGCCCGACCGACGTCGACCAGTTCGTCACCGGTGGCCACGATCACCACACGGGGGCTGGGTCGGACCACGACATGCCCGATCCCGGTCGCGGCGAAGACGGCGACCAGGGCCGGCGAGACGTACGTGCCGGAGCGCGCCAGAAGGGTGCCGGCCGGTAGTTCCTCACCGGCTCGGCGTACGCCGTACCCGCGCTTGGGCGCACGGAAGATCTCCACCGCGGCCATGCCCTGGTCGGTCCACTCCACCGGCACCACCACGTCGGCGGCCAGTGGCAGCGGAGCCCCGGCGGCGACCGAGAAGCAGCAACCCTGGGTCAGCCGGACTGGCCGCCAGCTCGCCGCACCGAGGTCGCCGACGACGTTGAGCCGGACCGGGCGGGAGCCGTCCCGACGAACCGGCCTGTAGGCGGCGGTGCCGGCCGGGGCGTAGTCGCCCCGGCCGGCACCGGAGATGTCCTCCCAACGGGCCGCATACCCGTCGATCGCGGCTTGGTCGAAAGCCGGATAGGAGTTCGGCGCGACGACGTCCTCGGCGAGGACGTTGCCGTATGCCTGGGTCAGGTCGAGGTCGAGCGGCGGCAGCGCGCGTAACCTGCGCAGCACGCTGCCCAGGTAGTCGGCGAGCGGCGTCAGCTCGTTGGCGGCCGCCTCGGCATCGGCCGTCGCGGTCACATCGTCACCTCACCCGATCCGGTATGCCGGTTCTTCGGATCGTCCGCTGTGACCGGCAACGGGAGAGGCTGGTCATGTACCCCGCCCGAAGCTGCCGACGAACTCGCCGAGCCACCGCCGGAACTCCGGGCCCAGGTCGTCGCGCTGGCAGGCGATCTGTACGACCGCCTGGAGGTAGCCCAATGGCATTCCGGTGTCGTAGCGGGTGCCCCGGTAGACGATGCCGTGCACCGGCACCCCTTCCTTGAGCAGCAGCCCCATCGCGTCGGTCAGCTGGATCTCTCCGCCGCTGCCCGGCCCAGTCCGTTTGATCGCCTCGAAGATGCGGCTGGGTAGGACGTACCGGCCGAGTACGGCGAGGTTGCTCGGGGCTTGGGCCGGGTCCGGCTTCTCCACCAGCCCGGTCACCTTGACCACCTCACCGAGGTCGGACAGGTTGCCGTCGGCCGGCTCGACGGAGGCGATGCCGTACCGCTTGGTCTCCTCGGGAGCGACCTCCAGGAAGGCGAGCACGATGCCGCCGGTCCGGGCCTGGATGTCGAGCATGGCCGGAAGCAGCGGCTCCGACAGGTCGACGAACTCGTCGCCCAACAGTACGGCGAACGGCTCGTCGCCGACGTGCGACTCGGCGTACGACACCGCGTGTCCGAGGCCGAGCGGCTCGCCCTGCCGACAGGTGTAGATCTCGGCCAGTTCGCTGGGACGCCGGATGGCGGCCAACCGCTCGGTGTCGCCCTTCTCCTCCAGTCTGGCTTCCAGGTAGGGCTGCCGGTCGAAGTGGTCGATCATCGAGGTCTTGCCCCGGCCGGTGACGAGCAGGATGTCGCCGATGCCCGCTGCGGCGGCCTCCTCGACGATGTACTGCAGCACCGGTCGATCGACCACGGGCAACAGCTCTTTGGGCACGGCCTTGGTGGCAGGCAGGAAGCGGGTGGCGAGGCCAGCGGCCGGGATGACCGCCTTCACCGCCCGCTGTCCAGCCGGTGCGGTGGACGTGGCTTGGGTCGTTGAGGCATCCGACATGTCGCGAGACTATCGGCCACGGCTCTGTCGTGGCGGGTGTGGCCCGGAAGACGCGCCGCCCGGGCGGCCACCTGGCGGTTTGCCCGCCCACGGGAGGCCGTCCTCGGGGGTGGCGGCACCCGCCCGGACCGGAATCTCCGCACCGACCGGACGTTCGGCGGCCACCGCCACCCGGTACGTGTCCCGACCGGCCGCCTTCGCGGCGTACAGCGCGTCGTCGGCGGCGTCGAGCACCTGCGCCCCGGTGGTCGCGTGGTCGGGGAAGACGGCGATACCGATGGAGACGGTGACCGAAATGAGGCAGCGGGCGGCGGTCATACCCGGGCCGGGATTCGGGTCGACGGCGATCGGGCTGTCCCGGATGGCGGCCCCGAGGCGGTCGGCGACGGTGGCGGCACCCCGGGCGTCGGTTTCCGGCAACAGCACCACGAACTCCTCGCCGCCCTGCCGGAAGGCGAGGTCGACCTCGCGCAGCGCACCGCGTACGCGTCGGGCGAACTCGGCCAGCACGGCGTCCCCGGCCGGGTGCCCGTACGTGTCGTTGACCTCCTTGAACCGGTCCAGGTCGAGCGCGAGCACGCTGAGCATGCGGCCGAAACGGCTGGCTCGTTCCACTTCCCGCCGGATCGACTCCTTCAGGTAGCGGTAGTTCCACAGCCCGGTCAGCGGATCGGTCAACGAGAGCCGTTGGGCCTCCTCGTGCACCCGTACGTTGTCCACCGCCACCGCCGCGTGCCCGGCGAAGGTCCGCAGGGTGACCAGGTCCGCGTCGTCGAACTCGTCGGAACCGAGTCGGTCGTAGAGCGCCAGTACGCCGAGCGCGACGATCGGGGTGACCGCCCCCGGCTGGCCGCCACCGGAGCGGGGCTGCGGTACGGGCATCGCCTCGGCCATGGTGGCTGCCGGGGCCGAGAAGGGTACGGCCACAAAGGTCTCGCACCGGGGCTCGAATCCGGACAGTGGGGTGCTGTCCCGGCCGACCCGTCCCCGTTGCGGCTCACCGGTCGCGGCGACCATCCCGAGCAGGCCGACCCCGATCGGGATCCGCAACGCGGTCGGGTCGCTGAACGCCGATTCGATCGGATCATCGGCCGACGGCGAGCCGGTGAACGATCCGGCATCAGCCGACCCAGCACCGGCCGATTCGACCCCGACCGACCTTCCATCCGGCGAGTCGGACCCCACCGAGCCTGCGCTCGGCGAGTCGGGCCCCACGGGCCTTCCACCCGGCA
The DNA here is from genome assembly GCF_014203835.1 of Micromonospora polyrhachis. NCBI lineage: Bacteria > Bacillati > Actinomycetota > Actinomycetes > Micromonosporales > Micromonosporaceae > Micromonospora > Micromonospora polyrhachis. Next base: position 4,000,844 of record NZ_JACHJW010000001.1, on the reverse strand, counting down.
ACTCGACCCGGGCCGGCCAGCGTTCTTCGAGCCCTTCGGCACACTGGCCGACCAGGGTGCCCGTGGCCTGGTCCAACAGGAGCACCACGCCGGCCCGAGCCCCGGTCGCGGCGAGCGCGGTCTGCAGGATCACCTGGAGGATCCGGTGTAGGTCGTGGGTGCTGGAGAGGGTGTCACCGAGCACGGCCAGGTGGCCACGCAGTTGGTCCCGACTGGTGGTGAGGGCCTGCACGTACGCCTGGGTCTCCCGGGTCATCCGGTTGAAGGTGCTGGCCAGCCGACCGATCTCGTCCTGGGTCCGGACCGGTACCCGGACGGTCAGGTCCCCGCTGGCGACCCGGGTCACCGCGCGGGCAAGTTCGGCCAGTGGCCGGGTGGTGCTCCGGGCCAGTCGCCACGCGGCGAGCACCGCCAGCAGGCCGGCGAGCAGTACGGCCATGACGAGGACGGCGTACCGGCCCTGGGGCTGGTCGTACGGCACCGACAGCACCAGCGACAAGGGTTGGCCCGGTGCCGGGGTGACCCGCCGGACGTACCGGTCCCCCTCTGCGGCAACGCCCCGGTCACCTCGGATCCGCCGGGCAGCGGTGACCACTGCGTCACGGTCTTCCGGCGCCTCGGTGCTGGCCTCCACCCCGTCGGTCGGGGCGGGGCCGCCGAGCAGGGTCACGGCAGCCCCGACGGCTCCCGCGAGCCGGGACACGAACGCGGCGTCGATGAGTTGGGTCGCGATCACCGAACCGGTCCCGGTGCCGGCTGCGTCGCGCAGCTCGATCCGCGCCGCGAGGGCACGTACCCGCTGGTCGGGCGGGTCGGGGCTGGCACAGTCCACCCAGGGGCCAGGCGGTGCGCCGAGCGTCTGGTGGACGATCGTCCCGGTGACGTCGGTCACCGAAATCGAGGTCGCCAACCCTCGGGCAACCACCTGGCCGGCGGTACCGGCCCGCGTTGCCGGGTCGGTCACCACCGCGACCGTGTCGGCGGCGGCGTGTAATTGTCGACACAGCGCACTGATCGAGGTACGGACCGCTGCCGTGGCGATCCTGAGCTGCTCCTCGGAGCGGTTGCGGCTGACCGTGGCGATGGTGCCGCCGACGAAGAAGGCTCCGAGCAGGACCGGGCCGAGCACGACCACGAGGAAGGCGATGGTCAGCCGTCCACGCAGCGTCACTCGTCCCCCCGGAGGTTCCGCATCGGTTGCTGCGATGCTGACACAGCTCCATCGATTAGCCAGGAGTTGCTCCAGGAGTGTTGCGTGCCGGATTTTTCGGATGAAGCGGAAGCGGTCGTGGCGGCCAAGACCGAACTTCGCGCCGTACTACTCGCCCGCCGCCGGTCGCTACCAGCGGAAACCCGGATCGCGGCGGCCGGGCTCGTCCAGGCTCAGCTCGTCGATCTGGTACGCCGGATGCGCCCGCACCTGGCCGCCAGCTACGTTCCGGTGGGCTCCGAGCCGGGCGGGGGCGACCTTCCGGATGTCCTTCGCACCGCACTCGGACCGGCCGGGCAACTGCTGTTGCCGGCACTGTGTCCCGATCTGGACCTGGATTGGGCCACCTATTCGGGGCCGGGATCGCTCGTGCCGGCCGGTCGCGGGCTGCGGGAACCGACCGGCCCGCGGCTCGGGGTGACCGCCGTCGGTGCCGCCGACCTGATCGTGGTGCCAGCGGTGGCGGTGGACACCCGGGGGGTGCGCCTGGGCCGGGGCGGTGGCTCGTACGACCGGGCGCTGGCCCGGGCCGGCGTGGGTACGCTGACCGTGGCGCTGCTGCACGACGGCGAGTTGATCGAGGAGACTCCAGCCCTTCCCCACGACCAGCGCGTACGAGCAGTGATCACCCCGGCGGCCGGACTGCGGCTGTTGACGACCGACCGACCGCCCGGATGACGGGTCCGGCTGGACGAAATGGGCGACGATGGCGCACCATTGGCACTCGGATACGTCGAGTGCCAACCAGGCTTGCAAGATCCGGAGGAGACCGTGCCCACGTACCAGTACGCATGCACCGAGTGCGGACACCAACTGGAGGCGGTGCAGTCCTTCAGCGACGAGCCGCTGTCCGTGTGCCCGTCGTGCGAGGGCCGGCTGCGGAAGGTGTTCAACTCCGTCGGCATCGTCTTCAAGGGGTCCGGCTTCTACCGGACCGACTCGCGGTCCTCCGGGTCGGAGTCCGCCACCGGCGGCGGCAAGAGCAGTTCGGGCAAGTCGGGGTCGTCCACGACGGGTAGCGCCGACTCGGCCGCCGCGACCAGCAACGGTACGGGCAGCGCCAACGGATCCGGCACCAAGGAGAAGGCGTCCACCGGCACGGGCGGCTCGGGCTCCTCCGCGTCCTCGTCCTCGTCGTCCTCCTCGTCGTCGTCCAGCAGCGCGGCCTGACGACGGCGCAACCCAGCAGCCCTACACCCCCGCTACTGCTCAGCGGCAACGCGGCGCGACGGCACCACGGCTGCTGGCCCCGACCGCCGGTTTTCCACAGGTCGGCAAGTTATCCACAGGCGGGTCGCTGTCGGCTGCGTCACCGATCGTCGGCTGGCTAGCCTCCGACGCACCGGACGACGCCCGAACCGCCACGGCGTCGCCGGCCCGCGAGGAGGCTGGCCATGACCATCGAGCGCAGGGTGAGACGGCGTGAGCCGACGCTGCGGCCGAGCCGGTGGGCGACCCTGCCCCGCCGGGCGACCCTCCTCCGGACAGCGCTGGTCGCAGCGCTGCTCGCGCTGGCAGCTGGCATCCTCTACGCCCAGGAGACCCGGCAGTCGTGTCCCGCTGCCGTCCCGGCGGCGGGCGGTTCTGGTCCCGGAGCATCGCCACCCACCAGCGGGTCCGATACCCGGGTGGGTCCGGCGAACGGCGGTCCCGGCCCCGAGCTGGCCCCGACGCCAGTTCCGGACCGGCTCGCCGTGCCGATCGGCACCGTCGGAGTGCCGGTGCGGCTCGCCGAGCCCGCCGCCCTCGCGGTCGTACACCCCGGGGCTCGGGTGGACCTGCTGGCCGTACCGGGCGGCACCGGGTCAGCTGCCCGATCATCCGAACCGACGTTGCTGGCCGCCCGGGCGTTGGTGCTCGACGTGATCGGTTCGGCTCCGGCCGCCGACGGGACGAGCGCCCTCTATCTGGCACTGCCGCCAGATCAGGCGAACCGGGTGGTGGGCATGCCGGAGGACGTCCGTTTCTCGATCATCGTGCGGCCCTGACGACGGTCTCCGCCATGATCGCCAGTCCACGCCGCCCCGGCTTCAGCCGTCGTTTCCCGCCGCAACGCTGTCACCCGTCCGACGGCAAACCATCCCGTCCGACGTCAAAGCGTTCCGTCCGACGTCAAACCGTCATGGTCGCGGCCTTAGGGCTTGGTCGTTCCGACGTCAATCCCAGTGCGGCGGGCGATCGGCCAGCAGCCGTTCGTCGTTGGAGTACGGTCGCTCGCCCCAGCCCTGGTCGGTGTCGTCCCGGGACTGCTCGGGCAGTACGAACCTGCCGCCGGCAGGGCTGACCCGCCGGTCGGCTGCCCGATCCGGGCCCGCATCCGCATCCTGCGGCTTGTCCACCCTGCTCACAGCGGACCAGCCTAGCCGACTCGACGATCTGGGCGCGCCAGCCCGTGTCCGCATCACAGTCGGTTGGTAGCGTCGGACGGCGTGACGACGCCCAGTGGTGCGACCCCCGACGACAGCCTCTGGCGCCGACCAGCCGACCCGGCGGCCGAGGCACCTCCGCCCGCGCACCCCGTACCGCCGCCGCCCAGCTATCCGGGACCGCCCCAGGCCGCCCCGCCGCCACCGGGCTGGCGCCCGCCGGTCCATCTCCAGCCGCCACCACCACGCCAACTGCCGGCCCAGGACCTGCCGGCGCTGGACGAGGCGGAACGCGGCGCGCGTACGGTGACGTACGGCGTCGGCCTGATCGCCGGCGCGGCGCTGGTCGTGGTGGTCTGTCTGCTCTGTTCCCGGCTGCTGTTCTGAGCGTCTGTTCCCGGTTGCCATTCTGAGCATCCGACTGGGGCGGACGAGGGCGTGTCCCCGGCCTACCTCAGAGGACGCCCTCCCACACCGCCTGTGCCCCGCTGTCTCCGGTCAGGTAGACGTACGCGGCGGCGAACACGCCGAGCACCACGACGATCCCGGCCAGCACCAGGTTCACCCAGGTCGGCAGGGCGCGGGCCCTGGGGTGCCCACTGGTGGCGAAGAGCAGCAATCCGGTCGCCACAGCGAGACCCAACGCGTACCAGAACATCAGGTCGCCGTACTCCTGGTGTTCGGTCACCTGATCCAGGATCGAGGGCGGATACCCCTTCTCGACGAGCACCTGCTTCAGTTCCTCGCCGGAAAGCTTGGCGACCAGCGCCGATGCCGGGGCGACCACGGCGAGGATCGCCGCCACCCAGCCGATCCGGGCCCGCAGCCGGGGCAGCAGCGCATAGCCGAGCGCGAACAGCACCAGCAGCGGTACGAACACCACCGCCGCGTGCACCAGCAGGGCGTGCGCGGGGATGCCCATAATCTCCTTGAACACCGACACCTCCTGTCACAGCTGGCGGCGAGGGCCAGCGTACGGACGTTGCTCACGGGCGTACAGGATCGCGGTGGCGCTGCGGATCCCTGATTCCCTACACGAGGACCATGGCGATAGGGTTCAATCCGGTTCCCCGTGGTAATTCGCCCCTACCTGGGCCAAGTGTCGCTGTGGTCCGGGCCACGGCATCGAGGCGCCGACTTGTTGGCTCGTGGGACCCGTGCTGTTATTACCTCATGTCCAGGGGTGAAGAGCTGCTTCGGTCGAGGGGCCTGCGGGTCACCCGACCGCGCCTCGCCGTACTGGAAGTCCTGGCCAGTGGTGGCCACCTGGAGGTCGACGAGATCACCCGGCAGGTCCGGCAGCGCCTCGACTCGGTTTCCACGCAGGCGATCTACGACGTGCTCGGTGCCCTGTCCCGGGCGGGCCTGTCCCGGCGGATCGAGCCGGCCGGCAGCCCCGCCCGCTACGAGGCCCGGGCTGGTGACAACCACCACCACGTTGTCTGCCGGGGCTGTGGCGAGATCTCCGACATCGACTGCGCGGTGGGCAGCGCCCCCTGCCTCGACCCGGACACCGCACACGGTTTCGATGTCGACGAGGCCGAAGTGACCTTCTGGGGGCTGTGTCCGGCCTGCCAGGTCCGCCGCGCCGCTGACGTGTGAGCGGCTGACACCGGCCGGCCGACCTCAGCCCGTGGCACTCTTGGGCGATGGACTCCGACGATGACGACCTCGGTCTCTTCGGCCCCGGCTCGGTCACCTGGAAGGTGCACGAGGAACCGATCCTGATCGTCGCCGGCCTGCGCTCGCTCTATCTCCAGGCCCTGCACCCCCGGGCCATGGCCGGTGTGGCGCAGAACAGCAACTACCAGACCGACCCCTGGGGTCGGTTGGTCCGTACCGCCACCTACGTGGCCACCACGATCTACGGCACCACTCGGCAGGCCGAGGCGGCCGGTCGACGGCTCACCGCGCGGCATGCCCGGCTGAGCGCCACCGACCCGACCACCGGGGAGCGGTTCCGGATCGACGAACCGGACCTGCTGCGCTGGGTGCACGTCACCGAGGTCGAGTCCTTCGTCAGCACCGCCCGGCGAGCCGGGCTGGCCCTGACCACGACCGAGGTCGACACCTACTACACCGAGCAGCGGCGAGCTGCCGCCCTGGTCGGCCTCGATCCGTCGACCGTCCCCGGTACCGCGGCCGAGGTCGCCGACTACTACCGGGAGATCCGCGGCGAGTTGCGGATGACCCGGGACGCCGCCGAGACCGCCCTCTTCCTGACCGCGCCGCCGCTGCCCTGGAAGCTGAGCCTGCCGGTGCGGCTGAGTCTGGACTTCGGCCCCGCCCGACTGGCCTACTTCGGTGTCGCCGGCACCGCGTTCGGGCTACTCCCCGCCTGGGCCCGCCGGATGCACGGCACCCTGGGCCTGCCGACCACCGCGCTGTCGGCAGAGTTGAGCATCCGAACCCTGCGGCTCGCCCTGGCCGCAGTGCCCCGCCGCTACCTCGAAGGCCCGCTGTACCAGGCGGCCAAGGCCCGAGCCGCCCGGCTGGCTCCGGCAAGCTGACCGGCGGGGCTGGCCCGGCAGAAGCTGACCGGCGCGGTTCGATCCGACGAACTGACCGGCGCGTCGGTGTGTCGCGCTCACCGATCCTCGCGCTGCTCCTGCCCGTCAAGGGGCGGAGGTGGGAGCAGCGTACGCTCGACCGCCGCCCAGGGCTCCTTCGCTGGGGTCTGTACTCCGGCCGGGCAGGACGCCCGGAAGTCGCACCATCCGCAGAGCGTGCCCGGAGTCGTGGGGAACGCCTCGTCCGGGTCGCTACCGGCGGCCACCGCCTTCTCGGCGGCGACGATGTCGCGAGCGGCGTCCTCGGCGCGACCCACCTGCCGGTTGATCGACTCGGGGGTGTGGTCGTACGCCGCCACGGTGGCGGTCGGTAGGTGGTGCAGCTCGACCCGTCGACACGGCCGGCGGAACACCCGCTCGGCGGCGTACGCGTAGAGGGCAAGTGCCTGCGAACCCCGGGCATCATCGGCGTCCAGCCCGGTACGGCCGGTCTTGTAGTCGACGATCACGAGCTGCGGCCCGTCCGGACCCGGCCGGGAGTCGATCCGGTCGGCGCGGCCGTTGAAGGCCAGCACCGAGGTCTTGGCCGCGACTACCCGTTCCACCCCCACCGGCTCGTCGGCCGGATCCAGGCTGTCCACATAGGCTTCGAGCCAATCCAGGGCCCGCCGGTAGGCGGCTCGTTCCTGCTCGTCGTCGCGATAGCCGTCGCGCACCCAGGTGCCCTTGAGCAGCATCGGCAGCGCCTCGGGGCGGCGGCGGTCGGCGGCCAGGCCGTACCAGTTGCGTAGCGCGGTGTGCACGCTGGCGCCGAGCGAGTTGTGCGCCCAGGCCGGGCCCCTCGGGGGCGTCGGCCGGTCGACGTAGGTGTAGCGGTATCGGCGTGGGCAGTCCGCGTAGGCACCGAGTTTGCTGGGGGTGCACACGAAGAGCCGTTCCGGCATGCCCTCGAACCCCAACTGCTCTGGCTGGCTGGCGGCACGGGACCGAGGGGTCCGGTTACCGGAAGAGGTCGGCCTTCGCACGGCCCAGATCCTGCCATCCCGGTACGACGAACCCGGGGTCGCCACCCCACAAGCACCTCGGGCATCCGTACGACGAGCATCACGTCGCCGCCCGGACCCGGAGAACAACAGGTCAGGACGGATGGATGTACGCCGTGACGAACGCGGCCACCGCGTCGGCGATGAGCTGCACCGCGATCGCCGCCAGCAGCAGCCCGGCGATCCGGGTCAGCACCTCGATGCCACCGGGCCGGAGCACCTTCACGATGCCACCGGAGAACCGCAGCACGATCCAGACGGCGGCCATCACGGCGATGATGGCGGTGGCGATCGACGTGTAGTCGGCCACCCCGTCGGCCTGCTGTACGAAGAGCATGGTGGCGACGATCGCACCGGGTCCGGCCAGCAACGGCGTACCCAGTGGGACGAGGGCGATGTTGGAGGTCGTCTGCTGCTGGGGATCGTCCGACTTGCCGGTCAGCAACTCCAGCGCGACCAGCACCAGCAGCAGCCCACCCGCGGCCTGGAGGGCCGGCAGGTCGACGTGCAGGTAGTCGAGCAGGGTCTGGCCGGCCACCGCGAACACCACGATCACCCCGAGCGCGAGCGCCACCGCCTGCCAGGCGGCACGGTGACGGTCTCGGGCCGCTAACGGCCCGGTCAGGGCAAGGAAGATCGGCATCATCCCCGGCGGGTCGGTGATGACCAGCAGGGTTACGAAGACCTCCCCGAACAGCTTCAGATCCACTCGGTCACGGTAGCCGCGCCGCTGGTCAGGCACGCTCCGAAGCGATCGGAGTCACGCCCCTCGCGGCCGCCACGATCCGCTCGTACGAATCGCGCGAGGTGGTAAACGCCCCCAACCGGACCGTCTTGTGGGTGCCGTGGAAGTCCGAGGAACCGGTGATCAACAGACCCAGCTCGGCGGCGAGCCGTCGGACGTGCTCCCGTTCCGCCGGGGAGTGGTCCTCGTGGTCGGCCTCCAGTCCGACCAACCCCGCCGCCGCCAACTCCACGATCAACTCATCGGGCACGATCCGGCCCCGTCGACTGGCCCGGGGATGGGCGAAGACCGGTACGCCGCCGGCCTGCCGGATCAGTCGCACCGCCGTGAAGACGTCGATGTCGTCCTTTGGCAGCCGGTAACGCTCGCCCAGCCACTCGGGGGCGAAGGCCTCGGTGGTGGTCGCCACCAGACCGGCCCGGATCAGCGCCTGGGCGATGTGCGGTCGGCCGACCGTACCGCCCTGGGCATTGTCCCGGATCTCGGTCCAGGTCACATCGATACCGTCGGCCCGCAGCAGTTCGACGATGCGCTCCCCGCGCAACTCCCGGGCGAGACGTACCCGGGTCAGCTCGGCGACCAACTCCGGTTCCGTCGGGTCGAACAGGTAGGCGAGCAGGTGCAGCGGGATCGACGGCTGCGCGCCGTACCAGCGGCAGGACAGTTCGGCACCGCGTACCAGGGTGAGGCCGGGTGGCAACGCCGCGACCGCCGGAGCCCAGCCGGCGGTGGTGTCGTGGTCGGTGAGGGCCACCACGTCGAGGCCGGCGGCTGCGGCGGCCCGGACGAGTTCCGCGGGCGTGAGTGTCCCGTCGCTCGCCGTCGAGTGCGTGTGCAGATCGATCACCGGGCCGAGGCTACCGGCCGCCGGGCGAACGCTCCCCTCGGTCAGTCGACCGGACCGCTGACCAGGACCGGTCGACTGCCAGGCGGCAGGCTCGGACCGGGGAATCGCTGTACCCCGCCGTCGACACCGGCCACGGCCCAGTCCAGCGCCACCCGTACCAGTTCGCCCTGCTCCCCGAAGTGGACCACGGTCCGGGAATCGGTCCAGACCGTGGCGTCCGAGACCGGTGAGCCGGCGGGCCGGACCGCCGGTGTCCGCTCGAACGCGGTGTTGAGGTCGACGGCCAACGCCGTCACCCGGGCATCGGGGGCGGATTCTCCATCTACCAGCAGCCAGCGGCCATCCGGCGAAAGGGTGCCCCGACCGTCCGGGTCGAGCGGCAGGGCGCACGTCGTTCGGACCGGCGCCAAATCTCGGGCGGCGTCCAGCAGGCCCAGGCAGGGCCGAGTGGATCCCGCCATCGACACCCGTCCGACCACGGTGTGGCCGTCCGGCAGTACGCCGTGGTAGCCGACCATCGTGGTGTTCCACCCCGGCTGGTACGGCTCCGGGCTACTCGGCCACCACAGGTCGTACCCGGTGGCACCGGCATCGCTGTCGCGTCGCAGCAGGACCGCGACACCGACGAAGCCGACGGGTGTCGCCTCGGCCGGTGCCGGACTCTGGACCCCGGTACTCACCTGCCCGTTGGCAACGGTCGCCGCGTAGAGCTGTGTCTGTTTCCGCCAGGCGATCCGCTGCCCATCCGGCGACAGCGTCACCACGTCGACATCGGAGACGACCGCCTTCGGCGGGCCCGAACGGGTGACGAACCAAAGCGTTTGCGTGCTCGCGGAGGCAGCGCCGACCACCAGCCAGCCACCCGACACACGTTGGGCCCGGACAACCTCTCCGATCGGGGCCAGGTCGAGCGCCTCGCCGCCGGCGGTGCTCAGGTCGGTGGCGACCACGATGTCGACCAGCGGCGCGTCGGTGGGGATCCTCCCCCGCCGGCCGTCGGGGCCCGGCGTCGCCGCAGCGGATCGGTTCGGGAAAGCCGACTCGGTCGCCGTGGGCGGATCTCCCAGTACGACGATCGGCTCCGACTGGTCGGCCGGGCCACCGCCACCGAACTGGGCCATTCCCGCACTTCCGGCAATCGTCGCCAGGATCGCCAACGCCGCTCCCGCGAAGGACCGACGTCGACGGACTCGGTTCGCCCGGCGGATCGTGGCGGCGGCCAGGTCGAAGGTACCCGGCGGCATGGCAACCTGCCGGGACAGGCTGTCCCGCAGCGCCTGTTCGAGATCGTCGGGGGTCACAGTCATTGAACGCCCGAACCCCGGCCGTGAGTTGTCCTCCGTTGGCCGCGTCACCGGGATTCCATTCCTGCGGTGGGCAGCGCGGGCGCCGGTACCGGGTTCGCCGGACGCGGCCGAATCGGCGTACGGGCCGATGGCGGTCGCGGGCCGGCGGTCAGGGGCTGCTCCCCGCTGGCTGGCTGTGGGGCGGATGCCGGGGTGGCGGCCCGGCCGGTCGATGACGGGACTGGTCGGCCGGTCGATGACGGGGCTGGTTGGCCCATTGGTGCCGGATCCGGGCTGGCTGCCCGACGAATGCCGCCGGACAGGACGATCCCGTCGGTCGAGCTGCCCCCGATCCGCTGCCGGAGGGTCTTGAGGGCCCGTGCGGTCTGGCTCTTCACGGTGCCGATCGAGATGTTGAGCATGGCCGCGGTCTGTGCCTCGGACAGATCCTCGTAGAAGCGCAAGACCAGGACGGCACGTTGACGTACCGGCAGGGCCCGAACATGTCGCCACAGGGCGTCGCGTTCGAGCTGTTCCTCGATCCGGTCCGGGCCGGCGGATTCGGGCAGCTTCTCGGTGGGGCGTTCACCGTGCCACCGCCGCCGCCACCAACTGGTCGCCGTGTTGACCAGGACTCGCCGGGCGTACGGCTCGACCGCCTCGATCTCGCCGAGGCGCTTCCAGGCCAGGTAGGTCTTGGTCAGGGCGGTTTGGAGCAGGTCCTCGGCGGTCGCCCAGTCACCCGCGAGCAGATAGGCGGTACGCAGCAGGGCAGCGGATCGGGCCACGACGAAGTCGTGGAACTCCTCCTCCATGGCGTGCCTCGCCGCCACCGGTCGCCTCCCCTGCCCTCCGTGTCACTGAAGGCTGTCATGGTGGGGATGAACGGTCTACGCCGGAACGGTCGCGAGCCTCATCCGATGTTCGGACAGAGTTCTCACGCCCCGTCGTCGTTGGCCTCGTCTGCTTCCTTGCCCAGCCGGGCCTCGACCGCCTGCGGCTCGTACATCTCTTCGACGACGCGGAGGTAGAGCTCGTTGGGGTTCGGAAGGTGTTTGACCTCCCGCAACGCCTGTTCCTGACCCGCCGATTCCAGTACGAACGTGCCGTAGTTGAGGGTCCGCCCCAGGGGGGACTGTTCGTACTTCATGTCGGTGACCCGGGCCAACGGCATCATCGCGACGCGCCGGGTGATGATGCCATTGACCACCATCACCCGTTTGTTGGTCAGGATGAACCGGTCGTAGTACCAGTCCGCCACCTGCCAGGCCACCCAGCCCATCACGCCGAACCAGAGGATCACCGCGATCGAGGTCAACGCCCCGAAGTCCTGCTGCCCGGCCAGGAAACCCGAGAGGTAGCCCAGTACGAAGGTGGCGGCGATGCCGATCAACAGCGGGGTGGTCAGGTGGACCCAGTGCCGCTTCCACTCACCCCGATAGCGTTCGGTCGGGAAGAGGTAGCGGGCGACCAGGGAGGTCGGTTCGTCCTCCAGGGGGAGCACGCGGCGGGTGCCGGTCGGCATGCCCGAGGCATCCACCCGAAGGCCGGCCAGCTCGTCCTCGGAGATCTGCGGCGGGATGTCGTCGTCCGGGTCACGGACCCAGGCCCGGGTCCCGGAGCGGCGCTCCTCGCGGCCGTAGACATCGTCGTCGTCCGGATAGGAGGGACCGGCGTAGGACGGACCGTCGGTGTAGGAGAGTCCATCGTCGAAGTCCGGCCCGAGATCGGGGCGGGCACGTGGGATGGGCTCGGTGTCGCGTTCCCGGCGCCGACGTTCGGCTTCGTCGTCGGGCTCGGGGGGTTCGCCTGACGGATTACCCATGGGACGCTAGGCGACGAGGTTGGTGACGAACTCGCCGAAGCCCTGCGCGATGTCCACGATGCCGCCACCCAGCGACTTGAACACGTCAGCGGCGGAGTTGGGCCGGAACGCGATGAAGAAAATCAGGAAGGCGATTCCGCCCCAGGTGAGGACCTTCTTGACCATTGCGGGCCATCCTCTCCGTGCGGCGCCGGGTCCCGTACCGCAGCAGTACCCAGAGTATCAGTCAGATGTCGTTTGGTGAATCAACTGCTTCGCGCTCTCTGCCGTCACGGTCCGGGGATCAGACCTTTCCGTGGAGGTACGGAGAGGGCGCGCCGTACACGAGCTCGGGCGGCAACCACTCGGTCAGGTCGTGTAGGACGACCTCCGCCAAGAGGAGGTAACCCGCGCTCGCAGGCCAGGCTATCGCATAGAGCCACATTCCCCGAGCCTCGCCGGCGTACGCGCTTCGATCTGTCGGAGATTTTACTGCCCACATTGGAGTGGGATGGCCGCTGACCCGGACCTTCACGTGTGGCGGCTGTTCGGCGCGGCCGGGTATGGGATCGGTCATCGTGTCGATCAGGAGCACTCCCGGGTCGAGACCGGGGATACCCGCGTACCGGGTACCAAGACCGACCCCCGGCTCCTCGGCGACGAAGACGAAGTCGGCCGGGCCACCGCTCAGCGGGGCCGGGCCGCTACAGGCCACCACGGTTGCCCGTACGCCCGTACGGTCGTCGCCGGCCCAGGCCACCCCGGTCGTCGTCCAGCCCAGCGGCAGTGGCCAGGGGCACCAGAGCGGTACGGCCCGGCGCTGCGCCTCGACGGTCGACGCACCGTCTGGACGAGCGCCACCGTCGCTCGTCCTGGCGGCGTCGGCGTTCGTACGGGCGACGACGGTCGCCATGATCTCGGGGCCGATGTGGTCCGGCACGTGCAGCGGCGACACCGAGCCACAGGCGTCGCATCGCCAGTCGCTGTGCATCAGGTCCGGTGCCCGTACCGGGCCGCCGCACTGCGGGCAACTCACCGTGATCCCCACGAGACCAGAGTTCCCGGATCAGCGCCGCAGCGTCCAGCGAACCGGCCTTTTCGGTCACCTCTTTCCGGGATTGTCCCGAACATCAGATTTTGAAATTCCGGAGCGACCTGCCCGTTACCGCCCACGTAAGGCGCTTTCGCCGCTTGTGCGGCTAATTACCCCTGTTGCCCTATTCTCCATCCTCGGCTGGGGGCGGCCCCGCATGCGCGCGGATCCAGGCGTGCATCGCGATGCCGCTGGCCACTCCGGCGTTGATCGATCGGGTCGAGCCGTACTGCGCGATGGAGAAGAGCTGGTCACAGGCGGATCGGGCTGGTTCGGAAAGGCCGGGTCCCTCCTGACCGAAGAGCAGCACACACGCGCGAGGCAGGGTCACCGTCTCCAGCGGACGGGAACCGGGCAGGTTGTCGATCCCCACGATCGGCAGGTCGTGGGCGCGCGCCCAGTCCAGGAACGCCTCGATCGTCTCGTGGTGCCGTACGTGCTGGTAGCGATCGGTCACCATCGCGCCTCGCCGATTCCACCGGCGCCGGCCGACGATGTGCACCTCGGCGGCGAGAAAGGCGTTGGCGTTGCGCACGACGGTGCCGATGTTGAAGTCGTGCTGCCAGTTCTCGATCGCCACGTGGAACGTGTGCCGCCGCTGATCGAGGTCGTCGACGACCGCCTCCCGACGCCAGTACCGGTAGCGGTCGACCACGTTGCGCCGATCACCGTTGGCGAGCAGTTCCGGGTCGTAGCGCGGGTCGGTTGGCGGGTCGCCCTGCCAGGGCCCGACCCCGACCTCTTCAACAACCTCAGGGTTGTCCCGGACCATCGACGCCTCCACGGTCTGCAGAGCGTACGGCCCGTCGCCGGGACGACTCAGCCCAGGCCCAGCGCCGTTCCCAGATCGTCGAGGAACCGCCGGTCCGCCGGATCGACCGGGTCGGTGGTCGGCGAAACCGACCCGGTGGGACCGGTCGCCTGGCAGACCCGGGCCGCGACCGACTGCACCCACTGCCGGTACGCCGCCGAGTCGGCCGGATCGGCCCGTCTGGCCAGGATCCGCACCGCCGCCCGGCAGGCCTCGAAGAGTTCGGTGATGCTGGTGGCCGCACCCGCGTAGGTCGGCTCGCCCGGCGGTCCCGCGCTCCTCCCGGAGGGCCCGCCCCGATCGTCGTCCGATTCGGCGTAGATCTTGGCCACCACCGCCCGTACGAGTTCGCTGTCGAAGGCCCGACCGGCGGCGATGCCCTCCAGGCCGGCCAACCCTTCCCGCACGGTACGCCCCGGACGGTCGATCTCGGTGGAGAGTGCGGCGGTGATGACCCGACCCGGGAGTCGGGTGAGCAGCCGCCACTCGCTGGCCGGAAAAGTCGCCGTGTCCAGTGCACCGAGGCGGCTGCCGGTGGTGGGCGGCTCGCCGGAGGCGGAGTGGCTCATCGGACCTCCCGACCGCCAGCATATGTGTCCAGCGGCAGCCCGGGGGTTAGGAAGGGGCCCCTCCCTATGCAGAAAACGACAGGAAAGGGCCGTTCCTCACTTCGGCTCGGGGAAGCTGGGGCGTTCCGGGTCGACTCCGGGCGGCATCGCGTCGACGGCGTACGCGCGGGTCGGGACCATCACCCGGCGACGGAAGACGCAGACCAGCGTGCCGTCCTGCTTGTAGCCCCGGGTCTCCACGGACACCACCCCCCGGTCCGGCTTCGAGCTGGACTCCCGCTTGTCCAACACGGTGGTCTCGCCGTAGATCGTGTCCCCGTGGAAGGTGGGGGCCACGTGTCGCAGCGACTCGACCTCCAGGTTGGCGATCGCCTTGCCACTGACGTCCGACACGGACATGCCGAGTAGCAGGGAGTAGATGTAGTTGCCGACCACCACGTTGCGCTTGAAGTGACTCGACGTCTCCGCGTAGTGGGCGTCCATGTGCAACGGATGGTGATTCATGGTCAGCAGGCAGAAAAGGTGGTCGTCGTACTCGGTGACCGTCTTGCCCGGCCAGTGCCGGTACACCGCGCCGACCTCGAACTCCTCGTAGTAGCGCCCAAACTGCATCCTGGTGCCCTTCGACAGATGGCGATGGAGTACACCACAGCATGCCTTATCGACCGTTAAGTCAATACCGCAGGCGAGAAGCAGCCCAGGTTTGTCACATTGCTTGACTCGTGCCCGATCAGACCACTCCACGACGGCCAGGGGACCGGCTACCAGGCAGGTCATCCAGGGTCAGGACACCTGGACGAAATAGGATTCGAGCCGAACCGCGCCCCGAAACGAGCCTGGACGCAATGAACGGCGGGGCCCTCCCCGGCACCCGCCGCCCACGCTCTGATATCAGGATTCTGCCTGACCAGAACCGCGCAAAGAAAGGGGGCGGCAAGCAAAACCAGTCAGCGTTACCCCTTTGTAACGTTACTTAACGTAAGAGCTGATCTCGCCGTAACCGATCGTCACGAGAGAAATTCTCCCTAGTCGCCGAGCAATTGTCGGCAGCCGCCAGCCACCCAATCACCAACTCATGGGAGCGCTCTCACCACGGAACGGTGAGCGGCGACACGGCGTACCGCAGCACCCGCGTGAGCTAGGCCACAAACACCCGTCGATGGCGGCGGGAGCGCTGATCGGTCCGGGCTGGGCGTTTCAGTGCTGGATCGTCGGGAATTCCAGGGCCAACGCAGAGGTTTTCCCAGACGTAGATGATTCCCAGCGATCGGAGAGATCGATGGCTTCCGTTGAACTGACCACGGCCAACTTCGACGAGGTGACCGGCCAGGACGGCATCGTCCTCGTCGACTTCTGGGCAAGCTGGTGCGGCCCGTGCGTTCGGTTCGCCCCGATCTACGAACGCTCTTCGGAGAAGCACCAGGACATCGTCTTCGGCAAGGTCGACACCGAGGCCCAGCAGGAACTCGCGGCCAAGTTCGACGTCCGGTCGATTCCGACGATCATGGCGGTCCGAGACGGCATCATCGTCTTCGCCCAGCCGGGAGCCCTGCCCGAGTCCGCCCTGGAGTCCTTGATCGAGCAGGTCCGGGCCCTGGACATGGACGACGTCCGCAGGCAGCTCGCCAGCCAGAGTTGACAGCGACCGGGCCGAGGATCATCGGCGGTTCGCCCGGGCCGGCGGTTGACCCCGCGTGTCCGTCGCCGTTCCCTCGCTGCCCGTACCCGCCCCCGGCCGGACCTGACACGGGCCCGGCCGGGGGCGGTGTCGTCCGCCCGGAACCGCCGCTCGTCCAAAGCCACCATCGGCAACTGACTTGCCCTCGGACCGACGCGCGATGAACACGTTGACAGGTCGCGGCAGAGCCACCCGCGTGTGGGGGGCCGCAATAGGACTTGCTGTGCTGCTCGTCGGCACGGTCTGGGGACAGGACGATCACTTTCCGTTCGGCCCGTTCCGCATGTACTCCACCTCGAACCCACCGAACGCCCCGGCACCGGACACCCGTGTCGAGGGGGTCGACAGCACCGGCACGCTGATCGCCCTGGATCAGGGCAGCACCGGCATCCGGCGGGCTGAGATCGAGGGCCAGCAGGCCCGGTACGCGGCGGAACCGGCCCTGCTACGTCAACTGGCCGACGCGTACGCACGACGTCATCCCGAAGCGCCGGCGATGGTCGAGGTGCGCATCGTGATCCGCTGGTACGGCATCACCGCCGGCCGGCCGACCGGCAAGTTCACCGACGAGACCATCGTGTCGTGGCGAGCAGCATCCTGACCAGGGCCCGACGCTGGTCGGCCGCGGCCGGACGGTGGCTGACCGCCGCGGTTCCGCAAGGTCGGATCGCCGCCTTCCGCACCCTGGTCTACCTCTTCGTCGCCGCCGACCTCGTCATCTTCACCCCGTGGATACGCCACCACGGCGACACCGGGGCTGCGCTCTATCAGCCCCTGTTCATCGGGCGGCTGCTGCCGTTGCCGACCCCGACCCCGCTGCTGGTCGACACCATCTTCTGGGCGCTGCTGGCCTTCTCCCTCGTCGCCGCCACAGGTCGGGCACCGCGCGCTCTGGGCTGGCCGATCTTCCTGCTCTACTTCGAGTGGATGATCATCGCCATGAGCTGCGGAAAGGTGGACCACGACCGGTTCGCCTTCCTGATCGCGCTCGCGGTGCTGCCCACCGCCGGGCGGGCCCGGCACGGTGATGCGACCCGTACCGAGGCCGGTGGTTGGGCGCTGCGGGTCACCCAGATCGCCGTGGTCTGCACCTACTTCCTCGCCGCCTGGGCCAAGCTCCGCTTCGGTGGTCTGGAGTGGCTGACTGGTTCGGTGCTCGCCCGAGCAATCATCCGTCGCGGTACCGAACTCGCCGACCTGATCGCTCAGGTGCCCTACCTACTGATCGTCGCCCAGTTCGGGATCATCGCGTTCGAACTGTTGAGCCCAGCGGTGTTCCTGGTCTCCGAGCGGTGGCGGCGGGTGCTGGTGGCCTTCTTCTACTCGTTTCATCTGGTGACGGTCTCCACCATCACCATCTCGTTCGCCCCTCACCTGGTGGCGATGGCGAGCTTCCTGTCGCTGGAACGAATCCGCCCGATCCACTGGCTACGTCGGGCCGCCCGCTCCCCGACACGCGGATCCGGGGCCGAGCGGTTGACGTTGCTGTAGGCCACCCATGACGGGCAGCCCGCCGACGGCGTTACAGTCGCCGGGTGCGTACTCCTCAGCAGATCCTGGCCGATGCCCGGGTGATCGCCGTCGTCGGCGCGTCCCGTAACCCGGCGAAGGCGGCATATCGCGTACCGCAGGAGATGCAGCGGTACGGCTGGCGGATCATCCCGGTCAACCCGGAGGCCGACGAGCTGTTCGGCGAGAAGGTCTACCGCTCCCTGGCCGACATCCCGCACCCGGTCGACCTGGTCGACGTGTTCCGGCCGGCGGCGGACGCCGTGGCGGTGGTCCGGGACGCGGTTGCGATCGGCGCACCGGCGGTGTGGCTGCAACTGGGCATCGTCTCGCCCGAAGCGCGGCGTACCGCCGAGGAGGCCGGGGTCGACTACGTCGAGGACCGGTGCCTGGTGATCGAGCGAGCCGCCGGCAACCTCGCCCACCTTTCCTGACCCAGGTCAGCCCGCTGCCCGGACGGCTCGGGCACCCATCGCACGCAGATAGTCGACCAGTTCCGGCGGTTCGTGCACCTCGAACTCGCAACCGAGCATGACCAGCCGGAACGCCAACCATTCCAAGGTGTCGGTGTGGCTGTGCAGCCGGCAGCTGTGCTCGTCGATCGGTTCCACGTCCCCCGGCCCGTCACCCACCCGGCCGCTGACCTCGTCTGCCGGCGCGTACAGGGTGGCCACCGCCCGGTAGGTGGGGACGACACTGTAGAGCCGGCGGGTGACGTACTCGGCAGCGTCCGCAGCGGGCAGTTCGCGGGGTGGGGTCCGTACACCGGTGGGTTGTGGTTGTCCGATCCGGTCGACCCGGAAGGTCCGCCAATCGTTCCGATCGTTGTCGTAGGCCACCAGGTACCAGCGGCGGCTGGCCGCCACCAGGCGGTGCGGCTCCACCAGCCGCCGGCTCCCACCACCGTCGTTGTCCCGGTAGTCGAAGCGCAACCGCTCCCGGTTGGCGATCGCCGCCGCCAGCACGGTGAGGACCTCTGGATCGACCTTCGACCGGTCCCCGGTCGGCATCGGCACCGTCGCGGCGTTGAGGGTGCCGACGCGGTACCGCAGCCGGGACGGCAGGACCTGCTCCAGCTTCGCCAACGCCCGTACGGAGGACTCCTCGATGCCCGCCACCGCGTGCCCGGCCGCCGTCCGCAGGCCGACCGCGATCGCCACCGCCTCCTCGTCGTCGAGCAGCAGGGGCGGCATTGCCGTGCCGGCGACCAGCCGGTAGCCGCCGGTCGCGCCCATCGTGGCCCGCACCGGATAGCCGAGGTCACGCAACCGCTCGACGTCCCGCCGGATGGTCCGCAGGCTGACGGACAGCCGGTCGGCAAGCTCACCGCCCGGCCACTCGCGCGGAGTCTGCAACAGCGACAGCAGATTCAGCAGTCGCCCCGGGGTGTCGGTCATGACGCAAAGGATGCCAGTCATGTGTGACAGGAGCTGACCTACATCTTGTCTACCGTTCTCCACGTCGCACCGGATGGCGTTTCCACGCCCGATAGCGGCGACGACAGACGTACCCGAAGGAGAACCTGATGAACAGCGATATCCGCCCGTACCGGATCGAGATCCCGCAGGCCGACCTCGACGACCTGCGCGACCGGCTGGCTCGGGCCCGCTGGCCCCGCCAGCTCCCCGGTGCCGGGTGGAGCCGGGGTGTGCCGGTCGACTACCTCCGGAACCTGGCCGAGTACTGGGGCACCGGCTACGACTGGCGCGCGCAGGAGGACCGGCTGAACGAGTTCCCGCAGTTCATGACCGAGATCGACGGGCTGGACATCCACTTCCTGCACGTCCGCTCCCCCGAACCGGATGCGCTGCCGCTGATCCTGTCCCACGGCTGGCCGAACTCGATCGTCGAGTTCACCGAGCTGATCGGGCCGCTGACCGACCCCCGGGCCCACGGCGGTGACCCAGCTCAGGCATTCCACGTGGTGGCCCCCTCCATCCCCGGGTTCGGCTTTTCCTCGGCACCGACCGAGACCGGCATGAGCGTCGAGCGGGTGGCCCGGATCTGGGCCGAGTTGATGGCCCGGCTCGGCTACGACCGGTACGGCACCCAGGGCGGGGACCTTGGTGCCTACCTCGCTCCCGAGGTGGCCAAGGTTGCTCCAGAGCATGTGGTCGGGGTGCACATCAACGGTGGGTTCGGGTTTCCCACCGAGGCTGACGTGCCGGGGATGAGCGAGGCCGAGCGGGCCGACTACGCGCAGATGCAGGAATGGTCGACTGGCGGCCTCGACCACCACACGCTCCTGCGGGCCGCGCCGCAGACCTTCGCGTACGGCTGGAATGACTCTCCGGTCAGCCTGCTGGCTTGGCTGATGCACAAGTTCCAGGAGTTCTGCATCACCGTCGACCTGCCCGAGCAGGCCATCGACCGGGACCAGCTCCTCACCAACGCGACCCTGTACTGGCTGACCGGGACGGCCGGTAGCTCGTCCTGGTTCATGTACGACAACAGCGAGTTCTTCTGGCCACAGGGGCAGAACCTGGTGCCCAGTGGCGTCTACGGGGGCGGGCCGGCGCTGTTCAAGCGGCTCGCCGAGGAGCACAACAAGATCATCCACTGGCCGATGGACAACCAGGGCTGTGGCCACTTCGTCGCCATGGAGGTACCGACGCACCACGCCGCCGACATCCGGAGGTTCTTCGCCAAGCTCCGATGAGCTGGCTCGGTGGTGGTGGTGGTGGTGGGGAATCACCTGCCCCACCACCACCGGTCAGAGCTTGTACTCCTTGAGCAGGCCCCGAGAGATGATCGTCTTCTGGATCTCCGAAGTGCCCTCGCCGATGAGCAGGAACGGGGCCTCGCGCATCAGCCGCTCGATCTCGTACTCCTTGGAGTAGCCGTAGCCGCCGTGGATGCGGAACGACTCCTGGACGACCTCGGCGCAGTACTCGGAGGCGAGCAGCTTGGCCATGCCGGCCTCGACATCGTTGCGCGCTCCCGAGTCCTTGAGCCGGGCCGCGTTGACCATCAGCGCGTGGGCGGCCTCGATCTTCGTACCCATCTCGGCGAGCTTGAAGGCGATGGCCTGGTGCCTCGTCAGCGGCGCGCCGAAGGTCTGCCGCTGCTGGGCGTACGCGACGGCCAACTCGAAGGCGCGGATGGAGATGCCGCAGGCGCGGGCCGCCACGTTGACCCGGCCCACCTCGATGCCGTCCATCATCTGGTAGAAGCCCCGGCCGAGGCCCGCCTCGACCCCGCCGAGTACGGCCGAAGCCGGCACGGTCACCCCGTCGAGGATCATCTCGGTGGTCTCGACGCCCTTGTAGCCCATCTTCTCGATCCGGCCCGGGATGGTCAGCCCGGGAGCGGTCTCACCGAAGCCGGGCTCCTTCTCCACCAGGAAGGTCGTCATGTTGCCGTAGACCGAGTCGGCGCCGACGTCGGTACGCACCAGCGTGGCCACCACCGACGAGTACGCCCCGTTGGTCAGCCACATCTTCTGCCCGTTGAGCACGAAGTTGTCGCCGTCGCGTACCGCCCTGGACCGGATGGCGGAGACGTCGGAACCGCAGCCCGGCTCGGACATGGAGAACGCGCCGCGTACCTCGCCGGTGGCCATCCGGGGCAGCAGCGACCGCTTCTGCTCCTCGGAGCCGTGCCGGGAGATCAGGTACGCCACGATGAAGTGGGTGTTGACGATCCCGGAGATCGACATCCAGGCCCGGGAGAGTTCCTCTACGACCAGGGCGTACGTCAGCAGTGACTCCCCGAGACCGCCGTACTCCTCGTCGATGGTGAGCCCGAAGAGCCCCATCTCCCGCATGCCGTCGACGATCTCCGCGGGGTACTCGTCGGCCCGTTCCAGCCGCTGCGCATTGGGGATGATCTCCCGATCGGCGAACTCCCGTACGGTCTCCAGGATCGACCGTTGCACATCGGTCAGGCCGGGAGTCTGGGCGAGTCGGGCCATGTCAGCCTCCGAAGATTCACGGGCGTCGGTCGAAACGCAGACGACGTACCGACGAGTAACTGAACGCTCGATAAGTATCGCGGCGAGGGAGAGGACAGCCAAGGCGGCGAGTCCCGGCATCCGCTGTGAAAAGGTTCACGGCTGCCGGTAGCGTCCGGACAAGGAGGACGATAGTCATGACCTATCCACATCCGGATGAACCGCAAGATCCACAACGACCACCCGACCCATACGGGCAACAGCCGTCCGAGCCGGGTACTCCTCAGCCGCCGTACGGGCAGCCCGGTCAATCCGGCGAATACGGCCAGCCGGGCCAGTACGGCGGCCAGCACGGTGAACACGGGCAGCACGGTCAGCCCGGCCAGTACGGCGGCCAGCACGGGCAGCCCGGCGAATACGGTCAGCCCGGCCAGTACGGCGGCCAGCGCGGTGAATACGGGCAACACGGCCAGTACGGCCAGTACGGGCAGCCCGGCGGGCAGTACGGGCAGCCGGGCTATCCCCCGCCCGGTCCGGGGCAACACCGGGGCATGAACGTCCTGGCGATCCTGTCGCTGGTCTTCGCGTTCGTCTTCGCTCCGGCCGGCATCGCACTCGGGCACATCGCCCGCAAGCAAATCAAGCAGACCGGCGAGCAGGGCGACCAGCTGGCCTTCTGGGGCCTGATCCTCAGCTACATCTTCACCGCGTTGTATCTGGTCGCCTGCTGCGCCTGGGTGGTGCTGATCTTCTGGGCCGGCTCGGACAGCGGCACGACCTACTAGGGACGTCGGAGACCCAACTGGGATGTCTGGCTAGCGGAACTGCGCCTCGCGGACGCTGTTGCCGCCATCCACCACCAGCATCTGACCGGTGATGTAGGAGGCCGCCGGCGAGCAGAGGAAGGCGATGGCTGCAGCCACCTCATCCGGCGTACCCGGCCGTCCCACCGGGGTGCCGAGGCCCTGCTTCAACTCCGCCATCGTGGACGCCGCCGTGTAGATCGTGCCCGGGGCCACCGCGTTGACCGTCACGCCGTCGGCGACCATCTCCATCGCCAACGCCCTGGTCAACCCGACCACCCCCGCCTTGGCCGCCGCGTACGCCGCCTCGGTCGGTAACGCGTTGACCGGCCCCGCGGTCGCGGCGAGGTTGACGATCCGCCCCCAGCCGCGCTCGGCCATCCCACCGATGAACGCCCGACTACACAGAAACGCTGTGGTCAGATTGCGGTTGATCTCCGCTTGCCACTCCTCGAAGGAGAGCTGAGCGACCGGCCGCAGCACCTCCGGGCTCGCCCGGCTCGCCAGCCCGGCGTTGTTGACCAGCACCTCCACCTCGCCGAGCTGCTCGGCGATCGCATCGGCGAGTGCGCCCACCTCCGACTCGTCGGTGAGGTCCGCGACGAAGCCGGTCGCGCCCAGTTCGGTGGCCCGCTCGTGGATACGCCGGGTGGTCGAGACGATCGCCACCCGGGCTCCCAGGTCACGCAACCGGCGGGCGGTCGCGTACCCGATCCCGTCGGGGCTGCCGGCACCGGTAACCAGCGCCACCCGGCCGTCGAGCCGCATGGTGACCGGCTCCGGCTCGGGCACCGAAGCCTCGACGCCCATCGGGTCGACGCCGGACGGGACGGTGCGGTGGCGGCGGGCCAGCCCGGGGCGGGTCGCGTCCCGCCGAAGGCGGCTGACGGACCTGTCCCCGGCACGCGCATCGAATGCCATGCCGCGATCCTGCCCTCTTCCGCTGGTACGGGCAACGCACACTCCGCGAAACGGGGGCAGTGTCACTGGCAGTGAACGACTACCCTGGCGGCGCACCCCTCGCAGACGGAGATCCTTAAATGAGTTATCCGAACTGGAACGACCCGTCCCAGGGCACCCAGGAGCCCGCTGGCTACCCGGATCCGAACCAGCCGGTCAGCAAATACCCGGTCAGTGGCCAGCCGATCAGCGGATACCCGGTCAGTGGGCAGCCGGTCAACCCGGATGGCACCCCCGCTGGGGCCTATCCCGGGTACGGCTACCCGATGATCGCCGCCGCGCCGCCGACGAACGGGATGTCGATCGCCGCGCTGGTCGTGTCCATCGTCGGCATCCTCGGCCTCTGCGGCTATGGGCTCGGCGGTTACATCGGCATCATCGGCGCGATCCTCGGCCACGTCTCCCGACGGCAGATCCGGGAGAAGGGGGAGAGCGGCGACGGCATGGCACTGGCCGGGATCATCGTCGGCTGGATCGCGACCGCCATCGCGCTGATCGCCACCCTCGCCATCATCGGCTTCATCGTCTGGGCCGCCAACTACGAACCGACCACCGACTACGGCACCACTGACTGACCCGACCGTATTGAGGAGGTCCGGTGGAGACTCCAGAAGTTCCCCCGGGTTCCAGCACCAGTGGGTCACCCGCTGCGGACGGGCCAGGCGGATCGTTCCTGTCCCCCGGACCGCCGCCGTACCCGCCACCGCCCTATCCCCAGCCGCAGTTCGTCATACGCCGTCCGACGAACAACATGGCGATCGCCTCGTTGGTCGTCGCGCTGGCCAGCCTCTTCACCTGCACACTGCTCGGCGGAATCGCCGTCTACCTCGGCAACCGGAGCCGAGCCGAGATCCGTAACACCGGCGAGGAGGGCGACGGCCTGGCCCTGGCCGGGATCATCGTCGGCTGGATCGGGGTCGGACTGGGCGTGATCACGGCCCTGTTCCTGGTCGGCTATTTCGTACTCATGGGCACGCTCATCGCCGGCACGGCTGCCTCCGGCTAGCAGGCCTGACCGCGGCGTAGCGGGGCGCAGACGGAGCACAGCCGACACGCCCCGCTACGGAGCAGCCTATTCCTCGACGCTGAAGGTGCGGGTACGGACCATTCCGGCGGCCCGCCCCTTGGCCGCGATGACCAGCGCCATCTTGCGCGACGCCTCGTCGATCATCTCGTCGCCGAGCATCACCGCACCCAGCCGACCGCCCGCCTCGGAGGTGTAGTGCGTGTAGGCGTCGAGGATCAGTTCCGCGTGGTCGTAGTCGTCCTGGGTCGGTGAGTAGACCTCGTTGGCCGCCTCGATCTGGCCGGGGTGCAGCACCCACTTGCCGTCGAAGCCCAGGGCCGCCGAACGCTTCGCCACCTCCCGGAACCCGTCCACGTCGCGGATCTGCAGGAACGGCCCGTCGATGGCCTGCTTGTCGTACATCCGGGCGGCCATCAGGATCCGCATCAGGATGTAGTGGTAGGGGTCGCCCGGGTAGTCCGGAATCAATGCGCCGACCACCAGTGACTTCATGTTGATCGAAGCCATGAAGTCGGCGGGACCGAAGATGATCGTCTCCACCCGGGGCGACGCGGCGGCGATGGCATCCACGTTGACCAGGCCGGCGGCGTTCTCGATCTGTGCCTCGATGCCGATCCCACCCACCGGCAGCCCGAGCGTCTTCTCCAACTGGGTGAGGGTCAGGTCCAGCCACTCGACGTGCGCGGCCGTCTGCACCTTGGGGAGCATGACGCAGTCCAGGTTGGCCCCGGCCCCCTCGACCACCGCGATCACGTCCCGATAGGTCCAGGGCGTGGTCAGGTCGTTGACACGTACCACCCGGGTCTTGCCGGCCCAGTCCCCCTCGTTGAGCGCCGCGACGATGTTCTTGCGCGCCTCCGGCTTGGCCAGCGGGGCCACCGCGTCCTCCAGGTCCAGGAAGACCTGGTCGGCCGGGAGTCCCTGGGCCTTGCCGAGCATCTTCACGCTCGACCCGGGTACGGCCAGACAGGACCGGCGGGGGCGTCCGAGGTTGGCCATCGCAGGCTCCTTTCGTCGGCCGGACGCGCATCCCGGCCCAACTTAACGATCATAAGGTGGTTGTTACGCCACGGTAACCGCGCCGAGGGATGCGAGAGAACCAACCTGTGCAGGATTTCACTGCCCTCGACCACGGGGCAGACTGGCGTCCGGTGACAGCCGCGAGCCAGCCCGTGAAGGAGTGCCGCCGATGACCGGCTACCAGCAGGTTTCCACCTCCGTCGACGCCCGGTCGGCAGCGGTCGAGTTGAGCCGCTCCGCCGTACAGGCCCGGCTCGCCGCCTGCGGCCAGGTCGTCGGCCCGATCATCAGCACCTACTGGTGGGACGGCGAGGTGCAGGACGCCGAGGAGTGGCTGGTGCTGTTCAAGACGACCGAGGACCGGGCTGAGGCGTTGATCGAACACCTGCGCGCAGCCCACCCGTACGACGTACCGGAGGTGATCTGCACCTCGATCACCGGCGGCAATCCGGCTTACCTGACCTGGATCCAGCAGGAGACCCACCGCCAGCAGCCCAGGTCAGCGCCGTAATGTGTGCATCGGGCCGCCCCGGTCCGCAAGTTTCCCTCAAGTCTGGCTCTAACCGGTACCGCCGCGCGCATGCAACCGGCACCGTTTGGGAAACCCCCGAACGACCCTAGGAGCGTACGATGTCGGCCCACCTCGCCCTGGGCACCGCCCCGCCCGGCAACAGCACTCCCCCGACCCGGCTGGCCTGGTCGACGTTGGTCGACGCGTTCGAGCTGGCCTGCCTGCTGCGGTGCGCGTCGATGCCCGCGCGGCCCGCCATGACGCAGTACAGCCAGCGACCCCTCCCTCGGGCACTGGCCGGCGCACGGACCCTGGTCGAGTTCAGTCAGCCGACCGCTGCCGAACGAATGCGTCAGCTGATGGCCCGCCTGGAGATCCCGGTCGAGGAGGAGACGGTCACCGCCGGGTTGCGGCGGCGCTACACGGTGCACCGACTGGGAGTACCGGCGCGATGTCAGGCGGAGTACACCGCCACCATCGACCTGGCCTGGCGGCAGGCCCGAGAGGCGCTGCACAGCCCGATCACCGCCGGCACCTCGACCGTCCGGCAGCAGTGGCGCCCCCGGCTGGCCGCCGCCGCCTGGAGCGCGGTGCTGCTCGGCGCCGGCCGACACATCCACAAGCACATCCTCGGGGTACGGGTCAGCGACCAGGACCTCGCCGGGGTACTCGTCCGCAGCGCCCAACTGCTCGGCGCGACGGCCTCGCTGGACCGCCGATCCGGCTGCTTCCTGGTCAGCGTGCCGGCCGGAGTGGACAAGCGACGGATCATGCAGAACACCGCATACCGGTCCCCCCTGGTGACCTCCTCCTGACCCGCCGAGGACTGGTCCGCCGTTCGCACGGTATGCAGCGAGCGGCCAAGTAGGCGAGACTGGCGACGCCGTCCCCGACCGTCGCCGGAGTGTGTCGTACGTGATCCGTACCTCGCCGTGGCTGCGCACCGCCGCCGCCCTGCTCGCCACGACGGCGCTGCTGACGGCGACGGCACTGCTGACCACCGGCTGCCGCCCCACCGAGGCGGCTCCGATCGAGATCCGCATCGCGACCGGCAGCCCCACCGCGGTCTACTACGCCTTCGGGCAGTCACTGGCCACGATCCTCAACCGCGAACTGCCCAACGTACGGGCCAGTGTCCTGGTGACCGCCGCCTCGGCGCAGAACGTCACGATGGTCACCAACGGAACGGCAGAGTTGGGCTTCACCCAGGCCGACGTCCTGCCCATCACGCCGACCGGCGGCTACCAGGTGTCGTCCATGGCCCGGGTCTACGACGACCTGTTGCACCTGGTAACCCGGGCCGACGATCCGATCCACCAGCTGACGGACATCCGCGATCGTCGGGTCTCCGTGGGTGCTTCCGGTTCCGGCACCGAGGTCACCGCCAACCGCCTCCTCGCGGTCGCCGGGCTGACCGGCGTGATCCGTACCGAGAAGTTGGGGCTGGACGCCTCCGTGGCCGCGCTGCGCGCCGGAAGTATCGACGCCTTCTTCTTCTCCGGTGGCCTGCCGGTGAACGCCATCCACGAACTTGCCGCCGACACCCCGGTCCGGCTCGTCGACCTCAACGCGTACATCGAACCGCTGCGCAACGCCTACCGGGAGGTGTACGTCGCCCGCGACGTCCCCCGTTCGGTGTACGGGCTGGACCCGGTGACCACCATCGCCAACCCCAACTTCCTCATCGTCGGCCCGACCCTGCCGGAGAACCTGGTGTACGAGTTGACCCGGCTGCTGATGCAGCGCCGGGACGAACTGGCCGCCGCCCACCCGGCCGCCGCCCGGTTGAGCCCGCTGTCGGCGATCGCCACCGAGCCACTGCCGATGCACCCCGGTGCGGCCCGCTACTACCGATCCAACAAACCCTGACCTTCCGGTCCGGCAAGCCCCAGCCCCGGGCAGTGATCATTCGTCCTCGGGGGCCTGGAACCAAACGGTGGCGGCCAGCCCCTGCGGCTGCGCCGAACGCATGGTGAGCCGCCCGCCGGAGACGTCGACCAGCACCGCGACGATGGTCAGGCCGAGCCCCGCGCCGCTGACGTTCTGGGCGTCGGGAGCCCGCCAGAACCGCTCGGTCGCCTGGTGGAGCTGGTCGGCGGTCATCCCCCGCCCGGTGTCGCGTACGGTCACCGCCACGCCATCGTCGACCTGCGCCACGGTCACCTCGACCCGACCACCCGGCTCGGTGAACTTCACCGCGTTGTCGATCAGCGCGTCCAGTGTCTGGTCCACCGCTGTCGGCACGGTACGGGCCGGCATCGGGTGCTCCGGCACGACGACCTCCAGTGCGATGGACCGGTGGCGGGCCAGCGGCTGCCACGCGACGGCCCGGGACACCGCCACGGCACCGGCGTCCACCACCACCAGCCGGTCCCGGCCCCGTTCCGCCCTTGCCAACGTGAGCAGCCCGTCCAACACCTCGGCCAGCCGGTCGGTCTCCTCCAGCGCCAACTGGTGCTCGGTACGGCCGTACTCGTCGGTCAGGCTCGGCCCAAGCTCCTCCACCCGCAGCCGGAGCGCGGTGAGCGGGTTGCGCAGTTGGTGACTGGCGTGCGCGACGAAGGCCCGTTGCCGTTCCATCGCGTCGGAGACCACATCCGCCATGTCGTTGAAGCTCGCCGCCAGCCGCCGCAGCTCAGGTGGCCCGAGTTGGTGCTGCACCCGGGCGTCGCGGTCGCCGCCGGCGATCTCGTGCGTCACCGCGTCCAGCACGGTGACCGGCCGCAGCACCCACCCGGCCAGCCGGAACGCGGTCAGCACACAGGCCAGTACGGCCACCACCCCGACGCTGACCAGGACCAACCACCAGTTTCGCACCGTGTTGCGTACCCGGATGATCGGCGAGGAGATGACCACCGCCCCCAGCACCTCTCCACCGTCGGCGATCGGTACGGCCACCACCAGCGGTCCGGCGCTCCACGGCCAGACCGCCGCCGGCGCGGTGAACTGCTGCCCGGCGAGGGCGGCCCGGGCCGCTGGCTCGACCGGGGCGGCTGTGCCCGGGTAGTGCGCCGTGACCAGGACCGTCCGGTGTTCCCGGTCGACCACGGAGACGCCGATGGCGTACAACTCGTCGTAGCGCTCCAGCTCGGCACGGAGCGTCCCGACCGCACCGCTGCGCAGCGCCGGCCCGGAGAGGGAGGCGAACCGGGTCGCGTCGGCGAGCCGGTCGGCGCGTACCTGGTCGGTCTCCCGGTTGGCCAGGGTGATCGCCAACGGGGTCTCCAACGCGAGTAGCACCAGGACCATCAGCAGTAGATAGCTGGTGACCAAGCGTCGGCGCACCGCAGTTCCCGCTACTCGCCGCGCAGCCGGTAGCCGACCCCGCGTACCGTCTCCACCAGCCGGGGATCGCCCAGCTTGGCCCGGAGCGAGCCCACGTGCACCTCCACGGTGTGCCGGGCCGCCCAGGTGGTCTGCCAGACGTCCAACAGGATCCGGTCCCGGGGTACGACCAGTCCCGGCTGCCGGGCCAGGGAAACCAGGATGTCGAACTCCTTACGGGTCAACGTCACCGGCTCCCCGTCGACGGTGACCGTGCGGGCCGGCACGTCGATGCGGACCCGGCCGAGGTCGATGACGGTGTGCTGGGGCGCGGCGATCGCCGCGCGCCGTAGCACCGCCTCGATCCGAGCCTGTAACTCGACGATCGAGAACGGCTTCACCACGTAGTCGTCGGCGCCCATCCGCAGGCCGAGCACGCGCTCACGTTCCTCTCCCCGAGCGGTCACCACGATGATGCCGAGTTGGGCGCTGCGTTCCCGCAGTCTCCGGCACACCTCCATGCCGTCCCCGTCGGGCAGGGTCAGATCCAACAGCGCCAGATCGCAGGGGGCGGCAGCCAGGGCGGCAGCGGCGGTCGCCGCGTGTTCGATGTCGTAACCACGACGGGTCAACGCGGAGACCATCGCGGCGGCCACCCGGGTGTCATCCTCGACCAGCAGGATGCGCACCTGTCCTCCCCTCCCCCGTACACCGCAGTCATTGTGCCGGTTGTCCCCCCGATGGCGGCATCATCCGCTTCGTCGGCATCGCCATCCTCCGGCCAACCAGGAACAAGATCCCCGGTTGTCACTCGGGGACACGAGAAGATCGACATGCCGTTACGATCATTCGATCTCCGCCTCGGCAGCCCCTCACCCTCCGGAGGCCTGGTTCACCGTGCCCAGATATCGGGCTGTGTTGTTCGACTTCTTCGGCACCCTCACCTGCCCTGTGCAACGGGGCTGGCGGCACACCGCCGTCGCCGACGCCCTCGGCTGTTCCCGGGACACCCTGGTCGACATACTCGACCAGTCGTTCTACCAGCGGGCCACCGGGGCGATCGGCGACACCGAAGCCACCCTGCGCTGGGTCGCCGATCGGGCCGGGGTCCGCCCGTCGGCGGGGGCGTTGCGCGCGGCGGTCGCCGCGCGGTTCGCGGCTATCCACGCGGACACCCGGCTACGGAGTGACGCGGTGCCCGTGCTGCGCGCGCTCCGCCAGCGGGGCCTACGGATCGGGCTGGTCAGCGACTGTACGCACGAACTGCCGGTCTTCCTCCCCCGACTTCCGGTGGCACCGCTGCTCGACGCCCAGGTCCTCTCGGTACGACTCGGTGCCTGCAAACCCGATCCCGCTCTCTACCTGGCGGCCTGCGCCCGGTTGGCCGTACCCCCGTGGGAGTGCCTGTACGTCGGCGACGGCGGCAGCCAGGAACTGACCGGAGCAGCCCGAGCCGGGCTGGCGGCGGTCCGGCTGGCCGCCCCCGACCTCGGCGGGCATCTCGTCTTCAACTCCGACACCGGCTGGGACGGTCCGATGCTGACCTCGCTCAGCGAGGTGATCGAACTGGTCGACCACCCCCGGATCCCGACGGCCGGACCCCTCCTCCGACGGATCGTCGGGGGACCGTGGCCCACCTTCCTGGATCGTGGACTGCTCGCCCCGGAACACCGGTACGCCCGGGTCTAGCCCCGTCTGGTTGTCAGGGGCTTGCTGCCCGTCGCCGTCTCCGCCTGGCGGGGCGTTGGAGGGCTGCCCAGATAGGCGTCGAGCGCGGCGGCGCCCGCCAACATCGCCCGGCCCCGCGCCGTGAGTCGGTCGTGCCATTCCCGCAGCGTCGCCCGCAGGGGCTCCGGTCCGCCCGCTGTCCGTACCTGGTCCAACACCCGGGCGATCTGCGTCAGCCCGTACCCGCCCCGTCGCAACTGGTGGGCCAGCAACACGTCGCGCACGTCGGCGGAGGTGTAGACGCGGTAACCGGTGCGTGGATCGCGTCGGGGCACGATCAGCCCGGCCCGTTGCCATTTGCGCAACGTCGCCGGCCGGATACCGAGCCGGTGTGCCAACGGCCCAATGAACGTCACGCCCGGCTCCAGCTCACGCGGTGGCACCAGGTCGCGCAGCGCTCGTTCCACGGCCTCCAGCGTGCGCCGGTCGTCGGCCAGCTGTGCGTGGCTCTCGTCGATCAGCCGCAGCGCCTCCTCGACCGTTCCGCCGTTCACCGCCCGCATGATCGCCCCGGCGGCCGCGTGGCCGTGCGCGGGGATCAACGCCAGGAACGCCCGCAATGCCACCGCATGGCGCGGAGCGTAGACGCGGTAGGCGTGCGGCGAGCGTCCGGCCGGCGGCAGGATCCCTGCCTCCTCGTAGTTGCGCACCGCCTGCGTGGACAGGCCGTGCTCGCGCGCCAGATCGATGGGCCGCAACCGCATTTGAAGGTACGTCCTAACCGACAGCAGAAAATTCTGTCAAAGTTTACACCGAAGGTTCAACGATACGGTTGAATGCATGACCGCCCTGATCCGGGACGCTGCCCGTCCCTACACCGGTGAGGCCCTCACCGCGCTCCTGTCCCCCGCCACCCGCCTGCTCGGCCTCGGCGAGCCCACCCACGGCGTCGAAGCCTTTCCCGAGCTGCGCAACGAACTCTTTCGCCACCTCGTCGAACACGAGGGCTACCGCTCGATAACCCTGGAGAGCGACTGCCTGTCAGCCCTGATCGCCGACGCGTACGTCAACGACGGCATCGGGACCCTCGACGATGCGACGAGTCGGGGCTTCAGCCACGGCTTCAGCGCCATGCCCGCCAACCGCGAACTCCTGCGCTGGATGCGCGCCTACAACGAGCAGCGCCCCCCGCACGAGCGGCTCCGCTTCTACGGCTTCGACGGCCCCCTGGAGACTGCCGGCGCCGCCAGCCCCCGCCCGGCCCTGACCGCACTGCACGACCACCTCGCCGCCCACCTCGATCTGGCCTGGAGTCGCGAGACGCTCGACGAGCTAGTCGGCCCTGACGAACGCTGGACCAATCCGGCCGCCATGATGGATCCCGCCCGGTCCGTCGGCCGCACCCCCGAGGCCAAGAAGCTGCGCCTGATCGCCGACGACCTGCGCACGCTGCTCGCCGCGCACGCCCCCCACCTGACGGCCGCCACCTCCCCCGACGACTGGTGGCATGCCGACCTGCACGCCCGCACCGCCGCCGGGCTGCTGCGCTACCACGCCGGCATGGCCGACACCACGCCCACCCGCTTCGGCACGCTCGTGTGCCTGCGCGATGCGATGATGGCCGACAACCTCGACGCCATCGTCCGCCGCGAGGCCCGTCGCGGCCCCACCCTCGCCTTCGCCCACAACGCCCACCTGCAGCGTCACCGGAGTCAGATGCAGTTTGCCGACCAGCCGCTGCAGTGGTGGAGCGCGGGCGCCATCATCGCCACCCGTCTCGGTGACCAGTACGCCTTCGCCGCCACCACCTTCGGCAGCCGCGGCTCCGACGTCCCCCGTCCCGACACCCTCGAAGGGCTCCTGTCGACCCTCCCCCACGCCCGCAGCGTCGTTGATCCCGGCCGCCTCGCCGCCGGCATCGATCGCAAGCTGACGCCCCGTGTCCCGGCCGACCACACCTACTTTGCCCTCGATCCGGCCACCACCGACCAGATCGACGCCATCGTCTTCGTCAAGGACATCTGAGTCGCCTCCGGGGCCCGCTGGGATGTCGCCGGCATCGCGGTTACGGCAGGATGCAGAGGTGACTGAGGACGTGACCGAGCGGGCGACGTCGCCGCTGGTGGACGAGGCGATCAAGAAGGCAGCCGTGGCCTGGGTGGCGGTCGACGGCGGACCAGCACTCGCCCTCTGGTGCGTGCCAATCGACGGGGCGCTCTACTTCGTCAGCGGTCCCGGGGAGCAGTCCGCCCCGGGACTCGCCGAGGCGTCGAGTGCCATGGTGACCCTGCGCGGTGACCACGGCGGGCAAATCGTGACCTGGTCCGCCGAGGTGAGCCGGGTACGGCCCGACAGCGAGCAGTGGACGAGCATCGCTCCCCAGGTCGCCGCCAAGCGACTCAACGCCTCCGGCAGCGCGGCCGAACTGGTCGAACGGTGGGCGGACGGGTGCGCGCTCAGCCGGTTGGCCCCGGTGGGCGCTCCGGTGGCGGCCGGTGACTCGGTGCCCGACGGATCGCTCGCCGCCCCGCCCCGGCCGACCCCGGCGGCCCGACCGACCCGCAAGCCGTTCCGACTGCACCGGGTCCGCCGCCGCTGAGACGGGACTCACCCCGACCTTCCGGTGACCCGCAGGGTTGAGCCAGTCGATCACCGGGAACCAGGAGCCCGTGGACTGGTCAGCCGATGAACGGAGGAACGGCGATCTCGCCGTGCGCTATCGGCTGCACCGCACCGGCCACCGTGGCCCCGACCGCCACCCCGGCGGCGGCGGTCACCGTGCACTCCAGCCAGGACGGGCGCCCCATCTCCACGCCCTGCCGTACGCCGTACGCCGATCGGCCCTCCCCGGGCAGCAGCCCGCTCGCCACCAGCCAGACCCCGAGGCCGAGTGCGGCGGAACCAGTGGCCGGGTCCTCCGGCACCCCCAGTTCGAAGCCGAACACCCGGGCGTGCGCCACCCGCTCGTCGGGCAGCCAGGCGAAGACGCTCATCTGCCCCACACCCGACCGATGCGCTACCGCACTGTCGGGCCGTACCCGGGCGACCGCATCCGGGCGGACCAGCAGATAGGGAAACTCCAGCCCGCATCCGGCCAGCCGGGGCGGCGGGCCGACCAGGTCGTCGACGGTCAGCCCGACGACGGCAAGCAGGAGTTCCGGGTCCAGCTCCGGACCGAGGGTCGCCGTACCCCCGGTCAGGGTCGCCGCCTGACCGACGACCTCGATGGGCAGGAGGCCGGCACCGCACTCCTGGACGACCGTGCCGGGCAGCGTCCACCCGCCGAAGAGCCAGCCCCGCCGCGCGGCGGTCACCGCCGCACCGACGCTGGGATGCCCGGCGAACGGCAGTTCTCGCTCCGGGGTGAAGATCCGGGCCCGGTAGGTCGCAGCGGCGACCGTCGGAGGCAGGACGAACACGGTCTCCGACAGGTTGAACTCCCGGGCCAGCGCCTGCAACTGCCCGGTCGCCAACTCCTCGGCACCGAAGACCACCGCGAGGGGGTTACCCGCGAACGGTCGGTCGGTGAAGACGTCCACGATCTCGTAAGCCAACGTCGACATGGTGATAAACCTAGGCCACCTAGGCTTGAACCGTGACCATGCCCACCCGGGTCTACATCGCCCGGCTCGCCGGCCTCACCGTGTTCGACCCCAACGGTGACCAGGTGGGCCGGGTCCGCGACGCGGTGGCGCGGCTACGCGGCGCGGCCAATTCCCCCCAGGTCGTCGGACTGGTCGCGGAGATGCCCCTGCGTCGACGGATCTTTCTGTCCATCAACCGGATCACCTCGATCGACTCCGAGGCGGTGGTACTGGGCAGCGGCACGCTCAACCTGCGCCGTTTCGAGAAGCGCCCCAACGAACTGCTGGTCCTCGAAGAGCTACTCGACCGACGGGTACGGATCGAGTCGACCGGTGGCACCGGTGTCGTCGTCGACGTGGCGATGGAGTCCAGTCGTAGCGGCGAATGGTCCCTGACCCGGGTGGCCGTACGGGAACAGACCGGCCGGCTCACCCGCCGAGGCCAACTGCACCAGTTGGATTGGGAGATGGCTCCGGGCCTGACCGGGGCGTCCGAGGCCCGGGGTACGGCCAACCTGCTGGCGGTACTGGAGGACATGCGACCGGCGGACCTGGCCAACGCGTTGCAGGAGTTGTCCGACACCCGCCGCAACGAGGTGGCCGCCGCCCTGGACGACGCCCGCCTCGCCGACGTCCTCGGCGAGTTACCGGAGCACGACCAGGTGGAGATCCTCACCGCGCTGGGCCGGGAACGGGCCGCCGACGTTCTGGAGGAGATGGACCCGGACGACGCGGCCGACCTGCTCAGCGAGTTGCCGCTGCCGGAGCGGGACGTACTGCTCGACCTGATGCAGCCGGACGAGGCGGACCCGGTCCGGCAACTGCTCAAGTACAAGCCGGGTACGGCCGGCAGTGTGATGACCTCCGAACCGGTGATCCTGCCCCCGGACGCCACGGTCGCCGAGGCGCTGGCCCGGATTCGAGAGCCGCAGCTCTCCCCGGCGGTCGCGGCCCAGGTCTTCGTGGTCCGCGCCCCGATGGCCACCCCCACCGGCCGCTACCTCGGCATCGTGCACTTCCAGCGGCTGCTGCGGGAGCCCCCGGCCGAACTGCTCGGTGCCATGGTGGTCAACGATCTCGACCCGCTCCAGCCGGGCACCCCGCTGCCGGAGATCACCCGCCGGATGGCGATGTACGACCTGGTGGCGATGCCGGTCGTGGACACCAACAACCGGCTGGTCGGCGCGGTCACCGTCGACGACGTACTCGATCAGTCGCTGCCTCGGGACTGGCGGGACCGGACCGGTGACGACGACCAGTCGGGCGGGGGGACGACCCCGGGCCAGGCCCCCGGGGCCGGACCGACGGGCGGCCCCGATGGCTGAGCCGCGCCGGATGGAACGTCTCGACCAGCCCCGGGAGCCGCGCCGGATCAGGCTGCCCCGGTTCGACCCGGAGGCTTTCGGCCGCTGGTCGGAGGGGATCGCCCGGTACATGGGCACCGCGAAGTTCATCGTCTACATGAGCATCGTGATCCTGGCCTGGTTGGGGTGGAACACGTTGGCTCCGGCGCACTGGCGCTTCGACCCGTACACCTTCACCTTCCTGACCCTGGTGCTCTCCCTCCAGGCCTCCTACGCGGCACCGTTGATCCTGCTGGCACAGAACCGGCAGGCCGACCGGGACCGCGTCGCGGCGGAGGAGGACCGGCGGCGGGCGACCCTGCAGAAGGCGGACACCGAGTATCTGACCCGGGAGATCGCCGCGCTTCGGATCGCGCTCGGCGAGGTGGCCACCCGCGACTTCGTCCGTTCGGAGCTGTCCCGGCTCGCCGAGGAACTCGACGAGCAGGCCCAGCGTCGACAGCGGCTCGACCGGCGGAAGCTGCGGGCGGGTCAGACAACGGGGCGTACGGAGACCGGGACCGGTCAGACGAGGAGGCGTACGGAGACCGGGGCGGACCCGATCGACGAGCCGCGAGACGAGGTCGACGGCGACCCACCGCCGGTGTGACCTTGGCTACCCGAGAGAAGTCGCCGCGCGCCTCAAGGGGCCAGGCGCGCGGCGATCCTGAACGATCGTCGCACCCCCCTGGTACGGCGTCCAGCCTCAAATCAGCACCCCCAGCTGCCTACGCAGATCGGACAGACTACTTACGAACGGCCACCTCCTACTCAACGGCAGCGGAAGCGGGCACCGTGCCGGGCCGGGAGGGTCGTGGTCATCACTCCCCCCGGTCGCCGGTGAACGGCGGTCTGGCCGGGGTCGCGACGTAACATTGCGGGCATGTCTGCACCTGCCAGCACCGTCGAGGAAGCGGTCCAGGCCGCCCTGGCCACCGTCAACGACCCGGAGATCCGCCGTCCCATCACCGATCTGGGCATGGTGCGCTCCGCCGTGATCGGCCCGGACGGCGTGGTACGGGTGGAACTCCTACTCACCGTGGCCGGCTGCCCGTTGAAGGACAAGCTGCGCACGGACATCACCGCCGCCGTCGGCGCGGTACCCGGGATAACCGGGGTGGAGATCGAGTTCGGCGTGATGAGCCCGGAACAGCGCCAGTCCCTCCAGGCGAAACTGCGCGGTGGCGGCGCGACCGATGAGCCGGTCATCCCGTTCGCCCAGCCCGGTTCGCGGACCCGGGTCTACGCCGTGGCCAGTGGTAAGGGCGGCGTCGGCAAGTCGAGCGTGACGGTCAACCTGGCCGCCGCCCTGGCCGCCCGGGGACTCTCGGTCGGCGTGGTCGACGCGGACATCTACGGTCACTCCGTGCCGCGCATGCTCGGTACCGAGGCCCGCCCGACCCGGGTCGAGGACATGATCATGCCGCCGCAGTCGCACGGCGTGAAGGTCATCTCGATCGGCATGTTCACCGCCGGAAACGCGGCGGTCGTCTGGCGGGGGCCGATGCTGCACCGCGCGTTGCAGCAGTTCCTCGCCGACGTCTACTGGGGCGAGCTGGACGTACTCCTGCTCGACCTGCCGCCGGGCACCGGCGACGTGGCCATCTCCCTGGCCCAACTCCTGCCCAACGCCGAGATCCTGGTGGTGACCACCCCGCAGGCCGCCGCCGCCGAGGTCGCCGAGCGGGCCGGCGCGATCGCCCTACAGACCCATCAGCGTCTCGTCGGCGTGGTGGAGAACATGTCGTGGCTGGAGATGCCCGACGGCTCCCGGATGGAGATCTTCGGTTCGGGTGGCGGTGCCACGGTTGCCGAGTCACTGACCCAGGTCGTCGGCGCGCAGGTGCCGCTGCTGGGCCAGATCCCGCTCGACACCCGGGTACGCGAGGCCGGCGACGCTGGTACGCCGATCGTGTTGGCCGAGCCGTCCGCCCCGGCCGCCGTCGCGTTGAACCAGGTGGCCGACCGCCTCGCGGTCCGGCGCGAGTCGCTGCTCGGCAAGCCGCTGGGGCTGCGCCCCGCCGGTCGCTGAGCTGTCCGGAAAGGCCCCCTCCTGCAGGAGGGGGCCTTTCTTACAGGCAGACGTATCAGTGTCAGGCGTGGTCAGGTGGCGTCGAGGTCGACGGCGGCACCGCGCGGTGCGGGTGCGGTCGTACCGCCACCATCCACCGGGCCTGCCTTGGCTGAGGAACCCTCTGCCGACTTCAGGTCCATCCCCGAGGCGACGTCCTTCAACTCGCCCCGCACCCCCTCGATGTCGGAGCGTACGTTGTTGTAGACGCTCTGCAACGGCTTCCGCAGCGCCTCCTCGTCCTCCTCGCTGAGCAGGTGCTTACGGATGAACGCCTTTGGGTGCAGGTCCTCCAGTTGGATGTCGGTGCCCAGTTCCCGGCTCAGGTCGGTGGTCGCGTTGCGGGCCATGTTCCGCAGGTTGCGCAGCATCCGCAGCCCGTCGCCGATCACCTGGGGCAGTCGGTCGCCGAAGATCAGCAGGGCGACGAGCAGCAGCCCGCCGACCTCCCACATGTTCAGGTTCTCGAACACCTGCCGACCCTCCTCATGCCATCCCCCTGCGCAAGAGTACGCACGTCGCCACCGATCATGGGAGAGGGTGCGCGCCGGCCAACCCGACGCATGACCACTATTTGACGTCCGCCGCGAGCGTCACCGACACGTTCTGCTGGGCGCTGCCCCGCCGGTACTCGACGGTCACCACCGAGCCGGGTGCGTACTTGCGGACCAGAGCGATCAGATCACCCGGCTCCGTGAGGGGCCGGCCGTCGAACTTGAGGATCACGTCGCCGGTCCGCAGTCCGGCCGCCGCCGCCGGGCCGCTCCGGTCGACGGCGGAGAGGCGTACGCCGACAGCGGCACCGGCTCCGGCGTTGGTGACCTGGGCACCGATCACGGTACGCCGGGCCTTGCCCGTGTCGATGATCTCCTGCGTCAGCCGCTTGGCCTGGTTGATCGGGATGGCGAAGGCCAGGCCGATGTTGCCCGCCTCCTGCTCGTCGCTGGCCAACGACTTGATCACCGAGTTGACGCCGATCACCCGTCCGGCCCCGTCGACCAGCGGTCCACCCGAGTTGCCCTGGTTGACCGCCGCGTCGGTCTGGATGGCGGCGTAGTAGCGGGTGGTCCCACCCGGCTCCCCGGCCTGGATGGTCCGGTCCAGCGCGCTGACGATGCCGGCGGTGACCGTGTTGGCGAGCGAGAGCGGAGACCCGAAGGCCAGCACCGGATCCCCCACCGCGATCGCGTCCGAGTCACCGAACTCGACCGGGGACAGCCCGGTCCGGGACGTCTTGAGCACCGCGATGTCCGACTCCGGGTCCTGGCCGACCAACTTGGCCGGGGAGGTCGAACCGTCGCTGAAGACGATTGTCGCCGAACCTGACCCCCCGGCGACTACATGGTCGTTGGTGATCACGTAACCGTCGGCGCTGGCCACGAAACCGGACCCGAGGCTCGACCCGCCGCGTCCCCCGACCCGTACCGTCACGACGCTGGGTCGCAGCCGCTCGGCGACCCCCGCCAACGAGTCGGGCCGGCGCTGCGCGGCGGCCGGCGCCTCACTGCCCTGCGCGCCGAGTACGGCACCCCCGCCGGCTCCATTTCGGACCGAAAAGCCGTACCCCAGCGCACCGCCCAGGGCACCGGCCAGCAGGGCAGTGATCAACGGCACCAGGAGAATCTGGGCCAGTCCCCGACGCGGGCCGACATCCGGGTCCACGACCGGCTCCGGGTCGATGCTGCCGCTCGGTCTTACCGGGGTCACCACCACCGCCGCCGGGGTCCGTGGATCACGCCACGGGTCGCTGAGCGCGTCGGACCACCAGGGTGAGGCCCCGGGAGCCGGAGCACCCGGAGTCGCTGCGGGTGGGGCGGCCGACGGGGGTACCGAGGTCGGCGGATACGCCGGCATCGGGGTTCCGTCGGGCTGGCGCCAGTTCCAGCCGTCGGTCACGTCAAGGGCCTCCCAGTCCGTCCCAGATACCGGACGCCGTTCGCCGCCGGTGGCATCTCCCCCGGCGGTCGGGCGGTCGGATCTCCGCATCCAGGATTACACGGATACCCGGAAAGCATTCGATGCTTGCCTCGCCTGTAGACCGGTGCCCGTACGACAGGCTGCCGATCTCGTCGCGCCGCCTCTAGGCTCATACTCGCAACCCGTCCCACTCCCCTTCCCGCCGCCCGGAGGTGTCCCATCGCCACGGTCGCCCGGTCAGTCAATCCGATGACCACGCAGGCACTCCAGTTCACCGAGACGTACGTCGCCGAGGACCTGGTCCTTCGCACCGCACGAAGTCTCGCCAACGAGGTGGGCCTCGATGCCGTCACCCCCGGCGTCGGTGCCGCCCTGCGGTTGCTGGCCGCCGCCGGCAGTGCCCGGGCGGTGGTGGAGATCGGCACCGGTACCGGGGTGAGCGGCGTCTGGCTGCTGCGCGGCATGCGCCCCGACGGCGTACTCACCACGATCGACCTGGAGGCCGAGCACCAGCGGATCGCCCGACGGATCTTCCTGGAGGCCGGGTTCCCCTCCGGGCGTACCCGGATCATCGCCGG
The DNA here is from genome assembly GCF_014203835.1 of Micromonospora polyrhachis. Taxonomy (NCBI): domain Bacteria; kingdom Bacillati; phylum Actinomycetota; class Actinomycetes; order Micromonosporales; family Micromonosporaceae; genus Micromonospora; species Micromonospora polyrhachis. Next base: position 3,960,735 of record NZ_JACHJW010000001.1, on the reverse strand, counting down.
CCGGGCGCTCGACGTGCTGCCCCGATTGGCCGACGGGGTCTACGACCTCGTCTTCATCGACGCCGACGCCGCCGAGAACACCGCCTGTGTCGACGAGGCCCTCCGGCTGCTGCGCCCCGGTGGGGTGCTCGCGGTCAACGGCACGCTGGTGGGTGGCCGGATCGCCGACCCGGCCGCCCGGGACCTGGAGACGATCACCGTACGGGAAATGATCAAGGCGGTACGCGAGTCGGAGGAATGGGTTCCGGCGCTGCTGCCCACTGGTGAGGGCCTACTCGCCGCCGTGAAGCGGGCCTAGCCGGGGCACGTCGACCGCTGCGTGGAGCGGGATCAGCCGGGCTGCCCGCTCCACCACTGGTCTCTCGTCAGCCGGCCGTCGGTGAGGTGGCCAGCCAGCGCAGCAGCGTACGGACGCCCCAGCCGGTGGCTCCCTTGGTCAGCTCGGCCGAGTCGGCCTCCGCCCAGGACGGCGCGGACATGTCGATGTGCAGCCAGCGGTCGCGCAGCTTACCGGCGAACTCCCGCAGATAGAGCGCGGCGAGCACCGAACCCGCCCCCTGGGTGGGGGTGCTGTAGAAGTCGGCCAACTCGCTGCCGAGGTATTCGACGTAGTCCGTCGGCAACGGCATTCGCCAGGCCGACTCACCGGCTTCGCGGATGGACGCCAGCATCGCGTCGGCCAACTCGTCGCTGTCGCTGTAGAGGGCTCCGGTGCGCTTGCCCAACGCCACCGCGTTGGCCCCGGTCAGGGTGGCCAGGTCGATGAGCAGGTCGGGCGCGAGTTGCTCCACCGCGTACGCCATCGCGTCGGCGAGGACCAGTCGACCTTCCGCGTCGGAGTTGGTGGTCTCGCTGGTCAGCCCGCCGTAGTGGCGCACCACGTCACCGGGGCGGAACGCCGAACCGCTGAGCATGTTCTCGGCGAGCGGGGCGAGCGCGGTGACCCGTACCGGTAGGCGTAGGGCCGCGGCTCCGATGGTGGCGGCGATGACGGCCGCCGCCCCGCCCATGTCCTTGCGCATCAGCTTCATCGCGTCACGGGGCTTGATGGAGATGCCCCCGGTGTCGAAGGTGATGCCCTTGCCGACCAGCACCACGTGCGTCTGGGCGTCGGCCGGCTGCCAGGTGAGCTCCACGAGACGCGGTCCCCGGGCCGAACCGCCACCGACGGCGAGGATGCCTCCGAAGCCCTCGGCGGCGAGCTGTTCGGGCTCCCGGACCCGGACGGTCAGCCCGTCGTGACCGGCGGCAGCCGCGGCCACCTGCTCGGCGAACCACTGCGGGCTCTTTACCGAGGAGGGCATGTTGGTCAGGTCCCGGGCGAAGCGGGTCGCCTCGGCGGTGGCCTGGGCCGTGGCCAGTGCCGCCTCGTAGCGTTCTGGGTCGGCTACCGCCAGCAGCACCTCACCAAGGGTTGGCGCGTCATCCTCGGCCGCCGCCGGCTGGTCCGGCATCCGGAACCGGTACGACGCCAGCCACAGCCCTTCGGCCACGCCCCGCACAGCAGCCGGGGAAGCATCGGCCGACATCGCTAAAGTGATTGAACTCTCACGTACGCCAGTCCGCGCGATCGCCGCTCCGGCGGCTCGCCAGTCGGCCTCCTCGCCGGCACCGACCCCGATCAGCAAGAGCCGGCTCGGGCTACCCAACGGTCGGATCGACCGATGCGACACCCCTGATGCGCCGGTGTGATCGACCTCGGGCAGCAGCGCGGCGGCCTCGCTGAGAAGATCGGCCGAAACGGCCAGCGCGGTCGAGACGACCTCGGCCGACGGTTCACCGACAACCGCCCCCTCGACGGGGCGGACCGGCAGGGCGAGCGCGTCGATTCCGGTCGGATCGACCACGAGACGAATGGCCAGCACGCCGACCGTACCTCCAGGTTCTTGGACGAACCGGGCCGCCAGTGGATCCCACCGGACCCAGCTACCCGGAGCAAACCCTGCACCAGCAACGAGTCGCTGGTCCAGGGGTGACGAAACGGTCCGGGCGCTGTTCGCACCCGGACCGTGATGGATCGATTAGCCGACGACGTTCTTCAGCGCGTCGCCGAGCGCGTTGGCCTCGTCGGGAGTCATCTCGACGACGAGTCGGCCACCACCCTCCAGCGGAACCCGCATGACGATGCCCCGGCCCTCCTTGGTGACTTCCAGCGGACCGTCGCCCGTCCGCGGCTTCATCGCCGCCATGTTGTCTCCCCTCAGACCTATAGCAGGGTCGGTGGATTACCCCACAGCCACTTCGTCAGCACCACCGCGCGCAAGCCCTGTGGTGTCGACCAACGATTTTCCCTGATAAACACCGCCGGACCCAAACCGAACCAGCACGTCTGTAACAGCGTCTAGCATATCTTGCACTGGGCTGTCACAATGTGCGGTCATGCAGGCACGGTCGGCGCTCTTCGACCTGTACGGCGACCACCTCCGTTCCCGGGGTGGCCGCGCACCGGTCGCCGCCCTGGTGAAACTGCTCTCCCCCCTCGGGATCGCCCCCCCGGCGGTGCGTACGGCGGTTTCTCGGATGGTGCGGCAAGGCTGGTTGCACCCGCTCCGGCTCGCCGCCGGACCGGGATATCTAATCACCCCGAAAGCCGCCCGTCGATTGGACGAGGCGGCGGCCCGGATCTACCGGACAACCCGCATCGGCTGGGACGGCCGATTCGACCTGATCGTGCTCCAGCCGCCAGCCGCCCGCCGCGAACGGCAGCGTCTCGCCTCCCACCTCGCCTTCCTCGGCTACGGGACACTCGACGAGCAGACCTGGGTCGCCACCCGGACCGGCGAGGACATCGACGGGCTGCTCGCCGAGACCGGGATGCGCTACGAGCGGTTCACCGCGACCCATGCCGCCGGCACCTCCGGTGCGATGGCGCTGGTCCGACGCGCCTGGGACCTCGCCGAGATCGGCAGGGCCTACGAACGCTTCGTGACGCAGCAGCGACCGCTGCTGGCCGCCGTGACCGCCCGCAGCGGGGACATGGAGGCGTACGCCGCCCGGTTCCGGCTGGTACACGCGTGGCGTACGTTCCTCTTCCGGGATCCGCAGTTACCACCGGCGCTGCTTCCCGAACGATGGCCCGGCACCAGCGCGGCGGCATTCTTCGATCGGCACGCCGCCCGACTGCGCCCCGCTGCCGACCGGTATGTCGAGCGTTGCCTCGACACCGGTAACCGAGCCGGACAAAAGAAGGGCCGCAAACCGTGACCGAGCCGCTGCTGGTCGACCGTACCGACGCCGTCGTCACCCTCACCCTGAACCGGCCTGCCGCGATGAACGCGCTGGACGTCGCCCTCAAGGAGGCGTTGCGGGAGACCCTGGCCGAGTTGGAGACCGACCGCTCCTGCCGGGCGGTGGTGCTCACCGGTGCCGGGAACAACTTCTGCGCCGGGCAGGACCTGCGGGAACACGTCGAGATCCTGGAGTCCGGCAGCCAGGATCCGCTCAGTACCGTGCATGCCCACTACAACCCGATCGCGGCACGGCTGGCCAACCTGCCCAAGCCGGTGGTCGCGGCGGTACGCGGCATGGCCGCCGGGGCCGGCGCGTCGCTGGCCTTCCTGGCCGACTTCCGGGTGGGCGGCCCGCGGACCAGCTTCCTGATGGCCTTCGCCCGGGTCGGGCTGGCCGCCGACACCGGCGCCTCGTGGTCGCTGCCCCGGCTCGTCGGCCACGCCAAGGCGGTCGAGCTGCTGATGTTGGCCGAGCCCGTCGGCGTCGACGAGGCCGACCGGCTCGGTCTGTTCACCCGGCGGGTGGACGACGACGAGCAGGTGCTGCCGACCGCCCAGGAACTGGCCGCCCGACTCGCGGCCGGTCCGACGGTGTCCTACGGGGCGATAAAGCGACAGCTCTCGATCGGCGACGCCGGCACGCTGTCGGAGGCGCTGGCCGCCGAGGCGCGGGCCCAGTCGATCTGCGGCGCTACCGCCGACCACCGGGCCGCCACGCTCGCCTTCGTCAACAAGCAGAAGGCGGTCTACGAGGGGCGTTGAGTGTGGGGAAGAGCCGCTTCCTATCGGATTCTGCCTCGGGAAGGGGCTCTTCCTGACCGCTCAGTCGTCTTCCTCCGGGTCCTGGTTCGCCTCCACCCCCAGCACGAACGCCTGCATGGCCAGCTCGTTGCCGACCGGCGAAACGAAAGTGGGCAGCTCGCGCGGCCCCAGCTCCATCACGTACGACCAGAACAGGCGGACCGCCTCGGCGGGGGTGGCTGCCTCGATCGGCAGATCCAGGCTGACCAGCCAGGCCCGACGGTCGAGAGCCGGACCGATCCGGGCCGCCAGCTCGCGATAGGTCACCGCGTCGATCGGGGTCACCGGCCCGACCAGAGCTAGTTGGTCAGCCGGCACCGGCTCGTCAAAGGCCCGCTGGGTGTACGTCACGACGAGCGGCGTCTCCTCGACCTCGCCGGCCTGCGGATCGTCCGGATCGGTCACCCCGCCGGGCGCTTGGGTGACCCGCCCCAGGGCCACCACGAGGGGCTGCTCCTCCTCGACCACCACCAGGACCTGGTCGCCGGGGGCCGGGCAACGGTCCGCCTCGACACCGGTCAACTCCAGCGTGTCGTGGTGGAAGAGCCGCTCCGCCTCGTACCGTCCGGTCGGCAGGAGCACGGCCCATGTGCCGATCCGGCTGATTGACTCGGTCATTTCTCTATCCCATCACGGGTTGTGCGGCGGCACGGATCACGTGGCAACCGGCGAGGTGATCGTCGACCATCCCGGTGGCCTGCATCAACGCGTACGCGGTGGTCGGGCCGACGAACCGGAAGCCGCGCTTCTTCAGCGCCTTGGCCAGGGCGGTCGACTCCGGCGTGAGGGCGGGCACGTCAGCCCCGGATCCGGGTCGGGCCGGTCGGGACTCGGGCGCGTACGACCAGAGCAGGGCGGCCAGGCCGTCCGGCAGCTCCAGCGCGGCCCGGGCATTGGCGATCGCCGCCTCGATCTTGGCCCGATTCCGGACGATACCGACGTCACCCATGAGCCGGGTCACCTCCGCCGGGCCGTACCCGGCGACGGTGGCGATGTCGAACTGGTCGAACGCCGCCCGGAACGCCGGCCGTTTGCGCAGGATGGTGAGCCAGGAGAGGCCGGACTGGAAGGCCTCCAGGGTCAGCCGCTCGTAGAGCGCGTCGTCACCGCGTACCGGCTGGCCCCACTCCTCGTCGTGGTAGGTCGCGTAGTCCGGCGTGCTCGCCCCCCACCCGCAGCGGGCCCGCCCGTCGGCTCCGATCACCAGGTCAGTCACGTCACCAACGGTAGGCGGCCGACCGGCGGCGGTGTCCGCCGGGTTGGCCGATGGCGAGGCGTACGCCCCGGACGGTCAGGGCACGGCACAGGTCCGGCCGGGACGGCTCACGGCGACACAGCTCAGGGCGGTACAGCTCAGGGCAGGGCTCCCTGCTCCACCAGTCGGGCGAATCTCTTCAACGCCTGGGTCAGGCCGAACTTGGAACCGGGCCACAGCACTGGCCAGGCCATCCGGCCGGCCGCGCCCCCGGGCAGGTGGAACCACTCGTGCCACACCACCTGGGTACGGTTCCGGTCCATCTGGGTGCAGCGCAGTACGCCCGGCCCGCGGAGTATCTGACCACAGTGGACGACTCGAACCTCGTACGGGACATCCAGCCGGACCACCCGCATCTCGTCACGTACCACCACCGGTCCGATCGCGGTGACCGCCTCCACCAGGCTGCCCTCACCGCCGTCGCCGTCGACCACCCGTACCCGGGTGAACGGGATCCAGTCCGACTGGCGCTCCCAGGCGGTGAAGGCGGCGAACACCCGATCGGCCGGCGCGTGGACGATGACCGTGGCGGTTACCTCGCCGGCACCGGGCTGGGCTGCCGAACGGAGCCCCTCCGCACCATCCGCCTCGGTCCGACCCGGGTCGTCGTCCGGCCCGACCGGACCCCGGTCGTCATCCGCCGGTCGGTTCACGCCCGCTCCGACCGGGTCGCGGTCGGGTCCGGCTCCGCCACCGATCCGTCGGCCCGCTCGACCGGTCCGGTCGCCGGCTGCTGCTTGGTCTCCGGTTGCCGCGCGACGTCCTGCGGTTCTGCGCCCTCCCGCTCCTGCGTGCGTTGCCGATCCTGCGCGACCTCCACCGCCGCCGAGTCCTCGGCTGTAGCGGAGTCTCCGACGGTCTGGCCGCCGGCAGCGGACTCGGGTTGCCGTCCCATCTGCGGCAGCCGACCGATCGTCGGCAGTCCCCCGGTCGCCGGCGGCACGTCACGCGGTCCGTCCTCGGCCGGGCCCAACACGGCCGGCTGGTCCGCGGATCGGGTCGATTCGCTCGGCTGGTCCGCGGATCGGGCCGGTTCGCTCGGCTGGCGAGTCGCCGCCCCGGCCGGGGCGAGCGCGGCCTCCCGCGCCTGCCGCAGCACGTCGGCATCGGCGGTACGTCCCTCACGCAACGCGATGACCTCCGCCTCCAGCACACCAATCAGCTCGTCCTTGTAGCCGATGTCGTAGGCCGCCCGGCGCAACGCCTGATCGACCTGGGCCATCCGGTACCCCCGGAACGTGGTGTCGAAACGGACATCGGACACGTCGTCCTCCACCAGCGGCCGACCACCGGGCAGCGGCACCGCCCGGCCGTCTGGCTCGGCCGGCACCAGCCCCGAGTCACCGCCGGTTACCAACACCGTGACGCCGAAGACCACCGCCGCGACCGTCAACGCCACGACCAGGAGGAGCAGTAGCTGATCCATGGGGCCGATCGTGGCACGCCGGCCGGGTACCGGGCGACCCCGCCACGCGGCCGTCCCGGCCCTTGCTCGTTACGGCGGTACGGCAGGGTTAGCGTCGACCCGCGAAGCGGCGGGACGAGGAGGCACAGATGGCGGGAGCGCTACGACTCGGTGGGCGTACGTTCGCGCCGGGTGAGCTGGCGGTGATGGCGATCGTGAACCGTACGCCGGATTCGTTCTTCGATCGGGGCGCGACGTTTGCCGAGGACGCCGCGTTACGCGCGGTCGATCAGGCCGTCACCGAGGGGGCCGACATCGTCGACATCGGCGGTGTCAAGGCCGGGCCGGGCGCCGAGGTGGACATCGCCGAGGAGATCCGCCGGACGGTGGGCACCATCGCCGCCGTACGGGCCGCATTCCCGGACGTGGTGATCTCCATCGACACCTGGCGGGCCGAGGTCGCCGTCGAGGCGGTGGCCGCCGGGGCGGACCTGCTCAACGACACCTGGGCCGGGGCCGACCCGGCCCTCGCCCAGGTCGCCGCCGAGACCGGCGCTGGGCTGGTCTGTTCGCACGCGGGTGGGCTCACCCCCCGTACTCGGCCGCATCGGACCGCCTTCGACGACGTCGTGGCCGATGTCGTCACGACGGTCACCGGACTGGCCGACCGCGCGGTGGCGCTCGGCGTACGTCCCGACGGGATCCTGATCGACCCGGCGCACGACTTCGGCAAGAACACCCGACACTCGCTGGAAATCACGCGCCGGTTGGGTGAGTTGACCGCCACCGGTTGGCCGGTGCTGGTGGCACTGTCGAACAAGGACTTCGTCGGCGAGACCCTCGACCTGCCGGTGGACCAACGACTGGAGGGAACTCTCGCCGCGACCGCCGTCTCGGCCTGGCTCGGCGCGCGGGTGTTCCGGGCCCACCAGGTACGACCAACCCGTCGAGTGCTCGACATGGTCGCCTCGATCCAGGGGGTCCGGCCTCCCGCGCTGTCCCGCCGGGCCCTCGCCTGAACCGACCCGTACCTGCGCCTGGTCGACGCCGCATGGCAGCCGGACCCGTATCTGCGCCTGGTCGACGCCGCATGGCAGCGGGGCCCGCACCTGAGCGGTGACGGGCCCCGTCCGGAGCGGCAGCGGTTCAGAGTTCGGCGTCGGGCCCCTGGCGGGTGGCCGGGGTGGTGCCACGCAGGCGGGCGATCAGCCGCATGCCGTGGTAGGCGAGCAGAGCGGCGGCGGTTCCCAGCGCGATGCCGTTGAACGACAGGTCCCCGGCGGTGAGGGTGTAGTTGGCCGCGCCGATGATCACCGCGATGGCGGCGGTCATCAGGTTGACCGGGTCGTGGAAGTCCACCCGGTTCTCGATCCAGATCCGCGCACCGAGGATGGCGATCAGGCCGTACAGCGCGGTGGTGGCACCGCCGAGCACCCCGGCCGGCACGGTGAGGATCAGCGCGCCGAACTTCGGGCTCAACCCGAGCAGCACGGCAGCCAACCCGGCCACCCAGTACGCGGCGGTGGAGTAGACCCGGGTCGCCGCCATCACGCCGATGTTCTCGGCGTACGTCGTGGTGCCGGAGCCACCGGCGGAGCCGGCGAGGATGGTGGCCAGGCCGTCGCCCATGAACGCCCGTCCCATGTCCTTGTCCAGGTTGCGGCCGGTCATCGCGGCCACCGCCTTGACGTGCCCGGCGTTCTCGGCGATCAGCACCAGGATCACCGGGATCACCAGGATGACGGCGCGCATGCTGAACTCGGGAGTGTGGAACTCCGGCAGCCCGATCCAGGCCGCCTCACGCAGGGTGGTGACCGCGGCCGGGTCCAGCTTGCCGAGGGCGGCGGTGAGCGCCCAGCCGACGGCCACCCCGAGCAGGATGGAGAGCCGGGCCAGGAAGCCCCGGAAGACCACGGTGGTGAGCAGGATCGCCGCCAGTGTCACGACCGCGATCAGCGGCTGGGCCTTGACGCCGGTGCCGCTGCCGTCGCCGTCCCAGGCGACCGGGGCGAGGTTGAGACCGATCAGCGCGACGATCGCGCCGGTGACCACCGGTGGCATCAGCGCGTCGATCCAGCGCGATCCGGCGAGTTGCACCACCAACCCGACGAGGGCCAGCGCGATGCCGGCGACGACGATCCCCCCGAGCGCCGGGCCGATGTCCCCGCCGGCCTTGGCGGCCAGCACCGGGGCGATGAAGGCGAACGACGAGCCGAGGTACGACGGCAGCCGGTTGCCGGTGATCACCAGGAACAACAGGGTGCCGAGCCCGGAGAAGAAGAGCGTGGTCGCCGGCGGGAAGCCGGTGATCAGCGGCACGGTGAAGGTGGCACCGAACATCGCCACGACGTGCTGCACACCGATGCCGAGGGTACGGGGCCAGGAGAGCCGCTCGTCGGGATGCACCACGTCACCCGGGCGGACGGACCGGCCGTCGCCGTGCAGGCTCCACGGAGACCAACGGGAACGCGATTTGGGGGAATTCTCGGTCATGGAGCGCCCTCTACGTCGTCTACGGACGGGGGCGTGATCGACCCTGAGAGCCGATTGTGGCACGGGGCTGGTTTCCTGCGCGCGTCGGCCAAGCCTGGTCAGCCGCCTTCCCGGCATGTGGAAGATCAGTCGCGGCCGTAGCGGCAGGACCTGTCGACACTCTTCGATCTTTTTGGGATCGCGCCGTAAACCGGGTTGTCCGCCACGATCAGTTCAATCGAAAATCTTCAAAATCTATTTGATCGATGGAGGGTCGATGAACTGGTTGACGACGGTGTTCGACACGTCAGCGAGGAGCAACCGCACCGGGGGTGGGCGCATCGCCCGCCTCGCGGCCGTGCTCGCCGCGCTCCTGGTGACCATTCCCCTGGCGGGCGCACCCGCAGCGGCGGCTCCCGCCCCGATCGTCGGGGGTGAGAACCAGACCGACGCCGACGGTCTCGCCGCCGTGCTGATCGACGGCGGCTACCAGTGCACGGGATCCATTGTGAGCAACTACTGGATTCTCACCGCCCGGCACTGCCTCTACTCCGGCAGCACCCGGATCGCCGACAGTCGCATCAGCGTCCGGGTCAAGAGTATCCACTGGTACACGGGGGGCGGGGTCGTCCAGGTCGCCACCTCCCGGGTGCGCGCCAACCACGACATCGCCATGCTGAAGCTCAACCGATCGGCGAACGCCGAGTCGGTGCGGCTGCCGACCGCAACGACGACGGTGGGAGCCACCACGTACGCCTTCGGCTGGGGTCGTACCTGCCTGTCCTGCACACCGGCCCCCATCGTGCGGCGGGCGACCCAGGGGGTGACCCACATCAACGGGCAGCTGGACTTGTACGGCGGCCGGGCCATCCGCACGCTGGGCGCGAACGGCAACGTGTGCTTCGGCGACTCCGGCGGGCCGCTGTTCAAGCTCGTGGACGGCCTGCGCTACCAGGTGGGCGTCCTCTCCTGGGGCGACTCGTCGTGCGCGGGCAACGGTGACTACTGGGCCACCGTGCCGGACAGCCGGGACTGGATTCTGAACGTGATGGCAACCGTGTAGTCGTACCGTCCCCGACGCCGGCCGGTGTGGCCCGGGTCCAGATCCGGCCCCGGACCACACCGGTGTGGCGTCAGTAGGTGATGAAGCCGTACAGGGCCCGGTGGTTCGACTTGGTGCCGGTGACGGTGTGCCCGACGCTCGACGGCTGCACGCTGCCCTTGATGAACAAGTAATCGATCTTGCTTGAGCCGTGCGTCGCCGCCGTGCCGTAGCCGGTCATGCCGAAGCCGCTCAGCGTGCTGGCCGCGATCCCGGTACGGTTCGCGTCGATCCCCACCACCCGGATCGTCGAGGCGTTCATCAGGCTGGTGGCGTCCGCCCCGATGTGGATTCCGGTGTTCGCGATGCCGGTGTAACCAGCGCCGGCGCAGGCGTTCTGCCGGTTCTCCTGCGGCAGGTGCATGGTCGCGGCGAACACCGTGGTGCCGGTCGCCTTGATGGTGAACCGTGCCGCGATGGCACTGGTCCGCTTCCACTTGTAGTAGTCGGTGCTGTCCGGGTCGCTGTTCGGCGGCTTGTAGAGCGTGCATCCGGCCCCGTTGTTGTAGGCCGTCCCGGGCTTCAACCAGCCGGCACTCCAGTATTTCGAGATGTCGCCGGCGGCCAGGCTGAGCGTCCGGGTGTTGTAGATGATCGCGTTGGTCTGCTTCTTCTTCAGGTCGCCGAGCGCCTGGGAACTGCAATGGTGCGAACTCCCCCAGGGCTCCGGGTCGCTCCACGCCACGATCGCCCCGTAGGTGCCCGCCGGATAGCCGAACTTGGCCGCCAGTTGGTCCGCGTACGCCTCAGCCTGCCCGGTGCCCCGCACCTGCTGCACGATCAGGATGTCGGGGGCCGCCACGCCGGTGGTCCCGGTCTTTCCGGCGTCGTCCACCAGCATCGAGGTGAGGTGGTCCGGACCGGAGATGCGGGTGCACGTCCCGTCCGAGTTGTTCGTCACCAGGTTCTCGATGTTGTTGTTGTAGACCCGCAGAACCCGGTCGGCAGCTGCGGTCACCACCTCCACTGACGCGGCATCGCCAGCCAGGGACGCTGGTGCCACGTCCCGGGCTGCGACAGAGGTGGCGGGAAGGGCGGTCACGGCCACGACTCCGAGGAGGGCGGCCGTGCGTACTCGATGTTTGAAGGTCAAGGGGTACTCCCATCCGCAGCCGCTGCGCCGGTCAGTTCACTGACCCATCGCGCACACATCGATCGAACCCTACATCGATCTTGCCAACCGCAGTCGAGCCCATCGATCTTGTCGAGTACGGGTTCAGTCGGTCCAGCGGAGGATGTTCTTGCGCCACGCGTAGAGGATGCCCAGCGCGAGCACCGCAACGAAGATCCCCATCTCGGCCACGGTCACCAGACCGAATCCGGGCCGATCGAAGACCACCGCCCAGGGGAAGAGAAAGACGGACTCCACGGCGAAGAGCACGTAGAGGTACGCGTAGACGTAGTAGCGGATCTGCATCTGCGCCCAGTCGCCACCGACCGGGTCGAGCCCGCATTCGTAGGTCGCCCGCTTACCCGGTGGCTCGGCGGGCCGGGCCGGCTGGAGCAGCCGGTTCGCGCCGAACGCGACGACGAAGAACACGACGCTGACCAGAAGGAGGATCCCGAGTGTCGCGTATGACCCCAGATACCCATCCATGGGCGGCAGCCTACCCGCCCGGCACTGGCCGTGGGCCGCCACGCGTAGTCGGATCCACGGCCGCCACGCACAGCCGGATCGCGGTCGGCTCGTGCCGTACGCCCGTACGGTGAAAGCCACCGTATCCGGTCGATCAATCGGCCCATGGTGGTGATCTGAGTTACGACACCAGCGGGATCACATGCTAGATAACCGACAAATGCATCGATTCTTGCTTCCCACACGGCGGACCTGGGGGAAGGATTACCTAAGGATCCGACGTAGGCTCTGGGGTGAAGGGCAGAGCGGGCCGCGAGCGCGTCACCCCGCCGCCGCCAGTGCTCAAGGAGGTCATGTGACCGAGCAACGCGAGGTCACCGTCGGGCTCCCCCACCGGGGCGGAGCCGAGCGGAGCGAGGTGCGACTGTGACCAAGCAGGTCCGGCAATTGGATCGGGTGGTCATCCGGTTCGCAGGCGACTCCGGTGATGGTATGCAGCTGACCGGGGACCGATTCACCTCGGAAACCGCCCAACTCGGCAACGACATCTCGACCCTGCCGAACTTCCCGGCGGAGATCCGGGCCCCCGCCGGCACCCTACCCGGAGTGTCCAGCTTCCAGGTGCACTTCGCCGACTACGACATTCTCACCCCCGGTGACTCGCCCAACGTGCTGGTGGCGATGAACCCGGCGGCGCTGAAGGCCAACCTGGTCGACCTGCCCCGAGGCGCGGACATCATCGTCAACACCGACGAGTTCACCAAGCGCAACCTGGCCAAGGTCGGCTACCAGGTCAGTCCCCTGGACGACGGCTCACTCGACGGTTACGCGGTGCATCCGGTCGCGTTGACCTCGATGACCGTGGGCGCGTTGGCCGAACACGCCATCTCCAAGAAGGACGCCGAGCGGGCCAAGAACATGTTCGCCCTCGGCCTGCTCTCCTGGATGTACTCCCGGCCGTACGCCTCCACGATCCGGTTCCTGGAACGCAAGTTCGCCAAGCGGCCGGAACTGGTCGCGGCGAACACCGCCGCCTTCAAGGCCGGCTGGAACTTCGGTGAGACCACCGAGGACTTCGCGGTGCGCTACGAGGTCAAGCCAGCTCGGATGCAGACCGGCACCTACCGCAACATCACCGGTAACGCGGCCCTCTCCCTGGGGCTGGTCGCGGCCGGCGTACGGTCGAAGCTGCCGGTGTTCCTGGGTGCCTACCCGATCACCCCTGCCTCGGACATCCTGCACGAGCTGAGCAAGCACAAGCGGTTCGGCATCACCACCGTCCAGGCCGAGGACGAGATCGCCGCCGTCGGGGCGGCCCTGGGCGCGTCGTACGGTGGCGCGCTCGGCGTGACCACCACCAGCGGCCCCGGCGTCGCGCTCAAGGGCGAGACCATCTCCCTGGCGGTGGCGCTCGAACTGCCGCTGGTCATCGTGGACGTGCAACGGGCCGGACCGTCGACCGGCATGCCCACCAAGACCGAGCAGGCCGACCTCAACATGGCGCTCTTCGGCCGGCACGGTGAGGCACCGATCGCGGTCATCGCCCCGAGGTCACCGGCCGACTGCTTCTACGCGGCACTGGAAGCTGCCCGGATCGCGCTGACCTACCGCACGCCGGTGATCCTGCTGTCGGACAACTACGTGGCCAACGGTTCCGAGCCGTGGCTGCTGCCCGACGTGGCCTCCCTGCCCGAGCTGACGGTCGAGTTCGCCACCGAGCCCAACGGCGAGGACGGCAAGACGTTCCTGCCCTACCTGCGCGATCCGGTCACCCTGGCCCGGCCGTGGGCCATTCCCGGCACGCCGGGGCTGGAGCACCGCATCGGTGGCCTGGAGAAGGCCGACAAGACCGGCGACATCTCGTACGACCCGGCCAACCACGACTTCATGGTGCGGACCCGGGCCGCCCGGATCGAGTCGATCCCGGTGCCGGACGTCGAGGTGGAGGACCCGGACGGTGACGCCCGTGTCCTGGTGCTCGGTTGGGGCTCGACCTACGGACCGATCGGTGCGGCCTGCCGGGCGCTGCGGCAGCGGGGCTCGGCGATCGCCCAGGCCCATCTGCGGCATCTCTCGCCGCTGCCGGCCAACCTCGGTGACGTGCTGGGGTCGTACGACCGGGTGGTGATCCCGGAGATGAACCTCGGCCAGCTGGCTCAGGTGATCCGGGCCCGTTACCTGGTCGACGCGGTCGGCTACAACCAGGTCCGTGGTCTGCCGTTCACCGCCACCGAGCTGGAGACGATGCTGGAGGAGGTCGTGAAGAATGCCTGAGCCTGTCGCTGTCAAGCTCACCACCAAGGACTTCAAGTCCGACCAGGAGGTGCGCTGGTGCCCCGGCTGCGGTGACTACGCGATCCTCGCCGCGGTGCAGTCGTTCCTGCCGGAGTTGGGCATCCCCCGCGAGCGGATCACCTTCGTCTCCGGAATTGGTTGCTCGTCGCGCTTCCCGTACTACATGAACACGTACGGGATGCACTCGATCCACGGCCGCGCGCCGGCCATCGCCACCGGGCTGTCGGTGTCCCGGCCGGACCTGTCGGTCTGGGTGGTGACCGGTGACGGCGACGCGCTGTCGATCGGTGGCAACCACCTGATCCACGCGTTGCGTCGTAACGTCAACCTGAAGATCCTGCTCTTCAACAACCGGATCTACGGGCTGACCAAGGGCCAGTACTCCCCCACCTCCGAGGTCGGGAAGATCACCAAGTCGACTCCGGTCGGTTCGGCGGACGCCCCGTTCAACCCGTTGTCGTTGGCGTTGGGCGCGGAGGCCACCTTCGTGGCCCGCACCGTCGACTCGGACCGTAAGCACCTCCAGTCGGTGCTGCGGGCGGCGGCCGAGCACAAGGGCTCGGCGTTCGTGGAGATCTACCAGAACTGCAACATCTTCAACGACGGTGCCTTCGACCAGCTCAAGGAGCCGGCGACCCGGGACGACTACCTGATCCGCCTGGAGCACGGCCAGCCGATAACCTTCGGCAAGGACGGGCAGTTCTGCGTGGTGCACCCACCGGGCGGGTTCGGCCTGGCGGTCCGCGAGACCGCCTCGGTGTCACCCGACGAGATCCTCACCCACGACGCGGCGGTGGCCGACCCGGCGTACGCCTTCGCCCTGTCCCGGCTACCCGACCTCGACCTGCGGAACACCCCGATCGGCGTGTTCCGGCAGGTCGAACGCCCCTCCTACGACGAGGTGGTGCAGGAGCAGGTGGAGACCGCCAAGGCCGAGGCCACCGGTACGCCGGAAGAACTGCTCACCGAGTTGCTGCATTCCGGCGACACCTGGACGATCAACTAACTCCGAACCGCAGCGTTGATCAAGAGGTTTGCGTCATGGTCCCTGCTCGGACCGGACGCAAACCTCTTGGTCAACTCGGCAGGGGTGGATCAGCTGGCGGCCGGGGCGGGTGAACGGTCGTCGCGGACGTAGACCAGCATGTCGCCGGTCTCGATCGCCCCACCGCCCGGATCGGCCAGCGAGACCACCTTGCCGCGCCGAACCAGGGCGATGACCAGGGTCTCCAACTCCCGGGGGGAGCGGCCGACCTCGTCCCGGTTGGCCGAGCGCATGGCCAGCGCCATGCCCTGGCCGGGGGAGAGCAGGTCCTCGACGACGTCGATGAGCGGCGGTGCCGAGGTGGACAGCCCCAACAGTCGACCGGCGGTCGCCGAGGAGACGATGACGTGGTGCGCCCCGCTCTGCTTGAGCAGTGGCGCGTTCTCCGCCTCCCGTACGGCGGCGATGATCCGGACCTGCCCGACGGTGAGCTGCCGTACGGTCAACGTGACCAGCACGGACGCGTCGTCGGAGTCCGCCGCGATAATCACCGCCTTGGCGTTGCGGACATGGGCCTCGTCGAGCACCGCCGACCGGGTGGCTGATCCTTCGATCGCGACCAGCCCAGCCGAGGTGGCCTGTCGTACGACGGTGGGGTTGCGCTCGACCACGATGATGCGTGACTTGTCGAAGCCTGTCTCCAGCAGGGCGGAGATGGCGCTGCGGCCCTTGGTCCCGTAGCCGCAGACGATGACGTGGTCCTTCACGTTCCTCCTCCACCGCGTCGTGCGCAGGCTGGTGCGGTACTGCTCGGTCAGGACTTCCAGGGTGGTGCCGACCAGGATGATCAGGAAGAGCACCCGGGCGGGGGTAACTATCAGGACGTTCACCCATCGGGCGCTGTCCGACACCGGGGTGATGTCGCCGTACCCGGTGGTCGAGAGCGTGACCACGGCGTAGTAGAAGCAGTCGAGCAGGGTCATGCCGTCTTCGTTGACGTCCCGATAGCCGTCTCGGTCGAGGTAGACGACCCCGACGATGACCAGCACCAGGACGAGCGCCGCGAAGAGCCGCAGGCTCAACGCGCGTAGGGGCCCCTTGCGTACGACCGGAAAGTGGATCACTTCTCGTCCCGCTCCGCCCCCGCTCGCGCCTGCACGTGCACACCATAGTCCGTACCCGTGTCGCAAGCCGCGTTCAGCCGGCCGGGTCACACCGAGGAGGGCTTGCGTTCCACCGAACTCTATGAAAATTTCCTTCTGAGCGATGGTTGCCGAACGGCGAATCTTGCCGAGTCGGCCCGGCAGCCCGGGGTCGACCTCCGGTCCAGCCGGCCCGCCGCGCCCAACCCTGACCGGGAGCCCCAATGAAGGGACACACCGCATGAAGGCAAATCGGCTCAGAGCCGCCGGGGTGGCCGTAGCGCTCCTCGGCGCGCTCGTCGCCGCCACGCCCGCGAGCGCCGCCCCCGCGCCCGCGGCACCGGACCCGAGCAGCAACAGCACCACCTGCCAGCCTGACCCGGCCACGCCGAAGCGGCAGTTCCGGGCCATGTGGATCGCCTCGGTGGTCAACATCGACTGGCCGACCAAGGCGTCCTACACCGCGCCGGACCGGATCGCCACCCAGAAGGCCGAGTACTCCGGCTGGCTCGACCTCGCCCAGCAGCTCAACCACAACGCCGTGGTCGTGCAGGTCCGCCCCACCGCCGACGCGTTCTGGCCGTCGCCGCACGAGCCCTGGTCGGAGTTCCTGACCGGGGTACGCGGCCAGGACCCGGGCTGGGACCCGCTGGCCTACCTGGTCGACGAGGCACACAAGCGCAACCTGGAGTTCCACGCCTGGTTCAACCCGTACCGGATCTCGATGCCGGACGGTGCCGGTGCCGACCTCGACAAGCTCGCCCCCGGCCACCCGGCCCGGCAGAACCCAAACTGGGCGGTCGCCTACCCGGTCAACGCCGCCGGCTCGCGGCTCTACTACAACCCGGGCATTCCCGAGGTACGACAGTTCGTGCAGACCGCGATGATGGACGCCGTCAACCGGTACGACATCGACGGCGTGCACTTCGACGACTACTTCTACCCGTACCCGGCGGCCGGGCAGGACTTCGCCGACCAGGCCACCTTCGAGCAGCACGGCGGCGACTTCACCAACAAGGCGGACTGGCGGCGGCACAACATCGACCTGCTGGTGCAGGAGATGGGCCAGAAGATCAAGGCCGCCAAGCCGTGGGTGAAGTTCGGGGTCAGCCCGTTCGGCATCTGGCGTAACAAGGGCACCGACCCGCTCGGCTCGGAGACCAACGGCACCCAGTCCTACGACGCCAACTTCGCCGACACCCGCAAGTGGGTCAAGGAGGAGTGGATCGACTACATCGTGCCGCAGGTCTACTGGAACATCGGCCTGGCCGTCGCCGACTACGCCAAGCTCGTACCGTGGTGGTCCGAGGTGGTCCGCGGCACCAAGGTCCAGCTCTACATCGGACAGGCCGACTACAAGATCGGTGAGCCCGGCCAGCCGGCCGCCTGGCAGGACCCGGCCGAGATGTCCCGGCACCTGACCTTCAACCGGGACTACCCCGAGGTGGCTGGCAACATCCACTTCAACGCCACGCAGATCCGGATGAACAAGCTGGGCGCGACCGACGTCTACGCCGCCGAGCACTACTCCCGGCCGGCACTCGTGCCGACCATGCCGCGCCTGGCCGCGAAGCCGCTGCTGTTCCCGGTCGTCACCGGGGCGACCCGGCAGGCCGACGGGGTCCGGCTGCGTTGGCAGCAGCCGGCCGACGGGCTGGGCCCGTTCGGCAAGGCCACCTCGTACGCGGTCTACCGGTTCGACGGCATCACCGTGCCCGGCAAGTGCGGCTTCGCCGACGCCGCGCACCTGGTCGGCACCGTACGGGCCACCGGCACGGGCGCACAGTCCTACCTGGACGCCACCGCCGAACCGGGCAAGCGCTACACCTACCAGGTGACCACGCTCGACCGGCTCTACAACGAGAGCACGCCGAGCCTGCCGCGCTTCGTCCGCTGACCGACGCCGGGCCGGACCCCGAGATTTGTGAAGTCCCGGGGCCCGGCCCGGCCCACCTCCTGATACCGGCCTGAGCGATCTGGATATTCCCCGGGTGTCGGAGTTGGCCGCCCGTCCTGGCTGGTCCGGCCTCAACGTGGTTCCTTGTGCTCCCGCCGCTCGGCGACCCGAGGCGGCACGTCCGACGAGGGCCGCGACCGGGGAGCTGGTGGCTCGACCACGGAGAACCGGATGGAGCCGGGCACCAGGTCGGGATGCTCCACCGCCAGCGCGACGGCCGCCGCCTCGGCCAGGCTCAGCTCCATACCCTCGGCGTAGGCGGCGTCGAAGGTCAGGTCTCCCAACTCCGTACGAAGTTTGGCCTGCTCCGCCAACCAGTAGGCACCGAACACCCCCGGTCTGCGGTGCATCACCGACCGGGTCCGGGCAGCCGCCCCGAACAGCCGGGCGGCCGTCACCGGCTCACCGCCGGCCGCACACCGCACCGCGATCGCGTTGACCGTGTCGCAGGCCCGCCCGTGGAAGCCGTGGCTCATCCGGGAGCGCAACGCGACCACCAGATGGTCGTGTGCGGCCACCAGGTCCCCCCGGGCCAGCGCCACCATGCCGAGCAGCATGTCGACCGAGCGCCGGGCCCGTTCCACCGGCCGGGCCGCCTCCACCGGGCGGGCCGCCCCCAGCAACTCGGCCGCCTCGTCCAGCGCACCCCGATGCCAGAGCAACTCGGCGAGGCTGTAGACGGCGAAGAGCGCGTCCCCGGAGACGTCGTTGCGCCGCCCCCAGTCGATGACCTCCCGACAGACCCGCTCCGCCTCGACCCGCTGCCCCATGTCGATCAATGGCGAGGCGCGACCGGCGAGCACCCGGGCGAGTAGACCGGCATCATCCGCCTGCCGAGCGGCACTCTCCGCCCGCTTCGAAAAGCGCAGTTCCTCGGCGAACTCGCCGTCGGCCCCGGCGTGCATCGAATGCATGTGGTACGCCATCGCCAGTTCCGCGTCGGGAATCGATTCCCGGGTCTCGGCGATCCGCCCGTAGAGCCGGAACAACCACAACCGTCCCTCCCGGGCCAGCCCACGTTCCCGCCACCACTGATCCAGCACCCCGGCCAGCTGCAACCCGTACCGGGCGCTGCCGCCGGTGGTCGTCCACCGCAGCGCGGCCCGCAGCTCGTCGGCGAGCGGATCGAGCGCGTACAACGACAGCGTCACCGGCCGCTCGTCCGGGCCGAGGTAGGCCCGTTGTGCGGCATTCAGCGACCAGGCCACGTGTCGGTCCCGGGCGGTCTTCTCCTCACCTGCGTCGACCAGCCGGCGGGCGGCGTAGGCCCGGATCGGGTCGAGCATCCGATAGGTGATGCCGGAGGCGGTCGGCTCGGCCTGGAGCATCGACTTGTCCACCAGCACCGAGAGTGGGTCGAGTGGATCGTCGTTCAGCAACCACTCCACCGTCGCCAGATCGACCGGCCCGGAAAAGACCGCCAGCCAGCGCAGCAGCCGAGCGGCACGCGGCCCCAGGGTGCGGTACGACCAGGTGACGGTCGCCTCCATCGTGACGTGCCGCTGGGTTGCGGTCCGATGGGCGGCTCGGGCGTCCGGCGGGGGCACCGCACCGAACGCCGCAGCGGTCAGCTCGACCGTGTCATGCTGATTGGCCACCCATCGACCATTGGCCGCCGGTGGCGGCTCTGGCTCCTCCCGCCCGGCGTCCAACGTGCCCAGCACGTCGTCCAGCCGTTCGGCGAGCTGACTGGCGGAAAGCACCCGTAGTCGGGCGGCGGCGAGTTCGATCGCCAACGGCAGCCCGTCCAGGCGGGCCACCACCCGTTGCAGGTCGACCGCCTCGGCGGGGCCGGCTCGTCGGCCGCCCCGGGCCGCCGCCGTACGGTCCAGCAGCAACGCGATCGCGTCACTCGGCGTACCGCCCGGTCCGGGGTGCACCGACAGCGGCGGGATCCGCCACACCACCTCCCCGGGCAGGCCGAGCGGCTCCCTGCTGGTGGCCAACACTCGCACCCCGCTACCACCGGTGAGCAGCCGCGCGGCGACCTCGGCCGATGCCGCAGGCTGCGCGTCGCAGGTGTCCAGCAGGATGAGCATCCGCCGGGACGCTACGTATTCCACGAGGGTTTCGGCCATCGGCCGACCCGGTTCCGGGCGCAGGCCGAGCACGGCGGCGATCGCGAAGGCGACCAGCCCCGGGTCGGTCACCGTCGCGATGTCGACGAACCAGACCCCATCCGGGTACGTGTCGACGACTCCGCTGGCCAGCTCGACCGCCAGCCGGGTCTTGCCGGCCCCACCCGCACCGACGACGGTGACCAGGCGGTGGTCGTTCACCAGCCGCGCAAGTTCGATCCGTTCCGCCTGCCAACCAACGAACGAGGTGACCTGGATCGGCAGGTTGTGCGGCACCGACTCGGCGGTACGGGGTCGGGGAAACCGTCGTTCCAGGCCCGGTGCGACCAGTTGGAAGAGCCGTTCCCGGTCGTCGAAACCACGTAGCCGGTGCAGGCCGAGGTCGAGCAGGGTGGCACCGGCCGGCAGTGGTGCGGCGTGCCGGGCGGTCGCACCGGAACAGAGCACCTGCCC
This sequence comes from Micromonospora polyrhachis, assembly GCF_014203835.1. Classification (NCBI taxonomy): domain Bacteria; kingdom Bacillati; phylum Actinomycetota; class Actinomycetes; order Micromonosporales; family Micromonosporaceae; genus Micromonospora; species Micromonospora polyrhachis. The sequence continues at coordinate 3,939,984 of NZ_JACHJW010000001.1, read as the reverse complement.
GCCGTGGGCGGCGGCGGCGATCCGGGCAGCCCGGTGTACCTCGGCGCTGGCGTACTCACCGGCCAGCGGCTCGGCGTGGCCGGTGTGCAGTCCCATCCGGACCCGGGGAGCTGCCTCCGGCGTCGGCCATTCGTGGTTGGACAGTGCCCGCTGCGCGGCCAGACACGCGTCGAGTGCGGCGGTGGCCTGGTCGAACGCGACGAAGAAGGAGTCGCCCTCGGTCAGCAGCTCCGTGCCCTCGGTCGCGGTCAACGTGTCACGGAGCAGTCGCCGATGCTCGCTGAGCACCGGGCGATAGCCCGTACCGAGCATCTGGGCCAGCCTGGTGGAGCCTTCGATGTCGGTGAACATAAATGTCACCAGCCCACTCGGCAGGTGGATCCGTGCCGACATGCGTGGAACCTCCGCCCCTGGAGTCGCGTTCATGCTGCCGCATGACCATGCGATTACGCATCGTAAGAACGGACGCGCGGGCCCGACCCAAGGTGCCAACCGGTGACGACGTGCGGACAGAGCGAATTGGAATCAACCCACTGTGTTCGGAACGCTACGGCCATTGACCGACCGGCGTCGCGCTGTCAGCAGCCACAACCTCCACCACAACAACCACCGCCGCCACGTGGTGTCGACTCCCGTCCGACACCGCCCCGACCGGTCACGGCAACCGTGGAAAGCAGCTTGACGGTGTCGGCATGCCCCTGCGGGCAGGTTGCCGGCGCGGATGACTGCGCCATCGGACGTTCGATTTCGAAGGTGTCGCCGCAGGCTCGGCAGCGGAACTCGTACCGGGGCATGCCCACAAGGGTACGACCGGACCTGACGGCATCGCCGCAATAGGTAATACTCGACGCGTGGCGGACGGCGAGGAGACCCCGAAGGTTCGGCACCTGCGTCCCAGCGCACCGGCAGCCGATGCGACAGTGGTCAGAGCGAATCCCGATCCTGGCAGCACCGAGCACGACACCAAGCGGGCGGACCCGAAACCGGCCGGCAGCAAGCCGGACGAAGTAAAGCCGGACGAAGTAAAGCCGGCTGGTGCCGAGCCAGCCAAATCAGAGCCGGATGACGCGAAGCCGGCCAAAACAGAGCCGGACAGCAGCAAGCCGGACGAAGAAAAGCCGGCCGAACCCGAGTCGGCCGGCGTTGAGTCGAACGACGGCAAGCCAGCCGAGGCAGCAGCGGCTCCGGACGTAGCGCCCGTTGCGGATTCGGCAGCCGGTGGACGCCGTCGGCGCGTCCGGGTGCCCTTCGCCCATGCCGTACGCCGGATCCCGCCGCCACGACAGGCCGCCGTCACCACCGGCCGGGCCGTACGCGCCTGGTCCCGACGGCCCAGCGGCCGGCTGACCCTACCCGCCCTCATGCTGCTCGCGCTCGTCGCGGCGACCGGCACGGCCGGCGCGGTCCTCGTCCCGGCCACCGCCTCCGCGCCCAGGATCGCGGCCAGCCCCACCGCGACCGACGCTGGTGCCCAGTGGCCGGTACCGCTGGACCCCGACCTGTCCCCCGGGCCGGTGGGTCCGACCGGGTCGCCCAGTGCCCTGCCCACCGGCGGGACCAGCGGCCGTAGCATCGACCTGCTCGCCAGCTGGGCCCAGCAGATCGGTAATCGGATCAACGTCTCGCCGATCGCGATGCAGGCGTACGGGTACGCCGAACTGGCCCTCGCCCGGACCACCCCCTCGTGCCGGCTGAGCTGGACCACGCTGGCGGCGATCGGCTCGGTCGAGTCCAACCACGGCCAACACAACAACGCCCAGCTCCAGCCCAACGGACAGGCGCTGCCCAAGATCTTCGGCCCGCCGCTGACCGGCACCGGCGGCACCCAGAAGATCATGGACACCGATCGTGGTCTTCTGGACGGTGACACCACCTACGACCGGGCCGTCGGTCCGATGCAGTTCATCCCCACCACCTGGCAGTCAAACGGTGCCGACGCCGACAACGACGGGCTGAAGGACCCGCACAACATCAACGATGCGGCGCTTGCGGCCGGTAACTATCTGTGCACCGGTGGCCGTGACCTTTCCACCGCTCGGGACTGGTGGAACGCCATCCTCTCCTACAACGACGTGCGGGCATACGCCCAGTCGGTGTTCGATACCGCCAACCGGTACGGCATAGCCAGCCGCACTTAGCGTGAACACTCGCACACCTTGGAGAACTGGGCACTTCCGCCCGGCTCCGGTTAGCGGCAAGCTGTACTGGTGATGGTGCGCGAGTGGGACCCTCGGACCGCGTCGTCGGACGCGATCGAGTCATTGCTGCACACTTTCAACGCGGCGCTGGCGGCGGACCTTCCAGACGATCCCCCCTGGCAGGCAAGCTCGCTACGGGAGTACCTCGTCGAGGTGATGCCCGGTTCCCGACGGATCGCCTGGATCGCCGAGAAGGAACCAGAGCCGCAACAAGTGGGCTGCCGCATCCTTGGCTACGTCCACGTCCTACTACTCGGGGACATCGGGGTCATCGAGGTGCTGGTGCACCCCGAGGTGAGACGCCAGGGACTGGGTCGGCAACTGCTTGCCACCGCTGCCCGACGGGCCTACCAGGAGGGGTTTTCCGCGCTCGGCGTGGAGGTGGTCGGCGGCACTCCGGCCGTCAGCTTCTATGAAGCCCTCGGCTTCGACCGGGAATTCCTGGAGACCCGCAGCGTCCTTCAGCTGTCCAGCGTGGACTGGCCGGCACTGGAAAAGATGGCCGGCGGCATCGGCGATGGATATCGGGTCGAGTTCTACCCCGGCGGCCCACCCGACCCACTGGTCGAGGCGTACGCCCGGGCCAAGGCGGAGCTGCGCGACGTCGACGATGGTGACCTCGACCTCCGGCCGAGTTCGGTCGACCCGGAACGGTTGCGGGACAGCCTCGACTGCCTGCACCGCCGGGGCATGAAGCCCTACATCGTGCTCGCCATCGAGGAGAGCAGCGGCGTGGTGGCCGGCCTGACCGAGGTCGTCGTACCGGCCCAGCATCCCACCCGAGCCGACCAGTACGACACGATCGTCGTCCGGCAGCACCGCGGGCACGGCATCGACCGAGCGATCAAGGCACGGATGCTGCTCGAACTCCGCTCGGCCGAACCGGAACTGGCAGAGGTGCAGACCTGGAACGCCCAGTCCAACGAGGCGATGATCCAGGTCAACGCCGAACTCGGCTTCCAGCCAGATCGGGACTGGTGCGAGTACGCCGCCGACGTCGCCGTCCTGGTACACCACCTGGGCGCCACCCGCTGACCCCGACACCGCCCCACCGGCACCGCCCAGGGATGGACGTCGACTGAAGCCACGCCTTAACGTGCTCTAGGTTTTGTCCGTACCCTGTGGAGGCCGTATGCGCCCGCGTCGCCATACCCACTCGTCGCTGTCCGGGCGACGTACGTCATCCAGACGTCCGAGCCGAACGCTCACCGCGCTGGCCACCGTCACCGCCGCCAGTCTCACCGTCGTGGGACTGAGCCCGGTCGCGGCCAGCGCCGCCCCGACCGATCTGTTCATCTCCGAGTACGTCGAAGGCTCTTCCAACAACAAGGCCATCGAGCTGTACAACGGCACCGGTGCCGCCATCGACCTCGCCGCCGCCGGGTACCGGTTGCAGCTCTACTTCAACGGGTCCACCAACCCGACCGACTTTCCACTCACCGGCACGGTCGCCGCCGGTGACGTGTTCGTCTTCGCACACTCCGCCTCGGCGGGGGCCATCCTGGCCCAAGCCGACCAGACCACCGGGACCGGCCTGTTCAACGGGGACGACGCTGTCGTACTGCGGGCCGGCGACCGGCTGGTGGACTCGCTCGGCCAGGTGGGCACCGACCCGGGCAGCGAGTGGGGCAGCGGGTTGACCAGCACCGCCGACAACACACTGCGCCGGAAGTCCTCGGTCACCACCGGCGACACCGACCCGACCGACGCCTTCGACCCGGCAACGCAGTGGACCGGTCTGCCGGCTGACACCTTCGACGGCCTGGGCACGCACACGATCGACAACGGTGGTCCGGTCGACCAGCCGGCCACCCTGATCTGCGGCGACACCCTGGTCACGTCGCTGGGCACCGCGGCGACCCGCGAGGTCACCGCGACCGACCCGGACGACACCATCGTCGACCTGGCGGTCACCGCCGTGACCCCGACGCCCGCCACCGGCTCGATCTCCCGTACCTCGCTCACCCCCGCCGACCGGGTCGGTGGCACGGCGCGGGCGGTGCTCACCGCGAGCGCCGACCTGCCCGCCGGCTCCTACGCGGTGACCGTGACCGCGACCGACGCCGACGGTACGACCAGCAGCTGTCCGCTGACCGTCCAGGTGACGACGGTGCTGACCGTCGGCGAGGTGCAGGGGCAGACCCTGGACACCGAGTCCGGCCCGGCCGACCGTTCCCCGTTGGCCCCCGCCTCGGGTAACGGCAGCAGCAGCGACCGCTACGACGTCCGGGGCGTCATCACCCAGCGCACCCTGGCCCGCACCTCGGCCGGGGTCGACCAGCACGGGTTCTTCCTGCAGAGCCGGCTCTCCGACCGGGACGGTGACCCGACCACCTCGGACGGCATCTACGTCTTCATGGGCGCCAACACCAGCCTGATCGGCGGCTACGTGCCGACAGTCGGTGACGAGGTGGTGCTGCGTGCCCGGGTGTCCGAGTACTACAACATGACCCAGCTCTCCGGCGCCTCGTTGGTGAACCGGCTCGCTACCGGCCTCGACGTGGACACCGAGGTCGAGGTGACCGACACGGTGCCGCCGGCCGACCTGGCCGCCGCCGAGCGGTTCTGGGAACGGCACGAGGGGGCCCGGCTCCGGGTCCGCGCCGGCAGTGGCGCGGTCAGTGGCCGGAACGTCTTCGCGTCCACCGCTGACGCGGAGATCTGGCTGGTCGACCGGGACGATCCGCTGCTGGACCGGGCCGATCCGTACGCCGCCCGGGTCTTCCGGGACGCCCATCCGCTGGACAACGACCCGAGCCGCCTCTTCGACGACGGCAACGGTCAGCGGATCATGCTGGGCAGCATGGGTGTGAAGGGTCGTACCGGGGACAACACGACGCTTCTCCCGCCGGCCCGTACCTTCGACAAGCTCACCGCCGACGCGGTGGGCGGGCTCTACTACTCGTTCGAGAAGTACGGCGTACAGGTCGAGCAGGCGAACTTCGGCGCCGGGGCCGACCCCGCCGCCAACCACCCGCCGCGCCCGGCCGACCGCAACCGCGAGCTGGCCGTCGCGACGTACAACGTGGAGAACCTGTACGACTACCGCGACGACCCGTTCGACGGCTGTGACTTCACCGGCAACAGCGGATGCCCCGGGGTACGTCCGCCGTTCGACTACGTCCCGGCCAGTGCCGAGGAGTACGCCGCACAGTTGGCCGCGCTCGCCGACCAGATCGTCAAGGACCTGCACGCGCCGGATCTGCTGCTGGTACAGGAGGCCGAGGACCAGGACATCTGCTCGGTCTCCGGGACGACGCTGGTCTGCGGGGACACCAACGACGCCGACGGTGCGCCGGACACCCTCCAGGAGTTGGCGCTGGCCGTGGCGGCTGCGGGCGGACCTGCCTACGCGGCGACGTACGACCGCAGCGGCGCTGACGCCCGGGGTATCACCTCGGGATTCCTCTACCGCACCGACCGGCTGTCGCTGGCCCCGGCCGACGCGGCCGACCCGGTGCTCGGCGCGACGCCGACGGTGCAGTACCGGTCCGCCGGCCTGCCCAGCAACGCCGAGGTGCAGAACCCGAAGACCCTCAACGCGGTCCTGCCGGAGGATGTGGACCGCTCGACCGGGGTGGACGGCTCCAACGTCTTCACCCGGGCACCCCAGGTGGCCAGGTTCTCGGTGGCCGCCGCTCCCGGCTCAGCCGACCGGTTCACCCTCTGGGCGGTGAGCAACCACTACTCGTCCGGGCCGGACAGCCGGGTGGGGCAGCGCCGCGAGCAGGCGGCGTACGGCACGGCGATCGTGCAGGCGATCGAGGCGGCGGACGCGCACGCCCGGGTGGTGTATGGCGGGGACCTGAACGTCTTCCCCCGCCCGGACGATCCCATTGCTACCGCCACCAACCCGACCCCGTCCGACCAGCTCGCCCCGCTCTACGACGCGGGCCTGCGTAACCTCTGGGACGACCTGGCCGCCGACGCCCCGGCCTCGGCCTACTCGTACGTCTTCGACGGGCACGCACAGACCCTGGACCACCTGTTCGTCAACGGTCCCCTGTACGGCGACCTGATCGAGATGCGGGCCGCCCACGTCAACGCCGACTGGCCAGCCGAGCATGCGGGTGACGGGTCCCGGGGTTCCAGCGACCACGATCCGCAGGTGGCCCGGTTCCACTCCCGGCCGGCGCTGTCGGTGGCCGACGTCTCGGTGGTCGAGGGCGACCAGGGCAGCACCCCGATGGTCTTCACGGTCGAGGTGTCGCGCCCACTGTCCCAGCCGGTACGCCTCTGCGCGACGGCACTGGGGGTGACCGCCCTGCCCGGCATTGACTTCAAGTGGTTCGCCGAGTGCCGCACGCTGCCCGCCGGGCAGACCTCGGTCACCTTCACGGTGACGGTCCAGGGTGATCGCAAGCGCGAGGTGAACGAGAAGCTGCTCTTCACCGTCGTCGGTGAGCCGTCGTTGCGGCTGACCGACCCACTGGCCTTCGGCACCATCGTGAACGACGACTAGCCAGCTCATCCTCAACGAGGACAAGTAACCCAGATCCATCCGTGGTGGGGGCGGGACGCGGCGAATCTGCGCGACCTGCCCCCACCACTGGTTCCGGCCACGTCGCGCGTCCCGATCGGCCGGGTAGGTCGTACCAGCCCGAGCGACTGAGCAGTCCGGCCAGGGATGATCAAAAAGACCTCCGATCTCCCCAGCGGTCAAGCCTGATCCTGGTGGAAGGATCTGATCCGTGGCTCGGTTTGTGCGGCGGCACTGGAATGAGGAAGACATCTGGTTCTACCTCGAGCTGGATGATGACGGCTGGGTGACCCGCCATCTTGAGCTGCAGGGTTCCGGCCGGGTGCCGATAGTAGCGGCGTCGCTGCAGGAGTGGATGCGCGAGCTCGACGCGGGCCGTATCCAGCAGTATCAGACGACGTACGGCGTCGTGGCCGAAGTGCCGCTGGCACCGGATGAGCTGATCGACTGGCAGGTTGTGTCGGTCACTGAGTTCGAGAAGCTGTGGCGGGAGGCGCGAGGTCACCTGGAAGGTTAGACGCCGCCGTATGCGGCTCAGCTATGTGCAGGGCTGCGTCAGGATGAACGCCTTGGCCGGGTCGTAGAGCTGGCCGGCCGCGAGACAGTGGTGCAGGCAGGCGGTTGAACAGGTTGCGGAACGCATCTGGGTGGCGATCACGATCACCATGGTCGCGCCGGCGTTGGTAGTGCTGCTTGGCTGGTGGGGCGTGGGTGGCGGCGACGAAGGCCCAGAGGTAGCCGGCGGCGGCAAGTCGATCCGGGCCCGGGACAGCGTAGCGGCGACCGCCGGCGTGGGAGCGATGGCTAGCACGGCGCGGGCCTCGGGGCTGGTCAGGTGCCCCTTCCGGCCGGCAAACGCGGCGAGGAAGACGGGAAAGCACTCTCGCAGCAGCGACCGCAGCTCGTTGGACGCCCGGGTACGCCGCCACGTGGCGTCCTGATGGGCACGAGCGAGCACCGCGACAGCCTGCACGAGCTCACTGTCAGCGGGCAGCGGCCGGTGCACGTGAGCGTCGATACGCAGAATGTTGGCAAGAACCATCGCGTCGACGTGGTCGGACTTCTTCCGCGACACCGAGTGCCGCTCCCGGTAGCGGACAACCGCCATCGGGTTGATCGAGTACACCATCCTGCTGGTGGCACACAGAGCCGCGACCAGCAGCCCTCGCGGAGTCTCGATTGCTACTGGGAGCGGCTCGTCGCCGTTGTCGCCCGCGGCGTCCAGCATCCCGAGCGGCGTCGTAAAGCCCTCCAGGTCATCGCTGATGCGGCGCTTACCAACCAACTGGCCGTGCTCATCAACGAGGGCGACGTCGTGGTGTCGCTCGGACCAGTCGATGCCACAGAACACTGTCAACTTGCACTCCTCTCCCTTCTACTGCTGGTGGCGACCCTGGCAGGAACGCGCGGCGCCCTAATGACGAGGCTCTGTGGCCTACCCTCCGATGAGCCGTTCGCGATCCCAGCGACCCGCACGGTGCTGGTCTTCGCTGTCAGAGCTCGTCGGCTCCCGGTTCGCGAGGTGTGTGCCCGTGCAGGCGGGCTGCGACCACGATCAACATGCTGCCCGTCACGGTGGTGGTCCGGCTACCACGCGGGTCCGCCGGTCTTGCACGAGGCCTCGCAGGCCCAGAGGTGTGTAGGCATACACGCAGCGGGCCGGACCACCACCGTCACGGTTCGTCTCGGCCCTCTCCCGATCTTTTTGCAGACCTCATAGGTCAGGTAAGGGCAGGCATCCCGCGAGCCGCGACGGGCCGTTCGGATTCATTAGGTAACGGGCGATTCTGTCGTGCACATGGGCTAACCTTCCCTGCGCGCTGAGGATCGACCAGGGGAGAAGTTTGGTGCGTAGGTTCGTGTTGCCGGACGAACATGCCTGGACGTTGCCGACGCTGTGGCGTGCGAGGCTGCGTCCCCGCCGGGGCGGGCTGACCGCGCCGGGCCAGGGCGTTGTTGCGGCCGACGCAGCCGACGAGTTACGCACCGGGCTGGCGGACCCGGACGTGGTGAAGAGCATGGCCAGGGTCCGCGAGCGGACGGTGATCCTCGACCCGGAGTTGCTCGCCGCCGGGGAGAACCACCTGGACGGCTGGCGGGCAGTCGGCGGTTCCGAGGGCACACCGGACCCGCGCGCGGCGGCGGCAGCCGCGCTGCTGGTTCGTCCCTCGATCTACGACATGGACCGGCGGCTCGTCCATGCGTGGGTGTTCCGGTTCGGACTGGAGTTCGCGGTGCGGGCCACCGGGGAGATGAGCCGGCTGGTTGCCGACGGCGCACTGTGGGTGATCGACCCGGCTCCGGAGAAGAACTACGAACGGCTGTGGCGCGGCGACGACCTCGCGGACCTCGTGGCGGTGGCCCGGGTGCTGCGGAGCCTGCTGGCCGTCGCGTCCGACAGCGAGTATCGGTGGGCCTGCGAAACCCTTGCCGGATACCGGACGACGCCGGTGGGCCGCATCCTGACGTCGTTCCTGGTGCCGACGCAGGTGGCGTGGGTCGACGAGGACTGCGCGGCAACCACGGCCGGCTGGCCGGGCGTACCGGATCGCGGCGAGGATTTCAGTTGGGGTGACCATCGGGCCCTGAGCGGGATTCTGCTCGCCGCCGCCAGCACGGTCGAACATCTCGATCAGCTCCGCGGCAAGATCATGAACAAGTTCGTCGGGTACAAGGACCACGGTCTGGTGGGGACCATCCTGGACGGGGTCGGCACGGCTGCCGTCCCCGCCGTCCTTGACGACGCGTCCTACCGCAGTCTGTTCTACCTCAACGACGACAATTGGAAGACCAGCGAGCGGCTCAACGCGGACGCGATCCGGCTGCTCGCGGAGGTCCCGACCGACGACGCGCTGCGGCTACTGTTCCAGGAGACCCTCGAAGGCAAGACGCGGCGACCGGCACTGGTGCTGAAGTCCAAGGTGCTGACCCGCTTCCCGGTACGGGCGCTGCGGATCCTCGCCGAGATGGAAGCGGAACGGGACAACCCGCTGTACACCGCCGTGCTGGGCAGCCACGTGCTGGCCGAGCCGAGGCTGCTGCCGGCCGTCGCGGAGTCCCTGCCGGCCGCGCCGCGCGAGCGGGCGAAGCAGATCGCGGCCGGCGGCGTGGGCATCGGCGCCGCCTGGGCGCAGACGCTCGACGACCACGAGCGCTGGAACGGGCCGCACCTCGCCAACGCCGAAGAGCAGAAACGGGCGGTTGTCGCACTGGCCGCGATCCCGACCGAGGAGGCACTGGGCCTGGTCGTGGACCGCATCGAGCGCAAGAACTTCCGGCCGGCGCTGCTCACCGCCGCCCAGCGGGACCCCGCCCTGGCGCTGCGGGTGCTGGCGGCCAAGGCCACCAACGAGACCGTCGCCGAGCTGTTGCGCAACCACGTGCTCGCCTACCCGCAGGCGGTCGCGGAGACCCTGCCGAGCCTCGACGGCGAGGCCCGGGCCCGGGTGGAGGCGATCAGCGGGCTGGCGCAGCCGGCGGCAGCGGCGACGGGCACGACGCCGCCGGTACTCGCCGGGCCACCCCGCCGCGCCGACGGCAAGCCGATGCGCGTACCCGACCTGCCAGACTGGCTGGTCCTGGCCACCCTGCCGCCGGTGACCCTGCGCGTCGGCGGCGACCCGCTCTCCGCCGACGCCGTTCGCCACCTGTGTGAGTTGCTTGCCGTCTCCAGGATCGCGGAGGCGCACCCCGGGGTCGCCGAGGTCCGCACGATCGGCGAGCAGCGCGATCTCGCTACCTTCGCCTGGGCGATCTTCGAGCAGTGGCAGGCGGCGCACTACCCGACGAAGAGCAACCTGGCGATGGTGGCGCTGGCCGTGCTCGGCGACGACAACACGGTGCCGCCGCTGGTCGCGCTCTTCCCGGACTGGGCGAACGTCAGCATGCGGGTGCGTACCGGCATGGACGTGCTCGCCGCGATCGGCACCGACGTCGCGCTCACCCAGCTCGGCCGGCTGGCCCGAAAGGCGAAGACCACCGGTATCCGCGGGTTCGCCGAGCAGCGCCTCAACGACGCGGCAGCAGCGCGCGGGCTGGAACCCGCCCAGCTCACCGACCGGATCGTGCCCGACCTCGGCCTCGACCTGGACGGCCGAATCGTGCTCGACTACGGTCCGCGGCGGTTCACCGTCGGCTTCGACGAGCAGTTCCAACCGACGATCACCGAGCAGCAGGGCCGGCGTCTAGCCCGGCTTCCCCGGCCGGCCGCTGCGGACGACCCGGCCCTCGCGCCGGCCGCCCACCGCCGGTTCGCCGAGCTGAAGAAGGACGTGAAGACCATCGCCGGGGAACGCGCCCGGGCGCTCGAAGAGGCGATGGCCTCGAACCGGCGCTGGACTGGCGTCGACTTCCGGCGGTTCTTCGTCGACCACCCCCTGCACTGGCAACTCACCCGCCGGCTGGTGTGGGCCACCTTCGACGAGCAGGGCCGGGTGGTGACGACGTTCCGCGTAGCTGAGGACCGTAGCCTCGCCGACGTCGACGACAAGACCTGGACGCTCGAACCGGCCGCGACGGTCGGCCTGGCCCACCCGTGGCACTTCGACGCCGACCGGACGGCCTGGGCGGAGACCTTCGCCGACTACGCGATCATCCAGCCGTTCCCGCAGATCGGCCGGGAACTGTTCGGCCTCGCCGACCTCGACCTGTATGCCGCCGTCGGCCGCCAGGTCGAGAGCCGCCGGCTGTACGCGCTGGCCGCCCGCGGCTGGCGCTTCGGTGATGGTCACGAATCGCTGCTGCGGGACTGGCCGGGCGGCGTCACGATCAAGGTCGGGTTCAGGCCGGGCTACCACTGGCAGGAACCGGACCTTCCCCAGTATCTAACCGGGCTTCGCGGTGACGTCGCCACCCTGGACCCGGTCGGCATCTCGGAGGTGGTCCGCGACGTGCGCTCGCTCCAGAGCTGACCGGCCGGTCCCCGACCATCGGGGCCAGAGGCGGTCAGTAGCGCTCGCGCAGCAGGCGGGCGGCCTCGATCGCCCAGTAGGTGAGGATGATCTGCGCCCCGGCCCGGCGGATCGAGGTCAGTGTCTCCAGAATGACCCGCTCCCGGTCTATCCAGCCGTTCGCGGCAGCCGCCTCGACCATCGCGTATTCCCCGGAGACCTGGTAGGCGGCGACCGGAACGTCCACCTCGGCCCGCACCGCGGCGAGCACGTCGAGGTAGGGCAGGGCCGGCTTCACCATCACCAGGTCGGCACCCTCGGCGACGTCCAGCCGCACCTCACGCAGCGACTCCCGGAGGTTGGCCGGATCCTGCTGGTAGCTGCGCCGGTCGCCCTCCAACGCCGACTCGACCGCGTCACGGAACGGTCCATAGAACGCCGAGGCGTACTTCGCCGCGTACGCCAGGATGGAGACGTCCTGGTGGCCGGCGGCGTCCAGTGCCCGGCGTACCACGCCGACCTGGCCGTCCATCATGCCGGAGGGCCCGACCACATGAACCCCGGCGGCGGCCTGGGCCACCGCCATCTCGGCGTACGCGGCCAACGTCGCGTCGTTGTCCACGCCACCGTCCGGGGTGAGCAGCCCGCAGTGCCCGTGCGAGGTGAACTCGTCCAGGCACAGGTCACTCATCACCACGGTGGCGTCGCCGACCTCGGCGACCACATCCCGGATGGCCACGTTGAGAATGCCGTTCGGGTCGCAGCCGGCCGAGCCGGTCTCGTCCCGGGTCTCCGGTACGCCGAAGAGCATGATGCCGCCGACGCCGGCCTGCACCGCCTCGACGGCGGCCTTGCGCAGCGAGTCCCGGGAGTGCTGCACGACGCCCGGCAGGGAGGCGACCGGCCGAGCCTCAGTCAGCCCCTCCCGGACGAACATCGGCAGCACCAACTCGGCCGGCGCCACCCGGGTCTCCTCGACCAGCCGCCGGATCGCCGGGCTACGACGTAGCCGACGGGGTCGGATGTCCGGGTAGGACATGGTGATGCGCCTCCTACAACAAGGGTTCCTAGCGGAATCGCAGTGCGGTCGGGCCCTGCACCTTGGAGCCACGGCGCTGCTTGGCCGGCATCGCCGCCAGCTTCTCCCGCAGTTCCACCGCGTACGACGCGAGCGCCTCGACCAGGTCGGGCACGGACGCGTGCCCTGGCTGGACGTCGACCCGCAGACCGAACTCGGTAGCCGTCTCGGCCGTCTTCGGGCCGATCACCGCGACCACGGTACGGGCGTGCGGCTTGCCGGCGATGCCAACCAGGTTCCGTACGGTCGAGGACGAGGTGAAGAGCACCGCGTCGAACCCGCCCGACTTGATCGCGTCGCGGATCTCGGCCGGCGGCGGGGCAGCCCGTACGGTGCGGTAGGCGGTCACGTCGTCGACCTCCCAGCCCCGCTCGGTGAGCCCGGCGGCCAGGGTCTCGGTCGCGATGTCGGCGCGTGGCAGCAGCACCCGACCAACCGGGTCGAGGATCTCGTCGTGCGGCGAGAACTCGGCCAGCAGCCCTTCGGAGGACTGCTCACCGGAGGGGATCAGCTCCGGCTGGATACCGAAGGCGCGGACCGCCTCGGCGGTAGCCTCACCGATACAGGCGATCTTGACGCCGCCGAAGTGTCGGGCGTCCAGCCCGTGCTCGGCGAACTTCTCCCACACCGCGCGTACGGCGTTGACCGAGGTGAAGACCACCCAGGCGTACCGGCCGTCGACCAGGCCCTTGACCGCCCGCTCCATCTGGGCCGGGGTCCGGGGCGGCTCGACCGCGATGGTCGGCACCTCGCACGGGATCGCCCCGTACGCCCGCAGCCGGGCGCTCATCACGCCGGCCTGCTCCTTGGTGCGGGGCACCAGCACCTTCCAGCCGTACAGCGGGCGGTTCTCCCACCAGCTCAGCTTGTCGCGTTCGGTGACGCCCTCGCCGAGGGTGAGCACGACGCGACCGGTGAAACCGAGCGCGGCGGCCACGAAGCTGTCCACGACCGACGTGGTGGTGTATTGCGTCTCGCCGGTGCCGTCGCCGGTCACGCCGACCGGGGTCGAGCCGTCGACCCCGACGGCCAGCAGGCCGTCCCGGATCGCGGCGAGGTCACCGGCGTCCACCGCCAGGGCGAGCGAACCTCGGCCGATCGCCGCGGCCAGCGCCTCGAAGTCCAGTCCGGCGACGTCGTCGACGTCGGCCACCGTCCGTACGCCCGGCAGCGGCACCCCGGCGTAGGTGGCGACGCCCTCGGCCTGGCCGACACCCGGCACCACCTCGAAGTGCGCGGCGGTACGGGCGACCGCCTGCACCTCCTTGACCACCGCGTCGTGGCCGAACGGGTCACCGGCGACCAGGTGCACGGCCGACAGGCCGGAGCGGGCCGCCGAGAGCAGCACCTTCGCCACGTCGCCGGGGGCGCCTTCGGCCGGCGTGAACTGCGCGTCCTCCTTGGCCTGGGCGCGGATGGCGTCGAGCAGCGACTCGGGTACGCCCCGGTCGTACACCACCTGGTCCGCTTCGACCAGGGCGTCGTGCGCCCGGCGGGTCAGCAGGCCCGGGTCGCCGGGGCCGGCCCCGACGAACGCGATGCGACCTGCGGGCTTACGGGTGGTGCGGGTCATTCTGTGCTCCCAAACTGCTGGGTCCTCGCGCCGGCGTCGTTGTGCGGGTCGAGGATCGAGTCGGCGCCGAGGTCGAGGAGTTCGGCGGCGAGTGCCTTGCCGATCTCCGCCGCTTCGGCGGGCGTTCCGGTGCGGGACAGCCGGAGGTCACGAGCCCCATCCGGGCTGATCACCGCCCCGCGCAGGTAGATCTCATCGCCGTCGTCGCCCTCGGCGACTTCGGCGAATGCGGCGACCGGTGCGCTGCACCCGGCCTCCAGGGTGGCCAGCATCGCCCGCTCCGCGGTGACCGCGGCCCGGGTCGGTGCATGGTCGAGTACGGCCAGCAGCTCGACCAGGTCAGGTTCGTCGATCCGGCACTCCACCGCGAGCGCGCCTTGGGCCGGCGCGGGCAGCATCAGCATCGGATCGAGCGTTTCGGTGATCACGCCGGTACGGCCGAGCCGGGTCAGGCCGGCACGGGCCAGCACCACCGCGTCGAGGTCGGCGTCCGGGCCGAGCACCCGGCCGAGCCGACTATCGACGTTACCTCGGATCGGGGTGACCGACAGTTGCATCCCGAGCGCGTGCAGTTGGGCGATCCGGCGGAGCGCCCCGGTGCCGATCGTGGCTCCCGGGGGCAGTTCGGCCAGGGTACGGCCGTCGCGGGCGACCAGTGCGTCGCGCGGGTCCTCCCGGTGCGGCACGGCGGCGATGTGCAGACCCGGGTGACCGGCGGTGGGCAGGTCCTTGTACGAGTGGACCGCGAAGTCGATCTCCTGGGCGACCAGCGCGTCGCGCAGCGCCGAGACGAACACCCCGACGCCCAACCGGTGCACGGGTGCGCTGGACTGGTCACCGGCGGTGAGGACGGTCACCAGCTCGACCTCCCGGCCGGTGGCGGCGTGAACCGCGTCGGCGACCCGCTGCGACTGGGCCACTGCCAATGCGCTGCCTCGGGTACCGAGCCGAAGTGCTCTCATCGTCCACCTCCGGACTGGTCTGGAGCGGTGCCGGGCGCAAAGCCGGAGACGGTGCCGATCCCGAGGTCGGGAACGGTGTCGGCCGGTGCGCTCTGCGGCACTTCAAGGTCGAACAGTTCGCGCAGCAGCGCGGTGTACTGGTCACCACCGGGTTCGGCGGCGAGTTGCCGGACCCGCACGGTCGGCGAGTGCAGCAACCGCTGCACCACCCGGTGCACGGTACGCGTCACCTCGGCCCGCTGGTCGTCGGTCAGATCCGGTCGACGTTGGTGGAGTCGGCGCAGTTCGGCGCTGACCACGTCGTCGGCCCGACCCCGCAGGGCGGCCACGGTCGGCGCCACGTCGGCACCCCGCAGCCAGGCCAGGAAGGTTTCCACCTCACTGGTGACGATCTGGGCGACGGCGCTGGTGTCGGCGGTGGCCGGGCTGTCGGCGAGTTGGCTGGCCAGCCCGTCGATGTCGACGACGGCAACGCCGGGCAGGGTGCCGACCCCGGGCTCGACGTCGCGGGGCAGTGCGAGGTCGATGACGACCAGCGGAGCCGCGCCGTGGGCGGTGCGTCGACTCACCGCCTCAGCCATCAACTCCTGGGTGAGCACCGGTTCCGTGGACGCGGTGGCCGCCACTATGATGTCTACAGTGGACAGCGCGCCGGACAGTTCGGTGAACGGTATCGCCGTCGCCCCGTACGACTCGGCCAGCCGAGCGGCCCGGTCGGCCCCCCGGTTGGTGACGGTCAGCGGGCCGACGCCGAGCCGGGAGAGGGTGGCGACGGTCAACGCGCCCATCGCGCCGGCACCGATCACCAGCGCGGGACGACCGGCGAGCCCGTCGGCGAAGTGGGTGGCGGCGACGTCGAGCGCGGCGGTGACGACGCTCTGGCCGGCCCGGTCGATGTCTGTCTCGGCATGGGCCCGCTTCCCCACCCGCAGCGCCTGTTGCATGAGTTCGTGCAGCAGGCGGCCGGCCGAGTCGGCGGCGGTGGCGACGTGGTAGGCGTCCCGAAGCTGGCCGAGGATCTGCGCCTCGCCGACCACCATCGAGTCGAGCCCGGCGGCGACCCGGAAGACATGGTCGACCGCAGCACCGTCGTAGTGCACGTAGAGGTGGTTGGCCAGCACCGCCGGGGCGCAGCCGGCCTGGGCGGCGAGTACCGCGCAGATGTCGCCGAGGCCACCGTGGAAGCCGGAGACGGCCGCGTAGACCTCCACCCGGTTACAGGTGGAGACCACTACCGCCTCGCCCACGTACGGCTGGGCGACCAGTCGGTGCAGCATGTCGGGAAGGTCTCCCGGAGGAACCGCCAGCCGTTCCAGCGTGGCGACCGGGGTGGCGCGGTAGGACGCGCCGACGACGAGCAGTTTCACGTGGCGACCGCTTCCTGTGCCCCGGTGCCGGTGAGCCCGATCGGCACCGACGGCAACCCCGGTCCGGGGGTGGCCGGCAGGGCGGTGAGGGAGGCCTTGCGGTGCTCGTGGAAGGAGAGGATCTGCAACTCGATGGCGAGGTCCACCTTGCGTACGTCCACCCCCTCGGGGACGGAGAGTACGCACGGGGCGAAGTTGAGGATGCTCGTCACCCCGGCGGCGACCAACTGGTCGGCGACGCTCTGCGCGGCGGTGGCGGGGGTGGCGATCACGCCGATCGCGATCGGCTCCTCGGCGGCGATCCGTGGCAGGTCGTCGATGTGTCGGACGACCAGACCGTTGATCTCCTCGCCGACCCGCTCGCGGTCGGCGTCGAGAAGCGCGACGATGCGGAACCCGCGACTGGCGAAGCCGGCATATCCCGCCAGGGCGTGACCAAGGTTACCCACGCCAACGAGCGCGACCGCCCGGCGTTGGGTGAGACCGAGCACGAATTCGATCTGCTCGATCAACAGGGCGACGTCGTAGCCCACACCCCGAGTGCCGTAGGAGCCGAGGTGGGAGAGGTCCTTGCGGAGCTTGGCGGAGTTGACGCCGGCCGCCGCGGCCAGTCCCTCACTGGAGACGGTGTCGTTGCCCTGCTCGGCGAGGTGGTGCAGGGCACGGAGATACTCGGGGAGCCGGGCAACCGTCGCCTCGGGAAGATCCGGGAGCGCCGGTACGACGCTGGCGCGGCCGGGCGCGCCTGTCGGGCGGTGCTGACTCATGTGACTCCGTGCGGTGCGATCCTCGACCAGCCGGACAAGCGGGTCGTTGTGGTAATCCCGCCGACAGCGTCGATAACCGGCTGTGTTAACGGGCCTCGTCGGAGTATCAGAGTAGGCGCTTGTGAAGACGTGCACAAATCGCGATCTTGTAAGACCGCCACACGGCTTCACCAGCAACTCCATTCACAAGATCGCTTTCGTAACGGCAGATGACCGTCTGGCGATTATTGCTCAATTCCGACTTCTCTGACCAACCGCCGAGCGTCGATAGAGCCTTCGGTGTGGCGGTCGACCACGCCCCGGGGCGGAATCAGCCCCGAGGGCGGGCCGGTTCTGCGGGGTGGGGACAGCCCTACCACCGAGAGGCAGGCCGCCGGGATGGGAGCACGACCGGCGGAAACCTAGGCTCGATGCCATGACCACCGCAACCGCCACCACCAACGTGGGCAGCCGAGGGCTCCTGCGCCAATTGGGGACCGATTCCGGATACGTCCTTCTCGGCTTTCCCCTGGCGCTGGCCAGCTTCGTCGTACTCGTCGTCGGTTTCGCCGCCGGTGTCGGACTGGCGGTGGTGGTGATCGGTCTACCGATCCTCGCCGGCACGCTCCGGATGGCGCGGGTCTGGGCCGACATCGAACGACTCCGGATGGCTCCGGTGCTGCGCCAGCCCCGGATCCGCCCGGTCTACCGCACCGCCGAGCCCGGGGCCAGCGTTTGGCGGCGGATCTTCACCCCGATCACCGACGCGCAGTCCTGGCTCGACCTGGCCCACGGCGTACTCAACCTGATCACCTCACTCATCGCCTTCGCGTTCACGCTGGTCTGGTGGGTCGCCGCCGCCGCCGGATCGCTCTACTGGGCGTACGACTGGATGCTGCCGTACGACCCGGACAACATCGAACTCACCGAACTGCTCGGTCTCGGTGACTCGGCCGGTGCCCGGATCGTGCTGAACAGCGCAATCGGCATCTTCTTCCTACTCACCCTGCCGATCGTGGTCCGAGGCTGCGCCCTGCTGCGGGCCCGGTTCAGCCGGACGCTGCTCACCGGCGTCGCCGAGATGCGCAACCGGATCATCGTGCTCGAAGAACAGAAGCGCGCCGCCGCCTCCGCCGAGGCCACCGCGCTGCGCAAGCTCGAACGGGACATCCACGACGGCCCGCAACAGCGACTGGTCCGACTCGCCATGGACCTCGGCCGGGCCCAGCAGCAACTGAACTCCAACCCGGACCTGGCCCGGCAGACCATCGACGAGGCACTCACCCAGACCCGGGACACGCTCGCCGAACTCCGATCCCTGTCCCGGGGGATCGCACCCCCGATCCTGGTCGACCGGGGCCTGCCCAGCGCCCTGGCCGCGCTGGCCGGTCGCGGGCTCATCCCGATCGATCTCACCGTCGACCCACAGTTGGGCACCCCCGGCGGCCGCCTCGACCCGGCGGTGGAGAGCACCGCCTACTTCGTCGTGGCGGAGTCGCTGACCAACGTCGCCAAGCACAGTCGGGCCACCGAATGCTGGCTGACCGTCACCCGTACCAACAGCCGGATCGTGATCGTGGTGGCCGATGACGGCGAGGGTGGCGCACACGTGTCCAAGGGCCACGGCCTGGCCGGCCTCGCCGATCGGGTACGCGCCAACGGCGGCACGCTGAGTGTGGTCAGCCCGGCCGGCGGCCCCACCGAGGTCCGGGCCGAGCTGCCATGCTGATCGGCAGTCCCCCGCCGGACAACCCGGATGTCGATCATCCCCTGGACGGATCGCCCCAGGTGGGAAACGGGTCACACCAGCCGGCACGGCCCGGCGGCGCTGGAATGTGGGTCGATGAGGTGGTAGACACCGGTCCCATGCGCGTAGTAATCGCCGACGACGCGGTCCTCCTCCGGGAAGGCATCGTCCGGCTCCTGACCGAGAACGGCCACGAGGTGGTCGCCGCCGTCGGTGACGGGACCGCCCTGGTCGAGGCCGTGGTGGCACACCAACCCGACGTGTCGATCGTCGACGTACGGATGCCCCCGTCACACACCGACGAGGGGCTGCGGGCAGCGGTCGAGGCCCGGCGACTGGTGCCCCGTACACCAATCCTGGTCCTCTCCCAGTACGTCGAGGTGTCGTACGCCGACGACCTGCTGGCCACCGTCAAGCCGACCGGCGGTACCGCCGGGGGCGGGATCGGCTACCTACTCAAGGACCGGGTCGCCGCCATCGACGACTTCCTCGACGCGGTACGCCGGGTGGCCAACGGCGGCACCGTCCTCGACCCGGAGGTGGTCGGCCAGCTGCTCGTCCGGCGACGCCGCGACGACCCGCTGCGCGGGCTGACTCCCCGGGAACGGGAGGTACTGGGCCTGATGGCCGAGGGAAGGTCCAACACCGCTATCGCACGTGCCCTGGTGGTCAGCGACGGGGCGGTGGAGAAGCACGTCCGCAACATCTTCACCAAGTTGCAGCTCCCCCCGGACGAGGAGCAGCATCGGCGCGTGCTCGCCGTGCTGGCCTACCTACAGGGCTGAGCCCAGCGAGATCTCACGACAAGGCGGGGTCCGGCGGGTACACCGGCGGGGCTGGGCCCAGCGGGTGCGCCGCCGGCCCGGCCAGGCGGACCGCCTCGGCGAGCGTGTCGGCCACCGGAAGGCCGGAGGCGCGCAGCCGGTCCGGGTCGGTGAATCCGCCGGTGTAGAGAACGCAGCGGGCACCCACCGCCTCGGCGGCGTCCGCATCGTCGAGCGAGTCGCCGATGAGCACCACGGAACCGCCGTCGATGCCCAACTCCGTCAGGTGCCGGGCCAGGTGGGCGGCCTTGCGGTCGCCCGCGGTGGTGCCCCGGAATCCGTCGATCCGGTTGAACGAGCCGGTCAACCCGTACGTCTCGACGGTCGGGACCAACTCGTCGTGGAACCACATGGACAGCAGCGACTGGGTGCCGGTCCAGGAGCGGATCGCGGCGTCGGCGTCGGCCGCCAGTTGGCAGGTGGTCAACCCGAGTCGGTAGACGTCATGGAAGATCATGTCGAGCCGGCCGAACTCCTCCTCGGTCACCGAGCGGCCCAGCACGTCGGCGTAGTAGTCGGCGACCGGCCGGCGGAACCGTACCCGGTGCTCGGCCAGGGTGACCGCGGTTCCGCCCACGCTGGCGAAGACCCGGTTGGTGGAGTCGACCACCAGGTGCAGGTCGTCGAGGAGGGTGCCGTTCCAGTCCCAGACCAGGTGGGTGCCGGTGGCCGTCATGTCAGGACCCCACCGGGCGTCGGGGCGCTGCCAGGTCCCGCAGTAGCCGCTCCTCCTCGACCCGCCAGTAGCCATGCTCCCGGCCGTCGAGCAGTACGACCGGCAGCCGGTCGCCGTAGTCCCGCTCCAGTTCGAGGTCACCGGTGACGTCCACCTCGACCCACCGGTCACCGGTGGCCGCCACCACCCGGTCGATGGCCTCCTTCGCGACCTCACAGAGGTGGCAACCCGGCCGGGTGATCAGGGTCAACCGGGGCTCATCCATCGGTCACATCTCCTCCCGCACCGCGCTCCGATACCGGTCGGAGCAACGTCTTGCGTACCCTGCCCAGCAACGAGTGCGGTAGTTCCTCGACGAACTCCACGACGCTGGGGCACTTGAACCGGGCCAGGTTACGCGCACAGTGTGCGCGCAACTCCTGGTCGGTGACCGTGCCGGCCGGGACCCGTACGACATAGGCCGTGACGGCTTGCCCGCTGTGCGGATGCGGGTGGCCCAGCACCGCCGACTCGACCACCTCCGGATGGGCGTCGAGCACCAGTTCGACCTCACGCGGATAGACGTTGAAGCCGTGCACCAGGATCAGCTCGCCCAACCGGTCGACCAGAAAGAGGTCCCCGTCCGGGTCAGCGTAGGCGACGTCACCGGTCGCCCACCAGCCCGCCGAGTCGGGGCCGTCCCGCCCGTCGGGCCAGTAACCCGAGAAGAGGTTCGCGCCGCGTACCACGATCTCGCCCGGATCGGTACCCGGCGAGGAAAGGTCGAAGTCGAGGTCGTCGCCGTCGTCTTCCTCGACCGAACCGGTGGTGCCGTCTCCCTGCCAGAGGAGTTCCCCGGTGGCGCCGACCAGGCGGACCTCGACACCGGGCAGCGGGGCCCCGATCGACCCGGGTTTCGTCGTACCGCTGGCCAGGGTGGAGGTCAGCACCGGCGCGGTCTCGGTCAGGCCGTACCCCACGTGCAGCGGACGGTGACTCGCGGCGACGAAGCGCTCGCCGACGGCGGGATCGAGTGGCGCGGCGCCACACACCGCGGTCCGGACCGTACCCATCGCCGCTTCGAGCTCGGGCCGGGTCGACCACTCCAGGTACATCGTGGGTACGCCAACCAGCACGCTGACCCGCCGCCCGGTGACGATCTCCAACGTCGCGTCCGGATCGAACCGGTCGACCAGCACGCCACAGGCCCCCTGGTAGATGACCGAGCCCAGCCCGGTGTTGAGGCCATAGACGTGGAACAGCGGCAGGGCGAGCAGAACGACGTCGTCCGGCCCGACCACGGCCGGCTCGATCTGGCTGATCTGCTCGTGGTTGGCCAGTAGCGCCCGGTGCGACAGCATCGCGCCCTTCGGCCGCCCCTCGGTGCCGGATGTGTAGAGCAGTACCGCCAGGTCGTCGCTGCCGGGGCGGGAGTCCCGCGTCGGCTGACGGCCGGGCCCGGTCGGTGCCGCATCGGTTACGGCGCGCAGCGCCGGCAGCTCGCCGACGAGACCGGCGGCCAGGTCGCGGACCCGTTCGGTGCCGATGAGCAGCGCCGCCGCGGAGTCGGCGAGCACGTGCCGCAACTCGCGCGCGCTGGACGCCGGATCCACCGGTACGGCGACCAAGCCGGACCGGAGGGTGGCCAGGTACGCGACCACGAAGTCGGGGGTGTTCGTCAGGGCGATGGCGATCCGGGGAGGATGGCCGGTGAAGTCAGAAGGCACCATGTCCGACAGTCCGGCGGAAGCCGGACACACCCGGTCCGACAGTCCGGCGGAAGCCGGACGCACCGCGTCCGACAGGCCGTCGGCTGCCTGGTCGATGCTGTCGTCCAGCTCGGCCCAGGTAATCGACCGTCCCTGCCAGATCAGTGCCGGCTGGTCGGGGCGGGCGGCTGCGGCATGACGCACCCGATCCGCCAGGGTGGCGAAGGGCGGGACGCCATCGGGGGTGGGGGTGCTGGTGTGGTCCTGCACGGTCGCTGAGTCTGGCACAGCGGGCATGGTCCCGCCTACGCTGGCACCGCCATCCGAGGATTCTCGACTTCTATGCAACTTCCACGGTACCGTTGACGGGACTCATCCCGTAGGGCTCGCCCTGGCCGGCATTTCCCGATCGCCATCGGCGCGATCGTGGTCCACGGTCGGCCCGGACGACGGTAGGACCTCTCACGCGGGTGACCTCGGTCGACACCGCTACGCACCCTGCCGCAGACACAGTTCCGCCATAAGCGCCCCATAGCACTCCTACCCGCGACACGCCAAAGCCGTGTCGCATTTCGGCGTGTCGATGGTGTTTCTCCTGCGTGGGAGCGCTGCCCTAACGACTGTCGGGTCCCTGACAGCGCACAACCTGTGCGACCCGGTTGGGCAGATCTGGGAAATACTTTGGCTCTCTGTAACGGACTCGCCACGCATGGGTGACGTTGGCCCTATCATCACTCGGGTCGGCTCACCCCTTTTGCCGTGAGTCGACACCCCTCAGCCCGAGGAGGCAGCCAGTGCCTGTCAGCGCACTGCACCAGCACCTCAAGGGTGTGTGCCGTCCAACGGCGCACCCCGCCCGAGCCGTGGCCGGCCATGCCCGGCTGGACCCACGGGCCGTTACCGCCGCCGGGTCCCACGGGACGGACCAGCCGGTGCAGATGTGGGTTGGGGAGGGCCAGTGACTGTTTACGGCTACGACGGACCAGCCGATAGCGACCTACGGGACGTCCAGGTCGCACTGACCAACGGACTGACGCTGCTCCGGTCGTCGGTGGACGACATGCTGAGCGTCGCCGTACGCGGCGTGGGAGGCGACCGGCACACTCGCAGCCGGCCGCACACCAACGAGACCGGCGACCGGCCGCACGCCAGCGAGACCGGTGCCCGACAGGTGTCACCCGGCGGCAATGGCAAACCGGCCAGCGGTGGCGGTCGGTTGGCGGCGCCAACCCGCCCCGCCATGCCGGCTCAACAGCCCGGCCCGGGGCAGAGCCCACCCGCCGAAGCGGACACCCCAACGGCCACCGAGCCGCCGAACGCGCCGGACGCCACCAACACCGAGACCGCCATCCTGCCGGCGGTTTCCCCGACACCACAGCCGCCCACCCCCGACCGCTCGCCGACCGGCTACCCGAGCCGCCCTGACCCGTCGGATCCAGCGACCGAGGTGTGGACACTGGTCGAACGGGCGCAGGCGGGCGAGTCGGAGGCGTTCGGGCTGATCTACGACCGGTACGTCGATACCGTCTTCCGCTTCGTCTACTTCCGGGTCGGCAACCGGCAACTGGCCGAGGACCTGACCTCGGACACCTTCCTTCGGGCGCTGAAACGGATCGGCAGCTTCACCTGGCAGGGCCGAGACCTCGGCGCATGGCTCGTCACCATCGCCCGGAACCTCGTCGCGGACCACTTCAAGTCCGGGCGCTACCGCCTGGAGGTCACCACCGGGGACGTACTCGACGCCGACCGCGAGGACCGAGGTCCGGAGGGCAGTCCCGAGGCGGCGGTCGTCGAGCACATCACCAACGTCGCCCTGCTCACCGCGGTCAAGCAGTTGAACGCCGAGCAGCAGGAGTGCATCGTGCTCCGGTTTCTCCAGGGTTTCTCGGTGGCGGAGACGGCGCGGGCCATGGGCAAGAACGAGGGCGCGATCAAGGCATTGCAGTACCGCGCCGTCCGCGCTCTGGCCCGACTGCTGCCCGACGGCTTCCAGGCATAGCTCGGGTGCTGTCGGACCCGACGATGAGCAGGCACAGCTCGGTCCGCTGTCGTACCGATGAGCAGGAGAACCCGGTAGGTCGTCTGGCAAGACCCGAATGGTTCAAGTTTTCGCGGCCTGCCGTACCGTAACCAGTTGACCCCCTTAACCGTTTCTCTCGATGCGACCGGTGATTGCCTCGGCATCCCTCCGGGCCCGGCGAGCCGGGCAGCTCATCCGGCTACGACTGTCGCGGTCGGATGTCGAGCCGCCCATCCGCCCGCCGGCAAGACGCCGGCCGCTTGGCCGTGACCAGCGAGAGGAGGTGCCGGCGGTGACCACTACCGTCTTCTACCGCCGGCGCGCCGAGCGCTTCGCGCAACTTCTCGACGAAGCCAACGGCGGCCGTCGCCACCATGTCCGTTCCCACTTCGACCAGGAGCTGGCCGGGTTGGTGTCGCTCAGCGACCAGATATCCGCCGCCCAACCGCCGGCCGAGGTCCACCCCGACTTTCGTACCGGGCTGCGGGCGATGCTGATCGCGACCGCCGAACGGGACGGAATCGGCGTCACCGCCAGCACCGAACCGGTGGCGGCACCACCCAAGCCGTCCCCACCGGTCCGACAGCCCGCTCAGGAACTGCTCCGGCCAACCCTGGGCAACCGACAGTCCCGGGCCCGGGGTGCCTTCACGATCGGGGCAGCCGTCGGGGCCATCGCGTTGTCCGGTATGGCGGCGGCCAGCGCCGTTCCCGGCGACGCGCTCTACGCGGTCAAACGCTCCACCGAGCGGGCCCAGCTCGCCCTGACCAACTCCGACCTGAGCCGGGGGCAGCTCTTCCTCGACTTCGCCCGGACCAGGCTCACCGAGGCCGAGGCGGTACGGGGTAAACCTGACGACTTCACCGCCGCGCTCGACGACATGGACGCACACACCCGGCAGGGCGTCAAGCTGCTCACCACCTCGGCGCTCCAGCACCGGGACGAGGCAGCTCTCGACGCCATCGGCAGCTTTCTGACCGGCCAGCGCGGCCAGGTGTCAAGGTTGCTCGACGAGTCGACGAGCGCCACCGAACGCCACCGCACCGGCGCCTCGCTCGCCCTGCTCGAATCGATCGGGAAGCGGACCGACAACCTGCGTACCGCACTGCGCTGCGCCTCGGTCGCCGCGATGCGGAGCGACGACCTCGGGCCGGTGCCGGCGGGTTGTCCGGCCGGCAGAGGGTTGCAGAACGGGCAGCCCGCAGGGGCTGGCGAGGGATCCCGGCCCACTGGTCGTACTCCGCACACGCCGCAGCCCGGTTCGCAGGTCACCGGCGAGCCGGCTGGGTCGCGCCGCCTGCCGGGAATCACCCCGTCGACACCGGTGGACACCGACCCGGGCAAACTCACCGAACCCATCATCAGTCGGCCGGCCGACTGATCGATCGGCCCATAGGTTCGCGCACCGGTCGGGCCTTCCTGGGGCCATGCCGCCACCGTTCTCGCCGCCACCGTTCTCGCCTCCACCGGCTCTTCGGCAACCTGCCTACCACTGCTTCGGTCCGGCTACCCTCGCTGGAGACGCGTCGCGTTCATCGAGTGGAGGGAGGTCCGCGCGTTGGCCCGTACCCGAAAGGTGACCGTCAGTACGGACGCGGAGGGTCACACCGCCGGCTGGGCCGATACCGGACTGGCGAGCGCACCAGCCGCACCACCGGACGACAACGGTGCCGCCTTCTTCGACGTCGACAACACGATGATGCAGGGCGCCTCCATCTACTGGTTCGCCCGAGGCCTGGCCGCCCGCAAGTACTTCACCTCCAGCGACCTGGCCCGGTTCGCCTGGCAGCAACTGCGCTTCCGGCTGCTCGCCACCGAGCACGCCGGCGACATGTCGCACGCCAAGGAGGCCGCACTCGCCTTCGTGGAAGGTTGGCGGGTCGACGACATCGAACGACTCACCTCGGAGATCTTCGACGAGCTGATGGCCCCCCGAATCTGGCCCGGCACCCGGGCCCTGGCCCAGGCACACCTCGACGCTGGTGAGCGGGTGTGGCTGGTCACCGCCGCACCGGTCGAGATCGGCCGGATCATCGCCGCGCGACTCGGGTTGACCGGCGCAATCGGGACGGTCGCCGAGATCCGCGACGGCGCGTACACCGGTCGGCTGGTCGGTGACCTGATGCACGGTCCCGCCAAGGCCGATGCGGTCACCCAGCTCGCCGAGGTGGAAGGGCTCGACCTCGACCGCTGCGCCGCCTACAGCGACTCCGCCAACGACCTGCCGATGCTGTCGGCCGTCGGTCGGGCCGTCGCGGTCAACCCGGACGCTGCCCTGCGCCGGGAGGCCCGGCTGCGGGGCTGGGCGGTGCGCGACTTTCGTACCGGCCGGCGGGCCGCCCGAATCGCCGTACCGTCGACAGCCGCAATCGGGTTGCTGGCCGGCGTGGTGACCACGGCCCTGGCGGTACGTCGTCGGCGACGCGTCCAGTGACCGTCCCCGAGCAGCGCCGCCCCGAGCAACGACACCGGATCGGCCGACTGGTGGCGCTCGGGGCCGCCCTCGCCGCATCGATCGCCCTCCTCGCGCTGCCCCGGGCCACCCCCCGAGCGCCCGACCAGACCCAACCGGCCGGCGTCGACGAGGTCTGGCCGGACGCCCATCGGGCGGACTTCCCGGTCGGGCTGGTGGACGGTCCGGCGTACAGTCCCGCTCTCTTCCTCGACGCCCGCACCTCGGTCGGCACCGCCCCCAATCCCGGCGGCACCCACCTGCGCCTGGTGGTGCGGTCCGCCGACGGCGCGGTGCACGAGCTGCGCCGGCTGCCGCTCACCGGTACGCCCCAGTTCAGCGCCCTGACCACCACCGGCAGTCGGCTCGCCTGGGCAGAGTCCACCTCGACCGAGGACGGCCGGACCCGGACCGAGATGTGGACGGTCGACCTGACCGCGAACCACCCGGCGCAACGGCTCACCCGCGACACCGGCGACGTGTTGTTCTTCAACTCGCAGTACGACATGGTGATCCACGAAGATCGGCTCTACTGGGCGGCGGCACCTCCCGAGGCGTCCCCGGCAGCGGTGACCACCGGAGCGGAGCCGGTGACCGAGGTGCGCTCGGTGGCGCTGGCCGGCGGCCCGGTCCAGGTACGCCGTGAGCCGGGCGCGTGGGCGATGTCGGCCTGGCCGTGGCTGGCCAGCGCCGGCGGCGGGGCCAGCGGCCCGATCCGGCTACGCAACCTCGACGCCCGCGAGGTGGTCGACGTCGACGCCGGTGCCGAGTTGGTCAGCTGTAGCCCCACCTGGTGCCGGGTGCTCGTGCTCGGGAACGACGGACCGTCCCGGATCGATCTGATGCGTCCCGACGGCCAAGATCGGCGACGGATCGCCGATGGTGCCGCCACCGCCTCCGTGATCGACGTCGCGGTGCTGGACCGGTTTGAGGTGCTGTCCCTCTCCGACGTACAGCGGACGGTCACCAACACCCAGCAACTGCTCCTGTACGACCTGCGGCGTAACCAGACGGTGGTGGTGGCCGAGGGGGTCGGTTCAGTGTTCTGCCGGGGCGGGGTGCTCTGGTGGTCGACCGGCAACAACGAGACCACCGCCTGGCACACGCTGGACCTGCGCACCCTGGGCTGACCCCGCAAGCCACGAGTGACTAGGGCCCGGTCACGGGCCGAACGCGTCGGGACGGCGCTCCAGCAGCCGGTGCAGCGTCTGCTGGATGGTCTCCCGTACCTGGTCGGCCAGGTTGAACACGACCATCGGATCGTCGGCGGAATCCATCAGATCGACGGTGGGGATCGGCGGGCAGAACTCGATCAGCCACTTGCTCGGCAGCGGCACCATCCCGAGCGGCCCAAGCCACGGGAACGTCGGGGTCACCGGGAAGTAGGGCAGTTTGAGCAGGCGGGCCAGGGGCTTGATGTCGGCGAGCATCGGATAGATCTCCTCGGCGCCGACGATCGCCACCGGGATGATCGGGGTGCCGGTGCGCAGCGCGGCGGAGACGAAACCGCCCCTCCCGAAGCGTTGCAGCTTGTAGCGGTCGGCGTAGAGCTTGCCAACGCCCTTGAACCCCTCCGGAAACACCCCGACCAGGTCACCCCGACGCAGTAGCCGCTCCGCATCCGGGGTGCACGCCATCGTGCCGCCGGTCTTACGGGCCAACTCGGAGACCACCGGCAGCCGGAAGACCAGGTCCGCGCCGAGCAACCGAAGGTAGCGATGAGCGGGATGCTCGTCGTGCAGCACCGCCGACAGGATCAGCGCGTCCAGCGCGATGGCACCGGAGTGGTTGCCCACCACCAGGCCCGCACCCTCCGCCGGCAGGTGCTCCACTCCGGTGATCTCGGTACGGAACCAGTCGCGGTAGAGCTGACGCAGTATCGGGTGGAAGACCTTCTCGGTCATCTCCGGGTCGAAGCCGAACTCGTCGATCTCGTAGTCGCCGGAGAGCCGCCGTCGCAGGAACGCCAGCGCCGAGGCCACCCGCCGGTCCCAGACGTCGCCAGGCTGGTCGGCCACCACCGGCCCGATCGGCGGCGGATTGCCGTCGTCAGTCATCGTCGCTCCTGGCTGCGGCCCGCACCTGCCGGATGCCCTCGCGGATCAACGCCTCGGCGTTGGCGAGATGGTCGGCGGTGAGCACCGTACCGCTGCTGTGGCCCTTGATGAAGTCGTCGAACGCCACGGCGGTGGATCGTGGGGTGAAGCCGTACTCGGTGGTGAGGCGGGTGGTGTCGACGACCCGGCCGTACACGAACAGGTCAACCTGGTCCAGCCCGTACCGGCCCACGTTGAGCGCCCGGGCGAGACCGGCCGCCCCGGAGAGACCGAGTTCCAGTACGGGCACCGCCACTCGACCGGCGCGGCGGATCGCCTGGGAGAGCGTCAGCACACCGGGGCCGGCGACGTTGTAGGTGCCCGGATGGTCCTCGACCACCGACCGGTGCACCACCTCAAGGGCGTCGTCGATGTGCAGGAACTGGAGCCGGGGGTCCCGGCCCAGCACGGTCGGCACGACCGGTTGCCGGAAGTAGCGGGTCAACGTGGTGTTGGCCGTCGACCCGATGAACGGCGCGAAGCGCAGCACCGTCGCGGTGACGTCCGGGCGACGCCGACGGAAGCCGCGTACGTAGCCCTCGATGTCGAGGATGTCCCGGGCGAACCCGCCCCGGGGCACCTCACGGGGTTCGGTGTCCTCGGTGAATATGGCGGGATCGCGGAACGACGCACCGTACGCCGCCGTGGAGGAACGCATGACCAGCTTGCGTAGCCGGGGTGCCCGTTGGCAGGCGGCCAGTACCTGCATGGTGCCGATGACGTTCTGTTCCTTCATCGCCGCCCGGCCGCCAGCCCGCTGGTCGGGGGCGGTGACCAGGGCGAGATGCACCACCGAGTCGGCGGCGAGGTCGTCGATCACCGTGCCCGCCATCTCGGTGTCGGCGCGTACCCGCTCGACGCCGTCCAGCAGGCCTGCCAGCTCGGCGGGCGGATCGGTGGCGTCCAATCCGACGACGCGCCGAATCGTGGGATCGGCGGCGAGGCGGGCGGCAACGTTGGCACCGAGGTAGCGACTGATTCCGGTAACCACGACAACCCCCGGAGCGCCATAGGCACTACCGGGGGTCATCTCAGACCCCTCGACGGAGGGCACAGCACGGCCCTGGATCGTCGCGACCTCAGCACTTGGGCCTCACCTGGCCTCCGAGGGTCGACAGGCGGCAAGTGGTCCGCGCGGCTCGGGCGGGAGCCCGGCCGGGGACTACTTGCCGAGACGGCGACGCTGGACGCGGGTCTTGCGCAGCAGCTTGCGGTGCTTCTTCTTAGCCATGCGCTTGCGGCGCTTCTTGACCACCGAGCCCATACGACAGCCTTTCGATACAAACCTGCGGGTCGGACCGGAACCTACCCTCGGGGGTGGTGCCGGAAACCGATCTGGACAACGGACCGGACCCGCCTGCTGGTGTCGGACGCACCTGAGTGGGAAAACGGTCGCGGTCCAGGGTAGCCCTAGCCGATGTGCCGGACCAACGCGGGTGCCATGGACACCTGTCACGCCAGGTTTCCATCAACCACCGGCATTCGGGTGGCTCGGTTCCGATGGTTCACCCGAGCGGGTCAGGCGGACTCCTGAAAGGCACCCCGCAGGTATTCGTGCACCACGTGCTCGGGCACTCGGAACGACCGCCCGACCCGGACCGCGGTGAGTTCACCCGAGTGCACCAGGCGATAGACGGTCATCTTCGACACCCGCATCAGCGTCGCCACCTCGGCGACGGTCAGGAACCTGACCTCCGACAGCCGGCCGTCGGCCTGTGGTGATCCTGCCATGGCTCACCAACCAATCCCATCCCCGGCGCGTGCCGCGCGGCGGGATGCGTCCGCACCGCGCCGGTCAACGCGCGTGTTACCAGTACGGTAGCGGGGCGGCTGTTACCGGCGCGATCCCTTCGTACAGTTGATCATTGTCTGGACGATCGCACATCTAGATCGATCCGATGATCCTTCGCTTCTGCCGAAATAGCGGATGACAGGGTCGAGGAGACCCAATCGGTGTCGAGCCGACTCAGTCGGTACGCAACGCGACCACCGGATCCAGCCGGGCAGCCCGTCGAGCCGGCACCACACCGAAGACGATGCCCACGATCGTGGCCACGCCGAAGGCCAGCGCCAGCGACCACCAGGTGACCGCCACCGGGACCGGCGAGACGGCCGCCAGCAGCCACGCCGCCGCCACCCCCAGAAGCATGCCGGTCAGCCCGCCGAGCGTGGTCAACAGCACCGCCTCGATCAGGAACTGCCTACCGACGTCCTGGGATCGGGCACCCACCGCCTTTCGCAGGCCGATCTCCCGGGTGCGTTCCCGCACCGACATCAACATGACGTTGGAGACACCCACCCCACCGACGAAGAGCGAGATGCCGGCGATGGCGGCCAGCACTCCGGTCAGCATCCCGAGGATGTTGCCCAGCACCCCGAGCACCTGGTCCTGGGAGACCGCGCTGAAGTCGGTGTCCGGATGGCGGCGGGACAACTCCTCGACGATCCGGTCGCCCAGCTCCGGAATCCGTTCCCGGTCCGGCGCCCGTACCGCGATCCCGTCGATCCGTTGCGTGCCATAGAGCCGATGCGCGGCGGTCACCGGGATGTGCACCTCACCGTCCCGGTCCACCCCGAGGCTGCGACCCATCGGGGCGAACACCCCGACGACCCGGAACCGGGCCCCGGCCACGGTAACCCGTTGACCGACCGGATCCCGGTCGCCGAACAACGTACGCGCCACCGTCGCGCCGAGCACCACGACCCGCCGGGCGGCAGCCACGTCGGATGCCGACAGGTACGCCCCCTGGGCCACGTCCCGGACGAAGACACGCGGGGTGGTCTCCAGGACCCCCTGCACCGTGCCGAACGCCGAGCGGGCACCGGCGCGTACCGTCTCGCCGGAGGTCACCGTCACCGCGACCCGCGTCGGATCACCCACCATCCGGGAGACCGCGTCCACGTCCGCCAGCGAGAGCCGGGATGCCGCAGGGGCCGAACCGAAGTCGAGTCGGCCGGGCACCACCACCAGCAGATTGGATCCGAGTCCCTCGACCTGCCGCTCCACCTCACGGCGGGTGCCACTGCCGATCGCCACCAGCAGCACCACCGCGGCCACCCCGATGACCACCCCGAACATGGTGAGTCCGCTGCGCAGTCGGTTGGCGCGTAACGCGTCCCGGGCCACCCGCCCGGCCTCGGTGAATCTCACCTCAGGTCCCGGGGTGGTTCGACCGACTGGCGCGGAAGGCGCCCGGTGGCTCCGGCGGCGCCACCGGAGCCACCGGGCGGGTGCCCCGGGTCGCTTCCGGACGCGAACCGGGGCTCCGCGCTGGGAGCGACGTCAACTATCTCAGGTCCCGGTCGGGCTCCCGCCACCACCGGCTCCTCCGGCACGATCACCCCGTCCCGCATGACGATCTGCCGCCGGGCCCGGGCCGCCACCTCCCGATCGTGGGTCACCAGCACGACCGCCACCCCCGAGGCGGCGTTGAGTTCTTCGAGTAGCGCCAGCACCGCGCGTCCGGTCTCGCTGTCCAGATTGCCGGTCGGCTCGTCGGCGAGCAGCAACGCCGGTTCGGTGACCAGTGCCCGAGCGATGGCCACCCGCTGCTGCTCGCCGCCGGAGAGCTGGTTGGGCCAGTGGTCGAGGCGATGGCCAAGCCCGACCCGGTCGAGCATCGCCACCGCCAACGCCCGGCGGCGGCGGGCCCCCACCCCCCGGTAGACCAGCGGCAACGCCACGTTCTCCACCGACGACGTACGAGGGAGCAGGTGGAACTGCTGGAAGACGAAGCC
Organism: Micromonospora polyrhachis; assembly: GCF_014203835.1. NCBI lineage: Bacteria > Bacillati > Actinomycetota > Actinomycetes > Micromonosporales > Micromonosporaceae > Micromonospora > Micromonospora polyrhachis. Next base: position 3,907,450 of record NZ_JACHJW010000001.1, on the reverse strand, counting down.
GATGGTCTCGTTGCGCAGCGTCGCCAGCTCCGCCGGGGTCAGGGTGGCGACGTCCCGGCCGTCGATCACGAGCCGCCCTCCGCTGGGCCGGTCCAGGCCGCCCAGCAGGTGCATCAGGGTCGACTTTCCGGAACCGGACGGTCCGACGATCGCGACGTGGTCGCCCCGCGCGATGGTCAGCGACACGCCGCGCAGCGCGGCCACGGAGAAGCCGTCCGTCCGATACGTCCGGGTGAGTTCCACCGCCTCGACCGCCGGCAAGGTGGCGGGGTCGGCCTGTCGGGGTTCGGAACCGGGCCGCCCGGCAGCGGCTCCACGGCCGGTCACGGCAACTGCTGCCCGATACGAACGCGGTCGGCACCGCGTACCACCACCTGGTCGCCCGGTTGCACGCCGTCGACGATCTGCACCAGCTCCTCGCCCTGCACCCCGAGCGTCACGGGCACCTGCTCGGCCCGGCCGGCGCGGGCCACCCACACCACGTCCCGGCCGGCGACCGACCGGACGGCGGCCGACGGTACGGTCACCGCGTCGGCCGCTTCCCGGACCCGCAGGTGGATCAGGGCGCTCATGCCGGGGCGCGGGGTGGGCGCATCGCTCGCGTCGGCGAGTCGACCGGCGGTAGCGTGGCCGGCGGCGAATCGACCGGCGGCCAGCGAGAGGCGTACCCGATAGGCGACCCCGCCCCGCGCGGACGTGCCCGGCAGCAGGTCCACCGAGCGCACCTGAGCCGGGTAGGTCGCCCCGGGCACCGCGTCCAGTTCCGCCGTCGCCGTCATCCCGGGCGCCACCGAAAGCACGTCGGTCTCGTCGATCTCTGCGATCAGGCCCAGTTCCGAGACGTCGACCACGGTCACGATGGCGGTCCCGGCGCCGACCCGGTCGCCCACCTGGGCCGTCCCGCCTCCGCCGACCATTCCGTCGCCGCCGACCGGCCTGCCCTCGGCCGCGACGGCTCCTCCGATTCCGCTCCCGGCCAGCAGACTCGCCCCACCGGTCAGCGCGCCGGCCGAGCGCAGCAGGCCGGCGAGCCCGTCGGTGGGAGCACTGGGTGCCGCGCCGCCACCGATCTGGACCACGCCGTCGATCGGTGCCCGCAGCGTCAACGCGTCCACGGTGGCCTTCGTCAGGTCGTACGCCTGTTGGGCCTGCACACGTTGGGCGGCGGTGAGCGCACCGACCGCCGAGTTCACGCCGGCGACGCCACGCTGGACCGCCCGGACCGCGTCGTCGGCGGCCCTTGTCGCCACCTCGTACTGCCGATGTGCGGCCGCCAACTGGGCCAGCAGGGCAGCCCGTACCTCCGGGTCGGAGATCTCGTCGATCGCCCGACGGGCGTCCGCGAAGGCCACTGTCGCTGCCTTGTCGGTTGCTCCGTGCCGGCGGCGGAGGTCACCGCTGTTCCGCAGCCCCCGGCTCGCCCGCTTCGCGTCGTCGAGCGCCTGCCGGGCCTGGTCGAGCCGCTTCCGGGCGACCGGCGAGTCAATGATGGCAAGGACCTGACCAGCCCGGACGGTGTCCCCGGCGCGGACCCGCAACGCGGTCAGGGTGCCGTCGGCAGGAGCGGTGAGCGTGGCCGAGGCGCGCGCTGTCACGTTTCCCGGTATGTCGACCGTCTCGGCGATCGTTCCCCGGGTGGCCCCGGTCAGCGTGACGGGCAGTCGGTCATCGTCGACGACGAGGGTGGTCACGAAGCCGATCAGGACGACCCCGGCCACGAGGAGGGCGGACAGCCGGGGACGGGTCACGGCAGAGATCCGGTCTGACGAAACGGGACGCACTACCTCACCATACGTTTTTCACCTCGCTAACACCTTAAATCGCGAAAAGCTCACTGATTGCTGTAGATAATCACAATTCTCGCAAACCGGGCTACCCCCTCGGAGGTACGGCCAGATCCTCCTCTCGGGCGTCGCCAGCAAGCGATCATCATCCATACCGTGTCCTCCGTCGAGAAACCAGTTGACCTCGGAGGATGCGATGAACAGTGCACACTTGCGCCGTACCGGGCTGGGCAGCCTGCTGGCCGTCGTCGGCCTGGTGTCCGTCGTCGGCCTGGCCATCACGGGCAACGCGGCGTCGGCGACCGCCACGACACCGGCCACCACGACGCCAGGCATCACGACGGCCGGTTCCACCGTCGCCGAGTCGGCGGCGGGTCACGATCGTGACCTGGCCGCGCTGCGGCAGCTCCGCGACCAGCAGGAGGACGCCTGGGCACGCGGAGACGGGACGGCGTACGCCGCCATCCACACCCTCGACGCCGACGTGGTCACCTTCAGCGGGGACCATTTGCGCACGAGAAACGGCATCGCCACCGGCATGCAGCGCTACTTCGACACCTACCTGCAGGGCACCCGACTCACCACCGTCACCGAACAGGTCCGGTTCCCGCAGCCGGATCTGGCCGTCATCGTCCGTACCGGCTGTGTGCTCTGGCCCGGTGACGTGACCTGCACGGCGGAGGCACTGTCCATCAACACCAACGTGGCGGTCAAGCAGCACGGGAAGTGGTTGTTCACGTCCTTCCAGAACACCCGGGTACGGCCGCTGCCCTGAGCCCCGCGTCGGCTCTCTCGGGGGACTCCCCCGCGCCGAGCGGCACTGCACTCCTTCGTGGCGCTACCCCTGCCCGGTGCTATCTCTACGTGCTATCTCTACGCGGTGCTAATCCTGCCCAGCGCTACCCCTTCATGGTCAGGGCACGGGCGAAGAACACCAGGTTGCTGGGCCGCTCGGCGATCCGACGCATCAGATAGCCGTACCAGTCGGTGCCATACGGCAGGTAGAGCCGCACCGTGTAGCCCTCGGCCGCCAGCCGGGCCTGCTCGTCGGGGCGAATCCCGTAGAGCATCTGGAACTCGAACTCGTCCGCCCCGCGGTCGAACCAGCGGGCCCGGTCCTCGCCGATGGCGATCAGGCGGGAATCGTGGGTGGCCACCATCGGGTAGCCCGGGCCGGACATGAGGATGTTCATGCACCGTACGTAGGACTTGTTCACGTCCCGCATCGACTGGTAGGCCACCGACTCAGGCTCCCGGTAGGCGCCCTTGCACAGTCGTACCCGGGAACCAACGGTGGCCAGCTCCCGACAGTCGGACTCGGTACGCCGCAGGTACGCCTGCAGGGCCACCCCCGTCGACGGGTAGTCGTGCCGCAGCCGGACCAGGGTGTCCAACGTCGAGTCGATGGTGGTGTGGTCCTCCATGTCCAGGGTGACCGTGGTGCCCGCCTCGACGGCCGCCGCACAGATCGCCCTGGCGTGTTCGTAGGCCAACTGCTCGTCGAACCCCTGACCCAGGGCGGACAGTTTCAGGCTGACCTCGGCCGCTGGCGTCTGCCCGGCAGTGGCGAGGGCGGCCAGCAGGGCAAGGTATTCGTCCCGGGCGGCAACCGCCTGCTCGGGGGTGACCGTGTCCTCGCTCAGATAGTCGAGGCTTACGGTCATACCGTCATCGACCAGAGTCCGGGTCACACTCAACGCGTCAGTGTTGGTCGTACCGGCGACGAACCGGCGTACGACGCCTCGGGTGTACGGGGCCGTTTCGACAAGGCGTTCCATCCGAGATGACCGGGAAGCGGCAAGAATGACCGAACGCAGCATGCAGGGAGCGTAACGCGGACCGGGTGTCGAGAATCGGGCAGCGGGTCAGCCGGATGCTCCCGGATCAGGCCCGGATCAGGCCGGACGGCGGGCACCGCATGTCCGGATACCGATGGCTACGCCTGGTTTCCCCTCGGCTACGCGACCGAGCCGGAGCAGCGGAAGTCGTCTACGGTTGAACGCGTGAACTTCGACGCGTACGCCCGGACCGGAGTTGACCTCGTCAACGCGCCGCTGGACGACCTCGACGACTTGAAGGCCCTCTTCACCGACGAACAGGCCTGGATGCGGGACGAAGTCTCGGATCGGGACGTGGCGATCTTCCGCCGCGCGCAGAAGCGCCTCAGAGATGTCTTCGAGTACGGCACCTCGGGCCGGGACGCCGAGGCGGTGACCGAACTGAACGCGCTCCTGGAGGCGTTTCCCGTACAGCCCCGGATCTCCGGGCACGATTCCAGCGACTGGCACATGCACGTGACCAGCCGGGGTGCCTCGGTCAGCTCGGAGTATCTCGCGGGTGCCGTGTGGGGGCTCTCGGTGTGGCTGTGCGAATACGGCAGTGCCCGGTTCGGGGTCTGCGCCGACCGCCGGTGCGGCAACGTCTACCTGGACACCTCGTCGAACTGCTGCCGTCGCTTCTGCTCGGAACGCTGTGCAACCCGGTCGCACGTGGCCGCCCATCGGGCCCGCAAGCGTGCCGCCATGGTCGAGCCGCCACCGCTGACCCCGGTCGGCTGAGCGTTGATCGACCTACTGTCCTAGCGGCCAGTACCGGTTCCCGACCCTCCGACACCCGGGTTCCCAACCGGCTGACACTCGGGTTCCCGACCCACCGACACCGGGTTCGTGCCCGCGCCGGCGGCGGTCAGTTGGCCGCCACCGGCGCGGGCACGTCGAGATGCTGCCGGGCGAACTCCAGCGCCGCCGCCAGGTCTGCCTCCCGGACCGCCCGGCTCTTCGCCCGACGGGTCGCCACCTCGACCGCCACCGACCCGGTGAAGCCCCGCCCGGCAAGCGACGCCAGCAGCTCACCACAGGGTTGGTTGCCCCGGCCGGGCACCAGGTGCTCGTCCCGCCCCTCGCCGGTGCCATCGCCGAGGTGGATGTGGGTCAGCCGGTCCCCCATCCGGTCGGCCAGCTCGAACGCGTCGGTATGCGCCGCGGCGCAGTGCGACAGGTCGAGGGTGTAGGCGTCGTATCCGATGTCGGTCGGATCCCAGCCCGGCTGGTACGGCACGAACGTCCGGCCCGCCATCCGGACCGGAAACATGTTCTCCACCGCGAACCGTACGTCCGGATGCTGGGCGGTGAGCCGGTTCAGCCCGTCTGCGAAGGTGCGGGCATAGTCCCGCTGCCAGCTGAACGGCGGATGTACGACGACGGTGGGGGCGCCCAGCGTCTCGGCCAACACAGCCGACCGGCGCAGCCGCTCCCACGGGTCGGAACTCCAGACTCGTTGCGTCACCAGCAGGCACGGGGCGTGGATCGAGCCGATCGACACGCCGTAATGGTCGGCGAGTCCGCGCAGCGCGCCCGCGTCCTGGCTGACCTTGTCGGTCCACACCATGACCTCGACGCCGTCGTAGCCGAGGGTGGCGGCCATCTCGAAGGCAGCCGCCGTCGGTTCGGGGAACACCGACGAGCTGGAGAGGAGAACGGGAATACGGGGGCGGCGAGGGTGGTCTGCGGCCGCCTCGGAATCTGCGAAGGGCACACGAGAAGTCACGGTTATCAGGGTAGCTCTGATCCGCTCGCAGCACCGGAATGATCATCCTAAAACGGCCACTACCTACCGTTCAGGGATCCTCCCGGCGCAGGTCGACCCCACCATACGTGGTGGCCGTCACGGGTTGACAGAGCGCAGCCGCCGTCACGGCGCGGCGAGGTGCGCCAGCCGATCCAGGATCATGCCCTCCCGCAACGCCCACGGGCAGATGTCCAACGACTGCACGCCGAGCCGGCGCATGACGGTCTCGGCCACCACCGCACCAGCCAGCAGTTGGGGAGCCCGACCGGCGTTCACCCCGTCCAGCTCGACCAGTCGGGCGGGTGGGATGTGCCGGGTGAAGTCGAGCACCTGACGCAGATCACTCCGGGTCAGCTTCCGTCGGACCCAGAGTCCCGCCCCGGAAGGTGCCGCCCCGGCCAACCGGGCCAACATGCGGAACGTCTTCGAGGTGGCCACCGGCCTGTCCCAGCCGACCCGGGTCAGCTCCGTCACCATCGGCCGCAGCGCCGCGTCGACGTACTCCCGAAGGTCTTCGACGGCCTTGGCCGACGGCGCGCCCCCGCCGGGTTCCGGCCCGAGCCATTCCCGGGTCAACCGCCCGGCACCGAGCGGCAGCGACAGTGCCACAGCGGGGTCCTCGTCGATACCCGCCGCTCCCTCCAGCGAGCCGCCGCCGATGTCCAGCACCAGCAGCCGACCGGCCGACCACCCGAACCAGCGCCGGGCCGCGAGGAAGGTCATCCGCGCCTCGTCCGCACCGGAGAGCACCCGCAGGTGCACACCGGTCTCTCCGCGTACCCGGTCCAGGACCCACGCCGAGTTGGTGGCGTCCCGCACCGCCGACGTGGCGAACGCGACCAGGTCCTCGATGTCCAGCCGGTCCGCCGACGCCTTCGCCTCGGCGACCGCGGTCACCAGGGCGTCGATGCCCGCCGGGGTCAACGCCCCGTCCGGCCCGATCCGTTCGGCCAGGCGCGGCATGCTCTTCTCCGAGTGCGCGGGCCACGGATGAGCACCGGGACGGGCCTCCACCACCAGCAGATGGACCGTGTTGGAGCCGACGTCGAGCACACCCAGCCGCATCCGAGCAGACTAGCCAGCCGGCCTCACCGACCAGAGCGACCGAAGCGCCGACCGGTTACGCCCGTGGCGACGATTGGCGAACAGCTCGCCACGAAACCCCAGCCAGCGGGCTCCGAGGACCCTCCGGGCGTACGCTGACCAGGTGTCCAGCCGCAAGCAGCTCCGCGTACTCGTCGAGGATCCAGGGGATCCCCGGAGCCGGGAGGTGGCCCTCGACTTTCCCCGGGAGTGGATCGAGTTCGTCGATCCGGCCGACGGCGAGCACCTGATCCGCGCCGACCTGACCTGGCTGCTGTCCCGGTGGACGTGCGTCTTCGGGAAGGCGTGCCACGGCATCATCGCGGGCCGGGCGGCCGACGGTTGCTGCTCACACGGTGCGTTCTTCACCGACGCGGACGACGAGAAGCGGGTACGGGCCGCTGCCAAGCGGCTCACCTCGAAGACCTGGCAGCACTACCGGCGCGGGTTCAGCAACTACACGGAACTGGACACGATCGACGGGAAGAGCCCGGCCCGGCGTACCGCCACCCAGGGTGAGGAGGGGCCGTGCGTGTTCCTCAACGACGCCGACTTCGTCGGTGGTGGGGGCTGCGCGCTGCACGCCCAGGCGCTGCGCGACGGCGTACACCCGCTGGAATACAAGCCGGATGTCTGCTGGCAGCTGCCGGTACGCCGGGACCAGGACTGGTCCGAGCGCCCCGACGGCACGAAGGTGCTGGTCTCGACGCTGTCCGAGTTCGACCGACGGGGCTGGGGGTCGGGCGGCCACGACCTCGACTGGTGGTGCACCTCGTCGCCGGAGGCGCACGTCGGTACGGAGGCCATGTACCTGTCGTACGGGCCGGAGTTGACGGCGCTGATCGGCGCGGCGGCGTACGCCAAACTGGCCGATCTCTGCGCCGAACGCGCCCGCCTGGGCCTGGTAGCCCCACACCCCGCCACCACTGAGCTGTAGGGGGGAAGGCCCCTTCCGATCGCTTTCCGTCTGGGAAAGGGCCCTTCCCTACACCTCACCCGCACCCCGGCTCACCGCTCACCACACCCCTGCACCCCGGCTCACGGCTCACGGCTCACGGCTCACGGCTCGAACTTGTAGCCCAGCCCCCGGACGGTGACGATGAAGCGCGGCGCGGACGGCTCCGGCTCGATCTTGGAACGCAGTCGCTTGACGTGTACGTCGAGGGTCTTGGTGTCGCCGACGTAGTCGGCCCCCCAGACCCGGTCGATGAGCTGCCCCCGGGTCAACACCCGGCCGGCGTTGCGCAGCAGCAACTCCAGCAGCTCGAACTCCTTGAGCGGAAGCTGTACGACGCTGCCGTCGACGGTCACCACATGCCGCTCGACGTCCATCCGTACCGGGCCGGCTGCCAGGGTCGGGGTGGCGTCGGCCGCCTCGGTGGAGTGCCGACGCAGTACCGCCCGGATCCGGGCCACCAGTTCGCGCGGCGAGTACGGCTTCGTGACGTAGTCGTCGGCTCCGATCTCCAGCCCGACCACCTTGTCGATCTCGCTGTCCCGGGCGGTGACCATGATGATCGGCACGCGCGACCGTTGCCGAAGCTCACGACACACCTCAGTACCGGACATCTCAGGCAGCATCAGGTCGAGCAGCACGATGTCCGCGCCGGTCCGGTCGAACTCGGTAAGTGCCTCCGGCCCGGTGGCCGCGACGGACACCTCGAACCCTTCCTTGCGCAGCATGTAGGAGAGGGCATCGGAGAACGACTCTTCATCCTCAACCACAAGAACGCGGCTCAACGGTTCTTCCTTTCCTCCGCCGGAACGGATGTGAACGGAGTCTGACGGTCAGGTCGATCGACTGTCAGATCTGGCTCTGTTCGGCCGGACCGGTCTCGATCTCAACAGGCGGCGTTGGCGGCAGGAAGGCGTCCGGTGGACGTGCCGGCAGCCGCAGGGTAAACGTCGATCCTCCCCCGAGAGTGCTGGATACTTCCACTCGACCGCCATGATTCGTCGCTATGTGCTTGACGATGGCCAGCCCGAGCCCCGTACCGCCGGTCGTCCGGGAGCGGGCCTGGTCGGCCCGGTAGAACCGTTCGAAGATCCGCTCCACGTCGTCCGGGGCGATACCGGGGCCCTGGTCCGTGACGGCGATCTCGATGTGCTCGACGTTCCCGCGGGTCACCACCGCGACGGTGGTGCCCTCGTCCGAGTAGGCGATGGCGTTCTCCACCAGATTGGCCACGGCCGTGGCGAGTTGGCTGTCACTGCCGTACGCGGTGAGCCCGGCCTGCCCGGAGACGGTGACCTCGATCCGGCGCGCGGTGGCGGTGGTCCGGGTCCGGTCGACCACCTCGGCCAACACCCAGTCAACGGCGACCGGGTCGGGCGCGGGTAGTGGTTCGGCCCCCTGAAGCCGGGTCAGTTCGAGCAGTTCGTTGACCAGCCGACCGAGTCGGGTCGACTCGTGCTGGATCCGTTCGGCGAACCGACGGGCCGCCCGGACGTCCTCGGACGGGGTGGGTCCCACCTCCCCGCCATCCGCACCAGTTGGCTTGGTGGCATCCAGTAGGGCGGATTCGGTGGCGTGCAGGGCGGGCTCGGTGGCGTCCAGGAGGGCCTCGGCCAGCAGTTGAAGCGCGCCGATCGGGGTCTTCAGCTCGTGGCTGACGTTGGCGACGAAGTCCCGCCGTACCCGGGCGACCCGGTGCGACTCGGTCGCGTCCGACGCCTCGACGGCGACGAAACCACCGCCCAGCCCCATCGCCCGCAGGTGCACGCCGAGCGGGTCGTGGGAAACCCCCTCGCGGCCCCGGGGCAGGTCGAGTTCGATCTCGCGACGCACGCCCGTGCGACGCACCTGGCCGGCCAGGGTACGGACGATCGGGTGCGCGGCGACCGTACCTGGGCCGCCTCCGGCGCGGAGCAGACCCATCGCACGGGCGGCCGGGTTGACCAGGATCGGGCTGTCGTCGTGGTCGAGCACCACGACTCCGACCCGCAACGCGTCGATCGTCTTACGACCCAGGTTGGTGAGGGTGACCTGCCGACCGCTGGCCATCGCCGGTCTTCCCCTGTTACTGCTCTCCTCGGGCGGCCCGGTCTGAGCGGTCGAGATGGCCTCGACTGGTCGTACGTGATCGGTGGGGTGGCCAGTCGCCGCCGGCCGTACCTGGTCGGCGGGACCAGTCACCTCCGGCCGCGCGTCATCGGGGGTGCGGCCGACGGCCGGTTCTGCTGGCGGTGGCCGCCGCCAACGACGCACCAGGACCGGACCAGCGGAGAGTCCCACCGCCAAGCCTCCCGCCACACCGGCGACGATCTCCCATTGCACGTGGCGATCGTAGGGCCAGGGTTGACCGACCGACCCGGCGAACAACGGCAAAACGGACGCGCGGCGGCGAGAGTTCACCATCCGGCCCGATGGCGTTCACCACTGTTTACCTCGTAGCCGCTCCAGCGCCCTACGGTTGGCCCGCAACCAGGGCACCTGCCGGGTTGCGGGCCGCCCGACGACCACAGGATGTGATGATGCGCGACGAGTTCCGGGCCGACCTACAGATCGTCAGCCAGTTGTTGGTGGACATGGCGGAGGCGGTACGGGCCGCGATGCGGAAGGCGACCAAGGCGCTGCTGACCGCGGATCGGGACGCCGCCGAGGCGGTGATCGCCCGGGACGCCGAGGTCGACGGTCTCTACCGACAGGTGGACGACCGGGTCTACGACCTGCTCGCCCGGCAGGCACCGGTCGCCTCCGACCTGCGTACCGTGGTGACGGCGCTCCAGGTCGCCGCCGATCTGGAGCGGATGGGTGATCTCGCCGACCACGTGGCGAAGACCGCACTGCGCCGGCACCCCTCGCCGGCGGTGCCGGCCGAACTGCGGGGTGTGTTCACGGAGATGGCCGAGGTCGCCGACCGGATCGCCGAGAAGATCGCCAAGGTGCTCTCCAGGCCCGACGCCGACCTCGCGGCCGAACTCGACCGGGACGACGACGCGATGGACGCCCTGCACCGGGAACTCTTCGCGGTGCTGCTGCACGACGACTGGCCGTACGGGGCGGAGACCGCCATCGACGGCGCCCTGCTCGGCCGTTTCTACGAGCGGTACGCCGACCACGCCGTCAACGCGGGCCGGCAGGTCGTCTACCGGGTCACCGGCGACACCATCTGAGTGTCAGGAAGGGCCCCTTCCACGGCAAGATGCGACAGGAAGGGGCCCTCCAACACGTCAGCGGCCCTGGTTGGCGACCGCGGCAGCGGCCTCCTTCGCGGCCTCCGGGTCGAGGTAGCTGCCGCCGGTGACCAGCGGACTCAGCGACGCGTCCAGGTCGTAGCGCAGCGGGATGCCGGTGGGGATGTTCAGCTTGGCGATCGCCTCGTCGGAGATCTGGTCCAGGTGCTTGACCAGTGCCCGCAGCGAGTTGCCGTGCGCCGCCACCAGGACGGTACGACCGGCGAGGATGTCCGGCACGATCGAGTCGTACCAGTAGGGCAGCATCCGCTCGACGACGTCCTTGAGGCACTCGGTGCGGGGCATCACCTCGGGCGGCAGCAGCGCATACCGCGGGTCGCCCACCTGGGACCACTCGTCGCCGTCGGCGATCGGCGGGGGCGGCGTGTCGTACGACCGGCGCCAGAGGGTGAACTGCTCCTCGCCGTACTCGTCGAGGGTCTGCTTCTTGTTCTTGCCCTGGAGGGCGCCGTAGTGCCGCTCGTTGAGCCGCCACGACCGGCGGACGGCGATCCAGTGCCGGTCGGCGGCGTTCAGCGCTAACTCGGCGGTACGGATGGCCCGCCGCAGCACGCTGGTGTGCACCACGTCGGGTAGCAGCCCATGCTCGCGCAGCAGTTCCCCGCCGCGCCGGGCCTCGGACTCCCCCTTGGCGGTCAGGTCCACGTCGACCCAGCCGGTGAAGAGGTTCTTGGCATTCCAGTCGCTCTCGCCGTGCCGCAGCAGGACCAGGGTCCCCACCGTGGCCCCCTCGCCCGCGACGGGCTCACTCCTCGCGCTCGCAGTCATGGGGATCATCCTGCCCGACCGCGCGGCCGGGCACGCGCAGACCCGTCGTGACGACCACCACGTGGTAAAGCGCATGACCAGCGTGAAGTGCCACCACTAGGTTGTAAGGCGCTTTAAAGCAGTAGGTCATTACACACGGGGGACAGGGCAATGCGGACAGTACAGGGCTGGTTGGCGGAGACCTTCGGCGGGTTACCGAAGACATTCTGGTACCTCTGGACCGGGACGTTGATCAACCGACTCGGCTCGTTCGTCCTGATCCTCCTGGCCATGTACCTGACCAAGGAGCGCGGCTTCTCGGAGTCGCAGGCCGGTCTGGCGCTGGGCGCCTGGGGTGTCGGAGGTGCCGTCGGCACCATGCTGGGCGGGGTACTCGCCGACCGGTGGGGCCGTCGCCCCACCCTGCTCACCGCCCACCTCGGCGCTGCGGTGCTCATGGTGGCGCTCGGCTTCGCCCGGGACCTGCCGATGGTGATCGCCGCCGCGCTGCTCCTCGGTTTCTTCGCCGAGGGCACCCGGCCGGCGTTCAGCGCGATGATGATCGACGTGGTGCCGGAGAAGGACCGGTTGCGTGCCTTCTCGCTCAACTACTGGGCGATCAACGTCGGCTTCGCCTGCGCCGCGCTGCTGGCCGGGCTCGCCGCCAAGGCCGATTACCTGCTGGTCTTCACCATCGACGCGGCCACCATCCTGATCACCGCGCTCATCATCTTCGTCAAGGTCCGCGAACCGCGCCGGGCCGCAGCCACGGCCACGGCCACGAAGTCCGGTACGAAGTCCAGCGGCAACATGCTGACCCCGCTACGGGACCGGGCGTTCGTCAGCTTCATGCTGCTCAACTTCCTCATCGCGATGGTGTTCCTCCAGCACATCTCGATGCTGCCGATCGCGATGAGTGACGACGGCCTGAGCCCGACCACCTTCGGCTCGGTGATCGCACTCAACGGCGTACTGATCGTCCTCGGCCAGCTCTTCATCCCCCGGTTGATCAAGGACCGGGGCCGGCCCCAGGTGTTGGCGCTGGCGGCGGTCATCACCGGCCTCGGATTCGGGCTGACCGCCTTCGCCGGCAGCGCCTGGCTCTACGCCGGCACCGTGCTGATCTGGACGATGGGCGAGATGCTCAGCTCCCCGTCCAACTCCAGCCTGGTCGCGGAACTCTCCCCGGCCGCGCTGCGCGGTCGCTACCAGGGCGTCTTCTCCCTCTCCTGGCAGGGCGCGAGCGCGTTCGCCCCGGTGCTCGGCGGCCTGACCCGCGAACATCTCGGCAACTCTGCTCTCTGGCTCGGCTGCGCGGTGGTCACCGGCGTCGCCGCCGTCTGCTACCTGTCCTTCGGGCACGTCTGGGAACGGCGGGCGGCGGTTCTGCGTTCGGTGACCGCCACCCCGCTCGCTCCCACCACCCGGGCTCCGGAGTCGTCGACGACGGACGAGGAGCCATTGACGGCGCACCCCGCCCCGGACGCGACGCTGCCGGAGATCGCCGCCAACCAACAGCCGCCGACCAGCAGGCTCACCAGCGTCCCGTGACGAGGGACACACTGGCGTATAGATCCACTCGCCCCTACGGTCATCAGCGACAAATCGACTGTAAATAATCCTTCCTGGAGGATTCGTGCGGGGCATGCGGATCTGGCTGCACGACACCGCGGGTGGCCTTCCGGCCACCTTCTGGTACCTCTGGTCCGGACTGTTGATCAACCGGACCGGCGCGTTCGCGATGCTGTACCTCTCGCTCTACCTCACCGAGGTACGCGGCGCGGACACGGCGCTGGCCGGGTTGGTGGTCGGGGCGTACGGTGCCGGCGGGGTGGCCGGCGTCCTGCTCGGTGGAGTGCTGGCCGATGGTTGGGGGCGCCGGGCCACCCTGCTCGCGTCCCACCTGGCCACGGTGGCGCTCATGGTCGCTCTCGCCTTCACCAGCAGCCTCGCCACCATCGCGGTCCTCGCCACCCTGGTCGGTATCGCACACAGCATGCCTGGCCCGGCGTTCGTCGCCGCGATCGTCGACGTGGTGCCGATCGAGCGCCGCTCCCGAGCGTTCAACCTGCAATTCTGGGCGCACAACCTGGGCATGGCGGCGGCGGCGCTGCTGGCCGGACTGCTCTCCCGGGCCAGCTTCACCGCACTGTTCCTCGTGGACGCTGCGGCGACCCTCGCCACCGCGCTGATCGTCGCCTGGAAGGTACGGGAGACCCTGGTCCGCCATCGCACGCCGCAGAAGTCCGCCCAGAAGACCGACCGGGCCAGGCAGCGTCGGCCCGGACTACGCACCGCGTTGACCGACCGGACGTTCCTGGTCTTCGTCGGGCTCACCCTGGTCCAGGCCGTAATGACCGCGCAGACCTCGACCATCATGCCGCTGTCGATGCGGGCGGACGGCCTCAGCCCGTCGGCGTACGGGACAGTCGTGGCGCTCGGCGGCGCGCTGATCGTGGTGGGCCAACTCTTCGTGCCCCGACTGATCGACGGATACGTCAAGCACCGGGTGCTGGCCGTGTCGACCGGACTCCTCGCAGCAGGCTTCGGCGCGCTGGCCTTCGCCGACCATCTCGCCTTCTACCTCGCCGCCTCGGCGATCTGGACGATCGGCTCGATGCTCGCGGCACCCCCCAACGCGGAAATCAACGCCGAGCTTGCGCCGCCGACCCTCAGGGCTCGCTACCAGTCGGTCTTCTACCTGGTCTTCCCGATGGCGGCATTCGTCGCCCCGGCGCTCGGCGGAGTCAGCCTGAAGCACCTGGGCGACTGGCACTGGGTGATCACGGCCGGGATGGGTCTGCTCGCCGTCGGCGGGCACCTGCTCGCCGGCCCATTCCGGGAACGGCGGATGACGAAGATCCGGTCGGTCACACCGGACACGTCCCTGTCGGCCGCGTAGGGATCGAAACTCACGGCTCCGGGCGCGGTACGAACGCCCCGACGGCGGCGGGTGACGCTCACCCCCGTAAGCGTCACCCGCACACACCGCCGGTTCTACAGGTGACAACGTCCCCCGACGTCTGCCACCCGTCCCCTATGCGCCCAGCTCGATGCGCAGATCTGATCGATCCGCTGCTCCCCCGAACATTTACGAGCGCGGCGCGTGCAATAACGTTAGATCGCGGCCCTTTGCCGACACAACTTCAGCGCATGTTTTACCGATCACACTGTGCGTGACCAGCCATGCTTGGTCCAACCACGCCGAACGTCCCGACATTCCCGACAGGTGGTCAAGCATCCTGCCGGTCCGGGGATTCGGTCCGGAAAAAGTTGCTCTGCCGGCCGTCGGACTTCTGCTCCTGGTAGATGAAATTGACCCGACGGGCATCGAATGTCTTAAACCAGTCATCCCAGGTGATCTGCTGAATCTTTCCACCTTCCCGCCATCCGGGAAAGTTGAAAGTCAATACACCGGGACGGCCGTCATGCTCCGTGCCCTGGATGGTGGCCGGTTTGGCGTTGCGCGCCCGAGCCCAACGCTGGATCACATCATGGTTCGTGGTCACCAGACTCCGCCCTGGACGCTCCGGCCGGTCGGACGGCGACGAGATCACCTGGGCGTACTTCAGGGACCTGGACATGTTCCCGCCCTGGCGGATACCACCCGCGCCGGTCGTGGCCTTGCCCTGCTTCGCCACCGTCGGCTTGGCCGTGCTGCGTCGGGTGCCAGCCGACTTCGCCGCACCCGGCTTCGCCACGCTCTGCTTCGCGGCCCCTGACCTCGCCGCACTCGGCTTCGCCGCCCCTGGCTTCGCCGTACTCGCTCGCGCCGTACTCGCTCGCGCCGTACTCGCTCGCGCCGCACTCGCTCGCGTGGTATTCGCTCGCGCCGCACTCGTTCGCGCCGCACTCGTTCGCGTGGTATTCGCTCGCGTGGCGCTGCCGCGCGCTGGACCGGTCTTGCCCGCCCGACCGGGGCTCGGCTTGCCGGACGCCGTACGTCGTCCCTCCGCCCGCAACGTCTTCACGAGCGTCTTGACCAGTTCGTCCTTGCGCATGGCGGAAATGCCAGAAACCCCGTGCTTCTTGAGTCGACCGCGAATGTCGTCGACCTTGAGCCGCCCGATCTCGGTTTCCGAGATCATCGGCGTGTCCGGAGTCCGGTTACCTGTCCGATTCTTCATCGCGGTGGCGGCCCCGCCGCGACCTGAACTGCTCCGCTGAGCGGCCATGACTGCTCACGCTCCCTCGACAGTCTGTCCTCGGCAAGGCGGCGGGGAACAGAGGCCATCGGAACAGGTCCGACCCACCCACGCCGCTACCGTCGGTTACCCGTCAGGTCTCGTCCAAACCCGGACCGGACGGCTCCGGCGACTCGAAGAGGTGCGCGAAAGCGGCGAGGTTCGCGGTCGACTCACCACGCTTCACCCGCCATTCCCATTCGCGGCGGATCGCCGTACCGAAACCGATTTCCAGCATCGAGTCGAAGGACTCGTCGGCGTAGGTGAGGACCGCACCGAGCAGCCGGTCCAGCTCATCCTCCCCAAAACCGGTCAGCCCGACCCGACCGGTCAGATAGACGTCGCCGACGCCATCGATCGAGAACGCCACCCCGTACATCCGGGAGTTGCGGCGTAGCAGCCACGCCCACAGCTCCTCGCGCCGCTCGTCCGGCTGCCGCATGACGAACGCCTCGACCCGTACCGCGTGCTCACCGACGATCAGGTTGCAGACGGTCTTCAGCTTGTGCGTACCGGGCAGGGTGACCGCGTAGGAGAACTCTCCGGTCGACTCGCACGCCAACTCCCGGTCGGCACAGACCGCCTCGATGAGCGCGGCAACCTCGCCCCGCCGCCCGGCAACCTCGCCCCTGCTCGCCGACCCGGTCAACAGGCACCTGCCGGCTGCACGGTCGAGCCATCGGAGAACTTCGACACGAGTCTGCTCCGGTGCTCCGCCACCGCCTCACGGTAGACGGTCAGCAGCCCGGAGGCGGTACGGGCCCAGGAGAAGTCACTCGCGTGCCGAACCGCCCCACGGGACAGTTCCGCCCGGCGACGCGGCTCGGTGAGCAGGGTGCCGAGCGCCCGGGCCCAGTCCTCCGCATCGTGGCCGTCGACGAGCACCCCGCTGACCCCATCCCGGACGGCGGTGACCAGACCACCCACCGCAGCGGCGAGCACCGGAGTACCGCACGCCTGCGCCTCCAAGGCGACCAGCCCGAAGGACTCGTTGTACGACGGCACCGCCACCACGTCCGCCGCGCGGTAGACGGCCGGCAGGTCGTCGCCGGTCTGCGGCGGCAGGAACCGTACGGTGTCCGAGATCCCCAGCGAGGCGGCCAACTCGATCAACGCGGTGGGTCGATCCAGTCCACTGCCGCTGGGGCCGCCGACGATCGCCACGGTCAACTCCGCCGCCAGCCGTGGGTCACGTCGGCGCAGTGCGGCAACGGCCCGGAGCAGCACATCGGGTGCCTTGAGCGGCTGAATCCGGCCGACGAACGCGACGACGTACCCGTGGGGTGGCAGCCCGAGCCGACGGCGGGCGACGAGCCGGGCAACGGCCCGGTCCCCGGCGGGGGGTGGGGTAAACCGGTCCAGGTCCACACCCGGCTCGACCACTGTCACCTCGGCCGGGTCGGCACCATAGTGCTTGATCAGCTCGTCGGCCTCGCTGCCGGTGTTGGCGACCAGCCGGTCGGCCTCGGCCACCACCTGTTCCTCGCCGATCAGCCGGGCCTTCGGTTCGGGCCGGTCCCCGGCGGCGAGCTGCGCGTTCTTGACCTTGGCGAGGGTGTGCGCGGTGTGCACCAGCGGCACCCCCCACCGTTCCTTGGCCAGCCAGCCGACCTGCCCGGAGAGCCAGTAGTGTGAGTGGATCAGGTCGTAGAAGCCGGGCGGCCGGGCCGCCTCGGCCCGCAGTACCCCGGCCGTGAAGGCGCAGAGCTGGCCGGGCAGCTCCTCCTTGGCCAGCCCTTCGAACGGGCCGGCGGTGACATGCCGGACATGTACGCCAGGGGCCATCTCCACCAGGGGCGGCAGGTCACTCGCGGTGGCCCGGGTGAAGATCTCCACCTCGACGCCGGCATCCGCCAGTCGACGGGCGACCTCGACGACGTAGACGTTCATGCCCCCCGCGTCCCCGGTGCCGGGCTGATCCAGCGGCGAGGTGTGTACGGAGATCGTGGCGATCCGTCGGGGCGTCGGCCATGGCTGGGTGCCCCGCTGACGGGCTACGCCGGTGTGCTTCTCCAACACATCCGCTCCTCTTGTCACGTGATATGCCGTTCGCACGACCGGCGTTCTGAATCAACCTCGCAGCCGGACGTCATCTTCCCGATCGAGTGATGAGCATGCTTCCGGGCGTCCGCGGGAGGTGACCGACCTCATCCCGACGCCAGATGGCCGGGGGGCAGCAACCGGTGGTAAAGAATGGTCCGATGATCCCTATCGCGATCGTCACCGGCGCTTCCAGCGGGATCGGTGCCGCGACCGCCCGCCGGCTGGCAGCCGAGGGTTTCCACGTGCTCGCCGCCGCCCGCCGCAAGGACCGGCTCGACATCCTGGTCGAGGAGATCACTTCGGCCGGTGGCACGGCGACCGCAGTGGTGTGTGACGTGACCTCGGACGAGTCGGTGGCCGCACTGGCCGAAACCGCGCGCAGCCTGCCCGGCCCGGTCACCCTGCTGGTCAACAACGCCGGTGGGGCACGTGGGCTGGACCCGGTCGAGTCGGGCTCGATCGGCGACTGGCAGTGGATGTACGACGTGAACGTGCTCGGCACGCTCCGGGTCACCCAGGCACTGCTGCCCGCCCTGGAGGCGTCCGGAGCCGGCGCCATCGTGGTGATCAGCTCGACCGCCGGTTTCACCGTCTACGAGGGCGGTGGCGGCTACACGGCCGCCAAGCACGCGCAGACGGCGGTGGCCGGCACCCTGCGGCTGGAACTCTGCGGGCGACCCGTCCGGGTGATCGAAATCGACCCGGGCATGGTCCAGACCGACGAGTTCTCGCTGGTCCGCTTCGACGGTGACGCGCAGCGGGCGGCGGCCGTCTACGACGGGGTCGCCGAGCCGCTGGTCGCCGAGGACGTGGCGGACTGCGTGGCCTGGTGTGCCACCCGGCCGCACCACGTCAACGTGGACCGGTTGGTGGTCCGCCCACTGGCCCAGGCCGCCCAGCACAAGGTGCACCGGGTGCGCTGACGTGACCACCCGCCGGCCGATGGGAGTGGTCACCCGAGGCACCACCAACCCCAACCGGCTGCGCCGGGTGGACAACTGGATCGCGTGGCGCTGCGGTGACCTGCTACGCGACGCCACCGACCCGCTGGTGGTGGATCTCGGCTACGGCGCCACCCCGATCACCGCCGTGGAGCTGCGCGGCCGGCTGGCCGCCGCGGTCCGCCCGGACATCCGGGTGGTCGGGCTGGAGATCGATCCGGTACGCGTCGCCGCCGCCGCGCCCGCCGCCGACCCACCCGGCCTGACCTTCGCCCGGGGCGGCTTCGAGCTGGCCGGGCTCCGTCCTGCCCTCGTCCGTACCTTCAACGTCCTCCGCCAGTACGACGAGTCGCAGGTCGCCTCGGCGTGGCAGACGATGATCGACGCGCTCGCGCCCGACGGGGTAATCGTCGAGGGCACCTGCGACGAGCTGGGCCGGCTGGCCAGTTGGCTGCTCATCGACGCCACCGGCCCACGCTCGCTGACCCTGGCTGCCAGGCTGTCCACACTCGACAGTCCGGCGGCCCTGGCCGAGCGGCTACCCAAGGCACTGATCCACCGCAACGTACCCGGCGAGGGAGTGCATGCCCTGCTCCGGGCGCTCGACGACGGCTGGCGCGACGCCGCCCCGTACGCCACCTTCGGCCCGCGTCAACGCTGGCTGCACGCCGTCACAGCCGTACGGGTGGCTGGCTGGCCGGTGCGGGACCGACCGAACCGGTGGCGGCTCGGCGAGATCACCGTCGACTGGTCCGCCGTCGCACCCCGCTGATCCACCGCCGCCACAACGGTGCGACCCGCCGTCGCGCCCGCGTAAGCCGCTGGTCAGCGCGGCTGCCCGATCGGCCGGACCACCATTGTGTTGACGTCGACGCCGCTCGGCTGGTTGATCGCCCAGGTGATCGAGTCGGCGAGGTGTTCGGCGGTCAGCAACGCGCCGTCGGGCAAACTGCCGAGACCGTCCCAGAATGGCGTCTCCACCCGACCCGGCGCGATCAGGGTCACGCCGACCCCGTCGCCGGTAACCATGCGCCGGGTGTTCTCGGCGAGGCCGGTCACCGCCCACTTGGTCGCCCCGTAGATGTTGCCCGGCGTGTGGATGAAACCGGCGACGCTGCCGACAAGGATGATCCGCCCACGGGTCTCTTTCAGGGCGGGCAGGGCCGCCCTGATCAGCAACGCCGGCCCGAGCACGTTGGTCAGCACCATCTCGCGCCAGCCAGCCGGGTCACCGGTGGCCACGTCGTCGTGGGTGGCGAAGCCGGCATTGGCGACGGCCGTGTCCAGCCGGCCGAACTTCTTGACGGTGGCCTCGACCGCCGACGCCACCGCGTCGTAGTCGGCCGCATCGCCAGCGAAGGTCAGCAGGTCGGCTGGTCGGTCGAGCGACTCGGCGAACCGGTCGAGCCGGCCCTGGTCACGTCCGGTGACGGCTACCCGATGCCCCTGGTCCAGCAGTTTCCGGGCGGTTGCCGCGCCGATTCCGCTGGAGCCGCCGGTGATCAGGGTGACAGGAGAGTTGGTCATGGGCGCAGACCCTAGGAGCTAGAGTCGACTCTAGGTCAAGCCGTTAGGCTGGCCGCCATGGCTGAGATCACACCGGGGCTGAGCATCGGCCAGGTAGCCGAGCGCACCGGGTTGAGCGTGCATGCTCTGCGCTTCTACGAGCGCGAGCAGATCTTCGCGGGTCCCGTACAACGCGGACCCGGCGGTCACCGCGTCTACACCGAGCAGGACGTGGACTGGCTGGTCTTCTGTACCCGGCTCCGCGCCTCCGGCATGCCACTGCCCGCGATCCGTGGTTACGCCGAACTCGTCCGGCGCGGTGCGGGCAACGAGCTGGACCGGCTCGCCGTCCTACGCCAGCACCGGGCGGACGTACGCCGACAGATCGACGCACTCACCGAATGCCTGGCCCTGATCAACCGCAAGGTGCAGATGTACGAGGACAGCCTCGCCCAGGGCCGCGCCGAACCCGACTGGCACCGCCCGGTCGAGCCGACGGCCACCAACGACAGGCCGACGGTCGACGACCAACCAGCGGTCAGATCTGGCAGTTGACCATGATCGGTTCCGGGTGCAGGGTGACGCCGAACCGGTCGTGTACGCCGCCGCGGATCTCCCGGGCCAGCCCGAGCAGTGCTTCGGTCGTACCGCTGCCCCGATTGGTCAGGGCGAGCGTGTGCTTGGAGGAGATCGCCACTCCGCCCGCGCCCCGATAGCCCTTGCTGAACCCGGCCTTGTCGATCAGCCAGGCGGCGCTGACCTTGACCACGCCCCCGGCACCGGGCCAGGACGGCGGTTCGCCGACTCCCAGCACCTCGGCGCGGGCGACCAGTGCCACGTACGCCGCGTCGTCGAGCACCGGGTTGGTGAAGAACGAGCCGACCGAGCGGGTGTCGGGGTCGTTCGGGTCCAGCACCATGCCCTTGCCGGCGCGCAGCCGACGGACGGTGGCGCGGGCGTCGGCGAGCGGCACCCGGTCGCCGACCTCGACGCCGAGCGCGCGGGCCAGTTCGGCGTAGCGGATCGGGGTGGAGAGTGGTGAGCGGACCAGTTTGAAGTCGACGGTGAGCACGGCCCAGCGGTCGCTGTGTCGGAAGATGCTGGACCGGTAGGCGAAGCCGCACTGCTCGGCGGTCAGCTCGACGATCTCGTCGGTGACCCGGTCGTACGCCTCGACGGAGACGACCGTCTCGGCGACTTCCTGGCCGTACGCTCCGACGTTCTGGATCGGAGTGGCCCCGGCCGAGCCGGGGATGCCGGAGAGGCATTCCAGTCCGGACCAGCCGGCCTCTACGGTGGCGGCGACGAGGTCGTCCCAGGGTTCGCCGGCCTCGACCCGTACGGTCACCGTCGTCTCGTCTTCGGCGACGATCCGGAAGCCTCGGGAGCGAACCAAAACAACGGTGCCGGGAAAGCCGGCGTCGCCGATGATCACGTTGCTACCGCCGGCCAGAATCAGCACTGGCTGATTCTGACGCTTGGCTTCCCTTACACTTTGTGCGATTTCATCCGCATATTCCGCCACGACGAGCTGGCGCGGCGTTCCCCCGAGGCCCAGCGTCGTGAACCTCGCCAGCAATCCCGGCTCGGCAGGGTCTACGGCGAAGCCCAATTGGGCACTAACGTCTGGCACACCCTTCACCCTAGGCTGAGGGACAGCCGGATCGCCCACTGGTAGACCGGTCGCACGGGAGGACATCATGAGCAGACCCCATGGCAGCAAGGACTTCTGGATCGGGGCGTTGCGGGTCGAAGGACCGGCCTTCCGGGCCGCCGTCGCCGAGGCTCCCCCCGACACACCGGTGCTCTCCTGTCCCGGCTGGACCGTGACCGATCTGGTCCGCCACCTCGCCCAGGTCTACTACGGGGTACGCGGCTTCGTCACCTCGGGCAGCACCGAGCAGCCGTCCGCCTTCCGGCAACTCGAAGACCCGGCGCCGGGGGTTTCTGCCCTGGACCTGTGGCAACGGGAGTTCGACCAGCTCATCATGCTGCTCGACGAGCTCGACCCGGAGGCACCCGCGTGGAACTGGGCTCCCCAACCGAAGAAGGCCGGCTTCTGGCCCCGCCGGATGGCCCACGAGACGGTGATCCACCGGTGGGATGCCCAGATGGCGATCGCGGCCGGTGACCCGATCGAGGCCAAGCTCGCGGCCGACGGGGTGAGCGAGGTGGTGGACACCTTCCTGCCGGCCGGACGGCGCTCCTCCGACCAGCAGTTCCACGGCGTGGTGCAACTCGTCGCCGCGGACACCGACCAGCGGTGGTATCTGCGGCTGCGTGGCAGTGGCATCGCGCTGCTCGACACCGACACGATCCTGGACACCCACGACCCACGCGCCCGGGTGCACGCCACCGGCACGGCCAGCGATCTCATGCTCGCACTCTGGGGCCGGATCGGCCTGGACGTCCTGGACGTGACCGGTGACGCGAGTCTGCTGGAGGGTCTGCGCGTCGGACAACCCGCCAACTGACCGACGAAAGGCGTGGTCACCCCTTGAACAGTCTCGACCCGAAGCCGATCACGTTCCCCGAGGGTTTCGTCTGGGGTGCGGCCACCGCCGCGTACCAGATCGAGGGCGCGACCGGCGAGGACGGCCGGGGGCCTTCGATCTGGGACACCTTCAGCCGTACGCCAGGAAAGGTGTACGCCGGAGACACCGGCGACATGGCCTGCGACCACTACCACCGCTATCCCTCGGACGTGGCGTTGATGGCCGAGTTGGGGCTGCGGGCGTACCGCTTCTCGGTTGCCTGGCCCCGGATCCAGCCCGCCGGCTCCGGGGCTGTCGAGCCGCGCGGGCTCGACTTCTACGACCGGCTTGTCGACGAGCTACGCGGCCAGGGCATCGATCCGATCATCACGCTCTACCACTGGGACCTGCCGCAGGCGCTCGAAGACCGGGGCGGGTGGACCGCCCGGGAGACCGCCGAGCGGTTCGCCGACTACGCGGCCGTGGTGCATCGGCGACTCGGCGACCGGGTCGGAACGTGGACCACGCTCAACGAGCCGTGGTGCGCGGCCTACCTGGGCTACGGCAGTGGCGTGCACGCACCGGGACGGCAGGACCCGGCGGCGGCTTTCACCGCCGTACACCATCTGTTGCTCGGGCACGGGCTGGCCGCGCGGGCGCTGCGCGCGGCCGGCGCGTCCACCGTCGGGATCACCCTCAACCCGGCCGCGGTCCGCCCCGTCGACCCGGACAGCGCCGCCGACCAGGCAGCGGTACGCCTCGTCGACGGCCTGCACAACCGGATCTTCCTCGATCCGCTGCTGCGCGGACGCTACCCGGCGGACGTGCTGGAGCACGTCGCCCGCTTCACCGACCTGGCGCATCTGCGCGACGGCGACGAGCAGACCATCGCCGCCCCGATCGACCTGCTCGGCGTCAACTACTACTCGCCCACCTACGTGGCGGACCGGCCGGGCGCGGCCGGGGGTGGTGGGGCCTATCCGGGCACCGAGGGGATCGAGTTTCCGGAGCCGACCGGGCCGCTCACCGAGATGGGCTGGATGATCGAGCCCGACAGTCTGACCGCCCTGCTGGCACGGATCGCCCGGGACTACCCCGGCGTACCGCTGATGATCACCGAGAACGGTGCCGCCTTCGCCGACAAACTCGCCCCGGACACCGTCACTGGTGATGGGGCGGTCCCGGACGCCGACCGGATCGCCTATCTCGACGGTCATCTGCGCGCCGCGCACGCGGCCATCGCGCGCGGGGTGGACCTACGCGGCTACCTGGTCTGGTCGTTGCTGGACAACTTCGAGTGGGCCGAGGGCTACCGCAAGCGCTTCGGCATCGTCTACGTCGACTACCCGAGCCAACGCCGGGTGCTCAAGGACAGCGCCCACTGGTATCGGGAAGTGATCCGGCGCAACGGTCTGTGACGACCGGACCGGCGAGGAGCGGCAAGGAGCGCGGCATGACCATGGCCCGGCAGCGGCCCACCCTGGAGGCGGTGGCCCGGCGGGCCGGGGTGTCCCGGGCGACCGTGTCCCGGGTGGTCAACGGCGCCACCACGGTGGCCGGGCCGATCCAGGAGGCAGTCCGCCGGGCGGTTCGCGAACTGGGTTACGTGCCCAACCAGGCGGCCCGTGCCCTGGTCACCCAACGGACCGACTCGATCGCGCTGATCCTGCCGGAGGCCGCCACCCGGGTCTTCTCCGACGACCAGGTCTTCCCCGGCATCATCCGGGGAGTCAGTCAGGAGTTGGAGGCCGCCGGTAAGCAACTGGTGTTGATGCTGGCCGGGTCACCGGCAGGGCACGAGCGGGTCGAACGGTACGTCACCGGCGGGCACGTCGACGGGGTGCTGCTCGCCTCGCTGCACGGGGCCGACCCGCTGCCCAGCAGGATCGTCCGGGCCGGTGTGCCGGTGGTGTGCAGCGGTCGTCCGCTCGGCGACATCACGGTGCCGTACGTGGACGTCGACCATGTCGGCGGGGTGTCCCGGGCGGTCCGGCACCTGCTCGACTCGGGTCGGCAGCGGATCGCCACCATCGCCGGTCCGCAGGACATGGTCGCCGGTATCGAACGGCTCACCGGCTACCGGCGGGAGCTGCGGGCCGCCGGTGGTCACCCGATCGTGGCGTACGGCGACTTCACCCGGGAGTCCGGGCTGCTGGCAATGCGCCAACTGCTCGATGATGCACCCGACCTGGACGCGGTCTTCGTCGCCTCCGACCTGATGGCGCACGGGGCATTGCGTACGCTGCGGCAGGCTGGACGGCGGGTGCCCGACGACGTGGCCGTGATCGGCTTCGACGACATCGGGATGGCCCGTTACACCGATCCGCCGCTGACCACCGTGCGTCAGCCAATCCAGGACATCGGCCGGGAGCTGACCCGAATGCTGCTGCGGCTGACCGCCGACGAGCCGACCGAGGCACCCGTGGTGCTCTCCACCGAACTCGTCCTACGCGACTCCGCCTGACGAACACCACAAGCAGGCGCCTGCTCGCGCCACTCCACATCGGTGTACCAGGTGTCCTGCACCCCGTGCGTGTCCGACGAGTACGCGTAGTTGAAGGTACCGCTCCGGAGATCGGCGACGACTGGAACGACGCCAGCACTTCCGCTGCGGCAGCCCGGAAGGCCCAACCGCACGGCTCATCGATGTTTCCGTGATCAGCCGAGCGGGGCGGTCATCGCGTTGGTGCCGATTGCGGAACGTGTTGCTGGGCCAGATAGGTTTGCAGCCGGCTGTGCCGGAACTGGTAGACCGCACCGGCCTGGCGCAGGATGCCGCGCTGGTAGGCGTCCCGCATGAACGTCGGTAGCCACGCTCACGGTCGCTTCGGAGCACCTGGATCTGCCTGGCAGGAGCCGGGCGGGCGTTGCGATCATGGTCGAGTCGAGCTGGCAGCCGTCGAGCCTGGCCCACCCCTGGTGGGTGGGCCAGTCACGCCGCCGGATCACCCGGCCAAAGCCCTGGGTGGCCTTTTGACAGGTAATCGAAATATTCGCTTGGGCTACCGAACTTGCTCCGACGCTGAGTTGATCACGTCGTCGAGCACGGTACGAGAGTTGGCGAGTTCGACGATCATCCGGTCGATCCGGTTCCGCTCGGCGACAAGGTCTGCGACCAGCCGTGGAGTGGCGATCTCGGAGGGACCCCCGTCTGCGTCGCGCATGCATGGGAGCAGCACAGCGATCTTCTTGCTGTTCAGACCAGCAGCGAAGAGCTCCTGGATACGGATCACCCGGTCGACCGCCGTTGGGGGATACTCCCGCTGACCACCGGACGTACGGTCGGCCGGTAGCAGGCCCTGCTGCTCGTAGTAGCGCAGCGACCGCTCGCTGACCCCGGTACGTCGCGCCAGCTCGCCAATCCGCATTTCGCACTCGCATCCGACTCGACCATTGAACGTGACATTGGTGTCAACTATTACCGTACCGGCATGCCAAGCACCGTGGAGAACGCCCTTTTCGATTACCGCCCGATCACCGAGCGTCCAGCCATCAACTGGCCCGGTGGCGCCAAGGTCGCCTTCTATCTCGGGCTCAACGTGGAGCACTTCCTGCTCGACCGCCCGTCAACCAGCATCTGGCCGGGCACGGTGGACCTGGTTCCCGATGCGCTGAATTACGGATGGCGCGACTACGGAGCCCGAGTCGGAATCTGGCGCACCATCGAGAGCCTGGACCGGCACGGTATCCGGGCAAGCGTATTGCTGAACTCTGATGTCGCCACCCACTACCCCCAGATCATCAAGGCCGGCCTGAGCCGCAACTGGGCCTGGCTCGCGCACGGGCGAACCAACTCGATCCTCCAGGCCAACATGCCCATCGACGAAGAGCGCCGGTTCCTCACCGACGTCGTCGACACCATCGCCGACGCCACCGGGCAGCGGCCGCACGGCTGGATGGGGCCTGGACTGACCGAGACCTTCAACACCCCGAAGTTGCTGGCCGAACTCGGCCTGAGCTACCTGCTCGACTGGACCAACGACGACCAGCCGTACCGGCTGAACGTGCCCGACATGATCAGCGTTCCGTACTCGGTCGAGCTCAACGACCTGATGTTGTTCGGCAAGGGAACCACCGGGCCAGAGTTCGTACAGATCGTCAAGGACCAGTACGAGCAACTGCGCGCCGACTCCGAGCACAGCGGCCGGGTGATGGCGTTGGCCCTGCACCCGTTCTCGATCGGCCAGCCCTTCCGGCACAAGTACCTCGACCAGGCGCTGGAGTTCCTCGCAGCGCAGCCTGACATTTGGCTGACCACCAGCGACGAGATCGCCGAGCACTTCGAGCACGCGTAGGACGCTGCCCTGGGAAGCCTCGTGGGCGGCGCCCGAGGAGCGCCGAGGCAGCCGCCCCTGACCCAGCTAATCGACCGTGATCGCTCGATGTATGGGACTGGACAGACCCGTTTACGATCTTGACAGCCGGTTCCTGCTTGAACCGGCCAGTGAGGAACGGAGACAAGATGAGGAAGATCCTGCGCCGGCCGCGCGCCCGTAGCTTCATCGCCGCCGCTGCGGTAGCTGGCGGTCTGGTGCTGACCATGGCCACGCCCGCTTCCGCTGATTACACCAGCCCGCTCTACTCGACGTTGAAGGCGTGCAACAACGCCCGCCCGACGTACTACTCGTCGTGGACGGTGCCTGGGCCGTGCTACAAGATGTACGACTGGAAGGGCGAGAAGGTCGTCGGCTACGCGTTCCTGGTGAAGACCCGGGGCTAGGTTACGCCAGCTGACCCTGGTCGACGCGGAGTTGCAGGTGGCCATCGCCGTGGCATGACGTAGGCGGCCTGAAACGGTTGTCGATGCGAAATCCCGGTGTGCCGGTGGCCGTCACGAGCATCGGCACACCGGCTGCTTCTGGGATTGTCGTCTGCGTCTCGTTGGCAAGTGGCGTGAGGCAGGATCTCGTCGGGGAACAAACGCTGCCAGCCGTTCCGGGCTCTGCGGGATTCACCGCAGACCTAACAGGACCGGGACTACGCTTCAACGATCTGGATCGACGCCCGCCATCACCAACTCACCGAAAGCCGTCACGCCGTGACTCGATCAACCGGAAGGCTTGTCGGCTGCTGGAACCGGCAGGCACCCAGCTACGACACACGAATGGCCTGGCTTGAACGCCGGTTCTTCGCCGACAGCCGAACCTGGGTATGCCGCCGGGCGCACGGCACCACGCTGGAGATTGCCATTGGCACCGGTGCCAATCTCCCCCACTACCCTGGCGATGTCGACCTGACCGGCATCGACTGGAGCCCCGCCATGCTTCACATCGCACGTCACCAGGCCGAACGGGTCCGTCGGGCGGTCGCCCTCAGCCGGACCGACGCAACTGCACTTCCGTTTCCGACGGCGACGTTCGACACCGTTGTCAGCACCTTCGCCCTCTGCTGCATCCCCGACGAACGCGCGGCTCTCGTCGAGGCGCTCCGCGTCCTAAGGCCAGGCGGACGCCTGCTGCTGGTCGACCACGTCGCCGCTTCCTTCTGGCCGCTACGCGCCCTGCAACACGTCGTCGACCTGGCCAGCATCCCCCTACAGGGCGAGCACTACACCCGCCGGCCGGTCACCATCCTGCGCGGGCTTGACGTCACCATCGAGGAGACCGAGCGATTGGCCAGGGGTGTGATCGAACGAGTCCATGCCCGAAAGCTCCACTGAGCCGAGCAGACCGACGACAACAGCCGGATTTGGGTGCATCCATTGCTGCCAGACGGGCTGTTGCGAAATGAAGTTGGGGGGTGTTAGCGGGTGCTGGTGGTATTCGGGGTTTGATGTTGTTGGGGCCTGTGGGGTGTGGCCGGCGGGTTGGGGTGGTTCGTGGACTGGCTGCGCTATGCCTTGCCGGGTAGGAGATGGCCGGTGGTGCGGAGGGTGTGTACCAGCCGGTTGATGTTGTAGGTGGCGCAGATGAACTTCCATTCGGCGGTAGCACGGTCCAGACCGCGGCGGGTGAGGGTGCGGATGCCTGTGTTGTGTTTGATGTGGCCGTGGGGGGTCTCGGCGATGTGTCCGCGTTGGCGGTAGGTGGCGATGCCTTCGGGGGTGCGTAACCGCTGGGCCATCTGCTGGACCGGATCGGTGTGGTGGGGCTGGTCGGGATCCGGTGGCGGGTCGGCGGGTTGGGTACGGGCCGATTTCTCCACGTCGTGGCTTTTGCCGGTGGCGATGAGCCGGTCGGGTCCGGCGGCGGTGAGATTCTCCTCGGACAGGTAGCCGGCGTCCATGACCATTGTGCCGATCCCGTTCGGGTGGCGCGGACAGGATCGGCGGGTCGCACCGGTGGCCGGCGAGGCGGTTGGTGTTGGCGGTGAGTCCTGGCTGTCTTTTGGTGGGCAGGTGCAGGTCAGTTGCGCTGCTTCGGCCTGGTCGCGATGGGCACCGGTGATGAGGTTGGCGGCGTCTTCGGCGGCGGCCATCATCGGCTTTGCCTGTTCAACATCACCGGTGTCCTGGGTCAGTTCGGTGGCGATGATCAGATGGTCGGCCGAGACCACGTTTTGCGGGTTGTAGCCCTGGATGAACCCGGACTTGGTCGGCATGAGCCGACTGTCCGGGTCGGTGACGTTACGCACCCGCGGCCGTTGATCGGCCACCTGGCGTTCCCGCTCGGCCGCCCGCGCCAGCGCCTTGTCCAACCACGTACGCGCCCGCACGACCGCGAAGTGTTCATCGACCGGGCGGGGCCGCGCACCGACCAGCCCGCTACCCGTCGCGGCGATCTTGTCGGCGTTGCGCTGCTCCCACTCGGCGATCGTGGCTTGCCGAGCGGCGATGGCCTGTTCCAGCCGTAGCCTGGCCGAGGCAACCTCCGCGTTGACCGGCACGTTACCGCGGATACGCTCACCGCGACGTTGACGCTGCAGATACTGATCCGCCTTAGCCCCAGCCTCGGCCTGTCCGGCGGTCCGCTCGGCCTCCAGCTCGGCCAATGCCCGCCGCAGCCGCGGCCCACGACAGCGCTCATCGGCCAACTCCTCGGGCAGCTGGTCACCGCCGCAGGCGCCGCCGAACAGCGCATCCTCGGCCGTGTCCGTGGCCCGGTGCTCGGCCACCGCCTCGGCGGCCACCTCGGCCAACTCGGCGCGAATCCGTTCCTCGCTGCGGTTGGCCTTCATCGACGCGTTCGCGCCGATCTTCATCCCATCCAGCGTGATCGTCTCCAGCCGCCCCATCCCCGCCTTCGCGCACAGCAGCAGCACCTCGGCGAACAAGTTCTCCACCAACTGCGGGGCCATGTCAGCGAACCGCCAGATCGTCGTGTGATCCGGCACGTCCTGCGCGCAGATCACCCGGAACCCCACGTCCTCCCAGCACAGCCGCTCAATCCGCCGTGACGAGCGGATCCCCCGCGCGTAGGCATAGAACAACAATGTCAGCATCATGTCCGGGTCGAAGCCCGCCCGACCCACCCCACCCGTGCGACACCGGGCATGTATCTGCGTGGTGTCCAACAGCCGCACCGCCTCGATCAGCACCCACACCGGATGATCAGCCCGCAGCCACTGCCGCATATCCGGCGGCATCAGAAACTGTTGATCACGATCAACGGGTCGGTACCCCTTTGCCATACCACCATTCTATCTAAATATGCACAAAAAGGAGATCAACCGCCCCCAACTTCATTTCGCAACAGCCCGCAGAGCCGCACTGGATGCACCCAAACTCCACCAGCCACAGGCTGATCCCGGAATAGACAACTGGCCCTCACGGACCGGTGACGCCGATCGCGGCTCGGATGGTGGTCGGGTCGGCCAATACGTCGAGTAGTGCCGTGGCCAGGTCGGCGCGGGTCAGGCTGGAGCCGGCGATGTTGGCCTCGATCGCTGAACGGTAGCGACCGGTGCCAGGCTTGTCGGTCAACATCGGCGGCCGCACGATCGTCCACTCAACAGCGCTGGCGACCAGGATCTGCTCCATGCGGGCCAGGTCGACGTAGACGTTCTTGTGGAGCGCCCGCACGATCGGAAGCACCGTGCTACGAAACCAGAGCGGATCCCCGCTCCCGTTCCGCAGCACCGGCTGGGCGCTGATCGCCACGATCCGGCGTACGTCGGTCGCCTCCATGGCGGTCAGGATGCTGCGTACGCCCCTCGCGCAGACCATCGAGGTGTCCTTGCGGCTCGGCGCACCGAGTGCGGAGACGACCGCATCGACGTCGGCAAGGGCCGGCCGGATGGCCGCCGGATCGAAGACGTCGGCCTGGTGGACGTGCAGGTTCCGGTGCTCCAACGGGACTCGGGCCGGGTCGCGGACGACCGCCCGTACCTCGTGTCCCGCTTCCAGCGCCTGCATGACGACGAGCCGGCCGGTGCCCCCGGTGGCCCCGAACACGGTGATCAGCATCGGTCAACGACCGTCCGCCTGGTAACGCCGGTAGCCGATGAACTCCAGCGCCGCGCCCACCACGACCAACACCGCACCGAACAACACGAAGACAGTGCCGAACCCGGTCAGCGGCAGCAGGTCCGAGACCGTGAGCAGCACGAGCGCCACCCCGCCGAGCAGATTGCCCGCGACGACGGTCAGGGCAAGCCGGGCCGGGATCCGCGGATAGCCCGCGATGAGGCCGAGCGCGGCGGCCCCGCCCAGCATCGCCACGCCGATCGGAACCGACCAGGTGATCGGCAGACCGAGCGGGCCGCCGAGCCACGAGCCACCAGCCAGCAGGAAGACACCGAAGACGAGGGTGCTCCAGGCGTCGATCAGCAGGACGGTACGCAGCAGGGACGATGGTGGTCTGCCGTCCACCGCGTACTGGGCGGTCATGGTTGGGGTGGTCATTTCGGTCTCCTCACTCGGTCAGCCCTGGCCTGCGCTGGCCCGGCTGTTGTGGAGACCGTGGCAGCCCGGGACCATGACTTCAATGACCTCAGAGGTCATGGCCCCGCTGATCCAACGATGACTACCCTTCCCGCCATGAACTCCGACCAGCCGTCCCGGGTGGGCACCCTGCTACGGGAGTGGCGTCAGCGCCGTCGGCTCAGCCAACTCGAACTCGCCATCCGGGCGGACAGCTCGGCCCGGCATCTGTCCTGCGTGGAGACCGGTCGGGCCCGACCGAGCCGGGCAATGCTGCTGCATCTGGCCGCCGTCCTGGACGTACCACTGCGGGAACGCAACACTCTGCTGTTGGCCGCCGACTACGCCCCGGCGTACCAGGAGAGCAGCCTGGACGACGAGGGCATGGCCTCGATCCGGTCCGCGCTCGACACGATGCTGACGACGCACGAGCCGTATCCGGCCGTCGTGGTCGACCGGCTCTGGAACGTGGTGGCCGGTAACCGGGCGATGTCCGTACTCATGGACGGCATCCCGGCGCACGTCCTGGAGCCACGGCCGAACGTGTTCCGGCTGACCCTGCATCCCGACGGGCTCGCCGCGCGCCTGGTCAACCTCAGCCAGGTCCGCGCCCTCTTCCTGGAGCGGCTGCTCCGCCAGGTCCAGGCCACCGGGGACGCCGAGCTGGGCAAACTGTACGACGAGGTGTGCGGCTATCCCGTCGTCACCGAGCCGAGCGCCGGGGCGGATGTACCGGCGACCCGACCGTGTCCGGTGCAGGTGCCGCTCCGGGTCCGTACGCCGTTGGGCGAGCTGTCGATGTTCGGCACCATGACCACCTTCGGCGCCCCAGCCGACGTGACACTGTCGGAGCTGGGGATCGAGTTGTTCTATCCACTCGACGAGTTCACCGCGTCAACCTTCCGCCGCCTGGCCGCCCCGCCGGCTAGCTAGCTAGCCATGATCGGAGTTGTCTGCGCAAGAGCAATGCGCCAGGCGTCCGCTTCCTCGACCAGGATGTAGGTGAGGCTGCCCGACTTCGGCAGACCAGCACCGCTGGCGTCCTTCACCACTGCATCCCGGTCATCGGACACGTGCTTGGTGCAACTGACGAGCGCGACCCCGGGGGCGGGAAAGCGCACGTCCACGATCTCCTGCCTGGTGCGCACCTGCGCCAGCGGGCTCGCCAGGGCTGCCGTCATGGCTGCTCGCAGGGCGTCCCGGCCCAGGACCCGCCGGCCAGCAATGTTGACAATGATCGTTTCGGCGGTGTGCAGGGCGAGAAACGGCTCAGGATCGTTCTGGTACTTCTCGGCGTCGGCCACCACCTGCCTGATGGCGGCGATCCGGTCTTCGTCGCTCTGCCTGTTCATCGATCGGCTCCCTGTCGTCCATTGGTATGCGTGGGTGCTGCGAGTCGTCGGCTCAGGAACTGCTCGAAGGTCAGCAGTTCCGGATGCTGGCGGCGCAGTGCGGGAATATCGGCCTGGTAGCCGGCTTCGGCGAACCACTGGAACATGCGCTCTTCGATGGGCAGCACCTCAAGACGGGTTGGTGTACCGGTGACCCGTTGGTAGATCTCGGCGACCTGGGGGAAGGTGAGTTCGTCACCGGCGAGCTCGATCTGGCGGCCGATGGACCGGCCCGGGTGGTCGAAGGCGTCGGCGACGAAGACACCGATGTCGTCGACGGCGATGACCTGCATCGGCTTGTGGGGATCGACCGGCAGCGACAGGACCCGCTCGCCTCGCGCGTCGGCGTAGTGCAGCAGGTTGTTCATGAAGAACACCGGGCGCACGATGGTGGCGGGCAGATCGAGGTTCAGTATGTGTCGCTCGATCTCGGCCTTGCTTTCGAAGTGGTCGATGCCGGTGTTGCGTTCGGCACCGCCGACGGAGCTGTAGACCAGGTGCGCGAGGCCAATCTCGCTGGCGATGTCGGCCACTGCCTTGCCCTGACGCACCTCTGCGGCCAGGGTGTGCGGCTCGTACGCCAGCGCCTGGACGCTGAAGACCCCGTGTACGCCGTCCATCGCCCTGCGGAGGGAGTCAGGGTCCTCCAGATCGCCCTGGACCAGTACCGCGCCCTGGTCCTGCAACTCCTGGGCGGCCGGCTTGCCCGGATCGCGTACCAACGCGTGGACCTGCCAGCCACGGGCCAGCAGTTGGCGTGCCGTGGCACCGCCCTGGTTGCCGGTCGCGCCGGTGACCAGGATGACATCGGAATCAGACATGGATACCCTCTCTTTATTCGGAGCAACTCGCTCCGAATAAGTTAACTCGGAGAAGATCACTCCGCAATAGGTACGCTTGGCGTATGTCCGACACGCCCCGCAAGCGTGGGCCCCAAGCCCGCGCCGCACGCAACGACCAGGCGCTGATCGAGGCGGCCCGCGAGGTCTTCATCGCCCAGGGATTCGACGCTCCGGTCTCGGCCGTCGCCGAGCGGGCCGGGGTGGGAATGGGCAGCCTGTACCGCCGGTACCGCACCAAGGAGGAACTGCTCCAACGACTGTGCGCCGACTCCCTGCAACACCTCGCCGAGACGGCTCGCGCCGCACTGGCGATCGATGATCCGTGGCAGGGCCTGATCCACCACATCGTCGAATGCGTGCGGTTCGGCTTCGGCGCCTTGGCCCCGCTGGCGGGAACCATCGACATCACACCGCAGATGCAGGAGGCCGCCGAACAAGCCCAGCGGTTCACCAACGCTCTGATCACCCGGGCCCACCGCGCGAAAGCCCTTCGCGCCGATGTGACCACCATGGACATCTCGCTGCTCATCGGACAGTTCAGCCGGCCGGGGCCAGCTCCCTCGAAACAAGCCGAGGAAGCAGCCCGGTTCCGCCTGCTGGCAATCGCTGTGGACGGCCTCAGGGCCCACAACGCCACGCCGCTACCAAGTCCTCCACCGGACCCTCGGCACTACGAGGCCATGTGGGCCACCCACTGACAGCGTCGACCGAGAAGCACCCCTGCGGAGATCTCAGCCAGGCTCGGTCAGCGGTTCGACCGTCGCCCAGCACGGCCACCCTCGCTGGCCGGTCTTCGCCACGCCGCTGTCAGTCGGTCACGAACGTGGCGGCGACTCTCTGTGCCGTGGCGAACGCGTCGGCTCCCAACAGCACCAGGCGCACCTCGGTCGACGCCGCTTCCCGCAGTACGGTCAGCGCCTGTCGTACGGCGTCGTCGACCGGCCAGCCGTAGACGCCGGCCGATATCAGTGGGAACGCGACGGTGGTGGCACCCAGTTCGTCGGCGACCCGCAGACTGTTGCGATAGCAGTCGCGTAGCAACTGCGACCGGTCCTCGGCAGCGGACCAGACCGGGCCGACGGTGTGGATCACCCAGCGGGCGGACAGGTTGCCGGCGGTGGTCGCCACCGCCTTCCCGGTCGGCAGACCCCGACCGTAGTGGGAGGCGCGCAGCGCCCGGCACTCGTCGAGGATCGCCGGCCCGCCGCGTCGGTGGATCGCCCCGTCCACTCCGCCACCGCCCAGCAGGGACGAGTTGGCGGCGTTGACGATCGCATCCACCTGTTCCCCGGTGATGTCCCCCTGGACCAGCGCGACACCCATCGACGCCTCCCCCAACCCGACGGCCGTTACGGCCGCTGTTACGGCCGCTGTTACGGCCGCGTAGGAGTTTGCCACCGGGGCGTATCGGGTGTGTCAAGATCCGTGACCGGACACCGTGCTCCGCGCTGGCATTGCCTCAGTCGGCCCAGACCGAAGAGGCCAGTGCTGGTGAAGGAAGTATCGACGTGTCCACCGGAACCGACGCCGCTCAGGAGACCAGTCGTACGCCGATCGGGATCGGCCTCGCCGGTGGCTGCATGATCGTCGTAGTCGCCGCAATCATCGCCGCCGCGGTCTTCCCGGGGGATGCCATACCGGGCCGACT
This sequence comes from Micromonospora polyrhachis, assembly GCF_014203835.1. Lineage (NCBI taxonomy): Bacteria > Bacillati > Actinomycetota > Actinomycetes > Micromonosporales > Micromonosporaceae > Micromonospora > Micromonospora polyrhachis. Next base: position 3,872,243 of record NZ_JACHJW010000001.1, on the reverse strand, counting down.
GTTGATAGTCGCGGTGGTCGTCGGCGGGTACGCGGCAGTCGTACCGGATCTTCGCGCGACCATCGGCGTGGCCGGCGTCGCGGCCCTGGTCTTCACCGGTTTCCTCGCCAACCGGTACGGCGAGCTGACCACCCGCGACGGCGACGTCTGGTGGTACGCCGCATTGATCGGCTTCGCCGCCCTCCTCGGGCGGGCCCAACGCTGGATGACGTCCCGGTAAATCGGTTGCCGAGGCTCATATCGTCGCTTCGTGGACAGCCTTGTTCCCGCCGACCTGGTCGGTACGACCACCTTGCCCGACGACCGCCAGCTCGCCTGGTCCCAGTGGGGTCCGCTGGACGGCCAACCGGTGATCTTCTGTACCGGTGCGGGCATGAGCGGTTCCCTCGGCTTCGGTGCCGAGGCCCTGGCCGAGCTGGGGCTACGACTGATCGCCGTCGACCGGCCGGGGCTCAGCCGCTCCTCGCCGTGCCCTGGCAAAACCCTGGAGACCTGGGTCGCGGACGTTCGCCATCTCATCGAGCAGCACAAGCTGGACCGGGTAACGACGGTGGGCTTCTCCCAGGGGGCACCGTTCGCGCTCGCCCTCGGCGGGGCTGGGGTCGCTCGGGCGGTCGCGGTGGTCGCCGGCCAGGACGACCTGGCGACAGTGACCCATCTGCTTTCCGAAGATGTCGCCGGGATGGTCCGGGCGGCGCAGCAGGACCCGGCCAGATTCGAACGCCGCTTCACCGAGCTTGCCACGGCCGATGGCCTGTGGGAGATGGTGATCGGCATGTCCAGCGAGCGGGACCGCGCCTACTACACCGAGAGCGGCTTCGGGTCCGCCTACCGGCGCGCCCTGACGGAAGGGTTCAGCCAGGGCGCGGGCGGCTACGCCCGGGACCTCGCCATCGTCATCCGCCCGTGGCCGATCCCCGTGGAGCAGGTCACCGTGCCAGTCGACCTCTGGTACGGCGGACTCGACACCAGTCCTGTGCACTCACCAGACTTCGGCGAGACACTGGTGAACCGGCTGCCAAACGCCCGTCGCCATCTCCTCCCAGCCGAGGGTAGTTCCCTACTCTGGACACAGGCCCGACAGATCCTCGCCACGTTGCAGCAGCGGGCCGCCGAGCACGGATGAGTTCAGGCGCGAGAGACCGCCGACCCGTTTTCCTCAATGGATAGACCGAGGGAGCGGCGGGCGAGCAGCGCACCGCCGGCCACCGCCGCCGGCATGATCAACACCGCGCCGAGCGGAATCAGGAAACAGCAGAAGACCGCCACCCCGAAGCCCATCGCGATGGGCCGGTTGGCCCGTAGCGCCTCCCGCCGGCCGGGCAACCGCTGCCCGCGCCGCTGGAACGGGACCGCCACCAGTTCCAGGGCGAGGATCCAGCCGCCGAAGACAGCGGCGATGACCGGAATGACGATCTGCCCGACAACCGGGATGAACCCACCGAGGAAGAGCGGCAGTCCGATCAGAACCGACAGGCCCACCAGTCGCAACGAGTCGACGATGCTCCGCCCGAGCGAGCGCCAGAAGGGCTGCTCGACCTCGTTCGGCACGCCACCGTACCGGGCCTCCACCTGTTCCGAGATCTTCTCGTAGAACGGGTCGCCGATCAGCAGCGTCACCGCCGTGAAGGTGAGTACGGCGAGCAGCCCGCCGACCGCGAGGAAGGCGATCGCGACAATCAGGCGGGTAGCCTGGCGTACCCCGTCCGACCAGTCGTCGGCGAACGGGGTGACCCACTCGGCCAGGTCACCGGAGAAGTAGATCAGGGTCACGTACGCGCCGATGAACAGCGCGCCGGAGATCAGTGCCGGGATGATGCCGAGCAGCATCATCTTGGGGCTGCGGACGTACAGCTTGAGCCCGCGCAGGAGCAGCCCGACCCCGGAGAAGAACTGTCTGGTCGTACTCATCGCCGGTGCGGTGACCCTGGAAACGTCCACGGTCCGGAAGCCTACTGCCAGCTTGCCAACGAGCCTCGGGGCAGGATTGCCTGGTGCGCGCTGCCCGGCTGATCTCCCTGGTGCTCCTGTTGCAGTCCCGGGAGACGATGACCGCCACCGAACTGGCCGGCGAACTGGAAGTCTCCGAGCGGACCGTCTACCGGGACGTGCTGGCGCTCTCGGCCGCCGGGGTGCCGGTGTACGCCGACCGGGGCCGGGCCGGTGGCTACCGGCTGCTCGGCGGCTACCGGACCAGGTTGACCGGGTTGAGTCGAGCCGAGGCTGACGCATTGTTCCTGTCCGGGCTGCCCGGTCCGGCCGGGGAGATGGGACTGGCTGGGCCGGTGGCCGCCGCCCAACTGAAGGTGCTCGCGGCGCTGCCACCCGGGTTGCGGGATGCCTCGGCCCGCGCCGGCCAGCGATTCCATCTCGATGCCCCCGGCTGGTTCCGGGAAGCCGATCCGCCACCGTCGCTCGCCGACCTCGCCGAGGCGGTCTGGCAGGACCGCGTCGTACGCCTGGACTACCGCCGGGGTGAACGGACCGTGACCCGGACACTGGAGCCGTACGGCCTGGTGCTCAAGGGCGGTGTCTGGTATCTCGTGGGCCGGGTCGGCGACAGTCACCGTACCTATCGGGTCGACCGGGTGCAGGACGTCGAGGTCGAGGAGTCGACCTTCGTCCGCGACGAGACGTTCGACCTGGCGGGCTTCTGGGCGGATCGGGCGGCGGACTTCCTTCGGACGATGCTCGCCGATCAGGTCACCGTACGACTGAGCCCGGCCGGACTGCGGGCGCTGTGGGCGGTCACCGAACCGCCGGCCGTCGCCGAGGCGATCGCGGGGGCTGGCGAGCCCGACGGGCAGGGGTGGGTGACCACCCGGCTACCCGTCGAGTCCATCGAGGTCGCCTACCACCAACTGCTCCAGCTCGGCCCGGAGGCGGAGGCACTCGACCCGCCGGAGCTACGCGCCCGGATGGCCGCCGCCGCCCGCCGGCTGACCAGCCTGTACGCCGACTAACCAGCCTGTACGCCAATTGAGCGGGCCGGTCAGCGGTAGCCGGCAACCGGTAGCCCGGTCAGCGGTAGCCGGTCGCGTCGGCCGGCTTGCCGGGGTCCTGCACCTCCACGATGTAACGCCAGGCGTCGGGCTGGCTGCCGTCCAGGTCGGTGAAGCCGTACACCTTGGCGAGTTGTGCGCTGGAGAGCGACTGGCCGGACCAGCGTGCCTTGTCCGGATCGGCGGCCAACGCGGCGACCGCCCGCCCGACGAACGCCGGGGACTCCGAGATGACGAAGTGCGGCTCGTTCACCGTCGCGTCCCGCCAGTTTTCCTCGGTGACGCCGAACAGGTCGAGCATCAACTCCGAACGTATCCACCCCGGCGTGAGGGCCACCGCCGTGGCCCCGTGTTCGCGCAGTTCCTGGGCCTGGCTGTAGGCCAGCCGGTTGACCGACGTCTTCGCCAGGTCGTAGAAGACCGACAGCCGGTAGTTGGTGGCGTTGTATTCGGTGGTGCCGTCCCCCATCTCCACTACCAACCCACCCGGGTTGCGGATCAGCAGCGGCAGCGCATAGTGGCTGGTGATGATGTGTGTGTCGATGGCCAGTCGCAGGGTACGGAACCCGGCTTCCAACGGCTGCTCCCACACCGGTTTGTGCCAGGTGATGAGTGGATCGGCACCCCAGATGTCGTTGACCAGTACGTCCAGTCGCCCCTGTTCGGCGTCGATCCGCTCCACCAGGGCGCGTACCTGCTCGGGGACCAGGTGGTCGACGGGCACCGCGATGCCCACCCCGCCGGCTGCGGTGACCAGTTCGGCGGTCTCCTCGATCGTCTCCGGCCGGTCCATCTCGGAGCGCTGTTCCCGGGTGCTGCGTCCGGTGGCGTAGACGGTCGCACCCGCCGCCCCCAGTTGTACGGCGATCTGCCGGCCGGCCCCCCGGGTCGCCCCGGCCACCAGCGCCACCTTCCCGGCCAGCGCTCCGGTTATGTCTTTCGCCGAGTCAATCACCATGTCCTTCGCCATGTCTTTCGTCATGCGGCTGACCCTGCCAACAAAACCTGACAACCGGTGTCTGATTTTCTCAGCCACCTCGGCCAATTAGTTCCGTCTCATATTTCGAGACAATCTTCCCGCATTTCGAGACGCGGCGTTAGGGTCAGGGGATGACGGCGACCCCGAACGTCTACACCCACGGTCACCACGAGTCCGTACTCCGCTCACACCGGTGGCGTACGACGGAAAACTCCGCCGCCTACCTTCTGCCCCACCTCGCCCCCGGCATGTCCCTGCTCGATGTCGGTTGTGGCCCCGGCACCATCACCGCCGACCTCGCCACTCGCGTGGCCCCCGGCCGGGTCACCGCCGTCGAGCCCGTCGAGGCCGCACTCGGGCTCGCCCGCGCCGAGGCCGCCACCCGTGGCCTGGAGAGTATCGACTTCGCCCTCGCCGACGTACACGATCTGCACTTTCCCGACGACAGCTTCGACGTGGTCCACGCGCATCAGGTCCTGCAACACGTCGCCGACCCGGTCCAGGCCCTAGGCGAGATGCGCCGGGTCTGCCGCCCCGGTGGACTGGTCGCCGCCCGGGACAGCGACTACGCGGCGTTCACCTGGTTCCCGGCCGTACCCGCGCTCGACGAATGGCTCGACCTCTACCGGCAGGCCGCCCGCGCCAACCAGGGCGAGCCGGACGCCGGACGCCGGCTACTCTCCTGGGCCCGCACCGCCGGGTTCACCGACGTCACCGCCACCGCCAGCACCTGGTGCTTCGCCACGCCCGAGGACCGACATTGGTGGGGCGGCATGTGGGCCGACCGGATCCGCGAATCCGACCTGGCCCGTCAGTTGGTGACGACCGGCGCGGCCACCCCGGCCGACCTCGATCGCATCGCGGCCAGCTGGCAAGAATGGGCCGACGCGGAGGACGGCTGGTTCGTCATCCTGCACGGCGAAATCCTGTGTCGTACCTGACCACGGCTGCGGCATCCTGGCCGGGTGCATCTGCTGCTCGCCGGCATCGTCGGCTCCACCGCGTACGGCTTGGCCGGTCCCGACTCCGACGTCGACCGGATCGGCATCTTCGCCGCCCCGACCGTCGCCTTCCACGGGCTGCGCGGGCCGCAGGAGTCGATCGTCACCACCGATCCGGACGTGACCCATCACGAGGCCGGCAAGTGGTGCCGGCTGGCGCTGTCCGGTAACCCGACCGCGACCGAACTGGCCTGGCTACCGGACGAGCTGTACGAGACCCGGACCGAACTCGGTGACCAGCTGATCGCCATCCGCTCGGCATTCCTGTCCGCGCCCCGGGTACGGGCCGCCTACCTCGGCTATGCCGGCCAGCAGTTTCGGAAACTGGAGTCGCGCGGCGACGGCACATTCTCGGCCGACACCCGTCGCCGTACCGCCAAGCACGCCCGCCACCTGGCCCGACTGCTGCACCAGGGCCGCGAGCTGTACGCCACCGGCCACCTGCCGATCCGGCTCGACGATCCACGATCCTTCCTGGACTTCGGCGAACGGGTCGCCGCCGGTCAGCTCGCCGAGGCACGCGACTTGCTCGCCCAGACAGAACGGGACTTCGACACGATCCGTACGCCCCTGCCGGAGCACCCCGACGAGTCGACGGTGGAACGCTGGCTGCTGGCCGTACGCGCCGCTCACCTGCCGAGGAGTTAGGAAGCAGTGGGCTCAGCCGTTCAGGAAGTCGGAGATCCGGGTACGCAGGTCGGCGCGCTCGGTCCAGAGGACCCCGGGCTTGTCGTAGACGTGCAGCGTGGCGTTCGGCAAAGCGGCGGCGAGCTGTTCCGCGACCGGGACCGGGTGCAGGTCGTCCGCGACACAGCCGATCACCAGCGCCGGAACGGTGACCCGGGCCAGCGCCGCCCGGTCCCGGACCGGCACCTGCTCGGGCAGGGTGGCCAGCGCCGGGGCGAGCCCGTCGCGCAGCAACTGGTCCAACCGCTGACGCAGGTACGCCCATCCAGGCGGGGTGTTACGCACCGCTGGCGGCAGTTCGTAGGAGACCTCTTCGGCCAGCGCGGAGGCGTCCCCGGCCTCGATCGCGTCGAGCAGATTGGACAGCCGCTCCCGTACGGCCGGCGGCCGGGGCTGGTCGAGCACGGCTGGCAGGAAAAACACCAGACGGTCGAAGCGCTCCGGGCTCTCCACCAGCAGCCGGCACAGGGCGCCGGCACCGAGGCTGACCCCCACGGCCCGGGTGGCACTGCCGAGGTCGGCGATGGCCCGCAGGTCCCGGGCCAGATCCAGGTAGCTCCACGGTCCGGTCGGGGCGTCGGACCGCCCGTGCCCTCGGAACTGGAAGAAGACCTTGCGCCCGTGCACCGCACTGCCCAGCGGTCGGGTGGTCGCGATGCCACTGCCCAGGCCGTGGGCGAACACCGTCACCGGGTCGCCGCTGCCGGTGACGAGCCGCTCAAGGCGTACGCCGTGTGGGGTGGCGACCAGTTCGGTCTCCGGCTCCGGCAGGGCTGGCCGACCGCTGCGCGGCGCACTCGGGCCGGGGCCGTACGTCCGAGGGCCGGCATCGGGCGGCGGCGGCCAGCGAAAGTCTCTCACCAGTAGCCCTTGCCGTCACTCAGGTCCCGCAGTCCGGGTCGGACGTCGAGCATGTAGATCATGCCGGCGGCGATGCCGATCAGACCGAAGATGCTGATCACGCCGAAGCCGAGCAGGGTCAGGAGAAGGCAGATGCCCAGAATGGCCAGCCACCCCGCCTTGGGCAGTGTGCCGATTGCCGGGAACGCGTCGGACCGCTGGGTGAGGCAGTGCACGAACGCGACGCTCTCGATGACGAGGGCGAAGACGAGCAGCACCAGATCGATGATGCCCCGGACATCGGCGTAGAACAGCGGCGCGGCAGAGACCATGCCCTGAAGCTTATGTCGGTCGTCCCGGGTACGGCTGGCATGCCGCTCCCGGGACGACCGACTGGCGCTACTTCGTGGGCTACGTTGCTGGTTACTCGGCAGCCGGTGGGGTGTCCTTCGCCGCCGGCTTGGTCGCCTTCACCACGGTCGGCTTGGGGGTCTTGGAAACGGTCGGCTTGGCCACCTTCACCGCTGGCTTCACCGCTGGCTTCACCGTCTTCGCGGCGACCCGCTTGGTGGCCTTCACCGCCGGCTTCCGGGCCGACTTCGGCTCGGCCGTCGGTACGTCCGCCGACTCGGACACGTCCGCTGGCTCGGCAGCCGAAACCGGCTCCACCTCGGCCACTTCGGCCGGGGTCGCCGTCACCGCAGTGGGCTCGGCTGAGTTCGCCGTAACCGCAGCCGGCTCAGTGACCTCCATGTCGGCGTTGACTGTGTCGGCGGCCCGCACGACGCCGGATCCGATGACCCTCTCGCCACGGGTCACCATCGCGTCGTACGCGGCACGAGCCCGCTCCTGGGCGGTCTGCGCGCCAGCGACCAGTACGGCGGCGTTGCGGATCGCGGTCGTACGCAGCCACTTGCGGTCGATCTCGCCGGCAGCGGCCCGGGTACGCAGGCCCTCTGCGGCGGTGTTGGCCGAGCGCAGCGTCGCTGCCGCCTTCTCGCGCAGCTCGACGGTGGTGGCAGCGGCCTTCTCTCGCAGCTCGGCACTGGTGACGTTGGTCTTCGCGGTCAGTTCGGTGACCAGCTCGGGCAGTTGGCGTACCCGCTCGTAGGCCAGGTCGCCGACACCGGCGGCGGCATAGAGCGGGGTGGGGATTCGGGTCTGGCTCATCGCTTTTCCTCCTCGGGTGCCGGCGTGGTCTCACCAACCGTGCGCACCGGCTCGGATTCGGTTTGGGGGGTCGGGGTTGCACTGGTCTCGGTGACCGTCACGGATTCGAGTACGCCGTCCACCGGCATCCCGGCCGTGGTCCTGGCGGCGCCACCAGCCGCTGCGGTGGGCTCGGCAGGCCCCGTCGAGCCGGTCGTAACCTCGGGACTGACGGCCTCGGCGCTGGGCTCGGCAGCCTCGGCCCGGTGCCGAATGTTCTCTCGGCGGAACGTCTCGTAGATCTGGCTCAGCGACTGTTTCTGCGCCAGGGTCAGGTCGGGATCGGTCGCGATGGCGGCGAGAACCCCCTGCCCGTCCTTGTCGTCAAGCAGGCCGGCCCGCAGGTACATCACCGGCGTCGAAACCCGCAGCGCGTTGGCGAGCTGCTGCAACACCTCAGCGCTTGGCTTTCGCAGCCCCCGCTCGACCTGACTCAGGTACGGGTTACTGACGCCGGCCTGCTCCGCGAGCTGCCGCAACGAGATCTTGGCGTTCCGGCGCAAATCACGGATGAATCCCCCGATGTCGCGAGGGAGATCCTTGGGGTTGGCCATGTGCCAACCGTACGTCGCACTGCTAGCTTCTGCAAGCAAAATGCTTGCGAGAGCTAGCACACAGATCATTCCAAGGCGCTTACCGGACGATCAGGTAAAACTGTTGCAATATGTCGCCACGACTACCTACGGTCGACCTGTGCCGAAGATCAAAGTAAACGGAACCGCACTCTCGTACGACGACACCGGCGGCGACGGACCTGTCGTCGTACTCCTGCATGCCGGCATCGCCGACCGGCGGATGTGGCGCGGGCAGATCGAGGCGCTCGCTGCTCGCCACCGGGTCATCAACCTGGACCTTCCCGGATACGGCGAGTCCGACGCGCCCGGCACCGCCTTCGCCAACCACGACGACGTGGCCGGGCTGCTCGACGCGCTGGAAGTGCCCAGGGCCGCGCTGGTTGGCTGTTCCTTCGGCGGGGCGGTGGCGATCGACACCACCCTCGCCCACCCTGACCGGGTCTGGGCCCTCGCCCTCTTCGGCACCGCCGTCTCCGGTCACCAGTGGTCCGCCGAGGCGGACGACCTGTGGGACGCACTGAACGGGGACATCGCCGACGACGACATCGAGGCCAACGCCGACGCCGAGGTGCGGTTCTGGGTGGTCGGTCCGGGCCGCCGGCCGGAGGACATCGACGCCGACCTGCTCGACTTCGCCCGGGAGCTGAACCGCCGGGCACTGGCCGCCGAGCATGCGCTGGCCGAGGTGCCGGTACGCCAGCTCGACCCGCCGGCCATCGGACGGCTCGGCGAGATCCGTGTACCGGTGCTGGTCGGTGCCGGCGCGGCCGACATCCCGGACATCTCCCGGCTGGCCGATCAGATCGTGACCGAGGTGCCGGGTGCGGTACGGCTGCCCGACGTTCCGGATGCGGGGCATCTACTGCCGCTGGAACGCCCCGGCCCGGTCAACGAGGCGCTGCTGGCGTTCCTGCCGCCGGCGTGACACGCACGGGTCAGCGCACCCGTGCCTGCCACACGATCAGCACACCCCGTGCCTGCCACACGATCCAGCGCACCCCACCTGCGCTACGTGGTTAGAAAGAGGCCCTTCCTATACGGAAAGCGATAAGAAGGGGCCCTTCCGTGCACCAAGGATGTGGGTGCCGTCGGGCTGGACCACGTCGGCCAGTTCGTCCAGGACCGGGGCCCGTACGCCCAGCCGGCGCAGGCCGGCGACCAGTGCTGGCAACCGGCCCCGCATGGCCCCATCATCGACCTTGACGGCGACCGCACCGACGCCCGGCAGGGCAGCCGCGATCACGCTCTCCGCCCCGCTCTTGGCCAGCAACCCGGGTATCCCGGTCATCAGGCGGGCGTCCTCCGCGCCGGTGCCGGCCACGAGCAGGGGGTGGGTACGCATCGCGTCCGCCACGGTCCGCTCCGCAGACCCCGGGGCGGCCGAGACCAACCGCAGGTACGCCCCGGCCAGCCCGGTCAGCGAGACCGCCAGCACCGGAGCACCGCAGCCGTCCACGCCGACCGCTGAGGTCTCCTCCCCGGCCAACTGCTCGACGGCGGCTTGTACCCGTTGTTGCAACGGGTGCTCCGGACGCCAGTAACCCTCCGTCGGCCAGCCCGCCGCCAGGCAGGTCAGGAGCATTCCGGCGTGCTTACCGGAGCAGTTCATGTGTAACCGGCTCGGCTGGCCGCCAGCCTGGTACAGAGCCAACTTGGCCGCTTCCCCGAGGGGCAGGGCCGGCGGGCAGTGCAGCGCTGCCTCGGTCAGGCCGGCGCTGCGCAGCAGCGTCTCCACCCGGGTCAGGTGGAAGTCCTCACCGTGGTGGCTGGCGCAGACCAGAGCGAGGTCGGCGGCGTCAGCCAGACGCAGACCGGACCGCAGCATGCCGATCGCCTGCATCGGCTTGTTGACCGAACGCGGGAAGATCGGCGACTCGATGTCGCCGGCCGCAGCCAGCACCGCTCCGGTCGAGTCCAGCACCACGACCGAGCCATGGTGTGTGCCCTCCACGAAACCGGAGCGCAGCACCTCGGCGAGTGGCACCCCACCCCTGTAGATCTTTCCCATGACGTGGACGGTACCGAGCCGAGCCGGACCGACCTTAGGGAACCCTCAGGAGTGAGATCTACCCCCACGAACGAGCCGCCGACATTCATTCGGACCGGCCGATGGTCACCTCGATCCCATCCAGCAGGACGGCCAGCCCGGTCGCGAACATCTCCGCCGTCTCATGCTCCAGATACGGCCGCGCATCGATCGCCGAATCGTCAGCAGCACCGACTTGCGGATCCACACCGTCGACCACCGGCGCACCAGCGCCAACTTGCGGATCCACACCGTCGACCACCGGCGCACCAGCGCCAACTTGCGGATCCACACCGTCGACCACCGGCGCACCGGCACCGTCGACCGCCGACCCGCCTGCGGCATCGGCGGGGCGCGTCGCCCCCTCGGCCTGTTCCTGGCTCGCCAGCCAGGTCAGGGCCGGAAAACGAGTGGCGAAGTCCGGGGCGACCGCCGCCAACTGGGCGGACCGGGCGGACCACCATTCCTGATCCGAGGTACCGGTCTCCGCAGCAGCGAGCCGCGCCTCGGCGATGGTCTGCGCCGTGCCGCGTACGAAGTGCAGGAGGACACCGCTGACGCGTCGGATCGTCCGGGCCGGCAGTCCGCTCTCGCGAAGTATGCGGGTCAGGGTCTCGACGACGTTCTGCTCGTACGGGCCGAGCACCGGCCGGGCATACGACACCTGCAATGTCCACGGATGCCGCAGGTGGAATGCCAGTAGCTGACGCGCCCAGGTCGTGGTCGCCGCCCGCCAGCCCGCGCCGAGGTCGTAGTCGTCGGGCAGTTCGGCGTGCACCGCGTCGTGCATCAGGTCGATCAGTTCGTTCTTTCCGGGCACGTAGGTGTACAGCGCCATCGCGGTCCGGCCGAGCCGCTGCCCCACCGCCTTCATGGAGAGTCCGACCAGGCCGTCCCGGTCGGCGACGTCGATGGCGGCGGCCACGATCACCTCCAGGCTCAGCCCGGGTTTGGGCCCAGGCGCGGGTCGGGAGCGCTCCGCAGGAGCCGAACGCCACAGTCGGGACATCGACCAGGCGGGATCGTTCTGCCCGGCGTAGACGACCATTCCTGGCAACTCCTTACGATATAAGCTATCTTGCCTTACGCATTACTTTATCCGATACGGAGATGGCGTGCCGGTGCCGTGCCGGTACCGACACAAACACCGACACCGACACCGACACAAACGTCGAGGTTGACGTCGACAGAGAAGAGAGAAGACAAGATGGCCGAAGCGGAACTGCACGACGGGGCGGTCATCGACCTGACGGTCGACGGCACCGGCCCCACCCTGCTCCTACCGGTGAACCCGCATCCCGCCGAGGGTTCCCGGGCCGACGAACTACGCAGGTGGGGCATGGATCCCGCCCTCGGGCGGACACTCATCGACGGCCTGCGGAACGACTTCCGGGTGGTGGCGTTCGACTACGAGGGACACGTCCTGGCCAACCCGAAACCAGACACCCTGACCCCCGACAACCTCGCGAGCGACCTCCTCGCCGTCGCCGACGCGGTCGACGCCCAGCAGTTCGCCTACTACGGCTACTCCTGGCTGGCGTTGAGCGGGCTGCAACTGGCGCTGCGCACCGACCGGCTCTCCGCGCTGGTGATGGGCGGCTTTCCACCACTACACGGGCCGTATGCCGAAATGCTGCGGGTCACCATGACCACCTACGAAATGTCGATCGCAGCCCGGCACAAGCCAGCATCGGCCGAGCCGACGCCCACCCCGGCAACGGCACCGGCAGGAACAGCCGACCCGACCACCGACACCTCGACCGACCAACCGGACTGGTCCACCGTCGAGATGACGTTGAACGAGGCGCAGACCAGGCAGTTCGTCACGCTCTACCAGGCACTACAGGGCTTCGACGACCGCACCGCCCAGGCTCGGCTCACCTGCCCACGGCTGTGCTTCGCGGGTTCCGCCGACATCATCCAGTACGACGAGAACTGGGGAGACGTCCGCGTCGACCTGGCTGGCCCGCTCGTCCGACACCGGGCGGAGATCGAAGCGTACGGCTGGACGGTCCAGGTGTTGGACGGGCTCGACCACACCCAGGCCATGCAGCCCGCCAGTGTCCTACCGGTGCTGCGCCCCTGGCTGACCGAGGCGCTGGCCGCGTGCCGCGAAGGTGCGCCAAGGCGAACGGCGTGACGGCGTAGGCAGGTGGTGCCGCGCCTACCCGGCGGTCGGGATGCCCAGCAGCTCGCGGGCCTCCGCTGGCGTCAGCGGGGTGCGCTGGGCCAGCTGGGCGAACCCGACCGCCCGGGCGACCAACTGCATGTTCGACTCGACCGGCCGACCCTTGGCGTAGGTGATCGTGTCCTCCATACCGACCCGCAGGTGACCACCGGCGGAGAGGGAGGCCAGCAGCACCGGGATGGTGCTCCGGCCGATGCCGGTGGCCGAGAACGTCGTACCGTCCGGCAGGTCACGCAGGGCCTGCCGGCAGGCGACCAGGGCCTCCGTCGTACCGGGCAGGCCGCCGGGGACATTCATCACGAAATCCACGTGTACGTGCCCACCGGCTGGCAACCCGTGTTTGCTGAGCAGCCGCTGCAACGAGGTGAGCTGCCCCAGGTCGAAGATCTCGTACTCGGGGACGACACCCCGCTCCTGCATCCGGGTGTGCAGGTCGACGATGAACTCCCACCGGTTCATGAAGACGTCGTCACCGAAGTTGACCGTGCCCATGGTGCAGGAAGCCATGTCCGGCGCGGCGTCGAGCACGGCCAGCCGGTCGGACTCCGGGTCGGTCACCGCACCACCGCTGGAGAGCTGCACGATCAGGTCGGTGCTGTCCCGCAGTGCCGCCACGGTCTCCCGCAGCCGACCCAGGTCCAGGGTCGGCCGCGCCTCGTCGTCCCGGATGTGGACGTGGATCACGGCGGCACCGAGCGCCTCGCACTCCTTGGCGGTCACCACCAGCTCGTCGAGGGTCACCGGCAACGCTGGTACGTCCGCCTTCGTGGACTCCGCGCCGGTCGGAGCAACCGTGATCAACGTCCCTGTCGTCATGTCGGCGATCCTAGACGCTGCCCGGCCGGTCCGGTCAGCCCCACTGAACGCCAGTTCAGGCTGGATCGATAGCCGGATCGATGGCTGCCGCGCTCTCCCCGACCAGCAACCGGGCGTCGTCGGCCACGTTGCGCTTGACCACTGCCAACGCGATCGGCCCCCACTCGAAGTGGCGCACCGCCGTACCGACAAAGCCCACCGTACGGCCGTCGTCGGTGGTGACCGGCACGCCGACCGCCGGCAGCTCGTCGGTGGTCACCCCGTCCAGGTGCAGCAGTACGAGTCGTCGGGGCGGACGGCCGAGGTTGTGTACCCGGGCCACCGTCTCCTGGCCGCGATAGCAGCCCTTGTCCAGGTGCACTGCCGGCCCGATCAGGTCCACCTCGGCCGGAATGGTGCGATGGTCGGTCTCGAAGCCGGCCCGGGGCAGCCGGGCGGCCACCCGCATCGCCTCGTACGCCCAGAGTCCGGCCAGCGGAACCCCGGCGTCGGTCAACTCGCCCACCACCTTGGCCAGGTCGGCCCGGGGCACCAGCAGGTCGACCCCGAGCCGGACCCGACGGGCCCAACCGCCACCGGGCAGCGGTCGTACGTCGTACCGGATGGTGGGGCGGCGGGGCACCGACCCGGCGGCGAACTTCGGACCCGGCACCTCGACGACGTCCGGCTCGGCCAGATCGACCACGCCGAGCGTGCCCGCCGCCCGGACGGCACCCGGCCCGACCAGGGAGAGCACCGCCCAGTCGGCAGTCACGTCACGCGGATCGACCTGGCTGAAGAACCGCATCTTCTCCAGGTAGGCCAGCAGGTCGGTGGTGCCGCCCGGCTCGGTGTCCAGCCAGACGGCGTCGTCGACCTCGGCGACCATGGCGTGCTGCTCGACGTGCCCGTGCGGGGAGAGCACCAGCAGTTCGGTGCCCTGCCCGTCGGCCAGCTCGGCAAGGTGCTGGGTGGTCACCGTGTGCAGCCAGCTCGCCCGCTCCACGCCCGGCACTGCCAGTACGCCCCGGTGCGACCGGTCGACCAGGCCCACATCGGTGGCGAGGATCCGCTGTTCCCGCATCGGGTCGCCGTAGTGGGCTGCCACCCCGGCCACGCCGGCAGCGGCGTGCGCCGGTTCGGGCTGGTCCCGGGATTCCTCGTCGATCGCCTCGACTGCTACCGCACCCGCGATTTCGATCATTTCTGCTCCCCGCACTTGCCGCACACACCGAACAACGAGACGTGCCCGATGTCGACCAGGAACCCACGCTGGTCGACCAACTGGTCGGCGAGCGGGCCTAGCAGCTCCGGCTCTATCTCCTCCACCGCCCCACAGTTGCGGCAGACGAGATGGACGTGCTGGTCCGGCCCGGCCGCGTGATAGGTCGGCGACCCATGCGACAGGTGTGTATGGGTAACCAGACCGAGCCGCTCCAGCAATTCCAGGGTGCGGTAGATCGTGGTGATGTTCACACCGGCGGCGACCTCGCGGACCGCGTTGTGCACCTGCTCCGGGGTGGCGTGCTTCAGGTCGAGAACGGCTTCGAGGATCAGTTGCCGCTGAGCCGTCAGCCGCAGCCCGCGGGAGCGCAGCATCTCAGCCAGGGATGAGTCCGACACCGAACCAATACTAGGCCGTGGTAGCCGAGTCGCGACGTGCCCTGGCCGGGCCGCTGTCAGCCCATGGTCTTGGCCCCGTCAAGGGACTCACGGATGATGTCGGCGTGGCCGGCGTGCTGCGCGGTCTCGGCAACGATGTGCATCAACACCCGCCGGGTCGACCACCGCGCACCGGCCTCGAACCACGGGGCTTCCGGCAGCGGCTGCGTGGCGCCCAGATCGGGCAGGCTGGCCACCAGTTCGTCGGTGCGACGGGCCGTGTCGGCATAGTCGGCCAGCACCCCGGCCAGCGTCTCACCGGGCAGCATCCGGAACTCGTCGGCCCGCTGGGCCCAGTCGGCCTCGGTCATGTCGTCAAGGTTGCCCATCGATGCTGGACCATCCAGGATGAAGCCGACCCAGTTCCGCTCGACGGCGGCAACGTGCTTGATCAGGCCACCCAGGCACAGCGCACTGACGGTGGTGCGCTGCCCGGCCTGCTCGTCGGTGAGGTCTCGGGTGGTGAAGCGCAGGAAGTGTCGATACTGGGCCAGCATCGCCAACAGGTCAGCGTGCTCGCCGGTGACATCGGCGGTGGTGTGCACGGTTGGCGCGTCGGTGTTGTCGTCAGTGGTCAACTCGTTGACGGTCATGGGTTCGCTGCCTTCCGGTTGTGTTCCATCGATCGATACCCACGCTAGGGACCGTAGCGGCCACTTTCTGACCTGAATCGCGAACCAGAATAAGAACATGGCGAACACCAGCACCCGAACTCTCCGGCTGCTGTCCCTACTCCAGGCCCGGCGCTACTGGCCGGGCCGCGAGTTGGCTGAGCGGCTGGGCGTCTCGGCCCGTACCCTGCGTCGGGACATCGACCGGCTGCGCGGGCTGGGCTATCCGGTCCAGACCCAACGTGGTGTGGATGGCGGCTATCAGCTCGCCGCCGGGGCGGCACTACCACCGTTGGTGATCGACGACGAGGAGGCGGTCGCCCTGGCGATTGGCCTACAGGTCGCCGCCCAGAGCGCGGTGGAGGGGATCGCCGAGTCGTCGGTACGGGTGCTGGCCAAGGTAGTGCAGGTAATGCCAGCCCGGCTGCGCCGTCGCGTCGAAGCGCTGCGCGCGATGACCGAGCCCGTCACCTGGAACGGCCCGGCCAGGGCCGGTGTCGAGCCGGCGGTGCTCACTGCGGTCGCGCTCGCCTGCCGGGACGGTGAGCAGCTCCGCTTCTCCTACACCGCCGCCGACGGCCGACACAGCGACCGGCACATCGAGCCACATCGACTGGTGTGGCTCGGTCGCCGCTGGTACCTGGTCGCCTACGACCTCACCCGGCACGACTGGCGCAGCTTCCGAGTCGACCGGCTCACCACGCCGCAGGGCACCGGGTTCCGGTTCCGCCCCCGTGACCTGCCCGCCACCGACGCCGCAGCCTTCGTCCGCGCCCGCCTCGACAGCCTGCCCCGGTCATACCGGGTGGAGGTCCTGGTCAACGCCCCAGCGGCGCGTGTGCAGGAGCGGATCGGCAACTGGAGCAGGATCGAGGAGGTCGATGCCGAGCACTGCCGGGTGAACCTCACCACCGACTCGCTGGACTGGGTGATCCTGGCACTGGGCACGCTTCGCGCCGACTTCCAGGTCATCAGCCCGCCTGAACTGCTCCACCAGGTCCACGACTGGGGAGCCCGATTCACCCGGGCCGAAGGTGACAATGCCCGTACGGAAACCGGTACCAGCCAGGCCGAAGGTGACGATGGTACCCGCACGGCAACCGATACCAGCCGGGCCGACTGACCGCAGCCGCCCGGCTGACTGACCCGGTACCAGCCGAGTGAAGCTTGCGCACCACCCTGCGCCCGGCGGTCACAGCGGGCCCAGCACGGCGTCGGGGTCCGCGTCCAGGGCCAGCGTCTCTAGCACTGTCAGGAGTCGACGCTCCTCGTAGCTGAAGTGCGACTCCATGATCGCGGCCAGGCCCTCCAGATGCTGATCCAGCTCGGCTGCCGAGGCGGTCCGGGCCACGGCAGCCTTCAGCCCGGCCAGCAGGTGCGCGATCATCGAATGGTCCTGTTGCAGGTAGCGCAGCGTTTCTCGCAGTTCGGGGTGCTGCGCTGCGATGGCAGGAAACAGGTCACGGTCCTCGCCCTGATGGTGGGCGGTCAACGCGGTGCAGAACCCGTGACAGAACAGCAGCAGGTCTCTGGTCGCTGGCTCCGCCGGCTCCCCATCTGCCAGGGCCTGCCGAGTCACCGCCAACGCTGCGCGAAGTCGGTCATGGACGTTGCGCATTTCTCGGCTCCAGGCCACCAGCCTGGGCTTCTCGCCCTCACGCACAGGTGGAGGGCGAAGGGACAACGATCATCATCGTCGTATTCCCTTCGATTCGGCGCCTCCATACCTGGCACGGCCTGCCACCGGTACGCGACGCTGCCGCCGAGGATACAACGAAGCGTGCCGGGCCCCAACCGGTGCACCTACTGCGGAAGTTCCGGGCTACGCCGTACCCGTTTCGTTAGTCTCAGTTCTCGTGTCGAGCCGTCAGATCGTCGCCGTCCTGGGCCGGGGTGTCGTCCCGGCCGACCAGCCGGTGGTACGCGCCGACGACCTCGGGGTCCTACACGGCGACGGACTCTTCGAAACCATGCATGTCCGGGCCGGTCAGCCGTGGCTGCGCGACGAGCACCTGACCCGGTTGGCCCACTCCGCCGAAACCCTCGACCTGCTGCTGCCCGACACCACCGAACTGACCGACCTGATCGAGGCGACCTGCGCCGCCTGGCCGGCCGACACCGAGGGTGCACTGCGACTGGTCTGCACCCGAGGGCCGGAGGGTGGCGGACCAGCTACCGTCTTCACCACGCTCACCGAAGTGTCGCCGGCGATCCGCCGGGCCCGCCAGGCCGGCATCACCGTCGCCACGCTGCCGCTGGGGGTCGCTGCCAACGTCCGCGCCGGTACGTCCTGGCTGCTGGCCGGGGTCAAGTCCATCTCGTACGGGGTCAGCGCCGCCACCCGACGTTGGGCGGTCGCCAACGACGTGGACGACGTGCTGTGGACCTCCACCGAGGGCTACGCCCTGGAGGGCCCGTCGGCGAGCGTGGTCTGGCTGGACGGCGACACGCTGTGCACCGTACCGGCCGATTCCACCGGAATCCTGCCCGGTGTGACGGCCTGCTGGCTGCTGGCCCACGCCGGCGAGTTGGGCTTCTCCACTGCCGAACGGCTCGTCACGCCGGCCGAACTCCGCGAAGCGATCGGCGGGGTGTGGTTCACCTCGTCGGTACGGGGCCTGGCCGAGGTACGCGCCCTGGACGGGATGTCGCTGCCTGCCTCACCGCACACGACTGCCCTACGGGAACTGCTCGGTTTCGCCGTCTCGGACTTCCAGACCGGGCCCGCCGGGGTCACCACTCGGCTCATGTGACGCTGGCCACGGCGACGCGGGTGGGGTGCTCGGCTACGCCTGGTCCTGCCGCGGCCGGAGCCCGTCGACGACGAAGGACAACAGTCGATCTGCCTGCTCATCGGGGACCTGGTCGCTGACCCAGGCAACGGCGTTCAGCAGGGCAAACAGGTCTGTCGCCTGGGCATCGGCACGGACGACACCCGCCTGCCGGGCTCGGTCGAGTAGTTGCTCACCGGCTGCGACGAGCGCCTGGCAACCGGAGTGGAGCGGCGACGTCTCGTCATCGAAGCTGCTCATCAGGGTGGGGGCCAGGTCACGGTAGACGGTGATGTGGATCAGGGCGGCGCGGGACCAGAGGGTCAGGGCCGCCGCCGGGGAGGGATGGTCGAGCAGTTCCCGGGCCCGGTCGCTGAGCCCGGTCATGCTGTCGCGCAGTATGGCCTCCAGCAAGGCGTGACGGGTCGGGAAATGCCGGTAGAGCGTGCCGATCGCCACCTCGGCCCGCCGGGCAATCTCCTCAAGTGACGTCCCGACGCCCTGCTCGGCAAAGGCCGCCCGGGCTTCGTCGAGCAGACGTTCGTAGTTGCGCCGAGCGTCGGCCCGCATCTGCCGCTGCGGCGCTGGCGTCCCGCCTGTGGCCATTCACGTCTCCTTGCTAAACGGAGGCACCCTCACTATATTTCGGAGGCCGCCTCATCTTATCGCTTGAGGCTGGTCATCGCCGATCGAGAGGGGCCACATGAGCAAGATCATCTTGGTGTCCGGCGCGACCGGACGACAGGGCGGCGCCACCGCCCGTCACCTGCTCGCCGACGGCTGGCGAGTGCGTGCCCTTGTACGCGATCCAGACGCCCCCGCCGCCCGGGAACTGAGCCGAGCCGGGGCCGAGCTGGCTCTCGGCGACCTGGACGCCCCGGACTCCCTCCACGCCGCCGTGGCCGGAACGTACGGCGTTTTCGGTGTCACGCCCGACAACGCCGACCCAGATCAGGAGGTACGTCGAGGCCGAAACCTGGTCGACGCCGCTGCGGCGGCCAACGTCGAACACTTCGTCTTCGCCTCGGTCGGAGCGGCCGAGCGCAGCAGCGTCCCCGTCTACCGCAGCAAGTGGGCGATCGAGGAACACATCCGCGCCGTCGGGCTGCCCGCGACGATGCTCCGGCCAGCCCGGTTCATGGAGAACCACACGATTCCAGGCCTACCATTCGGCGGAATCGTGGACGGTGTCCTCGTCCATCTCTTCGGACCAGACACGCCGGTGCAGCTCATCGCCGCCGACGACATCGGTGTCTTCGCCGCTCTGGCCTTCGCCGACCCTCATCGCCATCTCGGGCAGGCGATCGAACTGGCCGGCGACGAACTGACCCCGACCGAGACGGTCACGTTGATCGGTCGGACGCTGAACCGGACGCTCACCTATCGACAGGCCACCGCTGCCGAAGTGGGACTCAGCGACGCGATCGTCGCGGAGTTCACTGGCGAGCAGGGCCTCTGGCGGGCGGACATTCCCGCACTACGGAAGCAGCACCCCGGCCTGCTCGACTTCCCCACCTGGCTGGAGCGTGGCGGCGCAGCCCGGATCGAGACGCTGTTCTGACTTCCGGCAGCCCGGTCGGGGGCACACTGCCCCGGCCGGACTGCCCGTCACCGTCTGAGCCGAAGTTTCCAGCCACCGTCTGAGCCGGAATCTTCAGCCACCGTCTGAGCCGGAATCTTCAGCCACCGTCTGGTCAGCCGCCGACGCGGATGAGCCGGGCGGACAGATGCGGGGCAAGACTGTGCCCCATGGCGGCCATCTCCTGGGCGTAGAGCAGCGCGCCCTCCACGATGCCGAAGAGCCGATGCCCGCCGGTGACCTCCTTGGCGGTGCCCGTACGCACCACCGCGTCGGTGGCCAACTCGACCCGAGTGCCGGTCAGTTTGCCCAGGTAAAGCTCCATGATGCCGGTCGGGCTGGTCATCATCGCCTCAAGATCGTCGGTAGCCCGGTCGCCGTTCATCACCGGTCGCCACCAGCCGACCTCCCGGGCCGACTGCCGGATCGGCTGACTCTGCTCGTCCAGCAGCCAGGACCGCGACTCGTAGAGCAGGAACGGCCGTCCGTCGTGGCTGATCCGGATCTCCTGCGCGTAGTCGAAGTCCTCGATGGTCGGGTAGCCGCCCCGGCCACGCCCCCGCCACACCCCGATATACGGCAGCAGACCCAGCAGAGCCGGGTGCAGATCCGGACCGACCCGCAGATCGTGGGTCTCCTCGAACGGGTACGGGTCGACCGGCGGCGCGTTAAGCCACGGCGGCTGCAACGGGTTCTCTTGCGGACTCGTACTCACCAACAAACCTTCCGTTCGCGACTGCGAGGCTCGCTACGCTCACTCCTCGCGCTCACCAACAAACCATCCGTTCGCAACTGCGGGGCTCGCTCGCTGCGCTCGCTCACTCCTCGCGCTCACCAACAAACCATCCGTTCGCAACTGCGGGGCTCGCTCGCTGCGCTCGCTCACTCCTCGCGCTCACCAACGGCCCCGTGACACACGTACCGCCAGATAGACCAGGCCGCCGGCGAGCACGCCGAAGCCTGCCACCAGCAGGCTGACGAACCCAATCTCGGTAACCATCGTCAGATCATCCTATGCTGGCCGGCATGGCACGCTCTCTCGTCATCAAGGTCACCGCTGGCACGGACTCCCCCGAGCGCTGCGCGCAGGCGTTCACCGTCGCCGCCACCGCGATCGCCTCCGGGGTGGATGTCTCCCTGTGGCTGACCGGCGAGTCTTCCTGGTTCGGATTGCCCGGCCGGGCCGCCGAGTTCGAGTTACCACATTCGGCACCGTTGGCGGAGCTGCTGCACGTGATCCTCACCAGCGGTCGGGTGACCGTCTGCACCCAGTGCGCCGCCCGCCGCGAGATCACCGAATCCGACCTGCTGCCCGGCGTACGCATCGCCGGGGCAGCGGTGTTCGTCGAGGAGTCACTGGCCGACGGCGTCCAGGCCCTCATCTACTGACTAATCTCGGCCGCCACCAACCCGTCCGCTGCCGGTAACGGTTCCGCCGCACAGATCTTGGACGTTTGTGGCCCCGGGGTGGGCCGCGATGATCCAAGGTCTGCGGCGAGAAACCTAGACGGCGCAGCCCGACTCGGTGACCGCCACCCGAATCTCGCCGTCGAGCGCCTCCACCACGACACTGCGCGACCCGCTGCGGTAGGCGTACCGGTCGGTCTGGTCGACGACCACGACGGCGTCGGCCACCGGGCGCAGCGTCACGTCCAGCGGTTTCGACACCGCTCCCCGGCCGACAGCTCGGGCGGTGTGCACCCAGCCGCTGCCCGGACACGGCACACTCGTCCGGTCGACCGGGCCATGCTCCGACACCCCGAGCGCGACGAGCACCCGGCCCGGCTCGTCGTCGATCCGTAGCCCTATCAACGGATCGGCAATGGCATATCCGGCCGGCATGGGGCGACATCCGGTGCTCGTGGTCAGCTTGACCGTGCCCGGGTCGGTCAGGCCGCCCTTGATGCCGACGAACTCGCCCGCGTCGGCCCGTAGGGTGCCCAGGCTTGTCCGGCTCCGGGCGCGATAGTCCTTGGGCAGTCCCTGGGCGATCCGGCTGATCAGCGCCCGCTCCTGCGCTTCGACGGTACGGAAGACGACGTCCCGCTCCAGGGTCGCGCCATCACGGATCAGACTGAGCCGGCACCCCTGCGTCAGGCGGGGGGCGGAGAGTTCGACGGCGACGTCCGGGCCGGCGGCTACGACGAGTTCCCCGAGCGCCCGGTTGACGACCGGGACGGCCTGCGCGATGTCGCGCTGCTCGCGCACGGTGGGCTCGTCCCAGCGTACGGAGAGGTAGGTGACCACGAGCAGCAGCGCGGCCCAGGCGGCAACGGCGGCGATCAGCCAGGTCCGCCGCTTCCGGTTCGGCGGCGTCGCCGGGTGATCGCCCACCCACGGCTGAACCGGGGGATCGACCTGCGCCCCCTGACCAGCCGGCCACGATTGAGCCGGCTGAACCGGCGGACCGGCGATCGGTGGGGGTGGCGGTGGGTCCTGACCCGGCTGGCCGGCTCGCTCATTGGGCTCGGTCACGCCGCCATGGTGACACGTACCGGAAGCGGTCAGCGCGCGAGGGCGAGCCGATAGCCAACCCCTCGTACGGTGTGCACCTGCGGCCCGTCCTCGACGGCGCGCAGCTTGCGGCGTAGCCGCTTCACCGCGGAGTGCAGAATCGCCGTGTCACCGAGGTAGGCACCGCCCCAGACCGAACCGAAGAGCCGCTCGTACGTCCAGACACCGACCGGTGGGCTGGCCAGCCGGGCGAGTAGTTCGCGCTCCAACCGGGTCAGGGCCAGGGGCTCGCCGCGCCAGGTGACGAGATGGTCGGCCGGGTCGACCGAGAGTTCGCCGAGACTCACCGGTGCGGATGGCGAGCGCGTCCCGTCCGGTTTGAGCGGGAACAGCATGGCGCGCAACTCGGACAGGTCAGCACAGATCAGGACCGGCCCAAAGTCGTTCAACCGTTGTACGACCCGCTCGCGCACCTTGGCGTCGTTCGACACGCAGACGACGAGCGGCATCTCGACAGTGGTCACCCGCGCCCTCCCCCCGTTGCCAGTGAGCACAAGCCAACGCCTTTAGATCAAGGTAGTCAACAGCGATGCGGACCAATTTCCGACAGCGGCCCGAATTACGCCCAGTTACTGATCGGATACTGATCGGCCGCATCCATTGATCACTTCCACTGGACTGGCCGAGCATGACTCCAGGCTGATGTGGGGGCCACCAGCTGTCACCCGAGAGCGCTTCCACATGGGCTGGCAGCGTCCGGACATCCCGGGGCTGCGGTCGGCGTCCCGATTCGGGTCGCCGGAACAGTGGGGAGGAAGCATGTCAAAATCCCCAGATCCCTGGAGCGCGAAGCGTTCCAGATTCTGGCGACCATTCGCCGTGGCAGCGGCGGTGGTCCTCGGCATCTCGGCACAACCGGCCATCGCCACTGCGGCCGAACCCGGCGCGTCGGCGACGGTGAGCCCGCAACTCGTCACGGAGCTGTCGACCAAGGGCACCACCAGCTTCATGGTCTACCTGCGTGAGCGCGGGGACCTGAGCAAGGCGGCGACGAAGACCGGCTCGGACGCCCGGGCCACCGAGGTGTTCCAGCAGCTCACCGGCACCGCACAGCGGAGCCAGCAGGGGCTGCGGGCCGAACTGGACGAGCGGAAGAGCCCGTACACGGCATACTGGATCGCCAACGCACTGCGGGTCGAGGGCGACAAGGCCCTGGTGGACGAGATCGCCGCCCGGCCCGAGGTGGAACGAATCGACCACGTCCGCAGCTACAAGTTGATCAAGCCGCAGCCGGCACCGGCCGTCGCCAAGGCCGGCACCAACGCCGCCGAGTGGGGCCTGACCAACATCGAGGCACCCCGGGTCTGGAGCGAGTTCGGCGTACGCGGTGAGGGCATCGTCGTCGCCAACATCGACAGCGGCGTCGACTACGAGCACCCGGCGCTGGTCGGCAAGTATCGGGGCAACCTCGGCAACGGGACCTTCGACCACAACTACAACTGGTTCGACCCGGCCGGCATCTGCTCCAGCGACGCGCCCTGTGACAACAACGACCACGGCACCCACACCATGGGCACCATGGTCGGTGACGACGGCGCGGCAAACCAGATCGGCGTCGCGCCGGGTGCCAAGTGGATCGCCGCCAAGGGCTGCGAGAGCAACAGTTGCTCCGACTCGTCGCTGCTCGCCTCCGGACAGTGGGTGCTCGCGCCCACCGACCTCAACGGCCAGAACCCCCGGCCGGACCTGCACGCCGACATCGTCAACAACTCGTGGGGCGGCGGCGGCGGCGACCTGTGGTACGAGCAGACCATCGCCGCCTGGCGGGCCGCCGGGATGTTCCCCAGCTTCTCCAACGGCAACAACGGCCCGGCCTGCGGCACCGCCGGTTCGCCCGGCGACAACCCCAACGCGTACGGGGTTGGCGCGTACGACGTGAACAACAACATCGCCAGTTTCTCCAGCCGGGGCGCGTCCAGCGTCGACGGCGCGATCAAGCCGAACATCTCGGCACCCGGTGTCAGCGTCCGGTCGAGCGTTCCGGGCGGCGGGTACTCGGCGTTCAACGGCACCTCGATGGCGGCTCCGCACGTCTCCGGCACGGTGGCACTGATCTGGTCGGCGGCTCCGAGCCTGCGCGGTGACATCGCCGCCACGGAGACGCTGCTCGACGACACCGCCACCGACGTCAACGCCCTGACCTGCGGCGGCACCGTCGACGACAACAACGTCTTCGGCGAGGGCCGGCTCAACGCGTACCAGGCGGTCAACACCGCCCCGCGCGGAGCGGTCGGCCAGATCACCGGTGCCGTCACCAACTCGGCCGGGGGCGCTGCCATCGTCGGCGCGACGGTGACCGTGGACAACCGTAGCGCCACCACCGGTGCGGACGGCCGGTACCGGCTGACCGTGCCGGCTGGCGAGCACGAGGTGGTCGCCAGCGCATACGGCTTCGCCACCCAGACCGTCACGGTGACCGTCGCCGAAGGCAGCGCCGTCAGCCAGAACTTCGCTCTGGTGGCGTCGCCGACGGTCACGGTCACCGGCAAGGTGACCGACGGCTCCGGGCACGGTTGGCCGCTGTACGCCAAGATCGAGGTGGCCGGTCGACCGGGCGCACCGGTCTACACCAACCCGGTGACCGGCAAGTACTCCTTCACGGTCCCCGGCAACAGCACCTACAAGTTGACCACCACGGCCAACATTCCCGGCTACCAGACCGTCACCAGTGACCTGGTGGTCGGCGCGGCGGCCAAGACCCTCAACGTCGCGGTGCCGATCGACGCGGGCTGCACCGCGCCCGGCTACCAGGCCAGCCTGAGTGACCCGCTGCTGTCGGAGACCTTCGACGGTACGGGCACCCCGGCCGGCTGGTCGGTGGTGAACCGGACCGAGGGCGGTGGCTGGGGCTTCCAGGACATCGGTAACCGGGGCAACCTGACCGGTGGCACCGGTGGCTTCGCCAACATCGACAGTGACAAGCTGGGCAGCGGCAAGACCCAGGACACCGACCTGGTCACCCCGGCGCTCGACTTCACCGGGGTGAACGCCCCGCTGCTGCGCTTCAACAGCGACTACCGGGCGCTCAGCAGCCCGGCAGACATCGACGTCACTGTCGACGGCGGCGCGACCTGGACCAACGTCTGGAACCAGACCGCCAGCCGGCGTGGTCCGGTCGTCGAAGAGGTCGCGTTGACCCCGGCCGCCGGTGCGGCGAGCGCACAGGTGCGCTTCCGCTACAAGGGCTCCTACGCCTGGTGGTGGCAGGTCGACAACGTGCAGGTCGTCAACCGGCTCTGCAGCACGGTGGCGGGTGGCCTGGTCACCGGCTTCACCACCGACAAGAACACCGGCGCGGCGCTCAACGGCGTGACGGTGACCAGTGGGGACGCGCCGACCGAGAAGGGCACGTCCGTCGCGACGCCGGACGACCCGAACATCGCCGACGGCTTCTACTGGTTGTTCTCCAGCCAGGTCGGGGCGCACCCGTTCACCGCCACGAAGGCGCCGTACCAGGCGCTGACCAAGTCGGTGACGGTCGTCGCGAACGGCACCAAGAAGGCGGACTTCGCCCTCAAGGCGGGTCGACTGACGGTCACCCCGACCTCGGTCGAGTCGCACCAGCCGTACGGCAGCACCCGCACCACGAAGGTGACCATCAAGAACACCGGTAGCGCCCCGACCGACGTCGAGATGCTGGAGCGGACCGGACAGTTCGGCCCGCTCTTCACCCGCAAGGGTGCGCCGCTGGTCGAGCACACCGTGAAGGGGATCAGCAAGACCCAGCACGGGACGGCGTACGGCGCGGCGGGCAACGTGGCCCAGGCCGCACCGCTCGCGGACGAGTCCTGGACCCGGGTCGCCGACCTCCCGGCGGCGGTCTTCGACAACGCGGCCGTGACCGTCGATGGCAAGGTCTACTCCATCGGTGGCGGTAGCGGCAGCGGCAACGAGAAGAAGATCTGGGTGTACGACCCGGACGCCAACACGTGGAGCGCCCTGCCCGACATGCCGAGCGCGCGGGCGAAGCCGTCCGCAGCGGCGGTGAACGGCAAGATCTACGTGCTCGGTGGCTGGGCCAGCGGCGGCACGCCGGTCGCCACGGTCGACGTCTTCGACCCGGCGGCGGGCACCTGGAGCACCCTGTCCGGGGTCACCAACCCCTCGCCCACCTCGGCGGCGGGTACGGCCGTGGCCGGCGGAAAGATCTACCTGACCGGTGGCTGCCTGGACGGTAACTGCACCGACTCCGACAAGCTGGTGGTCTTCGACCCGGCGGCTGGCTCGTTCAGCACCGGTGCGAACTACCCGCACCCGGTGTCCTGGATCGCCTGTGGTGGCATCGGCGAGAACGTCTACTGCGCCGGTGGCACGGGTGCGACGGAGTACACCGACGGCTACGTCTACTCACCGGCTGCCAACGAGTGGACGGCGCTGCCGGTGATGCCGGCCGAACTGTGGGGCTCGCAGTACGCCGCCGCCGGTGGCCTGCTCGTGCTCGCCGGTGGGGTCACCGACGGTTCGACCGCCGTCTCCAACCGCACCATGGCGTACGACCCGGCCGCCGGAGCCTGGCGGGACCTGCCGAACGCCCAGTTCAGCCGGTACCGGGGTGCCGCCGCGTGCGGCGCGTACAAGATCGGTGGTTCGCCGTCGTCGTTCGTCGGCTCCAAGGAGACTGAACTCCTCGGTGGCCTTGAGCAGTGTGACGACGCCGGTGGTGCGGACGTGGCCTGGCTCTCCACCAACCCGACCTCGTTCACCATGGCCCCGGGGGCCAGCAAGACGGTGACCGTCACCCTGACGGCCACCGCCGAGAACGGGGTTCTCCAGCCCGGTGCCTACACGGCCGAGCTGGGCATCCGGTCGGACAGCCCGTACCAGACGCCGTCGGTGGCGGTGAAGATGAACGTCCAGCCGCCCGCCACCTGGGGCAAGATCCAGGGCACCGTGGTCGGCAAGACCTGCGCCGGTGCCACGGTGGGGGTCAAGGCGACGGTACGTCTCAACTCGGGGGCCAACGGTTACACGCTGACCGCTGACGCCCAGGGTCGGTACGCGTACTGGGTGCCGAAGGGCAAGTACGAGGTGATCGTCGCCAAGGATGGCTGGATCCCCGAGGTCCAGCGGGTACAGCTCGACGCCGGCTTCGTGTCGACCGTCGACTTCACCCTCGAACCGGTCTCCCCGTGCGGGAACCGGGTGGGCGGGATCTGATCTGAACTGATCGGACCTGTCGCCTGACACCAGATTGGTGGCCGTCGGACCCGCCCCCGGGGTCCGGCGGCCACCGCCTGTCTCCAGGGGTTGTGGGCCCCGCCCGGGGACGGGTGGTTGGCGACGCGAAGCCTGGTGTCCAGGTCTGCCAGCCGGTCGCCCCGCTAACCGGAGTGAATCTCGTCTCGCATGATCTCGGCGACGAATACCCAGAATTCCGGGGTGTTGTCCGTACCCTGCGAATCATGACCGTGCGGCCCACGACACCTGCCCAAGCCATCGCCGAACTACGCGCCGGCAACGAACGCTTCGTCTCGGGTACGGCGAAACACCCGAACCAGGACGCCGACCATCGGGCCGCCCTGGCCAGGACGCAGACCCCGTTCGCGGTGATCTTCGGCTGCTCGGACTCCCGACTGGCCGCCGAGATCATCTTCGACCAGGGCCTGGGTGACCTGTTCGTGGTCCGCACCGCGGGACACACCGCCGGCGCCGGGGTGCTGGGCAGCATCGAGTACGCCGTCACCATCCTGAACACGCCGCTGGTGGTGGTACTCGGCCACAACTCCTGCGGTGCGGTACGGGCCGCCTGCGACGCCGTCGCCACCGGGGACACCCCCTCGGGTTTCCTGGGGACTGTCGTGGACGCCGTCGTTCCCAGCGTCCAGCACGCGATGA
Organism: Micromonospora polyrhachis; assembly: GCF_014203835.1. Classification (NCBI taxonomy): domain Bacteria; kingdom Bacillati; phylum Actinomycetota; class Actinomycetes; order Micromonosporales; family Micromonosporaceae; genus Micromonospora; species Micromonospora polyrhachis. Next base: position 3,843,969 of record NZ_JACHJW010000001.1, on the reverse strand, counting down.
GCCAGCAGGTCCACGACGTGGACGAGATCGTGGACATCCACACCCAGCGCACCGTCGGGCAGTTGGTACGCCTCTCCGACAAGCTCGCCAAGGCGGTCACCGAGGGCCGATGCGCCGTGGTGGGCATGTCCTACCAGCTCAGTGACGGCAAGGCCCGCCTCCTCACACCCGCCAGCTAAAATGATCTATTTGTGACGACCCGCACCGCCCCCGAGCAGCCCATCCGTCCGACCACCCACCGGGTCGCCTCGGTCATCACCGAGACGTTCGCGCCGGCCATCCTGGCCGCACTGCTACCCCTGATCATCGCCCTGCACGCCAGCACCGACCTGCTGGTCGGGCTCGGCTGGGCGGCTCTGGCGGTGTTCTTCTCCGCCGTGATCCCCTACGGCATCATCTGGCTCGGCGTCCGGCGGGGCCACCTCACCGACCACCACATCGGCAAGCGCGAACAGCGCCGCAAGCCGTTGCTCCTGGGCCTCGCCTCGGTGCTCGTCGGCCTGACCCTGTTGATCCTTCTCGGTGCGCCCCGCCCGCTCATCGCCATGATCGTGGTGATCTTCGGCGTGGTGCTCATCATCGCCGTGGTCAACATGTTCTGGAAGCTGAGCGGGCACACGGCGGTGGCGGCCGGCTGCGCCAGCGTACTGGTGATCGTGTTCGGTCCCGCGCTGCTCGCCGCGTTCGTGATCGTCATCGCCGTGGGTTGGTCCCGTGTCCAGCTCCGGGCCCACACTCCCATGCAGGTCGTCACCGGCTTCATCGCCGGCATCCTGATCGCCACCCCGACCTACCTACTGGTGGCGTAGGGTCCGTCCATTGTGTTCGGCGATCCGGAGTAGGGCGTCGCCGGTCGTGTAGAGGGTGACCAGCAGCGGTCGTAGGGCCCGCCCCGCTTCGGTGAGGGCGTACTCCGAGCGCACCGGAAAACCTCGGTGCCGGCGCAGCACCACCAACCCCTGGCCCTGCAACTCGCGAAGCCGATCGGCGAGCACCTTGGCGGACAACGCGGGCAGGCGGTCGCGCAGGTCGGTGAAGCCGAGCGGCCGGTCCATCAGCTCACGGAGCAGCAGTGTCGTCCAACGCCCGGAGACGGCCCTGAGCGCGACCTCGACGGGACAGGACGGATCGGGTCGAGCGGTGGCACCCCGTCCGTCCGGGACCAGCTCCAGATCCCATGTGCCGAAGGTTTCCGTTTGGTGACCTACGTCCGGAGCGGCTTGGCTGGCAGCATGACCCATTCCACCAGTGTGCCGCTGGCGACCGAGGCCGCCGAGCACCCCCACGCGTTCGCCCGGGCCTTCAACACCTTCGATCCCGTGATCGTCGACCGGTTCTACGAGCCAGCGGGGGTCTTCGTGCCCCAACCCGGCGTGACCGTCAGCGGACTCGAACGGCTGGCGGCAAACGCCCGGTTCCTCGAGTGGCGGGTACCGATCCGGGTCGCGCCACGCCACATCTATGTCAGCGGAGACCTGGCACTGTTCATCGTCGACTACGTCATCGAGGGCACGACACCCGCCGACGAGCCGGTGCGCCTCGCTGGCACCGCCACCGATGTCGGCCGGTGTGGCTCCGACGGTCGTTGGCGATACGTGATCGACAACCCGTTCGGCGTGGCCCGCCCACCTGGGAAGGGAGAGTCACCCGGGTAGGGGAAGCGCCTCCCTCGCGATGGGGAGGGAGGCCCAGTCTACGACGCCTACGGTCGCAGTCATGGTTGAAACTGATCGACCGCGACGCTGGCCGGCCTACGCGGTTGCGGTGCTGTTCCTCGGTTACGCCGTGGGGAAGGCCGCCTTCGCGCTACAGGCCCGGCTCGGATTCCCGGGCGGTCCGCCGGTGTCGGCGGCCGAGACGGAAAGCTATTTCCTGGACGCGGCCACCGCCCAGTGGTTCGCCACCGCGTCCGGCGTGCTGGGGGCATGCGTCGCCATCGCCACGGTCACGGCACTGGGGCGCCGGGTGCCGCGGAAGCTGATGCTGCTCGTGCTACTCGGAATGCTGGTGGCCGTCGGCGGCGGCGCGGGAATCATGATCGTGGACGGGTTCGTCGGCATGGGTGTGGGCTGGCAGTGGCACCACGGACTCCTTGGCATCCTCGTGATCGGACTGTTCCTGGAGATGGTCCGGTCCTACGCGGCGGCGACGAGACATGTCGCGGCCTGATCGGGCGCGGGTGGGTGGGTACGGGGCTGCGGTGTGCGCCGCGGCGTACGGATCGATGAAGCTCGCCCAGGCACTGGGGGCCAATGCGCTGGCCGACAAGGACCCGCTGCCGCCACACCTGCGCGAACAACTCCTCGCCCGTGATCCCTGGTTCGTGGCAAGCCACTGGTTGCTGGCCGGTGCGGCGGTGGTCGGTGTCATCGTCGCGCTGGCCACCGTACGGCCCTGGGGTACGAGAGTCCCGCGCCGGCTGCTGCTCACGATCGCCTGGACGCTGGCGACCTTCATGATCGCCCGGTCGATCGGGGCGCTGGGGGGCGGCTTCGTCGGCGACATACTGCTACTGACCGGGGTCCGCCCGGCGTCGGTCGAGCACGCCGAGCTGGCTCATATGCTGGCGCGTTGGGATCTGCTGCTGTGGTCGCCGTTCTTCCTGCTCTGGGGACTGTGCTGGGCAGCGGCGGGATGGCGGCTGAGCACTGCCTCGCGCGGACAGGCAGTCTTCGCCTCGTGCCCTGGGACGCGCCCCCACCCGTCGATTGATTAATGACCACGTACGTCGGCGAAAATCGTATTCGCGACAACGCTAATCCCGTTGACGACGCCCGCCTTGTATTGTCCGAGCAGCACAGCTAAATGGTCGATGAGCTGACCTTTCGCCAATCCCCAACCAGCCGTCACCACATGTTGCAAAAGACAACCAGCCGACGTTAAAAGAATCGAGGCGGGAGTGATCAGATGACCGATGAAACAGGTTCTACGGTGCCCCGGCGACAACTGGGCCGGATGCTCCGCGCGCTTCGGGACGAATCGTGTGCCACGCTCGACGGCGCGGCGGCCACGTTGGAGTGCACCCGGCAGAAGGTGTGGCGGATCATCGGGGAGGTCCACCATGGATAGTCTTTCTCAGGCCCGCTGGCGCAAGAGCACCCGCAGCGGCGGCAACGGTGGCGAGTGCGTCGAGGTCGCCGACATCCTCACCAGCATCGTCGCCGTACGCGACAGCAAAGACCAGACCGGTCCCATCCTCACCTTCACCCCCACCGCCTGGTCGACCTTCATCACCCACCTGCTTGCCCCCACCCCCTCGCGTTGATCGCCCCCTCGCGTTGATCAAGAGATCTGCGTCAGGCCAGGGCGATCCGGTCGACGCAAATCTCTTGATCAACGGGGGTGGACGCCGCCAACGGGGGTGGACGCCGCCCGGACCGAGTCAGGTCCGGACGGCGTCCACTGTCGACAGAGAAATGTCTCAGGCGACGACGGTCACGCCCACCTCGTTGAAGCCCCGGCCAGCGGTGACGGCCAGGTCGCCGTTGCCATGCCGGGACAGGGCGCGCAGCGTCCAGGTCCCCGGAGCCGCGAAGAACCGGAACTGGCCGGCCGGCGAGGTGACCACCTCGGCGGTGAACTCACCGGTGGAGTCGAGCAGCCGGACGTACGCCCCGGGCACCGGCTCGCCAGAGTCGATGCGTACGACGCCGGTGATGACGGTCTCCTTCTCCAGGTCCAGGCTGGCGGGCAGCGGGGCGGACTGGTCCGGAGCCGCGCAACCGGCGGCAGTGCTAGCGGCGGCAGTGGTGGCAGCGGAAACTGGTGCAGTCATGCTCAGGCCTCCCCAGGCTCGTCGCCGAGTACGACCGGCACGCCAACCAGCGAGCCGTACTCGGTCCAGGATCCGTCGTAGTTCTTCACGTTCTGGTGGCCGAGCAGTTCCTTGAGCACAAACCAGGTGTGCGAGGAACGCTCGCCGATCCGGCAGTAGGCGATGGTGTCCAAGCTGTCGTCCAGCCCGGCCGCCGCGTAGATCGCCCGCAGTTCGTCGTCGGACTTGAAGGTGCCGTCCTCGTTGGCCGCCTTGGACCACGGCACGCTGACCGCGGTTGGGATGTGCCCCGCCCGCTGGGCCTGCTCCTGCGGCAGGTGGGCCGGGGCGAGCAGTCGGCCGGCGTACTCGTCGGGCGAGCGCACGTCGACCAGGTTCTGCACGCCGATCGCAGCGACTGTCTCGTCGCGGAACGCCCGGATGGACGTGTCCGGTTCCTGCGCGACGTACCGGGTGGCGGGGCGGGAGACCGGGTCGCTGACCAGCGGCCGGGCGTCCAGCTCCCACTTCTTGCGGCCACCGTCGAGCAGGCGTACGTCGCCGTGCCCGTAGAGCTTGAAGTACCAGTACGCGTAGGCGGCGAACCAGTTGTTGTTGCCGCCGTACAGGATGACGGTGTCGTCGTTGGCGATGCCCCGCTCGGAGAGCAGCGCCTCGAACTGCGACTTGTTGACGAAGTCCCGGCGGACCGGGTCCTGGAGGTCGGTCCGCCAGTCGAGCTTGACCGCACCGGCGATGTGGTTGGTGTCGTAGGCGGCGGTGTCCTCGTCGACCTCGACGAAGACGACGCCCGGGGTGTCGATGTTCTTCTCGGCCCAGTCAGCCGAGACGAGCGCGGTGTCGCGACTCATCAGTTCACTCCCTGGTGAGGATGGTGGTGTGAGTCAGCGCGTGTAGGACGCTGTGCACTGGTCGCACTTCACACGCGGGACCCAACGGAACGGATCACGGGTTGTGCGACGGCGCCGCTGCCGGGCGTGGGGAGAATGTCAGAGGGTACGCAACGAGCAGCTCTGCCGTCAGATGGCAGAGCGACACAGGCAGGTGGCCACGCGACACAGGTCGACCGCGCGCCGTTTGGTGAGGAGCGTCCCCATGGCCACGGAGCTTACCAGCGGTTCAGGCCACTGCCCCAGGACAGACCACCATCCGGGACGCTGTCCAAGTCGTCCCGGATGGTGTGCGCCTTCGTCCAGGCCCCGTTGGGCAGTACGCGGCTAGGCCCCGTTGAGCGGCACGTTCGTGGCGGTCGCCCGGACGGCCAGGCCCTCCGGCTCCGGCCGGACCTCCTGCACGTCGAGCTGGAACGGCATGGCCGGCAGCGGCAGTTTGATGGAGATCTGCCGGGCGTACGACTTGATCAGCGCCTCGGCCAGCGGATTCACGGTCAGGCCCTCGACGTCGAGGGTGTCGAACTTGATCGCCACCTGTCCCTGCACGATGCTCAGGTCCGCCGTGCCGCGCAGCATGCGTTCCTGACCGAGGATCTCCAACGGCCCGGCCACGGCAAGTTTGCCGCCCTGCTCGGAGAGAGTGAGCCCGGGCTTGCCCATGAACTGTGCGACCGTGTCGTAGGAGACGGTTCCGGTGCCCACCACCGTCTTGGCGGTAATCGTCCCCTGCCCGGAACGCAGGGTGTCCAGTGGCGCGTCGACGTCACGCGCATCAATGTTGATCTCAGGCAGGCGTACGCTCTGTCCCCGGACCGGCCCCTCGGCGTCCCGGACCTTGATGGTGATCGACTCGTACCGGCCGCCGGCCACCTGGGTAAGGAACGGGAAGCCGTGCACACTGACGTCCGGCTGCGACGAGGTGATCTGCTGCCGGGTGAGTTCCCGCTCGGCCTGCTCGGTGATGGCGCGCTCAGCGATCCCGACGGCCAACCGGTCAGCCACCACCAGCACACCGGCCAGCACGAGCAACAGGACGAACAATGTGATCAGCAGCCGGCGGCCCCGCCGCCGCCGCCGGACCGGCTGCTCCGGGTACGTCTGATAGCTGTCTGCCACGCCGCCTCCTGACTCGTCCGGTGCCACCGATCGCCGCACCGTCATGTACCCGACTTCCCTGATCCGCAATCGGTGCGGATCAGCCTGATCCCATCGGTGCGGATCAGAGGAAGAGCACGCTCATCGCGTATGCGGCCGGTGCGGCCAGCGCGAACCCGCCCAGTGGACCCTGCATGTGCCGGGCGACCCACATCGTCGGGGGGTCACCGGCCATCAGCCGACCCGCCTCCGCGTAACCGACCGCCAGGTCGGTCAGGGCAGCGGCGGCTGCGGTGACCAGGCCGATCACAGCGGCACTGGTCGGGGTGAAACCGACCAGGTATATCCCGATGATCCCGGCGGCGAGCGTGCCGACCATCGAGCCGATGACCACGCCGGCCGCCCCTCGGGGCACCTGCGGAGCCAACCTGGGCCATGGCAGCACCGCGTCGGTCAACCGGGCCACCGTCAACGAAACCCCGGCCGCTGTGAGGCACACGAAGATCGCTTGAGTACCGATCGGCACTCGGGTGAGCACGATGAGCGTCCCCAGCGCTACGACACCGACCACGATGAGCAGAGTGGAGCCGAGGGAATCGGTGACACGGGCGCGGTCGGCGGGCCGGATGAGTTGGCCGAGCACCCCGGCGACGAAGCCGCCCACCGCCACGTAACCGAGCGGGGCCAGGCCGGCGATCTCGGCCGTGACGGCGGCGACGTCGGCGATGGCCGCCGCCACGACGGCGATCCCGGCGACCAGGAACAACGCGGGTGGACGCATCGCCATGGTCCAGGCGAGAACGAAGAGGACCTGCACCCCGAAGACCACGATGGCGAAGGGCACCCGGGCGCTGCCCGGGCCAGCCAACTGGGCCCCGAAGACCAATCCGATCCCGAGCAGCGCGGCAAAACCGCCGATGGCGAGTGCCAGCGAGCGGCGGACCGGAACGACCTCGATCTCTTCCTCGTCCAGCTCGTCGTCGGCTGGCGGGGGTCCGGGCACCAGTTCCCCCCGGGTGCGTCGTCCGACACCGAACTCACTCCACTCGTCGTCCACCCGGTCGGACGGGTGGTCGACCATTCGGGGCGGACGACCCGGTCCGACGTCGGCCGGGCCGTGGAAATCCGGTACGCGGCTGCGGCCGGGCGGGCCGGGCCGATCCGGACCGGACGCTACGGGCCGATCACCGCCGGGCGGTACGGGTCGATCACGACCCGGAGGTACGGGCCGATCACCGCCGGGCGGACCAGGCCGCCGATCCGGACCGGACACTACGGGCCGATCACCGCCGGGCGGTACGGGTCGCTCCGGGCCGGGCGGTCCGAACCGACCCTGGCCGGGTGGTCCGGGTCGATCCTGGCCCGGGGGTACGGACCGACCCTGGCCCGGGGGTACGGACCGATCACCACCGGGCGGGCCCGGCCGATCACGGCCCGGGGGTACGGGCCGCCGGTCCGGGCCGGGCGGTCCGAGCCGATCCTGGCCAGGCGCTCCAGGCCGATCGCGACCCGGTGGTTCGGGTCGGCCGCCGTCGGCCCAGGAGTCGCGACCGGTCTCGGGGGGCATCGAGGGGTGCACGCCCTGATCGTGCCAGACCGGACGGGGTACGCGCCGGTCACGGTTTCCACCACGTAAAAACCTGCCCAGCCAAATCGACAAAGACGACAAAGACGATTTCTCACCACTGGGGTGGTCGGAGAATCGGTTAAGCTCAGCCCGACTTGCCCGTCAGCGCCGCCGGGACCCACACCAGTCTCCAGCGGGCACCCGCGAGCCGGAACTCCGCTGGCCACCGCGCGGCCCTGCCGCCGGGACGGAGGTGATTGCGTGGAGCTCCTGCTACTGGTGACCGCGCGGGCAGCCGAGCCTTCGGCCGTACTCCCGGCCCTCGACCTACTCCCCCACTCGGTGCGTACCGCTCCGCGTGACGTCCGCACCCTCGTCTCCGGACCGAGCCCGGACGCCGTGCTGGTGGACGCTCGCTCGGAACTCAGTGACGCCCGCGCCACCTGCCGGATGCTGCACTCCACCGGGCTCGGGGTACCGCTGATCGCGGTGGTCACCGAAGCGGGGCTGATCGCCCTCAACTCCGACTGGGGCGTGGACGACGTGATCCTCACCGGAGCCGGACCGGCCGAGGTCGAGGCACGGCTGCGGTTGACCGTTGGTCGACTCAACAGCGCGACCACCGGGGCGAGCGGACTGATCCGGGCCAGCGAGTTGACCATCGACCCGGACACCTACGCCGCCAAGTTGAAGGGCCGCCCGCTCGACCTCACCTACAAGGAGTTCGAACTCCTCAAGTTCCTCGCTCAGCATCCGGGGCGGGTCTTCACTCGTGACCAACTACTCCGTGAGGTCTGGGGCTACGACTACTTCGGCGGCACGCGTACGGTCGACGTGCACGTACGCCGGCTACGCGCCAAGCTCGGCTCCGAGTACGAGTCGATGATCGGCACGGTCCGCCAGGTGGGTTACAAGTTCGTCGTACCGTCGTCGCGGTCCCTGCCCGACGCCGAACCGGCCGGCAGCCCGGCCACCTCCGCCCGCCGGCCCGCCAACGGTTCAACCCGCCTGCCGGTCTGACGCGAGCCATCGCAGGCTGGCCGGAGCCACGCCAGCACCACGCCAGCACCACGCCAGCCAGCCGGCACGTGGGCACCTGCCCCTGCCAGACGCCACTCTGGGCCACCGTCCGGGTGGCGTCCTTGCTGTCCGCCCTGCCCGCCCTCCGGGTCACTCCAACGAATAGGGCTGAATGCTAGAAAGCCTCCCTTATCCCCAAAATACGCGCATATCCTGGCGGCTCAGGAACGTGCGAAGGGGGCGACGGTGGCGTCGGCGACGGATCATGTGGCTCGGAGTGGGCCGACCAGCAGCAGACTGTGGGCAGTTTGATGGCGGCCAAGCTCTCCGCCGTACGCGTCCTCAGCGTCGCCACCACGCTCCTGGTCTCGATCCTGGTCGGTGGTTACGCGCTTGGCATCAACCACAATCCAGACAAACGCCACCAGACACGTACGGCGACCACCGGTGGGCCGACCACACGTCCTGACGTCGTCGGCAGCGATCACCTCGGCCACGACACCGAGCCGGAGTCGCCCAGTCCCACCCCGACGGAGAGCCAACCGCCCACTTCCGCACCGGACCCGAGCTTCTTCGGCCTGCCGCTGCCGTTGGAGGAGAGCGGCCCGTTCGGCAGCCGGATGACCACCGGTACCCGGGAGGTGGCCCTCACCTTCGACGACGGTCCCGACCCGAACTACACCCCGGAGGCACTCGACCTGCTGCGCTACTACGGCGTCAAGGCGACCTTCTGCCTGGTCGGCCAGAACGCCCTGAACCATCCCGATCTGGTGCGTGCGATCGTCGCCGACGGGCACACCCTCTGCAACCACTCGTGGAGCCACGACGTCGGTCTTGGTGCCCGTTCGCGTCAGAAGATCGAGGCGGATCTGGTCAGCACCAACGAGGCGATCCGGGCCGCCGTACCGGATGCCCGGATCGGCTACTACCGCCAGCCTGGCGGGAACTGGACTTCCGGGCTGGTCCAAGTTGCCGTCGAACTCGGTATGACCCCGCTGCACTGGACGGTGGATCCCCGGGACTGGACGCTGCCAGGTGCCAGCAGCATCGTGGACACCGTGACCGGCAGCACCAGCGCCGGGGACATCGTGCTGCTGCACGATGCCGGTGGCGACCGTCGCGGCACCATGGCCGCGCTGTACGCGATCCTGCCCAACCTGCTGCAACGTTTCTATCTCGAAGCTCTGCCCACCCGGTCCCGGATCGAGGCGGAATAGTCGACGGTGTCACGTCTCTCCACGCACCGACAGCAACCGCGCTTCCAGGTTGGACGCAGATCACTGGCGAGTGGGCCGGTAACGCGGGCTACCGTAACGAAATGACCAGCAGAGCCGCCGTAACGAGTGTCCAGGTTGGAATTGTCGGGGAGCTGACCGAGGACCTGGTCCGCGAGGTCCTGGCGCTGGCCGAGGCGGCTGCCGTCACCGATGGTGCGAACCCGTTCTCTGAGCACACCCTGCTCCGGATCCGCCAGGGACACGGCACCCACCTGCTGATCCACGGCCCGGACGACCAACTGACCGGATACGCCCACCTGGAACCCGCCAGCACCGACGAGCCGACCACGCCGTCCGACGACAAGCCGACCTCCTCCGCCGAGGCGGTCGGTACCGGCGACGCGACCGCGGAGTTGGTCGTACACCCGGCCCGCCGCCGTCGTGGTCTCGGCCGCGCGCTGGTCACCGCGACCGCCGCGCACGCTGGCGGACCGCTGTACGTCTGGGCACACGGCGACCACCCGTCGGCCGCGGCCCTCGCGCTCGACCTGGGATTCGAGCGGGTCCGCGTGCTGTGGCAGATGCGCCTACCGCTGTCCACCCCACTACCCGAGCCCCGGCTCGCCGCGGGGATGTCGATCCGCGCCTTCCGCCCCGGTGTGGACGACGAGGCGTGGGTCGCGGTCAACCGACGCGCCTTCGCCAGCCACCCGGAACAGGGCCGGTGGACCCTGGCTGACCTACACGCCCGGATGGCCGAGCCCTGGTTCGACCCGGCCGGTTTCCTGGTGGCCACCGAGGATGCCACCGGGCGGCTGCTCGGTTTCCACTGGACCAAGGTGCACGCCGGCGACGGGTCCGTCCCGATCGGCGAGGTGTACGTGGTGGGCGTCGAGCCGGACGCACACGGGCTGGGACTGGGCCGGGCGCTCACTACCGCCGGCCTACGTCACCTGCGCGACCAGGGACTGACCCGGGCCATGCTCTACGTCGACGAGTCGAACACCTCGGCGGTGCGTCTCTACAGCCGGCTCGGCTTCGCCCGCCGGTCGATCGACGTCGGCTACCGGAGGGCGTGACCCGACACCGGGCGCGTAGGTCACGCCAGTTCACGAAACGGACAACTCACCCTTAGCTGACGGTCACCTACCCGGCCGCACCTGTTCACCCCCCGTTCACTTGTGACCGGCAAGCCGGCTACCTGGCACTCCTAACTTCCCTACTAGCCGGTTCGACAGTCGGCTCCCGGGGTGCTCAGGGATCCCGGCGCTTCCGTCCATGTGAAGGGAAACACCTCAGGTGAAGCTCCAGCGGCACGGCACCCTCGCCTGCCTCGCTCTGACTGCGACGCTCGCCCTCAGCGCGTGCGGCTCGGACAACAACGAGCCCACCGGGTCCTCGACCACCAATTCCGCCAACTGCGCCACCGGCACGCTCAACGCGCAGGGCTCGTCCGCGCAGAAGAACGCCGTCGCCGAGTGGATCAAGGCATACCAGCAGAAGTGCCAGGGCACCACGATCAACTACGAGGCTTCCGGCTCCGGTGCCGGAATCCAGGCGTTCATCGCGGGCACCGCCGACTTCGCCGGCTCCGACTCCGTACTCAAGGAGGACGAGCAGCCCAAGGCCGACGCGAAGTGCGTCAGCGGCAAGGCCATCCACCTGCCGATGGTGATCGGCCCGGTGGCCATCGTCTACCACCTCGACGGCGTGGACAACCTCCAGCTCAAGCCGGCCACCCTGGCGAAGATCTTCGCCGGCAAGGTCACCAAGTGGGACGACGCGGCGATCCAGGCCGACAACCCGGGTGCCAAGCTTCCGTCGACCACGATCCAGGCGGTGCACCGCTCCGACGAGTCCGGCACCACCGACAACTTCACCAACTTCCTGTCCAAGACCGCCGAGGCCGACTGGACCTTCGGCAAGGCCAAGGCGTGGAAGGCCCCCGGTGGCACCGGCGCCAAGGGCTCCGACGGTGTGGCCAGCGCGGTCAAGCAGGCCGACGGCGCCATCGGGTACGTCGAATGGTCGTACGCCGAGAACTCGGCCCTGAAGATGGCCAAGGTCGGCAACGGGGCGGGCGAGTTCGCCGCGCTGACCGCCGAGTCGGCCGGTAAGACCATCGCCGGGGCGAAGCTGACCGGTGAGGGCGACGACCTCAAGCTGTCGATCGACTACAACACCAAGGAGGCCGGGGCCTACCCGATCGTCCTGGTGACCTACGAGATCGTGTGCAGCAAGGGCCTACCCGCCGACAAGCTGCCGCTGGTCAAGGGCTTCCTCACGCACGCCGCCAGCACCGCCGGCCAGGCGGAGCTGACCGAGCTGGGCTACGCCCCGCTGCCCGAGTCGGTACGGGCCAAGGTCGAGACCGCGGTCAAGAACATCTCCTGAAGCGTCCCCCAGCCCTGTCCCCGTACCTCCGTCAACCTAAGCGAGCGCAGATGGGCGACAACGCTCCCCGCTCGGCCGGCCCCGGCGTCGGCGGGTCGGGCGTGACCACCAGTCACGCTCGGCCCGCTGGCGCCTCGGTGCCGTCCGCCGACACACCCGTGACCACGAACTCCGCCGACGCACCCGTGACCACGATCGTGGCCCCTGAGCCGTCCGGCAATCCGGTGCCGAGCGGGCTGGGCGGCGGCGGGGCGCTGCCCCGGCACCGGGCCTTCGGGGCCGAGCGGGCGTTCCGGATCCTCACCCTGGCCGCTGGTGCCACCGTGTTGGCCATCATCGTGGCCATCGCGATCTTCCTGGTCGCCCGAGCGGTCCCGGCGTTGCGGGCCAACACCGTCAACTTCTTCACCTTCCAGGGCTGGTTCCCCAACGACCCCGAGCCGAAGTTCGGCATCGGGGCGCTGGCGTTCGGGACGGTGCTCTCCGCCGTACTGGCTCTGCTGATGGCCGTGCCGGTGGCGCTGGGCATCGCGCTCTACCTCAGCCACTACGCCCCCCGCCGGATCGGTACAAGCCTCGGGTTCCTGATGGACCTGCTGGCCGCCGTACCGAGCGTGGTGTTCGGCCTCTGGGGTCGAGAGGTGCTCTACCAGCCGGTACGCGACCTGTCGGCCTGGTTGAACAAGTACTTCAACTGGCTGCCGATCTTCGGTGGCGACGGCCCGTTCGGCCGATCCGTCCTGCTCGGCTCGCTGGTCCTGGCGATCATGGTGCTGCCGATCATCACCTCCCTGTCCCGGGAGGTGTTCCTCCAGACCCCCACCGCCAACCAGGAGGCCGCACTCGCCCTGGGAGCCACCCGGTGGGAGATGATCCGCACCGCCGTGCTGCCGTACGGGCGGCCAGGCGTGGTCGCCGCCGTGATGCTCGGGCTGGGCCGGGCGCTGGGCGAGACCATCGCCCTGGCGCTGACCCTCAACATGACCTTCGGCATCTCGGTCAACCTGATCGAGAACGGCGGCAACAGCATCGCCGCCAACATCGCCAACGCCTTCGGCGAGGCCAACGACGTCGGGCGCGGTGCACTCATCGCCTCCGGACTGGTGCTCTTCGCCATCACGCTGATCGTCAACATCACCGCGCGGGCGATCCTCTACCGCCGCCGGGAGTTCACGGAGGCCGCCGCATGACCGTTACGGAGCCCTCCACATGACCACCAGCTCATTGCCTGCGCCGATCGGCGACCTCCGGGCCCGCCGGCTGGCCGTACCCGCGATCCTGGGTGTCGCGGTGGCCGCGCTGGCTGTCTCGGCAGCCGTCGTCTACGGCACCGGCATCGGCGGGCCGGTGCTGGTCGTCGTCCTCGGCGCACTGCTCTACCTGGTCGGCCTCTACGCCGCCAGCCACGCGGTCGAGGGTCGGCGGCAGGCACGCAACCGCACCTGGAGCGCGCTGATCCACTCTGCCTTCGTGCTGGCCGTCCTGCCGTTGGCCTCGGTGGTCTGGACCCTGGTCAGCCAGGGTGCCGCCCGCCTCGACGCCGACTTCTTCCTCACCTCGATGAACAACATCGGGGCGCGGGACCCGAACGGCGGGGCGTACCACGCGATCGTCGGCACCCTGCAACAGGTCGCCATCGCCGCGCTGATCACCGTGCCACTCGGCATCGCCGCCGCGATCTACATCGTCGAGTACGGCCGGGGCCGGTTCGCCTTCGCGATCCGGTTCTTCGTCGACGTGATGACCGGCATCCCGTCCATCGTCTCCGGGCTCTTCGTACTCGCCTTCTGGGTGCTGATCGTGACCCCCGTCTTCAACGACGGCCGCCCCGGCTACTCCGGTTTCGCCGCCGCGCTGGCGTTGAGCGTGCTGATGCTGCCGACCATCGTGCGCTCCACCGAGGAGATGCTGCGCCTGGTGCCGGCCCCGCTGCGCGAAGGGTCGTACGCCCTGGGGGTGCCGAAGTGGAAGACCATCCTGCGGATCGTGCTGCCCACCGCGCTGCCCGGCATCGTCACCGGCGTGATGCTGGCGATTGCCCGCGCGGCCGGCGAGACCGCGCCCGTACTGCTGGTCGCCGGCGGCGGTGCGGCGATCAACTTCAACCCGTTCGAGAACAACCAGTCGTCCCTGGCGCTCTTCGTCTACCAGCAGGCCGGAGACGCCTCCAAGTACGCGCCGGACCGGGCCTGGTCGGCGGCGCTCACCCTGGTCGCCCTCGTCCTCGTCCTGACGATCGCGGCGAAGCTGCTGGCCCGCCGTAACCGGCTGAGCCGCTGATCCTCGGAGGTAACGCAATCATGGCCAAGCGCATCGAAGCGACGAACGTGACCGCCTACTACGGCTCGTTCAAGGCGATCGAGAACATCAACCTGACCGTCGAGCCGAAGACGGTCACCGCCCTGATCGGCCCCTCGGGCTGCGGCAAGTCCACCTTCCTCCGGTCCATCAACCGGATGCACGAGGTGCTGCCCGGTGCCCGGGTCGACGGCAGCCTGACCATCGACGACCAGGACATCTACCACCGCGACGTGGACGTCACGGCGGTCCGGCGCACCATCGGCATGGTCTTCCAGCGGCCCAACCCGTTCCCCACCATGTCCATCTTCGAGAACGTGGTCGCCGGGCTGCGGCTCAACGGCGTGAAGAAGAAGTCGGTGCTGACCGAGGCGGCCGAGAAGGCGCTGCGCTCAGCCAACCTGTGGGACGAGGTGAAGGACCGGCTGGGCAAGCCGGGGGCCGGTCTCTCCGGTGGTCAGCAGCAGCGGCTCTGCATCGCCCGGACCATCGCGGTCGAGCCGCAGGTAGTCCTGATGGACGAGCCCTGCTCGGCACTGGACCCGATCTCCACCCTCGCGATCGAGGACCTGATGTTCAAACTGAAGGACCGGTTCACGATCATCATCGTCACGCACAACATGCAGCAGGCGGCCCGGGTCTCCGACCGTACGGCGTTCTTCTCCATCGAGCGCACCGGTGACCCCGGTCGACTCATCGAGTACGACGACACCCAAAAGATCTTCAGCAACCCGAGCGTGAAGAAGACCGAGGACTACATCACCGGCCGCTTCGGCTGAGATGTCAGGAAGGGGGGTGAAGGTTCGTTGCCGCGATGGTCAGTCGAGGAGGAAGCGGGGCTCGCTGCCGTCGGACGGGAACTCCAGGCGGGGCATGATCGGCTTCGCGGGGTCACGCTCGGCGGCTGCCGCCGGTACGGCGGACAGATCCGCGCAGGCGGCCACCTCGGCCAGGGTCAGCATGGTCGGCGGCAGCATGGCGATCTCCCCGGCGACAGCGCGGGTCAGCGCCTCCTCCGGATTGATCCACATTGTGTGGTCCGCCTCGCCGGAGACGTCCCGGGTCCGCTGCCCGTCGGGCAGCAACGCCACGAAGAAATACGTGTCGAAGCGGCGCGGCTCGAACTCCGGGGTGATCCACCGGCTCCACGGCACCAACAGGTCGGAGCGGAGCGCCAATCCCCGCTCGGCGAGCAGGTCGGCGAAGTGGAGTTGCCGCTTGACCAGCGCCGACCGGGCCGCTTCCCAGTCGTCCCCGCTCACGTCGCCGACGACCGTGTCCGTCGTCGGGCCAGCCAGCAGGACCCCCGCCTCCTCGAAGACCTCCCGCGCCGCCGCACAGACCACCGCCTGCGCCGCGCTGGGCTCCAAGGCCAACCGCTCGCCCCAGGAAACCGGCGAAGGCCCGGACCAGTCGAGGCGTACCTGCGAGTCGGACGGGTCCACCCCGCCGCCCGGGAACGCGTACATGCCGCCGAAGACCATCGCGGCGACCCGGCGGATGACGTACACCTCGAAGCCGGTGGTGGCGGGCCGCAACAGCAGGACGGTGGCAGCAACCCGCGCGGGTGCCGGCACACCGCCCTCGGCCCGGAAGCGGCGGGCGTGCTCGACCAGCGGTGCCGGGGCCTTGGACCAGTCGAGCGCCGTGGTCCAGTCGCGGATCGTCATCCCGTGAGCTTAGTTCGCGCCTCCGCCCATCGGGACAGGCGAGTCAGCGGGGCAGGCTGAGTCGACCAAGGCAGGCGAGTCGACCGGGGCACGCCGAGTCGACCGGGGCAGGCGGGCACCTTGGGAGCGCTCTCGGCTAGCGTGCCGGCATGACACGTTGGGGCATCCTGGCCACCGGCAACATCGCCGCACGATTCGTCCAAGATCTTCGCCTGCTGCCCGACGCCGAGGTCGTCGCGGTCGGCTCCCGCTCCGCCGAGGCGGCGCGGACGTTCGCCGACCGGCACCAGATCCCCCGGGCGTACGGATCATGGGCCGAACTGGCCGCCGACCCGGACCTCGACGTCGTGTACGTCGCCACCCCGCACATCGCCCACCACGATGCGGCCCTGGCCTGCCTGACCGCCGGCAAGGCGGTGCTGTGCGAGAAGCCGATGACCCTGGACCGGGCGAGCAGCATGGAGCTGGTCGAGGCGGCCCGCACCCACGACGTCTTCCTGATGGAGGCGATGTGGATGCGCTGCAACCCGGTCATCCTGCGCATGCTCGCGTTGATAGCCGATGGGGCGATCGGCGAGGTGACCACCGTTGCGGCCGATTTCAGTCTGGCCGGGCCGTTCCCACCGGAGCACCGGCTGCGGAGTCGGACGCTGGGCGGCGGCGCGCTGCTGGACCTCGGCATCTATCCGGTCAGCCTGGCCCACCTCCTGCTCGGCGCACCCGACGAGGTGAAAGCCTGGGCGAAGCTGAGCCCCGAGGGGGTCGACGAGAACACCGCGATCATCCTCGGGTACGACTCGGGCGCGCTCGCCTCGCTGACCTGCGGCATGCTCGGCGCGACGCCGCAGGTCGCCACGATCACCGGCACTCGGGGGCGGATCGAGCTGCCCAGCCTCTTCTTCCGCCCCGCCGAGTTCACCCTGCACCGGGTCGACGCCGAGCCGGAGGTCTTCGCCGATCCGCTGGTCGGTGGGGGCTACCAGTACGAGGCGGCCGAGGTGCAGCGCTGCCTCGCGGCGGGTCTACGGGAGAGCCCGCTGGTGCCGCACGCGGCCACCCTGGAGGTGCTGGGGCTGCTGGACGCCGTACGGGAGCAGATCGGCGTCAGTTACCCCTAGCGGCAGTTGCCACCCCTCTTTGATCAACTGCTGACGGCGGCGAACACGGGTTGCGGCTAGCCAAGGTGCCACTTCTGGTGGTCGCGGCCGTTGCAGTCCCAGATCTGGAGCCAGACACCGTTGCCCGGGTTTGCGTCAGTCACTTCAACGCACTTGACTGGGCCGAGGCTGACCAGGTCGCCCGCGCGGTTCAGGTCGAACCGCTGCGTGGCGCTGCCCGTACAGGTGGCGATCCGTAGGTTGGAGCCGTTGCTGGTGCCTCTGAGCTCAAGGCACTTACCCAACACCCGCAGCGTGAAATCCGCGCCGAGGGTGAACTTCTCGCCAGCGACGCCATGACAGTCCCACATCTGGATTTCGGCGGTGGTGTTCCGATTGCTGTCGGGCACGTCGATGCACTTGCCGCTGCCGTTGTTGACGATGGGTCGGTCGGTGAACCGGGGTGCTGCCAGCGTGCTGCTCTTGGTGGCACCGGGTGTCTTGGCCGGAACGCTCTTGTGTGGCCCGGCAGACGTCGATCCTGCGCTCGGTGACACCGGTGCCTGCGGCACGCGGAAGCCCTCCAGGACCAGTGCGAGATCACCCTGCCCGGCCGTCCACGCGCTATCCAGCGTGACCCACTGGATCCTGTACGCCTGGCCGTTCTCGGCGACGAAGCTGCGAGTGAGGGCATGCATCCGGGTCCCGTCGGGTTCGGTGTACGTCCATTCGCGGTCCACCGCCCGCGCCCGGTAGTCCACCTCGCGGAGGTGGACGCGTTCGTACTTCGAATACCTCTCGGTCTTGCGGTCCGCCGCCTCTGCGGCCCTGGCGTCCGCCAGGAGGTCGGCCTTGGGCGCGCCGAGCGCCTCGACGACCAGCACCCGGCGGCCCTCCAGTTCACGGAACTCGACGCGCCTGCCGTCGCGAAGCTGCTGCCAGCCGTCCGGAACCGGCACCGAGAAGCGGGGATCCTGGGTGTAGTAGTGCCAACCAGCCCTCGTCGCTGGGGTCGGTGACATCGAGGTGCCGGGTACCGGGTCGGGTTTGCCGTCGTCGGCCACGGCGTTGTTGAGGAGCGGTTGAATCGCGAGGACCCCGACAAGACCCACCGCCACGACGGCGGCGATCAGCCAGCCGTACCTTCGCTTCTTGGTCGCGGCGCTGGCGGCGGTCGCAGTGCTGGTGGCGGCGCTGGCAGGGTCGGCCGGGGCGGCAGTGCTGGTGGCGGGGACGGCAGTGCTGGTGGCGGCCGGTGTTCGGGACGGCTCACCTGGCAGCGCCGTACCCGCGGGCGGCGTACCTGTCGGCACCGCTGCGGGTGCCGGGGCGGGCTGCTCGGTGATCGCCTGGCGCAGGAGTCGTGCGGTCTCCTCCGCGCTGATCCGCTGGCTCGGGTCCTTGCGCAGCAGACCTTCCAGCACCGGCGTCAACGCACCCGCGCGCTCCGGTGGCGTCGGCGGATCGGTCGCGATGGCGGCCACCGTCGCGACCGCCGACGATCGCGCGTACGGCGGTCGCCCCTCCACTGCGGCGTAGAGCGTCGCGCCGAGCGACCACAGGTCGGCCTCGGGACCGATGACGCGTTCGGTGAGCCGCTCCGGCGCGAGGTACGAGGGTGATCCGAGCACGACCCCGGTTCGGGTCATACTCGGGTCGTCAGACGTGGTGGCCAGTCCAAAGTCGGTCAGCACCACCCGGCCATCATTGGCGAGCAGCACGTTCGCCGGCTTGACGTCGCGGTGCAGCAGTTCGGCGCGGTGTGCGGCGCGTAGCGCGGCGAGCACGGCCAGGCCGATCTGCGCCACCTCGGCCGGCGGCATTGGGCCGTTCTCGGCCAGCACCGCCTGCAACGACCGGGATGGAACGAACTCCATCACGATCCATGGCTCGCCGTCCGCATGCAGCACGTCGAAGATGCGCACCACGTTGCCCTGGTCGAGCCGGGCGATCGCCCGCGCCTCGCGCAGGGACCGCTCGCGCATCTCACGCCGCTCGTCGTCCGTCAGGCCCGGTGGCGGCACCAGTTCCTTGATCGCCACATCCCGGCGGAGCATTTCGTCGCGGGCCAGCCAGACCCGTCCCATGCCCCCCTGCCCGAGGGGACTGACAAGCCGGTACCGATCGGCGATCAAACTTTGTGGACCGTTGGACACGAGCGATTACGGTACCTGCGCACCGAACGACCGTGCGCCTCGGAAGACTAGCGGAAAAGCGACAACCGGACGCGCGGAAGTGACCTCCGGCGTTCGGCTGCGCGGCGCAGCCGAGCTTCGCCGGATTTACACCGTTTCATGACCGTGCCTGCGACGGTAAAAGCGGCCACCCTCAGCCGGGGATGGCCGCTCTTAGCGTGGATCGGGTGCGGTTGAGGCGAGGACGCTCAGCCGAAGATCGGGCGGACGATGAAGTAGGCGATGCAGGAGATCAGGGCCGCCGCCGGGAACGTGGTGACCCAGGCGATCAGGATGTTCCCGGCCACGTTCCAGCGCACCGCCGACAGCCGCTTGGTCGACCCGACACCCATGATCGCGGAGGTGATCGTATGGGTGGTCGAGATCGGCGCCTTCAGCACCAGGGCGTTGAAGTAGAGGACCGCGCTGGCCACGGTCTCGGCCGCGAAGCCCTCGGCCGGCCCGAGGTCGATGATCTTCCGACCGAGGGTACGGATGATCCGCCAACCACCGGCGTACGTCCCGAGCGCGAGCGCCGCAGCCGAGGTCCAGAACACCCATTCCGGGATGTGCCCCTTGTCGCTCTGGTAGCCGCCGGTGTACAGGGCCAGCACGACGATGCCCATGGTCTTGGCGGCGTCCTGCATGCCGTGTCCGACCGCCATGGCGGCGGCCGAAGCGGTCTGCGCCCAGCGGAAGCCCCGTCCGAGCTTGCCCGGGTTCCCCTTCCGGAACATCCACAGGATGGCGAGCATCACCAGGTAGCCCAGGACCAGACCGACCACCGGGGAGACCACCATCGGAATGATGACCTTCTCGATGATGTTCATCCACTGGACGACGCCGCCAGCGGCGAAGAGGGTCGCCCCGACGAGACCACCGAAGAGGGCGTGCGACGACGACGAGGGCAGGCCGAAGTACCAGGTGATCAGGTTCCAGGTGATGGCACCGATGACCCCGGCGAAGACCACACCCAGGCTCTCCACCCCGGTGGGCAGGGTCACCAGACCGTCGCCGACGGTCTTGGCTACCCCGGCGCCGAAGTGCGCGCCGACGAAGTTACCGACGGCTGCGAGGAGGAGCGCGCGGCGCGGGGTGAGCGCACGGGTCGACACGCTGGTGGCGATGGCGTTCGCCGCATCGTGGAAGCCGTTGGTGTAGTCGAACACCATCGCCGCGATGATCACCGCGATGACGGCGATGAGGGTGGTGTCCACGAACTCAGGACTCCTTGACCGCGATGGTCTCGACCGTGTTGGCCACGTGCTCGAAGGCGTCGCAGGCGGCCTCCAGCTCGTCGGCGACCTCCTTCATCTTCAGCACCGTCAGCGCGTCGTACTCGCCGGAGAAGAGGCGGACCAGCAGCATCCGGTACGCCTGGTCGCCCTCGTTCTCCAGCCGGTTGCACTCGATCCAGTAGTCCTCAAGATCCTTCATCGACTTCAGCCGGGGCATCGCCTCGGCGGTGAGCCGCGCCTGCTGGTCCAGTACGTTGACCAGCTCGTGCATCTCCCGGGGCAGGGAGGGCAGTTTGGTGAGGCCGTAGAGGTAGAGCAGGTTGCCGACCGCCTCCAGGTGGTCCATCACGTCGTCGAGCAACGACCCGAGCCGGTAGATGTCCTCCCGGTCGAACGGCGTGATGAAGGTGGAGTTGATTTTCTTGTAGAGCTCGTGGGTGATCTGGTCGCTGTCGTGCTCGACCTCGGTCAGCCGTTCGCTCACCGACTGCACGTCGACTCCGGGCAGGGCCAGCTCGTTGAGCAGCTCGGTACCCCGCACCAGGTTCTTCGCGGCCCTGGTGAAGAGCTCGTAGAAGGCGCCCTCGGTGGGGCGGAAGGAAAACTTCACGGGTCGGACCTCGTTGCGTCGGTGGACGGGGGACGGGCCATAGGAGGAGCCTGCCTCGGGAGATGCTAGGGAACGCGAAAACGCCGATTCCTGCGGCCTACCCCTGGTCAAAACCGATTAACCCATCGTTCACCTAACGTTCATCTAAGCCAGTCGGCTGTCCCGGAGGGGCGAAAGCCGAAGATCCGAACGCCCAAAATCAAGATCACGTGAGGGTACGACAGGACGACTGCCGACGGGGTAGCCCGTTGACGGCTGGTTGGCCGATCATGCCCTGGTCAGACGATCAGAGCGAGCCACTTCCGGTAGGCGGTGGCAAAGGGCTCGGTGCCGTCGCCCAGCGCGTCGTGCAGCCAGGCCGCCGCCGCCTCGGCCTGCTCGACGAGATCATCCGGGTAGCCGAACCGCACCCGGTGCTCGGCGAACTCGTCCTCGTCGCGCAACTCGACCAGGCCGGTGGTCCGGCGCCGCACCACGTCAAGATCGAGGTCGACCAGGTGGACCGTGTCGTCCTCCCACCGGGCCGGACTGGCGATGTCGCAGTAGACCTCGCTGGTCCTCGGCGGCGGGTTGAACATCCCGGTCCACCAGGCGTCGTGTGGCACCAGCAACACGAACGGGATCATCTCCACCGACGGTCGACCGTGATAGATCGACTCCGTCCCCTTGGCGACTCCGAGCCAGACGCCCAGGTCGTCCTCGGCGAGTCGGCGGGCGGGGTAGTCCCGGTGTTGGGTGCCGTCGTACTTGCGGTAGACGACTCGCACCACATCACTCGGCATTCCCGCACCCTAACCGATTCCCGCCACTCCCGACCGTCCTGACGAAAGGGCCCTTGCTATCGGATTCTGTATAGGAAGCACCCCTCCCAACAGATGAGCGCGGCGCTGTCAGGACGGCCCGGTACCGTCGCAGGGTGACCGCGCCGACCACCGCCACCAGCACCTCGACCACCCCCGGGACCAAGACAGTCAGGAAGTCCCGCCGCGCCCGGTCGGACCGCCCGAGCAGCGGTGAGCTGCTCACCGCCGCCGTCGGCGCGGTCCCCGGTGGGGCGGCCCGACCCGGCCAGCAGCAGATGGCCACGGCGATCGAGGAGTGCATCGCCTCCGGCGACCATCTGCTCGTGCAGGCCGGTACCGGCACCGGGAAGTCCCTCGCCTACCTGGCCCCGGCGCTCACCGTGGACGGTCCGGTAGTGATCTCCACCGCCACGCTGGCCCTACAGTCGCAGCTCGTCGAGCATGATCTGCCCCGGCTGGCCGACGCCGTCGAGCCGGTGCTGGGCCGCCGCCCCACGTTCGCGGTCCTGAAGGGCCGCCACCACTATCTGTGTCTGGCCCGGCTGGACAACTCCACAGAGGATGAGCCGACGGACACCCTCTTCGAGACATCGGCACAGGGCGGCACGAAATGGCTCGGCGAGGCGGGGCGGTTGGGCAAACAGGTCCAGCGCCTGCGGGACTGGGCCCTGGAGACCGTGACCGGCGACCGCGACGAACTCGACCCGGGGGTGGACGAGCAAGCCTGGCGGCTGGCGTCGATGCCGGCCCGCGAGTGCGTCGGCGCGGCCCGCTGCCCGTACGGCGACGAGTGCTTCGCCGAGGCGTCCCGAGCGCGCGCCCGGGAGGCGGACATCGTGGTGACCAACCACAGTCTGCTCGCCGTGGACATGCTCGCCGGCCGGCACATCGTGCCGCCGCACAAACTGCTGGTCGTCGACGAGGCGCACGAGCTGGCCGACCGGGTTTCCTCGGCCGCCCAGGCCGAACTCACCCCGGAGGCGATCGACCGGGCGGCCCGCCGAGCCCGCCCGGTGCTGCGGCCAGAAACGGCCGAACTGCTCACCGAGGCGGGGGACGCGCTCTCGGTCGGGCTGACCGAGGCGAGCGCCGGGCGGCTCGTGACCGGGTTGCCCACCCCGTTGCAGGAGGCCTGCACGCTGCTCGACGCCGCCACCCGCACCGCGCTCGACGAGATCGGCGACATCAAGTCCGACGACCCGGACCCGGTACGCAAGCAGCAGGCCAAGGCGGTGCTGGACGAGCTGTCCAGCACCGCCCAGCGCCTGCTGGAGGAGGCCGAGCACGACGTGGCCTGGGTCGAGAAGACGGAGATCGGCGGCACCGGACGCCGGGCGCTGGTGGTCGCCCCACTCTCCGTCGCGGGCACGCTCGCCACCCACCTGTACGACGAGCGCACCGTCGTAGCCACCTCCGCCACGCTCACCCTCGGCGGCCGGTTCGACACGGTCGCCCGAGCACTCGGGCTGGAGGCACCCCCCGCCCCGGAGCCGTCCCCTGCGGCAGCGGCGCTGGCCGCCTCGACCGCTGCCGGCGCTTCCACCGGACGGGTGACCAAGGCGACCCGGTCCAAGCAGGCCACCGCGCCCGACACGAGCACCACCGGGGCCGACGAGGGGCCGGGGTGGCGGTCGCTGGACGTGGGGTCGCCGTTCGACTACGGCCGGCAGGGCATTCTCTACGTCGCGGCGCACCTGCCCCGACCGGCCGCCTCCGGGCTGCCCGAGCCGGCCGGCGAGGAGTTGCTCGCGCTGGTCGAAGCGATCGGTGGTCGTACCCTTGGGCTCTTCTCGTCCCGCCGGGCCGCGCAGCAGGCGGCGGAGCTGCTCCGCGCTCGCACCGACCTGCCCGTGCTGCTCCAGGGCGAGGAGGCCCTTCCGTTGCTCGTCCGGCGGTTCCGGGAGGAGCGGTCGAGCTGCCTGTTCGGGGTGATGTCGCTCTGGCAGGGGGTGGATGTGCCGGGTGACTCCTGCCAGCTGGTGGTCATCGACCGGCTGCCCTTCCCGCGCCCGGACGAGCCGCTGGCGGCGGCGCGCGCGGCGGCGGTCGACTCGGCCGGTGGGTCCGGGTTCGCCGCGGTGAGCGTGCCGATCGCCGCGATCCGACTGGCCCAGGGCGTCGGCCGGTTGATCCGTGCCACCAGTGACAAGGGCGTGGTGGCGGTGCTCGACTCCCGGCTGGAGACCGCGCGCGGCTACGGGGCGTTCCTGCGTCGCTCGCTGCCGCCGTTCTGGTACACGACCCGGCCGGACATCGCGCGGGGTGCCCTGGAGCGGCTGGGACGCGAGTGATCGTCCGCCCCCGGTGGCGACGAGTCAGCTGCCGGGGGCCTTCGCGGCCACCACCACCGAGTCCGGTGGCGGGGTGGGCCGTTGCTGACCGGATAGCCGTCGGATGGCGGTGTTGAGTACGGCGAGCAGCGGCACGGACACCAACGCGCCGACGACCCCCGCCAGCACCACTCCGGCGGTGATCGCGATGACCACGGCGAGCGGGTGCAGTGCCACCGCCCGTCCCATGATCAACGGCTGGAGGATGTGTCCCTCGATCTGCTGCACGCCGACCACCACGCCGAGGATGATCAGGGCGGTGACCCAGCCGCTGTCGACCAGCGCCACCAGTACGGCCACCGCGCCGGAGAGAGTGGCCCCGACGATCGGGATGAACGCGCCGAGGAAGACCAGCGCGGCGAGCGGAAGCGCGAATGGAATGTCGAAGACGACCAGGAAGATGCCGATTCCGACCGCGTCGATGAAGGCGACGAGCACGGTGGCTCGGACGTAGGCGACCAGGGTCTCCCAGGACGCCTTGCCCGCCTCGTGCACCCGCCAACGGGCGACGGAGGGAAGGAGCCGGACCAGGAACTTCCAGATCCGGCCACCGTCGCGAAGGAAGAAGAAGGTGGCGAAGAGCACCAGCAGGGAGCCGGTGAGCACCTCGAAGACGGTGGTGGCGGTGGAGAGGGCCCCGTTGGTCAGCGACTGGGTGTTCTCGTCCACCCACTTCTGCCCCTGGTCGATGTACTGGTTGAGCTGCCGGTCCGACAGGTGCAGGGGGCCGGTCTTGAGCCAGTCCTGGATCTGCCGTACGCCCTTGGTGGCGTCCTTGCTCAGCGCCGGGACGCCCCGAATGAACTCGTTGACCACGAGGGTGAGCGTGCCGATCACCGCGGCCAGTCCGGTGACCAGCACCAGCGCCGTGGCCAGCGAACGGGGGAACCGGGCGCGCAGCAACCAGCCCACCGCCGGGGCGAGCAGGGCGGAGAGGAGCATTGCGATGGCCAGGGGGATCACGACGATCCGGATGGTCCCGATCACCTCGATCAGCGCCCAGCCCACGACGCCGATCACCCCGAGCCGCCAGGCCCAGGCGGCGGCGATACGCAGGCCGTGGGGCACGTCGGCGTCGTCGCGACTGGAGGTGGAGGGATGAACCTCGGCCGGCGGCTCCGCGTCGGCGAGCGACGATTCCGCTCCCTCAAGGGTGGCCGGTAACGGACCGTCGGTGGAAGATGCGCCAATTTGCCGACGGGCCTGGGCGGCATTCTGCACTGAGCCGCGACTCGACTGGTACGCACGGCGGACTCTCGCCCACAGCTGCTCGAAGCGGCTCAAGTGCACCTCCTGGCTGATTGCGGCCTTCCTACGTTAACTGGGCAGCGCCAAACCGAACGGAATTGGCCAACCCTGACTTCTCCCCGACATTGCCCCGCGCCGCCGTCGGGTAATCGCTTCCGCGCCAAGTCCGCCGGACCGTCGTCGGAGCGGACCACGATCGGAGTTCGCTCGGGGCACACGGTAGCGTTCGGGGCGTGACCGCCGTTTCGCACCACGACGACGCTGGCCTGCCCATCCGCCTGCTGCACGACCGCGTCCTGGTCCAGCTCGAAGGCAACGAGGGTGAGCGTCGCTCCACCGCCGGCATCGTCATTCCGGCGACCGCCTCGATGGGTCGCCGGCTGTCCTGGGCGTCGGCGGTCGGCGTGGGCCCCAACGTACGTTCCATCGTGGTCGGCGACCGGGTGCTCTTCGACCCGGACGACCGCTCGGAGGTCGAACTGCACGGGCGGGGTTACGTCATGCTCCGGGAACGGGACGTGCACGCGGTGGCCGCCGCCCGGGTCGAGCCCGACTCCACCGGCCTCTACCTCTGACGTGCCGGTGCCTCACCAACGCCGGTGAGCGGGCCCAGCGGAGACGTCAGCTCCGTCAGCTCTGGTCGGTCAGGTCGAGTTGCATCAGTACGGTGTCGATCCAGCGACCGTGTTTGTGCCCCACCCCGGTCAGTCTGCCCACCTCGCGAAAACCGACGGAACGGTGCAGCGTGACCGACGCGTCGCTGCCGGTGTCGGCGATGACCGCGATGACCTGCCGTACGCCGCTTGCCGCACATTGGCGCAGCAGGGCATCCAGCAACGCACGGCCCGTTCCACGGCCGGTCCGGTCGGGTGCGAGGTAGATCGTGTCCTCGACCGAGTACCGATAGGCCGGTTTCACGCGCCAGGGAGCGGCGTAGGCAAATCCGACTATCTCGTCGCCGGCTCTCGCGATCAGGAACGGAAGGTGGCGGGCGTTCAGATCGTCGAGCTTGCGCTGCCAGTCGGAGGCCTCGGGTGGATTCTCGTCGAACGTGGCGACGCTGCTGGTGACGTAGTGGGCGTAGATGTCGCCAACCACGTCCAGATCCCCGGCTGTCGCCGGGCAGATGACCAGCTCATGGGTTGGCACAGCAGCTCTCGATTTCTCTGTGGTGGAGATCCGTAACCGCTATGTCGGCGGGGCTCCCCAGTTCCCGGTGGGCCGCGAGACGGGTAGCCCGCCCGGCGGCGGGACGCGGTACGGCGGACCGTACGGCCCGGCCGGTGGCCGGTAGCCACCGGGAGTGGCTGGCATCGGCGGTGGGGCCAGCACGACCGGTACCGGCACCACCGGCTCCTCCGGGGCGGCCACCGCACGCCTGACGCCATCCGGGAAGACCAGGTGATAGCGGACACCGTCCCAGATACCGACCGGTGCCTGTGGGTCGCGGCCGACGAAGACCTGCCGGCAGGCGGATATCTCGGCCAGCAACTGCTGCTCCTCCTGGGCGATCCGGGCGAGGGCGGCCGGTTTGGTGTCCAGCCCCCGCCGTAGCCCGTCGCGGAGCAGGGCCAGTCGGGTCGCGGCGAGTTGGTAGCCCTGCATCGCCTTGGCACCGGCGTCCCCGGCTACCCGGCGGGCCCAGCGTCGGGCCGAGTGTCGCCGGCCGAGGCTGGCGAGTGAGGCGACCTCCGGCGGGGTGAGCCAGCCGGCGTGGACGTAGTCGGGCAGGGTGCGTTCGACGAGCCGTCCCTCCCAACCGCGTAGCCAGATGGCCAGCCCGACCATGCCGAAGAAGATCGGCACCATCAGCCCGATGTAGCCGTAGAGCAGGATCAACGCCTCGCCGGTGGCCTGGACCAGTGACGGCACGAGGTTCCAGGTGCCGTGCAGCATCATCGCCAGCAGCAGCCCGGCCACCGGGGCGAGAAACCGGACCCGGCGGTCGGCCGACCGGGCGGCGATCCCCAGTCCGACCCCGGCCATCGAGGTGAACAGCGGATGGGCGAACCCGGACAGCAGGATCCGCATGATGAAGATGAGGAATACCTGCTGTGCCCCGGTGGCCGGGCCGTACTGCTCCGCACCGGCGGCGTAGCCGTGCCCGCCGAGGTAGAGGATGTTCTCCACCATCGCGAACCCGACCGCCGAAAGTCCACAGTAGACAAGACCGTCGGTGATGCCGGACCATTCACGCCGCCGGAAGATCAGCAGCAGGATCGGCCCGAGGGTCTTGGTCAGCTCCTCGATGAACGGGGCGACCAGCACCGCCACCAGCGCGTCCGGCAGTCCCCAGTCGGAGAAGAGACTCGCCGCCCAGCCGTTGACGTTCAACGACGCGGCGGTGGAGACGAACGCCCCCCAGGCGAAGCAGAAGACGAGGTACTTCATCGGCTCGGGCTCATACCGGTCGAGCCAGAGGAAGCAGGCCACCAGTACCGGAACCGGGAGGATCGCCGCACCGAGACCGATCAGCAGCGCGGTGACCCCGAGACTCTCACCGAGTTCGAAGAGCATGTAGACGGCGCAGGCGGCGATGAACAGGATCGCGCCCACCATGACCAGGACACGCAACCAGGTCAGTCCACTCTTGCGCGCCTGCACCACCACCGGGCCGGTAGCCGGCTGCGGTGCGGCCGACGGATACGTCGGACCGGCGGGTGAGGGCGGCGGCGACGGGTGCGGGGCACCGCCGGGTGGGGTGTCGGCCATGCGGTCAGCGTATCCACCCACCACCGGGTTTCCGGGACGCATCCATGCCCGCTATGCTCCAGCGCAGGTCACGAGTGCCAGCGACCAACGATCACCGCCCCCAGGCCCATCGCCTGTCGGCCGGTGGTCGAAGCCCCGGCTTGCTGGCCGGCAACCCTCCTAGAGGTTCGCGGTGGGGTGCCCCGGGTGATGACCGGGCCCAGCCCGATCCGTGTGCTGGGCAAGCGCGGACCCCGTCCCCTTTGCACCCGGGGTCCCTGGACTGCCGGAGGGTCACCCCGATGCGCACTTCTCGTTCCCCCCTGCCCGCTGTGTCCGTACCGTGGACGGCACCGCGCCGCCGCCTCGGCCGTACCGGTCCGAAGGCCCCCGCCCGACCCGGTGCGCTCGGCGTCCTCGGGGTCGCCGGTCAGATCAACCTCGACTACGCGGCCACCGCGCCGTGCGCGCAGGTGGCGGCCGACGCGGTGGCCGAGCTACTCCCCTGGTACGCCAGCGTGCATCGGGGCGCTGGCGCGCTGTCGCAACGCTGCACCCTCGCCTACGAGCGGGCCCGACAGACCGTAGGCGACTTCCTGGGAGCCCGCCCCGACGACCACGTCGTCTTCACCCGCAACACCACCGACGCGCTGAACCTGCTGGCCCGGGTGCTGCCCACCGGCACCCGAGTGGTCACCTTCGACGGCGAGCACCACGCCAACCTGCTGCCCTGGCCCATCGGCACGGTACGGCTACCGGTGCCCGCCTCCCCGGGATCCGCCGTCCGGGCGCTGGACGCCGCGCTACGCGAGCTACGCCGGGGTACGGACGGCACGGCACCGATCCTGGTCGCCGTGACCGGGGCCAGCAACGTCACCGGAGAGTGCTGGCCAGTCACCGAACTGTCCCTGATCGCCCGGCGGCACGGGGCACGGATCGCGGTCGACGCGGCCCAACTCGCCCCCCACGTGCCGGTAAGTGTCAGCGACCTCGAAGTCGACTACCTGGCGATATCCGGACACAAGCTCTACGCACCGTTCGGGACCGGTGCGTTGGTGGGACGGGCGGACTGGCTCGACGCCGCACCGCCGTACCTGGCCGGGGGCGGGGCCACGGCGTACGTCGGTGCCGCGACCCACGACGTACGGTGGAACACCGGCCCGGGCCGGCACGAAGCCGGCACCCCCAACCTGCTCGGCGCGGTCGCCCTGGGCGCGGTCTGTGCCGCGCTCGACACGGCGGACCGGGCCGCGCTCTGCGCCAGCGAGCAGGCCCTGCTCAGTCGGCTTCGCAGCGGTCTCACCGCCCTCCCCGGCGTGGTGGAGTTGAGCACGTTCGCCCCCGACTCGCCCCGGGTGGGCATCGTGTCCTTCGTGGTCGCCGGTCGGGATTCCGCGGAGGTGGCCGCCGTACTCGCCAACGAACACGGCATCGGGGTACGGGACGGTCTCTTCTGCGCTCATCCGCTGGCCCGACGACTCCTCGCCGAAGCGTCGGCCCGGAGCGGGCGCGCCGACCTGCCGGCAACCGCGTTACGGGCCAGCATCGGCCTGGGCAGCACCGCCGAGGAGATCGACCGGCTGCTCGACGCGCTGCCCACCGTCGGCTGAGCCGCACCGTCAGAAGTCCTCGGTGTGGGTGTGCGGGGACATCTCCGCCGTGGACTGCGTGGCGTTGCCGATCGCCTGGCGTACCAGTTGGTTGGCCTCGGACCGCTCCAGACCGGTGGCCCGGAGCAGGTCGCTCGCGGTGGTCCGGACCTGCGCCACCACCACGCTGCCGGAGAAGCCGACCCCGTCTTCGTAGGCCCGGCCGGCCTCGCTGACCGCGCGCAGCGCCAACTCCCGGGTCGCCTCGGGTCTGGCGCCCCGGCCCAGTTCCTGGACCAGTTGGCGCACCGTGTCGGCGAGGTTGGACACCGCCAGCGGCAGGGTCGGCGGCACCGGTTCACCGTCCTCCAGCACGGTGACCGCCCGCCGGACCAGGGTGCCGCTGTTGTGCACCGCGTGGTTGATGAACTCGGCACTCTCCACGTATCGCACCAGGGCACCGCGCCGGTGCCAGCGGACCGGAGAAAGGAGTACGGTCTCCCGCCCGCCCTCCAGCGCGTCCTGCAACTCGTCCATCCGCTCCTCGACCTCCTGGAGGCAGTCCAGGGCATGCTGCGCCTGCTTGGCATCCCCGGCGGAAAGCGCGTCCGCCGTTGTCGAGAGCTGTTTGGTCAGGATGTCGAGGGCTCGGCGCGCGGTCTTGTCCACCAGCCGCAACGGATTGGCCGGCAGCAGGACCGCCACCACCAGCAGCCCGACGATCCCGCCCACCAGGGCGTCAATGACCCGGGGGAACTCCAGGTTCCGAGTGGTCGGGCTGAGCGTGGCGATCAGCACGCCGGTGGCCGCCGCCTGGGTCACCACCGCAGGGCCGCCACCTAGCGCGATGGAGACGATGATGGAGAGCCCGACGATGAGACCGAGTTGCCACGGCCCGGTGCCGATGGCGATCAGCAGTCCGTCGCCGACGGCGATGCCCAGCGCCACCCCGACGATCAGTTCAAAGGTCCGGCGCAGCCGCTGGCCGAGTGAGGAGGCGATGGTGCCGACCGCCGCGATCGGGGCGAAGACCGGTTCCGGATTGCCCAGCACCTCGTGGCCGACGGTCCAGGCCAGCGCGGCGGCGAGAGCGGCCTGCGCGGCGAGGCCGAAATTGATCCGCACCCGGTAGACCCGGTCCTCCAGTGTCAGGACGGACCTACGACGCAACTGCGTCACGGCCTCGGAGATGCGCTGGGCGTCGGTGTCGAGCGCGACTCCGTCTATGTGTAGTTTGCTCGACCTGCCCTTCCGCTCCTTCGACTCCCTCGACTCCTTCCGCGTGGCCATGAGCCGGGACTACCCGCCCTAAGCCGGCTGAATCGTCAGCCACGCCTGTCCCTGCCTCGACAGCCCGCCTGGACCAACAGGCTGGTGCCCCGGGCGGGACCGGATAGCTGGTGGTCCGGGCGGGACCGGATAGCTGGTGGTCCGGACGGAAGCAACCCCACAGTGCCGACGACCCCGGCGGGACCGGCGATGGTCGAGTCGGTATCTGCCGGATAGCCTCTTCAGGCGTGACTGGTACCCCTCTGCTCGACGACCTCCGGGCTGCCCTCGGCGACGACGGCGTCTTGACCGATCCTGACCTGCTCCGCGGCTACCAGCGGGACGAGGCGGATCTGTGCGTGGCCGGGATGCCGGCCGTGGTCACCCGCCCCCGCAACACCGCCGAGGTCGTCGCGGTGGTCCAGACCGCCGCGCGATACGGGGTTCCGGTGGTGCCCCAGGGGGCCCGGACCGGGTTGGCTGGTGCGGCCAACGCCGTCGATGGTGCGGTGGTCCTCTCCACCGCCGCGATGGCCGAGATCCTGGAGATCGATCCGGTCAACCGCATCGCCGTGGTACAGCCGGGCGTGGTCAACGCCGTGCTGGCGGGCGAGGTCGGCAAGCTCGGCCTGCGTTACCCGCCCGACCCGGGCTCCTGGGAGTCGTCCACCATCGGCGGGAACGTCTCCACCAACGCCGGCGGCATGTGCTGCGTCAAGTACGGCGTGACCACCGAGTACGTGCTCGGGCTGGAGGTGGTGCTCGCCTCCGGTGAGGTGCTGCGCACCGGCCGTCGTACCGCCAAGGGGGTCGCCGGCTACGACCTGACCCGGCTCTTCGTCGGCTCGGAGGGCACCCTCGGGGTGATCACCGAGATCACCGTCGCCCTGCGGCCCGCCCCGGAGGAGTCACTGACCCTGGTCGCGGTCTTCCCGTCCACGGCGGCGGCCGGGACGGCGGTGGCCGAGATCTCCGCCCGGGGCCTCACCCCGAGTCTGCTGGAGTTGCTGGACCAGACCCACCTGCGGGCAATCGAGGCACATCAGCCGATGGGGTTGCGTACGGACGCCCGTGCCCTGCTGCTCGCCGCGTCCGACACCGGTCCCCGGGCCGCGGCGGACCTGGAACGACTGGCCGAGGTGTGCGAGGCGGCCGGGGCGGACGAGGTGTTCGCGGCGACCGACCAGATCGAGGCCGCCGCGTTGTTGCAGGCCCGGCGGATGGCCCATCCGGCGATGGAGCGGTTCGCCGCCGAGGCGTTCCCCGGCGGCAACGGTGGCCTGATCATCGACGATGTGGCGGTCCCCCGGGGGTCGCTGGCCGCCCTGCTCGACGGGGTGGAGCGCATCGCCGAGGAGTGTGGCGTGGCGATCGGGGTGGTGGGGCACGCCGGGGACGGCAACATGCACCCGAACATCGTGGTCGACCGGGCCGACCCGGCCAGCGTCGAGCGGGGCCGGCGGGCCTTTGACGAGATCATGCGGCTCGCGCTCGCGATGGGCGGGACCTGTACCGGCGAGCACGGGGTCGGCCTGCTCAAGCGGGAGTGGTTGGCCCAGGAG
Source organism: Micromonospora polyrhachis (assembly GCF_014203835.1). Taxonomy (NCBI): domain Bacteria; kingdom Bacillati; phylum Actinomycetota; class Actinomycetes; order Micromonosporales; family Micromonosporaceae; genus Micromonospora; species Micromonospora polyrhachis. The sequence continues at coordinate 3,811,429 of NZ_JACHJW010000001.1, read as the reverse complement.
ATCGGCCCGGTGGGGGTACGCGTGCACCAGGCGATCAAGGCGGCGCTGGATCCGACCGGTCTGTTCAACCCGGGCAAGATTCTCTAATCCATCAGCGCTGGAGCTACAGGGCGGTAGCGTCCTCCAACAGCCGGACCACCGAGCCGGCGGTCTTCGGGGCGTCGCCGCAATCCAGCCAGGAGACGGTCGACGAACCGGTGGTCAGGGTGTAGGAGAAGCCGTCAGCGCAGGCGGGCGGGCCGGGCTTGCGGGTGGCCTCGGCAGCCAGGGCCGGGTCGGCCAGCAGCGTACGCAGTCGCGTCCGCTGTGCGGCGGTGAGCGCACCGGTCTCCACGTCCCGGTCGTTCGGGCGATCGTGGTAGGTCCACCTACCGTCGCCGGCAACGGTCAGGGACTGCCAGACGCCCGCGAAACCGCCGGTACGGACGATCGTGACCGCGCCGTCACCGGCCGGCGGGTGACCGGGTGAGGTCCCGACCGGCGGCTGACCGGGTGAGGTCCCGACCGGCCCGGACGGGGTACTCGTCGACGGCTCGGGGGTCGGAGTGGAGCCACCCGGCGCTGGCGACGGGTTCCCACCCCCCGTGCATCCGGCCGTTACGAGCACCAGCAGTGCGCCGGTGACGGCCAACGGCAGAAGATATCGCCCGCGATGAATGCCCATTCGCCCACCGTACGGCAACTCGTCGACGGTGCGGTGCCGCCCGGCGCGTGGACGGGTGGAGAGGCAACTCAGTGCTGCTGCCCCTCGGGCACTCCCTCCTCGATTCCCCGGTCGGCGGCGAAGCCCCGGACATCCGGCGCACCGAGCCGAGCCGCGTCCGCGGTGGCGTCGTCCGGCATCTGCTGCGACTGCCGTTCCGCCGCCACCCGGGCCAGGTAGTGCTCGACCTCCCGGGCCCGTACGGTGTCGTCCCAGCCCAGCACCGCTCCCATGATCTCGGCCGCGTGTTCGGCCGACTCGGTGCCCCGGTGCGTGGTCTCGAACGAGATCCGGGTACGCCGGGTCAGCACGTCGTCCAGGTGTAGTGCCCCTTCGGCCCGAGCCGCGTACGCGACCTCGGCGGCCAGGTATTCCGGTGCCCCGGCCAGCGGCGATCCCAACAGCGGCTCGGCCGCGATCAGGTCCAGCAACTCGATGGTGAGGGTGCCGTAGCGCTCCAGCAGGTGTTCCACCACGCCCACCGGCGTGCCGTGCCGGCGAGCCAGGTCGGCCCGGTCCCGCCACATCGTGGCGTAGCCGTCCGCCCCCAACAGCGGCAGATCGGCGGTACGCGACGGGCGTCCAGCACCGAGCCGCCGAACCGCCTGGTCCACCACGTCGGCGGCCATCACCCGATAGGTGGTGTACTTGCCGCCGGCGACCAGCAGCAGGCCGAGCATCGGCTCGAAGACCGCGTGCTCGCGGGAGAGCTTGGAGGTCGAGTCGGCCTCACCGGCGAGCAGCGGACGCAGCCCGGCGTACACGCCTTCGATGTCCGATGTGGACAACGGTCGTTCGAGGACCGGGTTGACCTGGTTCAACAGGTATTCGATGTCGTGGGCCGAGGCCGCCGGGTGGGAGCGGTCGAGTTGCCAGTCGGTGTCCGTGGTGCCGATGATCCAGTGCCCGCCCCACGGGATGACGAAGAGCACCGACGTCGCCGTACGCAGGATCAGCCCCGCCTCGCCACTGATCGCCGAACGGGGCACCACCAGGTGCACCCCCTTGGACGCCCGGACCCGCAGGCCGGGGCGGAGCCCCACGTCGTTGAGCATCCGCGACATGTCGTCGGTCCAGACGCCGGTGGCCGCGATCACCGTACGGGCGCGCACCTCGAACTCGGCGTCGGGTGAGCCCGGCCGGGCCTCCATGTCGCGGACCCGCACCCCGGTCACCTCGCGCGCCTGCCGCAGCAGGCCGACGGCGCGGGCACTGGTCACGACGGTCGCACCGAGGCTCGCCGCGGTACGGGCCAGGGTGACCACCAGCCGGGCGTCGTCGACCTGACCGTCGTAGTAGCGGATCGCCCCGGCGACCGCGTCCGGCCGCAGGCCCGGGAAGACGCGCCGGGTCCCCTCGCGGGTCAGGTGGCGATGCAGCGGCATGCCCCGGCCTCCGCCGAAGACCCCGGCGAACGCGTCGTAGGCCGCCACCCCGGCACCGTAGTAGGACCGTTGCCAGGCGCGGGCGGCCAGCCCGGACGCCCCGGCGTGGGCGGGCAGCGGCACCAGGATCGGCACCGGGCGGACCAGGTGCGGGGCGAGCCGGGTGGCCAGCAGCCCCCGCTCGGTGAGCGCCTCGTGGACCAGCCCGAGCTCCAACTGCTCCAGGTAGCGCAGCCCGCCGTGGATCAGTTTGCTGGACCGGCTGGACGTGCCAGCCGCGTAGTCACGCGCCTCGACCAGGGCAACCTTCAGGCCCCGGGAGGCGGCGTCCAGAGCCGCGCCGGCACCGGTCACCCCGCCACCGATGACGAGCACGTCGAAACGTTCGCTGCGCAGTCGCCGCAGATCGGCCGCGCGTCGGGTCGGGGAGAGCTGGCCAGCGACGTACCGGGAGACGTTGGGGTCACGCACCCCTCCACGGTAGCCCGCCGGCCGTCGGGCAGTGCAGTGTGATCCAGACGTCGGGGCTCTCCGCCTCGGCCCCGACCCGGCTGAGCCGGTGCCGCCACCCCTCTCACATATATTCTCGTCAGTGGCGCGAACGTGGCACCATACCCGTGTCGTCCACAGCTTGGCCTGCCTGGCCGACGGACACATTGACCTGGATGGTCGGGCGGACAGGGGTGGCGATGCCGGATATCACACCGCTGAGTTCGCATGATCCACGGTCGGTCGGGCCATATCGCCTGCTCGGCCGGCTGGGTGCGGGCGGACAGGGCGTCGTCTACCTGGGGCAGGACGGCACGGGGCAGCGCGTCGCGGTGAAGGTGATCAACAACCTGGGCCCGGATCCCCGAGCCAGGTCACGGTTCGTCAGGGAGATCGCCGCTGCCCGGCGGGTCGCGTCCTTCTGTACCGCGCAGATCCTCTTCGCCGAGGTGGACGGGGACTCACCATATGTGGTCAGCGAGTTCATCCAGGGGCCCACGCTGCACCGGCACGTCCGGGAGCAGGGTCCGATCTCCGGGAACGCGTTGCACCGGTTGGCCGTCGGCATCGCCACCGCACTCACCACGATCCACCGCTCGGACGTGATCCACTGCGACCTGAAGCCGGACAACGTCATTCTCGGCGTGGACGGCCCACGGGTCATCGACTTCGGCATCGCCCGGGCTCTCGACCTCACCGAGACGATGACCAGGCAGATCATGGGCACCGCGCCGTACATGGCCCCGGAGCGGTTCCGCAACCACGATGTCGGTCCCGCGAGTGACGTGTTCGCCTGGGCGGCGACCATGGCGTACGCGGCATCCGGCCGACCGCCGTTCGGCAACGACTCGATCAGTGCCGTGATGCAACGGGTGCTCTACGCTCCGCCCGACCTACCCGGACTACCCGATGCGCTCCATGAGCTGATCAGGGAGTGCCTGCACAAGGACCCACAGTTCCGCCCCACCGCCGAGCAGGTTCTGCTGCGGCTGCTCGGATACACCGCCCGATCCTCAACGACCATGCCGCTTGACGCGGTCCTCCGGGAAGGCAACGTCCGGGCCACCGCACCGGTACCCGCCCACCCGACGGCCAGTCGGCCGGCGCGGACCACCCCGGCGCAGACCATGCCGGCCCCGATACCAGCACAGACCGCCCCGGCGCCGACCCTGACACCGACCATCCGGACCCAGCCCGAGCCCGTACGACGAAGCACCTGGTCCCGACGGTTGCGTCGGGAGTGCACGGACGTCTGGGGCATCTCGACCGCGATCTTCCTCGGAATGGTCGGGACGGCGGTCGGCTACGCCGCGTCCGTTGAGGCCAGCACCGCGGCGACTACCGGCGCCGTGACGTTCGCCGTGGTCTACGGAGTGCGCGTCCTGGTCGCCACCGCGCTGGGCGGCCGGGCAGATTCCACCAGCACCCTTTCGACCGCCAGGCAAACCACCTCCGCGCCGCCGTCCACCTCAGGTCCTGACTCGCGGGACGGATGACCGTGTTCGTTCCCGACACCCAGCTAGTGGAGGTTCGATGGTTTCCGGCAGAGTAGCCACTCGCTCCTGGCTGCCGTACGTAGTGGCCGTGGTCGCCGGGCTCGGGGTCATCACCGCGACCTATCTGGTCGTCCGGCCGGACCCGACCGGATGCGTTCCACTGGTGGTCAGTTCCTCTTCGGAGAAGAGCTCACTGATCAGCGATATCGCCGAGGACTACAACAGCAAGGACCGACGCTTCGGGGGGCATTGCGCCGCCGTGACCGTGCACGGTCTCAACTCGGGCGAAGCGATGGAGGCGCTGGCGGTCGGGTGGAAGAAGGACGGCACGGAGATGGACGGCAGACCACAGGTCTGGCTGCCGACCTCCACCCTCTGGACCGAGCAGTTGACACTACGGAACCCGGACGCCCTTCCGCTCGGCAGTTATCCGTCGATAGCGAACAGCCCACTGGTCATCGCCATCCCGAAGGAGCAGGGCGCCGCGCTCCAGAAGCACAGCGGAGGGTTCGGCTGGGGAGATGTCCTAGGCGTGTCCAACCAGGACGGCTGGGCCACTTTCGGGCACCCCGAGTGGGGAAAGTTCGCCTTCAGCAAGGACAACCCCGCCCTGTCCACCTCTGGACTGGCAGCCACCATCGCGACGTACTATGCGGCGACCAAGAAGACCCGTGACCTGACCGTGAACGACCTGAACAGGCCCGAGGTCACCCAGTTCGTGCGCGGCATCGAGGCCAACGTCTCGCACTACACCGACGACGTCGTCGACCTGCTCAGGCGTCGCGCCGAGGCGGACCTGTCGCGCGGGGACGACAGCACCCGGGCCGACATCAGCGCGATGGTGATGCAGGAGTCGCTGGTCTACCTGTACAACAAGGGAAAACTGAGCCCGGAGGGCGTGCCGCCCAGGATGCCGCTGGCCGTACTCCATCCCCGGGAGGGGACGTACCAGCTCAACCATCCGTACGTGGTGCTGCCCGGGCTGAACGAAGAGCAGCGGCTGGCCGCTGACGATTTCCGGAAGTTCCTACAGGAGGAGCAGCAGCAGAAAGTTGTCCGTGACAGCGGTCTCCGTGATCGGAACGGCAACGCCTCGGCGGACGCCATCAAGTCGATGGAGGCGTACGGTGCCCCGGCGCGGGCATACTTCGCCGAGCCGGACCCCGCTGTGGTAAACGCGATCCTGGAAAACTGGAAGAAGCTCAGCAAGAAGGCGAACATCCTCTTCGCCATCGACACCTCTGGTTCGATGAAGGATCCCAACAACCCGTACCGGTTGCAGAAGGCGACCGAAGCCGCGGGGAAGGGTCTCGCCCTGTTGGGCGCCGAGGACCGGGTCGCGCTGTGGTCGTTCTCGTCCAAGCAGCACCCGAAGGCGCCCTACAGTGAGCGGATACCGCTCTCGAAGTTCGACCACGGGGTCTTCGCCGGCAAACTCGCAGAGCTACGCGCCGAGGGCGATACCGCGCTCTACGCAACGGTGCGAGCAGCCCACCAGCACCTGCTCAAGAAGTACGATCCCAACCGAATCAACGCGGTTGTGGTGTTGACCGACGGCGAGAACACGGACCCGGTCGACAACGACCTCGCCGCATTGCTCCGGGACATCAGGTTGGACCCGGAGCGGCCGGTAAAGGTCTTCTGCATCGCCTTTGACAAGGACTCCGATCTGGCCGCGTTGGACAAGATCGCAAAGGCATCGGGAGGTAAGGCGTTCAACGCCCAGAACCCGGAGAAGATCGACGAGGTGTTCGAGCTGGTGGTCCGCAGCTTCGGTGCCGGCTGACCGCTCTCCGGCGCTCCCGCAGCGCCCTGCGGCTGACTACTGTTTCGGGAATGCAGTCCGGTCCCTGGCAACCGCACGGCCATCCTCAGCCCTGGCCACCACCGTGGCCTCCCACCCCGGCCCCAGCCCCGGCAGGCCCCGGACCGTGGCCGGTGGTAGCCGCCGTACTGGTCGGGTCTTGGGCGGTCGGACTGACCGTCGGCACCCAGGCGATCGGCTGGCTGATCGCACAGGTGCTGCTCGCCTCCGGGGTGGACGAGCCGGCCTGGCTGTGGCCGCTGGTCGGATTGGTCAACGCGGCCCTGGTCGCGCTCCCCGCCGGGCTGCTGGCCGCGCTACCCCGCTCGCCCGCTGTCCGGACCGCCGGGCGGGTCTGGCTGCTCACCGGCATCGGGCTTGGTGTCTTCGGGCTGCTCCGGGCGATCCCGCTACCGCACCACGAGGCCTACCTGGCCGTCCTGGCCAGCTCGATCGCCCTGGCCGGTATCCTGCTCCGCTGGCTGACCCGGCGCGCTAAGCGGGCGGCCCAGCAGCCGTCCACCGCCGTCGAGTCGCGGGCCGAGTCGCCCGCCGTCGTCGAGCCCACCGGCAAGTCACCCGCTGTCGGGTTCGGCATTGCCGCCGGGCTGGCACTGCTGCTGCCCTGGGCCTGGGTGGGCGCGCTGGGCGGGCTACTGGAAACCGTACTGGCGGTCGCCGTCGCAGCCGCTACCGGCTGGTTCGCCGCCACCCTCCTCGACGGGCGGTTCTGGACGGCGTACCAACGGCCTGGCACCGGCCGACCGACCAGCGGCGCCCGCCCGGTGCTGCTCGGCGGCCTGGTCGCGGGGGTGGCGCTGGTGCTGCTCGCCGCCGGGATCGGGCAACCGGGCACCCAGCTCGCCCTGCTGCTCGTCCTACCGCCGACCGGCTTCGCCGTTGCCGCGCTGCGGCCTCTCAGCAACAGGCTGCCCCGCAGATACGCCGCGTACCGGAGTGCCGGCCCGAGTGGATCGGCGCCGGGCGGCTGGCTGATCGGGCTGGCCGCCCTCGGGCCCCTGGCCTTCGCCGACCCGGAGGAGATCTCCCTGCTGCTGGTGACCGGCCGGGACGTCCCCTTCTGGGTCGCCGTCGCCGCCGGCAGCTCACTCGCCGTCGCGCTGCTGCTCGCTCTCGGGTACGCCCTCAGCTTCGCCCGCCCCCGGGCCGGGCTCCCCCGGCGGTGGCTCGGTGCGATCACCGCCGCCGTCGTCCTGCTCGCCGGCACCGGCGTGTACGTCGGCCTCGGCCAACCCGGACTGCACGGCGAACGGCTCTTCGTAGTGCTCAAGGAACAGGCCGACCTGAGTACGGTCACCGGCCAACCGGGTCAGGCCGGACGGGACGCCCGGGTTCGCGAGGTCTACCAGCGGCTGGTCGCCACCGCCGACCGCTCCCAGGCGGGACTGCGCCGTGACCTGGACCGGCTGGGGCTGGACTTCACACCGTACTACCTGGTCAACGCGATCGAGGTGGACGGTGGACCGGCGGTACGGGCCTGGTTGTCCCGGCACGACGCGGTTGCCCGGGTACTGCTGAGCCAACGGCTACGCCCCCTGCCCGCCCCGATCGGCGTGACCCACGGCGACGCGACCGCCCCGACCTCCGTACCGTGGAATCTCAGCCTGATCGGCGCGGACCGGGTCTGGTCACAGCTTGGCGTCACGGGCGACGGGATCGTGGTCGGCGGCTCGGACTCCGGTGTGGACGGCCAGCATCCGGCACTGGCGGCCGGCTTCCGGGGTGGCGACGACTCCTGGTACGACCCGTGGAACGCCACCCGCTCCCCCGACGACCAGAACGGCCACGGCACGCACACCCTCGCCACCGCCGTTGGCGGGAACAGCGTCGGGGTGGCCCCCGGTGCCCAATGGGTCGGCTGCGTCAACCTCGACCGTAATCTCGGCAACCCGGCACGCTACCTGGACTGCCTACAGTTCATGCTCGCGCCGTTCCCGACCGGTGGTAACCCGTTCACCGACGGACGGCCAGAACGGGCACCGCAGATCCTGACCAACTCGTGGGGTTGCCCGACGATCGAGGGCTGCGACCCGGGCGCGTTGCGCCCGGCCACCGCCGCACTGGCCGCCGCCGGCATCTTCGTGACGGCAGCCGCCGGCAACACCGGCCCGTTCTGCGGCTCGGTGGACGACCCGCCCGCCACCTATCCCGACGTCTTCACCGTCGGCGCGGTCGACCGCCAGCGGACGGTCACCGACTTCTCCAGTCGCGGACCGGCCCCGGGCGGGACGGTCAAACCCGACCTGGTCGCCCCGGGCGCGGGCATCCTGTCGGCCATGCCCGACGGCGGTTACGCCACCCTGGACGGTACGTCGATGGCCACCCCGCACGTGGCCGGTGTGGTCGCCCTGATGTGGTCGGCGAATCCGGCGCTGATCGGCGACCTGGACCGCACCTGGGAGATCCTGCTCTCCACCACGAGCCCGGTGAGTCCCGGCGCGGACCCGACCGGCTGCGGTGCCCCCGCGAACACCAAGGACGCTACCGCCAACGTCGAAGGCGCCGGCCTGGTCGACGCGTACGCCGCCGTCCGCGCCGCCCGGACGTAAGGAGGGGACCCTTCCTATCGTTTTCTGCATGGGAAGGGTCCCTTCCTAACACCGAAGCAATGCCCTAGGGTCGCGCTTGTGGATCACGTGCTCGTCGAGTTGACCGACGACGGCGTCCCCGCCGTGGTGCAGTTGTGCCGCGAGGCGCTGGACCTGCCGGAGGACGCCGCCGAGGCGGCCCAGATCGTCGCCCGGCTGCGCGAACGCCCCACCGACGGGCGTACCGCCGGGCTCGTCGCGATGGTCGGCGACACCGTCGTCGGGGTCGCGCTCAGCTCGATCAGCGCGAAGGATCCGGGCCGGGGACACGTCGACCTGCTCGCCGTACGACGGTCGGCCCGCCGTCGGGGCATCGGCCGGGCACTACTCACCCGCACCGAGGAAGGGTTGGCCAAGCGCGGTGCGACCGAGGTACGCCTCGCCGGCAACCCGCCGTACTACGCCTGGCCCGGCATCGACGTGCGATACACACCGGCTGTCTGCGCGGCTCTGAAGCTCGGCTACGAGCAGGACCGTACGGCGTGGAACATGACCGCCGACCTGTCGTACGACGATTCGCCGGCACTGCGGTCGACCGGGGCGGCCGAGGAGCGGCTGGCCGCGTCCGGCATCACGGTGCGTCGGGCGACGCCCGAGGACGTCCCGGCACTCGCCGCGCTCATCGGGGAGCACTTCGGCGGGGCATGGACCGACGAGGTCAGGCACGCGATCAGCCGGGCGGAGGGCGGCTGCCACCTGGCCGTACGCGATGGCGAGTTGCTCGGCTTCGCCGCGTACGGATCGTCTCGGCCGACCTGGTTCGGTCCGATGGGTACGGCCCCCGCTGCCGAAGGGCTGGGGATCGGTGGTGTGCTGCTTCGGCGCTGTCTGCGTGACCAGCGAGCAGCCGGCCACGAGCGGGCGCAGATCGGTTGGGTCGGTCCGGTGCCGTTCTATTCCGGCAGTGCTGGGGCCCGGATCGAGCGGGTGTTCTTCCTCTACCGCAAGCAACTCTGACACCGGATGACCAGCCGCCAGTTCGACACCAAATAGGTAATGGGCTAAACCGGCACATTACCCCGTTCTGCCGTACTCCTCCGTAACCAGGCCCTACCGTGTGGCTGAGAGGAGGAGGTCATGGCGAACGACGAGGAAGCTAGTGACGATCTCCAATCGGACACCTGGGCCCGGTTGCCGGATCTGCCCGGAGAGGCTCCGATCAGCCGGCTCGACTACGGGGACGCGGACCAGCTCGTCGAGATGAACGGCGTCGACGACCCGTACGACGAGCCAATCGAAATGGTCGACGCGCCCATCCAGATCCGGCAACCATTCACCCGGGCCGAGAAGCGGCGGAACCAACGGCCACTTCCGACGTGAGACCGGGGCGACCGAGGACGTGACAGCAGCATGACCGAGCCATCGAACTGACGCCGACATGACGAAGGGGCGGACCGCTCGCGCGGCCCGCCCCTTCCTTGTCCTACGTGGTGGACTCTGAACTCAGAAGTCCATCTCCCCGCCACCCGGCGCGGCCGGGGCAGCCGGGGTCTTCTCCGGCTTGTCCGCCACCACAGCCTCGGTGGTCAGGAACAGGGCCGCGATCGACGATGCGTTCTGCAGCGCCGAACGGGTCACCTTGGCCGGGTCGATGATGCCGGCCTTGAGCAGGTCGACGTACTCACCGTTGGCGGCGTTGAGGCCGTGGCCCGCGTCCAGGTTGCGGACCCGCTCCACGACGACGCCACCCTCGAGGCCGGCGTTGACGGCGATCTGCCGCAGCGGGGCGTCCAGCGCGATCTTGACGATCTGCGCACCGGTCGCCTCGTCACCGGTGAGGTCCAACTTGTCGAAGGCGGTCTTGCCGGCCTGCACCAGCGCGACACCACCACCGGGGACGATGCCCTCTTCGACGGCCGCCTTGGCGTTACGGACGGCGTCCTCGATGCGGTGCTTGCGCTCCTTCAGCTCGACCTCGGTGGCCGCGCCGACCTTGATGACCGCAACGCCGCCGGCCAGCTTGGCCAGCCGCTCCTGCAGCTTCTCGCGGTCGTAGTCGGAGTCGCTCTTCTCGATCTCGGCCCGGATCTGGTTGACCCGACCCTGGATCTGCTCGGCGTCACCGGCACCGTCGACGATGGTGGTCTCGTCCTTGGTGATGACGACCTTGCGCGCCTGGCCCAGCAGGTCCAGGTTGGCGGCGTCGAGCTTGAGGCCGATCTCCTCGCTGATGACCTGGCCACCGGTGAGGATGGCGATGTCACCCAGCATGGCCTTGCGGCGGTCGCCGAAGCCCGGGGCCTTGACGGCGACGGACTTGAAGGTGCCCCGCACCTTGTTGACGATCAGGGTGGCCAGCGCCTCGCCCTCGACGTCCTCGGCGATGATCACCAGCGGCTTGCCGCCCTGCATGACCTTCTCGAGGATCGGCAGCAGGTCCTTGACCGCGGAGATCTTGCTGTTGGCGATCAGGATGTACGGGTCGTCGAAGACCGCTTCCATCCGCTCCGGGTCGGTCATGAAGTACGCCGAGACGTACCCCTTGTCGAAGCGCATGCCCTCGGTGAGCTCAAGCTCCAGCCCGAAGGTGTTGCTCTCCTCGACGGTGATGACGCCTTCCTTGCCGACCTTGTCCATCGCCTCGGCGATGATCTCACCGACGGTGGTGTCACCGGCGGAGATCGACGCGGTGGAGGCGATCTGCTCCTTGGTCTCGACGTCCTTGGCGAGCTTGGCCAGCTCCTCCGCCACGGCGCCGACGGCGGCCTCGATGCCCCGCTTCAGGGCCATCGGGTTCGCACCGGCCGCGACGTTGCGCAGGCCCTCGCGGACCAGCGCCTGGGCCAGGACGGTCGCCGTCGTCGTGCCGTCACCGGCCACGTCGTCGGTCTTCTTGGCGACCTCCTTGACCAGCTCAGCGCCGATCTTCTCGTACGGGTCCTCGAGCTCGATCTCCTTGGCGATGCTCACACCATCGTTGGTGATGGTGGGGGCGCCCCACTTCTTCTCGAGCACGACGTTGCGGCCCTTGGGGCCCAGCGTCACCTTTACGGCGTCAGCGAGGGTGTTCATGCCCCGCTCGAGGCCACGACGGGCCTCCTCGTCGAACGCGATCATCTTGGCCATACGGCGTTGTCCTCCTGGACACTCACGGCCACCCGATCCCGATTGGTCTACGGATGGGCCGCCTGGTTACGCACCTTCGGACGTCACTACCTGGCGACAATGACGTCCGCCGGCCGGGCGGACAGCCCGCGACGACCGGCCATGTGCCGCACATCCGTCTCCATCGGCTGCGCGACCGTGGCCCTACCGCCCCGACCTTTGGCACTCACGGGGTGCGAGTGCCAACACCCTGTTTTTAGCACTCTCCCCTACCGAGTGCAAGCGCGTCAGGGCAGTCGCGCTGGCCCGGGAGACACCCGGCACGGAGAAGTGCATCGGAAACGCGGCTTCCCGGGGCCCGGGGGCAGCGGCTCACCCTGGACCCAGGGGCAGAGGCTCGCCCGGGGTCGAGGGGCAGAGAGACGGCCGAGGCGCAGAGGTGCACCCGCAACGGCCAGACGGAGTGCCACAGATCGCTACGCAGGAATCAGCCGCCCGGATCACCGAGTAGGCATCACAGATGCACCGGGCAGAAATAGCCCACGTCGGCCGTGACAATGATCCTCAGACCGTGACCTGGAGCAGGTCACGGTCCTGCCGGATCGGATACGGATGAACCGATGGTAGATCTCATTCAAGTAAGCACGCGACGCCGAGTCGCGCGATACCAAGATCGATCAGGCGATGACGCGTACCTTCTCGGCCTGCGGGCCTTTCTCACCCTGGGCAATCTCGAACTCCACCCGCTGCCCATCATCCAATGCCTTGTAACCGTCCATCTGGATCGCGGAGAAGTGGACGAAGACGTCCTGCCCGCCGTCGACCGCGATGAAGCCGTAGCCCTTTTCGCTGTTGAACCACTTGACGGTGCCCTGTGCCACGGTGCACTTCCTCACTTCGATTGGTGCTGGGTCAACGACAACCCCCGACCACGGCGTACGCCTGCCGGGACCGCCCGTTCGGCAAACCTGTACGACCCGTCGAATCAGCGGTCGAAATCGCACGGTACACCAGCCCTCTCAGCTCCGCACTACCCCAAATCGGACATGACGATCCGCCTGATAAAGCCATCCCCATCCGCTTCTCCGATGAGAGCATCAGCGCCACCCGCGACCACCCGTTCTACCTGAGAAAACAGGCTCACCTATTGGCGCTCGTCTTTGTAAGTGCGTACCGGCCCGGACGGCGTTACCGAATCAGGTTGCCGGCTGCCCCGGGTCCCGGTAGGCATGCCTCATGACAAGCACACGGGCTGCCGCTTCGGAGCACGCCGCCGCGCCGATCGGCCCGACACACCGCCGCCGTAGCCAACCGGCCGACGGCACCGTCGACTCGGCCCGAACCGTCATCGAGGCCAGCGAAGGGCGGGGGCGGCTCACCGATGACAGAGTGGTCGTACGTCGGATCCGGCCAGCCGACGCAGCCCGGATGCGGGCGCTGCGGCTGGAGATGCTCGCCGATTCGCCGCTCGCCTTCCTGGAGACTCTGGCGGATGCGGCGGCACGCCCGCATGACGAGTTCGCGGCCCGCATCGCCAACGATTCGACCGCCCGTGGATCCGTCCGGTCGATCGCCGAGCACGACGGTCGCCTCGTGGGGCACGCGGCCGGCTTCCCGGCACCGGACGATCCCGAACTGGCCATCATCTTCGGCGTCTATCTGACTCCGCGCTGGCGGGGCCGAGGCCTGCTCGCCGAGTTGATCGAGGACGTGGCGGCCTGGTCCAGGTCCGTCGGGCGGCCGAATCTGATGCTGGAGGTGGTGGTCGGCAACGACCGGGCGGTCCGAGCCTATGAACGGCTCGGTTTCGTCGACACCGGGGTACGCGTACCGCACCCGACGTTGCCGACACTCACCGAACTCCAGATGCGCCGTACCGCCTAGTACTCCAACGTCACTTGGCTTTGGCGTTGGGCGTGGCGTGGGTATGAGGACGGCCACCGCGTAGATCATCGATGGTTTGTGAGGACAATCGAAGATCGTGCGGTGGCCGTGGGCCATAGCGTAGACCCTGCCGGGTGGCGGGTCATTCTGGACGAGGCGAAGGCGCGTGTCGCGGGCCGGTTCGTGCGGGCGGAGCCACGCCAGACGGCCGGGCAGTTCGTGGAAGGGCTGCTGTCGGACGTGGAACGTAAGACCTGCTGGTCGTTGGCGGAACGGGCTGGTCACGCTGATCCGCAGGCGATGCAGCGGCTGCTGCGTACGGCGGTGTGGGACGCAGACGCCGTGCGTGATGACGTGCGGGATTGGCTGGTGGAGCATCTCGGACACCCCGATGCGGTCCTGGTCGTCGACGAGACGGGGTTCCTGAAGAAGGGCGTGTGTTCGGTCGGGGTGCAGCGGCAGTACACCGGCACCGCCGGCCGGGTGGAGAACAGCCAGGTCGGGGTGTTTCTGGCCTACGTGACGCCTGCCACGCGGGCGATGATCGACCGCAGGCTCTACCTACCCGAGACAACCTGGTGTGACCGGCCGGACCGTCTCGCCGCCGCTGGTGTCCCCGAGGGAGAGGTCTGGTTCGCTACGAAACCTACCCTGGCCCGGCAGATGATCACGGCCGCGTTGGACGCTGGTGTTCCGGCTGGCTGGGTGACCGGCGACGAGGTTTACGGCGCCGACCCCGGCCTACGCGCTGACCTGGAACACCGCGCAATCGGCTATGTCCTGGCGGTCGGCTGCGACCGACGCGTGGCGGTCAACGACGGCCGCACCCTGGTCCGCGTCGACGATCTCGCCGAACGGATCCCCACCAGCCAGTGGCAGCTACACAGTTGCGGGCCAGGGGCGAAAGGTCCCCGTGACTACCTGTGGGCGTGGATCACCACCGCCACCAACCAGGGTGAGCATCGGTGGTTACTCATCCGCCGCAACCGCACCACCGGTGAGCTGGCCTTCTACCTGTGCTGGACGCCCCACCCGGTGCCGCTACACACCCTTGTACGAGTAGCCGGCTCCCGTTGGAGCATCGAGGAACTGTTCCAGACCGGCAAAGGGCAGGTCGGCCTGGACCACTACCAGGTCCGCGGCTGGACCGGCTGGCACCGCCACATCACCCTGACCATGCTCGCCTTGGCCGTCCTGACCATCCTCGCCGCCACCGCGCAACAGTCCGACGCCAATCCGGAGCTCATCGCGTTGACCGTCCCCGAGATCCGCCGACTCCTCAACGTTTTCGTCCTCGCCGTATCGCTACCGCCAGCACACACCCTGCGCTGGTCGATCTGGCGGCGAACATCGCAAGCCCGAGCCCGACGATCCCACTACCAGCACAGACAGGCGAAGTGACGTTGGAGTACTAGCCCGAGGACACAGGCCAGCGTTCGTCCGAGGTGGGCGAGTTGCGACTGGCCTACGAGAGGCTCGACCCACCTGGCGCTGATGGCCAGCAACTGGTCGTCTACCTCCCCGCCGACGACGCCACGTCGGCCGCACTCGACCGTCTCACCGGGCGTCGACCGGGCGCGCTCCGATGGTGTACGACTCGACGCCGCAGCCGAGCAGCGACGGCCGGTCCGCCCGTACGGCAAGCGCCTGACCGCCCCGCTTCGACGTCAGGAAGGGCCCCTTCCACGGCAGAGAGCGATAGGAAGGGGCCGTCCTGGCACCTCAGGCGGTGTGCCGGCGGGACTGTACGACGCGGAACCGGCTGGCCACGTACGCGCCGTCGGTCAGAGCGGCGTTCGCTGCCGGGTTGGCACCACTGGCGTGGAAGTCGGAGAAGGCCGCCGACTGGTTGACGAAGACGCCCCCGGTCAGGTTGCAGGACAGGTGCACGCCGGTCTCCACCGCTGCCGTCTCGACGGCATCCAGCACCTTCTCGTCGGTGGCGTAGGCCGCAGCGGTCAACGCGCCCCGCTCGCCGACGGTGTCCCGGAAGATCCGCAGGCTGTGCTCGGTGGAGTCGGTGGCGATCACGAACGAGATGGGCCCGAACCACTCCCGGCCGTAGGTCTGCGCGGCGTCCGCGCCGAGCTTCACGATCGTCGGGGTACGGACCACTGCCCCCACGTAGGTCGGGTGCTCGATCGTCCGCGACTCCAGCACCGCCTCGCCGAGCCCGGCGACCTCGTCCAGCCGGCCGAGTACGCCGTCGTTGACGATCGCGCCGGTCATCTCCACGGCGCGGGCCGGGTCAACGGTCAGTTTGCCGACCGTCGCGGCGATACCGGCCGCGACCTCGTCGAAGCTCTTGTGTCCCTGGTCGGTGCTGATGCCGCCGGCCGGGATGAGGATGTTCTGCGGGGTGGTGCACATCTGTCCGCTGTAGAGGGTCAGCGAGAAGCCGATGTTGCGGCACATGCCGACGAAGTCGTCGGTGGAGTCGACGACGATGGTGTTGACCCCGGCCTTCTCGGTGTAGACGACCGCCTGCCGGGCGTTGGCTTCGAGCCAGTCGCCGTACTCGGTCGAGCCGGTGAAGTCGATGATCTTGACCTCGGGGCGTACGGCCAGCGTGGAAGCGAGCCCTTCGCCGGGTGCCTCGGCGGCAAGCAGCACCAGGTTGGGATCGAACCCGGCCTCGGCCAGCACCTCCCGGGCGTAGCGCACGGTGATCGCCAGCGGCAGGACCGCTCGCGGGTGGGGCTTGACGACCACCGGGTTGCCGGTGGCCAGCGAGGCGAAGAGACCCGGGTAGGAGTTCCAGGTCGGGAAGGTGTTGCAGCCGACCACCAGCGCCACCCCTCGGGGCACGACGTGGAACGTCTTGGTCATCCGCAGCGGATCACCCTTGCCGGCCGGCTTCTCCCACTCGGCGGTGGCCGGGTGCCGGGTCATCTCGGCGTACGCGTAGGCGAGGGCTTCGAGTGCCCGGTCGAGCGCGTGCGCCCCACCGGCCTGGAAAGCCATGAGGAACGCCTGCCCGCTGGTGGCCTGTACGGCGTAGGCCATCTCGAAGACGTGTGCGTGCAGCCGGGCGAGGATCTCCAGGCACACGCCCAGCCGGGTCTGCGGCCCGGCGTCCCGCCATGCCGGCAGGGCAGTGGTGGCGGCGGTCAGCAGGGCGTCCGGGGTGGCGTGCGGGTAGCGCACATCGAGGTCGATGCCGAACGGGCTGACCTCGGTGGCGACCCGTTCCCCGGTGCCGGGCTGGTCGAGGGGGAAGTCGCCATCCAGGTAGGACCGGAAGGTCGCCTCCCCCTCGGCGGCGGCGGTCTCGCCGTACACCCGGGGGCTGGGCGACTCCGGATAGGCGGACCAGTAGCCGCGATCCTTGATCGCGGTCAGCGCCTTGGCCAGGGTGTCGGCATGCTTGGCATACAGGGGGTGCGGGGTCTCCGTCATGCCGCCATCATGCCGCAGGTCGGCCCGGGATAGGAGGGTCTGCCACCCGAGATCGGAGGGTCTGCCAGCAGGGGATCAGAGTGCCTGCCACCCGGGACCAAAAGGTCTCGCCACCAGGGATTAGAGGGCCTGTTGCCAGTTGGTCCAGTTGTCGACCGGTCGGAAACCCATCGCCTCGTTGATCGAGATCATGTGATCGTTGGCCGCCGCGTTCCAGGTGTCCACCACTGACAGTTCGGGCTCGGCGTCCAGGGCGTACCGCAGGTTTTCGATCTTGACGATCGCGCCCAGTCGGTGACCACGGTGCGCGGGGTCGACGATGGTGATCTGCTGGTACGCGTGCCACGGGCTGGTAGCGGCGAAGTTGAGCAGGCTCCAGGCGACCAGTCGACCGGAGGCGTCGTGTCGCATCCCGCTGTGGTAGTGGCGGATGCCGCGCAGCGCGAGCACCTGCTCCGCCGCCTGGATCCGGTTCGCGTCGACCTTGGACGGCTCCCACTCCAGATCGCCCATCGGGGCGTCCTGGAGCAGTCGCCCGTCGAGATAGGCGACGTCGTCGAGGTACGCATCAGGGGTCATCCCGGCCCACTGGACCAGGGAATATCCCTCGGCCTTGCGTCGCGCCTCGGCCAACACCCGGTCCAGCGCCGGCTGGTCGACGGCGGTGACGTCGAGTCGACGGCGTACCTCGGTGAGGACCGCCTTCGCGCCCATGGCCGCCGCGAACGTCGACCCCGCCTCGGACCACGCCGGCCCGCCGGGCAGCCCGGCGACGACCGAACCGACGATCCGTTTCCGGCCTCGCGCGAGAACCAACCGGCGCGCGTGCTCGTACAGCGCCCGGCCCACGCCCTGCCGCCGATGGTTCGGGTGTACGCGCAGCTCGAATCCGGCGTTGTCGGTGTTCTCGATGGTCGGCAACTCGACGCTGATGTGGCCGACCGTCATCCCGTCGAGCAGGGCCTGCCCGTGCCACGGTTGGTTACCCGGCATCGGATGTCGTAGTCCGGCAATGAACCCTTGGCGACAAAGTGGGGGAAGGTCGGGCATGTCGGTGGCATCACTGGCCGCCACGATCTCGTACGACCGCTCGACGGCAGCGTCGTCGGTTACGTCCAGGGGAACGACACGGATTTCCACAGGCCGAGCCTGACACCTGGGCGTCTCCATCGCGATCGGTTTTCGCACCGATGTCGACGGGTCGACGATGGGGTGGAACCACCGAAGTCTGAGCTATAAATAGACGGTGTTCTCTGAGGAGGCCCGCCGGTTCTATGAACGACTGTTGACGATCGGCGGACGAACACTCGCAGAGATCACTGATCCGGTCGAGCGTGAAGCGTTGGCCGAACTGCGCGAGCGCGGCCTGATCTGGGAATCGGTGGACCTGCCGGTCGTCGTGCATCCGGTCACCCCGTCGACCGCGCTGCGGCGGCTGCTCGTGCAGTGGCGACAGGACGCCGCCGCACAGCAGTTCCGCATGTTGGCGCACGCCGCCTGGCTGGAGGGTCTGGATGGGCGGTCCGCGATCCGGCTGACCGACCAGACCCGGTTGGGGGTGACGCTGCACGTCGACCGTACGGAGATCATCGGCATCCAGCGGGAACTCGTGCTGGGTGCCCGTCGCGAATGCCGCAACCTGGAGACCCATCACTTCACCGTATGGCCCACCGACCGGGCGACGCTGACGGCACCGGCCACGGCCCGGACCGGCGGCGTACGGCATCGCAGCATCTGCACCGACGCGCTGTTGGCCGACGACACCTGTCGCGGACTGATCCGGCACGCTCTGGCCGCCGGCGAGGAGTACCGCGTTCTCCCCGATCTACCCATGAAGATGGTGCTCGCCGACGACACGGCCCTCGTTGCCCTGACACCGATCGGCGTAGAGGCGGCGATGCTGATCCAGGCACCTGTGGTGGTCGCCGCGCTGGGCGACTACTTCGAGATGCTGTGGCAGCGCGCCGCCGCGCTCAGCCCGCCCGACGAGACAGGGACGATTCCGGCCCGCCGTCGGGAGGTGCTCCGACTCGCCGCAACCGGACTGAAGGACGAGGCCATCGCTCGCACTCTCGGTCTGAGCACCCGGTCGGTCCGGCGACACATCGACGCGCTGGAACGGGAAGTCGGCGCCGTCAACCGGCTGACCCTGGGCATAGAGGCGAGTCGCCGAGGCTGGGTCTGAACGACGACGTCTCCCCGGCGGCCACTTGTGGCCACCTGTCCGCACTGGCCGTCTAGGCAGCACGAACAACACCAATAGCATCGATCGGAGCGGATATTTTCGAGACACCTCCGGGGGATGCGGCATGGTCGGGAGTCAGTCCACACGTAGAAAATCATCATTTGTCGGCATCGTGACAGCGTTAGCGCTGGCGCTGGGCGGCGCGCCCGCCCTCGGCGCTCCCACCACCGCCCGTACCGACGGGACCCGTATCCCCACGATGATGCCGGTGACCGGCACCACCCTGCCCGCGAAACCCGTACCGCCGGACCCGGCCCGACTGGCCGCCAACGGTCCCAGCCCGGTAGCCAGCTGGCCCAGGGCGGGCACGGCGGAACTCACGACGCCAGCCGCAGCCACCCGAGCAGGGACTCCCTCGCGGAGCCGGGCCGGCGACCTGCCGATCTGGCTGGGTACGTCCGACACGGGAAAGGTCCGGGTCCGGGTCGAGGTGTTCGGACAGGACCAGTCGCGTCGCCTCGGCATCACCGGGCTGCTGATCGGGCTGAGCCGGTCAGGCGAGTCCACTCCCACCGTCGACAAGCCGAGTCGCGTCCCGCTGGAGGTGGACTACTCCGCCTTCCGGGCGGCGGTCGGTGGCGAGTTCGCTGCTCGGCTTCGACTCATCCGACTACCCGGCTGCGTGCTACAGACCATCCTCGACACCCCAGCCGGCCCCCTGACCCCGAACTGCACCGGCGAGACCAGCGAAGTCGAGACCCGTAACCATTTCACCACCAGCCGGTTGAGCGCCGGGGTGGAGGTTCCCAACACCGGGTCGGTCCTCTACGCCGTACTCGCCGCCCCCTCGGGCAGCACCGGCTCCTTCTCCGCCGCCGAACTGACCCCGTCGGCACGCTGGCAGGTCGGTCTACAGTCCGGCGACTTCACCTGGTCCTACCCGCTCAAGGTGCCGGTCATGCCCGGTCCGAAGCCCGAGCTCGCGCTGTCGTACTCGTCGGGCGGGGTGGACGGACGGATGGGCTCCTCGAACAACCAGCCCTCCTGGGTGGGCGAGGGCTTCGATCTCGCGCCCGGCTACATCCAGCGGTCGTACCGACCGTGCCACAAGGACACCGGCGGCAATGCGGGTACGCAGGACCAGTGCTGGGTCTCGCACAACGCCACGGCGGTCTTCAGCGGCGTGGGCGGCGAACTCGTCCGCGACGACGCGACCGGCACCTGGCGCGCACAGGAGGACAGCGGCTGGCGGGTCGAGCTGCTGACCGGCGCCACCAACGGCGACAACGACGGCGAGTACTGGCGGCTGACCTCACGGGACGGCACGCAGTACTACTTCGGGCTGAACCGCCTGCCGGGTTGGAGCAGTGGTCGACCGGAGACCCAGTCGACCTGGACCGCACCGGTCTTCGGCAACCACGCGGGCGAGCCGTGCCGGACGGGCACCCCGGCCACCTCCTGGTGTCAGCAGGCGTACCGGTGGAACCTGGACTACGTGGTGGACCGGCACGGTGACGTGCTCTCGTACCACTACCAGAAGGAGAGCAACTCCTACGGCCGCTGGAACGGCAACCCCTACTTCGGGCAGACCACCGCCTACACCCGGGGCGGCTACCTGACCCGGATCGACTACGGGCAGCGCGACGGCGCGGTCTACACGACCACGGCCCCGGCCCGGGTGGTGTTCACGGCGGCCGACCGATGCCGTACCTCGGGCACCGCCTGCGACCCGGCGAACTCGGCCAACTGGAAGAACTGGCCGGACACACCCTGGGACCAGCACTGTGCCAGCTCGTGCACGTACTACTGGGAACCGACCTTCTGGACCGGCAAGCGGTTGGCCTCGGTGACCACCCAGGTGCACGACGGCTCCGGCTACGCCAGCGTCGACTCGTGGACCCTGCGCCAGACGTACCCCGACCCGTACCCGGCCAGCGAGCCCTGGGGCGAGGAGAACGACGCGAGCCGGTCGTTGTGGCTCAACGGCATCGTGCACACCGGACACGTCGGCGGCACCGTGAGTCTCCCCGAGGTGACCTTCGCTGGCGTGTCCCTGGCCAACCGGCACAACTCCAACGAGAGCTTTCCGTCCCTCTACAAGTGGCGGGTGTCGGCGATCAACAGCGAGAGCGGCGGACGGGTCGAGGTGACCTACTCGAACCCACAGTGCGGCGGCGAACCGTACATCATCCCGGACCAGAACGTGAGCCGCTGCTATCCCCACAGCGACCTCCCCGCGCCCTACGGCGGTCCGGACGTGTTCTACAAGTACGTGGTGAACCGGGTCACGCAGCGGGACCTGGTGGGCGGCAACCCGGACCAGGTGACCGACTACGAGTACGTCGGCGGCGCCGCATGGCGGTACGACGACTCGGACACCACCGCCACAGCCGACCGGAACTGGAACCAGTGGCGCGGATACCAGAAGGTACGGGTACGCACCGGTAACCCGGCCCTGGGCACCCAGGCCCTCACCGAGCAGTTGTTCCTGCGCGGGATGAACGGCGACCGCAACCGCGACGGGACGGTGAAGAACGTCAAGGTCGTCGACTCGCAGGGCGGCAGTGTCGACGACCATCCGTACTGGCGGGGTGCCGTACGAGAGACGATCATCTTCAACGGGGTCGGCGGCAGCGCGGTGGAGCGGCAGCTCTCCGAGCCGATGCAGATCCGCAGGACGGCCAGCCGTAACCGCAGCATCGGCGCGTTGGACGCCTACCTGACCGGCGAGAAGACGAGCCAGAAGACGATCACGTCGGCCAACTCCACCCGGACCACCGAGGTCCGTAACGAGTACGACACGCACGGCCGGCTCATCCGCACCACCGACCTGGGCGACGTCTCGGTAGCCGAGGACGACCTCTGCATTCGGGTGACCTACGTGGACAACGCGACCGGCTGGGTCCTGGACGCCGAGGCCCGGGTCGAGAAGGTGGGCGTACGGTGTGACCAGGACCCGTCGTACCCCGCCGACCTCGTCGCCGACAGCCGCTTCTACTACGACGGGGCGACCGTCTGGGGCACGCCACCCAGCATCGGCGACGTGACCCGGGTCGAGGAGGCGACCTCGTACGACAACGGGCCGGTCTACGTCGAGACCGAGCGGATGGCGTACGACGCACACGGTCGGGTGGTCGAGAAGTACGACGGGGTGGGCAACAAGACCACTACCACCTACCAGCCGGCGACCGGCGCGCAGCCCACGGTCACCACGGTCACGAACCCGCTCGGCCACGTCGTCACGACCACCTTCGACCGGCTCCTCGGGCTGCCGGTGAAGACGACCGACGCGAACAACCAGGTCACCGAGATGACCTACGACCCGCTCGGCCGGATGTCCCGGGCCTGGGCACCGGGGCGGATCCGGGCGAGCCAGAGTCCCACCACGGAGTTCGTCTACACCATCCGGACGAGTGGCCCCTCGGTGGTGGAGACGAAGGCACTGCTGGCCGACGGCAGCGGCTACCAGAGCAGCTTCACCCTCTACGACGGCCTGCTCAGGGAGCGACAGACGCAGTCGCCCTCCCCGTCCGGAGGGCGGATCGTCACCGACCACCGATACGACCACTACGGCCGGGTGGACCGGGTCAACGCGCCGTACTGGAACAACCAGGGCGGGCCGGGCGGCACGCTGGTGAACGTGGCGGACTCGGCGGTGCCGGCCCAGACGAGGTACCTCTACGACGGTGCGAACCGCGAGGTGGCGGAGATCCTCCTCGCCACCGGTGTGGAGAAGTGGCGGACCACCACCTCGTACGGCCACAACTCGGTGACCACCGCCCCACCGGCCGGGGAGCCGGCGACGACGAAGATCCTCGACGGGTTGGATCGGGTGACCGAGCTACGCCAGTACACCGGCGGCACGCCGACCGGCCCGTACGAGGCGACGCGCTACACGTACACGCGGGCCGGAGAGATCGCGACGGTCACCGATCCGGCCGGCAACGTATGGCGGCACTTCTACGACCTGCGCGGCCGTAAGGTGCGTTCCGAGGACCCGGATGCCGGGGTGAACGTCTCGACCTACGACAACGAGGATCGGATGACCTCGGCCACCGACGGGCGGGGTCGGACCCTGGCCTACACCTACGACGCCCTCGGTCGCCGGACCGCCACCCACGAGGGCACGACGACCGGGCCGAAGTTGGCCGAGTGGAGCTACGACACGGCCCCGGGTGGAAGGGGGCTGGTCGCCGGCGCGGTCCGCTACTCCGGTGGCAACGCCTACCGCAGCGAGGTGCTCGGCTACGACGCGACCGGTCGGCCGACCGGCACCGCCGTGGTGATACCGGCGGCGGAGGGGGCCCTGGCGGGGCGGTACGAGACCCGGTTCGGCTACAACCTGGCCGGTCAACTCACCACCGCGCAGTTGCCGGCCGCCGGTGACCTGCCGGCGGAGACCCTGCGACACGGCTACAGCTCCGGGCCGGTGAGCCTGCCGACGACCCTGGGTACGGGGTCCACCGCTCTCGTCCAGTCGGCGGCGTACACCGAGTTGGCCGAGTTGCGGTCGGTGACCCTGGGGGCCGCGTCGGCGCAGGTGGTACGGGAGTTCAGCTACGAGGCGGACACCCGACGGCAGGCGACGGCGCAGACGAGGTTGACGACCGGCACCACGCAGACGACGGTCTCCTCGGTCGGCTACCACTACGACCCGGCCGGCAACGTGACCCGGATCGCCGACACCGCCGTCTCCGACGTCCAGTGTTTCCGGTCCGACGCGCTTCGGCGGCTGGTCGCGGCCTGGACTCCCGCCTCGGGCGACTGTGCGGCGGAGCCGAGTGTCGCCGCGCTGGGTGGGCCGGCGGCGTACTGGCACTCGTACGGCTACGACAAGGTCGGCAACCGGACCTCCGAGGTCCGGCACACGACCAGCGGGGACACCACCCGGTCCTACACCTATCCGGCCGCCGGCGAGCCCCAGCCGCATACGCTGCGCACGGTCGTCACCAGCGGCACGGGCGGCCCACGGACGGACAGCTACGCCTACGACCCGGACGGCAACACCACCAGCCGTACCGTGGCCGGGATCGGGCAGCAGCTGTCCTGGGACGCGGAGGGGCACCTCGTCACGGTCACCGAGGCGGGGCGCACCACGTCGTATCTCTACGACGCGGACGGCAACCGGTTGATCCGCCGTGATTCCGAGGGCACCACCGTCTACCTCGGCGACACCGAACTGCGGTTGGCCGACGGCTCGGTGGCCGGGACCCGCTACTACACCTTCGGCGGCGGCACGGTCGGGGTGCGTACCGGCGGAAAGCTGACCTGGCTGGTGCCGGATCAGCACGGCACCGGGCAGCTCGCCATCGACGCGACCACCCACCAGGTCACCCGGCGCTACCTGCTGCCGTTCGGCGGTCCACGCGGCGGTGCCGTGCCGGACTGGCCCGGGGAACGTGGCTTCGTCGGCGGCACCGTCGATCCGACCGGGCTGACCCATCTCGGTGCCCGCGAGTACGACCCGGAGACCGGACGGTTCATCTCGGTCGACCCGCTGATCGACACCGACGATCCACAGCAGATGGACGGCTTCGCCTACGCCAACAACAATCCGACCACCTTCACCGACCCGGACGGCCTGCTGACCACCAGTGCGGCCCGCAAGAAGGCCAAAAAGCCGGAACCGAAGCCCGATCCGCGGTTGGTCGGGAAGAAGGACCAGGAGCTACGCGAGCGGATCGTGAAGATCGCCGAGAAGGAGTGGAAGCGAGCCCAGAAGCTGGCCAAGAAGTACGGCGGTTTCGAGAACATCCCCGAGCGCGAGTTCGACAAGTACTACAAGGAACTCCGGCAGATGCTCGGTGAGAAGCTCTACACCAAGATGTTCGGCGACTGGTTCAAGAACGCGAATGCGGAGACGGCCTGGTGTGCGGTCTTCGCCACCTGGGTCCTGGTCAAGGCCGGGGTCAACCCGAAGGATCTTCCGTCGAGCAGTGCCGCCTGGGCCACCAACTGGGGCAGGAACAAGGGCAAACACAGTGATCCCCGGCCCGGCGACATCGTGGTCTTCGGCAAGCCGGGCAGCGACGGCCACGTGGAGTTCGTTACCAAGGTCCACAAGGACGGCACCATCACCACGATCGGCGGCAATCGCGGCCGGCCGGGCGCGGTGAAGAAGCAGCGGATCGACCCGAGAACGGCCCGGGCGGGCGCGAACAAGCTGATCTGGGGCTACATCAGCCCGCCGGTACGGATGACCGGCTACAAGGGCGTGCAGGGAAACTGGCCATGGAAGTGACGGCGCTGGGCCTGGCGGCAACGAGGCCGAGCCAGTAGGAGTTCTGAGAAGTTTGGTCGAGGGGACGCTCGCACAACGCCTCCGGCGTCGGGTCGTAAGAACTCGAAAGTCTACGGCGATGCGTCCCCCCGCACCGAGCATCTTGCGCCGCGCAGGTGCCACCGTCAACCCCTCGGCGGGCTATTTTTCTACCGACGGAGAAGAAGCAACTACGTACGGCATTCGCTTTGTGCAACTTCTAACGTGAACCGGGCGAAGCCGCGCACTCAACTGGACAGTTGCGTTCCCGGCTGGACAGTTGCGTTCCCGGCTGGACAGTTGCGTTCCCGGCTGGACAGTCAGGAACGCCAGCCGAGCCGGCCGGAACACTCAGCCGAGCAGACCGACGTCGCGCACCGCCCGCAACGACGGCTTCACCCGGTACGTCGGGCCGACCTGACCCGCCACCGCGTCGATGGTCTTGAGCCCTTCACCGGTGTTGTAGACCACCGTCTCGGCCTCCGGGTCGAGCTTGCCGCTCGCCACCAGCTTGCGCAGCACCGCCACGGTGACACCGCCCGCGGTCTCGGCGAACACCCCCGTCGTACGCGCCAGCAGCTGGATCGCGTCGCGGATCTCGTCGTCGTCGGCGTACTCCATCCAGCCGCCGGTACGGCGCACCGCCTCCAACGCGTACAGCCCGGCGGCTGGGTCACCGATGTTGAGCGACTTCGCGATGCCGGTCGGCCGGACCGGGGTGATCACGTCGGTGCCGGCGTGCAGGGCGGCGGCGATCGGGTTGCAGCCCGCCGACTGGGCCCCGAAGACCCGCCAGCCGTTGGCCGGTGCCTCGACCAGTCCGATCTCGACCAACTCGCTGAACGCCTTGTCGATCTTGGTCAGCAGCTCGCCGCTGGCCATCGGGATGACGACCTGCTCGGGAATCCGCCAGCCGAGCTGCTCGGCCACCTCGTACCCGAGGGTCTTGGAACCCTCGGCGTAGTACGGCCGCACGTTGACGTTGACGAACGCGGTGTCCTCGAACTCGTCGGTCTCCACCAGTTCGCTACAGAGCCGGTTGACGTCGTCGTACGACCCGTCGATGGCGACCAGGTCACCGCCGTACACGGCGGTGGTCACCACCTTGCCCTGTTCCAGGTCACCGGGGATGAAGACGATCGACGGTACGCCGGCGCGGGCCGCGTGGGCGGCGACCGAGTTGGCCAGGTTGCCGGTGGAGGCGCAGGCGAACCGGGTGAAGCCGAGCCCTCGGGCGGCGGTCAGCGCGACCGAGACCACCCGGTCCTTGAACGAGTGGGTGGGATTGGCGCTGTCGTCCTTGACCCAGAGGGGGGCTCGGATGCCCAGCTCGGCGGCGAGTCCGGGGGCGGCGACCAGCGGGGTGAGGCCGGGATCGAGGGTGACCCGGCTGGCCGGGTCCTGCCCGGCGGGCAGCAGTGCGGCGTACCGCCACAGGTTCTGTGGGCCGGCCTCGATGTCGGCGCGGGTGACCCGGGCCAGCGCCGCCTGGTCGTAGCCGACCTCCAGCGGACCGAAGCACTCGTAGCAGGCGTGCTGGGCGACCAGGGGATACTCCGCACCGCAGCCGCGACAGACGAGGGCCCGCGCGGGGTTGGCGGCGGTGCTGGGCTGGGTGGGGGTCGCGTCGATGATCGACGTCATGTCGAGGCCGTCCTCTCATCTTTCCCACGCCGCACGGTGCGACGGGGACGGATTTGGCACCTGCCTCGCCTGGCCTCGATCATCGAGTCCGCGAAGTGGTTGCCGGGGCGTCAACGGGCCGTATCCCTCAGCCCCTCTGGATGAGGTATTCAGTTGTGTTGCCGACGAGTCTACGACTCACCGTCCGCTTCCCTGGAAGGTCATCCCACCTTCTGGCCGGGGTGTGACCGATTTCCCAGGGCTTCCGCCCCGGCCGTCGGCGGACGAGTTCCCGACCGTCAGCGGACGAGTTCCCGACCGCCGGCGACGGAGAGCACCTGACCGTTGACGTGGCCGTTGGCACCGGAGCCGAGGTAGAGCACTGCCGAGGCGACGTCTTCCGGGGTGCAGATCCGCCCGGTGGGTGTCTTCGCCGACTCGCTGTCCACCGCCTTCTGGCCGAGGAAGGGCGTGGTCAGAGCCCGTTCGGTGAGAGTGAACCCGGGTCGTACGACGTTGGTGAGGATGCCGTGCCGCGCCTCCCGGACCGCGAGCACCCGGGCTGCCGTCTCCAGCCCACCCTTGGCGACGGCGTAGCTGAGCGGACCGGCCATCGGCTGCTCCACGATGTCCGTGGAGACGATGACGATCCGGCCCCAGCCAGCGGCACGCATCTCGGGCAACGCGGCGTCGATCAGGGCCGCCGTACCGATGGTGTTGGTGGTCAGTGATGCCGTCAGCCCTTCGATCTCCCCGAGTTCCCGGGAGGGCCACTGCACCGCGTTGGCCACCAGTACGGACACCGGGCCGAGTTCCTGTCGTACCTGGTCGAGGGCGGTGTGCCCGGACGAGTGGTCGCTCTGGTCCAGGCGGACCGCGATGGCGTGGCCGCCAGCCTGCGAGATGGTGTCGACCACCTCCTGCGCCCGTTCCTGGCCGGAGTGCCAGGACACGGCGACGGCCGCTCCTTCGGCGGCGAGGCCGATGGCGACG
This sequence comes from Micromonospora polyrhachis, assembly GCF_014203835.1. Lineage (NCBI taxonomy): Bacteria > Bacillati > Actinomycetota > Actinomycetes > Micromonosporales > Micromonosporaceae > Micromonospora > Micromonospora polyrhachis. The sequence goes on along the minus strand of NZ_JACHJW010000001.1, from coordinate 3,783,555 downwards.
GCTCGCCCGATCGCACCCGAGCCGCCGCTGACGAACGCGACCCTGCCCTTGAGGTCTGTCTCCACAGGAAGCCTTTCATTAGCCGGCTAATTATTAGCCGACTATGCATCACCGCTGGACAGTCTGTCAACCACTCCTAAACTCATCGAATGGACTTCGCCGAGGTCATCGCCACGAACAAGGCCCTCGTCAAGGTGGCCAAGCTCTATCGCGGGGCACAGGCCACACTGCTGGCAGAACTCGGTCTGCACCCCGGTCAGGACGTGGTGTTGTGGCACCTCGGCCAGGCACCGGCGGGGCTACTCGTCAACGAGATCGCCGACCGGCTCGGCGTCGAGCCGCCAACCGTCACCCGTACCCTGGCCCGACTTGAGTCCGGCGGCTGGTTCACCCGGGAACCGGTGCCCGGAGACCGACGGGCGGTGCGCATCCAGCTCACCGAGAAAGGGCGAGCAGTGGTCCCGCAGGTGGAGGCGCTGTGGCAGAAGCTGGCCGACACCGCCACCGCCGGACTCGACCCCGACGAGCGTGGACAGCTCGTCAGCCTGCTGGACCGGGTCAGGACCAACCTGGCCACCGTCCCTGCCGAGCAGGGCTGATCGTTCAGCCCTGGTGTACCCCGGTTGACGGGTGACAGCCGGTTCAGGCCCGGTCGGGCACCGCCATCTCACCGAGCAGCGACCAGTCGTCCTGCGGAACCGTCGTGTTGACGATGCGCGGCGTCTCGACCAGGTACGGCGGGAGGGTCTGCTGCGCCTTCTTGAAGTGCTCGGACTGCACGTGCGCCGCGCCGGCCGCGTCATCCCGGAACGCCTCGACCAGCACGTACTCGGTCGGGTCGTCGACGCTGCGGGACCAGTCGAACCACAGGCAGCCCGGCTCGGCCCGGGTCGCCTGGGTGAACCCGTCGGCGATCTGCGGCCACTGCTCCGCGTACTCGGGCAGGATCCGGAACTTCGCGGCAATAAAGATCACGTCAACTCTCCCAAACGGCCGATGAGGTGCAGGCGGACGAGATCACGCTACCCCGATCCCGGCCCGGCCCAACTCGATCACGGCCCCGGTCCAACCCGGTCTGGAACCGGACGGCGCTAGGCCGATATGAGGTCGCGCTCACCGGCGGGGAGACGGTCGGCACACACCATTCGACTCGCGCTACGAGGACTGGAAGCGGCCGATAACTACCGCTCTGTTCCAGCACTCACGGAGGTACGCGAGCGGTCGCTGTTCGCCCCTCGACGACTCGGCACCAGCCGTGACTGGAACACCAGGTACGTCATCTGGCGCGGATGACGTACCTGGTGTTCCAGTGAGTGAGCATTTCGGTAATCCGCTATGGGCGGCCTATCGGTCCAGCGCGACCAGGGGTCGAACGAAGAGGCCGAGGCCATCGGGCTCCTCCCGTGCCCGATCCGCCTCCCCCTCACACCGACGCCGCTCTCGGCAAGCACCGCACCGTCGCTGCGCCCACCGATCTTGGCCAATCCATCGACACTATCGCTCTACGCAATGAGTAATTAATGCGACAGACGTAAAGCATCGACCATCATTGACGCAAAGTCATCGATCTGGAAATGCTGGGCGAGGAGCCGGCCAATCCAAGCTGAGCCTTACCGCCACAGAGAGGAAACCAACTCCATGAAACGATCGATGAAGGCGCTCGCCACCGTCGCCTCGGCGATCCTCGTCGGCGGCGTGTTGACGTCGGCACCGGCGTCGGCCTCGCCGTCGGACATCCAGCCGATGGTGTCGTACGAGTGGAACACCGCCGAGGCGGGCAGCCCGCCGTCCGGAATCCCCTGCGTGTCGACCACCGGGGCTATCGCCTGCTTCCAGGCCAACGGCGACAAGTGGTGGGTGAAGGACACCTCCAGCGACAGCGCATCCGCGGTGGCGAACTGGGTCAACTACCGTAACGGCTCGCTCTACCGTAAGGGCGGCTGCCGCAACGGCCTGGGCAGTGGCAAGTGGGGCGTGTGCAACAAGAACTACTACGAGGACAGCACGCTCGCCTTCAACGCATGTGTCTACGACGCCTCCGAGGGTGTCTGGGTTCGCTGTTCGTAACGGCACCCGACGTGGGACGGCCCGGCACTTCACCAGTGCCGGGCCGTCCCACGTCTATTCGGCAGCACCAGCCGACAACCGGATCAGATCTCAAGAAAAGCTCAAGAATCGGCTGGCGATGATCATCTGCAGCGCTCCGGCACGTACGGTCGCCGCGTGAAAAAGCTTGTACGTCGACTGGGAATCGTGAGCGCTTCGGCAGTCCTGCTGACACTGTCGGTCGCCTCACCGGGACACGCCGCCACCGCGTACACGCCGGAGGCCGCCTGCTCGGCCGAGTTCGGCGGCACCTGGAGTCGGACGTCCGACGGCCACCGGACGCTGACGACCGAATACTCCGGCGCGAAGTGGGGCGACGTCTACCTGATGTACAACCGGGCGACCGGTGCCAACTGCGTCACCACCGTCAAGACGAAGTTCCTCGGCACGGGAAGCAGCATGGACGCCCGGGTGTACGTCCAGGGTGCCAGCGACTGGAAGCGTGACTCCGGGTACTACAACTACTACGCCGCAGTGCGGGTCTCGGCGAGCGGCAAGTGCGTCAAGTACGACGGCATCATCACCACCGGGTCGGATTACGCCATAAACGGCCGGTACACCTGGGGTAACTGCGGCTGAGCAGCCGCGTCACCACTTGCAGGATCTCCGTGCCCGGCGTACCGAACGGCAGCGGTATGCCGGGCACGGAGATCCTGGGGTTGGTCAGGAGACGACGTCCTTGCGGGTGAACCGCCAGAAGGCGAGCGACCAGAAGAGCGTGGCGTAACAGATCGCCGAGATACAGCCCCGGACGATGTCGTCGGTCTGCATCGGGGTCGAGAGCAGTCCCAGCCAGGCATTGCTGTAGTGCGTCGGTAGGAACTCCCGTAGCACCCCGAGCGCCTCGATCTGGTTGAGGATGCTGGAGAGGATCCACAGCAGCACCGCCCCACCGACCGCGCCCAGCGCCGCATCGGTCAGCACCGACAGCAGGAACGCCAGGCCGGCGACCGTGAGTAGCACCACCGCCAGGTAGCCCAGGATCGCGAGCAGGCGCAGCAGGCCGTCACCCGCCGGGATCTGCGCCGCCACCGTGCTCTGCAACGGCGACCAGCCGTACCGCAAGGTGCCGGCGAGCAACGCGGTGCCGGCCAGCAACAGCAGGGCCAACCCCGAGTACGCCAACGCGACCACCAGCTTCACCGCCAGCAGCCGGGCCCGGGGCACCGGTACGGCCAGCAGATAGCGCAGACTGCCCCAGCTCGCCTCGCTGGCCACGGTGTCCCCGCAGAACAACGCGACCACCACGACCAGCAGGAACGACGCCGAGACGAAGAGCGCGAAGAGGGTGAAGTTGAGCCCACCGGCGGTGGCCAGGTCGACCAGGCTGCTGAACTCGCCACCACCGTTACGGCCATCGTCGTCGTCCTGCGGGAACTGGAACGCGATCAGGATGATCAGTGGCAGCAGGACCATGAAGGCCAGCGCCAACTGCGTACGACGACGCGACGCCTGCCGGCGGAACTCGGCCCAGATGGGCAGGGTCGCCGAGGGGCGGTAGCCGGGTGCGGCCCCGGCCGCCACCAGTGGATCGGTCGGGCCGGACCCGTTGGCCGGGCCAGGCCGGTCGGACGGCTTGGCTGCGGCAGTTGACATCAGCGGTCCCCGCTTCCCCGAGAGTTCTCGCCGACCAGGGCGAGGAACGCGTCCTCCAGGCGGCGTCGTGGCACCACCCGGTCCACTCCGACCCCGGCCCGGACGAGTTCGGCCACCACCTCACTGCGGGCGGTGCCGTTGGTGTCCACCACCAGCCCACCGTCCCCGTCGGGCAGCACCCGTACGCCTTCCAGCCGGTCCAGCACATCCCGCGCGGCGGCCGGGTCGGTGACGTCGAACAGCACGCTGGGCGACTCACCGACGATCTCCTCGACCGGTCCGGCGGCGACGATCGTGCCCTTGTTGACCACCACGGCGTGGGTGCAGGTCTGCTCCACCTCGGCCAGCAGGTGGCTGGAGACCAGCACCGCTCGGCCGTCGGTGGCGTACCGCTTGAGCACCCGCCGCATCTCGGCGATCTGTGGTGGGTCGAGGCCGTCCGTCGGTTCGTCGAGCACCAGTAGCTCGGGCAGACCGAGCATGGCCTGCGCGATGGCGAGCCGTTGCCGCATCCCGTGGCTGTACGTCCGGATCTTGCGGTGGACCGAGTCGCCCAGGCCGGCGATCTCCAACGCCTCGTCGAAGTGCGCGTCGGCGAGCGGTCGTCCGGTGGCCCGCCAGTACGCCCGTAGGTTCTCCAGGCCGCTCAGGTGCGGCAGGAATCCGGGCCCCTCGACCAGGGCCCCGATCCGGGACAGCACCGGGGAGCCGGGGACCAGCCGATGCCCGAAGACGTAGATCTCCCCGGCTGTCGGTTGGGTCAGTCCCATCAGTACCCGCAGGGTGGTGGTCTTGCCGGCACCGTTCGGTCCGAGCAGGCCGACCACCTGTCCCCGTGCCACCGTGAAGTCCACGTTGGATACGGCGACGAAGCCGTCCGCGTACTCCTTGCGCAGTTGCCGGACGACCAGCGGGGTGTCCGCGTACTCGGCGGTCACCGAGGTGTCGTGGCGACGGTGCCGGCGGCGGACCACCAGGACGACCCCGACGAGCCCGACCACGATCGCGGCAAGCAGTCCGACCAGGACCCAGCGCCACAGCGCGGCGGTGGTGGGGATCGGCTCTCCGCTGACCGTGGGCAGCGTGACCGGGCCACCGCCGAGCGCCACCGAGTAGACGGTCGGTGCGTTCGGGGTGGCGTAGCCCTGGTCGGAGGTGGCGACCACGATCCGCAGCCGGTGCCCGGCCTCGAACCGGCGGACGATCGCCGGCAGGGTCACCTGCACCGGCTGGGCGGCGTTGATGTCGGTGGGCAGGCCGGTCAGGCGTACCGGGGCGACCAGGCCGTTGGAGAGTGCTGCCGGGCCGTTCGGGTCGACGTCGTAGAGCTTGACGAAGAGCACCGCCTCGCCGGTCGGCGACGCCGCCCGGATCGACACGGTCGGCGCACCGGCCACGTCCACCGCCTCGGCCAACGGCTCGGACTCGAACCGGGCGTGCTGGCCGGGCAGGTCACCGGCGACCCCGTCGAGCAGTGAGGAGAACGCGCCGGCCAACGGCAGCGACGAGATGGCCGCCGGGTTGCCACCCGCCGGGTTGGCGATCCGCTGCGGCGGACCGGCCACGCTCACCGGTGTCGTGGCCTGACCGCCCAGGCCCGGATAGTCGGCGGTGCGGTAGCCGGTGGCCACCAGTCCCCGGTCCATCGCGTCGAAGCCGGCGATCCGCGACCAGGTGAAGCTGTTCTCCGGGGTGGCCCCTTCACCCTTCACGTAGTGGTGGAGCCACTGGGCGGTGAGCAATTTGAGCCGGTCCTGGTCGGTGTCCGGTCCAGAACCGCCATCGTGCCCACCGGTGAACCAGGCGACCCGTACCGGCGTGCCGTTGGCGGCGATGCCCCGGGCGTTCGCCTCCGCCTCGGCCAGGGGAAAGAGGGTGTCCGCCGTGCCCTGGATCAGCAGGGTCGGGGCCTTGATCTTGTCGAGCACGCTGGCCGGGCTGGACCGGCGCAGCAACTCGACCGAAGCCTCGGTGGCCCGACCGGTGGCGGCGATCTCCAGGTACGCCGCGCAGACGTCGGCGGCGAACCGGCCACACGCCGGGTCGAGCCCGCCGGACGCGACACCAGGGATTCCCGGTGCGCCGGGTTGGCCTGAGCCGCCCGCCGAGTCCGGTCCGCCAGCCGAATCCGGTGCGCCCGCCGAGTCGGCGCCGGCACCGGGCTGGTCAGCCGAGTCCGCGCCGGCACCCGGAATACCCGGCCCGCCGACGCTGCTGCCGTTGCCGAAGAACAGCCCCGCCCAGCCCTTCTTGAACACCCCGTCGACCGGGGACCTGCCCGTCGACTCGGGCAGGAACGCCCGCGGCAGGTCGTTCCAGGTGATCATCGGGACGATCGCGTCGACCCGGGGGTCCTGCGCGGCGAGCATCAGGGCCAGACCACCGCCGTACGAGCTACCGACCACACCCACCCGGGGGTCACCCGCAGCGTCGGTACGGATGTCCGGCCGGGCGGCCAGCCAGTCGAGCAGCCGGGACGCGTCCCGTACCTCGTAGTCGGGGTTGTCCAGATGGATCTGCCCACCGCTGCGGCCAAACCCCCGCGCGGTGTACGTCAGCACCGCGTACCCCAGCTCGGCCAGGTCCTCCGCGTCGGAGCGGACCGTCTCCTTCGTCCCGCCGAACCCGTGCGCCAGCAACACCGCCGGTACGGGGTGCTCGGCCGAGGCACCATCCGGCAGGAAGAACCGGGTGTCAAGATCGACAGGCTGGTCACCGGCGGGTCCAGACCGCACAGTGATCACCTGATCTCGTACGCCGAAGCTCTTACTCTCGGGCCACACCGCCCAGACGACCGCCCCGGCGAGCAGGACGGTCACCACCGAGGCGGTGACGACCCGACGCCGGGTCATCCGGGGCAGGGCACGGCGAAGCCGCGCCGACAGCGGGGAAGGCATGGGATCACGTTACGGGCCGCTTGCTGTGGAGTGCCTGAGATCCCGCCGTACGCCGAACTCACCACCGTCGACTGATGTGACCCGGTGGTGTCGGCCCAGACGGATACGCTCGGCGGCGTGGCGGATCCCGATCTCACCCTCACCGCGAACCTGCGGCCAGCGGCCCTGGATGCCCGGCGGGGCATCGTCCGGCTGCACCCGGAGGTACTCGCCGCGCTGGGCCTGCACCCGGGTGCCCCCGTGCGGCTCGCCGGTCGACGGGTCACCGCCGGGATCGCCGCCCGGGCCGAGGCGACCGCCAGCCGGGCCCTGCTCTACGCCGACGACCTGATCCTGGGCAACCTCGGGATCCGGGACGGCGGTCAGGTGACGATCAGCCCCGCCCCGGTGATCGCCGCCCAGCGGGTGACGCTGACCGGACCACCAGAGATCACCGCCGTTGTGTCGCCGGAGATGTTGCGCCTGGCGCTGCTCGGCAAGATGGTCACCGCCGGCGACGACGTGTCCCTGCTGCCGCAGGACGTCCTGCCCGACGCGGCCGCCCGTACGCTGGTCGAGGCAGCCCGACGCAGCCTCTCCAACACCCTCGGTTACGCCTGGACCAGCACTCTGCTCACCGTCGTCGCCGCCGAACCGGCGCAGGCGGCCCTGGTCACCATGGACACCGTCGTCGGCTGGCAGGCCGGGCAGGTCACCCACGGCTCCACCGGTGCCGAGGTACGCCCCGCCAACCCGGCCCGGGCCGCCATCGGAACCACCGTCGCCCCGCCTACGGGAGCCACGGCCGGAGCGGGAGGCGGGGCCGGGTCGGGCGTCGGAGCGACGGCCGAGCCCGGCATGGGAACCGTCGGCACCCCGGTCGCTGGGCCGGCTCCGGCTCCGACCGCCGAACCGACGCCCAGCCTGGAAGACCTGCCCGGCCTGAAGGCACAGGCACACGAGTTGACCGAACTGCTCGACCTCGGCTTCCACCACCGCGAGGTGCTGGGCCGGCTGGGCACCACGGTCTCCCTCGGCGTGCTGATCACCGGCCCGGCTGGTTCGGGCAAGTCGGCGCTGGTCCGGGCGGTCGCCGGGGAGGTGGGGGCCCGGGTGGAGACGCTGTGGGCCCCGGAGATCGCCGCGCTCACCAACGATGCGGCCGCCCGCCGACTCCGGCAGGCCGCCGAAACGGTACGGGCCGCCGGGGCGGGCGTACTGCTGATCTCCGATGTCGAGGCGTTGGCACCCCGGGACCAGCCGGGGCCCGTGGCCACCGTGTTCCGGCAGACCCTGGCCGAGGCGGTACGCGTCGGCACCGCCGTGGTCTGCACGACCAGCCGTCCGGAGTCGGTCGACCCGTCGCTGCGCGCCCCTGACCTGCTGTCCCTGGAGATCGCCGTACCCCTGCCGGATCCGGCGCTGCGCCGCGAGCAGTTGGCCGTACTGACCCGGGAGATGCCGCTCGCCGATGACGTACGACTGGACGAGGTGGCTGGTCGTACGCCCGGGTTCGTCACCGCCGACCTGGCCGCGCTGGTCCGGGAGGCCGGGGTACGGGCGGCGCTGCGGCAGAAGTCCGCCTCCGCGCCGGTGGTGGCGATGGCGGACTTCACGGCGGCCCTCGAAGTCGTCCGCCCCACCTCGATGGCGTCGTCCACGCTGGAGGTCGCCTCGGTGACGCTGGACGACGTCGGCGACATGGCGGCGGTCAAGGAGGTGCTGACCGAGTCGGTGCTGTGGCCGTTGACCTACCCGGACACCTTCGCCCGGCTCGGCGTGCAGCCGCCGCGTGGCGTGCTGCTCTATGGCCCGCCCGGTTGTGGCAAGACCTTCCTGGTCACCGCGCTGGCCGGTACCGGTCGGGCGAATGTGCTCTCGGTCAAGGGGGCGGAGCTGCTGTCGAAGTGGGTCGGCGAGAGCGAGCGTGCGGTACGCGAGCTGTTCCGCCGGGCCCGGGAGGCCGCCCCGACGTTGATCTTCCTCGACGAGGTGGACGCCCTCGCCCCGGTACGCGGTCAGGCCAGTGACGGTGGCACCACCGACCGGGTGGTGGCCGCCCTGCTCACCGAGTTGGACGGGATCGAGTCGCTGCGCAACGTGGTGGTGATCGGGGCGACCAACCGGCCCGACCTGGTCGACCCGGCGCTGTTGCGGCCCGGACGGCTGGAGCGGCTGGTCTACGTGCCACCGCCGGACGGCGACGCCCGGGGCGAGATCCTGCGCGCCGCGTCGCGAGCCGTGCCACTGGCCGAGGACGTGGACCTGCCAGCACTGGCCGAGTCGCTGGACGGCTTCTCGGCGGCCGACTGCGCCGCGCTGGTCCGGGAGGCGGCGCTGGCCGCGATGCGGGAGTCGCTGGAGGCGTCCACCGTCACCGCTGCGCACGTGGCCTCGGCCAGGGAACGCGTTCGGCCGTCCCTCGATTCGGCGCAGGTCGCCTGGTTGGCCGCGTACGCCGAAAAGCAGGCCGCTCGCTGACAAATGTCAACCCTGGTATCTCGATCATCATCCGATTAGGATTTTGTTTAGCCCGATAAACAAGAGGGCCACGGGGGATCAGTCACAACAAGACCTGTTGAGTCAGGTCTTTCGTGGCCTGCGCAAATGAGGGGAAGCATTTTGCGTCTACAGAATTGGGGCCGCCTGGCAACCGCCGGCAGCCTACTCGTCGGACTAGCCTCATTCTCCATTCCCGCCCACGCCGCCGAAACCCCCACCATCCAGGCTGCACAGCCCGGAAACTGGCAGGTGGCGGAGGTGGGTCCAGCGCCGACGGTACCCAAGCCCAACGGGTACGACTACGTCGAGCCGACCCTCTCCGGTGACGTTCTGTTCGCCGACGAATACCAGGCCGGCATCCGCTGTTGGAATGGTTCTTCATTGACCCAGATTCCCCAGCCGAACATTCCGACAACCGAAAGGTATTCCGCGCTCGGCGGCGTTTCCTGCACGAACTTCTACCTGTTCGACGCACAGGACATTCCGCAGCGTTGGCACTGGAACGGCACCGCCTGGTCGAATGCGGCGGCCGGCAGTCAATATTCGATCGGAATCGTCCGCGCCTTCGCCGCCAACGACATCTGGGCCTTCGACACGATCAAGGGCCAGGGGTTCCGCTTCAACGGCACCACCTGGCAGGCGGTGACCATGCCCACGATCCAGCCGAAGGTCATGGTGGGCACCGCGACCAACAACTTCTGGCTGCTGGGCTACCAGTCGACTTCGTCCCGCACCAAGGTGGCGTACCGGTGGAACGGGTCGACCTGGACGCAGGGCACGCTGCCGACCACCTACACCGGGTACTTCCACGAGACGGTGGCGGCTTCCGCCAACAACCTCTACGTCTTCGGCACCAGCACCGCCCCCGGCTACCTGCGCTTCAACGGGACGACCTGGGTGCACGAGCAGATGCCAGGCATCACCAAGTACGTCCACGGTGTGGCGTACGGGGCCGGCACCGTCTGGGTCGGCACCTACTCCCAGTTCTACCGGCTCACCAACGGTCAGTGGAGCGAGGTGGCCTTCCCTGCGGTCGACAACCCGTACGGCATGAGCATCAAGGACCTGGCAACCGACCCGCGCAGCGACACCGTCTTCGCCGGCGGGTACGTCGGGTTCGCCGAGGGCGAGCAGTTCCCCGCGATCCTCAAGAACGTCCCGGTGAACTGACCGACACGGCGAGCTGATCCTCGCCTGACCTCCCCCTGCATCGTGGTGATCTGGTCGGCCTGGACCGGCCAGATCACCACGATCTTTTTGCGCCATGTTGATCAAGAGATTTGCGTCATCCGAGGGGCCTCCGGATGGCGCAAATCTCTTGATCGACCAGGGAGGCGGATCAGGCGGGGAGGTGGGTCAACCAGGGAGGTGGGTCAACCAGGGAGGTGGATCAGGCGGGGAGGTGGATCAGGCGGGGAGGTGGATCTCGGCGCGTACGGCGCCGCTGTCGTCCGACTGGAGCACCGCACCCGCCCGGCGGAGCACACCGAGCGCGGCGGCATTGTTCGCCGTGGTGTCGGCGACGACTCGACGTGCGCCGATCTGGGCCGCCTCAACGAAGAGCAGACGCAGGGCGGTCGCGGCGATGCCCTGACCCCGGGCAGACTGCCCCAGCCAGATACCGGTCTCCACGGTTTCCGGGTCGCGGCGCGCCATCCGGATCACGCCGAGCACCCCTGCGTCACTGACCACGGCATACATCAGCGTGCCGGTCGGGCCGGACAATCCGCCGAAGCTGGCCCGGTGGAACTCACGGAACGCGTCACGACGCGCCTGGGACCAGCCGGCCGGGGCCGTCACGGGCGGCATCACCTCATCCGGCTCGGCCTCCGCGACAGCTACGGACAGCAACGACTCCAGGTTCTGCTCATCAACCGGCGCCAGCCACACCTTGCCCGTCACGTGCCGGAGTCTTCCGCCCCGGGAGGGTTCCGTCCACCGGTTTGGCGCACCCGACCGGAAAGTGTTTCGGCTCACGTTGTGGTGCCACCACCCACGCAAGCCATTAACCTACCAAAACAATAGACAATCTCGGCATGTTGCTGAGCAGCGCATATCCTTGACCGTCGACCGTAGATGACGGGCAGACCCGGACCCGCAACACGGTCAACCCACCCCTCCCCGCCCGAGAAGGACCCATCGTGATCCGCATCGAAGGTCTCCGAAAGACCTTCCGTTCCCGTGGCCGTACCGTCACCGCGGTCGACAACGTGGACCTCACCGTACGTGATGGAGAGGTCTTCGGTGTCGTCGGTCGGAGCGGCGCTGGCAAGAGCACCCTGCTGCGCTGCGTCAACCTGCTCGAACGCCCCGATACCGGCACGATCACCGTCGACGGGGTGGAACTGTCCGCGCTGCGGGAGGACAAGCTACGCACGGCGCGACAGCGGATCGGCATGGTCCACCAGCACTTCGCCCTGCTCAGCTCCCGTACCGCCGCCGGCAACGTCGCATTCGCCCTGGAGGTGATGGGCGTGCCGCGCGGGGAGCGGGCCACCCGGGTGCGCGAACTGCTCGACCTGGTCGGGCTCGCCGACCGGGCCAACTCCTACCCCGCCCAGTTGTCCGGCGGCCAGAAGCAACGGGTCGGCATCGCCCGCGCCCTCGCCGGCCGCCCCCGGGTGCTGCTCTCCGACGAGGCCACCTCGGCGCTCGACCCGGAGACCACCGCCGCCACGCTGGCCCTGCTGCGCGAACTCAACCAGCGGCTCGGCCTGACCATCCTGCTGATCACACACGAGATGGACGTGGTGAAGCGGCTCTGTGACTCGGTCGCGATCATGCGCGACGGTCGGATCGTCGAGTCCGGTCCGGTACCGGAGCTGATCGCCCGCCCCGACTCCGAACTCGCCCGAGACCTGTTCCCGCTCGGCCCCGTACCGGAACTGCCGGACACGACGATCCTGGACGTCACCCTGACCGGGACCGCCGACGAGTCGTTCGTCGCCACCCTCAGCCGCCGGTACGACCTGGACGTCCGGATCATCGGCGGTGCCGTCGAGACCCTGGCCGGCACCCGGGCCGGTCGGCTCCGGGTCGCGCTGCCGGGGGCTGCCGAACAGCACGAGGGACCGCTGCGCCACCTGCGCGACGCCGGGCTGCCCGTGGAGGTGGTCCGATGATCTCCCCGGACCTGGTCCCGCTGCTCTGGCAGGGGCTGGAGGAGACGGCGTACATGGTCGGCGCCTCCGCCGCGCTGGCTGCCGTCGGTGGCCTGCTGGTCGGCGTACTGCTGGTCCTGACCGACCGGGGCGGCCTGCTCGCGGCCAAGCCGGTGAACGCGCTCCTGGGTCTTGTCGTCAACGTCGGCCGCTCCCTGCCGTTCATCATCCTGCTGATGGTGATCATCCCGTTCACCCGGACCGTGGTCGGTACGACCATCGGCACCACGGCGGCGATCGTGCCGCTCACCGTGAGCGCCATCCCGTTCTACGCCCGCATCGTCGAGACGGCGCTCCGAGAGGTCGACCGGGATGTGATCTCCGCAGCCCGGGCGATGGGAGCGTCCCGTTGGCAGATCGTCGTCAAGGTCCTACTCCGCGAGGCCCGACCCGGCCTGGTGGCGGGGTTGACGATCACCATCGTCGCGCTCGTCGGCTACTCCGCGATGGCGGGCGTGGTCGGTGGCGGCGGCCTCGGTGACCTCGCCCTGCGCTACGGCTACCAGCGCTACGAGGACGACGTCATGATCGCCACGGTCGTACTGCTGGTGATCTTCGTACAGCTCATCCAGATGCTGGGCGACCTGGTCGCCCGTCGACTGTCCCACCGGTGATCGCCGGAGGGGGTTAGGAAGGGGCCCTTCCTACACAGGAAGCGACAAGAGGGGCCCCTCCTCACACCAAAGCCGTGCCTGCGGGGCAAGCCGTGGGCGGCAAGAACAGAGAGGCAGTAACTCGTGCGACGCGCCCTAACCGTCACGCTCACCGCGGCCGCGCTCGTCCTGGGCCTGGCGGCCTGCGGGGCGGACGCCGAGGACAACGGCACCGCGACCCCGCCGGACGCCGCGCTCAAGGTGGGAGTCAGCCCGGTCCCCCACGGCGAGATCCTCAAGTACGTCAAGGAGAACCTGGCCGAGAAGGCCGGTCTGAAGATCGACCTTGTCGAGTTCACCGACTACGTACAGCCCAACCGGGCGCTGGCCGAGAAGCAACTGGACGCCAACTACTTCCAGCACCTGCCCTACCTGGAGGAGGAGAAGGCCGCCAAGGGCTACAAGTTCACCGCGCTGAAGCCGGTGCACATCGAGCCGCTGGGCGTCTACTCCAAGAAGGTGCAGAGCCTGGCCGACGTGCCCGCCAAGAGCATCGTCGCGATCCCGAACGACCCGTCCAACTCCGGTCGGGCGCTGAACCTGCTCGCGAAGAACGGGCTGATCAAGCTGAAGGACGGCGTCGGGGTCAAGGCCACCCAGCGCGACATCGTCGACAACCCCAAGCAGCTGGAGTTCAAGGAGTTGGAGGCGGCGCAGCTGCCGCGCAGCCTGGACGACGCCGCGCTCGCCGTGATCAACGGCAACTACGCGATCGAGACCAACCTCAAGCCGGCCACCGACGCGCTCGCCCTGGAGCAGGGACAGGACAACCCGTACGCCAACCTGCTCGTCGTCCGTACCGGCGGGGAGACCGACCTCCGGGTGGTCAAGCTGGAGGAACTGCTCCACTCGGCCGAGGTGAAGAAGTTCATCGAGGAGAAGTACCAGGGCGCGGTGCTGGCCGCGTTCTGACCTCGACAAGCACCAGCGGAGAAGGACGGTCGGTCAGTCGCCGTCGAAGTGGCACAGTACGGCGCTCGCGTCGTCGTACGCCTTGTGTCGACGGCGGCCCCGGCCGTCCTCCTCGGCCCGCCGGACCCGGCGGATCAACTCGTCCGGCCCGTGGCGGCTCAGAATGTCGAGCAGCCCGGCCCAGTCCAGCAGGGCGAACTCCTCGACCGCGGCCGAGGCACCGTCGGTCAGCAGCGCGGCGCGGCGGATACGACCCGGACCCGTCAGCGGAAACGTGCCGGTCACCGCGTGGTACGCCGCATCCGGATTGGCCGCCGCCACCCAGTAGCCGTGGGTCTGGTTCATCTGCTGCCGTTGCAGCAGCACGCTGCGGTGGAACCGGGTCGCCGGATCGGCGTCGGCGGACCCCACCGGACCGCTGGCGGCCGTCTGCCGCAGCTCGGCCATCGCCGCCACCAGCCGGTCGTCGGAGATCACCCGCACCTCGTCACCGAGGTCGACCACGAGCGGGCTGTCGCACAGGATCAGGTAGTCGACGTGGTCGCCGCCGTGCCGGAGCAGGCAGACCGTCGACGACGGGGTGCCCGGATGATCGAGATCGCACTGCCCGTCGTGATCGGCCCGGACCGCCAGGATCGCCGCCGCGAGGTTGCCCATCAGGGTGGCTGCCGGCCGCCTGGCGGCGGCGAGCCCGATCCGCGCGGCGAGCTGCCGGACGTACCACGCCGGTCCGTGGACACATCCGGTCTCGAAACCCTCCGGTACGGTCGCCCCATCCAGTACGCCGACCAGTTCGCCGTACTGGAACACCTGGTCCTCGTTCTCCAGTTGGTCCGGGGCGGGATCGGTCGCCACGCTGACCCGCATCGGCGAGCGGGGCCGAAGCGACCCGGTCACCTGGCTGGACCCGTGCTCTGTAGCCGGACGGCGAGGCCGGCATCCAACGAGCGGGCCAACCGGACCAGGATCAGCAGGGTCGGCATGGTGCCACCGGCCTCGAACCGGGCGAGCGCCGACTGGGTCATCCCGGCCAGTTGGGAAAGCTGTGCCTGCGACCAGCCCCGGCTTTCCCGCAGTGCGCGTACGGCTTGCCCCAGTTCGGCGGCGAGCCGGGCCGCCTCGTAGGCGTCACCGACCCCCGGATCGGACGCCCGGCGGTCGCGCAGCGTGGACCAGTCAGCTTCGCTCATGGCTCCCCCCTGCGCAGAAGCCTCCCGGTAGGCCGCCATGCCCCGATGCTATGGCAACCGACCCGAGCCCGGGCACAGAACGCATCCGTTCGACACCGGTACGGTGGCGCTGGTTCCCCGACGCCGCCGTACCGCCCCCCTCTGTGCCGTACCCGGTGCGGCTACCCGATCGGCGCGATGTAGAACACCAATTCGCGGGCTGTCCCAATGCCTTCCGGCGACCGGTCGTCCGTGGTCACCGTCCCGTCTCCTGCCGGGCCGTCGGTCGGTGCCCCACTCCGACAGAGCGTTACCCGGTAGGTGGCAGACATCGGACCCTGTTGGTCGCCAACCGGTCGCCCGACGGTCGACGGGTTTCCGGGAAGGGAATGCATCGACTACCTTTCTCCCACTGGCGCACCAGCGACTCGTCCGACCAGGAACCATGCGGTGGCGCGACGGGCATCCGTCGGCCGCCATCCGCAAGGTAAAGAAGTCTGGGGATCGTGGCCACACAGCCACCACATGGCCGTCATACGTCGAGCGGGGCCAGCCGAGGTCCGTAGTAGGTTGGGTCGGCCGAAACCCGGGGGGAATGACGCGTGAGGTTCGAGGTCCTCGGCCCGATGCGAGTCCGTACACCGGCCGGGGCGGATGTGCCGATTCGTAGTCGCCACGAACGCACGCTGCTCGCCATCCTGCTGTTCCGGGTCGGACAGCCGGTCACCGCCGACCAGCTGGTGGCGACCCTATGGTCGGAACGTCCGCCGGCATCTTATCTATCCAATTTGCACACCTACCTGTCCCGGCTGCGCAGCCGACTGCCGGACGTCGCAATCGAGCAGGTCAACGGCGCGTACCGGATCCAGGTCGAGCCCGACGACCTGGACCTGCTGATCTTCCAGCAGGAACTCGCCGCCGGCCGGGCGGCGCTGGCCGAGGACGATCCGGCGGCGGCCATCGTCCGGTTCCGGCGGGGTCTCGCCCTGTGGCGCGGCGAGCCGCTCGCCGACCTCTCCATCGACCCGCTCGACCCACAGTTCGCCCAGCTCTCGGCCGAACGGCTCGGCGCGATCGAGGACTGTGTGGACGCCGAACTCACCCTGGCCGACAGCGGCGACCGCAGCGAGCTGCTGGCGGAGCTGCACGGACTGGTCGTGGAGCATCCGCTCCGGGAACGGTTGCACGGGCAGTTGATGGTGGCGCTCTGCCTGGCCGGCCGGCGGGCCAACGCCCTGGCGGCCTACCAGAGCGTCCGCAACGTGATGATCACGGAGTTGGGTATCGAGCCCGGCCCGGAGTTGCGTCGACTGCACCAGGCGATCCTGCGCGGCGAGGACGTGACATTCGCCATCCAGTCCGGTCGCCCGGCACACCGGCCCCAGTCGGTGTTCCCGGTGTGCCAGCTTCCGCCACCGGTGGCAGGGTTCGTCGGACGTACCGAGGTGGTCGAGCAGGTGGTCCGGCTGGTGACACCCCGGGCGAACGCCGTACCGCTGTTGGCCATCTCGGGGCCGCCCGGCATCGGCAAGAGTGCCCTGGTCGTCCGGGTCGCCCACCAGCTCCGGACCAGCTTCCCGGACGGGCAGATCTTCGCCCAGCTCACCGGGGCCACCGCCCGCCGCGATCCATCGGCGGTGCTGACCGACCTGCTCCACTCGCTCGGCGTGCCGGCAGCGGCCGTACCCCAGAGCCTCCCGGCCCTGACCAACGCCTACCGTGCCCGGCTCGCCGACCGCCGGGTGTTGGTCGTGCTGGACGACGCCGCCGACCCGGCCCAGGTCCGGGCCCTGCTGCCCGGCACCCCCGGCAGCGCGGTGCTGGTGACCAGCCGCAGCCGGCTCTCCGGGCTCACCGACGCCGCGCACCTGCAACTGGGGCCGTTGACCGA
The DNA here is from genome assembly GCF_014203835.1 of Micromonospora polyrhachis. Lineage (NCBI taxonomy): Bacteria > Bacillati > Actinomycetota > Actinomycetes > Micromonosporales > Micromonosporaceae > Micromonospora > Micromonospora polyrhachis. The sequence continues at coordinate 3,766,689 of NZ_JACHJW010000001.1, read as the reverse complement.
CGACGAAGCCCACCAGTTACTCCGCCAGGTCGCCGGGCCGGAGCAGGTCGCCGGGGAACCCGGGCAGGCGGCTCGGATCGCCACCGCCTGCGGAAACCTGCCCCTCGCGCTGCGCATCGCCGGCACCCGGCTGGCCACCCGGATGTCCAGCGTCGCCACCCTCGCCGACCGGCTCGACGACCAGCACCGCCGGCTCACCGAGTTGGCCGTCAGCGACCAGCAGGTACGCGCCAGCCTCGCGCTGAGCGTGCAGGCACTCACCGGCCCGACCCGGAAGGCGTTCGGGCTGCTGCACCTGCTCGGGCCGGTCAGTTTCGCCGGCTGGGCGGTGGCGGCGCTGCTCGGTCGACCGGATGCGGACCGGGTCCTCGACGAGTTGGTCGAGGCCAGCCTCCTGGAACCGGTCCACCTTGACGGCGGCGGGACCCGATACCGCCTGCACGACCTGCTCCGGGTCTACAGCGCCGAGCTGGCCGGTACGGTCGACGCCGACGATACGGACGACGTTGGTCGGGCCAACGCGCTGGACGTTGGCCGGACAGGCATGGTTGGTCGGGCCAACGCGCTGGACGTTGGCCGGACAGGCAAACTTGGCCGGAACAGCGACGTGGGCCGGACCGCGGCGCTGGAGCGGCTGCTGGCCACGACCGTCTTCCTGATCGGAACGGCCGCCGCCCGACTCCCGCGTACGTTGACCTGGTCCCGCCCCACCAAGTCGCCGCCCGACCCACCACTGTCTGCGGACACGGCCCGGCAGTCGACCGGCGCACCGCTGCCTGCCGAGACGACCGAGCAGCCGGCCGGCGACCCGCTTGGTTGGCTCGACACCGAACGGGCGTATCTGGTGGCCGTCGTCGCCACCGCCGAGACCGAGGGAGCCGACCGGGCCGTTCTCCAGTTGACCGAGCAGCTGGCCCCGTACCTGTGGATCGGCGGTCACTGGGCCGACCTGCGCAGCGTGCAGCGGGTGACCCGGCGGGTCGCGGCGCGCACCGGCAATGATCGGGAAACGGCCCGGATGGATCTGGTTGCCGGGGTGCTCAGCCTCGTCGCGGGGGACGTGACCGCCGCCGACGGCAGCCTCGCCGCCAGCCGGAGCGCGTTCGAGCAGCTTGCCGACCGGCACGGTCTGGCCTGCGTACTCGCCGATCAGGCGGTGTTGCGGAGCAACTACCAGGACGGGGCCGACGAGGCGGTACGGATGGCCCGACGCGCGATCGAGCTCTTCGAGGCCGAGGGCGATCCGCTCGCTGCGATCCTGACCGCCCCGGGGCTCTCTGCCGCCCTGCGAAAGCTGGGCCGGCTCAGCGAGGCGCTGGTGATCGATCAGGCCGCCACCGGTCGCGCCGTGCAACTCGACGTCGCCCCTGTGGTGGTGGCCCGCTGCCTGAACGCACTCGCCCTGACCCGGTTGCTCATCGGGCAGTTGCCCGAGGCGTACACGACGGCGGACCGGGCGGTACGCCTGCTGCGGGCCAGCGGCGAACGCTACGTACTCATCCCGGCGTTGCACCATCTCGCGCTGGCCGCCGCCGGTCTCGATCGTCGGGAGGAGGCGGTACGACTGCTCGCCGAGGGCCACGGTATCGCCGTCGAGTTGGGTGACCGGATCGGGGCAACCGGGCTGGAGCGGGACCTCGCGGCAAGCCGGATCGGCGACGGGCAGGTCGACGAGGCCGTCGCGACGCTGCGGCGCTGTCTGCGCACGTTCCGGACGATGGGTTCCCGGTCGGCGCAGGCCACGACCCTGGCGGTGCTCGCCCACGCGTACGGGACGCTCGGCGACCCGGTGTCCGCCGACACCGCCCGCCAGCAGGCCACCCGGCTGGTCGCGGGCCGGGACAGTCGCGCGCTGGTCCTATCCTCGCTGGTGTTGCGACTGGCTGCGGCAGCACAGTCGGGTCGGCTGCCGGTGCTCGTCGGGGACGGCCGAAGCGAGACCGAAAATGTCATACCTCGCGACTAATGTTCCATTGTGAACCGAACTGATCGGCTTTATGGCCTTGTGGAGGAGCTGCGTGCGGTGGCACCACGTCCCCGCAGCGCACGTTGGCTGGCGGAGCGCTTCACGGTCGGTGAGCGCACCATCCGACGAGACATCGACGCGTTACAGCAGACGGGTGTGCCGATCTACGCGGAACCGGGCCGGTACGGCGGCTACGTCCTCGACAAGCGACACACCCTGCCCCCGATCAACTTCACTCCCCGGGAGGCGATTGCCATGGCGGTGGCGCTGCACGCGCTCGCCGGCACCCCGTTCCTCGACGCCGCCCGCTCGACCCTGCACAAACTGATCACCGTGCTGCCCGGTTACGACGTCGAGGCGGTCCGGGAGGTCGCGGCTCGGATCCAACTCACCGCCACTCCGAGCCCGTCCCCCGGTCCACATCGGCGGATTCTGGCCGTCGCCGAGCAGGCGTTGCACCGACGCGCAGTGCTGGTGCTCGACTACGTGGACCAGCGGGGTGCCCCGTCGCGGCGGGACGTGGAGCCGTTGGGGCTGCTGGGCTCCGACAACCAGTGGTACCTGGTCGGCTGGTGTCGGCTGCGGGCCGGCGTACGGGAGTTCCGCCTGGACCGGATCCGCCAGGCCGTTCCGACCGCCGAGGTCGCCCCGGCCCGACCGTTCATCCTGCGGCACTCCGGATCGGCTCGGACCAGTCTCGACTGCTTCGGAAACGCGGACATGGGGTTGTCCTGATTCCTCGCGACGATGGAGGTGACGCAGGACGCGGCTCGGCGCGACCCGGCCAGCGGTAGCGACCCGCCGCATCCGCCCCGGACGAAGGGACGCTGCGACATGACCCTCAACCCCGACTACGTCGTCCACCGTCCGACCAGATTCCGCCTGGCACTGCGCAACCGGTGGGGCTCGCTCCGCCTCGGCACCCGCACGCGCGTCGAGCGGATCGACACCACCCGTCTCCTCGGCCCGCCGCCACCACGAAGGCGCTGACCGCCGACCAGAAGGCATGATTTTCGCCCCTCCCCGACCGGCGCTGGCCGATCGCACACCCGGTGCGGTCGGCCAGCGCCGACTCAGACCAGGAGGCCCACGCCGAGCAGCAACGTGGCGACGACGAGGCAGAGGCCACCGGCCCCGGTGAGCCAGATCAGCTTGTTGGGCCGGGTGGCGGTGGGCCGGACGATCGACAGGAAGAAGCCGAGCGGCATCAGGATCGGGGCGGCCACCAGGAGTACGCGGATCAGCGTACGCAGCCCGTCGGAGTAGCCGGCCTGGTCCACGAAGGGCAGTGTGGCCAGGGCAAAGAGCACCAGCACGCCGGCGTGGGCGTGCCCGGCCGTCCAGAGCGCGCGGCGAGCGGGATTGTCCAGGTAGCCCGGGATCCGCCGAACGATCTGCATAAGTAATGACAGTCCGCCAAAGGCGATCGTGCAGACGGTGATCAGCAGGATGGCCACAGTGACACGGGTTTCGGGGGACATCTCGGTTGCCTTCCAAGAGAGCGGGACGGTGACGGCGACACACCAAGAGGGTCTTGTCATCGTCAAGATTCCCCGGAGAAGCAGATCTTGTCAACAGCAAGATGGGGCAGCCGCCGCGCACACACTCGGCGAACTCACGTACGGGACCCGTCACCAAGGGTTAGCGTCAGGTGTACGGGCAGGCTGGCGACAGGGGGATCGCACGATGTTGAAGAAGCTGCACGACATGGGCCTGACATCCGACCACTGCTACATGGCAGGCGTGGTCAGCATCGGCATCTCGTTCCTGAGCTGGGCGGTGTGCCGACAGCACCAGAATGGTGAGGTGGAACGCGCCGACCGATGGGGCATCTTCGTCGGCGAGTGGGCACCCACCCTGTTCGCGCTCGGCAACGGCCTGCGCACGTACGAAAAATAGCCTGGGCTCGCCCGGCTCAGCGCCGACGGTTGCGGGTACGAGACGCGCGCAGCCTCCGCAGCCGGGCGACCAGCATCGGCTCGGCGGCAAGCGCGGCCGGATTGTCCAGCAGGCCGTTGAGCAACTGGTAGTAACGGGTGGCCGAAAGGTCGAACGCGTCGCGGATCGCCTGCTCCTTGGCCCCAGCGTGCTTCCACCAGCGCCGCTCGAACGCGAGGATCTCCCGTTCCCGCTCGGTCAGGGCAGTGGCACCGGATAGTGACGCCGCGCCGGGGGCGACTTCGACGTCGGCCGGGGCGGACAGATCTTCTTCGTCGGCGAGGGCCGGAACCTCGTCGGCGACCGGTAGCGCCTCGCTGCGCGGTGCCGGCACCACCGGAGGACCGTCGACCGCCGTAGCGTCAACGACGGGCTTCATGGCGCTCCCCAAAACATCGATAAGCACGAACGTGCCAGCGGGCTCCACCAGCCTAGCGGCACCAGCTCAGGAGCGCATCGGACGGTTGCCGGGCAGAACTGTCGGAAACATCTCTCCGCCTGGGACCGCCCTGCGGACCAACTGGACGGGCGGGGTGGAGCAGTCTGCTCCACCCCGCCCGTCGCGACCCCCCGCCGCAGGTAATGCCCTAACCGCTCAGGTGATGTCCCGTCGGCGCATCGCCCAGATGGCCGCTGCCAGCACCACCGCCGTACCGACCCCGAAGACCAGGGCGGAATCCTGCCAGGTGATCAGGAACTCGGCCGGATTACACCCGCCCATCGAGTAGTCGCACGCGCGGTAGTCGTAGAGCGTGAACTTCTTCTCGAACCAGGCCATCGCATAGGTCGACAGGACATACCGGTCGCCGAACCGGACCCCGGCGATCTGCAACGCGATCCTCAGGCCGATCTCACTGACCACACCGACGCCGACCGCGACCCCGAGCGCCATCGCCGTGTGTCGACCCAGCGAGGCGAGTCCGAAGGCGATCGCCCCGACCGCCAGGACCAGGCCGAGCCCGCGCACCCCGCTGATCGCGAACGACTCCCACACGCCCTGGGTCATCTTGCCGGTGATGCCGTCGTACTTCCCGATGAGCCAGAACGCGGTCGTCCAGAGGGCGCCGAGCACCACGCCGATCGCAAGCACGCTACTGAGCAGGGCACCCAGCTTGGTGAGGAGCACCGACAGCCGCTTCGGCCGCCAGAGCAGGAGGTTCATCATTCCGCCGGTGTTCCACTCGGCCCCCACGTAGGAGGCCCCGACGATGAAGGCGAAGAGCGCCAGGATGCCGCAGAAGACCGAGATGAAGATGCCGAAGCCGCTACGGAACTCGAACTGGAACGGCAGGTACCACTCGGCCTGGAAGTGCTCCCGCAGCGGCGGGTACTCCTTGCCACAGTCCGGGCCGTACCGGTCGTCGACGTTCTCCCCCCGGGCCTTGGCCGCCTCACACTCCGCCACGGACTTTTCGTGGTATACCAGCTGCTGCTGGAACTCCTGCTCGGCGCGCGCCTCGGCAGTGGCGATCTTGGCTGGATCGAGCTTGTGACTGGCGACCGAGAAGGAGACCGTGATCCCGGCGAGGCCGAGGACGAGCAGGGCCAGCATGACCCGGGTCACCCGGCGCTTGAAGAGCCGACGTAGTTCGGTGACGTAGAGGCTCATACTCCCCAACCTCCCTGGCCTGGTGCGGACGGGTCGGACGGGGCACCAGCCCCTGGCTGGCCGACCACAGCGGACTGGTCGACCTGGCGGTGCTGACCGGGCACCGGGGCGGTGGCGGTCAACTCCAGGAAGACGCTCTCCAGGTCCACCGTGACCGGTGCCAGCTCGCTGATGTAGAGGTCGTGGCCGGCGAGCGTACGGGTGACCAGGGCCGGCTTGTCGATGCCCCGAACCATCAGGTGGTCGTCCTGGGTGGTCACCTGCCCGCCGGCCCGGGTGAGCGCGTCGGCGGCCGCCGGCAGGTCGGTGACCGCCTCCAGGCGTACCCGTAGGCCACCGCCGGAGTGCTGGGCGAGCACCTCGGCCACGGGACCGGCCGCGACCCGGCGGCCCAACGAGATGATGGTGACCGAGTCGCAGATCAGCTGTACCTCGCCGAGGATGTGGCTGGAGAGCACCACGGTCATTCCCGACTCGGCGAGGTTACGCATCAACGCCCGCATCTCCCGGATGCCGCCCGGGTCGAGTCCGTTGGCCGGCTCGTCGAGGATCAGCAGCTTCGGGTTCTTCAACAGGGCCGACGCCACGGCGAGCCGTTGCTTCATGCCCAGCGAGTACGTCTTGACCCGATCCTTGGCCCGGTCGCGCAGACCGACGAGTTCCAGCACCTCGGTGACCCGCTGCTGGGGCACCTCGCCGGCACCGGCCAGCAGCGAGAGGGTGTCCTGCGCCGTGAAGTTCGGGAAGAACTGTGGGCTCTCCACGATCGCGCCGACCTGGCCGGCGACCACCGGCAGGGCGACGGGCACCTCCTGGCCGAGAATCGCCATCCGACCGCCGTTGGGCTTGATCAACCCGAGCAGCGTACGCAGGGTCGTCGTCTTTCCCGACCCGTTGGGGCCGAGGAAGCCGTGCACCTGGCCCTCTTCGACCCGCATGTCGAAACCGTCAAGCGCCTGCCGGGTACCCCGACGTCTGCTCTTGTACGTCTTACGTAGACCTTCTATCTCCAAGACCGCCGGCAAAGCTGGCCTCCCCGCTCATGCGTATGGACACAGGCGTGTATGACGCCAGAGACGATACTGCGCTATGCGTAATAGTGGTACGGCGACGCGCCGATCCACACCAAACCTTCATAACCGGAGCGCCACCCACCCCGGTCCAAGCGCAGCAGCGGCGGCTGGGTCGGGCACAGTGCCATCCACCCCGGCCCAGGCGCAGCAGCGGCGGCTGGGTCGGACACAGCAGCACCCACCCCGGCCCAGGCGCAGCAGCGGCCGGCTGGTCAGGCGCAGACGACGTGCACCCCGGCGTCCCGGAAGGCGGCCACCACGGTTGGGTCGGCGTTGGAGTCGGTGACCAAGGTCTCCACCTTGTCCACCGGGCAGATCCGGGCAAAGGCGTGGCCACCCAGCTTGGAGGAGTCGGCGATGATGACGACCCGCTTGGCCCGGGCCACCATCAGGTTGTTCATCGACGCCTCCCCCTCGTGGTGGGCCGCCGCCCCCAACTGCGGGTCGATGGCGTCCACCCCGAGCAGCGCCACGTCGAGAGTCACCTCCCGCAGCAGCGCCCCGCCGAGCGGTCCGACCAGCTCGAACGACTGGGGGCGGACCACCCCACCGGCGACCACCACCTTCATCCGGGAGCGGACCAACAGCTCGTTGGCGATGTTGAGCGCGTTGGTCACCACGGTCAGCTGTGCCCCGTCGGCGCTGGTGTTCAGGTCGGGCCGGATGGCCAACGCCCGGGCGACCTCGGTGGTGGTGGTGCCGCCGTTGAGGCCGACCACCATCCCCGAGGAGACCAGCGCGGCGGCGGCGGCCCCGATCCGCTGCTTCTCGGCGGAGTGCTTGGCGGTCTTGTAGCGCAGCGGTAGGTCGTACGAGACGCCGTTGGCGACCGCACCACCCCGGGTGCGCGTGATCATCTGCTGCTGGGCGAGCTGGTCGAAGTCCCGCCGGATGGTGGCCTGGGAGACGTCCAGCCGGGCAGCCGCGTCCTCCACGCTGACCCGACCGCTCTCGGTCAGCAGTTCGAGCAGCGCGTTCCACCTCGCGTACCGGTCCACCGCGGCCTCCATGCGCGTACGGTGATGAGTTTGCTGCACGATAGTGCGCAAAACTACCCCACGCAAACCGACTTCCTGCTCGATCCTGCACACTGTTGCCACGACCTACTTGTTTCGCGCAGAATGACGCTCGAAAGAAGGTCCAACCGAACCGTATTGCGCAGCATCTCGTCCGCGAGGAGCACCCATGGCATACGTCGACACGGAGATCACCAGCCAACCCGACTGCTGGCGGCAGGCCGCCGCCCTCGCGGTCGAACGGGCCGCCGCCCTACCGCAGCCCGGCGAGCGCGTAGCCGTCGTCGGCTGCGGCACCTCCTGGTTCATCGCCATGGCGTGTGCCGCACTTCGCGAACAGGCCGGTCAGGGCGAGACCGACGCCTTCCAGGCCTCCGAGTTCCCCACGGGCCGGCGCTACGACCGGGTCATGGCGATCACCCGATCCGGCACCACCACCGAGGTGGTCGACCTGCTCACCGCGCTGCCCACGGGGACCACCAGCATCGCCATCGTCGGGGACGGCGACTCGCCCGCCGCCCACCTCGCCACCGAGGCGGTCGCGATGCCCTTCGCCGACGAGCGTTCCGTGGTGCAGACCCGCTTCGCCACCAGTGCCCTCGCGCTGCTCCGCGCCCACCTCGGCGAGAACGTCGGCGCACTGGCCGCCGACGCCGAGGTGGCCGTACGCACACCGCTACCGATCGACCCGGCCCGCATCGAGCAGGTCACCTTCCTCGGACGAGGTTGGACCGTCGGGCTCGCGTACGAGGCCGCACTCAAGTGCCGTGAGGCGGCCACCTTCTGGTCCGAGGCCTACCCCGCCATGGACTATCGACACGGCCCGATCTCGGTCGCCGGCCCCGGCCGGTTGGTCTGGGCGTTCGGCGAGATCCCGCCCGGACTGGCCGAGGACATCATGGCCACCGGTGCCGCATTCGTGCACAGTCGTACCCACGGTTGGCACGCCATGATCGGCGGCTGGGCGGCCGGGCGTACCCCGCTCGACCCGATGGCCGACCTGATCCTGGCTCAGCGATTCGCCGTCTCGCTCGCCACCAGCCGGGGACTGGACCCGGACGCCCCTCGGCACCTCACCCGCTCAGTGGTCCTGACTTGACCCGAGACGGCAACAAGACCGACGTCGTCGTCGCGCTCGACGTCGGCGGGACCGGAATCAAGTGCGCCCTGGTCGGCCGGGACGGCACCAGCCACCACACCGAGCGGCACCCGACCCGGGCCGAACAGGGGCCGGCAACCGTCATCGAAACCATCCTCGGCATCGCCGAAGGACTGGCCAGCAGGGCCACCGCCGACGGCCTCACCCCGGTAGCCGTGGGCATCGCGGTACCGGGGGTCGTCGACGAGACCACCGGCACCGCCGTCTGGTCAGCCAACCTGGGCTTCCGGGACGTACCCCTGCGAGAGTTGGTGACGACGCGGCTCGGGCTACCGGCGGCGCTCGGCCACGACGTACGCGTGGGTGGGATCGCGGAGGCGCGGCTCGGCTCCGGCCGGGACGACCGGCACCTGCTCTTTGTCGCCGTCGGCACCGGAATCGCCGCCGCGCACCTGGTCGACGGCGTGGCCCTCACCGGCGCGCACGGTGCCGCTGGCGAGATCGGGCACATCGTCGTACGTCCCGACGGCCCGCGCTGCGGCTGCGGCCAGGTCGGCTGCCTCGAAGCGGTCGCGTCCGCCGCCGCCGTCGGGCGGCGGTACACCGAACTCGCCGGGGTACCGGCCACCGCGGCCCAGGTCGCTGGCCTGGTCGGCCGGGAGAAGCTGGCCACCCGGGTATGGCGGGAGACCATCGACGCACTCGCCGACGGGCTGCTCATCGCCCAGGCCCTCTTCGACGTCGAGCGGATCGTGATCGGTGGCGGGCTCGCCGAGGCCGGCGACGACCTGCTCGAACCGCTGCGCGTCGCACTCCGTCAGCGGCTCACCTTCCACCGGGAACCCCGACTCGTTCCGGCCACCCTCGGCGACGAGGCTGGCTGCCTCGGAGCCGCCCTACTCGCCCTGGACAATCTACTCATGCTCGACAACGTGGAGGTCCGATGACGGTACGGGTCAGTGGCCGGGTGGTGACCCCGACGGGAGTCATCCAGCAGGGCTGTGTGGAAATCAACGGAGACCGGATCACCGCGATCGCCGAGTATCCGTCCCACCGTGACGGGCACTGGATCGTGCCGGGCTTCGTCGACATCCACACCCACGGTGGCGGCGGGCACACCTTCACCACCGGGGATGCCGAGGCGGCCCGGGAGGCCGCCGACTTCCACCTCGCCCACGGCACCACCACCCTGCTGGCCAGCCTGGTCAGCTCCCCGTACGAGCTGATGCGGGACGCCACCGCCGCATTCGCGCCCCTGGTCGACAAGGGGGTGCTGGCCGGCGTCCACTACGAGGGTCCGTACCTGTCGGCGGTGCGGTGCGGGGCGCAGAACCCGGACTTCCTGCGCGACCCGTCCCTCGACGAGCTGACCGAACTGCTCGACCTCGGCAACGGCGCGGTTCGGATGGTCACCATCGCCCCGGAGCGCGCCGGTGCGCTGGACGCGATCCGGCTACTGGTCTCCCGGGGCGTGGTCGCGGCGGTCGGTCACACCGACGCCACGTACGACCAGACCCGAGCCGCGATCGACGCCGGGGCGACCGTCGCCACCCACCTCTTCAACGGCATGCGCCCCCCGCACCACCGCGAACCCGGACCGGTGCTCACCCTGCTCGGCGCACCCGGCGTGACCTGTGAACTGATCGCCGACGGGATCCACCTGCACGACGGCACGCTGGCCTTCGTCGCCGCCACCGCCGGCCCCGACCGGGCCGTCCTGATCACCGACGCGATGGCCGCCGCCGGGATGCCCGACGGCGAGTACGAACTCGGCGGGCAGGCCGTCGTGGTCGCCGACCGGGTGGCCCGGCTGGCCCGGGACGGTGCGATCGCCGGCAGCACGCTGACCATGGACGCCGCCGTACGCCAGGCGGTCGGTGCCGGGGTGTCCATCCCGGACGCGATCCGGATGTCGACCCTCACGCCGGCCCGGGCGATCGGGCTCGGCGACCGGGTCGGCAAGCTCGCCACCGGTTGCCGGGCCGACCTGGTGGTGCTCGACGACGACCTGAACATCATCCGGGTGATGCGGGCCGGCGCCTGGGTCTGACCCCGCGTCGGCTAACTTCCCGTGGTGAAAACCCCGGCCCGGCCCAGTCCTCTGGGCAGGGCCGGCAGGGGGAGGTCGTCCCACGGCACCCGGGCCAGCAGCCGGTCCAGGAACCATCCCAGCAGCAGGCCGGCGATCGAGTCGGTCAGCCAGTGGAAGCCGAGGTAGGTGGTGGTGACGAAGACGATGGCCGGTGGCGCGATCCGGATCGCCTGGTAGAGCTTCGGTGGAACGTCCGGGCGGCCCAGCGTACGTAGCAGCGCGGCGAGCAGCAGCGCGATCACCCCGTACCAGACGATCGCGTTGGCCACGTGCCCCGACGGATAGGCTGAACCGTTCTCCGGGTCGCTGAACAACTGCTCGGGGTGGGCCAGGTCCCAGTTGTGCGGATAGCCCCGGACCAGCAGGAACTTGAGCGGTCCGATGGTGAGGTAGGTCAACAGGAACGCGGCCGCCACGACGAGCAGCGGCCGGATCGACCGGGTCCGGAGGGAGACCAGGACGGCCAAGACACTGGCGACCGGCGTCAGTAGCCAGCCACCCTGGCCGAGGTAGTTGAACACCCGGGCGATCCAGTACGCGACATCGGGACGATGCGCATCCACCCAGTCACGGACCACCAGGTCGGTTCCGAGCAGGTAACCATTGACCAGGGCCAGGGTCAGGGCCACGAACCCGACCAGCAGCAGGCCGTCGAACCACCAACCGGCTGGCCGGACCGGACGGAGACGTACCCGTCGTGGCGCTGTCATGGTCTTTCGCACCCGGACCACGCTACCGCCCACCCCGATCCGCGCAGCAGGTCCGCACGCCTCCTCCCCAGGATCTCCACATCCGCCGACCTTGAAGGGTGTGTGCCCAACCACGGCGACGAGCGCCGGAAGACATGAACCGGCATGCTTGTTCTCGTGCGGATCACATCGGCCCTCGTTGACCCGGCGCTGCTCGACCTACCGTGGTCGACTCCGTTGGAGGAGTGGCCCGCAGACCATCTGGTGGCCCTCCCTCAAGGCATCTCACGGCATATCGTCAGATTCGTCCGACTAGCCGGCACGGTGTACGCGGTCAAGGAAACCGGCGAGCGAGTCGCCGAGCGGGAGTACGACCTGCTACGCGCACTGGAACGTATCGACTTCCCGTCGGTGGAGGCGGTCGCCATCGTTGCCGACCGACACACCGCCGACGGCGAACCCCTCGACCCGGTGCTGATCACCCGGCACCTCCAGTTCTCCCTGCCGTACCGGGCGTTGTTCTCCGGCACGCTGCGCCCGGAGACGATGAGCCGGCTACTCGACGCGCTCGCCGCCCTGATCGTCCGGATGCATCTCACGGGCTTCTTCTGGGGCGACTGCTCGCTCTCCAACACGCTGTTCCGACGGGACGCCGGGGCATTCGCCGCCTACCTGGTGGACGCCGAGACCGGTGCCCTGCACCGGCAACTCTCCAACGGCCAGCGCGGGGAGGACCTGGAGATCGCCCGGGTCAACATCTTCGGGGAGGCACTTGACCTCCAGGCCGCCGGCCTGCTGCACGAGTCCATCGATCCCGAGGTGGTCTGCGAGGAGGTGGTACGCCGCTACGAGGGGCTGTGGCACGAGATCACCTACGAGCAGCAGGTCGAACGGCAGGCCCGGCACGACATCGAAGGCCGGATCCGCCGGCTCAACGAACTCGGCTTCGACGTCGCCGAGGTTGCCATGTCGATGATGGACGAAGGGCGGTACCTGGTCCGCCCCAAGGTGGTCGACGCCGGCTACCACTGCCGCCGGCTGATCCGACTGACCGGCCTGGACGCGGAGGAGAACCAGGCCCGACGACTCCTCAACGACCTGGACACCTACCGGGCGGAGAGCGACCTGACCGACGAGCAGCAGGCCGCCCACCGCTGGCTGACCGAGGTGTTCGAGCCGGTGGTCCGGGCCGTACCGGCACACCTGCGCGGCAAGCTGGAGCCGGCGGAGCTGTTCGCACAGGTCATCGAGCACCGGTGGCGGCTCTCCGAGCAGGCCGGCCGGGACGTCGGGCTGGCCCCGGCGGTGCAGTCGTTCCTCTCCGACGTGCTGGTGCACCGTCCGGACGAGCAGGCCGTCCTCGGCGTCGAGGTGCCGGCACCGGTCTACTGACCGAGCAACTCGCCCCCGGGCGGCGGTCTACTGACCAGACGAGTCACCGGGCTCGGCGGGCCCCCTCGCCTGGGCCGGTACGACCAGCGCCGGGCTCGCCTGCCGGAGCAGCCAGGTCAGCCCGGCCCGACGGGCCACCACGGTCAGCCGGTCACCGGGGTTGATCAGTTCCTCGGCCGACGGTGACCAGTCGAGGCGGGACTGACCGGACCGGGTGACCGCGATGACGCGTACCCCCTGGGGTTGGCTGACCGCGCCGAGCTTGCCGCCGGCCAGCGGAGAGCCGGCCGTAACCGGCACCTCGGCGACCAGCAGGGCGTGCCGGTCGACCGGGATGGTGGCGATCACTGCCCGGTTCAGCAGTGCGGCGGCGAACGACGGCGCGGCGAGGTAGGAGACGCTGCGCGAGGTACCGATGTTGAACGCCTTCTGGATCCGGGCGGCGAAGTCACCGTCGAACAGGCGCAGCACCACCCGCAGGTCCGGGTTGGCCGCCCGCCCGTTGAGGGCTGCCTGGAGGTTCGTCACGTCGTCGGTGGAGACCACCACCAGCGCATGGCAGGTGTTCACCGAGGCGGCGTGCAGGGTTTCCTCCCGAGCACCGTCCCCGATGATCAGCGGGATGTTCAACCGTTGGGCCCGCGCCGCGCCTCGGGCGGCCGGGTCCTTGTCGATCGCCACCACCTCGATGCCGAGGTCGTTGAGCTGGCCCATCACCCGGGTCCCGACGTTGCCCAGCCCCACCACGATCACGTGGCCCTCGCGCGGGGTCTGTAGCCGGCCGGCGTCCAACGCCAACCGGGCGTTGACCATGCCGTCCACCACGGCCGCGGTGATCAGTGGAATGAGCGCCAGGCCGGCGAGGGTGAGCACCACCTGCATCACCTGCCCGGCGTCACTCTTCTGCACGTCGGGGTCGGCCCCGCTCACCGTGGTCACCAGGGTCAGGTAGAGCGCCTGCCAGACGTTTACGTGCTCGGCCCAGGAGAGCACCACACCGAAGAGCGCGACCACCCCGAGCACCACGATGGTGGCTAGGCCGATCTTGCGGGTGGCGAACGACCGTACCGCCTGCCAAAACAGCTTCCACGGTCGTTGCCGGCGGCGGCGCTGTCGCCGCAGCCAGATCCGGCGGGCGGCCAGCTCGGTGCCGGTGGGCTGGCCGACTGCCTCGGCCAGCACCAGGTCGTCCTGTTCCTCGTCCTCCGGTAGCACCCGCAGGTTGTTGTTGTCGCGGGTGTCGGCCAGGCCGCAGACCACCTGCTCGGGCCGTACGTCCGCCCGCCGGGCGACGTAGAGCGTCCGGCCACCGTGCCGGAAGTAGGTCGGGGCCACCTCGCCCAGCGCTGCCGCGACGAAGGCGGGGGCGGCCATCGAGGCATCGGAGAGTACGGCGCAGTCCGGGAAGAGCTGGCGGATACCGTGGCCGAGACTGGTGTTGAACATGCGCATCACCACCCGCAGGCGGGGCTCGACCTCCTGGGCGCAGAGCGCGGCATGGATGTTGCCCACGTCGTCCTGATGCAACAGCGCGAGGCCACTCGCCCCGACCAGCCCGGCGGCCCGGAAGGTCTCCTCGTCCAGCCGGTCCGACTTGATCAGCCGGATGCCTCGGATGGTCCGGACGTCCGGCCCGTCCACCCGGCGGCGATGCGGCACGATGACGGTGACCCGCACCGAGCCTGCCTGCATCTCGTCTCCGAGCAACGTGTTGACCAGGTGGAACGCCAGGGCATCCTGTCCACAGACCACATAATGTGGACGCGGGTCGCCGTTCGGGCGCAGTCCGTCGCGCAGTTTCGTCTCGACCGCGCGCCGCGCCCGGAAGCGCCAGGGGTCCACCATGTCCGAATCGTATTCGTTGAGATCATCCTCGCGCAGCCCGTTCGATCATGAGCCTGCGGAGCGCATGCTGCCCCTTATATCGGGTAAAACCGAACCATGCAGACATTCCTGCCGTACTCGGACTTCGTACTCAGCGCACGGAGTCTCGATCCTCGGCGGCTCGGCAAGCAGCGGGTCGAGACGCTGCAGGTGCTCCGCGCCCTGACCTGGCCGAAGTACGGCTGGCGAAACCATCCCGCGGTGAAGATGTGGGCCGGATACGAGGAGGGCCTGGTCCGGTACGGCCTGGACATCTGCTCGGTCTGGGTCGAGCCGGGACGCGCCGACACCTGCGCGACCAGCATCGTCGGCGACTACGCCGCCGCCTGCGGCACCACCCTCGTACGCCCCCAGGCCGAACTCGCCGCCGCCCACGAACTGCCACCCTGGCTCGGCCGGGAGGACCTTCACCTGAGCCACCGATCGTCCCTGCTTCGCAAGGACCCCGACTTCTACCGCCCCCTCTTCGGCGACCTCCCCGACGACCTGCCGTACGTCTGGCCCCCGTCGGACCGCCCACCCACCTGCCGCCCCGCCCAGATGTAAGGAAGGGTCGTTTGAAATCCATTGCCCCACAACGGCAAAACGATCTACCGTACGCATGCACGGTCACCTAACCGACAACGGAGCAAGCCATGTGGCGATACACGTCGAGCGAATCGACACGGTCAATGCCGTGTTCTCGCCACGCATCGTCACCGCTTGACCTGGCCAGCTACGACCGGCCAAGTCTGGCGACCCAGGCCGGCAGCCGACGCCACTACCAGCACGAACTTAACGAGCACCACGAATAGGACTCCGTCGACCAACGGAGCCACCCATTCGACGATCGAATCGGGTGGCTCATTCGTATCCAGACATCGAAGGGAGGGCCCGATGACCGCCGTACTCGTAGTCAACGCCGATCTCGGCCCACTGCACCGGGTCAGCGTCAAGCACGCCATCCGGATGCTGTGCCGCCGGGTGGCAGAAATACACGAGGCAGAGCCGGACCGGCTCATCGGTATCTTCCCGATGCCACGCGTCGTCCGGCTCGTCCGCTACCTGGTGCCCCGCTGGCGGTTCTCGTCGGGACCAGCCTGGTCCCGGTCCGGCGTACACACCCGGGACGACCGCCGGTGCGGCTACTGCGCCGCACCCGCCACCACCATCGACCACGTCCTGCCCCGCTCGCGCGGCGGCCGGAACACCTGGCAGAACACGATCGCCGCCTGCTACGACTGCAACCAGCGCAAGGGCGACCGGACCCCCGCCGAGGCGGGCATGCCCATCCGTTACGGCGACCCGGCGGTCCCCACCTGGGCCGCGCTGGCTCGATGAGGGCTGGTCCACCTCCTGACGTAACACAGGGAACACCTGAGCCGGCCGGCGGGAACGGGGGGCCCGCCGGCCTCGGGCCAGATCTCCCCGCAACGGCTATGCGGGGACTTCGGTGAAGAACTGCCCCAGGGTGTCGGCGACCAGGGCAGGTGCCGTCATGGTCGCGAAGTGCGATTGTCCCGGCCAGATGATTTGACGCGCTCCTGGAATCGTCTCGGCGAGGGCGTTCATCGTGGTGGGCATCGGCTCCCAGGTGTCAGCACCCTGCATCAGCAGGGTCGGCACGGTGATCGTGGACCACCGGGCGATGTCGGTGCTGTCCTCGGCGAGTGCTTCGAGGTCGTGTAGCCAGCCGATTGCCGAGCGTCGCGCCTCGGCCGGGTCGGGGGTCCGGTCACCCGCTGCGGCGGCGAATGCCGCGACGATCTCGGCCGGAACCCGCGTCACCTCGTTCAACGCCGCAGCCATCGCCTGGTCATCGTTCCGATCGAAGGCGGCACGGTATCGATCGAGCATGGGTACGATCTCCGGCCCGGCTGCGAAGAGCGGGGCCTCAAAGATGGCCAACGAGCGCAGGTCGCGCGACTCTGTCGCGGCGGTGTGCAACGACAGAGTCGCTCCGTAGGAGGTCCCGACGAGATGCACCGGCCTACCCGAGGACTCACGGGCCGCCTCGATGACAGCGATCAGGTCGGCGACCTCGACTTTGAAGGACTTGATACCGGACGGGACGTCGCTGGGACCATAGCCGCGCCTGGCCGGCAGCCACAGCTCGTAGCCGGCGGCGAGTTGGTCGGCGACGATGCCCCAGGAATGCAGCCCACCTCCCGAGCCGTGTACGAGGACGACGGGGTCACCGGAACCCATGCGCCGGACCACTAGACGGGTGCCGTCGGCCGACCAAACGTACTGGTCGTGGCTCTGATGGTTGTTCATTCCTGCTCCTCCTTCGTGCCGGTCGGCCAGTTGCTCAGGGTGGCGTGCACCGCGTCGAGGATGCGGTTCCACGACGCGTCGACGTCGCGGGGATGCCCGAATCCGTCGGTAGTTTCGAGCGTGGCGAACCCGTGGAAGGTGCTGCGCACGAAGCGCACCGCGTCGGTCAGGCCCGGTTCGTCGAGCCCGTACCCGCGAAGCATCGCGTAGCTCAGCTCGATCATGCGGAGATGCCCCCCCGAATTCGTACCGACCTCGGGGGGCAGTTGCAGCTGAGTCGCGGCGTACTGCCCCGGATGCAACACCGCGAAAGCGCGATAGGCGTCGGCAAAGCCACTGAGGGCCTGCCGCCCCGCCCGGCCAGCCACGGCGAGGGCAAGCCGGTCGGCGAAGGTGGCCGCCCCCCGAACCGCGACCTGCTCGATCAAGGCATCGCGACTGCCGACATGCGTGTACAGCGCGGCGTCCGAGACCCCGAAGTGCCGAGCGACTGCCGCGACGGTCAACCGTGACAACCCGACCGCGTCTGCCAGCTCGGCGGCGGCGGCCGAGACCCGCTCACTCGTCAATCCCTGTCGTGGCATGCGGACCTTTCCTAGATTAGGAAATAACTTAGGCCCCCTAAGTTACGCGGTCGACAATACCACCACCACCGCTTCCCAACGGCAACGAGGTCACGTACTGCTATCAACCACTGTGGACGGAGGGCTAGGCTGCCCTCGCATGAGCGACTACTACGACCTGTTCCTGTCGCTTGAACTGAAGCCCGATCTGCCCGACGAGGTCATGCACGAGATCCGGTGGCATCTGCGGCTCACCGACGAACCGCCCACCCGCCTCCACTCGTCGGCCTTCCCGGAGGAGGGCGGTGAGACGCCGTACCCGCTGTTCACCGGCACGGGGCAGAGCCACGCCTTCGACGGAGCCGACGTGACCGCCATGGTGCCCGCCACCAACCGGATGTACCCCGATGAACGGCCGCACTGGCTGCTGACCGTACGCAGTTGCGTGCACGAGGACGAGTTCGGACATGTCATGGAACTGGTCGAGTGGATTCTGGCCCAGTCCACCGCCGACGGCTGGGTCGGCTACCTCGGCCACACCGCCGAACCCGCGCCGAGTTGGCTGTTCTACACCGAGGGTCGGCTCAGAATCCGCCGCCTCGGTTAGGCAACTATCCGGTCGGCGTCTGGTGGTCGTACGCCCGGCGGGCATCGAGCAGTTCCGGTTGGTGTTCCCGACTCCAGGCGCAGCCGACCGCCATCGGCACCAGCAGGCTACGGCCGAGCGGAGTCAACGCGTATTCGACCCGGGGCGGGATCTCGGCGTACGCGGTCCGGGTGAGCAGGCCGTCTCGTTCCATCGAGCGCAGCGATTCGGTCAGCACCTTCGCGGTGATGCCCCGTAGCGGCACCTGGAGTTCCGAGAACCGACGTGGCCCGTCCCGCAGGCAGACGACTATCTTCGCGGTCCACTTGTCGCCGACCCGGATCAACGGGGTGCCGGACGCGCACCCGACGAACATGTCGGAATCGAGTGGCTGGCTCACCGCGCCAAAGCTACGACACTTTC
The DNA here is from genome assembly GCF_014203835.1 of Micromonospora polyrhachis. Lineage (NCBI taxonomy): Bacteria > Bacillati > Actinomycetota > Actinomycetes > Micromonosporales > Micromonosporaceae > Micromonospora > Micromonospora polyrhachis. Next base: position 3,748,103 of record NZ_JACHJW010000001.1, on the reverse strand, counting down.
GTTGCGGAAACCATGGCCTGCGGGGCTACCGTCCCGACACTCGCCGACGACGATGCCGTCGGCACTGTCTGGACGGAGCATCTCCATGAGCAGAATCGTCGTCTTCGGGGCCGGTGGACGGGCGGGCCGCCGTACGGTCGCCGAGGTGGTCGCCCGGGGCCACCAGGTCACTGCGGTCGTACGTGACCCGGCCCGCCATGCCGACCTGGCCGGCATCGGCGTATCGGTCGTGGCCGGTGACGTCACCGAGGCGGAAAGCGTCGCGACCGTCGCCGCCGAGCATGACGCCGCCATCAGTACGGCCGCCCGACTCGACGTCCCGTCGGAGGAGTTCTACGTGAGCGCGGCCCGCGCTCTGCTGGCCGGTCTGGGGCGCGCTGGCGTCGGCCGGCTGGTGGTGGTCGGCATCGGCACCACGCTGGAGGCCGCGCCCGGCATGCCGGTGCACGACGCGCCTGGCTTCCCGGCGGAAGGTCGGGCGTTCTCCCTCGGGCACGCGGCCGAGTTCGAGGTGCTGCGTGCGGCGGACACCGAGGTCGACTGGCTGGTGCTCGCCCCACCGCCGGTCGTGCTGGACGCCGAGGCCGAGCGCACCGGCCGGTACCGGACCGGTGGAAACCAGGTGCTGCCCGCCGAGGCGGACTCGGCCCCATTCTCGTACGCCGACCTCGCCGTCGCCCTGGTCGACGAGGCCCTGACTCCGAAGCACCACCGGTCCCTGGTCGCCGTGGGCTGAGCAGTCGTCGGATCGGTGCGGGTGGTCGGGAGGGATCATCGGCACCGATCCGAGACCGTTCCCCGAACGGATCTCCGGGTTCCGCATGTCCGGTCAACACGACATCCAAGCCGGTCAGGCCAGTGCCGTACGCAACCCGAGCGCGATGAGCACACTGCCGGTGATCCGGTTGAGCACCACCTTGAACTTCGGGGACTTCAGGATCCGGGTCGCTCGGCCGATCAGCACGGTCCAGAGCAGTAGCCAGGTGCCGACGAGCAGCGCGTGGACCGTGGCGAGGGCCAGGACCGGACCGACCACGGGACGATCCGGGTCGAGGAACTGCGGAACCAGGGTGAGATAGATCGAGGCGGCCTTGGGGTTGAGCACCGTGCCGAACAGTGCCTGGAGATAGGTGGACTGGCTGGCCCGGGTGACGGTGGCCCGGCCGGTCGGGGTGACGGTGGCCCGACCGGTCCGGGGTGCCTCGGTCGACTCCGGGGGCGGGGGTGGCACAGCCGGTTCCCGCATGGGTTTCCGGGACCTGGCAGCCAGGTGCAAGGTCCAGATGCCGAGCCCCACCAGGTAGACCGCGCCGACCAGCTTGACCGCCGTGAACATCTGACTGGAGCGCATGACCAGCGCGGACAGGCCTACCGCCGCGAGCGCCGCATGGACGTACAGGCCGGTGGTGGCGCCCAGGATCACCGGTCGGCCAGCTCGTCGGCCGACGCTGCCGACCCGCTGGGTGAGCAGGGTGAGACTCGCTCCCGGGGTCACGACGAACGGCAGGACCGCCGCCATGAATCCCAGGATGGCGGCGACGCGCATCTACGTACCTCCGGCTTTCGTTCGGAGTGCTGGTCAGAGCACGACCCGGTAGTGGGTGGTGAACCTCTGCTCGTCGTCGAGCACGTGGAAGGCGATCCCCGGTGGCTGGTCCAGGTCCGCCGGCTTGTCGCCTTCCCAGGGCAGGCGCAGGGTCCAGGTGATCGCAGGTCCGACCAGCAGGGGTCGACCGGCGAAGGTGGATACGGCCGGGGTGTGCGCGTGCCCGGTCAGGACCGCGACGACCTCGGGATGGTCGGCCAGCAGTTCGGCGAACTCGCCGGTCGGCCGCAGTCGACCGGCGTCGGGCAGCGGGTGGTGCAGGTCGACCGGCGGGTGGTGGAAGGCAATGAGGGCCGGCGAGCCGCCGTTCAACTCGTCGAGCGTGGTGTTGATCCAGTCGAGGGTTTCGGCGTCGAGCCGCCCCTCGTCGTTGCCGGGGATGGTGGAGTCGCACATCAGGATCGCCGTGTCGCTGATCCGGTGCACTCGGTTGATCGGTCCGTCGGCGGCGGGCTCCCCCAACAGTGCCGCGCGGTAGGCGGCCCGGATGTCGTGGTTGCCCGGGCAGGGCAGCACCGGGAACGGCACATCGAACAGTCGTGCGGCCTCCGCGTACTCGTCGGGGTCGCCGTTGTCGGCGATGTCGCCGGTGACCAGCACCGCGTCCACCGGCCGGGGCAGCGCCCGAAGGTAGTTCATCACCCGGGCGGCGCGCTTGGTCGCACGCTCGGTGCCGTCCAGATGTAGGTCGCTGATCTGTGCCAGCAGGATCATGAGAACCACCCGTTCTAACGGTAAAATTTCTTGACCCGTTAGAACGCTAGACTAAGGCCGAGGCGGCGGGCAAGTCACCGCAGGGACGACACCGACGGAGGGGACGGCTGTGAACCAATACCTGGCCCTCGAACTGGCGAGCACCATCCGCCACGACGGCCACGGTGGGGTGATCGACGACCTGGCCGACACACAGGGGCTGACCACCTGGCTCCGCGACCAGGCGGATCTGCTGGCCGACTGGAACGACACCGACAGCATCACCGTGGGCGAGGCGGCCCGGTCGGAGGTGGTCGCGGTACGCGCGGCAGTCCGCGCCCTGTTCGCCCGTGCGGTGCGGCCCGGTCCCCCGAGCCCGGCCGACGCGAGCCGGCTACTCCCGGTCGACCAGGCGCTCGCCCGGATCAACACGGCCACCGCCCGGCAACCGGTCACCCCGATGCTGGACTGGCCCGAGGACGGTGCCCCGAAGTCGATACTCCGGTCCACCGAACCGGATCCGGTCATCCGACTGACCGCCACCCTGGCCCGGTCCGCCATCGACTTCCTGACCGGTCCACAGCGGACCCTGCTGCGGGCCTGCACCGCACCCCGATGTGTGCGCTACTTCGTCAAGGAACACGGTCGGCAGGAGTGGTGCAAGGCGTCCTGCGGCAACCGCGCTCGCGCTGCCCGGCACTACCAACGCCATCGGCCACCGACAGAGCCGGGGCCCCGACCATAGGTCGGAGCCCCGGCGACACTGATCGCTGTTTCGGGTTACAGGGTCAGCGTCCAGGTGTTGATGTAGCCGGTGTCCGCCGAAGCGGCGTCCTGCACCCGCAGGGTCCAGGTGCCGTTGCGGGTCTCCGAGGAGAGGTCGACGGTGTAGGTCTGGTTGATGTTGTCGGTCCCACCGCCGGTCCGGTTGTGCAGCACGTACGCGCTGCCATCCGGGGCGATCAGGCTGACCACCAGGTCACCGATGTAGGTGTGCACGATGTTCACCGCCACGGTGCTGGTCGCCGAGGCGGTGCCAGAGCAGCCGGTGATGGCGATGGTGCTGTTCACCGTGCTGTTGTCCGGGATCGTGACGTCGGTGCCGTTGGTGCCGGTGCAGCCGGGGGTCCCACCGCCGGTCAGGTTCAGCGTCCAGCTGTTGATGTAGCCGGTGTCGCCGCCGGCCGCATCCTGCACCCGCAGTTTCCAGGTGCCGTTGGCCACCTCGCTGGAGAGGTTCACCGTGTAGGTCTGGTTGATGTTGTCGGTGGAGCCGCCGGTCCGGTTGTGCAGCGGGTAGGTGCTGCCGTCCGGCGCGACCAGGGTGACCACCAGGTCACCGATGTAGGTGTGCACGATGTCGACCGCGACGGTGCTGCCCGAGCCGGCGTTGCCGGCGCAGCCCGAGATGGTGATCGAGCTTTCCACCGTGCTGTTGTCGGAGATGGTGACGTCCGTGCCGTTGGTCTGCGAGCAGCCCGGCGGGCCGTTGACCGTCAGCGTGTACGTCGTGCTCTGCGTGGTCACCGTGCCCGTACCGGTGATGGTCACCGAGTAGGTGCCCGGTGCGGTGCTGCCGGTGGTGCTGATGGTCAGGCTGGCGGAGTTGCCGGAGGTGACCGACGACGGGCTGAAGCTCGCCGTCGCGCCACTGGGCAGGCCGCTGGCGCTGAGGGCGACCGTCTGCGCGCCGCCGACCGTGGTGGTCGTGCCGACCGTCGCGGTAACCGAGCTACCCGGGTTGACCGTGCCGGAGTTCGGCGTGACGCTGATCGAGAAGTCCTGCGTCGGCGGGGTGATGTTGCCGACGTAGAGCAGCTTGTTCGGCGAGCCGGCGCCCGGGCTGGTCACCACGCCGTTGGTGGCGTCGTTGACGAGCTTGTCGCGCACCTGCTGCGGGGTGTACGACGGGTTCGCGACGAGGACCAGCGCCGCCGCGCCGACCACGTGCGGGGTCGCCATCGACGTACCGCTGATGGTGTTGGTGGCGGTGTCGCTGGTGTTCCACGCCGAGGTGATCCCGCTGCCCGGGGCGAAGATGTCCAGGCAGGTGCCGATGTTGGAGTAGCCGGCCTTCGCGTCGTTGGACTCGGTCGCGCCCACCGTGATCGCGTTGGGGGTGCTGCCCGGCGAGCCGCTGCAGGCATCGGCGGAGTAGTCGTTGCCGGCCGCGAGGCCGTAGGTGACGCCGTCGGCGATCGAGGCGGTCACCGCGTCGTTGGTGGCCTGGTCGAAGCCGCCGCCGAGGCTCATGTTCGCCACCGCGGCCTCACCCGGGTCATGGTCGCCGGTGACCCAGTCGATACCGGCGATGACCTGCGCGTAGGTGCCGCTACCGGAGTTGTCCAGCACCCGTACGCCAACCAGGGTCGCGGTCTTGGCCACGCCGTGGGCGGTGCCGCCGACCGTGCCGGCGACGTGGGTGCCGTGGCCGTTGCCGTCGTCGGCGGATCCGCCGTCGATCGCGTCGAAGCCGGTCACCGCGCGTCCGCCGAAGTCACTGTGTGAGAAGCGGATGCCGGTGTCGATGATGTACGCCCGTACACCCGCTCCGGTGTTCGGGTAGGTGTAGGAGTTGTTCAGCGGCAGGTTCCGCTGGTCGATCCGGTCCAGCCCCCAGGAGGGGGTCGGGTTCTGGGTACCGGAGATCTTCACGGTGTGGTTCTGCTGGACGTACTTCACCGACGGCTCGGCCGCCAACCGCCGGGCCTCTTCGGCGGTCATCTTCGTCTCGAACCCGCGCAGCGCGTGCTGGTAGGTCCGGGCCACCGTGCCACCATGCCGGTCCGCTAGCGCCGTGGCGCTGCTGCTGATGTTCCCCCGCGCCACCATGGGGTCCTTCAGCACCACGATGTACGAATCGGCAATGGCGGTAGCACCGCCCGCCTGGAGGATCTGCCCCTCGGCGGGCGCGGCTACGGCGGGTGTGCCGAACGCCGCTACGGCCACCGTCGCGGCGGCCACCGCCCCGTAGCGCCAGTGGCGCCGGGACGTACGTGCAACTGTCATCTCCCCTGTTCCCCTCTGCTGACTGATCGAGCGCCGACGGCGCATCGATCGATGCTCATGCATCAGTTGAGGAGATGCTAAGCCGATGAGTCCCAGATGTAGAGATGTATCATTATCGATTGATCTCCCGTATGCTGGGCGATTCCACAGGGGTGACCCTGCGCGTGTCCTGATCGTCGTTTCACCAGGAGGTGCTTCGGTGCGGGCAACGGTGCACCCACCGATCAGACCTCGCCGGTTCAGGCTGGCCGCGCTCGTCATCGCTGCCGTCGTCTCGGCGACGTCGCTGGTCGGCGGGTCGCCCGCCGCGGCGGCCAGCGCCACCATCACCGTCTACGCCGGAGGCGGGAGCGACGACGTCGGCAGTGTCTTCGCCAACATCCTCGGCGCCAATCATCGATACACCTTCAACGGTTACGACACCTGGGACCCGGCCGCCGGCCAGGTACGCCCCGACGTGGTGGCCAAGACGCGGCAGATGGGAATGCGGGTGCTCCGCTGGCCGGGTGGCACGGTCGGCAACACCGTCTGGTGGAAGGGCACGATCGGCACCGACCGGATGTGCCAACGCGACGGCCGGATCACGGATCTGGGCGAGGTGGGCAACCCCGCCGACGACGTGATGCCGGCCCGCTACCCAGCCTACGGCCTCGACGAACATCTGGCGTTCGTGACCGCTGTCGGGGCGGAAGCGCAGATCATGGTGCCGATGGCGATCAGCAACGCGATCGACGCCGCCGATCTGGTCGAATACCTGAACACGCCCGCCGGGGACGGGGTCAACCCCAACGACGGTCCGGACTGGGCCGAGGTGCGCGCGGCGAACGGGCACCCCGCCCCGTACGGGGTCCGGTTCTTCGAACTCGGTAACGAGAACTACCACACCAACCAGCGCTACTGGATGGCCCAGAACCAGACCGGCGTCAACCCGCCTGCTCGGGCCGCCATCACCCAGTACGTCAACGGCGGCAGCCGGCGACTCACCGGCGAGCGACTGGGCAAGCTGACCCTGCGCGACGCGGCGGGCAACCGTAGCTGCACCGGCTCCACGGCGGGGGTCGCCAGCGACGGCACGCCGGGACAGGTCTTCAACTTCCGCTATCCGTCGGCGGCAGTCGACACCTTCGCCCTACGGGTCGACGGCGTGACCTGGCGGCGGGTGGAGAACCTCGCCTCCGCCGGCCCCGCCGACCGGGTGTTCCTGCTGCGTCCGCACATCGGCGAGGTGCAGTTCGGCGACGGGACACATGGCGCGATCCCGCCGGCCGGCGCGGACGTCGTGGCGGACTACACCTCCGAGCACCGAGGCTTCGTCCACTTCTACCGGCGGATGAAGGCGGTCGACCCGACCATCGACGTCTGCGCCGCCTGGGATCGGGCCAACTTCCCGGCGCTGTTCGCGGAGCTGGCCCCGGCTGGCAGCCGGTACGACTGCCTCGCCGCACACCCGTACACCCACTTCACCGGGGGTGGCAAGGCCGACTGGGACAGTGCCCTGGAGGCGCACGACTGGCACATGATGAGCGCCTGGGACGAACGGGAGTCGGTGGCACAACTGCGCCAGGCAGTCAACGCCAACACTTCCGCGCCGCACCCGTACATCGCGATCTCCGAGTACGGCGCGCTGTGGGGTCCGGAGGTCGGCAACCCGTTTCCCGAGTACGCCTATTCGATGACCCACGTGCTCTACATGGCCAGTCAGTGGATCCACTGGCTGGAGTTGGGCATCCCCTGGGCGGAGGGGAACGACTTCGTCTCGCACGCCTGGTACACCCTGCTCGGCCCGGCCGGCGGCGGATTCCTCCGCTCCGCCGAAGCGGTCGCCCGGGAGGCGGTCACGCCGATGTTCGCGGCCCGAGGGAAGCGGATCCGGCACATCGTGGCCGGCAACCCGCTGCGGGACCCACCGGACGCCGTGATGTGCGACGGCGGCGCACCGGCGTCGTGCACCGGAGCGTACGAGAAACTCAACGTCACGGCGACCCGGGCACCGGACGGTACGGTCTACCTGATGGTGGTCAACCGATCACCGGTGGAGGGCGACGCGATCACCGCCGACGTGGTCCTCCACGGCCTCGTCGGCTCCGGCACCGCCACCGTGCGGCGCGTCGCCCCGAGCCACTTCACCAGCCACAACGACGTCGCGACCCCGAGCGCGGTCACCCTGTCCGAGTGGCAACGCCCGGTGGCGGCGAACGGCTTCGCCGAGACCTTCCCGCCCTACTCGGTCACCCTGGTCCGGCTGCCGGCCGCCGCACAGTCCTGAAACTAGACGGTGTTGCACCAGGTGCGACAACGATGCGTGGCGTGGTACGAGGAGCGTCGCCGTTGACCGTCGCTCGGGCGCAGTGCGCGTCCGGGCCGAACCTCGGCGCTGCGGAGTTCCTGGACTCATCCGTTGTGCACATGGACCTGCCGCAGCGGCGTTCGACGCGATGTTGGAGGGCTTCGATCGCCAACAGGCGGCACGCAGGCCCGCCACGGACACCCGGCGTGGTCGGGAACGGCTGGCACGTCAGCTCCGGGCTGCCTCCGGTGCGTGGCCGTGGGAGTGGGCGCCCGCGCACTTCGACGCCACGCCGGCGCGGGTAACGCACGAGCTGAACCTGATCCGGCACACGTCCCCGCCAGCATCATCCGGGAACAACGCGCGCTGCTGGACGACGAGGAACGCCTCGCCCTGGCCCAGCGCCTCCTGCGCGACCAACTCGACGATCCACCCGCACGCCTCCCGGCCGTCCTCGTCCTACTGTTCGGCCAACGCATCACCCGCCTGGCTGCACTCGACGTCGACGCCGTCACCGTGACAGACAGCCGGACCACCCTGACTCTGGCCGTCACCCTCATCCGACTCCGCGAACCCCTCGCCGGACTCGCCCGCGAGGTTGCCGGCCACTCCCGCAGGACCGGCTCACGCTGGCTGTTCCCCAGCAGCCAGGGCAACCGGCCTCTATCCGGAGAACGTCTCCGCGACCGAGCCGCAAAGCTCGGACTGACGAACGCAGTCCATGCCCGCAACAGCGCGCTCGCGGCCCTCGCCGACCAACTACCCCCCAGCACTGCTCGCCGACCAGATCGGCCTGTCGGTTGGTGCCGCCGCGAAGTGGTCCAAGGCCACCGCCGCGACGCGCGGCACTTACGTCGGCCTCCGCGCTAAATAGCCGGAGCACTTTCGGCGTACGGCTTGGAGTGCAGAGCCAGGTACACGATGACCTACAGACTGCGTTGTCTCACCGGAAGACGGAGGGATGAGCGCGGATCGCAGTGAGCGGATGTTGACCGCAACCCGGCACTGGCTCAGTGCCAGCGCCAGCAGCCCGGCCTGCTCAGACAGCGGCGAAGGCGCCGCAAGTTCGGATTGGAGCGAGCAAGCGCGCAGGGTCGCGATAGAGAGTCGAGCGACGCCCGCTGCGCCTGGACTGCGGCCATGATTGTCAGAGCTGAGAAAGAGTCGGCGACATGTGCTAGAGTAGCCGCTGTTCCTCACCTAGGGGACAACCGGAAACTCTTGAGGGAGGTGAGATTGATGACCGTCGCGATGAAGGCTGCTGCCTGCAGCGTCCGGTCCATCCTCACGTCCCGACCCCTCGCCTGAATCCTTCCGTGACGTCCGCGACGAATTCGCGGACGCAACGCAGGGCTTCGCAGGGTCCCTTTTCGCAAGGGTTTTACGTTGTTGTCTTCCGATCCTTTTTCTCCTAGACCATCTTCCGGCGGCGGCCTTTCCGCATACGGCTGGGATACAAAGCTCGAACGGTCCTTCACATCGCATCGCGCCGCAGGTCTCATCCCTGCACGCATCATCGGCGTCGATCGCGGCAGTTGTGACGTCATCACCGAGACCGGCCTGCTGCGGGCCGGCACCTCATTGGTGGGCACATCGGACCCTGTCTCGGCTCCGTGTACCGGCGACTGGGCCGCCCTGCGCTCGGGCCATGAGCCCGAGCTGACCGCTCTGCTGCCACGTCGCAGTGTCATCGTCCGGTCCTCGGCCTCACGCTCCTCGCATGGTCAGGCCCTGGCCGCCAACATCGACACGGCCGCCTTGGTCGTCTCTATCGAGGTCCCATTGAACCTGGGCCGCATCGAACGGCTGCTGGCCCTTGCCTGGGAGAGTGGCGCGCTCCCGGTAATCGTGCTGACCAAGGCCGACCAGTCAGCCGACCCCAGCACGGCCACGGCCGAGCTGACCCAACTGGCCCCCGGTGTGGAGATCATCACCACCAGCGCCGCCAATGGTGACGGCCTGGAACTACTTACGGCCGCGCTTACCGGCACGGTGGTACTGCTCGGCCCGTCCGGAGCCGGCAAGTCGACGTTGGGCAACGCACTGCTGGGAACTCAAGTACTGGTGACCGGCGCCGTGCGAGCCCAAGACGGCAAAGGTCGCCACACGACAGTCCGCCGTCAGATGGTCCCGCTGCCAAACGGCGGCGTGCTCATCGACACCCCGGGCCTGCGCGGGATCGGCCTGTTCGACGCTGACGATGGCCTGCAGCAGGTCTTCGCCGAAATCGAGCAGCTCGCTCAGGAGTGTCGGTTCAGCGACTGCGGCCACGACTCCGAACCCGGCTGCGCCGTCCAAGCCGCGATCGCCGCCGGCGAGGTGGGCGAGCGTCGCCTGGACAGCTACCGCAAGCTCCAGCGGGAGAACGCCTGGGCAACTTCTCGCAGCGACGCACGGCTACGCGCCCAACGCGAGGATCACAGGAAGGCCATTACCCGATCTCTGCGCGAAACCTACAGCTTCCGCGACCAGCAGAGACAGTCGTGAGCCAGTCGGCCGCAGAACACGATGTTTCTCGGCCCGAACCTCACTGCACCGCCTACGTTTCCATCCCTAAGAACGCCGAAGGAATATCCAACATGTCCCACAGCTGGACCACTCGACCCGAAACCGACCAGGACATCACCGCGATCCGCGAGGTCACCCTCGACGCCTTCCCCACCCCGCTGGAAGCCGACCTGATTGAGGCGCTGCGCAGCGACCCAGCGTGGCTACCCGAGCTGTCCATCGTGGCCGAAGGTGCCGACGGTACCGTCGGCGGATACGCACTATTCACCCGCTGCCACGTCGGCGACGCCCCGGCCCTGGCACTCGGCCCCTGCGCCGTCCTGTCCCGTTACCAGAAGCAGGGCGCGGGCTCAGCCGCGATCCGGGCCGGTCTGAAGGCCGCCCGCACCATGGGCGAAAACCTCGTCCTCGTACTCGGCCACCCCGAGTACTACCCACGGTTCGGGTTCAGCCGGGCCTCCGCCTACGGGATCCGCCCGTCTTTCGAGGTGCCCGATGAGGCCATGATGGCGCTCGTATTCGACAACACCCTCCCAGTCCCGAGCGGCACCATCATCTACCCGGCACCATTCGGCGTCTAATCCATCCGGGGCTGTTCGGGGCGCTGCCACAAAACTCGTCCCGAACAGCCCTCCGCAACAGCTGTTGAGTCGGCCTGGGGCGTGGTGTCGGGATACGCCCGGCCCGTTCCCCAGGCCGCTCGCCCCCGTGCAATCCGGGTGCTGGCGTTCCCGGCGGACGATGAACCAGGTCTCGGCCGGAAGTTCCCACAACTCGTCGTCCGTCGAGGTTTCCCGCCAGCCCGCCCAGGCGTGCCCGAGCCGATCGCCGGCCGGCAGTTCACGGGCACGGGGAACGCTGGAAGCTCACGGCCATCCGCGCATCCTGCCGCCCGGGCCACGACGACCGCCAGGACCGGTCGGCTACGTAGCCGACACGGCGACGCCGGAATGGACCCGATCTCCCGCTACAGAGTTCGAAAAGCTAGGTTGAGCCGGTTCTTGAACCCGGCAGTATCCACACCCATTCGTCACCCACGAATCCGTACACTCCGCCAGGAGTACGTGCTCATTGGTCACGGCTTCGGATCACAGTCGCTCGACCAACCGGAACCGCTCGGCCACCCCGAGCGTGTCGTCGTCCACCACGAAGGCGTGGTCACCACGGAAAGCCCGGTACTCGGGGCCGTGCCAGAACGTCTCGTGCCCGGCTCGCCAGGCGGCGACACTCTCGTACCCCTCTCCCTCGTCCACCGCGTGGGCCAAGTCGATGTCGCCGAGCCGGACCACCCGCACCTCGGTGATCTCGATGACGGCGACAGCCTGGTCGGCGGAGTCGACGACCACGGAACGCTGGCCGACCTCGGGCAGCGGCTCGCCCTCGACCTCATAGTCGGCGAGCAGGCCGGTGGTCGAGGTCTTGTCGCCGGAGAGGATCGCCGCGACCAACTTGTCGCGCAGAGGGCCAGGAAAGCCGAACTCGGCCTTCGGTAGATCACGCATCCGGCGAGACTACCGACATGTACCAGCTGCACCTACTGTCTGATGACATGTGCGGACTCCCTCAGGGACGAGGTAGTCCGGATACGGGATGTGCTCCCCCGTGCGGACGTCGTCGCCGCTCGGCGACGACGTCCTGGTGAACTTCAGGTACACGGCGCTGCCGTCCCGCATCGTGACCTTCAGGCCGTAGGGGTTCATCTGCGTACCCGGATCGGAGTGGGTGTCGACGCTGGCGATATCGGGATGCTGACCAGCAGCCAGCAGCTCCTTGGTGCACTCGACGATCAAACAAGCGACGCGCATCATCGCCCCCGGCCTGGGGCTTCACGATCGACAGATAGCCCGTGTTCGGCGGCATGGAACAGGGCGGCCAGAAAGTCCAACAGCTCAGCATCCCGCATCGCGTCTGACCCGATCTTGTGGCGGATTTGGGCTGCTCAGAGTGCCGATACAGCCTATAGTCCCGGTCGGCGGCGGCGCTCGGCTCCTGACCCCCCTCTCACCCCCGGGCCTGCCGGCTGGCGAGGTGATCGCGTGCCCACTGGAGCAGGTCGCATGCCCCGGGATGTCGTGTGCAGCCCTCACACCAACGGGCCCGGCCGTTCGGATGGGTGGCGATCACGCGTCGTGCTCCGGCAGTCGCCACGTGCGGACTGTAGCCGTCGTCCATCACGGCGGCGGCCCCGCTTGGACCGCTCGCTGGATCGCGTCGGCGCGGACGCGTAGCTCGACACAGGGTGGGTGCGGGTCGGCGTTGGGCCAGGTGCAGTCCAGTTCGTGACCGCTGACCCAGACCGACAGGTGGGTGGCGTGGGCCTGCCCGGTGTGCACCCGGGCGACGACGATGTCCCGATAGTGACTTCCGGGCCGGTCCCCGCCTGGGTGGTACCAGTCGGCCGGGGCCAGGTACAAACGGGTACCGGCCGGAACCTCGGGCAGGAGTAGCGGCAGGAAGCGGCTGCGCAGCTCGTCTGCGGTGATGCCGTCCAGGTCAGCGGCGGCCTGACTCAGCATGTGGCACAGGTAGACCAGCAGGGTGACCTGGTCGTCCGCGTACCCGACGGCCAGGTCGGAACGGGCCGCCGGGCAGGGCCACGGTTCGGGGCAGGAGTCACACGACCACGCCGGCCGGACCGGCTGGTGGGCCAGCCGCCACCGCAATGGCAACTTCAAGACCTCGCGTGCCCAGTCGTCGACAAAGCACCCCTCCGGGTCGCACTGCGGGCAGATGAGATGGTGGGCCCACGGACGGCTGCGTTTGTCGTGATCGGCAACGGCTCCGCGAGCGAGTTCCATCAGCCGCGCCTCACGGATGGTGTCGTCGCTGTTGTCGCTGGCCTTCTTCCGCCACTTCATCGCGCATACCTCCGGGTTTAGAGGGTGCGGCGGTCAAGCGGAGGGACCGGACCGCCGCACCCAGCTCGGAGCGTGGTGCCCTAACGGAAGGGGGAGCTAAGGCACCACGCCGCTGGTGGTGGGCACGGCGTGCAGGTTCGGTGTGGCCGAGATGGATGCACCGCCGCCCCTCACAGAGTGGGGCAGCGATTACACGGGGTAAAGACACATGGTGTCCAGTACCTGTCCGGACACCTTCCGGACACCTTCCGGACGTTAGCCGGCCCGGGCGGTGGTGAGGGCTGCTCGATACTCGACGGTCCACTCGGCATCGCACTGATCCGCAGGTAGCCCGTCCAGGCCAGCCCGGAGATTGTCCGCCGCCGCCTTTCTATCGCCGAGCCCCAGGTACGCCAGCCCCAAGTTCAAGTAGCCGAACGTGGTGCTCAACCAGTACGCGGTCGACGGCGGCTCGGTGTCGGCCGCCGCTGTGGCGAGTTCGCTCGCGTCACCCAGCAACCGCAGGGCAGAAGCGCGCTCACCCAGCAGCGCATACCCGTGCGCGGCCTGCGCCGCATCTCCGACACGCTGGAGCGGCGCTGCCCCCGGTGTCTGGTAGGCGGCCAGAAAGTGCCTCACGATCCCGCGTGGGTTCCCCCGCTGCCGCTCCACGTAGCCCCGAAAGTTGCTCGCCTGGGCGGCCAGCACCCCGCAGTCCACCGCGTCCGCCTGGGTCGCCGCCTCGACCAGCATCCGTACCGCGTCGGCGTCACACCGAGCCTCGGCATACAGCCACCCAACAAACTGAGTGGACTCCGCAGCGACCACCCGGATTGCCGGTGCGTGCGGCCCTCGGGCGGACGCCGCAAGGTCTTGCACTGCTCTCCAGTGCGGCACTGCCCACGGCAGCATCATCGCTACGGGCACGGTGTCATCCAGCCGCCGCTGCGCTGCCAGGATGTCCGCGAGCAGGTTCACTGCCTGGGCATCCAATCGCGCCGGGTGAGAGATCGCGTATGCGATCCGCTGGTCATCATCCGGGGTGGTTTCGACTGTGGCGTCAACGACAAGCGCCGCCAAAGCACCGTCCGCTTGAAGCACTGCGTCGAGCGCCTCAGCAGCTTCGACGGTGGGCCGGAGTCGGCCGGTCTCCAAGTCGTGTAGATGGCTCTTGCTGTAGTGCACGCTTCGGGCCAGGTCCCGAAGTGAGAGCCGCTGTTGTCGACGTAGTCGGGCGAATATGGCATGCCATCGAGGGTCGACAATGGTCCGAGTGCGCGCTGGCATGGCGAGTTCCTCCTACACGAGGTGGTCCAGGCCTGTACGGCGCTGGTGCCGCTTCGGACGGTACGTCGACTGCGCACAGCCTGCTAGCCTGACCCGCGTGCGATGTAGGGCCGGAGTACGCCTCCGGCCCTGTTTTGCGTATCTGGGTTGGTCTCAGGCGACAGCCGCGAAACTTCAATCACCAACAGCAGAGGCAGTGGTTCCATGACGGTGTTCACGTGCCTTCGCTGCAAGACTCCTCAGACGAAGGACCTGGACGAGGTGCAGTTTGCGGAGTTGCCGGAACCCGTCGCGCCTTCTGATCTACAACCCGGCGAACCATGTCCAGCATGGCTGCCAGCAGGCAAGTTCGCCGTCGACCCCGACCCGTTCGGGCCGCCCCACGTGCCGAGCGCCACGGATGAGCGGCTTCTAGTTTCCGCAGGGCCCCGTAACACTGTCCTGATCAATCCAGCCGACCTGCTTGTACGCCGTCTGCACCCGAACGCCGGTCGCCGTAACGGCTGCTGTGGCCTCGACGGTCTCGACGGCCCCAACTTGGTGTGTAGCTGTGGGGCAGAACTCGCGACCCAATCGTCTGACTGCTGGACGGCCCAGGTCGTTCGGTTGCAGCCGCTCGCCATCGTTCGCACTACGCTCCGGACATAGGGCCCTGTCGCGGGATATGCCCGACAGTCACGTCCGACCAGATGATTGACGAATCGCACGGTCAGCGGCAGAAGGGAAGGAACTGCTGCTCTGGCACACTCGGTGGCGTGTTGATCACCATCACTCTGCGGAACGTCGGCACGGCTGCCATCGTGGTCGGACTGCTCATCGCCGTATTGACCCTCGGCACCACCACTGACCGTCCATTCATTCTGGCCTTGCTGCTCGTCCTCGTCGGTACTGGCCTACGGTTGGAGGCCGCCGTTCGCGCCCGAAACGCCCATCACCATGGCAGCGGCCACTGACCTCCATCGCGGTACACACACAGCGACATGGGCAATGCCGACGCGCTCAGCTCGGCAAGCTCGACGGGCGGCTGTCGTGAAGCCGGTTGCTGTCAGCGTTGCTGTCACGCCACTGAGACGGGCCGGCGGGACGCCGGAAGGCCTGGTGGTGTTGGAGCCCCCGGCCGGGATCGAACCGGCGACATCTCGCTTACAAGGCGAGTGCTCTGGCCAACTGAGCTACAGGGGCGTGCGTTCGACGTCAGCATAGCCACTGACGTCCGATTATCACGGCAACCAGGGGCCCCGGCCAACGAGATCATCTGCTACGACACACCGCCGACGTCGCCGCCAGTTACGCAGCGCTACGCCCCCAACGGCGATTGATGTCCTGCCGTGCTCGGATGACCGAATTGTGAATGCGGTGCGTCCCAGAAACGGGACCTGACCTTGGCAGTTGGGCCGATGCCGTTTACGGTGACGTGACACGAACGACACTCCGAAGCTGCCCCCCGGTCGCCCGGGGTGTCCCGTGGGACCGGCACACGTCGTGCCGGTCGCTCCTTCACTCGGATCGTCCGGCACGTTCCTGCCGGTGAAAGGAAGCACCCAGCGATGGCTACGGTCACCTACTCGAAGGCCAGCCGGATCTACCCCGGTTCCGAGCGGCCTGCGGTCAACGAACTCGACCTCGAAATCGGCGACGGCGAGTTCCTCGTCCTCGTCGGCCCCTCCGGTTGCGGCAAGTCCACCAGTCTGCGCATGCTCGCCGGCCTGGAGGACGTCGACCAGGGCTCGATCCACATCGACGACCGGGACGTCACCCACCTGCCGCCGAAGGCCCGCGACATCGCCATGGTCTTCCAGAACTACGCGCTCTACCCGCACATGACGGTCTACGAGAACATGGCCTTCGCACTCAAGCTGCGCAAGACCTCGAAGGCCGAAATCGACCGGCGGGTCAAGGAAGCCGCCGCCCTGCTCCAGTTGGAGGAGTACCTCGGCCGTAAGCCCAAGGCCCTCTCCGGCGGTCAGCGCCAGCGAGTCGCGATGGGCCGGGCCATCGTCCGGGAGCCCCAGGTCTTCCTCATGGACGAGCCGCTGTCCAACCTCGACGCCAAGCTCCGGGTGCAGACCCGTACCCAGATCGCCTCGTTGCAGGCCAAGCTCGGCGTCACCACGGTCTACGTCACGCACGACCAGATCGAGGCCATGACCATGGGTCACCGGGTCGCGGTCATGCTCGACGGCGTACTCCAGCAGGTGGACACCCCCCGGGCGCTCTACGACACCCCGGCCAACGTCTTCGTCGCCGGCTTCATGGGCTCGCCCGCCATGAACATCAAGACGGTTTCGCTGACCGACGACGGTGCTCTCTTCGCCGAGATGGTCGTTCCGCTCACCCGCGAGCAGGTGGCCGCCGCCAAGGCCGACGGTGGCAACGGCAAGGTGACCGTCGGTTTCCGTCCCGAGGACTGCGACCTGGTCAGCCCGACCGAGGGCGGCATGCCGGTCGTCGTCGAGCTGGTCGAGGACCTCGGCTCGGACGCCAACATCTACGGGCACGCCGCGCTCGACGGTGCCTCGGAGCGGTTCGTCGTCCGTACCGACCGGCAGCACATGCCCAACATGGGCGACACCGTCCACGTCAAGCCGCGCGCCGGTCGTAACCACGCCTTCCACGCGGTGAACGGCACGCGCATCTGACGATCAGGCGTACGACAGGAGGGCGGTCCGCGATCGGCGGGCCGCCCTCTTCCGTGTCCCGGTCGGGTCCTGGCGAACCCGGGTGTCGGCTCAGGCGTCGGCAAACCGGACGAAGACGAACTTCGCCCTCGCACCACAGACGATGACCGACGTGTTCCAGGAACAGCTCGCCGACCGGATCTCCTTCAACGACCCCAGCTCGACCGGTTTCTCGCCCGAACCAACCGGCAGGCCAGCAACGCTGACGTTGTCCGGGTAGTCCGACAGGTTCTCGGCGAAGTGCAGCAGGTTTCCCCCGTCCACACGTACCGTCCGGCCCTCCCGGGACAGCAACTGCCCGCCGTCCGGCTTGAAGATGGTGGTCTTGGCCGGCGACCCGGCCGTACGGGTAGAAACGTGCTCGCCGACGGAGAGGATCGTCTCCGCCGACGGTGTGGGCTTACGCCACGGCTTGACGTCCTTGTCGGTGCTGACCGCCACCAGCATGGTGTTGGCCGCCTCGTACCCCTTCCGTTCCAGCAGGCACACCCGGTCCTGGCCGCAGGGTGCCAGCGCCTTTGCCGTGTGTTCCTTGTCCGGCGCGGTGTACAGGCTCGTCGGCTCGCCCATGCTCGCCAGGTCGTACGACACCAGGCGGTAGCCGCCGTCCTTCGGTGCGACGTAGAGCCGGCCGTCGTGAGCGACCACGTAGTCGTCGCGGTCGGCGACGTTGGGGCGGCTCTTCAGTTCCTTACCGGTCTTCGCGTCGATGACCGCAACCGACCGGTCCGCACCGATCCGCACGAGCCGCTGCTCGTCGCCGTGGTACGGGTCGCGCGTCCCACTGTCGACATTACTTGGTCCGCCCAGCATCTCGGTTGTCGTCACCCGGTAGACCGACACGTCGGCCTCGCCCCGGCTGTCCTTCGGCAGCTCCGTCGCCCACTTCTGTTTCCCGGTACGCAGGTCGAGCCCGACCAACTGGTGGGCGGTCCGGTCGGCGATCACCACCAGCTCGTCGTAGAAGGCGATGGTGTCGTTGCCGGTGACACTGCGTTTCCACAACTCCCGGCCCTTGCTGGTCGGGTCTATGACGATCAGGTCACGGGGTTGCCGGCTGTTCGACGCGGCGGCGAGGATTCCGATGCCCTTGTCCCGGACCGCGTAGATGCCGACCCACTGGTCGGCGGTGCTGCTCGTCTCGTACTGCCACAGCACCTTGGCCGAGCCTGCCTCGGCGGCCACCACCTGCAACCGGTCGTCGTCGCGCTCGTAGGCGAGATAGGCCCGGTCGCCGGCGAGCGTCGTACTCATCCGGGTCGGTTGCTGGTCGCCGGTCGGCACCGAGCCGATCTCGCTGAACGGCTGGAAGGCGATGTCGGCGTAGCCGCCCCGGGTGAAGTAGAGAACGGCGGCGGCCACCACCCCGACCAGCGCCAACGTGGCACCGGCCCCGATCCACACCGACCGTCGTCGGACCAGGCCACGCAGCCCGGCGGCCGGTGGCGCAGGGGGCGGCGCGGGCGGGCCGGACCAGCCCGGACCGGCCGCGGCAAGCGACGACGGGCCGCCGGGCGGGACCTGGGGTACGCCGCCAGGCGAGACCGGGTGTGGACCAGCCGGTACGGACGGCGGCACGCCGACCGGCGGGGCGGCACTCCCCGCTGGTGGACTGCCGGCCAGGACGGCCAACTCCGCCAGCGACCCCTCGGCCACCGGAAGTTCCGGCTGTTCCAGCACGGTCGGCGCGATACCGAGCTCGGCATGCAACAGTCGCGCGACCAGGGGCACCCGACTCGAACCGCCGACGAGGAAGAGGCCGGCGAGCTGGTGCGGCACCAGTCCCGCCTGCGCGATCACCGAGGCCGCCTCGGCCACCCCCCGGTGCAGCAGCGGCGTGGCGAGCCGCTCCAACTCGTCGCGGGTGAGATGGAACGCCTGCTCCACCCCGGGCACCGCGATCGGGGCCACGGTGGCCCGGGACAGCATCTCCTTGGCACCCCGTACGTCGTCCCAGAACCGACGCCGGTCCCGCCACTGGGTCGTCGTCTCCGGCAGGGTCAGCCGCTGCCGCGCCTGTGGATCGGTGGCGGCGATCAGCGTGCCCAGGTGCTCGACGATGGCCGCGTCCAGGTCGAGGCCGCCCAGTTCGGCCAGCCCGCCGGAGCCGATGACGGCGAACCGGGCCCGGCCGGTCTGGTCGACGCCCTCGTTGCGAACCAGCGCGATGTCGAGGGTGCCCCCGCCGAAGTCGTAGACGGCGATGGCGGACCCGACCGGCACCGGGCGGCGCAGCACGTCGGCGAAGTAGCGGGCCGCCGCGACCGGCTCGGGCACCAGCACGGTGCCGCCGAGCGCACCTGCCGCACCACTCGGGGTCGTGGTCGGATCGGCCGGGGGCCAGCCGGCCCGGCTCACCGCTGTGGCCAGCACCCCGCGACGGCGTACGCCCCAGCTCGCCGGATAGGTGAGCACGGCGGGCGGGAGGAAGCCAACCGCCTCGACCGCTGCCTGCGCCACCGCACGCAGCAACGCACCGAGCAGGTCCACGGTGGGCACTTCATGGTCGCCGAGCAGGACGGCTGGTTCGTCGACGCGCCGCTTCGGGTTGGGCTCGTAGCGCCCGGGGTCGGTCTGGGCAAGCCGGGCGGCATCGCGGCCGACGTGCAGCCGGCCCTGTTCGTCGAGGTAGACGCCGGCCGGCATGATCGGCTGTCCGTCGAAGAGCAGCGGTCGGGTACGACCGTCCGGCCAGCGGAGCACCGCCACGATGTTGGACGTACCAAGGTCGACGCCGATCGCGTAACCGCCGGCCTGCCATGCCATGTGCCGTCTCCTCCGGGGCGAGGGGATGCCCGGCATTGCATGTTACGGGGACGACGCACCCGCCCTGCCCAGCCCATTGATCAGAACCAGCGATCTCGATCAGTGGGCGGAGCAGGGCGGCAATGTCAGCGTCGGAAGGTGACGAACCCGGTGCGGCCGGTGCCGGTGACGGTCAGGAGGCGGTACGGCGGCGGGCCACCTCGGCCAGCGTCACGGCGGCGGCGACGCTGGCGTTGAGCGACTCCACCGTCGAGGCCATCGGGATGCCGACCCGCAGGTCACAGGTCTCCCCGACCAGGCGGGACAGCCCTCGGCCCTCCGAGCCGACCACCACCACGAGCGGACCGACCGCGACCTCCAGGTCGTAGAGGTCGGTCTCGCCGTCGGCGTCCAACCCGACCACGATGAAGCCGGCCTGCTGGCATGCCTTGATCGCCCGGGTCAGGTTGGTCACCTGACTGACCGGCACCCGGGCGGCGGCACCGGCGCTGGTCCGCCACGCGGTGGCGGTGATGCCGGCGGCCCGCCGTTCCGGTACGAAGACCCCCTGGGCACCGAAGGCCGCCGCCGAGCGGATCACCGCACCGAGGTTGCGCGGGTCGGTGACCCCGTCCAGTGCGACGAGCAGCGGGGCGGGCTGTTCCAGGGCCGCCGCGACCAGGTCCTCGAACTGCTCGTAGGCGAACGGCGGCACCTGCAGTCCCAGGCCCTGGTGCAGCACCCCACCGGTCATCCGGTCCAGCTCGGCCCGGCTGATCTCCATGATCGCGATGCCCCGGTCCGCCGAGGTGCGGACCACCTCGTTGACCCGGTCGTCGATCTCGATGCCCTGAGCGACGTACAGTGCGGTCGCTGGCACGTTCGCGCGTAGCGCCTCCAGCACAGGGTTACGCCCGACGAGCAGCTCGGGGGCGTCCCTGGGCGGCATGGACTTACGGCCGGGTGCGACCCGCGGCCCGGTCCGGGTGGGCACCTTGCCACCGGCACCCCGGCCACCCGCGCCCCGGGTGGGCGCGGCACCCCGACCACCGGTACGACCAGCGCCCGTACCCCGACCGCCCTTGCCGGTGGCCGAGCCGGCACCCCAGGTGGTGTCCTTCGAACCCGGCGTGCCGATCTTCGGGGCCCGGCCCTCCTCGGCCGCCGTGCGACGCTCCTTCTCCTGCTTCCAGGCGGTGCGCTGCGGCAGCTTCTCGGTGCCCGAGTAGCCCTTGTGCCACGGCCGCTCGTCGGCGGGCAGAGTCCTGCCCCGGCCGGCGAGGCTGGCCCGGTTCTTGCCACCGGAACCGGCGGCGGCGCCCTTCTTGGGGGTGGCACGCCGGCCACGGCGCTGCGAATTGCCGGCCATCAGTCCTGCTCTCCGATTGTCCAACGGGGTCCCTGCGGGGTGTCCTCGACCACCACACCGGCCTGCTTGAGCTGGTCGCGCACCGCATCGGCGGCAGCCCAGTCCTTGCGGGCCCGAGCCTGGGTACGCTGCTCCAGCGCCAACGCGATCAACGCGTCGACCACCCCGCGCAGGCTGTCCTCCTGGCCGTCACCGGACCAGGATTCGTCGAGGGGGTCGACACCGAGGATATCCAGCATCCCCCGGACCGCCACCAGCGCGGTACCGGCGGCGGCGTCATCGCCATCGGCCAGCGCCAGATTGCCATCGCGTACGGTGTCGTGCAGCACGGCCAGCGCGGCCGAGGTGTTCAGATCGTCGTCCAGCGCCGCGCCGAACGCGGCCGGAAGGTCACCGAAGCCTTCGACGCCCTCAGCGCCGCCGATCTCGCCGGGGCCGAGGCGTTCTGCCGCGCGGCGCACGAAGCCCTCGATCCGCCGATAGGCGACCGCGGCCTCGCGTAGTGACTCGTCCGAGTAGTCGATCCGGGACCGGTAGTGCGGCGCGACGAGGTAGTAGCGCAGTTCGACCGGGCGGATGCCGAGCGCGGCCACGTGCACCAGGTCGAGGACGTTGCCCAGGGATTTGCTCATCTTGGTCTCGCCGAGGTTGAGCAGCCCGTGGTGCACCCAGTAGCGGGCGAACGGCAGCCCGGCCGCCTTCGACTGGGCGATCTCGTTCTCGTGGTGCGGGAAGGTCAGGTCGACCCCGCCACCGTGGATGTCGAACTCGGCCCCGAGGTAGCGGCGGCACATCGCCGAGCACTCGATGTGCCAGCCCGGTCGGCCGGGTCCCCATGGCGACGGCCAGGAGGCGTCGGCCGGCTCCTCGGGTTTGATCCCCTTCCACAGCGCGAAGTCACGCGGGTCCCGTTTGCCCCGGTCGGGAGCGTCCCCGGCGGCCTGCATGGCCTCCGGGCGCTGACCGGCGGAAAGCATCGCCTCCGGGTGCTGGCCGGAGAGGGCACCGTACTCGGGGTAGGACAGGACGTCGAAGTAGACGTCGCCGGAGCCATCCTCGGCCGGGTAGGCGTGCCCGTCGGCAATCAGCTTCTGGATCAGCTCCTGCATCTCCAGGATGTGCCCGGTCGCCCTCGGCTCGTACGTCGGCGGAAGCACGTTGAGGGTCCGGTAGGCGGCACCGAGGATCACCTCGTTGGTGTAGGCGATCGACCAGAACGGTCGGCCCTGCTCCACCGACTTGGCCAGGATCTTGTCGTCGATGTCGGTGATGTTGCGAATGAACGTGACCTCGTAACCGGTGTGCAGGAACCAGCGACGTAGTACGTCGTAGTTCACGCCGGAACGAAGGTGGCCGATGTGTGGCGGAGACTGGACGGTGAGACCACACAGGTAGATCCCCACCTTGCCGGGTTCCTGCGGGACGAAGTCCCGCACCGATCTGGTGGCGGTGTCATACAGGCGTAGCGTCACCGTACAAGGGTAACGGTCACGCATTCCGATGATTGCCCTGCACGGTCGTACGCTGCCTGCTGTGGAAACCGCGGACAGAGCCGGCGAGACCGCCCAGACCCTCGACCGAGGGTTACGGCTGCTGCACCTGGTCGCCGACGCACCGAACGGGCTCACCGTCACCGAGGCGGCGGCCCGGCTCGGCGTCGGTCGGGCCGTGGTCTACCGGCTCGTCGGCCCGCTCACCGGGCACGGCATGCTCCGCCGGGACGGTGCTGGCCGGCTCCGGCTGGGGGTCGGGGTGCTGCACCTGGCCCGACGGGCTCAACCGCTGCTCGCCGAGGGTGCGTTGCCGGCCCTGCGGCGGCTCGCCGAGCAGGCCGGCGCGACCGCGCACCTGACGGTGGTGGAGGGCGGCGAGGGAGTGGCGCTCGCGGTGGTCGAGCCGACCTGGACCGCGTTCCACGTGGCCTACCGGACCGGGTCGCGGCATCCGCTGGACCGGGGGGCCGCGGGCCAGGCCATCCTGGCCGGGCGGGCCGGGCAGTCCCGGCCGGTCTCGACCAGCGGCGAGTTGCAACCCGGCGCGTACGGGGTGGCCGCACCGGTGCTGGGCGTGTCGGGCCTGGAGGCCAGTGTCGGCGTGGTGGCGCTCGCCCCACTGGACGTCGCCACGGTCGGCGAGCAGGTCCTGTCGGCCGCGCAGGCGGTCAGCCGCGCCCTGTCCTGACCGACCTTCTTCTCGCGTCGAACCTGCACTGCCCCGCGTTGATCCTGCGCTGCCCCGCGTTGATCAGGAGGTTTGCGTCACCGGAAGCCCTCGTCGGCGACGCAAACCTCCTGATCAACTATTCAGAGCGGTGGTACTACGGCCGCTTCCAGGGCTGCAACGGGGTGGTCACCGCCGCGTACGCGTCGACGATGCCGTACCCGTAGAAGCCGTTGAAGTTCTCGCCGCCGGCGCAGTACGCGTCGTACGTCTCGTCCCGGCCCTCGTTGCGGTACTGCTGGAGGCGCGGCGTCGGGCAGGCGTGCTCGGCAGCCGTGCGGTAGAGGTGGTTCTCCACCTTGTCCGGGTCCAGGGTCAACCCGCCCCGCCGGAAGTCACGCTTGCCGAACTTGCTGACGATCAGCGCCGCTACACCCGAGGCGTGCGGTGCGGCCATCGAGGTGCCCTGGAGATAGGTGTAGTAGCCGCACTCGCCACTGGCCTTGCACTCCTTGAACACCGACTCCTCGAAGCCCGGCACGATGTTGCCGTCCGCGTCGACCGACCCCTCCTCCTGGAGGACCTTCTTCGGGTAGGTCGAGAGGATCATGTTGGCGTCGGTACGGAAGCTCGGCGTCCCGTACCCGTCCCGGAACCAGCCACCCGGCGCGGCGACCGAGATCTGCTCGGTGCCGTAGTTGGAGTAGTCCGCCTTCTTGCTGGACGGGCCGACCGAGGAGACCCCGATCACGTGCGGGCCCTCAATCGGCAGGTCCCAGCAGGTCGCGTTGTCGATCGGCCGGGGGCGCGGCGTACCGCCGTAGTTCGGGCTGGAGGTGTCCACCCGCGGCGCGGCCAGGTCCTCGTTGTTGTTGCCGAGCGCGCCCACCAGGGTCACGCCCCGGTAGTGCGCGTAGTCGAGCGCCCGGTGCATCGCCCGGATGGTCGCCCGCTGCGCCGCCTGCTCCTCCGGCGAGTCCGCCGGGTTGTTCAGGCAGTTGTACGCCCACGGGTCGACGTAGAAGGACATGTTGACCACGTCGAGGCCGACGTCGGCTGCGTGCACCAGGGCGTTGACCACCGGGTCGAGGAAGAAGTAGCCGGAGTCCTGGCCACCCTTGAGTTCGACCAGCGTCACGTTCGGCGCGACGCCGGAGAGGCCGAAGCCGTTGGCGGCGGCACCGACGCTACCCGCGACGTGCGTGCCGTGCCCGCCGTCGTCCGTACCGACCGGGTCGAGGCAGCCCGCCGCCTCACACGGACCGTCGATCTCCTCGATGTCCGGCGCGAAGTTACGCGACAGCGACCAACTGAAGTTGGGGGCGAGGTCCGGGTTGCTGGCGTCGACTCCGGTGTCCAGGATGCCGACGGTGACGCCGCGCTTGCCGGGCTCCTTCTTACGGGCGTCGAAGGCCCGCATCATCTCCAGGCCCCACAGCTTCTCGTCCAGCGGGTCGACCTTGCTGCCGGGCTTCTTGCCCTTGGCCGGCTTGGTGCCCGTGGCCTTCGCCGCAGCCCGCAGGTTCTCCTGCGTGACCTGGTCCATCTTCTTCTTCGGGGCCCAGCCGATGGGCTTCTTCTCCGCGGCACCGACCAGCGCGTCAGCTGCGGTGACCCGGCTCGCGAAGTCGCTGCGATCACTGGTGACCTGGTACATGCCCACACCGTCGGTACGGGACACCACGGTGCCACCAGCCGCCTGGATGGCGGCGATGGCCGCGTCGGCGGCGACGCCGTCCTCCGCCACCACGGTGTATTCGGTGACGGTGGTCGGGGCGGCAGTGACCGGGTTGGCGGGCACGGTAACCAGGAAGGCCAGAGTCGTTGCGGCAGCGACGGCTCCGGCGGTGAATCTTCTGCTCACCACAGAGGATCCTCTCGTTGGGGGTTAGTGGGAGCATCACACCTGATCAGGTCGCAGTCCGCTAGGGGCCTGCCCGGATTATCAATCTTTCCACCCGCCCACCCGAACGCGCACCCATCGATGATCCACGTGATCAGGGACCAAACGCGGTCAGGGATGGGTCATCCGGAGTACGTCCAGCGCCTCGTCCAACTGCCGCTCGGTGAGGCGTCCATTGTCGACATGGCCCCGGGCGAGCACCACGGACCGGATGGTCGCCTCCTTCGCCAACGCCTCCTTGGCGATCGAGGCTGCCTCGTCGTACCCGAGGTGGCGGTTGAGCGGGGTCACGATGGAGGGTGAGCCCTCGGCGTACGCCAGGCAGACCTCGGCGTTGGCGACCAGGTCGACCACGCAGCGGTCGGCGAGCAACTGGCTCGACGAGGCCAGCAGGCGGATGGATTCGAGCAGGTTGCGGGCCATCACCGGGAGCATCACGTTCAGCTCGAAGTCGCCCTGCGAACCGGCGAACCCGATCGTCGCGTCGTTACCGATCACCTGCGCGCAGACCTGGCGTACGGCCTCGCAGACCACCGGGTTCACCTTGCCGGGCATGATCGATGATCCGGGCTGGAGGTCGGGGATCTGCAACTCGCGCAGGCCGGTACGCGGGCCAGACCCCATCCACCGGATGTCGTTGGCGATCTTGTAGAGGCCGACCGCGATGGTACGGAGCTGACCGGAGGCCTCCACCAGGGCGTCCCTGGCCCCCTGCGCCTCGAAGTGGTTACGCGCCTCGGTCACCGGCAGCCCGGTCTCCTCGCGGAGCTTGGCGACCACCCGGGCGGCGAAGCCGAGCGGGGTGTTGATCCCGGTGCCGACGGCGGTGCCACCCAACGGCAGCTCGGCCAGCCGGGGCAGGCAGGACTCCAGTCGTTCGATGCCGTAACGCACCTGTGTGGCGTACCCGCCGAACTCCTGGCCGAGGGTGACCGGGGTGGCGTCCATCAGGTGCGTCCGCCCGGCCTTCACCACGACGGCGAACTCGTCGGCCTTGGTCGCCAGCGCGTCACCGAGATGACGCAGCGCGGGCAACAGATCATGTACGACCGCCTGGGTGGCCGCCAGGTGGATCGAGGACGGAAAGACGTCGTTGCTGGACTGTGCGGCGTTCACGTCATCGTTGGGGTGCACCTCGCGGCCCAGTTCCCGGGCGGCCAGGGTGGCGATGACCTCGTTGGCGTTCATGTTCGACGAGGTTCCCGAGCCGGTCTGGAACACGTCGATCGGAAAGTGGTCGTCGTACGTGCCGTCGGCCACGTGCGCGGCAGCGGTGGCGATCGCCCCGGCCACGTCGGTGTCGATCACGCCGAGTTCGGCGTTGACCAGAGCGGCGGCCCCCTTGATCTGGGCCAGCGCCCGGATGTGCGCCGGCTCCAGGCCACGCCCGGAGATCGGGAAGTTCTGTACGGCGCGTTGGGTCTGGGCCCGCCACAGCGCCTCGGCGGGCACCTCGACCTCGCCCATCGTGTCGCGTTCGATCCGGTAGCCAGTCGCCTCAGGAGTCGTCACGCGTTCCATCCTGCCCCGCCCGGCCAGGACTCGCAGGAAGGTGACAACACTTGGGTGGTGCAGCCACGGCAGGGTTGCTCAGCCTGCTTGGTGTACCACTGTCACCAGTTCGAAAATCAAGCGGCGTTGATGATGTTCAAGACCCGGCGTGCCGCGAAAACGCGCCCGTACCGTCGGCCCGTGCGTTCCTCCAGAATGCCCAACTGGACGAGGCGCCTGATCGCTGTGTTCGCGGCCTGATACGAGACCCCATATCTTTCGGCGGTGGGCGTCGCAGTGATCAGTGGGTACCCGAGCAGGTCCTCGACGATCCGCACAGCCACACCGCGGACGTCAGCACCGAGCAGCAGAGTCAACGCCTCATCTCGCCAGTCGTGCAGAGCGTCGATCTTCTCCACCCCGCGAACCGCCTGCGCACGTACGGCCTCGGAGAAGAACCGGACCCAGGGTTCGAAGTCGCCGGTGGCACTGACCGACAGCAGATGGTCCTGGTACTGGCGCCTTCTGCCTTCGAGCCAGGGAGAGAGGTTCAACACCGGCACGCGCAACTCGCCATGGTAGGCCAGTTGCAGGACGCAGACGAGGCGACCGAGCCGGCCGTTGCCGTCGTTGAAGGGATGCAGGGTCTCGAACTGGTAGTGACCGAGAGCCATCTTGATCACCAAGGGAAAGGTGTCCTCGGCCGTGAGCCATGACGCCCAGGCGTCAACACCGGCACGTAACTGATCGCCAGGAGGGGACGGCACAAACCGCGCATCGGTGACTCGCCCTCCGTCGGCACCAATAAAAACCTGAGTCGTCCGGACACGGCCGGCCTCAGGCGAATCCCCTCGGGTCCCTCGCACGAGGATCTTCTGTAGTTGCTCCAGCGCCCCCACCGTGATGGGCCGCTCCTTGATCCACTCAAACGCAAGCTCCGCAGCCTCGACGTAGTTGTGGACCTCCGCGACCGACGCGGTGAGCTGGTTACGCTTGAGGAAGTCAGCTTCGAGGACATCGTCAAGCGCCGCATAGGTGCCCTCAAGCGCCGATGTACTGACGGCCTCCTGCCGGATCGCGGGACGCGCGAGCAACCCCGGGTTTGGTAGCCGAAAGGCTGCCTGGTCGAGGCGAGCCACCGCGACTGCGGCGTTGGTGACTGCCAGGTACGTCTCCTGCGCCAGGTCGAGCTTCGCTGGCAGCGGGTCGGGGACGAAGGCCGAGCAGTCATAACTTTCGTTGAACCGAGGATCCCAGCCGGTTATCCGGACAAGTGACCCGCTGGTGACGATCGGAACATAGCGTCGTCCATGATTTGAAGTAAACCACGAGAAACTTGAAAACCAGGCCTAGCTTTTCAAGGCTGGACCTCCATATGGAGCCGCTTTCCACGTTTTCTCCGCGCCACGTTAAATCACACCAACGAAATTCAACCACCCTGCGTGACGTACGCGTGTCAGCGCCGCCAGCCAACCGTCAGCCGGAGCGAGGTTCAGTCCAGCTCGGGCCGCCGGTCGTACTTCGCCAGCGTCGCCTTGTCCGTACTCGCATCCTGGAAGATCAGCTCCCACGGACCGGTGTTCACATCCAACTCCTTGCCGAAGCCCACCGCTGCAGGTCAGCCAGTTCCTTTGACGCGAACACGTTGCCCCCGCCCGCTCACGCTGGTAGCGTCGAGGCTGCCCGGGGCAGTGGCTCCGTGGAAGTGAACCCGGTAGCCTTCCGGACGGTGGGTGGGCCGGGTTTCGCGTTTCCAAGACCGGTGTCACACACGTCGGATCGTCTCACACCTCCCGAAGATCCGTAACGACCGGCCGAACGCCGGCACGCCACTCCGCTCCCCTTGCCCAAGACCAGGCGACGGCGTCCGGTATCGACAGCAAACACTCCTCGTGTGAACGCATGTGGTCGTACCTGAGCCGGCTTTCAACCCCCGCCGACCGCACCTTCTCCCTAAGCAGGCTCCGATCGGCTTTCAGGACCGAGTCGTCGAGCTCGAACACCAAGCGCTCTGCGTCTATCTTCGCGGCGTCAGTCACCAGCCCGGCAAGGGATGCGTCACGGGCCAACTTGACATGCCCGTACCTGGTCGCGTTGTAGATCACTACCTGCACATCCAGGCTACGAATGACGCCGAGGATGCGGCGGCGGTCGTCCCTTTTCTTGCAGAAGTGGATGCTGCGCTGCCCCGGAAGAATCAACCCTTTGATCGCCTGTCGCGCCTCATTGAGTCGACCTGAGGCGACCGCTGCGGCGGCAAGCAGGAACCCCCCGCTCCTTGTCTCATCCACGAACACGTGCGGCCGCACTCAGTCCCTCCTCAGGCTGACCGGCGCCTGAGGCTCTGTAGCGGCACCCCCGTAGCGACAACATAGAAGAAGTCCCATCCGTTCCGGTGCGGACTGACCTCCGGCTTGTAGTGTTTGACGATCTCCCGAGCCGCCTCGCTCGGGGTCCGGAAGGACCGACCAGTCAGCGGGCCGGATGCGATCTCGATGCGTCCCGGGCCAGGCACAAAGGACGCATAGGTCCGATGGCCGGCGTAGTCAGCGTAGATCCGCACCGGAACCGGTTCGTCGCCGTCGCCCGAAGCTATCGGCGGCACCACAGCGGCTTGGACCTGCGCAACCAGTTGCGCCACTACCTGCCCCTTGGTCAGCCCGGCGATACCGGCCGCGAAGGCAAGGTAGCTGTCGGTGGACTCGTCCACCTCGATTTTCGGCATCACACCACCTCCTCGCACTGGACGGTAGCAGTCGAGGAGGCCGAACGCTGAGGAGAATCTCCCCTCCTTTAAGAACTTAGAGTCGGATCAGCGGCGGCCGACGGTCAGGACCGGCTTGGTGACCTCGGCGAAGAAGTCATTGCCCTTGTCGTCGACCACGATGAAGGCCGGGAAGTCCTCCACCTCGATCTTCCACACCGCCTCCATGCCGAGCTCCGGGTATTCCAGGACCTCGACGTGCTTGATGCAGTCCTGGGCCAACCGGGCCGCCGGGCCGCCGATGGAGCCGAGGTAGAAGCCGCCGTGCTGCTGGCAGGAGCGGGTGACCTGCGCCGAGCGGTTGCCCTTGGCGAGCATCACCTGCGAGCCGCCGGCCGCCTGGAACTTCTCCACGTAGGCGTCCATCCGCCCGGCGGTGGTCGGCCCGAACGAGCCGGAGGCGTACCCCTCGGGCGTCTTGGCCGGACCGGCGTAGTAGACCGCGTGGTCGCGTAGGTACTGCGGCATCGGCTCGCCGGCGTCCAGCCGCTCGGCGATCTTGGCGTGGGCGATGTCCCGGGCGACGACCAGCGGTCCGGTCAGCGAGAGTCGGGTCTTCACCGGGTACTTGGACAGCTCGGCCCGGATGTCGTCCATCGGCCGGTTGAGGTCGACGCGTACCACCTCGGCGGAGTGGTCCAGTTGGGCGTCGGTGACGTCCGGCAGGAAGCGGGCCGGGTCGGTTTCGAGGCGCTCCAGCCACACCCCGGACGGGGTAATCTTCGCGACCGCCTGACGGTCGGCCGAGCAGGAGACGGCGATCGCCACCGGGCAGGACGCGCCGTGTCGGGGCAACCGCACCACCCGTACGTCGTGGCAGAAGTAACGCCCGCCGAACTGTGCCCCGATGCCGAACTGGCGGGTCAGCTCCAGGACCTGCGCCTCCAGCTCCAGGTCCCGGAATCCGTGCGCCTGCATCGAGCCGGAGGTGGGCAGGTTGTCGAGATACTTCGCGCTGGCGTACTTGGCGGTCTTCAGCGCGAACTCGGCCGAGGTACCACCGATGACGATCGCCAGGTGGTACGGCGGGCAGGCCGAGGTGCCAATCAGCCGCAGCTTCTCCTCCAGGAACTGCATCATCCGGGTGGGGTTCAGCAGCGCCTTGGTCTCCTGGTAGAGGTACGACTTGTTGGCCGAGCCACCGCCCTTGGCCATGAAGAGGAACTTGTACGCGTCGGGGTGCCCGTCCGGGTCCTCGGCGTAGATCTCCACCTGCGCGGGCAGGTTGCTGCCGGTGTTGCGCTCCTCCCACATGGTGATCGGGGCGAGCTGCGAGTAGCGCAGGTTGAGCCGGGTGTACGCCTGGTAGACGCCCCGGCTGATGGCTTCGGCGTCCAGGCCGTCGGTGAGCACGTGCCGGCCGCGCTTGCCCATCACGATCGCGGTGCCGGTGTCCTGGCACATCGGCAGCACACCACCAGCCGCGATGTTGGCGTTGCGCAGCAGGTCGAGCGCGACGAAGCGGTCGTTCGGCGAGGCGGCCGGGTCGTCGATGATGGCCCGGAGCTGGGCCAGGTGCGCTGGACGCAGGTAGTGGGCAATGTCGTGCATCGCTTCGGCGGTCAGCGCGGTCAGCGCGGCGGGCTCCACGGTGAGGAACCGCCGGCCACCCGGACCGTGTACCACGTCGACGCCCTCATCAGTGACCAGGCGATATTCGGTCTGGTCGCCACTCACTGGCAGCAGGGGGGCGTAGGAGAAGTCGGCGGCACTGCTCATAACCGCAAAGCCTAGGGCAGGCTACCGGAGGAGTCGTACCCGCCGGTCGCTCCTGGGACGACGCTCTCAGCCGTCCTTACCGCCGCCGTCCTTGCCACCGCCGTCCTTACCGCCGCCGTCCGGTGGCGAACCGTTGTCGGGCACCCCGGCACCGGGTTCGGGGCCGTCGGGTGGGGCGACCGGTGCGCCGAACCGCGCGTATCCGATGTCCCGCCCCTCGCCGATCACCAACCCGGCCGGGCCCACGGCGAGCACTTCCGCCGACGAGCGGAGGTTCAGCAGCTCGTGGCCGGTACGCGGATCCAGGACGACGATGCGGTTGGGTTTCCGGTCCACGATCACCGCCACCTCGCGGGCGAGCGCCGCCCCGCCATCGGGGTTGATCGTTCGGGTCCACTGGGACCGTCCGCTGGGCAGCGCGCGTCCGGTGACCGCCGCCTTGTCCGCGCTTCGGGCCAGCGCGTACCGGTCGTCGACGGCGAGAAGTTTCTCGCCTTCCACCCCGACCCAGAGATAACGCCCGTTGTAGCCGTCGACGACCGCCTCGCGGGTGTCCGGGCCGACGCCGACGATGACGCTCCGGCCGCCCTGCGGGTCCTCCCGCTGCACGCAGCCGGCGCCGCTGGCGGTACGCAGGTTGATCCCGGCCCGCCGCCAGACCTCCTGACCGGTGATCGGGTCCTGGGCGATGACCATGAAATAGCAGGTGCCGTCCGCGGAGCGAGCCTCGACACGCAGCACCCGGCCACCGACCGCCACGAGCCGGGCATCGCTGCCGACCTTCAGGTCCTGGACCAGCCGCCCGGTGGCGGTGTCGACGACATGTACCCGGCCGTCGACGGGGAAGGCCAGCAGCGCCGGCATCGGCTCCGGACCACCGGCCGCCGGGTGTACGCCGTCCGTGGTGAGTCGTCGGGTGCCCAGCAACTCCGGGTTGTCGGCGAAGAGTCCGGCGCTGACCCCGGGCAGGAAGGCCGTCCAGATCGGCTTCTCCCCCCGGGGGTCCCAGGCGGTCAGCGTGCATTCCCGGGCTTCGGGGCACCGGGCGTCGAGCAGGGCGTTGCGGTACGTCCAGACGGCGATCGCCCGGTTGTCCTTGCGGCGTACCGCACCGGTCTCCGGGTCGATCAGTTCGTAGCCCTTGACCAGCAGCTTCCCGACGGCGATGACCGGATCATGCTCGCCCCCGGCCACCGCGACCCAGTCCGCCTTGCGGTCCCAGAGTCGTACGCCGGTGGCCAGGCTGCGCGCCTCCACCGACGTACGGTGTTCGACCACGACCGTGTTGCCGGCGATCGTGACGCTCTTCGGGGTGCCGTCCACCCGCTGCTGCCAGACGACGTCCGGCTCGGAGAGCGGCTCGCTGCGGTTGACCCACTGCCATACGTCCGGAAACGGGTTCCAGACGCCGGTCGCGGCCAGGGCGACGAGCGCCACCAACGCGAGGGCGAGAAAGCCCTTCACGCGCCGGCTTCTGGCGCTCCCCTTCGCCACCCGGTCACCGTAACGACGGCCCACGTCCGGAAGCGCTAAGGTCAGCTGCCCGTGTCGTCACCTTTGCGAGCTTTGTCATCATTCGCGGATTCAGCCGACAGTGTGGACCGGGCCAGCGGCAGCACCCGGTACGGGATCTGCTCGGCCAACGCGATGATGGTCGAGGCCCGGCCGATGCCCTCGTACGACAGGATCTGGTCGATCACCCGTTGCAGGTCGGAGTTGGAGCGGGCAACGATCCGGCAGAGCAGGTCGCTCGACCCGGTGATGGTGTGCGCCTCCAGCACCTCCGGGATCTTCGACAGGTGAGTTGCCACCGCGTGGTGCCCGTGCCGTTGGCTGATCTCCAACGTGACGAACGACGTCACCCCGAAGCCGATCGCGGCCGGTGAGAGTTCCGGTCCGAACCCGGAGATCACGCCCCGGGCCAGCAGCTTGTCCAGCCGGGCCTGGACTGTGCCTCGGGCCACCCGCAGCCGCCGGGAGCATTCCAGCACCCCGATCCGGGGTTCCGCCGATAGTAGTTCGATCAACTGGACATCAAGCTGATCGAGCTGGACATCCTGCACAGGATTCACGACCAACCACCATACTGAATGTACAAACTGACCATTGATTCACTGGACAGTTGCACAGCTCACACCGGCACCGCGATCCTCCCCGCAAGACCGCATACCGGACGCCGAGACCCGGCGGGCGGTAAATGGAGGGAGTGGCCGATGACCAGCGCGCTTGACCGACCCCACAGCACCGACGAGGTGGACGTCGACCGGCTGATCGGCGCGGTCGACCACGACATCAACCGTGACCCCTTCCCGGTGAAGGGTCTCGACCATGTCGTCTTCATGGTCGGTAACGCCAAGCAGGCCGCCCACTACTACTCCACCGCGTTCGGGATGACCTGTGTCGCCTACCGCGGTCCCGAGCAGGGCTACCGCGACTACGCCGAGTACGTCCTCACCAGCGGCTCGGCCCGGTTCGTCCTCACCGGCGCGGTCCGGCCGGACGCATCCGGCGCCGCGCATGTGACCAAGCACAGCGACGGAGTCGTCGACATCGCCCTGGAGGTGCCGGACGTCGACGCCGCGTACGCGCACGCCCTCGCCCAGGGGGCCACCGGACGGACGGAACCCACCGAGCTCACCGACGCGCACGGCACGGTACGGTTCGCCGCCATCGACACGTACGGCGACACGCGGCACACGCTGATCGACCGGTCGCGCTACACCGGCCCGTTCCTGCCCGGCTTCGTCGCCCGTGGACCGATCGTCGACCGGCAGCCGGCCATCGACGCCGGCCTCCAGCCGAAGCGCTTCTTCCAGGCCGTCGACCACATCGTCGGCAACGTCGAACTGGGCAAGATGGACGACTGGGTGGAGTTCTACAAGCGGGTCATGGGCTTCACCAACATGGCCGAGTTCATCGGCGACGACATCGCCACCGACTACTCGGCGCTGATGAGCAAGGTGGTGGCCAACGGCACCCGCAAGGTGAAGTTCCCGCTCAACGAGCCGGCGATCGCCCGGAAGAAGTCGCAGATCGACGAGTACCTGGAGTTCTACCAGGGGCCGGGGGCGCAGCACATCGCCCTGGCCACCAACGACATTCTGGCCAGCGTGGACGCGATGCGGGTCGCCGGGGTGGAGTTCCTGGACACCCCGGACTCGTACTATGACGACCCCGAACTGCGGGAACGCATCGGCCAGGTCCGGGTGCCGATCGAAGAGCTGAAGGCCCGCAAGATCCTGGTCGACCGGGACGAGGACGGCTACCTGCTCCAGATCTTCACCAAGCCGGTGCAGGATCGGCCCACCGTCTTCTTCGAGCTGATCGAACGGCACGGTTCGCTCGGCTTCGGCAAGGGCAACTTCAAGGCGCTCTTCGAGGCCATCGAGCGGGAACAGGAACGTCGCGGCAACCTGTAACACTGTCGGCGTGACGCAGCCTCCCTCGTACCCCGCAGTTCCGCCCGCCGGGGCGTACCCCGGTCCGGGAGCTCCGCCGCCCCCGCCGGGTCATCCCCCGGCGGGGTACGGCGGGCATCCGGGCTTCGGGCCGCCGATGCCGCCCCCACCGCCGGTCAGTCCGGCGGGTCAACCGCTGGCCAGCTTCGGTGACCGCCTGCTGGCGCTCCTGATCGACTCCGCCATCATGGCCGGGATCGGCGCGGTGCTCGCGATCCCCGTCATGATCGTCTTCTTCATCATGATCATCCCGGACTCCTCCGAGATCGCGCCCGACGGCACCCTCGTCGAGCCGGACATCTTCGGCGACTTCCTACTGCCGATGCTGCTGATGTATGCCGCCATCTTCGTGATCGCCTGGGCGGTGGCCTACGTCTACTACGTCGAGATGATGTTCCGCACCGGCCAGACCACCGGCAAGAAGGTCATGAAGATCAAGGTGGTACCCCTGGACCCGGCGGCCACGCTGGACCGGGGTGGCGCCTTCCGGAGGTTCCTGGTGCAGAACGTCGCAGCGGGGTTGGTGCCCGGGCTCAGCTACCTGGACGGGCTCTGGCAACTGTGGGACAAGCCCTACCAGCAGTGCCTCCACGACAAGTTCGCCCGTACGGTGGTCGTTAAGGTTCCAGGGTGAACAAAGGCTCCGGGGCAAGCGAATGAGGTCGGCGTCATGACGGTACAGCCAGGTTGGTACACCGATCCCGCCGAACCCACCACCCAGCGCTACTGGGACGGCGAAGGCTGGATCGGCGCACCACTGCCCGCCGACGCGACCCCACCCTCGGGCCCACCACCGGTCGAGCCCGAACCGGTGCCGCAGTCGCCAGCGGCCAGCCCGGTAGGCGGGCCGACCGGTACACCCGCCGGCCCGGTGTCACCGGGGACACCCGAAGCTGGATACCCACCGCCGGCGACTCCCGGAGCTGATTACCCACCGCCGGGGATGCCCGGCTCACCGTTCCCACCACCGGGGGTTCCCGGGCCGGTACCACCGCCCGCCAATGGCGTACCCGGGCCGTTCCCACCCCACGCGGTGCCACCCGGCTGGCCCCACCCGCACTACTACCGGATGCCGCCGCCCCGCCCACACGGCCACCCGCTGGCGTCGCTGGGGGCCCGGCTGGTCGCCCGGCTGATCGACATCGGCATCGTGTTCCTGCTGAACGTCGTGGTCAACGGCTGGTTCGTCTGGCGCTACGTCCAGGAGGTGGCCCCGCTCTATCGCGAGGTCTTCCGGCGGTCACTGGCCAACGACCCGTCGACCGAGGGACTACCGCAGCTCAGCGACCAGGCCGCCAACCTCCCGCTCGTCATCCTGCTCATCGCCACCGCACTCTGGTTCGCCTACGAGGTGCCGGCGGTGGCCAACGGCGGGCAGACGGTGGGCAAACGGCTGATGCAGATCAGGGTGGTCTCGCTGGCCGAGGACCCGCAACTCGGCTTCGGCCGCTCACTGCGCCGCTGGAGCATGCCGCTGGGCCTGCCGACCCTGGCCTGGTACTGCTGTGGCATCGGCTTCGTGATGCAGCTGATCGACTGCGCCTTCGTGCTCTTCGACCAGCCGCTGCGCCAGGCGCTGCACGACAAGCGCGCGGCGACGGTGGTCGTACAGGCCCCCAAGCAACCAATCGGCCCGGCCGAGGAGCGATCCGACGATCGCACCGACACCCCTGGAGGTACTGCATGACCGGCGACGAACCCCGTCCCCAGCTCCCACGGTTGACCCGGGCCGACCTGGCGGCGTTGCCCAACTACGTACCGGGGCGTAGCCCGGCCGACCTGGCTCGGGAGCTGGGTCTGACCGAAGCGATCAAGCTGGCCAGCAACGAGGTGCCCTACGGCCCGCTGCCCGGAGTCGTGGAGGCGGTCACCGAAGCCGTCGCCGGAGCGCACCGTTATCCCGACATGGGCGTTCTGGCCCTGCGCGAGGCGCTCGCCGAACGCTACGGCGTATCCGCCGACCGAATCGCTACCGGCTGTGGCTCGGTGGCGCTCTGCGAACACCTGGTCCGGGCCACCTGCCTGCCCGGCGACGAGATCGTCTACTCCTGGCGGTCCTTCGAGGCGTACCCGATCATCGCGGCGACCAGCGGTGTGACCAGCGTGCGGGTGCCGAACACCGCCGCGCACGGGCACGACCTGGCGGCGATGGCCGACGCGATCACCGACCGCACCCGGCTGGTCCTGGTATGCAACCCCAACAACCCGACCGGTACGAGTCTGCGGCGAACCGAGTTGGACCGGTTCCTCGATGCGGTGCCCGAGGACGTACTGGTGGTGCTCGACGAGGCGTACCGGGAGTTCGTCACCGACCCGGAGGTGCCGGACGGGCTGGCGGTCTACGGTGACCGCCCCAACGTCGTGGTGCTGCGCACCCTGTCCAAGGCGTGGGGGCTGGCCGGGCTGCGGATCGGCTTCCTGGTCGGCCAGCCGGAGGTGGCCGGCACGGTACGCAAGGTGGTGACCCCGTTCTCCGCCAGCATCGCCGCCCAGGCCGGCGCGCTGGCCGCCCTCAACCAGGAGGAGGAGGTACGCCGCCGCTGCGCACTGGTGGTCGACGAGCGGTCCCGGCTCACCGACGCGCTGCGCAAGCTCGTGCCGGAGGTGCCGGAGAGTCAGGCCAACTTCGTCTGGCTGCCGCTGGGCGACCGGGCCGTCGAGTTCGCCAAGGCCTGCGAGGCGCGGGGTGTCATCGTCCGTCCCTTCGCCGGTGACGGCGTACGGGTCACCGTGGGTACGCCGGCCGAGAACGACGCTTTCCTGGCCGTTGCCGAATCGGCCCTCTGACGGGTTGGAAGGGGCTTCTTCTTACCTGAACCGCCCAACGCCAGCCCAAAGAGGGGAAAAGGGCCAAAAGCGGCGATAAGTGCTTATAGTTGCGCTATGCGCGCACTATCGACGCTTGTCGGGATAGCGATGTCCGTCGGCATCGTCGCGCCTCCCACGATCACACGAGCGGCGGTCCCGGGTCGACTCGTCGTGCTCGCGAGACAGGACCACAACCTGTCGATCATCGTCCCCAGCGCGGTGAGCCTCGGTGCGGCACGCACCGGCACCACACTGGGTGGCCGACTCGGCACGGTAACCATCGACGACCAGCGGCTGGTCAACCCGAACACCTGGACGGCCACCGTCTCCGCGACGAGTTTCCAAACCGGTGCCGGCGGGACCGGTCGGACGATTCCGAACACCCAACTCTCCTACTGGTCTGGACCGGAGACAAAAAGCACCGGCGGAGGCACCCTCATCCCAGGCCAGTTGACCCCCGCCCAGGCGCAGTCCCTGGGGGTACCACGCATCGCGTTCCGCAAGACCTCCGGCAACGGCAACAACCGGGTGAGCTGGAACCCAACCCTTGTGGTGGCCGTACCGACCGGTATCACTGCCGGCCTCTACGTCGGGACGATCACCCACTCTGTGGCCTGATCGGGCAGGAATACGCCGACAAGCGAAGTAACCACTAACCATTCTTAAGCCACTGAAACACCGCAAACTCGGACTTGTCGGATTTATAGTTAGGGTCATGCGAAAGACATACTTATTATCCGGCGTCGCTGCCGCAGCAGCAGCGTTGGTCGTTGCCATGTCGTCCCCTGCGACGGCGCAACCATCTGGTGACACCGTCGTCACGTTCACCGTGGCCACCTCCAACCTGGTCATCCACGTTCCGGCCTCCGTCAACCTCGGCTCCGGTTTCCCCGGCTCGACCATCAGCGGACAACTCGGCACCGTCCAGGTGGTCGACTCGCGAGCCGCGCTGGCCGCCACCTGGATCGCCTCGGTGACCTCGACCGCCTTCACCACCGGCAGCGGCACCCCGGCCGAGACCATCTCCAACCAGAACGTCGACTACTGGTCCGGTATGCAAACAGCCAGCACCGGCACCGGCACCCTCTTGCCGGATCAACCCACGGCGGCGGACGCGGTCAGCCTGGACGTACCGCGCACCGCCTTCTCCAAGACCACCGGCTCGGGTGACAACACAGTGAGCTGGAACCCGACGCTCGAGATCAGCGTCCCCGCCACCGCCGTGGGCGGCCTCTACAGCGGGACGGTGACCCATTCGGTGGTGTGAGAGTCGGCTCGCGGTCGTCCTGGCCGCCCTGGCGCTCGCCGGCACCGCTCCGATGCCCACCAGCCCGGCCGGGGCCACCACGACCGGCATGACAGCCGCCGGGCTGGCCGGGGCGACCGCACCCACACCACCTGACCAGCCGGATCCCGCCGCCAGCGTCGGGATCCGGCTGGTCGACGCCCCGGTCAGCCGTCGCGACGACACTCGCGCCCACCAATACATCGTGGACCACGTGAAGCCGGGCGAGACCATCGGCCGCCGCGTCGAGGTGACCAACTCCTCGACGGTGGCCCGGGACATCGAGCTCTACCCAGCCGCCGCGACCGTGGCACCCACCGGCTTCACCTTCGCACCGGACCGCACTCGCAACGAACTCACCGACTGGATCCGGCTGGAACACGACATGCTCGACCTCGACGCCGGCCAGCACGTCCGACATGGGCCACCATCGACGTACCCAAGACCGCATCAGCCGGTGAGCGGTACGCGGTGGTGTGGGCGCAGACCGCCAGCGCGCCGGACCCCTCCGCCAACGTCCGTAACATCGGTCGGGTCGGCATTCGGATCTACCTCTCGGTCGGGCCGGGTGGCGAACCAGCATCGGACTTTGAGATCGACCAGTTCGCCGGGGAACGAACGCCAGACGGTACGCCGGTGGTGACTGCCCGGGTCCGCAACACCGGAGCCCGCGCGCTCGACCTGGGCGGCACCCTGTCCCTGTCGGACGGACCGGCCGGGCTCTCCGCCGGATCGGTGGACGCCAAGCTCGACACCCTTGGCATCGGGGCTACGACGACCCTGCGGGTTTCACTCGACCCCCGGATTCCGGACGGTCGGTGGACGGCCCGACTGTCCCTGGCCAGCGGGCGCACCGAACGCACGGCGACCGGCACCGTGACCATCGGCGAACCGACCGTACGCCAGGCCGCCTTCCGGCCGTTCTCACTGCTCGCGGGCACCGCCACGGTCACCGTCCTGGCGGTCGCGTTGTTCGGCGGTTACACCTATCAACGTCGACGTTCCGACGCCGCCCGGCATCGGCGATGACCAGCGGGTGCCCATCCTGGCATCCGTAGTCCCGCGTCGGGCACGGACGCCTCAGCTGCCGGCGAAGAGGACCGGCTCGATGGTCAGGTAGTACCGGTCGTCGTCCGCGTCCGGATCGACCGGCCCAGCCAGGCGTTCCACCGCCAGGAAGCCGGCGGCGGCGTACGTGCGGCCGGGCTCCCAGTCGAGGGACTGTTTCTCCTGAGTCAACGGAAACCGGGACACTTCCCGACCGGTGGCCGGATCCAGGTCGACCAGCTCCCCGGCTTCGTTGCGCAGGTGTATCCGACCGGGCTGAACTGCGAGGATCCGGCTGGTGCCGGGGTCGTCCCGCCGCCACACCTCGGTACCGTCCGCCACCGAACGGGCCACCACACCACTCGTCCCGACCGTCACCGCCAGCTCCCCGGCGAGTACGGCCCCTGCGGCGTCCAAGGCCGGGGCGGTGGTCGGCCCGGTCGACCCGATCGGATCGGTGACAAGCCAGCCCCGACCGGCGGCGTCGCTGGTGCCGGCCCGCAGCGCGGCGCAGGACGACTGGGCGATCACGCAGCCGAGCGGAGTGATGGTCAGCTCGGGTCCGGTATCCGCCGGCCGCCAGCGGGCGACCGACGCGCCGGTCGACACGTCACGGAACTCGACAACCTGGGGGACGGCACAGGTGTCCACGCTCACGAACTGGCCGCCAGTGGTGGTCATGCCACTCGCCACACAGGACGGATCGTGCTCGGCCCGCCACATCTCCCGACCGGTCGCCAGGTCGAGCCCGCGCAGTTCGGCTCGGCCGATGACGGTCAGGACGACCTGGTCGTCCCCGGTGACCGCGGTGCGTAGGCCGGGCGGGGCGTACACGGTGGCCGCCCCGGTGCGCCGCCCGGCGTACTCCAGATCCGTTTCCGGCCCCTCGGCCCGCCAGGCGATCCGGCCGGTACGGGCATCCAGCGCGACCAACTCGCCGTCCGACCACTGGCTGACCACCGTCGTTCCGGCCGCCACGACCCCGACGAGTTGGGCCGGCCACCGCCGGAAGGACCAGTACGGCGTACGACGGGTCCGCGCGTCCACCGGCTGGTCTGCGACGATCTGTCGAGGGGCGGCGTGGATCCGGAGTCGGTTGTCGACGATCAAGGGTGCGGTGGCGAGAGTGCCGAGTACCCCCGGCTGGGCGGTCACCGGGGAGGGATAGCCGAGCCGGGCGGGGGTGAGTTCCTCGGCCGGGGCGAGTACGCGGTACGCGATCGCGCCGGCTGCCACGACGGCCAGGACCACCGCCAGTACGGCGATCGTCTTCTTCGGCCAGCGCCGCGCCCCACTCGGGGTCTCCATACCGCACCTCCGCCGGCACCCTATCGAGCAGAACCGGCGTGCTCCCTGGCAGGTCAGCCGAACAGACGATACGACTCGCTATCGAAAAAGCCGCCGGCGGTGGCCCGGTGCTCCTGATCGGGAGCCGAACCACCGCCGGCGGACATGTAACCCGCGTCGTGGTCAGCGCCCGAACGCGCCTGCCTTGGTCGCGTCGACGAAGGCGGCCCAGCCAGCCGGGGCAAATGTCAGCACCGGCCCCTCCTGGTCCTTGGAGTCCCTGAGCCCGACGACGCCGGCCAGGTTGTCGGCGACCTCGATGCAGAGACCCTGGTCGTTGGAGCGGCTGCTTTTGCGCCAGCGGGCACGGGAAAGGTCAATCACTGGATACCCCTTGAAGAATTGAGCTAATACCCTAATC
The DNA here is from genome assembly GCF_014203835.1 of Micromonospora polyrhachis. Classification (NCBI taxonomy): domain Bacteria; kingdom Bacillati; phylum Actinomycetota; class Actinomycetes; order Micromonosporales; family Micromonosporaceae; genus Micromonospora; species Micromonospora polyrhachis. Next base: position 3,706,741 of record NZ_JACHJW010000001.1, on the reverse strand, counting down.
CGGGTATGTAATATTTCTCGGTATCTGTACCAGGTTGCCCTGGGTCGACACCGGTTAGTCAACGCTTCAACGCCCGATTGGGTGATGGCCCGAGTCGCACAACGGGTGCGAGAAAGTGATCTCCGGCGGCCGTCGTCGCGTCGCCGAGTTCGTCGGGCAGGCCGAGCGCCTCGGTGCGCCCCGCCCCCGGACCACTCTCCCCATGACGGACAGTGACGACAGCCCGGACGACAGGGCGGACACAGCGTTCACCCGACGACGCTTAGCCCGTTCGACGGGGTTCGTTCACCCGATGGTCGACGTCGGTCATTCGTACCTATCTCTGTCGCATCTTTCTGTAAGCGTTGTGTCGCTTACCGCGAAGAGACACACTCAAATCCAACCGGGCGGGAATCCTCCCTGAGAGGCCCGGTCCCGCCCCAGTGCACCTCACGGAAAGGCCATTCGGAACGGGAAGGCGGCACGTCGGATGCGACATCACGGGGGCAGCAGCGGCCCAGCCGAGCTGCAAGACGTCAAGGTCCGAGCAAACTCCTGGTGGGACAATCCTGGTCGGCCCACCCCATACCTACTGTGGGGTCTGATCTGGTGCCGGTGCGGCACCACGATGGTGCCGCTGGATCGGTGTACCGACGCCACCACCACCGAACGCTTCTACCGCTGCGACGCGGGTTGTGGTCGACCACCGGTGCCCGCCGGCACCTTGGAGGGCAAGGTGTTCCGCGCCGTGCTCGACGAGAGCCGGCGACGATCGCCCCGGCGTACCCCGCCCTGGTTACGGAGCCTGCGGGCCGCCTGGGTGGATCTCTCCCTGGACCGGCGACGCGATCTCATCCGCCGCCGGATCGGTCGGGTGGTCGCCGGGGCTGAACAGGAACCCCAACTGCACTGGCTGGCCTACGCATCCGGCGGACAGTGAGGGATTCGGGGCTGGCCCTCGCCAGCGTCCCGGTCGGCGTGACGATGCCGACCGGACTCCGAGGCCAGCCCCACCGCTCTCTGGTTATCTGACGTCAGGCGACGGCGACCGGTGAGACCGACCGAGCCGGCAGGATGGTGCCGGTCACCTCACCGAGGGCAACGGTGGTGCCATCCGGTCCGGGAGCGGTCGCGGTGATGGTGACCGTGTCCCCGTCGGCCAGGAAGGTCCGGCCCGGGTCTTCTCCCACCGACACCGGCTCGGTGCCACCCCAGGTCAGCTCCAGGAACGAGCCGACCTGGCGGCGGTCCGGCCCGGAGACCGTGCCGGAGGCGTAGAGGTCGCCGGTACGCAGCGACGCCCCGTTGACCGTCAGGTGGGCGAGTTGCTGGGCCGGGGTCCAGTACATCGTCGCGAACGGCGGCTCGGTGACCCGCTCACCGTTCCAGTCCACCGCCAACCGCAGGTCCAGCCCGAGATGCGGTACGTCGCGCAGGTAGTCCAGCACCGCCGGCTCCTGGTCGGGCGCGGGCACCCAGGCATCGGCCAGCGCCGCCAGTGGCGTCACCCAGGGCGAGACGGAGGTGGCGAAGGACTTACCGAGGAACGGGCCGAGCGGCTGGTATTCCCACGCCTGGATGTCCCGGGCGGACCAGTCGTTGACCAGCACCACCCCGAAGACGTACTTGGCGAAGTCGTCGACCGGCACCCGGTCGCCCAGCGCCGACGGTACGCCCACCACGAAGCCGACCTCGGCCTCGATGTCCAGCCGCTGTGACGGGCCGAAGACCGGGCCGTCCGACGTCGGACGCTGCCCGCACGGACGGACCACCGGTGTGTCGGAGACGACGACCGTACCGGCCCGACCGTGGTAGCCGATCGGCAGGTGCTTCCAGTTCGGCAGCAACGGCGGCTGGCCCGGACGGAAGATCTGCCCCACGTTGGCCGCGTGGTGCTCGGAGGAGTAGAAGTCGACGTAGTCGGCGACCTCGAACGGCAGGAGCAGCTCGACCTCGGCCAGCGGCACCAGCAGCGGCTCGACATCGGCCCGGTGCTCCTCATCGACCAGTAACTCGACGATCCGGGCCCGAACCGCACTCCACTGGCCGGGGCCGAGGGCCATGAACTCGTTGAGCACCGGTCGGCGTAGGGCACCACCGGCCAGGATCAGCTCGGCTGCCTCGGCACCGTCGAGGTCGAGGACGAAGTCCGCCACCCGTACGCCGATGCGCGGTGCCCGGTCACCGTGACGGAACACCCCGTACGGCAGGTTGTGCACCCCGTACGGCGAGCCCGCCGCGCCTTCGACCCAGGTCATAGCTCGAATCCCCCGTTCACCATGTTCATCCGGATCAGGTCGGTCAGTGGTTCCACGATGCTGCACGAGCCGAACCCGATCCACAACGGACGGTCCCGGTCCCGGCGGATTCGGGCCGGCTCGACCAGGCGCAGCGGGTCGGTGGTGGCGAGCAGGTCGGCGATGTCGGACACCTCGGCACCGTCGGCTGCCACTGCCGCCGCGACGAGTACGTTGACGAAGCCGTGGTGGGTGAACCCGGTCTCCGGGTCGGTGTTCCGAATGGCGTGGTGCAGGCCGGCGGTGAGCTTGAACGGCAGGTCCCGGTCCCGGCAGGCGCAGATCACCGCGGCCAGCTCGACCGGGGTCGGGAAGAGTTCCGCCGCCAGCCCGCCGCTACGGAACTTCGCCGCGATCCGGGCGCCGTCGACCCGCGCCTGGGCGACCGTGTCCAACGCCCGCAGCAGTCCCCAGGTCAGCGGGATCTCGGTGTAGACGTCCACGTCGAGACGGTCGGGCAGCCGGGTCAGCTCAGCGAGCCCGGGTTGCGGGTCCTCACCGCGCTTGGCCACCGCCGCCTCGACCTGACGTACGACGATCCGGGGGTCGAGACTGTCCCGGAGTTCGGTCAACCGGCTCAGCGGCGTGACGTCACCGATCACGCCGACCTCGATCCGCTCGTCAGGACCGAGCAGTTCGGTCAACGCCGGCAGCGCCGAGGCGGGGACGAGCAGCGGCCCGACCAGGTCGGCGTACCACGCCGCCCGGTGCTCGCGATGTGCGGCGAGCGCGTCGGGCAGCGCGGCGCTTCCGGGTGGGAAGACGGCGGCGTCGTCGACGAGACCGGCAAGGAGCCGGGGCACCTGCGTTGACACGAACACAGAATCTACGGGACGCTACGACTAACGGACAACAGCGTCCGATTATCGGACGCCATCGGCCGGTGACTGGGACAAATCGGGAGATGGTCATGCCGTACTACCGCAGCGTCGGCGAGGTGCCGCGCAAACGCCACACCCAGTTCCGTCAGCCCGACGGCAGCCTCTACGCCGAGGAGCTGATGGGCCAGGAGGGGTTCTCCTCCGACTCCTCGCTGCTCTACCACCGCCACCTACCGACCGCGATCGTGGCCGCCGAGGAGTTCACCCCACCGGCCTGGTCCCGGGTGCCGAACCTGCCGTTGAAGCCCCGGCACCTGCGCACCCACAAGCTCGACGGCGGGACAGCCGACCCGGTCCTCGGCCGGCAGTACCTGCTCGCCAACGACGACGTCCGGATCGCGTACGTCGTCGCCGACCAGCCGTCGGTGCTCTACCGCAACACCATCGGCGACGAATGCCTCTACCTGGAGGCCGGCACCGCGCGGATCGAGTCGACCTTCGGGGTGCTCGACGCCGTCACCGGTGATTACGTGATCATCCCGACCTCGGTGGTGCACCGGATCGTGCCGACCGGTGACGCCCCCGTCCGGCTGCTGGCCATCGAGGCCAACGGACACGTCGGGCCGCCCAAGCGCTACCTCTCGGTACGCGGCCAGTTCCTCGAACACTCCCCCTACTGTGAACGGGACGTACGCGGCCCGGCCGAGCCGCTGCTCGTCGACGGCACCGACGTCGAGGTGTACGTCCGGCACCGCCAGGGCTGGACCCGGCACGTCTACGCCAACCACCCCTTCGACGTGGTCGGCTGGGACGGGCACCTCTACCCGTGGGCCTTCTCCATCCACGACTTCGAGCCGATCACCGGCCGGGTGCACCAGCCCCCACCGGCCCACCAGACCTTCCAGGGGCCGAACTTCGTGATCTGCTCGTTCGTACCCCGGAAGGTCGACTACCACCCGTTGGCCATCCCGGTGCCGTACAACCACCACAACGTCGACTCCGACGAGATGCTCTTCTACACCGGTGGCAACTACGAGGCCCGACGCGGCTCCGGCATCGGGCAGGGCTCCATCTCACTGCACCCCTCCGGCTTCACCCACGGACCGCAGCCAGGGGCGGTGGAACGCTCCATCGGGGCCGAGTTCTTCGACGAGTTGGCGGTCATGGTCGACACCTTCCGCCCGCTCGACCTGTGCGAGCCGGCGTTGGCCTGCGAGGACACCGGCTACGCCTGGACCTGGTCCCGCCCCGGCACACCCTGACCCGGCCCGGTTGCCGGAATCGAGTGGTGGCTCACATGCGAACCGCCACTCGACCCCGCAATCACGGTCAGCGAAACGACCGCCGGAACACCACGATCTCGGCGACCACGGTCGCACAGATCGCCAGCACCAGCGGCCACGGCGTACCGACCAGGGCGTAGAGCAGGATCAGGCAGGGCGCCGCGGGTACGGCGTACCCGGCGATGCCCAGCGCCCGGTCCTGCCGAAGCAGGGCGGGCAGCACCCGCCCGAACAGGCCGGGCACCCGAACGGCGAGCAGCCACATCACCGCAGCTCCGCCGACCGCCAGGACCAGCGCCATGATCCGGGACAGCGCCTCGTTGTTGGCCGCCGAGAACGCCACCAGCACCACCGCGACGATCGCATAGCCCGCGCCATACAGCAGCAGGTTGCGCAGCCCCTCCCCGATCGACCGGGGGGCCGAGCCGAGCCGGGCCGGTGCGGGCACGATCGTCTCGGTGACCTGGGCCAGGGCCACGCTGTAGCGACGTTCCTCCAGGCGGACCACCCCGACCTCCTGATGCGCCTCGGCCAACGCCGGATCGAGCCGCAGCGCCTCGCGATAGGCCCGCTCGGCCAGGTCGTACAGCCCCAACCGGGCTGCCACCAGTCCGAGCACCAGATGGGCGGGTGCTGCTGCCGGGGCCAACTCGACCGCCCGCCAGGCAGCATCGAGGGCCGGTTGCCCGTTACGCGACTCGGCCAGGATCGCCGCCGCGCTGCGCTGGGCGTACGCGTCGGTCGGCCCGAACGCGAGAATCTGGTCGGCGGTCTGGGCCGCCTCCGGGAAACGCCGCAGGTCGGCCAGGGCGAACGCCCGGATCACCAGCGGGGGTACCGCATCGGGTACGGCGGCCACCGCCGCCTCGACCGCCGCCAACGCCTCGGCGGGACGATCCGCCGCCAGGTGTACGCGGGCAAGCATGGTCAACGCCTGCGGGTCACCGGGTTTGAGGGCGATCGCGTAGCCGAGTTCGGTGGCGGCCTCGTCGTAGCGACCGAGGTCGGCAAGGAGCACGGCCCGTTGCAGGTAACCGTCGGAGTGGTCGTCAGGTCCGAACCCGGGTTCGCTGGACACAGCCGGGCCTAGGTGGTCAAGACCGGGTGGATCAGGGCGGTGGCGATGCCGGCCAGCCCTTCGGCTCGGCCAGTCAGTCCCAGCCCGTCGGTGGTGGTGCCGGAGACCGTGACCGGAGCACCAACCGCGTCGCTGAGCGCCTGCTGCGCCTCGGCCCGACGAGGACCGATCTTGGGGCGTACCCCGACGACCTGGATCGAGACGTTGCCGATCTCGAACCCGGCACCCCTCACCCGACGGGCCGTCTCGGCCAGCAGGGTCACGCCGGCCGCACCGGCCCACTCCGGTTCGGCCACCCCGAAGTTGCTGCCGAGATCCCCGAGCCCGGCGGCGGAGAGCAGCGCGTCGCAGGCCGCGTGCGCGGCCACGTCCCCGTCGGAGTGCCCGGCCAGGCCGTCCACGCCCGGCCAGTGCAGGCCCGCCACCCAGCAGGCCCGTCCAGCCTCGAACGCGTGTACGTCGGTGCCGATGCCGACCCGGGGAACGATCATCACCGAAGCGTACCGATCAGGGGGTGTCGGTCGCCGCTCCGGTGAGGAGCAGATGCTCAGCCAGCGCCAGATCGAACGGACGAGTGATCTTCAAGGCGTACTCGGAACCCGGCACGCACCGCACCGATCCGCCCTGCTTCTCCACCAGCCCGGCGTCGTCGGTGAGCGGGTCGACGGCGGCAGCGTGCGCGGCGGCCAGCACCACCCGGCGGAAACCCTGCGGTGTCTGCACGGCCCGCAAAGCCGACCGGTCGACGGTGCCCAACACCAGCTCGTCGGCGGCGACTTCCTTGATCGTGTCGACAACCGGCAGCACCGGAATGACCGCGTCGTCACCGGCCCGGACAGCGGCGGCAACCGACTCGACCAGGGTGGACGGGGTGAGCGCCCGGGCCGCGTCGTGGACCAGGATGATCTCGGGCCCGGCCGGTACGGCTGCCAACGCGGCGGCGACCGACTCCTGCCGGGTGGCCCCGCCGACAACCACGGTCACCGGGGCGATCGGGGCGAGCAGCTCGGCGACGGCAGCAGCCTCGGCAACCGGTGCCGCCACGACGATCGAGTGCACGGACGGGGCGGCAGCCACCCGCCGTACGGCGTGCGCCAGCAGAGGCTCACCAGCAAGGAACCGCAACGCCTTGGGGCGACCCGGTCCGAGCCGAACTCCCGCACCAGCAGCCGGAACGAGGACCGCGACGTCACCGCGCGGATTGAGCTGCGCGGTCACGTCGCGGTCCTCGAATTCATTAGTAGTGAGAATGGGCGAAAAACGAGTGGAGCGTCCGGAACCGCTCTCTATGCCTCGGTCAGCACCTTGTCGAGAAGGGTTTCCGCCTCGTCCTTGGTGCTCTTTTCGGCGAGAGCAACCTCACCGACGAGGATGTCCCGTGCCTTGGCGAGCATCCGCTTCTCGCCCGCCGACAGGCCCCGCTCCCGCTCCCGACGCCAAAGGTCACGAACGACCTCCGCCACCTTGAGAGGGTTACCAGAAGCCAGCTTTTCCAGATTCGCCTTGTAACGCCGCGACCAGTTGGTCGGCTCCTCGGTGTGCGGGGCACGGAGGACGTCGAAGACCTTGCCCAGGCCCTCTTCGCCGACCACCTCGCGTACACCGACGATCTCGGCATTCTCGGCGGGCACCCGCACCGTCAGGTCACCCTGAGCGACCCTGAGAACGAGGTACTGCTTCTCCTCGCCCTTGACGACCCGAGTCTCGATTGCCTCGATGAGTGCGGCCCCGTGGTGGGGGTAAACAACGGTCTCGCCGACACTGAAAACCATAGGTTCGAAACCCCTTTCGCTGTGTCTAGGGTAACACGCTCAGGCACCGATGTCTCACCGCGTTCCTGACCGTTAGCGCAGCTCAGAGGCCTTGTGAGAGGTCTTTCTTCAGCTTGACAGCCGGTCAAACCGATGGTTCCGCTACGGTACGTTAACTAGGGATCACCGGCCAGCCGGGCAGGCCGGCAAATCGGAAGTCGGACGTTGCGGTCGTTCAATCGTAACTCTCCCCCTAGGGGTACGCCCACCACTGGCGAGACAGACGCCGGTGCGGGACCCTGAGGGCAGAGCCCGATCCACTGTTAGGTCGACCGGCAGGGGGCACGATGGGCACGGCAGGAAACGGTGACGCACGCTCAGACAACGATGGCCCGCCCGGGGGACTACCCGGTCTGCCACCCGAATGGGGAACGATCATCGTCCCCGACGACGCCTCCGCTCTGGCCACCGACGCCGCCCGCCTACGCACCGAGCTACGCAGGCAGGCTCGTCGTACCGCCTGGCGACGACGGCTCGGGCTGGCCACGGGGCCGGACAGCGGCAACCCCCGGCCGGTCCGGCTCGCGCTGCTGATCATCTCAGTCGCGGTACTGGTCACGCTGACCAGCTTCATCGCCGCCATCCGGCCGAGTCGGCAAGATTCCGAAGCCGCCCCGGCTGGCGACAGTGGGAATCCCGGGCGGCAACTGCCGGCGCTGGACCTGATCGGCGAGGAGGGTGCACCGGTGCCACTCCGGGGCCTGCTGCCCGCTCTGATCGTCTTCACCGACGACTGCGTCTGTACGACGGAACTGAACCTGGTGTCCCGGATCGTGCCGCCCGGCGTGACGGTGGTAGCACTGACCAGCGACCGGTCAGCCCAACCCGAGCGGCCGCCCCAATCACCCGCCGCCGGCACCCGCTTCCTCACCGACCCCGCCACCGGGCTGCGTACGTTCCTACGGTTGTCCCCCGCCCCAGCCTCCGTACCGGTGCTGCTCGCCGCCCGATCCGGAACGGTCGTACGGGTCCTGCCCGCCGTGGGTGACCTCGCCGACCATCCCGCCGAGTTGGCCCACCTGGGCGACCGTTAGCCGGGCGGGAAGGGTAGAACCAAGTCGTCCGCCGGGGCCAGTTGTATCCCGACAGCGACCGACTGACTCCCCGGTCGCAGCACCAAGATACGCACCTGCTTGGCGCGGTCGACGGAGAACACCATGCTCGCCCCCGGGCCGTCACAAGGCACAGAGCCGGCTGGCGGTTCGGCCTGCCCCACCGCCACCTGGATGATCAGCTCACCCGGGCCGACACAGAGGTATTGCAGGTGGTAGCGCCCGGCATCGACGGTGAGGCCCCAGTCGAGTTTCCCGCCGCCCGGCAGGATCGTCACATCCCGCCGCACCCGGTCAGGCAGACGCGGCAGCATGCTGTCGACGCTCTCCAAGCCGCCCGAATGGGCTGGCGTCCGCAGGGTGCGGGAGTCCGGCTCGGCCAGAAAATACTTGGTCATCGTCCGGCCGGTCGTAGGCTCCACCCCCACCAGGACCCGCGCGGAGGCGCGATAGGACGGCTCGGAAGTGGGCGAGGGGGTCGCTCGTGGGGCGGACAGTGGGATCACTTCGGGAGCGGAGACCACCCACCATCGGCCCCCCACCGCCAGTACACCCAGTGCCAGCGCGGCCAGCAGCAGACCCCGTAGCCAACCTTCCCGTCCCGCGTCCACCCGGCGATCCTACTGCCGCAGTCACCTATGCCGATATGCTCACCCCGCCCGGTGACCGCTGGAGCAGCGTCGCGTAGAGCGTCAACCCCGGCCCGAAGGCGAGCATCACGATCCAATCGGGTGGACGAGGCCCCTGGGTCAGCCGGTCCAGGATCAACAAGACGGTCGGTGACGAGCAGTTTCCACAATCGGCGAGCACCCCTCGGGACGCCGCCAACGCCTCCGGCGGGAGGCTCAACTCTCGTTCCACCACGTTGAGAATCCGAGGACCACCCGGATGCACCGCCCAGCCATCGACATCGGTCCGCCGCAGGTCGTGCCGGGCCAACAGCGAATCCACGAGATCGCGTACGTGCGACGCCAGCACCTGCGGAACCTTGGGCGACAGCCCCATCCGGAACCCGGTGTCGGTCACGTCCCAGGTCATGTAGTCCGCCGTCGAGGTATCCGTCACCGCGGCAACCTCGCGGACCGCGTACCCCGGGGTGGTGCTCTCCGGAGCGACCACAACGGCGACGGCAGCATCGGAGAAGAGCGCATGCGCGACGATCTGCTGCGTGTCCACCCGGGCCGAGGAGGGCTGTAGGTGCAGACCGGGTAGTTCGGCGCAGAGCAGGAGCGCCGGGCGACCCCGGGCGGCGACGAAGTCGCTCGCCGCACCGAGCCCGGGCAGCGCCGCGTAGCAGCCCATGTGGCCGACGAACACCCGCTGCGTGTCGGCGGCCATGCCCAGGTCGCGGGCCAGCAGGATGTCCAGGCCGGGCGTGGCGTAGCCGGTGCAGGAACAGACCGCGAAGAGCCCGATGTCGTCGGCGGCGAGACCGGCAGCGGTCAGCGCCCGACCCACCGCCTCCTTGCCCAACGGCAGCGCCTCAACGAGATAGCGACGCATCCGCCGCTCGGTCGGCCAGTCGGACACGTCCTCCAGAAGCGGATTGACCGCTGCCTGGCGGGTGGTGACCCCGGAGTTGGCGAAGATCCGCTGGGCCAGTTCCCGGGTGGTGCCGGAGAAGTGCTTGGCGAAGAAGCCCTCCCACAGCTCGGTCTGGGTAGCCCGGGGCGGCAGCGCGAGGCCCAGGCCCGTGATCACCGGCGCGGCATGCCGCCCGTGCGCGTCATGCCGCCCGTGCAAAGCGCCCATCATGTCCGCCTTCCGTTCGCGACTGCGGGGCTCGCAAGCTCACTCCTCGCGCTCACTGTGCTCGCCTCCCGTTCGCGACTGCGAGGCTCACAAGCTCACTCCTCGCGCTCACTGTGCTCGCCTCCCGTTCGCGACTGCGAGGCTCACAAGCTCACTCCTCGCGCTCACCAGGGCGCTCACCAGCGGGGGGTCGATCCGTCGCGGTCTGGGTCGCCACCCAACGCGGCGACACCGAGCCAGTCTGCGCAGACGTCCGAGGTGGCCGGATGCAACGATCCGCACCGGGCGTCCCGGTAGAGACGTTCCAGCGGATGCCCCCGACGGGTCGCGGAGGTACCGGCCGCCTCCAGCATCGAGGCGGCGACCTCCGCAGCGGTCGTACCGGCCAGCAACTTGGCCCGCCACACCCATCGGTTGGTCTCGGCGTCGCCCGGTGCCTCGTCCACCCGACGGGCCGCCTCGGCGACCGCCAACTGTGCGGCGGCAACCGCCGCATCGGCCCGACCGATCCGCGCCCGTACCGCCGGCAGGCTGGTGAGCCCCCGGGCCGTCAGATGCTCGACGGCGGCGTCCACCGCCGCCCGGGCCACTCCGACGTAGACCGCCGCGTAGCTGGCCACCAGCCAGTGCGGCATCAGCTGCGCGATCACGAGGGCAAGCCCCTCCACCCCACCGAGCAGCCGATCCGCCGGCACGGTGACATCCAGGTGTAGATCATGTGAAGCCGTGGCACGCATACCCAACGAGTCCCACGTCGGCTCGACACGCAACCCGTCCGGCGAGGCTGGCACCAGGAACTGCGACACCACCGACTGGTCCGCCGCACTCCGGGCGGCCACCAGATACGCGTCCGCGTGCCCCGCCCCGGAACAAAACGTCTTGGCACCCTTGATGTGGTAGCCGCCATCCACCCGGTGGTAGACGGTGGTGAGCTGCGACAGGCGGGCACCCGCACCCCGCTCACTCATGGCCACGGCGTACCACGATCCGGCCGCTGCCTCGGCGAGCAGCCGGTCCCGGGCGACCAGCGCCTCGTCCGACACGCCGAGCGCGTCGGCCAGCTCCTCGGTGACCGCACCGAGGGCACCGGTAACCGAGGCGTGCATGTTGAACACCAGCGCCGTCGCCCCGTTGCCCCGGGCCAGCTCGCCGGCGACCGCCGTGTATTCCGCGAACCGCGCCCCCGAGCCGCCCAGCTCCGACGGAACCATCAGGCCGAAGAGCCCCGCCTCCCGCAGATCCGCGAAGTCCTCGGTCGGGAAGGTGCCGTCCCGGTCGTGTCGGGCCGCCCGTGCCGCCAGCCGTGGCGCCAACCGGCGCGCAGCCTCGACCGCCTCCACCGCCATACCGTGCCCCCTTCTGTCGTCTGCCGAACCGCCCGCCCTACCCGGCCTTCACCCCCAGCCCCTGGTAGAGCACCGCCGTCGACCAGGTCGGCACGATCCGGGGGACGCCGGGACCCCCGAGGCCGTTCCGGCCGAGCGCGGGCACCGCCCGCCCGAGCAGCCACCGGGTCACCGGCCACGCCGTCGGGCGTACGCCCCGGACCCGCAGCCGTACGCCATGCCGGGCGCACTGCGCGGTCAGCTCCCGTACGTCGACGAAGAGATCAGGATCGTGGATGCCCCGAGGCACCCCCACCAGCCGCTCGGCCACCCGGACCGCCAGCAGGCGACTCAGCGCGGTGTCGTTCAGGGTGTCCAGCACAAGCGTCCCGCCCGGTCGAAGCACCCGGCACACCTCGGCCACCGCCGCAGGCCAGTCCGGTACGTGTTCCAGCAGCTCACCTGCGGAGACCACGTCCGCACAGCCGTCCGCCAGCGGGATCGCCGTGGCATCACCATTCACCGTGGTCACGCCGTGTGCGGCGGCCTGCTCCAACGCGGACCGGACCAGATCCACGCCGACATGTCGATAGCCCTTGCCGACCAGGTACGGCGTGAGCAGCCCCGCTCCACAACCGACGTCGGCGAGTATCGCCCCGGCACGACGTGCCGGGGGGATCAACCGGGCCCGGGCCTCGGCCAGCCAGTGCAGCATCGCGAAGGCCCCCTCGGGCCGCCACCACTCACCAGCCAGGTCGTCGTACTGCCGGAGATCGTTGCGCGGCAGTTCCCTGACCTGGACCCGAGTCGCCCTCGACAGCCCGTCCCGCATGGACTGAGCCTGGCACGATCCACCGGTCAGGGCCAGACTTCCAGGTATGTCGGGATTGGTGTCAGGCCTGATTCGGGCGAGTCATCCGGAACCGGCGGCGGCGGTGACCGGCGTGTCGGCGCTACTCGCCTGGGGTGTCGGGCATCGCCCGCTCGGCGTGGCGATCGTGGCGGCGGCGGTGCTGTCCAGCCAACTCGCGGTCGGTTGGCTCAACGACTGGCTCGACGCCGACCGGGACGCCTCGGTCGGCCGGGCCGACAAACCGGTCGCCGCAGGCACGGTCAGTCGGCGGACGGTAGGGCTCGCCGGTCTGCTGGCCGCCCTGGCCACGCCACCGCTGGCGCTGACCTCGAACCCGACCGCCGCGTTCTGGGTCACCGTCGCCCTGGTCTCCGCCCTGCTCTACAACTGGCCGCTGAAGTCCACTCCGGCCAGTGTGCTGCCGTACGCGCTCTCCTTCGGGGCGCTGCCGGCCTTCGTCGTACTCGCCCTGCCGGGTGCGCCCGCCCCGCCGGCCTGGCTGGTGGCGGCGGGGGCGCTGCTCGGGGCCGGCGCGCACTTCGCCAACGTGTTGCCCGATCTGGCCGACGACGCCCGGACCGGGGTGCACGGGCTACCGCACCGGATCGGTGCGGCGGGGTCGCGGGTGGCCGCAGCCGGACTGCTGCTCGCCGCGACCGCCATGCTGGTCCTCGGGCCCCCCGGGCCGCCGTCGTGGTCCGGGCTCGCGGCGATCGCGGTCGCCGCCGTGGTCCTACCTGCCGGCTGGTACGTCTCCCGCGCGGCGGCCGGCCGAGGTGATCGCCCGGTGGCGGTGTTCCGGGCGGTGATGCTCGTGGCGGTCATCGACGTCGTCCTGCTCGTGGTCAGCGGTCGGGTGGTGTAACCGACTCGCGTATCGGCGACTAATGCCCGGGTCGGCGTACGGGCGCAGATCACCCCCATTACCCTGGAGCCCGGTCTGCGCGGTATGGCCACCGCCTCGGGTGGCCGGCCGGGATCGTAACGAGGAGGACCGACGTGACGCGCTCGATCAGGGGGGCCCGGCGGGCCGCGGTGCTGCTGGCCGGTACGGCGGCGACCGCCCTGCTGATGTCCGGCTGTGGGGCAGGCCAGATCGCCGAGACCGCCAACAAGGCGCCCAGCATCGACGGGATCAACGCCCAGACGGCGGATGGTGCCTTCAAGGTCCGCAACCTGTTGGTCAGCTACCAGGACCCGAAGGGATACCCGGCCGGCGGTGACGCGCCGATCCAGGTGGTGCTCTACAACGACTCGCCGAAGACGGTGACCGTAAAGGTCACCTCCGACAGTGGCAACGTCGTGGTGCTGGCGGACGGCGCGGCATCGGCGAGCCCGTCGGTGACCCCGGTCGAGCCCACGGCTACCGGAACTGCGGCACCGGACGGATCCGCCGTACCGGGTGCGTCGGCGACCGTGACTCCGCCCGAGGCCACCACGCCACCGGCCGCCCCCGCTGACGAGCCGGCCACGATCGAGATCGCGGCGAACAGCTACGCCGTCCTCAACCGGACCACCGGTCGCCACCTCCAGATCAAGGGCCTGAAGTCGGCACTGACCGCGGGTCAGTCGATCAACCTGGTCTTCAGCGTGGACGGCAAGGAACTGCGTACCCCGGCCTCAATCGCGGTGCCGCTCACCCCGAATCCAGAAGCGACCCCGCTGCAGCACGACGAGGGCAACGGGCACGGCTGAGCGCAGCCGTACGACACGGACAGTCGGCACCGGGCCGGCGTGGCGCAGACCACGCCGGCCCGGTTTCGTCGTAGGAGTTGGCTAGCGTCCAGGGGGTGACCTCCCGAGCCACCCCCCGGGGCGCCGCCACCCGCGCCCGCCCCGCGACCCGCGAAGCCCGGCCCGCCTACGAGTGCGACGCCTGCGGGCACCAGCCACCCAAGTGGGTTGGCCGCTGCCCGGAGTGCGGCGAGTGGGGATCGGTCGTCGAGTCGACCGTCACCGGCCCGACCGTCTCCGGCCGGGTGGTCAGCTCCCGGGCACCCGCCGAGCCCGCCCGACCGATCGCCACCATCAGCGCCGCGCCGGCCAAGGCCCGGCCGACCGGAGTGCCCGAGCTCGACCGGGTGCTCGGTGGTGGCCTGGTGCCCGGTGCGGTGGTGCTGCTGGCCGGTGAGCCGGGGGTCGGAAAGTCCACCCTGCTGCTCGACGTGGCCCAGCAGTGGGCAGTCGGGGCCGGCAGCCCGTCGCTCGTAGTAAGCGGCGAGGAGTCGGTCAGCCAGGTACGACTGCGCGCGGAACGGATGGGCACCCTGCACGAGCAGCTCTACCTCGCCGCCGAGAGTGACCTCGGGGCGGTCCTCGGCCACCTCGACGCGGTGAAGCCGGGGCTACTGGTGCTCGACTCGGTGCAGACCATCTCCATGCCCGGTGCCGAGGGCGTACCAGGCGGAGTGACCCAGGTCCGAGCGGTAACCGCCGCGCTGGTGGCGGTCGCCAAGGAGCGGGGCATCGCCACCGTGCTGGTCGGGCACGTCACCAAGGACGGCCAGGTCGCCGGACCCCGGGTGCTGGAGCACCTGGTCGACGTGGTGCTGCATTTCGAGGGTGACAAGCACTCCTCGCTCCGCATGGTGCGGGGGGTGAAGAACCGGTTCGGTGCCGCCGACGAGGTCGGTTGTTTCGAGATGCACGAGGGGGGCATCAGCAGCCTGGCCGATCCCTCCGGGCTCTTCCTCACCCGCTACTCCGAGCCGGTGCCGGGGACCTGCATCACGGTCTCGATGGAGGGCCGCCGCGCGTTGGTCACCGAGGTACAGGCGTTGATCGGGGCCACCGTCGCCGGGTCGCCCCGGCGTACCGTGTCCGGCCTCGACGGCGCGCGGCTGGCCATGGTCCTGGCGGTCCTGCAACGCCGCACCGAACGGCTCACCCTGCACGACCGGGAGGTGTTCGCCGCCACCGTCGGCGGCATCCGGGTGGTCGAGCCCGCCGCCGACCTGGCGGTGGCCCTCGCCGTCGCCTCCGGTGGCCTCAACCTCGCCCTCGCGCCGCACCTGGTGGCGATCGGTGAGGTCGGGCTGACCGGGGAGGTGCGTCGGGTGGGCGCGGTGCCCCGCCGGTTGGCCGAGGCGGCGCGGCTCGGTTTCCGGGTCGCTCTGGTGCCGCAGGGCTGCGGACCGGAGTCGACCGGGGTCACCCCCGAGGGCATGCGGGTGATGGAGGTCACCGACGTGCGTTCGGCTCTTCAGTGCGCTGCCCGGGCATCTGCGGAATGACCGGATGCGTCACCGGTCTACCGGATGCGCCGCTTCCCTACGCTGTTCATCGCATCGGCACCGCCGCCCCGATGTCCGAAACAGCCCGGTTGACGGGTGATTGGTGAGGGGGTCGGCGTCGGCGGCGGCGATCGCAACGGCGAAGGGAACGGACACAGTGGCACATCACAGTAACCACGACAGCACCGAACGCATGCCAGTCCGTAGACTGTCCGGGTGCCAGTCGACCGCGATGCTCACCGAGCCACGGATGGGAGTACCCATGTCCGGGCCGTTGCCGTCAACTCGACAGCCCGCACCGTCAGCGCCGGCATGACCATGAGTGGCTCCGGCGTAACCGGAGATCCGCTGCGCGCCAACCTTGCGCTGATGGCTCCGGGCACCGCACTCCGGGACGGCTTGGAACGGATTCTCCGGGGTCGTACCGGTGCGTTGATCGTGCTCGGCTACGACAAGATCGTCGAGACGCTCTGCACCGGCGGTTTCCCCCTCGATGTCGAGTTCTCTGCCACCCGGGTGCGCGAACTGTGCAAGATGGACGGCGCGGTCGTGCTCTCCAGCGACGGCACCCGGATCGTCCGCGCCGCGGTGCACCTGATGCCCGACCCGACCATCCCGACCGAGGAGTCCGGCACCCGGCACCGCACCGCGGAGCGGGTGGCCCGGCAGACCGGCTACCCGGTCATCTCGGTCAGCCAGTCGATGCGGATCATCAGCCTCTACGTCAGCGGCCAGCGTCACGTGCTCGACGATTCGGCGGCGATCCTGTCCCGGGCCAACCAGGCCCTCGCCACGCTGGAGCGATACAAGCTACGGCTGGACGAGGTCTCCGGCACGCTCTCCGCACTGGAGATCGAAGATCTGGTCACGGTCCGCGATGCTGTCGTGGTCGTCCAGCGGCTGGAGATGGTCCGCCGGATCGCCGACGAGATCGCGGGTTACGTCGTCGAGCTCGGCACCGATGGCCGGCTGCTCGCACTCCAACTCGACGAGCTGATGGCCGGGGTCGACGCCGACCGTACGTTGGTGATCCGCGACTACCTGCCCACCGGGCGCAAGGCCCGCACCCTCGACGAGGCGCTGGTCGAACTCGACCTGCTCAGCGCGATCGAGATGATCGACCTGGTCGCGGTGGCGAAGGCGATCGGGTATGCCGGGGCGTCGGACGCGCTTGACGGTGCGGTCAGCCCTCGGGGCTACCGCCTGCTCGCCAAGGTTCCCCGGCTGCCGGTCACGGTGGTGGATCGGCTCGTCAGCCACTTCGGCAGCCTGCAACGGCTACTCGGGGCGACGGTCGAGGACCTACAGGCGGTCGACGGGGTCGGCGACGCCCGCGCCCGTGGGGTTCGCGAGGGCCTGTCCCGGCTCGCCGAGGCGTCCATTCTGGAGCGGTACGTCTGACCCGTTCTGGTGCCGTACGTCCCGCCCGACTGCCGGCCCGGGTTGGGCCCTCCGCCGGGCGGTTGGCTCCCGCCCGGGGCAGGACGGCTAGCTGGTGACGACGAGCTTCATGGGCTCGCTGTGCTTGGTGCCGAGCCGGCCGAACAACTGGTACTCACCCGCGCGGACCACTTCTCCGTCCGCGAAGCCGTTGGTGCACTTGTTGCTGGCCTTGCCGTTCCAGGGCACCTCGAAGGTCTCCTCGTGCGCGGGCGGGAACGTCTTGACGTTGTTGCCTTTGGCGGTACCGCAGGTGTCGGAGGACCAGACGGTCTCCGCGCCGAGCTTCAGGTAGATCTCCTGAATGTCGGCGCCGACATCCAGCGTACAGCTCCGGCTGGAGACGTTCTTGATTTTGATCTTGAAGACGATCGTCACGCCGCGCTGCACGGTCGCGTTCGAGGCCGCCGGAACCACCGATACCTCGGCGTCGGTGCAGGTGACCCCGCCCGGGTCGGGAGCCCCCGCCGATGGTGTCGGGTCACCGGCGGACGTCGGCTGCACGTCGTCGCCGGGTGGCGCGCCGGTCTCCGGCGTGAGTGCCGCAGTCGGCTTCGACCCAACCGCCGGGCCGGCGGACGGACTCTCCTTGGCGGCCGGCTTGGAATCACCCGGGCCCCCGCACGAGTAGAGCAGCACGATCAGGAAGAGAATCCCCGCTCCAAGCACGACGGCTCGACGCCGCCAATAGACAGCGGGTGGCAGGGGGCCAACCGTCAGACGCATAATGCCCACACCGTATCGGGGCGAACCAGGTTGGCCCCGCAGGCGCGCCGGGCGGCCGGCCACCGGCGTGGAATCCCTTGGTACGACAGGCGATTCCCCATCACTGGTAGACCTTGCGTTGATAGACGGCGTGCGCTCCGGCGACCCGGTCGAGGAAGAGCAGACCGGAACAGTGGTCGATCTCGTGCTGCAGGGCGCGGGCCTCGAAGCCGTCCGTCACCAGTCGTACCGGAGCCCCGGTACCGGGTAGGAAACCGGCCACCACCAGCCGGCTCGCCCGCTTGACGTCACCGGTCAGGTCGGGCACGGACATGCACCCTTCCCGACCGGGTCGCGTCCGGCTGGCCTCGACGATCGTCGCGTTGCACAGCACGAACGTCCCGTGCACGGTGACCGCCTTCGGGTGCCCGGTCACGTCGACCGCGAAGACCTGTGCACCGACCCCGACCTGCGGCGCGGCCAACCCCACGCAGCCGGGCGAGACGCGCATGGTGGCGATCAGGTCGGCGGCGAGCCGGACCACCTCCCGGTCCGTCGGGTCCACCTCGGCTCCAGCCTGCCCCAGCACCTGACTCGGGGCGGTGACGACCGGCCGTACCTGCCCCGGCTCACCCAACGCCTCCGGTGTCCAGTCACCCAGACCGGTGTATTCGCCGCCGGTCACAGCAGATCCGAATCCGCGCGGCGCAGGGTCACCACCACGCCGAGCCCGGTGGCGACCTCGGTGAGTCGCCGGGACAGGTCGTCGGCCGTCCCAGGTGGCAGGTCCACCTCGGCCACGAGAACGTAGAGCGGCCCAGTGAGACGCGTGGTCAGGTCGGTCACGTTTCCCCCGGCCTCGGCCAGCACCCGGGTCACCGCAGCCACGATGCCCAGCCGGTCGGCCCCGTGCACCGCCATCAGGTAGGGCTCGCCAGTCGCCGTACTGGCCGATTCACCGCCGACCACCCGTACCGTGGTCAACAGCGGCCCGTCCTCGGCGAGTGGGGCCAACGCGGCCTCGGCCTCGGCGGCGGTCGGGCCGGTACACACGAGGGTCATGGCGAAGTGGCCCCGCAGCCGGGTCATGGTCGAGTCGGTGAGGTTCGCGCCCACCCGGGCGAGCACCTCCGCGACATCGGCCACGATGCCGGGTCGGTCCTGGCCGATCACGGTGATCGCGAGCTCGTTCATCCCGGCAGTCTGCCCGATAGACGAGGTCGCCCGTCTGTCGACCTGCCCGACCGGTCCACGGTACGGGACGCGGCACCCGACCCGGCGACGTGGCATGATCGGCGACGCGATGCCTGAGGAGACGTTCGCCGCCGCGACCATCCGGTGGTACGAGAAGAATGCCCGCGACCTGCCGTGGCGGGCGCCCGACGTGGGTGCCTGGGCGATCCTGGTCAGCGAGGTCATGCTGCAACAGACCCCGGTGGTACGGGTGCTGCCCGCCTGGCGGGCGTGGCTGGACCGCTGGCCGACTCCGGCCGCGTTGGCCGCCGACACCTCGGCCGAGGCGATCCGAATGTGGGGTCGGCTCGGCTACCCCCGGCGGGCACTGCGACTGTGGGAATGCGCGGTCGCGATCGTGGAGCGGCACGGTGGTGCGGTGCCGACCGACCTGGACGCGTTGTTGGCCCTGCCCGGGGTGGGCACCTACACGGCACGGGCGGTGGCGGCGTTCGCCTTCGGGCAACGCCACCCGGTCGTGGACACCAATGTCCGTCGGGTGGTGGCCAGGGCGGTGGCTGGCGAGCCCGACGCGGGACCCGCGACCCGTCCGGCCGATCTGGTCGCCACCGCCGCGCTGTTACCCGTCGAGCCAGCCGAGGCAGCCAAGGCCAGTGCCGCGTTCATGGAGCTGGGCGCCCTGGTCTGCACCGCCCAGGCTCCCCGATGCATCGACTGTCCACTGGTCGAACGCTGTGCCTGGCGGGCGTCCGGGCGTACCGTACCGCTGGGGCCGACCCGTCGCCCCCAGCGGTACGCCGGCACCGACCGGCAGGTACGGGGCCTGCTGCTGGCGGTGTTGCGCGAGACGACCGGCCCGGTGGCCCGGGACCGGTTGGACCTCGTCTGGGCGGATGCGACGCAGCGCGCCCGGGCACTGGCCAGCCTGATCGACGATGGTCTGGTGGAACGGATCGACGACCGGTTCGCGCTGGCCGGGGAGATGACCGGGACGGCAACGCCCCAGACGTGAAGGCCCCCAGACGTGAAGGCCCCCAGACGTGAAGGTCCCCGTGGCCGGGAGCCGCGCGGTGTGCACGGGCTCCGGTCACGGGGACCTTCTGTAACGCTGTCCTGTCGACTAGTCGTCGTCCTGCTGACTACTCGTGGGACTGTCGACTAGTCGTGGGACTGTCGACTACTCGTCGGCCCCAGCAGTGGCACCGAGATCGGCGGGCACCGCGTCCGGGACGTCGATCGGCTTGTCCGCACCTCGGAACACGAGCTTGGACTTGTCGATGTCCTCGGGGTCACCCTCGCAGTCGACGACCACGATCTGCCCCGGGGTCAACTCGTTGAACAGGATCCGCTCGGAGAGGTTGTCCTCGATGTCCCGCTGGATCGTCCGGCGCAGCGGCCGGGCACCCAGCACCGGATCGAAGCCCTTCTTCGCCAGGTACTTCTTGGCGTTGTCGGTCAACTCCAGACCCATGTCCTTGTTACGGAGCTGGGTCTCGATCCGCTGGATCATGATGTCCACGATCGACAGGATCTCGTCCTGGTTGAGCTGGTGGAACACGATCGTGTCGTCGATCCGGTTGAGGAACTCCGGCCGGAAGTGCTGCTTCAGCTCGTCGTTGACCTTCTGCTTCATCCGCTCGTAGTTGGACTCCTGGTCCTCCGATGCCTGGAAGCCCAGCGACACAGCCTTGGCAACGTCGCGGGTGCCCAGGTTGGTGGTCAGGATGATCACCGTGTTCTTGAAGTCCACGATGCGACCCTGACCGTCGGTGAGCCGACCGTCTTCGAGAATCTGGAGCAGGGTGTTGAACACGTCGGGGTGGGCCTTTTCGATCTCGTCGAACAGGACCACCGAGAACGGCCGACGCCGCACCTTCTCGGTCAGCTGGCCACCCTCGTCGTAGCCGACGTAGCCGGGAGGTGCACCCACCAGCCGAGACACGGTGTAGCGGTCGTGGAACTCGGACATGTCGAGCTGGATCAGCGCGTCCTCGGAACCGAACAGGAACTCGGCCAGGGCCTTGGACAGCTCGGTCTTACCGACCCCGGACGGGCCGGCGAAGATGAACGAGCCGGACGGCCGCTTCGGGTCCTTCAGACCGGCACGGGTACGCCGGATCGCCTTCGACACCGCCTTCACCGCGTCCAGCTGGCCGACGACCCGCTTGTGCAGCTCGTCCTCCATGCGCAGCAGTCGAGCGGTCTCCTCCTCGGTCAGCTTGTAGACCGGGATGCCGGTCCAGTTGGCCAGGACCTCGGCGATCTGCTCGTCGTCGACCTCGGACACCACGTCCAGGTCGCCGGCCTTCCACTCCTTCTCCCGCTGCGCCTTCTGACCCAGCAGCTGCTTCTCCTTGTCCCGCAGCTGCGCGGCCCGCTCGAAGTCCTGCGCGTCGATCGCCGACTCCTTGTCACGGCGCACCTGGGCGATGCGCTCGTCGAAGTCCCGCAGGTCTGGCGGAGCGGTCATCCGGCGGATCCGCATCCGGGCACCGGCCTCGTCGATCAGGTCGATCGCCTTGTCCGGCAGGAACCGGTCGGAGATGTACCGGTCGGCCAGGGTCGCCGCCGCCACGAGGGCAGCGTCGGTGATGGAGACCCGGTGGTGGGCCTCGTAACGGTCCCGCAGCCCCTTGAGGATCTCGATGGTGTGCGCCAGGGACGGCTCACCCACCTGGATCGGCTGGAACCGGCGCTCCAGCGCGGCGTCCTTCTCCAGGTGCTTACGGTATTCGTCGAGGGTCGTCGCACCGATGGTCTGCAGCTCACCGCGGGCCAGCATCGGCTTGAGGATGCTCGCCGCGTCGATCGCGCCCTCCGCGGCACCCGCCCCGACCAACGTGTGAATCTCGTCGATGAAGAGGATGATGTCGCCCCGGGTACGGATCTCCTTGAGCACCTTCTTGAGGCGCTCCTCGAAGTCACCCCGGTAGCGCGAACCGGCCACCAGGGCACCCAGGTCCAGGGTGTAGAGCTGCTTGTCCTTCAGCGTCTCCGGCACCTCGCCCTTGATGATCTTCTGGGACAGGCCCTCCACCACGGCGGTCTTACCCACGCCGGGCTCACCGATCAACACGGGGTTGTTCTTGGTGCGGCGGGACAGCACCTGCATGACCCGCTCGATCTCCTTCTCCCGCCCGATCACCGGGTCGAGCTTGCCCTCCCGGGCAGCCTGGGTCAGGTTACGACCGAACTGGTCGAGCACCAGCGACGTCGACGGCGCGGCCTCACCCGATGCCGTACCGGCGGCTGCGGGCTCCTTGCCCTGGTAGCCCGAGAGCAGCTGGATCACCTGCTGACGCACCCGGTTCAGGTCGGCACCGAGCTTCACCAGCACCTGGGCCGCGACGCCCTCGCCCTCCCGGATCAGACCGAGCAGGATGTGCTCCGTACCGATGTAGTTGTGGCCGAGCTGTAGCGCCTCGCGCAGCGACAGCTCCAGCACCTTCTTGGCCCGGGGCGTGAACGGGATGTGCCCACTCGGTGCCTGCTGGCCCTGACCGATGATCTCTTCCACCTGCTGGCGGACGCCCTCCAGGGAGATGCCCAGGCTCTCCAGAGCCTTGGCCGCCACGCCCTCACCCTCGTGGATGAGACCCAACAGGATGTGTTCCGTACCGATGTAGTTGTGGTTGAGCATCCGGGCCTCTTCCTGGGCCAGGACGACAACCCGTCGCGCTCGGTCGGTGAACCGCTCGAACATGCCCTCGTGCTCCTCACGTGCCGTGCGCCAGTGTTCTTGGCGGGGCCAGTGCCCAGGCGTCCAGGACGGACGCCCGCGCTCCCTTACTCTATCGCCGTGGACCGACTCGTCCGATGCCCTGCGCGCCCGATCGAGCCTTGTACGACGATGTTTTAGCCAACTGTCCGCGCTCAGCGGGTGTTCCTCGACCCCCGGCTGTACGCGCAGAGCGAAATTCGACCTGCGGTACGAACGCTCGCCAGCGCCGCCGACCCTCGTCCACAGGCTGTGGATGAACTCTCCACTGGTTGTGGATAACGCCGGACTGGCCGGGATCCTTCCCGTCCCCGTGGGCGCGACCGGATCGGGCCCGGGGCACGGCAGGCCGAGTGGATCAAGGCTGGGTCATGGCCGGGTCAGGCCCGGTTTGCCCGGGGCCAAGGCTGGCCGGGCGGTCGCCCGGACCAGTGGATGCCGCCGGACGGATATGAAAAAACCAACGCCGGACCCGGTGCGGCTCACCCGCGTTCCGGATCCGGCGTAGCCCCGGTCGGTCGTATTCGACTCAGCGGCCGGCCTTGGCGTGGTACTCGTCGACGATCTCCTGCGGGATTCGCCCACGGTCGGAGATCTCCCGCCCTTCTTTCTTGGCCCACGCCCGGATCGCCTTGTTCTGCTCCCGGTCGGCAGTGGCCCCGCCGCGGCCCCGGGCAGCCCGGCCACCGATGACCACACCACCGCGGCCCACCTTCGAGCCGGCTGTCACGTACGGGGCAAATAGCTCCCGCAATTTCTCGGCGTTCTTGTCCGAGAGGTCGATCTCATACTGAACGCCGTCGAGCGAGAACTTGACGGTCTCGTCCGCGTCTCCGCCGTCCAGGTCATCGACCAGCTTGTGAATGATCTGCTTGGCCACGTGCCACGTTCCTTTCGAGCAGGTTCTCCCGCAAACAAGAGCACAATAGCGCTTTAGATGCGCAGCAAGTCAATAGGACCCGGAAACTACGCAACAAGAACGGGGTGACTACTCCGCGCGGACCAACGGGAAGAGGATCGTTTCCCGAATTCCGAGCCCGGTCAGGGCCATCAGAAGTCGGTCGATTCCCATTCCCATGCCGCCGGACGGCGGCATTCCGTACTCCATCGCCCGCAGAAAGTCCTCGTCCAGGCGCATCGCCTCATCGTCGCCCCGCGCCGCGAGCTGGGCTTGGGCCACCAGCCGTTGCCGCTGCACGACGGGGTCGACAAGCTCCGAGTAGGCCGTTCCCAACTCAAATCCAAGGACGTACAGATCCCATTTCTCAGTTAGCCCGGGCTGGTCGCGGTGGCCGCGGGTGAGCGGGCTGGTCTCCTCCGGGTAGTCCCGCACGAACGTGGGCTCCCGCAACCCCGGTACGACCAGTTCCTCGAAAAGCTCCTCGGCGAGCTTGCCCGGTCCCCACTTCGGGTCGACCGAGAGCCCCACCTTTTCGGCGTACTGCACGAGGCGGGCTCGGTCGGTCCGCACTGTCACCTCTTCACCGAGCGCCTCGGAGAGCACGCCGTAGAGGGTCACCGATCGCCACTGGCCACCCAGGTCCAGTTCGGTGCCGTCGGCGTGCGTCACGACATGCGACCCGGCGACCGCGAGGGCGGCTTCCTGCACGAGTTCCCGGGTCAGGGCGGCCATGGTGTCGTAGTCACCGTATGCCTCGTACACCTCGAGCATCGCGAACTCGGGAGAGTGTGAAGAGTCGACCCCTTCATTACGGAAGTTGCGGTTGATCTCGAAGACCCGGTCGATGCCACCGACCACCGCCCGCTTGAGGAAAAGCTCGGGGGCGATTCGGAGATACAGATCGGTGTCGAGCGCATTGCTGTGCGTCACGAATGGTCGGGCGGCGGCCCCACCATGGACCAGCTGGAGCATCGGGGTTTCAACTTCCATGAAACTCCGGGCATGCAGCGAGTCACGGAGGCTGCGTACGGTCGTCGCCCGGGTCCGCACCATCTCTCGCGCCTGCGGGCGAACGATCAAGTCGACGTACCGCTGCCGGACCCGGGCCTCCTCGCTGAGCGGCTTGTGCGCCACCGGCAATGGCCGCAACGCCTTCGCGGTAATCGCCCAGGAGTTGGCAAGTACGGACAACTCGCCGCGTCGGCTACTGATCACCTCGCCGGTGACCCCGACGTGATCGCCGAGATCCACCTGACGCTTCCACTCCTCCAGCCGCTCGGCACCGACCTTGTCCAGCGAGAACATCGCCTGCAGCTCTGTGCCGTCGCCGTCCCGCAGGGTCGCGAAGCACAGCTTGCCGGTGTTGCGCTGAAAGATCACCCGGCCGGTGAGGGAGACCACGTCCCCGGTGGCGGTGTCGGTCGGTAGGTCGGCGTACCGGGCCCGGATCTCGGCCAGCGTGGCAGTACGCGGATAGCCCACCGGGTACGCCTCGACGCCGTCAGCGAGCAGGCGGTCCCGCTTCTCCCGGCGGATCCGCATCTGCTCAGGGAGATCATCGGCGGGGTCGACTGGCACGGCGGTTCGCTCGGTCACGGCACGCTTCCTTGGCAGAAGAATTCGGTGGGGTCAGGGTCCGAGCGTACTCAAATGCCTTGGCGGCGGTCATCGGGATAACCTCGCGCCCATGATCGATCAAGCGGCGGCAATGTCCTTCGGCGGCGCGGCGGCCGCCTACGACCTCGCCACCCCGGGCACGACAGCGCTTCCTGGGGCGGCGGAGGCGATACCGGTCGCCGACGGGACGGTCGACGCGATCGTCGCCGGGCAGGCGTACCACTGGTTCGACCGGGAGCGAGCACACGCCGAGGCCGCACGGCTGATCCGGACAGGCGGAACGTTTGGCACTATCTGGAACAGTCGCGACGAAACCGTACCGTGGGTGGCCGCTCTCACCGCGGTCTTCGACCGGCTCGAACCGGATACAAGGGCCGATCGGGACGCAGAGGCCGATCGGGACGCAGAGGCCGAGCGAGACACAGCCGCCGAGCGGGGTATCCGGGACGATGCCCCGACGATCCACTCCTTCAGTGACCGGTTCGGCCCGGTCGAGCGGGCCGAGTTCCGCCACTGCACCACCCACACGGTGGAGAGCCTGGTCGGAATGATCACCACCCGCTCGTACTACCTCACCGCCACGCCCCAGCGACGACAACAGGTCGAGCAGGCGGTCCGGGACCTCGCCACGAGCCACCCGGACCTGGCCGGACGGGAGACGTTCGAACTGCCGTACCGGACCACCTGCTTCCGGGCCCGTCGGCGCTAGGAGTGCCGTGGCACGCGTGGTCAGGTGTTGCGCTCGTAGACCATCCGCAGCCCGATCAAGGTGATCATCGGCTCGTGGTGGGTGATCGTGCGGCACTCGCCGGCCACCAGCGAGGCCAGACCGCCGGTGGCGATCACCGCCCGCACCCCACCACCGAGTTCCTCGATCATCCGCTCCACGATCCGGTCGACCTGACCGGCAAAGCCGAAGTACAGACCGGCCTGGAGACACTCCACCGTGTTCTTGCCGATTACCGACCGAGGCTTGGTCGCCTCCACCTTGCGCAGCTGGGCGGCCCGGGCGGCGAGCGCGTCGAAGGAGATTTCGATACCGGGTGCGAACGCACCACCGAGGAACTCACCCCGGGCGCTGATCACGTCGAAGTTGGTGGTCGTGCCGAAGTCGACCACGATCGACGGGCCACCGAAGAGAGTGTGCGCGGCCAGGGTGTTCACCACCCGGTCGGCACCGACCTCCTTGGGGTTGTCGATGGCCAACTGCACACCGGTCTTCACCCCCGGCTCGACGATCACGTTGGGCAGGTCGCCGTAGTAGCGGGCGAGCATGCTGCGCAGCGAGCGCAACGCCGCCGGGACGGTGGAACAGGCCGCCACCCCGGTGATCTCCACCGCGTCACTGGCGAGTAACCCACGCAACTTGAGACCCAGCTCGTCGGCGGTCGACCGGGCGTCGGTCTTGATCCGCCAGGAGTGGACGAGCTTGTCACCGTCGAAGGTCGCCAGGACGGTATTGGTGTTACCGATGTCGATACACAGCAGCATGCGTCAGTCCCGGGGCCTGAGGTCCAAAGCGATGTCCAAGATAGGCGACGAATGGGTCAGCGCCCCGACGGACAGGTAGTCCACGCCGGTCGCGGCGTACTCGGCCGCCCGGTCCAGGGTCAACCCGCCGGTGGCCTCCAGCTCGGCCCGGTCACCCACCGCCGCCACCACCTCGCGGAGCTGGGCCGGGTCCATGTTGTCGCAGAGCAGGAAGTTCGCCCCCGCCTCTACCGCCTCGACCGCCTCCGCCGTAGTGGTGACCTCCACCTGGATCGGCACCTGGGGGAACATCTGACGCACCCGATGGTAGGCGGGTGCGATGCCACCAGCCGCGAGTTTGTGGTTGTCCTTGATCATCGCGACGTCGTAGAGGCCCATCCGCTTGTTGGTGCCGCCGCCGGCCCGTACCGCGTACTTCTCCAGGGTCCGTAGACCCGGGGTGGTCTTGCGGGTGTCCAGCACCATCGCCTTGGTACCGGCCAGCTCGTCGGCCCAGGCCCGGGTGTGGGTCGCCACGCCGGACATCCGGCTGAGCAGGTTGAGCGCCGTCCGCTCGGCGGTCAGCAACGACCGGGTCGGGCCGGTCACCGTGGCCAGCACGTCGCCGCGCGCCACCCGCGCGCCGTCGCGGGCCTCGACCACCACCTCGACGGTACGGTCGGTCGCCGGCAGCTCGAATGCCGCCGTCGAGGTCAGCTCGTGCGCCAGCTCGAACACCGCCGCCGCCACGGCCAGCCCGGCCACCACCCCGTCGGCCCGCGCCACCACCTCAGCCATGTCGACCTGGTCCATCGGGATCGTCGCAAGGCTGGTCACGTCGACCAGATCCGGACCGAGGTCCTCGGCCAGCGCCCCGCGCACGATCGCCTCGACGTCCGCCGGGACGAGCCCTCCGGCCTGCAATGCCTCCACCGTGGACTTCTTCACCGCGCCGCCTCCCAATCCTGCCCCAACATGCCGTCCGCTCCGATCGAACCCACCAGATGACCAAGCCACCCGTCGTCCGCCGCCTGGAAGTCCTCCCGCCAGTGGCAGCCCCGGGTCTCCTGCCGGGCGTACGCGGCAGCCACCAACGCCGAGGCCACGGTGAGCAGGTTGGTCGCCTCCCAGCTCGCGGTCTTCGGCCGTCCCCGCCGCTGCCCGAGGGCGATCAGCTCGGCGGCCGTCATGCGCAACGAGTCGGCGGACCGGAGCACCCCCGCGCCCCGGGTCATGGCGCGGGCCAGCCCGGGACGGATCGCCGGGTCCACCACCGAACCCGAGCCGCCCTGCCAGGCCCCGCCCGGGGCCGGGTCGACCTGCGGCGGCAGGTCCCGGGCGATGTCCTGGGCGATCCGCCGGGCGAAGACCAACCCTTCCAGCAGCGAGTTGCTGGCCAGCCGGTTCGCCCCGTGTACGCCCGTGCACGCGACCTCACCGCAGGCGTACAGCCCGGGGATCGAGGTGCGGCCAACCAGGTCGGTACGGACCCCACCGGAGGCGTAGTGCGCGGCCGGCGCGACCGGGATCAGGTCGGCGGCCGGGTCGACCCCGATGGCCCGACAGGAGGCGACGATCGTGGGGAATCGCTGGTCGAGGAACTCCCCGCCCAGGTGCCGTGCATCCAGATAGACGTGATCGACGTTGTCGGCCAGCATCACCCGGTGGATGCCCTTCGCCACGATGTCCCGGGGAGCCAACTCGGCCAACTCGTGCTGGCCGACCATGAACCGCTTACCGTCCCCGTCGACCAGATACGCGCCCTCACCCCGTAGCGCCTCCGACACCAGGGGCTGCTGCGCCGCGTCCGGCCCGTTCGGCAAGCTACTCGCGGCAGCCGACCCGTCCGCCCCGCCGGTCGCGGCAGCCGACCGGACCAGGGCCGTCGGGTGGAACTGCACGAACTCCACGTCGGTCACGGCGGCACCGGCGCGCATCGCCAGCGCCACTCCGTCACCGGTGGAGACCGCCGGATTGGTGGTCGCCGCGAAGACCTGCCCCATCCCGCCCGTGGCCAGTACGACCGCCCGGGCGAGGATCGCACCCACCCCGTCCTCGCTGCCCTCGCCGAGCACGTGCAGGGTGATGCCGCAGGCCCGACCGGGCTGGTCCGGTCCGGCGCCGGGGGCGCGCAGCAGGTCGAGGACGAGGGCGTGCTCGAACAGCCGGATCCAGGGGTCCCGCCCGACCGCGGCGTGCAGGGCACGTTGGACCTCGGCACCGGTCGCGTCACCACCGGCGTGCACGATCCGGTTGGCCCGGTGTCCGCCCTCCCGGGTCAGCATCAGCGAGCCGTCCGGGTGGCGGTCGAACTCCGCGCCGACCCGCATCAACTCGCGCAGCCTGGTCGGCCCTTCGGCCACCAGCACCTGCACCGCTGCCGGGTCGCAGAGCCCGACGCCAGCGATCTCCGTGTCCAGGGCGTGCGCAGCCGGGGTGTCCAGTGGATCCAGTACGGCCGCGATGCCACCCTGCGCCCAGCGGGTCGAGCCGTCGTCAATGTTGACCTTGGTCACGACCGTGACGTGCAGACCCGCCTCGCGCAGGTTCAGAGCGGCGGTGAGTCCGGCGATACCCGATCCGATCACGACCACGTCGGTGGTCTCCACCCAGCCGGGTGCTGGTGCCGCAAGCAGGGTGGGCAACGCGGGTAGGTCGAGGGTCGGCAGGTGCATCCCCACAGTGAACCCCGCCCACCCGGTGGCCGGATGGGCGGGGGCAGAGAAAGTGGGCCAGCGCGCTACCGGATCGGCAGTGCGGAAGAGCCGGCATCCTTGAGCGATTTGGTCAGCGTACGGTCGCTGAGCCACAGGAAGCAGCGCACGCCCCGGTTGCCCATCTTCCATCCCGTCGAGCCTCCGGCCAGCGCCACCACCCCGGTGCGGTACCGCAGTTTGTCATCCGACGGCAGGTCGACGTACTCGGCCACCACCTTGCGGCACTCGTCGTAGAACCGGCTCCAGTCACTGTCCTTCGTCGGGTACGACATCTCCGGGGCCTGCCAGGTACCGACGTACTCGGTGTTGTGCGCCTGGGTGCACTCGGTCGGGGTCATCGTGTCGATGCGTCCGGAGACGGTCTTGCTCTGATAGCAGCCGAGGCTGAGCGGGGACGGGCTGGCCAGGGCCCCCTTCAGGCTGCCGGTCCGACTCTCCGGATCCTTGTCACCGTCGACCTCGGCCACCTCGATCAGGTCGCACCGGAACCAGCGGGCCCCACCGGACCACGCCTGGCTCGTCGGCTTGGCCACCGTGAGCCAGAGCCGGCCGTCCCGCCACTGGGCCCCGACGTACTCGGTCGCCTTGGCGTCGCACTCGGCGTAGGCGGCCTGGAACTCGGCCGAGTCGTCCTCGGGCGAAGAACTGGAGTCACCGGTGAACTTGCCGACGTAGATGGTCTCCTGGCGATGCTTGGCGGAGCAGTCGACCGGGGCGAAGTCGGCGGCGCTCGGGGTGTCGTCGAAGCTGCTCTCGTCGTGGCAGACCTCGGCCGGCGGAGTGAAGGAGGTCAGCTCGGGCAGCGCGGCCCAGTCGTCGACCAGGTCACCGTCCGCCCCGCCGGGAGCCCCACAGGCGGTCAGCAGCAGACCGGCCGTACCGGCCAGAGCCACAGTGGTCAACCAGCGACGCATGGTGTTCCTCCCCCAAGGGCACGGTCCAAACCTCTTGCAGCCTACGACAGCCATGCGAGTCTGGCCGATGTGCCATGAGTTTAGGAAGGACCCTTCCCATACAGAAAACGATAGGAAGGGTCCCTTCCTAACCTCAATTCGTGAGGGCGAGGTCGCTGCGTACCGGATCACCCGTCATGCCGGGCACCGCCTCGGCGGGGTCGGCGCCCAGGTCGATGATCCGGTTGTCGGCGTCGACATGCACGATCCTCGGCTGGTACGACCGCGCGGTGGCGTCGTCCATCTGCCCGTAGGAGATCAGGATGACCAGGTCACCGGGGTGCACCAGGTGGGCGGCGGCACCGTTGATCCCGATCACCCCGCTGCCCCGTTCGCCCGGGATCACGTACGTCTCCAGCCGGGCACCGTTGGTGATGTCCACGATGGCCACCTGCTCGCCCGGAATCAGGTCGGCGGCATCGAGCAGATCCGCGTCCACCGTGACCGAGCCGACGTAGTGCAGATCCGCCTGGGTCACCGTGGCCCGGTGGATCTTCGACTTCAACATGGTGCGGAACATCAGCATTCCTTCTCGTCGATCAGGCATTCAGTGCGGACAATGGGTTCGGACCGAGTTCGACGGCCAGGTTGTCGATCAGGCGGGTGTCGCCGACCCAGGCCGCCACCAGTAACCGCGCCGGTCCGTTCTCAGGCCCCGGCTCCAGATCTGGGTTGGTCAAGGCCAGATAGTCCAGCCGGACATCGGCCGGAGCGTCGGCGAAGACCCGGTGTCCGGCGGCGAGGACGCCTTCGCCGTCCGCGCCGGCCTCGGCCGCCGCCACACCAGCCTGCAACGCCGCCGAGAGCAACAACGCCGCCCGCCGCTGCTCTGGTGAGAGATAACGGTTGCGGCTGGAGAGCGCCAACCCGTCCGACTCCCGGACCGTGGGCACCCCGACGATCTCCACCGGCACGTCCAGGTCCCGGACCATCCGGCGGATCAGCGTCAACTGCTGGTAGTCCTTCTCACCGAAGAACGCCAGGTCCGGCTGGACCAGATGGAACAGCTTCAGCACCACGGTCAGGACGCCCTCGAAGAACCCTGGCCGGCTACCCCCCTCCAGGTCGCCGCCGGGGACACCCGGATCGACCCGGACGGTGGGCTCGCCGTACGGGTACATCTCGGCCCGGGGCGGTGCAAAGACCAGGTCGACCCCGGCCCGGCGGCAGACCTCCAGGTCGGTGTCGAGGGTACGGGGATACCGATCGAAGTCCTCGTTCGGACCGAACTGGAGCGGGTTGACGAAGATCGTCGCCAGCACGTGGTCGGCGCGTTCCCTGGCCGCCCGCAGCAACGACTCGTGACCGGTGTGCAGGGCCCCCATGGTCATCACCACCGCGACGGTGCCCGTCAGCTCGGCCCGCCGGCCGGCCAGTTCGGCCCGGGTCCGTACGACCTCGGTCATGCCGCACCGGGTCCGCTCGTCATCGCGCACATCATGTCCACTGATGCCCCCGTTCCGCCTCGCTCATGGCACCGCTTCCCGGTGCCGGTTGGCCAGTACCTCCAGCAGCGACTCGGCGTCGGCGGGCCGGAGCCGCCCGGCGGCGATCGCCCGGTCGGCGGTCCGCCGGGCCAGCGCCAGGTAGCCGGGAACCGACTCCGGTGCGGTGCCGGCGAGTCGGTCCAGGTGCCGTGCCACGGTGCCGGCGTCACCCCGCGAGACCGGGCCGGTCAGCGCCGCATCGCCGAGCCGCAACGCGTTCTCCAGGGCCGCCCCCAGCAGCGGGCCGAGCACCTTCACCGGGTCCGCCACCCCCGCGTCACGCAGCCGGTCCGCCGCCTCGTTGACGAGGGTGACCAGGTGGTTCGCCCCGTGGGCCAGTGCCGCGTGATAGAGCGCCCGGTCCCGTTCCGCCACCCACTCCGGTACGCCACCCAGGTCGGCGACCAGGCGAGCGGCGAACGGACGTAGCTCGGCGGGGGCGGTCACGCCGTACGAGATGCCGGGCAGTCGGGCCAGGTCGTCGGCGGTACCGGTGAACGTCATCGCCGGGTGTACGGCCAGCGGCCGGGCCCCGACCCGCACCGCCGGTTCCAGCACGGTCAGCCCGTGGGCACCGGAGGTGTGCAGTACGACCTGCCCCGGTCGCAGCGCCCCCACCTCGGCCAGTCCGGTCACCACCGAGGCGAGTGAATCGTCCGGTACCGCGATCACCAGCAGATCGGTCGCGGCCCGGGCCACCTCGTCGGCGGGGAGATTGACGGTCCCGGGTAGCAGTTGGGCGATCCGGGTCCGGGCGGCGGTGGAGAGCCCCGAGGCTGCGACGATCGGATGGCCGGTACGACCCAGCGCGGCGGCGAGCACCGCGCCCACCCGACCGGCACCGATCACGCCGGTGGTGAGATGGCGGCCGGGGCGGTCCTGGTCGACCGAAGGTGCACCGGCCGACATGGTGGCCCCGCTGGAGCCAGCCGGAAGCGGACGCAGCGGTGCGTTCATAGCGATGATCCAGTCCTCGGGAGTGGGTACCGGTCGATCGCAAGTATGCTCCGCCCGCGCGGAAGCCAGACAAGGATGTGTGAAAACCTTCACCACCGCTGCGGGTCCGCCGCCGGCCTGGGACCGTCCGGCGTCACCGGTCAGCCCGTAGCCTCTGGTGATGCCCCTCACCTGGCGGAATGCGATGGCCACCGCGCTGTACGGACCGGACGGCTTCTTCGTCGGCGGTGCCGGACCGGCGGCACACTTCCGGACCAGCGTGCACGCCTCTCCCGCGTTCGCGACGGCGATGCTCCGGGTGCTCGACCAGTTGGACGAGGCACTCGGCCGGCCCGACCGACTGGATGTGGTCGACGTCGGCGCGGGTCGGGGCGAGTTGCTCACCGCCCTGGTCGGGTACGCCCCGTCCGGGCTGCGCCGCCGGCTCCGGCTGACCGCCGTGGAACTCGCTCCCCGACCGGAGCCGCTGCCGGCGGAGATCGAGTGGCGCGATGTCCCGCCCGACGGGGTGACCGGTCTGTTACTCGCCACCGAGTGGCTGGACAACGTACCTCTCGACGTGGTCGAACCCGTACCGCGGCAACCGGTCACGACCGGATCGGCCACGCCGAGCGACCCAGCCGCGAGTAGGCCACCTGCGGCGGGCGACCCGACCGGAAACGAGTCAGCCGTAAGCGACCCGGCCAGAAGCGAGTCGGCCGTAAGCGAGTCGGTGGGCGAGACCGCCGGCTGGCGACGGCTCATGGTCGATCCGACGTCCGGGGTCGAGTCGCCGGGTCCGGCGGTCGATCCGGCCGAGGCCGAGTGGCTGGCCACCTGGTGGCCGGAGGCACCGGGCGGGCGAGCCGAGCTGGGCCTGTCCCGGGACATCGCCTGGGCCGGGGCGGTGGCCCGGATCCACCGAGGGCTGGCGCTCTGCGTCGACTACGGCCACCTGGCCGGAAACCGGCCGGCGGGCGGGAGCCTCACCGGCTTCCTGGGCGGCCGGCAGGTGCCACCGATCCCGGACGGGTCCCGGGACATCACCGCGCACGTCGCCATCGACTCGGCGGCGGCGGCCGGCTCAGTGGCGGCCGGGCTGCCGTACACGCTGCTCACCCAGCGGGAGGCGATGCGGGCGCTCGGGGCCGACGGCGGACGCCCCCCGCTGGCGCTGGCCAGCACCGACCCCGCCGGCTACGTCCGAGCGCTGGCCGCCGCCTCGGCGGTGGCCGAACTGACCGACCCGGCCGGCCTCGGCGGCCACTGGTGGCTGCTCCAGCCGGTCGGTGTGGACCCGGCGACGCTCATGGCACGATGGCGGACATGACCACCGAGACCGGAGCGCTGCGCGAGTTGACCGTCGGCACCGGAGCGGGTCTGGTCGCCGGTATCTCCGACGACCGGCAGCAGCTCGGCACCGACATGGTGCTCAACATCGGGCCACAGCACCCGTCCACGCACGGGGTACTCCGGCTCAAACTGGTGCTGGACGGCGAGCGGGTGGTCTCCTGCGAGCCCATCGTCGGCTACATGCACCGGGGCGCGGAGAAGCTCTTCGAGGTACGCGACTACCGGCAGATCCTCGTGCTGGCCAACCGGCACGACTGGCTCTCCGCCTTCTCCAACGAGCTGGGCGTGGTGCTCGCCGTCGAACGGCTGATGGGCATCGAGGTGCCGGAGCGGGCGATCTGGCTACGTACCGCGCTGGCCGAGCTGAACCGGGTGCTCAACCACCTGATGTTCCTCGGCTCCTACCCCATGGAGATCGGCGCGATCACGCCGATGTTCTACGCGTTCCGCGAGCGCGAGACGCTCCAGGCGGTGATGGAGGAGGCCAGCGGAGGCCGGATCCACTACATGTTCAACCGGATCGGTGGGCTCAAGGAGGAGGTTCCGGCCGGGTGGACCCGCCGGGCCCGAGAGGCGATCGGCGAGGTCCGCCGGCGGATGCCGGACCTGGACAACGTGATCCGGCGTAACGAGATCTTCCTGGCCCGTACCGTCGGGGTGGGGGTGCTCACCGCCGAGCAGGCCGCCGCGTTCGGGGCCTCCGGCCCGGTCGGCCGCGCCTCCGGTCTCGACCTCGACCTGCGCCGCGACGATCCCTATCTGGCGTACGGGTCGCTGGACGTGCCGTTGGTGAACCGTACGACCGGCGACTGTCATGCCCGGTTCGAGGTGCTGCTCGACCAGGTGTACGTCTCGCTCGACCTCGCCGAGCAGTGCCTCGACCGGGTGGACCAGTTGACCGGCCCGGTGAACGTCCGCCTGCCGAAGGTGGTGAAGGCCCCGGAGGGGCACACCTACGCGTGGACCGAGAATCCGCTCGGCATCAACGGCTACTACCTCGTCTCCCGGGGCGAGAAGACCCCGTGGCGGCTCAAGCTGCGCACCGCGTCGTACGCCAACGTGCAGGCGCTCGCCACACTGCTTCCGGGCTGCCTGGTGCCGGACCTGATTGCCATCCTCGGTTCGATGTTCTTCGTCGTGGGCGACATCGACAAGTAGCTGTCCTACGCTGACCGGCTCAGTGAGCCGCGCTGGTCAGCGCCAACCGAGCCGCCGTAGTCAGCGCCAGCGGGTGTCGTCTGGCGGCCCCTGGCTCCGGTCGGTGCCAGGACCGCCCTCCACCCGGCGGGCCCCCCCGGCCCGAGGTACGTCGTCCAGCGGTGGATAGCCGTACGCTTCGTCGTCGCCGGCACGGCGGGAACGCAACGGATCCCGATCCGGCCCGTCCCAGGTCGGCGGCCGTGGTCCGACCGGCCCGCTCGGCTCGGCCACGGTCCGGTGGCCACCCGACCGTTGGCCGCCGGGGCGCAGGCTCGACCAGTAGCCATCCTCTTCGGGTGTGTCCTCGTCACGGCCGTACCGACCGGCTCCTGGGCCGGCCGCGCTCGGTCGGTCCTCGGCACGCTGGTCGGGCCAGGGGCCCTCGTCCGGACCGCCGGCGCGCCGGCCCCGAGACGGCGACTCGGACCAGTCGTCGGCGGTGCCGTGGCGCTGCCCCCTGCCGCCGTAGGTGCTACCGCCGTAGGTGTTGCCACCGCCGTAGACGTTGCCGGTGTCGGGCTCGTGCGGGCCGACGGCGGCCTGCCGAGCGGCCGGCGAGGCCTCTTCGGCGGGCCGGACCGCCGCCGACGGCACGTGCTGCCTCGCTGGCGGGACATCTGTCGAGGCAGCGGCCCGCCGACCTGTCCGGGACGGCCCGGCAACCGCTCCGCCGAGCCCACCCGGTACGTCCGCTCCTGGTGCCCCGTTGTGGGCACCGGCCGAACCGTACTGGGTCGGGACCGCTACCGACCCGGCCTGGTGGCCGACCCTGGCCGGTTTGGCTGCTCCGTGGGCCTCCAGCGGCTCTCCTCGACCGGGCCGGACCTGGTCGTGGGGGCCCCGTGACGCCTCGACGCTCTGGTAGAGGACCTGCAGCTTCTCGCCGAACGCCTTGTGCGTCGCGCGGGCCGCGGTCTCGATGTCCTTGCGGAGGCTCCCGCGCAGTTCCTCGATCTCGTCGAAGACCAGTTCCTCAAGTTCGTCACGCAGCGCATCGGCCGAGGGGCGCAACGCGATCGACAACCCGATCAGCACGACGGTGAGGATGGCCAGCACGGCGGCAATCCGCAGCACCGCGTTTCCATCCGCCACCAGCAGCAACAACGCCGCGATCGGGGCCAGCCCGACACCGGCCCAGAAGAGCATGGTGAGCAGTGGTTTACGGCGCGACTTTTCGATGGCTTCCGGGGAAGGCATGGAAATGGAGCCTACCCACAGTTCCTGAATGACGCGAAACGCGGCCGGCACCACGGGTGGTACCGGCCGCGCGTCGGCCCCAGTCGTCGGCCGGTCCTCGGCGACCGGCCGACGAGTCAATCAGCTGGTGGCGAGGGTGCCATCGGTGGAAAAGACCAGGCCAACGCTGGCCTTTCCGGTCTTCAGGGCGGACTGGGTCTGCGGGCCGCCCGCGTCGAGGGAGCTGAACGAACCGGCCTTGAAGTCGTAGACCTGAACCAGCCCGGCCTGGCACTTGGGGCGCTGCGGACACTCCGGCGGTCCGGCCAGCACGGTGGCCTTGCCGGAGCACTTGGCAGCCAGTTCCGAGAGCGTTCGTACGCCGTACTTGTCGGCGAACTCCCGGGTTACCGCAAAGGCGTTCTGGGTCTGCGCGGCGGATGGGGCGCCGAAGACGAGACCGCTCTTCTCACCCAAGGCCCGAAGGCCGGTGACGGTCTTGTCCACGTCTGGGTCGGAGACCGCCGGCGCGTTGGCCCCGTTGAGCTTCCCGTTGAGGAAGTCCGCCATCGTGGCGGCGTACTCCGGCACCACCTGGATCTCGCCCTTCTCCAGCGCCTGGGCGTACAGCTCGCGGTTACCGATCTGCTGGACCTCGACCTGGTAGCCGGCGGCGGTGAGCACGATCCGGTACAGGTCACCGAGGATCTGGCTCTCCTTGAAGTTGGCCGCACCGACGACGATCGACCCGCCCGGCCCCTTGGCGAGGCCGGCGGTCAGGTCGTTGGCGGTGGCAAACTCCTCGGCGGCGACCTTCGGGGTCTTACGGTCGATGTCGACCGCCTTGTTGAGCTTGATCATTTTCTCGGTGTCGAGCGTGGCCGAGACCTTGTCGAGTGCCGCGATCAGCGCCGGGTTGGCGGCCTTGGCGTTGATCGCCGGGATGATGTTGTCGGCATTCTGGAGCTTCTTGTCGTCGGTGAGGACGACGAGTTGACTGCCGGCAATCGGAGCACAACCGGCCCCGGCCGCCTCGGTGTCCGGAGCTTGGGTACCGGAGGAACCGGCGTCCCCACAGCCGGTAAGGAATCCCGCGGCGGCGAGCGCGCCCACCGCACCTATCACCAAACGTGTTCCCGCGCGCATGACCGCCCGCCTTCCGTGTCCCGGCGCGACCCAGTCCGGGCCGGCCGCGTGTCCGACGGGCGCTGAGGTGAGAAACGCCCGCGACCTCCACGAAACATCCTCACGACCGAGGTTGCCAGCGGAGCGCCAGGTTGTCACCAGATCGTCACTAAAATCGGCCGCACCTACTCGAACGGGGCAATCTTGGCCGGATAAGCGGATCGACCGGTACGCCTGTTTGTTCCGCTCAGCGCCCAGTCACCGCATCCGCGGCCCGCTGGTCGGCGCGGGCGGCGGTCCGGGTACGGCGTAGGGGGCGAGGGGTGACCACCCGCTCGACGAACGCCAGAAGTAGCTCGACCAGGAGCGCCAGCAGTGCTATCAGCACCCCGCCAGCCAGGATCTGACCGCCGCCGACCGAGATGCCCAGCCCGAACCCGGCGCTGATGATCTGCCCCAGGCCGCCGCCGTTGACGAAGGAGGCCAACGCCGCGGTCGCCACCACCTGCACCGCAGCGGTACGGAAGCCAGCGGCGAGGAAGGGCACCGCCAGTGGCAGTTCCACCCGACGCAGCAACTGGCCACCGGACAGGCCCATCCCCCGGGCCGCGTCCCGGGTCTCGGGATCGACCTGACGTACCCCGGTGTAAGCGTTCGCCAGCAACGGTGGCACCGCGAACACCGCCAGCGCGATAATCACCGGCGGCTGACCGAACCCGAGGAAGGTCAACGGAAGGATGGTCAACAGTGCGATGGTCGGAATGGCCAGGGTCAGGTTGGCGATCAGCACCACCAGGCCACCGCCCCGACCGATGTGCCCGAGCCACAGGCCGATCGGCCAGGCCACCAGGCAACCGAGCGCCACCGCCACCGCCGAGATGACCAAGTGCTCGCCGAGCCGGTCGAGGACGCCGCCCGGGTTGGTCCAGTTCAACGGATCGTTGAGCCACACCAGCGCCTGCTCGATCGGATTCATCGCTGCTCGCTCCTCAGGCTCACGGCTCACTCCTCGGGCGCAACTCGCTCCTCGGGCTCATGGATCGCTCCTCGGGCTCGACTCGCTCCTCAGGCTCACGGATCGCTCCTCGGGCTCACGGCTGGCCGACTGGGTCTGGTCGCCCCACTCGATGTCCGTGATCATGGCCCAGCTGCCTGCGGTCATCGGACGGCCCGCCGGGAGAGCCATGGGGTCAACAGCCGCCCCAGCCCGGCCAGTACGAGGTCGAGCACCAAGGCCAGCCCCACGGAGAGGACCGTCCCGGTGACGATCTCCGCCTTGTAGAAGTTGTTCCGGAAGCCCGTCAGGATCAGATCGCCCAGACCGCCGTACCCGATCAGGGAGCCGACCGTGACCAGCGCCACGGTGGAGACGGTGGCGAGGCGGACACCGGTGATGATGCCGGGTAGGGCGAGCGGAAGGTCGATCCGCAGCAGCCGGCCGAACCTGCCGTATCCCATTCCCTGCGCCGCGTCCCGGGCCTCCGCTGGCACCTGGTTCAGCCCCGCGAGGGTGTTACGGATCATCAGCAGCAGCGCGTAGAGCACCAGCGCGATCAGCACCGACGCGGGATTGGTGGTGCCCACGTACGGAGCGACGAAGGCGAGCAGGGCCAGCGACGGGATCGTGTAGAGCACCCCGGATAGTGCGAGAATCGGACCGGTGAGCGGCCGGAACCAGTACGCCAGCACGGCCAGCGGAATCGCCACCACTGCGGCGATCGCCACCGCCTGTGCGGTGAGCAGGATGTGCTCCTGCAAGGCTTCGATGATGGTCTCCGAGTTGTCCCGCAGGTATTGCCAGGAGAACCACGGGTTTCCCGGGTCTTCCCGGTAGACCAGGCGGAAGGACATACGTGGACGTTACCCGTAGCAACAAGAGCGCCGCCGTATCCGGCGGGCTACCGACCAGTGCCGCGGCGATCAGCCTGGCCGGAGTCCGCAAGGAATATCCCGACGGGACGGTGGCGGTCGACGAGCTGAGCCTGGACATTGCGGCCGGTGAACTGGCAGTGCTCATCGGCCCGTCCGGCTGCGGCAAGTCCACGGTGCTCCGAATGGTCAACCGGCTCGTCGAGCCGACCGCCGGCCGGATCCTGCTGGACGGCGAGGACGTCACCCGGGTCGACCCGGTCCAGCTACGCCGGCGCATCGGCTACGTGATCCAGAACGTCGGGCTCTTCCCACATCAGACGATCAGCGCGAACGTCGGCACCGTACCTCGACTGCTCGGCTGGTCCCGAGCCCGGATCAAGGGCCGCTCGGACGAACTGCTCGACCTGGTGGGTCTCGACCCCAGCCGGTACGGCCCACGCTATCCACACGAGCTCTCCGGCGGGCAGCGGCAGCGGGTCGGGGTGGCCCGGGCGCTGGCCGCTGACCCGGTCGTGCTGCTGATGGACGAGCCGTTCTCGGCGGTGGACCCGATCGCCCGAACCCGACTCCAGGAGGAGTTCCTCCGCTTACAGGCGGAGGTACGCAAGACCATCGTCCTGGTCACCCACGACCTGGACGAGGCGGTACGGCTCGGTGACCGGATCGCGGTGCTCTCCCAGGGCGGGCGGCTGGAGCAGTACGCCGCACCGCCCACCCTGCTCGGCGAACCTGCGACGCCGTTCGTACGCGAATTCGTCGGGGCCGACCGGGGCATCCGCCGGCTCGCCGTCACTCCGGTCACCGCGGAACTGTTGGATCCACTACCGGTCGTCGATGGCGACGCGCAACTACCCACCGTGACCCTGGGCAGCTCGCTGTACGACGCACTCGCCCGGTTACTCGTCGCCAACGCCGACCAGGCCCGGGTCGTCGAGGGCGACCGACCCCTGGGGTTGCTGACCCGGCATCGCATCCTGACCATCGACTACCCCGCCGATCCGAACGGCTGACCAACGATCCGCCCATTGATCCGCCCGACGCGATTCGGTCAGCCCGAAAGCCCGCCTACACGACCACCCGCCTACGCGACCCGACTGGTCCAGCCACCCCACCAACCCGACCTGACTGACCACAGATGGCAACGCGCGGCCGGACCCGGGGAGGACAGGTCCGGCCGCGCGTGGCGGGGGAGGAAGGTCTAGTGGGTTCCCCGTCGGCCGCCCAACGTGGCGATGCCGACGATCCAGCCAACAAACAAGCCGTACCCGGCACCATCACCGGCGGCCTGGAACGCGCCCAACAGCGACGGGTTGGTCTGGATCAGGGTGGTGAGTAGCGCCGCGAAGGCACCGGCGAAGACGTACGCGGCCCAGCCGGCGAAGAGTTGGCTGAGCGTGCCCCTCGCTCGGGCTAGTTGTGAACCAGGAAGCAGGGTGAGGAAGAGGGCGGTCAGCACGACGACCAGAATGGCCTTCAGATCGGTGGCCAGTACGTTCTGGACCGAGTCGTCGGAGTCGAACCGCCAGGCGGGCCAGGCCAGCAACCGCAGGAACCAGCCACCAGCCGTGCCGGCGTCAGCATTGCGCTGCGCCCAGTC
Source organism: Micromonospora polyrhachis (assembly GCF_014203835.1). Taxonomy (NCBI): domain Bacteria; kingdom Bacillati; phylum Actinomycetota; class Actinomycetes; order Micromonosporales; family Micromonosporaceae; genus Micromonospora; species Micromonospora polyrhachis. The sequence continues at coordinate 3,665,796 of NZ_JACHJW010000001.1, read as the reverse complement.
GTTGTACCAGGGACTACCGAAGATCAGCACTAGGAGGAGGGCGACCAAGGTGCCCGCACCCGTTGCTGTTCGATAGCGGTTGGTGAGAGCCATGTCTGAGCTATTGCCCGGCCGACTTCACTCGGTAAACCTGTTCAATCGACACGGGAGCATATGCCCGATTCGCCGTCCGACGAAGTTGGATCGACCGGATTGCATCGATGCGGTCCGGTGAGCGAGCCGCAAAGCGACTCACCAGTGCTTCATCAGCTCGTCAGTGCTTCATCAGATAGTCGATGAAGGCAGCTCGCAACAGGGGCTCGGTCTCCTCGTACCCGTGGCCGGTGAGTTCCCGCCAGAGCGCCACCGCCTCGTCGATGGTCGGCCCGACCGAATTGGGTGCGCCATCCAACGCCTCGGCCTCGTCCGCGTTGGGCAGATGCTGAAGCAACTCCCAGAAGAAGCCCACATCACGGCGGCTCCGGGCCAGCTCGAAGGCCCGCTCCCGAAGCTCCTCAGTGGGCAGCGAGTCCAACTCGGCGAAACTGGCGCCGGCTGGACGATCGGCTGACGATTCGGTCATGACGCTGAGCCTAGGGCATGCCCATTGGATCCGCTGGCGGCCCGCGACGGTACGCATGAACCGACGGCACACACCGACCGACAGCGCCCCCGGACCGGCAAGGCGGGCACCAGAGAGCCCCGGACCGGCAAGGTGGGCACCAGAGAGCCCCTATCCGGAATGTCCGGTCAACGGTCCGTCGAGTCCCACCGGTCGGTACGCCACGGCTCGTCCCGGCTCCCGACCGGTTGTGCGGGTAACACGGCAGACCAGGAATCCGGCCGTTCCGTGGGATAGGTCCCCCACCCCCGGTCGTCCCGGTCGTCGACCTCGGCCACCGGTGGAGCGGGAACGGTGACAGCAGGCCGGGGACGGCCGTAGAACTCCACCAGTCGGGTCACCAGCAGGCCGCCAGCCAGCGCGACGGCTGCTACCCCGTAGGGGGAGAAGTTCCACCCCTGCTCATCGGCGTAGGTGTCGAACAGGGCGAACAGCACGACCGCGAGAATCGTGCCGAAGACGCCGCCCCGGCGGCCAAAGGCGCTGGTGCCGCTGAGCAGGGCAATGCCCATGGCCAGACCGGTCCACTCGATTCCCGGCGTCGGTGCCACCGGACTGGCCCCACCGCTACCGAGCAGGGCGCCAGCGGTCATCGCGAAGAGCATCGACACCACGATCGCCGTCCCGGTGAACAACGCAGCAAGCCCACCCGCCCGGCGGGCCGGGTCACCGACTGGACGAAATCGGCCGACGGCGCGGCGGACCGCCCCGATGCTGCCGAAGACGCCGCCCAGCACCGCCAGCGCCACGAACCCGCCGAACAGATAGATGGAGGCCTCGGTCGGATCGAAGTCACCCTGTACGTCCACCGGTGCGGACCGCTGCTGGATGAAGACGACGGCACCCAGCCCGGCGGCGAGACTGGCTGCCCAGCCCGGCACATGCAGGACCACCACCAGGATCGCCACCACCAGGCCGGTCGCCATCACCGCAACCACGGCAGGCAGCATCGCCGGCAGCACACCGCGATCACCGTTCTCCGCCAGGTGCAGCGCTGACGCGATCGCCACCGGGCCCACCGCGAGATTGGGGGCGCTGGCCCGAAGGCTCAGACCGGCAGCGAGCACGAGCAGACCGAGAGCCGCCCCGGCAACCAGCAGCGAATCCAACGCGGTGCCACGTACCACCGCCGGATGGTCCCGGTAGAGCAGGTAGGCCAGCACCACCACCGCGACGAGCAGCACGGTCTCCCAGACCAGGTGTACGGCGACCCGGTCCCGACCTGGTCCAGCGAGTGCCGGTTCGGCAACGTCCGTCGTGGGCCCGCCGTCTTCGGGTACGTCGCCCTGCGCTGCTGCCCGGTGCCGAGCCGCCGGGCCGAACCGTTCCGTTTGGTCAGGGTCCTGCGGCCGGTAGATCGGATCGTCGTATGCCATCCCGCACGCCTCCATGGTCGGTCGGCCGACCAAAGAGGTCTCGCGGCGTGGTGCGGGACCCGACCCGGCCGAACTCGCCCGGCGTCCAATCCGGAGGTGATTCGGATTGGTCCGGTCGCAGGCACGCTACTCGCGTCTATGTCTGTGCGTAACCCCTCGCGCCCGGGAAGGTTCCGAGCCGCGCTATGCGCGCCGGTCGTCCGGCTGCTTCTCCTCGTCCGGTGGTTCAGGCACCCGGCACGACCGTTCCAGCCAGAGCGCCGCCGCGACCAGGCCCAAGGAGGCGATCAGACCCGCGCTGGCTGCGGGTACATCGTTGGAAGCCGCTCGGGTCGGCTCGACGACCAACCAACCGGTGAGACCAGCGTAGAAGCCGGCGAAGATCGCACCGGCCAGGGACGACGCCTTGGCCAGCACCACGAACCTGGCCACGGTGAGCGGGTCGACCGGATCCCGACCGGGCCGGCGGTGGATGCGGGCGCGAGTGTTCGCCGCCGCGTACGCCTCCAGGGCGGCGAGCCCGCCGATCGTCGCCGCCGGCAGCCACGGTAGCCCGGGGATGTATCGATAGGAGACACTGATCAGCAACCAGGCCAGGGCGGCCGCGCCCAGCCCGAACACCACCAGGGTCGCCGGCCGGGTCGGTCCCATCCGGGGACGCTCCGGCGCCGGACCACGCGGTGGGGTGGGTTGCTCGCTCATCCAGTCGACTCTAACGGCAGATCCGGCCGGGGGCGCAGGTCCAGCGCGTCCGCCGCCAACGGCTCGGCGTTCAGCAGGTCGGTCAGCCAGCCGTGACCGGGCAGTTCGCCATAGGGCTGGATGTCGATCCACGGGCGTAGCACGAACGCCCGTAGGTGCGCCCGGGGGTGCGGCAGGGTCAGTTCCGGGTCGTCACTGAGCACCGGCTCACCGGCGGGGTCCCAGACCGCGATCACGTCGACGTCGAGGCTGCGCGGGCCGAATCGGCGGGCCGGATCACGCACCCGGCCGGCCGTCTCCTCGATCCTCCGGGCCCGGTCCAGCCAGTCCGGGGGAGAGGCGACTGGGTCGTCCACCAGCACCACCGCGTTCAGGTACGCCGGCTGGTCGGCATCCCCCCACGGCGGTGTCTCGTAGACCCCGGAGGAGACCAGGAGTACGTCCCGCAGCGCGGACACGGCGTCGCGCAGGTGGGCGATCCGGTCACCGAGATTGCTGCCGAGCGAGAGCACCGCCCGGGTCATCGCTTCACCTCCGCCTGGTCATGGTCACCGCCACGTCGGCGAACTCGTGCGGGATCGGCGCCTGTGGCTTGTGCACGGTCACTGTCGCCGCGGCGACCCGCTGGTCGGCCAGGCAGGCGGCGGCGAGCCGGTCGGCCAGGGTCTCGATCAGGTTCACCGGATCCCCGGTCACGATCGAGACCAGTTCCTCGGCGAGTTCGCCGTAGTGGACCGTGTCGGTCACGTCGTCCGACCGGGCGGCCGGACCGAGGTCCAGGTCGAGCGCCACGTCGATGACGAAGTCCTGCCCCTGGGCACGTTCGAAGTCGTAGACGCCGTGCCGGCCGCGCGCTCGCAGGCCGGTAAGCACGATGCGGTCTGCGGGCACGATCCGATCAGTCATCGAGCCACCCTTTCGTTCCCGACCGCTTCTGCCGTCTCGCTCCCGACCGCTTCTGCCGTCTCGTTCCCGACCAGCCGGGGCCGCCCGCTGGCCTGCCAGACCGCGAGCGCGTCCCGGGTGGCGCGCACGTCGTGCACGCGTACTCCCCAGGCCCCGGCGGCCACCGCGAGCACACTGGTGGCGATGGTCGCCGCCGCCCGCTCGGCGGTCGGCCGGGCGGTACCGTCCGGTCCGGCCAGCAGCGCCCCCAGATAGGACTTGCGACTGGCCGCGAAGAGCAGCGGGTATCCGAGCGTCAGTAGTTCCGGCAGCCGGGCGGTGAGCTGCCAGTTGTCGGCCGGGCGTTTCGCGAAGCCGAGCCCCGGGTCGATCACGATCCGATCGGCGGCGACCCCGGCGGCGAGCGCTTCCTCGATCCGCTGGGCCAGTTCGACGCGTACGTCCGCGACCACGTCCGAGTAGTTGGCGAGGCTCCCCATCTGTTTGGCATGCCCACGCCAGTGCATGAGCACCCACGGGCAGCCCGCGTCCGCCACCACCCGGGCCATCTCCGGGTCGGCCAGCCCGCCGGAGACGTCGTTGACGACGGTCGCCCCGGCCGCCAGCGCCGCCGCCGCCACCCGCGCCCGGGTGGTGTCGATGCTCATCGGCACACCCGCCGTCGCCAACTCCCGGATCACCGGCAGCACCCGGGCGCACTCGGTCTCCGCGTCCACCCGGTCCGCTCCGGGCCGGGTGGATTCGCCGCCCACGTCGACCAGGTCGGCACCGTCCTGGTGCATCCGCACGCCGTGCCGTACCGCCGAGTCGAGGTCGGTGTACCGCCCGCCGTCGGAGAACGAGTCGGGCGTGACGTTGAGAACGCCCATCACGACCGGAGTGTCCGATCGCAGCACATCAGTCACGGCTAGACGTTACCTACCGGCGCTTCGCCGCACGCCAGCCGTACCGCCTAGAACAGGTGTACTATTGCCAGCCCGAAAGGCCCCACCGGGTGACGCTCTTCGCAGCTTGTTCGATCCAAGGGCGGCCCGTACGCTTTGCACTTGCATGACATCCAGTTGGCGAAGCTTGAGGAGATGGGCCGAAGCGGGAGAAAACGCCCAGAAAGCGTCACCTTTCGTGGCGGACGGAAGACGCAGGGTCAAATGACGCTGCTTCCGACCCAGCGTTTCCGTCAGGGGCCAGACAACTGCAGTGCCGCGGCCACGCCAGCCGCGCCTTGGGGAGGTTGCAATGATCGCCATGGAGTTCGTGGACACGGCATGGACGACTGCCACACACGCCCTCCACACGCTCGCGCTCGTTCCTGTAGCGGAGCCAGCCCCCAAGGGCATCGCCACCGAGAACATCGTCAGCTTCTTCGCCAGCAAGGTCGCCCCGATCCTGCTCGCCGTACTCGGTGTCATCTTCATCGGCCGGGCCAGCCGCGGCGAGATATCCAAGGTACTGACCAGCTCAGCGATCGCGATCGTCGGTCTCGCGTTCATCGCCGGCGCCGCCACGCTGTTCTTCGTCGGTGACTACCTCATCAACCTGATCTTCGAATAGGTGCGAGGCACGAGATGCGGCTGCGCACCGACGACGACATCTATCGGGCCCGTCTGGTCTACCTCGGCCCGCCCGGATACACGCTGCCAGTCCACCTGCCCTACGCGCAGTACGGGCTGTTCATCGTGCTGGTACCGCTCTACGTGTTCATCCACTGGCTGTTCACGCTCAACGTCGAGCTGTTCCCAGCCTGGGAGATCGCACTGGCGATCGTCACGACGTCCTTCATCTTCCGCCACGTCGACCCCGACCGGCCGGCCCGCGTGGTCATCCGCACCGCGCTGACCGACTGGCGACGCAACCGGGAGCCGGCCACGGAGCAACGCGACCCTCGACTGGTCGCGACCGGAATCCGGATCCGGGAGGAGCTGCTGGCATGAGGCAACCCGGTGGGCGAGTCGTCAGGCTCGGCGTGGCGCGGCCCGTACGGCCGCACGGAGCGAAGCGAGGCGGGCAAATGACCATGTTGTCCCGGGGGGCAGAGCGAATCACCCCGCTGAGCGAGGCGATGGCATGACCCGCCCCACTCCGCCGGGCCCAGCAAGCCCGGCCAGCAGACCGGCCGACCGCAATGGTTACGGTGTGCGACCGATCAACTACCCCACAGTCGATCACGACGACGACAACGCCCTGGTCACCAGCCCTGGACACGGTGGTGTCGCCGTATTCCAGGCACCCCAACCCCCATCCCGATCTCGCTCCGCGTCACCGACCACCACCGATGCCCGAAGCCCGGCACCCGCCGAACATCCCGACATCGACTCGCCCTTCCTCGATCTCTTCGCCGGGCAGCGCGCCCGACCGGGCCAGCCCCCGCGTGCCGTGACGCAGCAGCCGGCGACCAGCCCACCGGCCCCCCGTCGGGCGGGTTGGGGCGAGAACCCGAGCGAGTCGACCGCACCCTCTGCTCCGACACCGGCACGGACATCACCACCCGCCGCACCGACCAACCCGAACGACCGAACCGCCCAGCCGAACTGGGCGGCGGAGCAGCCGGCCCCCGCCGAACCGGTGACCCCGGTGACGCCGGTGGCCCCTCCCGCACCAGCACAGCACGTACGCGACCGGTGGATCGAACCCAGCGAGCCACAGCCACAGCCACAGTGGAGCAGATCCGTCCAGACCACCGACCCGCGCTGGGCGGAGCCGGCCGGTGACCCCATCCCACTCTCCCCGGCGGGTGGACCGGCCCCGGGCCAGCACGCATCCCCGCCGGCCACCGCTGAGCCGCTGCCGGCACCACCTCACGAATGGCTGACCGGCCGCCGCGCCGAGCAGCCGGCCGAACGGGTTCCGGTGGCCGATCCGGTCCCCGTCGCCGAACCGGGGCGGAAAACGGAACCAGCGGGCAAGAAGCCGAAGAAGCCCACGGTGGTGAAGCCGGTCAAGGTCCGGCCGCCCAAGGTGAAGTTCCGCGACCGTGATCCCGCTGTCGAACTGGCCATCACCGAGATCGCCGGGCATCTCACCTTCACCCCGAACACCGTCACCGCCTGGTACTGGCTGCCGGAAGTGCGCTGGGCGTTCCGCCCCGACGCCGAACGCGAGGCGCTGCTCTCGGCAATCTCCGAGCAGTACGCCGGCCTGGCCGGATTCCGGCTACACCTACGCCGGACCACCCGGCCGTTCCCGGCCGACGAATGGGCCCGGACCATCGACGCTCACACCCCGCACCCGCTGGCCACCGTGCCCGGTGCGACCAGTTGGTCCGATCACCTGGTGGCCGCACAACGGCACCTGCTCTCGGTCAACCACGCGGAGGGACAGACCTACCTGGGCGTCACCTTCGCCCGCCGATCACTGGGCAACTCGTTCAGCGAACGCCTACTTCGTACCTTCGGCCGAGGAGTAGCCGAAGGCGAGCGGCGCAAGCTGGGTCGTACCGTCGAACAGTTCGACGAGGTGCTCGGCGCGTTCGGCATGCGGGGCCGACGAGTCACCACGCAGGAGATGGAGTGGCTGCTCTACCGCTCCGTGGCGCTGTGCATGGCGCCGCCCACCACCCTCTCCCCGGTCACCGGCGGCAAGTGGGAACGGGGCGACCTACTCGGCCTGACCGAACAGATCGAGCGGTACCGCACCCCGTACGGGTCGACGTTGAAGTTCGTCAACCGGATGACCGGCGAGGAACGGCATGTCGCCGTACTCGCGGTCGGCCGGATGGAACCGCTGGAGATCCCCGAACGGCACGAGCCCTGGCTGCACTTCCACGAGCGCCTACCGTGGCCGATGGAGCTCTCCACCAGGGTGGACATCCTCGGCTCCGCCGACTCGTTCCGTAACCTGGAGCACCGGCTGCGGATGATCCGCTCCCAGCAGCTCGACTACGCCGAACACGGCATCGACGCCCCGCCCGAGCTCGAACGGCTCGCCAAACGGGCCCTGGTGATCGGCGACGAGATGACCACCGGGCTACCGGTGGACTCCGCCCGAGCCCACGGCTGGCACCGGCTCGCAGTCGGCGGCCGGAGCCGGGAGGAATGCCTCGAACGGGCCCGACGGCTCATCCAGCTCTACTCACGCGAACTACGTATCTCACTGCAACACCCGAAGAACCAGGACTGGCTCGCCCGAGAGTTCATCCCCGGCGAACCGATCGCCAACACCGGCTACATCCGGCGAATGCCGGTCAACCTGCTCGCCGCCGCCCTCCCCCAGGCCGCCTCCACCGTCGGCGACCGGCGAGGCGACCTGATCGGCCGAACCGCCGGCACCTGCCGTCGGCCGGTCTTCCTCGACCTGCACTTCCCGATGGAGGTACGCGAACGCTCCGGCCTCGCCGTCTTCGTCGCCGAACCGGGTGGTGGCAAGTCGACCCTGCTCGGCGCACTGGGCTACCTGGCTGCCCGACGGGGAGTGCAGGTGACCCTGCTCGACCCGTCCGGCCCGTTGGCCCGGCTCTGCGCGATGCCCGAGCTGCGGCCATACTCCCGGGTGCTCAACCTGACCGGCTCCGAGCAGGGCACCCTGGCGCCATACTCACTGATCCCGACCCCACTACGCACCGAGTTCCCGACCGGGGCGGCCGGCGACCGGGAGTTCCAGATCGCGATCTCCAACGCCCGCGCCGAGCGGCGGATGCTGGTGCAGGACATCTGCATGATGCTGGTGCCACCGCAGGTCGCCCGCGAGGCGTCCACGGCCACCCTGCTCCGGCACGCCGTACGACAGGTGCCAGCCGAGGAGACCTCCACCCTCGACGACGTGGTGGCCTGTCTCAGCGGACTGGACGACGACGCGGGCCGGGAACTGGGCAACCTGCTGCTGGACACCGCCGAGATGCCACTGGCCCTGCTCTTCTTCGGTCGGCCGCCGGAAGGGCTGCTCGGTGCCGACGCCGCGCTGACCGTGATCACCATGGCCGGTCTGCGCCTACCCGATCTGAAGATCGAACGGGAGTACTGGTCGGCTGAGGAGGCGCTGGCGCTGCCCATGTTGCACACCGCACATCGGCTCGCCGTACGTCGGTGTTATGGCGGGTCGATGAGTTCGCGCAAGATGGTCGGCCTCGACGAGGCCCACTTCATGGAAGGCTGGCGCTCCGGCCGGTCCTTCCTGGTCCGGCTCGCCCGCGACTCCCGGAAGTGGAACCTCGCCGCCCTGGTCGCCTCGCAGAACCCCCGCGACATCCTCGGACTGGATGTGCAGAACCTGGTCTCCACCGTCTTCGTCGGCCGGATCGCCGAGGACAGTGAGATCGCCTCCGAGGCGCTACGGCTGCTCCGGGTGCCCGTCGACGACGGGTACGAGGCCACGCTCGCCTCGCTTTCCAATGTGGATTCGTCATCGGCTTCGAGGCTCGGCTTCCGGGAGTTCGTGATGCGTGACGTGGACGGGCGGGTGCAGAAGGTACGGGTGGACGTGTCGTATGTCGAGGGCCTCCTCGACCATCTCGACACCACACCGAACACCACGCCGGCCAACCAGCCCACCCTGCCGACCAGCATCGCGGACCTGGAGGCGTGAGATGGCCAGAGCCGGGGGTCGGTTCACCGCCCTGATCCTCGCCATCGGGCTGCTCGCGGCGGCGACGGTGGCCTGGCCGGTGTTTGGCGCGGCACCCGCCTCCGCCGCCCCGATCCCAACCCGTCAGCTGGCCGACCTGTGCAGTACCGCCGAGTGGCAGGCCGACTTCCGTTCCTGCGTCGACCGACTCCAGACGGTCAGCGAGGAGACTGTCACCTGCCGAAAGTCGCCCACCCCGAGCACCCCGGACGCCGGACTCGCCGGCTGGTTCGCCTCCCGCCCCGAGTCATCTAAGGAGCCCGGCCCCAAAGGGCTGTACAGCGAGTATGGCTACGCCGGATACAGCTACACGACGTACGCCGTCGACTCGGGCTGCGCCACCGCAGTAGTTCACCCGGACTACAAGGTCACTCACATGATGGCGAACGGCGAGTTCATGCTCGCCACAGCCATCATCGGTGCCTCCAACGCGCTACGTGAGCGGGCCTGGGACGCCCGGAGCATGTGGGGCTGGGCGGACCCGCTCGTCGAGCAGGCCACCAAGGCCATCTACGAGAAAGTGTTTAGCGTCTTCGGCATCGTCACGCTCTGTGTGGTCGGGCTATACCTGCTCTGGCGGTCCCGCCAGTCCGACATGAGCAACGCGATGACCACCGCCGGCTGGGCGGTCTTCGTCATGGTCGCGGTCACCGCGTTGGCCGCCTGGCCGGTGAAGTCGGCCAACATCGCGGACGGGGCCCTTATCTCCACCCTCGGTGTGGTGCACGACGCCGTTGGGCCGGGTGCCCGAGACGTGCCGCCCGAGGCCTGCGCGTTACCCAACCCCGACGCCTGCAAGGACAAGCGCCCACCAGCGGTGCGGGCAAGCGACACCTCGGCGGAGAGCATGCTCTACCGCAACTGGCTGCGCGGGACGCTCGGCTCGGCCGACACCGAGACCGCCAAGAAGTACGGTCGAGCGCTGTACGACGCCAAGTCCCTGTCCTGGGAGGAGGCGCAGAAACTCCGCGACAACCCAGACACCAGAGAAGCCACGATCAAGGCCAAGCAGCTACAGTGGGCGAAGGTCGCCCAGCAGATTCAGACCGAGGACCCGGAAGCCTACGAATACCTCCAGGGCACTCGGGACATGGACCGGGTGGGCGCGGGCTTCATCGCCGTACTCGCCGCCATCCTCTTCGCCATGTTCGACCTGACCGCCTCGCTGCTGGTCCTGCTGGGCTTCCTGATCTTCCGTTGGGCGGTCATCGCCGCTCCGATCCTCGGCACGGTCGGGCTACTCCGTCCGGCCAGCACCGGTCTGCGTCGGCTGGCCAACGCGGTCATCGCCGCTGTCTTCAACATCGCCATCTTCGGCACCGGGGCTGCTGTCTACCTGCTCGCCGTGGATCTGGTGATGAGCACACCGACCCTGCCCGGGTGGTTGCAGGTGGTACTTGTCTGGCTTTCCGGGGTCGTGGGTTGGTTGCTTCTACGTCCCTACCGGCGGATCACCCAACTCGGCGGTAAGGACAGCAGTGAGGCGGTCAGCTCCGCCGGGTCCTGGCACCGCAGATTCTTCCGAGACATGCGGGAGGCGGCCAAGCTCAACGTCGCCGAGCCGGGCGGCACCGCTGAGCCCCGAGGCGGCAAGCGCCGTACCGTGACGGTCGAGCAGACCAGTCTGCGGCCGGAGGCTCGGTTGGAGGATCCGATCCACGCGGCGGAGTCCCGCCCGGATGGCCGGGAGCGAACGCGAGAGGAATCCCGGCCTGGCAAGGAGAAGCCGACTGGACCTCCGGCCCCGGCCGTACGGTCGCGTCGGCGGCGACCGGCCGAGTGGACCGAGCCGGACGTGCCAGCGGAGACCCCTTCCTTCGTCATCTACCGGCCCGATTCGGTCGGCAAGTCGGAAGTGAAGCCGCCACCACGGGTACGCACCGAGGCGAGGTGAGAAATGAAACGCGCCATCGCATTCCTCACTACCCGGGTCCTACGGTCGCGCCTCGGCATTGCTCTGGTAATCGTCGTAGTGGTACTCGGCATCGTCGGAGCCGCTCGGCTGCTCGCCGGCCCGATCGGTCTCGGGTCGGACCTGACTGGTCACCCCACCCGGCCCATCTCCACGGTGGACCCGAACGAGGGTGACGATGGCGCCAACGCCACAGCCCCGCCCTCGCCGGCGACCAAACCGGGCGCAACCGCACCCGAGGTGGTGGCCCGCCGATTTGCCACCGCCTGGCTGGCCCACGGAGGGGTTTCGGCTGAGCAGTGGCAGGCCGCACTTCGGCCGCTCTCGACCAGCACCCTGACCGAGAAGCTGACCGGTGTCGATCCGGTCACGGTGCCGGCCCAGCGGCTAACCGGCGAGCCGGTCGTCATCCCGCAGACCGAGAGGTTCGTCGAGGTGACGATGGCGGTGGATACTGGCCAACTCCGACTGGAGTTGGTGAGCCAGGATGGACAGTGGCTGGTCGATGCCGTGGACTGGGAGCGCTCATGACTGGTCTGCCCGGGGCTACCCCCCGTACCCGCCGGGTGAAACGCCCGGCGGTCCTCGCGGTCACCCTGACCGCGGCGCTGGCGCTGCTCTGCTGTACGGGCGGCACCGGCACCCTCCTGTTGACCGAGTTGGGCAGCGAGTCGGACACCCCGGTGACGAACAGCCTCGGCTGCGGTGGGGGCAACATCGTCAACGTCAACGGCAACCTTCCCCGGATCGGCCCCTACGGCCCGACGAAGATCCGCAACGCGGCGATCATCATCAAGGTCGGCAAGGAGATGTCCATCCCGCCTCGGGGCTGGGTGATCGCCGTTGCCACCGCCATCCAGGAATCGTCGCTGTCCAACCTGCCGCACCTCGGGAGCCGCAACGACCACGATTCGGTGGGCTTGTTCCAGCAACGTCCCAGCCAGGGGTGGGGCACCCCAGCCCAGTTGCAGGACCCGGCCTACACCTCAAGGAAGTTCTACGAGAAGCTGAAGAAGGTTCCCGGCTGGGAAAAGCGGACGCTGACCGATGCCGCCCAGCGGGTGCAGATCAGCGCCTTCCCGGACGCCTACGCCAAGCACGAGCCGATCGCCACCCAGATCGTCAACGCCCTGGCCAACGGGGCAGCGCGGGTGACCATCGATCGAAACGACGGCGCCTGCGCCGCCGACAACGGAAAGATCGCATCATCCGGGTGGACGGCTCCGATCCCGGGAGGAGTCGGCTCCGGATTCCGCACCGCCAGCCGGCCGTCACACCAGGGTGTCGACATCGCCGCCCCCAAGGGCACCCTGATTCGCGCGGCCGCCAGCGGCCGGGTGATCGTCTCTCGGTGTGACCCGGACCAGTACGGGCGAGAGACCTGCAATGTCGACGGCCACCCCGGCAAGGGTGGCTGTGGCTGGTTCGTCGACATCCTGCACGCCAACAGCATCATCACGCGGTACTGCCACATGGTGCGAAAGCCGAGAGTTGACAAGAACGACATGGTGCAGGCGGGACAGGTAATCGGCGAGGTCGGATCGAGTGGTAACTCGTCCGGCCCGCACCTGCACTTCGAGGTGCACCTGCGGGGTGACCGCAGCAAGCACGGCGCCACCAACCCGGCGCCGTTCATGCGGGAGCGAGGCGCGCCGCTCATCAGGGGCAGTGGGGCACGACGGAACGCTGGGCGATGAACTTCGAGCAGATCCCGGATCCGTTCGCCGACCAACCCGACTGGGCGCCTCGTCCGCCGCGTCCGATCGTCCCGGTCCCGGCGAGCGGACGAGTGGAGTTGCGGGGACAGCGCGTCCTCGTCGGTCTGCCCGGCCTGGGCTGGCGGGCTGACCTACGCGCCGACGAGAAGGTCGTACAGGGCAGTCGGACGTATGTGCCGGTCATCGCCGAGCACGAGTGGTACCGAGCCGAAGCCGAGCAGGTCGAGGTCTTCGCCCCGCTGGTCCCCGCAGACCGGGTATGGGTGGAGACCCTCGGCCGGAACGATGACATGGCTGCCGCCACGCCTTCCCGTTCCGATCTGTTGTCCCGGCTGGTATCGCTCGACGCCCCGGTGCACCGTCCGCCGCTACCGGTGATGGAGGCGGGTTCGGTCTCCGGCCGACGGGTGGTGCAGATCGTCGAGGCCACCGAACGCCGGGACCTTCGCGCGGTGACCGAGGTCTATACCGGCGCGGAGGGGGACATCTGCGTACGCGTAACCGGGGAGATGGAGTGGTATCGCTGGGCATGGAGTGGCCAGCCGCCCACCACTCTGGAAGTACCAGTACATCTGCTCTGGCTGGAGTAGCGAGCTTACGTAGCCCTATCGTCAGGCCGCCCGGCCCGCCTCGCACACCCGCCAGTCGTCATCGAGATGGGTCACGAAGCGCCACGGTTGCCGATCGCTCTGCGGGATATTGTTAAGCACGGTCGAAATGCTCAGGTTTACCCGCACCTCGGCGGCGTTACCGTCTCTTCTGACCTGAAGGCTGCCCCAGGACACTCTGAAGGTCGTCTGGAATCGTTGCTCACGTTCCTGCAGATCGGTTCGCAGATTCCGCAACTCGGTCAGGGCCGAGGTGTCTGGGCAGGTGTACTGGCTGGCTTGCACGTCGTTCCGGTCGACGAGGAAGGCACGAAGATAGTTGTCCACCACGACGTCGGGGGCGCTACGGTCGGGTGCGGTGGCGTTGTCGTAGAGGACGTATCCGACCGCGACTCCGCTCAGGCAGAGCAGGGCCGCCACCCCACCGACCACCGCCAGGATCAGCCGCAGCCGACTCTTGCGCGGGGCGGGTGGTGGGGCGACCGGGACAGGCACGACCTGATCTGGCGGTGTCCGCTGGGTAGGTACGCGAGACACCTGGGAACCGGCGGGAGGGTGCACTGATTCCACTCCCTGAGGCTATCCGTTGACGCTCCCGTACCCAATGCCTCGGGAAGGTCGGAAACTAGCCTGAAATCCGGCAAGTCATATGATTTACGGTTGAACCAACAGGGCCGAATTCCGGCCGGTGCCGCGCGTCCGCGAAGATGCGTCTGCACTGGGTTACCGTCACAGTCTCAGCAGCATCTGGTCGGGCCAGAACATGTCGGTTGACCTGCGGTGGGCGTGACAGGCCGAGTCAAGGTGGAGGGTGCGATGGCCGGCTTGAAGGCACGGATGAGTCACGCCGTCACCCTGCACCGACAGGCGGCGGCCGCCGCCACCGCAGCGGCCAGCGCGCTCGACGCCACCCGGCCAGCCCCCGCCGACCAGCGGGAGCAGCACGATCTCGCCGAACGGCTACGGGCCGCTGCCGCCGTACTGGTGCCCGGGTGGTTGGGTGCTCCGCTGGACGCACAGTCGGAGGACACCCCGCTGGGCGGACCTGGCCTGCCGGCGTTCGTCCGGATCGGCACCGCCCAACCCCTCGACGATGCCCGGTTCCCCGCGGTGGTGCCGCTGCTCGGCACCGGTCACCTCACCACCGACGCCGACACCCGGGATCCCCGCGTCGCCGGGCTCGTCCGCTCGATACTGCTCCGGCTACTCGCCGCCGCGCCCGCCGGCTCGTTACTGGTACGCGGGGTGGACGCCGCCACCTCAGGGTTGCTCTTCGCTCCGTTCACTCCCCTGACCGCCGCCGGCCTGATGCCACCCCCGGCGGCCGACCGGACCGGCCTACGGGCCGTTCTGGCCGAGGCGGAAGGGTGGATCCGCCCGGCCCGACCCGCTGCCACTCGGCACCATCGGCGCGACCACACCCTACTGCTGGTGATCGCCTCGCTGCCCGAGCTGACCGAAGGGGCCGACCTGGCCAGGATCGCCGCCCTCGCGCAGGACGGTCCGGCCGCCGGCCTACACCTGATCGTCGCGGGTTGGCCGCCACCACCGCTGACCGAGGAGACCACCCAACCGCCGCTGTCGCACGCCACAATGGTGGCGCTACGCAACCCGTACGCACTGGTGGGCAACCCACCCGGGGCCTCGTTCGGCGGAACGTCCCCCCAACCGACCGCCATCGGACTCAACTCGCCGGTCTTCCTGGACGAGGACCCACCGGCACACCTGATCGACCGGGTTTGCCGGGAGCTGGCCGTACGCCTCGACGCCGGTTCGCACCTCCGGTTGGCCGACCTACTACCCGACGAGGGCGACGACCTCTGGACCGGTGACCCGAGCGATGGCCTGGTCACCACGGTCGGGTTGGCCGGCGACCGGGCGGTGACGCTGCGATTCGACGAGCTGACCCCGCACTGGTTGGTCGGTGGCCGTCCCGGTTCGGGCGTGAGCGCCTTCCTGGTCAACATGGTCTACGGGCTCTGTACCCGATACTCCCCTGAGGCACTGGCCATCTACCTGGTCGACTTCGCCGAGGGCGTGTCCTTCAGCGAGTTCCTGCCGGACGAGCGGGACTCCTCGTGGCTGCCGCACGTACGGGCCGCCGGGGTGGAGGCCGACCGGACGTACGGCCTCGCCGTACTCCGGGAACTCGACACCGAACTGACCCGCCGGTCGACGAAGCCTGCGCACCACCCCACGGGCCTGGCACCGCACCACACCACAGACCCGCCAGACCACACCACCGACCCGGTGCCGCCAGTTCCCCGGATCCTGTGCGTGCTCGCCGGGTTCCCGGTCCTGACCAGCTTGGACGATCAGCTCACCAGCGAGGCGAACGACCTACTGGAGCGGCTGGCCCGCACCGGACGCGGGTACGGCATCCACCTGATCCTGGCCGGCCGAACACCGCTCGGTGGTTCGCTGTCGTACTCCCCTCGGGACAACCTCTTCGGCCAGTTCCCGGTTCGGGTCGCCCTCCCGGGCGGAGGTGAGGTGCTCGAGCCGACCAACGACGCGGCGGTGGGCCTGCCGCTGGGTGCTGCGGTGGTCAACACGGCTGGCGGACTGGGTGGGCCACGCGGGGCCACGCGAGGCCACGAGCGGGTGGTCCGTTTCCCCGACCCGCGCGCCGCCCCAGCCACGCTCACCGAACTGCGGCACCGCCTGTGGACGGCTCGTCCGGCCGACAGTCCGGCACCGACAGTCTTCGCCGGGTACGCGCACCACCGCCTCGCCGACGATCCGACGTACCGGACACTGCTGGCCGATGTGGACGGATCAGTGGACACCTCGTCTGGGCAACCAGCCTCCGCTGCGCGGCCGACCGTGCCGGCCGAGCCAGCCGCCCTGCTGGGTCGTACGGTCGACCTGGCGGTCACCACCGCCACCGTTCCACTCGGACCGGTGGCCGGGCGACATTTGGCCATTCTCGGAACGAGTCGCGCCGCAGCGGCGACCCTCGGCGCGGCGGCCCGCAGCGTCGCTGCCCACCATGCACCGGGAAGCGCCCGGTTCGTCGTCATGTCGCCAACTCCCGAGACGGCGGAGGTGGCGAGCATTCTCGTCGGCGACCTGCGTCAGTGGCAGGAGGCGATAATGGTGGACGCTTCCGGGCTGGCCGAGGCACTCACCGGCGACCAGCCCGGCTATCTGGTGGTCTTCGGCATGGACGGGCTTCCCCCGGATACCCTGCCGGCCGGGTTGCCGTCCACCCTGTTACACGAGGGCCCGGCTCGAAACGTACATCTGCTCTCGTGGTGGCGGCAGCCGCAGCGGCTCCACCACGATCTCGACGGCCGGGCCCGGGAGGAGATCGCCGGCATGCTCTTCTTCGACGTACCGGGAGCGGAGGTGGGGCTGTTGCTGGGTCGCCCGGTCGATTGGCGACCGCGCCCCGACCGGGCGCTGCTGTGGGATGGCCAGACCGACCAGACGACGATCATCATCCCGTTCAGCGACCCCGCCGACGATCGGACCCCCGTCGGTCTGATCTCACCCGGTCACGCGACAGTGGGAGGCCGGTCGTGACAGGGCGTCCCATCGGGTCCGAGAAGGTGCCCACGGCCCGGGCCGGCAAGCCGGAGCCGGTCGAGCCGGTCGAGCCGGTTGGCGTCAACGGCGATCCGACCGCGTTGGCCTGGGCGGACTATCTGGCTGCGGCACAGCGGTTGGACGCGGTCCGGCAGGCGGCGGCCACCGCAGCGGGCGAGCAGGCCCGGTCGGTGCAGGCTGCCCGCGAGGAGCTGACCCAGGTACGGGCGCGGCTGGTGCCGCAACAGTCCCGGCTACGCAGTCTGGGGATACCCGAGGCGGAACTCCAGCCAACGGTGCCGGAGTTGGCCGCGACCGCCCAGGAGGTGTCGGCGGGTCCAGCGGCGGTGCTGACGGCGCTCCGCCGCGCCCGGGCCGCTGCCGGCGCGGCGGAGGTACGAATCACCGGAGCGGGTGGGCTGGGCTTCCTCGGTCAGATCGCCGCCCACTGGCCCGCGTGGGTACGTAACCTCACCGGATACGTCCCGTTCGCCCTCCTGGCCCTCGTGGGGCAGGTGGCGCTCTTCGTACTGGCCGACGGGGGTTGGCTGCTGCTCGTCGCTGGCCTGGCCGGGCTACTCCTGCCGGTCGCCGCATTCGGGGCGGGCTGGCTCGCGGTCGGGGTGCTCTTCGAAACCAGTGGCAGCGTCTCGCGGGTGGACCGGACACCCCTGGCCGGTGCTCTGGTGTGCCTGGCACCGGCCCTGCTCGTCTGCCTGGGGGCCGGGGTACTGAGCCTGCTGGCGTGAGATCCGCGGCCAGCGGCAGCGGGGTCTACCGCTTCCTGGCTACGAGTGGATGATCAGGGACATGGCTTCGGCCCGCGACTTCGCGTCCCGTTGCAACAGACCCCGGACTGCCGAGGTGATGGTCTTCGCCCCGGTCTTCTGGATGCCCCGCATGGCCATGCACATGTGCTCGCATTCCAGCACTACGATCACGCCGCGCGGGTCGAGCTGGGCCATCAGCAGGTCGGCGATCTGCGCGGTCAGCCGTTCCTGCACCTGCGGGCGGCGGGCATAGACCTCGACCAACCGGGCCAGTTTCGACAGGCCGGTGATCCGCCCGTTCGGCCCCGGGATGTAGCCGATGTGCGCGACGCCCCGGAACGGCAGCAGATGGTGCTCGCAGAGGCTCATCACGTCGATGTCCCGGACGACCACCAGTTCCTCGTGGTTGGCCTCGAAGGTGGTGGTGAGTACCTGGGTCGGGTCGACGCGTAGCCCGGCGAAGAGTTCGGCGTACGCACGGGCCACCCGGGCCGGGGTCTGGACGAGCCCGTCGCGGTCGGGGTCCTCGCCGACCGCGATCAGGATCTCCCGTACCGCCCTCGCGATCCGGTCAAGGTCCACGGTCTGTTCGACGGGCCGGCCGCTGAGCTTCCCGTTCACCAACCGGGCGGCGAGATAGTCCAGGACATCATCGCCGTCCGGCTCCGTGGACGAGGCGACCAGGGGCACCGTCTCCGGGCCCCCGGTCGCCTGGTCGCCGGTCAGTGCGTACCGTCCGAATTGCTGTTCGGGCCGCCGATGATGGCCTGCGCACCATCCGCTGCGGCCTGCGCCTTCAGCGCCTCCTTCTCGGCCGGCGTCAGCACGGGCGGCTCGGTGGAGGGCTGACGCTTGCCGAAGCCGTTGTACGGTGCCATCGGCGGACGCTTGACCACCCGAGCGCAGATGCGGGCCATGTCGGACTGGGAGATGGTCTCCTTCTCCATCAGCTCCAGCACGATGTTGTCCAGGACATCCCGGTATTCGACCAGGATCTCCCAGGCCTCGTCGTGCGCCAGCTCGATCAGCGCACGCACCTCGCCGTCGATCTCGGCGGCCACCACGTCGGAGTAGTCCCGCTCGTGCCCCATGCTGCGGCCCAGGAACGGCTCGTCGCCGCTGGTGCCGTACTTGATGGCACCGAGCTTGGAACTCATGCCGTACTGGGTGATCATCGCGCGGGCCAGTGCGGTGGCCTTCTCGATGTCGTTGCCGGCACCGGTGGTGGGCTCGTGGAAGATCAGCTCCTCCGCCGCCCGGCCGCCCAGCGCATAGGCCAGGGTGTCGACCATCTCGGCCCGGGTCTGGGTGTACTTGTCCTCGGTGGGCAGCACCAGCGTGTGCCCGAGCGAACGGCTGCGGGACAGGATGGTCACCTTGTGCACCGGTGCCGAGTGCGGCAGCGCCCAGGCGACCAACGCGTGACCACCCTCGTGGTACGCGGTGATCTTCTTCTCCCGGTCGCTCAGCACCCGGGTACGGCGCTGTGGTCCGGCGACGACCCGGTCGATCGACTCTTCGAGCGAGTCGTTGGAGATCGCCCGCTTGTCGGAACGGGCGGTCAGCAGTGCCGCCTCGTTGATCACGTTGGCCAGGTCGGCACCGGTGAAGCCGGGGGTACGCCGCGCCACCGCGTCGAGGTCGACGTCGGGCGAGAACGGCTTGCCCTTGGCGTGCACCCGGAGGATGGCCTTGCGGCCCTCCATGTCCGGGGTGTCCACCGCGATCTGCCGGTCGAACCGGCCCGGACGCAGCAGCGCCGGGTCGAGGATGTCCGGCCGGTTGGTCGCGGCGATCAGGATGACGCCGCCCTTGGTGTCGAAGCCGTCCATCTCGACGAGCAGCTGGTTGAGCGTCTGCTCACGCTCGTCGTGGCCGCCACCCATGCCCGCGCCCCGGTGCCGGCCGACCGCGTCGATCTCGTCGACGAAGACGATGGCGGGGGCGTTCGCCTTGGCCTGCTCGAACAGGTCCCGGACTCGGCTCGCGCCGACACCGACGAACATCTCGACGAAGTCGGAACCGGAGATGGAGTAGAACGGCACGCCGGCCTCGCCCGCGACCGCACGGGCCAGCAGGGTCTTACCGGTACCGGGCGGGCCGAAGAGCAGCACACCCTTGGGGATCTTGGCGCCGAGGGCCTGGTACTTAGCCGGGTTCTGGAGAAAGTCCTTGATCTCGTGCAGCTCCTCGACGGCTTCCTCCGAGCCGGCCACATCCGCGAAGGTGGTCTTCGGGGTGTCCTTGGTGATCACCTTCGCCTTGGACTTGCCGAAGTTGAGCACCCGGGAGCCGCCGCCCTGCATCTGCGACATGAACAGCAGGAGCAGGATCACCAGGACGGCGATCGGAAGTAGGTTGACCAGCAGGGTCAGGAAGACGTTGTCGCCAGAGACCTCGGTGTCGGCCGGGCCGGTGATCCGGTTGGCTGCCTTGGCCGCCAGCACCTGGTTCCAGACCTCGTCGCCCACCTCGTAGGGGAACTGGGCCTGGATCCGGTCGGTCTCGGTGTCACCGAACTTGGCCTTGTTGGCCAGGTCGAGCTGGAGCGTCTGCTCCTTGTCCTGGAAGATCGCCTTCTTGATGTCACCCTTGTTGAGCTGATCGAGGGCGACAGAGGTGTCGACCTTGTGGTAGCTCGGGCCGCCGGTGAAGAACGAGCTGAGCGCTATCGCACCGATGATCACCAGGATGATCCAGACCACCGGGCGGCGGAAGAAACGCGTACGTTCCATACTGTTGTCGAGCGCCGCAGCGCCCGGACCCTCCTGATCGACGTCCTGACCGTCTGGCTGATTCACCGCGTAGCGGTAGTCGTGGCCGCCCTGTCGGCCGGCCGCAACCCCGACGCTCACACAACCGCGCCGCGGTCATTCGACGGTACACCGTGAATGCGAGGAGCGAGCGCTCCGGGGCGACTAGCCTGGGCCACCACCGCCACAGAACGTGAGCAAGACCTTCGAGCCACGCGGTTCGCACCGGCCCACGACCCCATCCGGTCAAACAGGGGCGGAAGGTCCGGTACCGAGGGCGGCACCCTCGCCACCCACACACACGTTAGCCGGCCTTCCTGAAAGCGCGCTGTACGTCCGCTCCACATTTCCCGGGAGTGCGCCGGGGAAGGATCGGACATCCCGCCCCGGGACCACTACTCAGGACCGCTTCTCAAACCGACCAGAGCCGACCCGCTCAAGGTCGACCCGACCAGAGCCGACCCGCTCAGGGCCGACCCGACCAGAGCCGACCCGCTCAGGGCCGACCCGCTCAAGGTCGACCAGAGCCGACCCGCTCAGGGCCGGGCGTAGACCTCCGGCTTGAGGACACCGACGAAGGGCAGTTCACGGTAACGCTCACCGAAGTCCAGTCCGTAGCCGACGACGAACTCGGTCGGGATGTCGAAGCCGACATACTTGACCGGCACCGAAACCTTGACCGCGTCCGGCTTACGGAACAGCGCCACCACCTCGACACTGGCCGCCGACCGGGACTTCAGATAGCGCAGCAGCCAGGACAGGGTCAGCCCGGAGTCGACGATGTCCTCGACCACCACGACGTGGCGGCCGGCGATGTCCCGATCGAGGTCCTTGAGGATCCGTACCACCCCGGAGGAAGTGGTGCCCTGGCCGTACGAGGAGATGGCCATGAACTCCAACTCGGCCGGGGGACCGTGCCGGCCCAACGCCCGGGCGAAGTCGGCCATGAACATGACCGCGCCCTTGAGCACACACACCAGCAGCAGTCCGTCCTCAACCGATGCGTAGTCGGCCGACACCTGCTTAGCGAGTTCTGCGGTCTTCTCGCGGATCTGCTCCTCAGAGATGATCACATGATCGATGTCGGCGTCGTACCAGGAGCCGTCAGCCATGATGCCTAGCCTGCCGTATGCCGGTAGCGGGTTGTCGGCGGGGCGGCATGTTGTCGCAGTCGTAACCTCGCGCGCCCGGCTCCCCACCGACTGCGGGCCGGACTGGCGGACGAGGATTCCGAACTACGGGCGAATTCGCCATGAAACAAGGCTATCTGCGACAACTATGCGCTAAGCAGCAATTACCGAGGCGTAGTCGGATCGGGCCGGGCGCCGGCGACGAGTTCGCCGCCCCGCCGGGCCACCCGACCACCACCCGGCAGGGCAACCGGACCCTGGCCGTGCCAGTCGGTCACCAGGGCATCGAGCGCCGCGACGTGGCGGGACGACAGCGCGGCCGGAAACGCCCCCAACTCCCGGCACCAGGCGTGCAGGACCCGGGTACGGATCGCCGGCAGCAGTCCCACCAACCCCGATACGGACAGCCCGTCATCGGTACGGACGGTGTCGAGCGCGGCGGCGGCGATCACGTCCAGGGCGGCATTGTCCTCGGCGACGAGCCGGGCGGTACGGGCCAGGTTGTCCACCGCCCCGGCCCCCAGGACCTGGGTCACCACCGGCATCAGGTCGCCACGTACCCGGGCACGGGTGTAGGCCGGATCGCTGTTGTGCGGGTCTTCCCAGGCAGTGAGGTCGAGAACCGCGCACGCCGCGCGGGTCTGCTCCCGACCGACCTCCAGCAGCGGGCGGAGCAGGAGGGTGCCGTCCAGTTCGCGCTCGACCGGCATGCCGGCCAGCCCTCGCGGACCGGCACCCCGGGCCAGCGCCAGCAGCACCGTCTCCGCCTGATCGTCGCGGGTGTGCCCGAGCAGTACGGCGGTTGCCCCATACCGGCGGGCGACCTCGGTCAGGGCCTGGTAGCGGGCCTCGCGGGCCGCCGCCTCCGGACCTCCAGACCGGCCGTCGACCGTCACGGCGGCCACCTCGACCGGGGCGAAGCCCACCTCGGTGGCCCACTTCGCCACGGCAGCGGCACGCTGCGCCGAGCCGGCCTGCAGGCCGTGGTCGACGGTCACCAACCCCACGGGCAGACCCAGCCGAGGAGCCACGAACACCGTTGCCGCGGCCAGGGCGAGTGAGTCGGCACCGCCGGAACAGGCGACCAGGACCGGCCCGTTGGGGCGTACCCGGGTCAGGGTCCGGCGGACCGCGACGCGGATGGCGGCGACGGATGCCGCAAGCCGGGCCATGCTGACCGGCTCAGTCGGCGTCCGACATCGGGGCGACCGGGCCGTGCACCCGGGTCACCCAGGCGTCCGGGTCAGCCAGTTCGGTCAGCCGGGGCAGGGTCAGCGGCGAGCTGAAGATCTTGTTGAACCCGGTCATGCCGACCCGGTCCACGACCCCATGGACGAACTTGCGCCCCTCGGCGTACTGGCGCATCTTGACGTCCACGCCGAGCAGCTTGCGGATCGCCTTCTCCAGCGGGTTGCCTGCCTCCCGCCGACGGTTGAACTTGGCCCGGATCTCCTCGACGCTGGGAACCACCTCCGGCCCCACGCCGTCCATGACGAACTCCGCGTGCCCCTCCAGCAGCGTCATCAACGCGGTCAGCCGGTCGAGCACGGCCCGCTGCCCCGGGGTCTGCACGATGTCCAGGACGCTGGTCCGGCTCTCCGGGTCGCGGATCGCCTCGGCCAGGGTGGCCACCCCACGGCGCAGTCGGTTCAGGAAATTCTCCCCGCCGGCCTGCGACGCGTCGACGAACGCCTGCACCTCGCCGAGGAAGTGGCCGCGCAGCCACGGTACGGCGGTGAACTGGGTGCGGTGGGTCACCTCGTGCAGGCAGACCCAGAGCCGGAAGTCGTGCGGGTCGGCAGCCAACTTCCGCTCGGTCTCGACGATGTTCGGTGCCACCAGTAGCAGCTGGCCCGGGTCGGCGGAGAAGACCTCGTACTGACCGAGCACCCGGCCGGAAAGGTAGGCCAACACCGTCCCGGCCTGCACCCCGGTCAGCCGGGAACCGATCGCGTCAGTGAGCGCACCCGGCTGCTTGTCGCCGGTGAGTCGGCCGACCAGCGGAGTGATCACCTGACGGAGGCCGGCAACGTTGGTAGCCGCCCAGTCCCGTCGGTCGACCACCCGCACCGGCGGATGCTCGACCTGGGACCGCAGTCCGGTGTACGCCGCCACGTGCTCGGCTGCCTCGTCGGTCAGTCGACGCAGGTCGGCCACGACCTCCGTCGCTTCGTCATAGGAGACCCGAGGGCCCGACTTAGCCAGCGCCCCAGCGGTGGCGGTGGCCAGATCCCAGTCCACGAACTGCGCCATGGACCCACCGTACCCGCGCCCGCACAACCCCACCCGGGCTCGCGGTCGCCGCGCCGGGTCAGCGACAGCCGCAGGCGGCCAGCGTCGCGGCCAGCCGGTCCAGGATCGGCTGGGCCTGATCGCTGCCGACCGGCACCTTGTTGGCCAGCACGGTGAACGCGAGCAACCGCCCGTCGGCAGTGGTGAGCAGGCCGGAAAAGGCATGCACACCGGAGAGGGTCCCCGTCTTGGCTCGGACCACCCCGGCTCCCATCCGGCTGGCCGCCACGCCGAAGCGGTCATCGAGTGTGCCGGACCAGCCCGCCACCGGTAGGCCATTGACCAGGCCGGTCAGCTCGGGGTGCTGCCCGTTGGCAACCATGACCAGCAGCCGGGACAGCAGTTCCGGGGTCACCCGGTTACTGCGGGACAGGCCACTACCGTCGGCCAGGTCACTCTGGTCGGCCGGCAGCCCCAACTCGGCGAGCACTACGTCCATCGCCGCCGCCCCACCCACGAAGGAGGCGGGCTGTCCTCGGCTCAGCGCCACCTGTCGGGCCAGCGCCTCGGCGACCACATTGTCGCTGTCGGTAAGCATGAAGTCGACCATCCGGATGATCGGCGGGGACTGCACCCGCCCCAACTCCGTACCGGGCTCGATCGGGCCGGTGCCCGCGGTCGGCGGGGCGGTCGAGCCGTTCGCCGGCGGCGCGGTTCCCCGGCTCACCGCCTTGACCTGGGCAGCCGGGAGACCAAGAAGCTTGGCGAAGGACTTTCCCGCCGCTAGGTCCGGTACGGGCGTTCGCGCGGCCCCCTTGGTCGACTTTTTGGGATCGAGTCGGGCGCCATCGGTCATCAGGGCGGTCATCGCCGCCCCGTAGCCACCGGTCGGGATGTCGGCGTCCCAGCCGGGTTCGTAGGTCGGCCCGGAATAGAGGGAGGAGTCGACGGTGACCTTAGTCGGCACGGTCCCACCCAGCGCCTGTTTCACCTGCTCTGCCAGGCGGTCGAGTCGGCCGGCACCGGGATAGCTGCCCGTGCCGTTGACCGCCAGGGTGGGGTCACCGGCCCCGATGATCACTACTTCACCCGGTTCGGCTCCGGCCACCACGCGCGTGGTGATCCGGTACGCCGGTCCCCGGGTGGCGAGCACCGTAACGGCGGTGGCCAGCTTCGTCGTGGAGGCGGGTACGGTCGGCACGTCACCGCCCCGGACATAGAGCGACTCCCCGGTAAGCGCATCGAGCACCGACACGTTCACCTCACTGCCGAGGGCGGAGCCGGTGACCAGGGCGTCGATCGCAGCGCGAATCCCGGCCGGGGTCGGCATCGGCGCGTTGTCCGGCACGTTCGCCAGCACGGGCGGTGGGGTGGGCTCCCCCAGTTCGATGATGGCCGGGGAGCGATCGCCGGAGCCCCACCAACCCGCAATCGGACCGGGCCGAACAATTACCAGGCTGACCGCCGCCAGGGCCAGAACGAGTACCGGCACGAGTACGGCTAGGAGCTTGGTGCGACCGCTCGCACGCGACGGCAGAGAGGGCACGCTGTCGACAGCGGGAACCGGTGGCCCAGCCGGTGGCGGAGGCGGAGGCGGCAGCGACGGCAGCGACGGCAGCGACGGCAGCGACGGCAGCGACGGCGAACCTGCCAGAGGCGAGGGCACCGATACAGGCGGAGGCGGAGGCGCTGGCGGGATTGGCCCAGCAACCGGGACAGCCGGCGCGGACGGCTCAACCGACGGAATCGGGCGGGTAACCTCATCGTCCGCCTCGACCTGACCAGCAGCCGGGCTCGGCTCTTCCGCAACCACCGACGCCTCAACCGGCGGGGTCGACCCAGCAACCGGGCCAACCGGGGCCGCCGGCTCAACCGACGGAATCGGCCGTGTGACGTCCGTGTCCGCGTCCGCCTCCACCTGACCGACAGCCGGGCTCGACTCTTCCGCAGCCACCGACGCCTCAACCGACGACGACGGGGCTACCGGCGACAGCGACTCGGTGGCGTCATCATCCGCAACCACCGACGACTCAACCGGCGGCATCGACCCAGCAACCGGGCCAACCGGGGCCGGCGGCTCAACCGACGGAATCGGCCGCGTGGCGTCCGTGTCCGCGTCCGCCGGCTCAACCGACCGGATCGGCCGAGTAACGTCATCATCCGTGTCCGCGTCCGCCTCCACCTGACCGGCAGCCGGGCTCGACTCTTCCGCAGCCACCGACGCCTCAACCGACGACGACGGGGCTACCGGCGACAGCGACTCGGTGGCGTCATCATCCGCAACCACCGACGACTCAACCGGCGGCGTCGACCCGGCAACCGGGCCAACCGGCACGGGCGGCTCAACCGGGGCCGGCGGCTCAACCGGGGCGGCCGGCTCAACCGGCGGGGTCGGCTCAACCGGCGGGGTCGGCCCGGCGACCGGGCCAGCCGGCACGGGCGGCTCAACCGACGGGATCGGCCGAGTAACGTCACCGTCCGCATCCGCATCCGCCTCGACCTGACCAGCGGGCGGAGTCGGCTCTTCCGCATCCGGACCCGGGACATCCGGGTCTGGGCCAGCGCTCGGATCACTGGACGTATCGTTCTCTGGTAGCTCCGATGTCGGCGGCTGCGGCTGGTCATCCCCCTTTTGGGGCGATGTAGCTGCCGGCGGCCGAGGATCACCCTCGGGGCCAGAGTGTGAATCTTCCCTCGCCACTACACCCTCCCCACCGCGCAAAAATCGGCTTAGGCGACACTACTTTGGTCCGAACACTATGCGGCGACCGGTTCAAGCGAGTGGATCAACACTTGTCCGGTTGGTGGTAGTTCCGTTAGCCAGCGTGGGCAAACGAGGGAGCGTGAAGATGGATTTCGACGTGACGGTTGAGATCCCTAAGGGTCACCGCAACAAATACGAGGTGGACCACGCGACCGGCCGGATCAGGCTGGACCGCACACTCTTCACTTCTACCCAGTACCCGGCGGACTACGGCTTCATCGAGGGCACCCTGGGCGAGGACGGCGACCCGCTGGACGCCCTGGTGCTGGTACCCGAACCTACCTTCCCAGGTTGCCTGATCCGGTGCCGCACCATCGGAATGTTCCGGATGACCGACGAGAAGGGCGGCGACGACAAGGTCCTGTGCGTCCCGTTCGAGGACCCCCGGCAGGAGCACCTGCGGGACATCCACCACCTCGGCGAGTTCGACCGGCTGGAGATCCAGCACTTCTTCGAGGTGTACAAGGACCTCGAACCCGGCAAGTCGGTCGAAGGTGCCACCTGGGTGGGCCGTACCGAGGCCGAAGCGGAGATCCGGGCGTCGTACCGCCGTCAGCAGGAGGCCGAGCAGAGCGAAGGCGGCCACTGACCTGATCTACCCGAACCGGTCGTCGGTCGCTTTGCCGATCCGACGGCCGGTTCGCGTGTCTCGACCCGCCCGGGGTGTCGCTCAGCCAAGCAGACCCCGGGCGCGTG
Organism: Micromonospora polyrhachis; assembly: GCF_014203835.1. Lineage (NCBI taxonomy): Bacteria > Bacillati > Actinomycetota > Actinomycetes > Micromonosporales > Micromonosporaceae > Micromonospora > Micromonospora polyrhachis. The sequence goes on along the minus strand of NZ_JACHJW010000001.1, from coordinate 3,638,541 downwards.
CGTAGAGGCCCAGTACCGCGCATGCCACCGGCACCACCGAGACGACCATCAGGGTGTCGATGATGTCGGCGGCCCGCCCCAGGTACGGCGTCGGGGGTCGGCGCGAGTAGGTCGCCGCAGCCACTACCGTCACCAGGGCCACCACCAGCCCGCCCACCGCCAGCAGTAACAGAGCGTTCTCTTCGGCCCGCGCGGCCAGGGCCACGCCGAGTACGGCGAGACTGGCCAGGCCGGCGGCTACCAGCGGCACCCGCTGGCGCACCGTCACGAAGAGGCGGGACCGCAGCAGTAACGCCGCGGCGGAGACCGCCACGAGAATGCGGCCGGAGAAGCCGCCCACCGTGACGAGCACGGCGGCTGCCCCAGCGGCGAGCACCGCGTGCCCGATCAGCATTCCGGTCAGCAACTCCTCGGTACGCGCCACCGCGGCGAACACCCGACGCCGCTCGGGTCGTTCCCGGGCGGCGGCCAGCGGATCGACTGGCTCCCCGTCCGCACCGACTGCCGACTGGTCACCGGTCGGCAGGGTGATCGGTGGCATCGGCAGTTTGCCGAACCGGATCGCCAGCAGCGGCAGCGTGCCGATCGCGCAGACCAGCACGGAGAGCAGGATCGCCGCAGCTCCGGCAGCCGACAGGAAGAGCCCGGCCAGTGCGGTCACCGCGCCGAGCAGGCCGACTGCCACACCGGCCGCGTACAGCCGCAGCCCGGCGGCCACCCCGATCAGGCCGAGCACTGCCATCAGCAGGAGCGCCACCGAGCCGGCCAGCAGTTCGGGTGCACCGAGCCAGCGGATCGGCCCGAACACCCCGACCGGATCGCCGGAGGCCACCAGCAGTGCGCCACCGGCGAAGGCGTACGGCATCGCGAAGCCGCCGAGGGCGGTGCCGGCCGGCGCGTCCCCGTACGCCCGGGAGGCCACCACCCCGGCGAGCGCGAGTAGTACGGCGATGCCGAGCGAGGCGTACGCTCCTGCCGGCCAGTCCACCCCGCCGGCCAGTACGGCGAACAGTCCGGCGGCGAGCGCGACGCCGGCACCGCCCAGAGCGGCGTAGCGGGTCGCCGGACCGGACCAGGCGCTGCCCCGTCGTCGGGCCCCGTCAGCGATCGCTTCCACGACGTCGTCGTATTCGAGTTCGGGCCACTGCGCCCGAGCGGGTACGAGGTGCAGCACGTCGCCGTCGCGTACGCCCTGGGGTAGTAGGGCTTGGCCGGTCGACAGCACCGCTCCGTCCGCGCGGCGCAGTAGCCAGCCGCCGTGTCGTTCGCCCTCGTCGGCCAGCCCTTCACCAGCGTGTCGGAGCACCTCGGGCAGCAGTTCCGCGAGGGATACCTGTTCCGGCAAGGCAACGTCCAACCGCCGCTCCGGGGCACTGATCGTGACACGGGCGAGCCCGGTACTCATTGACGATCCTCCATTACGTCGGCAACCGAGGCTGCGCGGACGACCGAACTCTACCTACCATGGGCCGGGCCCGTTCACCGGAGCGTGAGGGTATGGCGACGCGAGCCGCCGGACGGGCCGGGGCCGACCGGTGGATGATCTACCGGTACGGCCGTAGAGGAGGACACAATGGACACGGTCAGGAGCGGGCTGGCGTGAGCAGTGTTGTCATCAAGCGGCCACCACGCCGACCAGCGCCGGAGATTCCGATCGGGGAACTCGCCGTCGAGGCACCGCCGGAGATTCCCGCCACCACCGGCAGCCGCTGGCAACAGGCGCTGATGCTCCTGCCGATGCTGGGTGGCTCCGTCGCTATGGCGATGATGTTCGGCCGGGGCGGGGGCACCTACTCCTATGTGGTGGGGGCGATGTTCGGCATTTCCTCTCTCGCCATGCTGGCCACCTCCTGGGGCAGCGCCTCGGGCTCGCCGAAGAAGTCGGAGATGATGGCGGCCCGACGCGAATACCTGCGTCACCTCGCCACCCTGCGCCGTCGGGTCCGGGAGACGGCGGCCAAGCAGAAGGCCGGTCTCTTCTACCGGCACCCAGATCCAGCCCAACTATGGTCCACTGTGGCTAGTCATCGGGTCTGGGAACGTCGCCCGGGGGACCCGGACTTCGGCGTGGTCCGGATCGGGGTCGGCCCGCAGACCCTCGCCACCCCCCTGGTGCCGCCGGTCACCCGACCGCTGGAGGACCTCGAACCGATGACGGCCGGGGCGCTGCGCCGGTTCCTCGACGCGTACTCGGTGGTGCCCGCGTTGCCGGTGGCGCTCTCCCTCCGGGGCTTCGCCCGGGTCTTCGTCACCGGTTCGGCCACGCGCAACCCGGCATCGGGCGCGCTGCTGGGAGCCATCGGCGTGGCGCAGGGGACCGACGGCACCGGCGGACACGCCGGCTCCGCCGACGCACAGGCGCTGGCCCGGGCGATGCTGACCCAACTCTCGGTCTTCCACGCTCCGGACGAGTTGCTGATCGCGGTCTGCACCGGTCCCGAGCGCCGGGACCGGTGGGAGTGGGTCAAGTGGTTGCCACACGCCCAGCACCCGACGCTCACCGACGCGCTCGGTCCGGTACGCCTGGTCACCAGCGCGGCGGCCGACCTGGAGAAGCTACTCGACGACGTACTGGGGAGCAGGTCCCGGTTCAGTGCGGCCGGACCGGCGACCGACGGGCCGCACGTCGTGGTCGTCCTCGACGGCGGGGACCTGACCGGCGCCTCCCATCTGGTCAGCGACGGCGGCATCGACGCGGTCACCATCATCGACCTGGACAACCCGCCACCCCGCCTGCTGGACCGGTCGACCCTGGCGCTGGACGTACGGGGCGGCCGACTCGGCACTCTCTCCATGGACGGTCCGGTGGAGGTGGGCGTACCGGACCAACTGGGCGTCGTCGAGGCCGAGGCGGTGGCGCGTCGACTCGCCCCGCTGCGGTTGGCCGCCGCCTCGAAGGCGTCCGACGCGCCGTTGACCACCGAGATGGGGCTGGCCGAGCTGCTCGGCGTCGGTGACCCGGAGAGCTTCAGCCCGGCACAGGGCTGGGTGCCCCGGGCCAACCGGGACCGGCTGCGGGTGCCGATCGGGGTCGGCTCCGACGGTGGGGCGATCGAACTCGACCTCAAGGAATCCGCCCAGGACGGCATGGGTCCGCACGGGCTGCTCATCGGGGCCACCGGCTCCGGCAAGTCCGAGTTGCTTCGTACCCTGGTGCTCGCCCTGGCGGCGACGCACTCCTCCGAGACGCTCAACTTCGTACTCATCGACTTCAAGGGCGGCGCGACGTTCGCCTCGCTGGACCGGCTGCCGCACACCGCAGCGGTGATCACCAACCTCGCCGACGAGTTGCCGCTGGTGGACCGGATGGTCGACGCGATCAACGGCGAGCTGATCCGTCGGCAGGAGCTGCTGCGCCGGGCCGGCAACTTCGCCAGCCTCCGGGACTACGAGAAGGCGCGTGCCAGCGGGGGGACTCTCGCCCCGCTACCGTCCCTGCTGATCATCTGCGACGAGTTCTCCGAACTGCTTACCGCGAAACCCGACTTCATCGACCTCTTCGTCCAGATCGGCCGGCTGGGTCGGTCGCTCGGTGTACATCTGCTGCTCGCCTCCCAACGCCTGGAGGAGGGCCGGCTGCGCGGGCTGGACACCCATCTGTCGTACCGGATCGGTCTGCGGACCTTCTCGTCGCTGGAGTCCCGGACGGTGCTCGGCGTGCCCGACGCCTACGAGCTGCCCCGCTCTCCCGGCCACGGTTACCTGAAGTTCGGCACCGAGCCGCTGGTCCGGTTCAAGGCCGCGTACGTTTCCGGCGTATTCCAGCGCACCGGCGCGGGCGCGTCCGGCGGTCCCGGGCAACCGGGCGCCCCTCGACTGCTCTCCTATTCGACCCACTTCGTACCGATCCCCGAACCGGTGGCAGCACCGGTCAGCCCGGACGACGACGCGGCGGAGTCGGCAACCGGCGAAAGCCTGCTCGACGTACTGGTCGCCCGGTTGGTCGGGCAGGGGCCACCGGCCCACCAGGTCTGGCTGCCCCCGCTGGGCCAGGCGGCGACGCTCGACGAACTGCTCGGCCCGGTCGCCCTCGACCCGGCACGCGGGCTGACCTTCGGCAACCCGGAACTGCACGGCGCCCTCCAGGTGCCGGTCGCCCTGGTCGACAAGCCCTTCGAGCAGCGCCGCGACCTGTTGTGGCTGCAACTTGAAGGGGCCGCCGGACACGTCGCCGTGGTCGGCGCTCCACTCAGCGGCAAGTCCACGCTGCTCCGTACGCTGATCTGCGGTCTCGCCCTCACCCACACCCCGGCCGAGGTACAGGTCTACTGCCTGGACTTCGGTGGCGGGTCGCTGACCGGCCTCCGCGACCTGCCGCACGTCGGCGGGGTGGCCGGGCGACTGGACAGCACGGTGGTCCGGCGTACGGTCGGCGAGGTCGCCACCCTGCTCGCCGACCGGGAACGACGCTTCGCCGAGTCGGGCGTGGAGTCGATCTCGGTGTACCGGAAACGGCGCGCGGCGGGTAACCCGACTGGTCCGGCCGACCCGTTCGGCGACGTGTTCCTGATCGTCGACGGCTGGTCGACCCTGCGAGGCGAGTACGACGACCTGGAGCCCCTGGTCACCGACATCGCCACCCGGGGCCTGTCATACGGGGTACACGTGGTCGCCACCGCCGCCCGGTGGATGGACTTCCGCCCGGCGATCCGCGACCTGTTCGGCTCCCGACTGGAGCTACGCCTGGGTGACCCGACGGATTCGGTCGTGTCCCGCCGGGCGGCGGCGAACGTGCCGGAGAAGACGCCCGGTCGGGGCATCACCGCCGAAAGCCTGCACTTCCTGACCGCCCTGCCCGAGTTGGCCGGGCTCGGCGGGGAAACGTCGGCAGTGGTCAAGGCGGTCGCGGATGGCTGGACCGGGGCACCCGCCCCCCGGGTACGGCTACTGCCGCCGGTGCTGCCGTACACCGCGTTGGAGCTGGCCGAGACCGACGGGCTGCGCATTCCGATCGGCATCGCCGAGGCCGACCTGCGGCAGGTGTCGATCGACTTCGCCTCCGAACCGCACTTCGTCCTCTTCGGCGACGCCGAGTGTGGCAAGTCGTCGTTCCTGCGGGCCCTGGCCACGTCGATCACGGACCGGTTCACGCCGGAGCAGGCCCGGGTGATCGTGGTCGACTACCGGCGTAGCCTGCTCGGTGCGATCCAGAGCGAGCACCTGATCGGTTACGGCACGGCAGCCGCCGGAACCACCGACCTCATCGAGTCGGCTGCCGGTTACATGCAGCGCCGGCTGCCCGGCCCGGATGTCACGCCGGCGCAGTTGAAGGACCGGTCCTGGTGGACCGGCCCGGAGCTGTTCGTACTGGTCGACGACTACGACCTGGTGGCCACGGGACCGGCCAACCCGTTACAGGCCCTGACGGAGTACCTTCCGCAGGCCCGCGACGTCGGTCTTCACCTGGTGCTGACCCGCCGTGCTGGCGGCGCCGCCCGGGCCATCTACGAGCCGATCATCCAAGGGCTGCGCGAACTGTCCTCACCGGGCCTGGTGATGTCCGGTAACGCCGACGAGGGCGCGCTGGTCGGCAACGTCCGCCCGAGTCCGCTGCCACCGGGTCGTGGGCGGCTGGTGACCCGCAAGGAAGGAGTACGACTGATCCAACTGGCGCATCTGCCGGCATCCTGATTCAGTCATTCCCAATCGCTCCGTCTGGCACAGGTGGACGCGGTAATCTCCGTGCATCACGTGTCTACCGGGGTGAATGGCCGAACTGTGACAGGGCTGTCGTACCAGGGTCGGAGTGTCGTCGGACGGATTGCCGGGGCGACGCTGGCCGCCGTCGTCGGCGTCTCCACCGCCCTCGCCGGGCCGGCTCCAGCACTCGCTTCGGCCCTCGGGCTCACACCAACACAACACACCTCGGCCCTCGGACTCACACCAACACAACACACCTCGGCCCTCGGACTCACGCCAACACAACACACCTCGGCCCTCGGGCTCACACCGGCTGAGCCGGTGGGCATGCCGGTGCGTACCGAATCGGTCCGCGAACAGCAGTGGCAGCTCGACAAGCTGGATGCCAAGGCCGCGTGGCGGATGTCGACCGGGCAGGGGGTCACCGTGGCCGTGATCGACTCCGGTGTGGACGCCTCGCATCCCGATCTGGCCGGTCAGGTGCTACCCGGCATCGACCTGGTGGATCCGTCCGGAGGCGACGGCCGGTCCGACCCGGTGGGGCACGGTACGACCGTGGCCGCACTCATCGCCGGCCGGGCCGACGACAAGCGCGGAGTGGTGGGGCTGGCGCCGAAGGCCAAGATCCTTCCGGTGCGGGTGTTGGACGAGAAGAACCGTTACGACGACGCGCTGATCGTCGCCAAGGGGGTGCTCTGGGCGGTCAACCACGGGGCCCAAGTGATCAACCTGTCGCTGGGCGGCTCCGGGGACAGCGCGGCGTTGGCCGCCGCCCTCGACTATGCGTTCGCTCGGAACGTGGTCGTCATCGCCTGCACCGGTAACCTGACGACATCCTCGAACAGCACGGTGTGGTACCCAGCCCGCGAACCAGGTGTGATCGCGGTGGCCGGCCTGGAGAGCGACACCGACCGGCTCTGGTCCGGCTCGATCACCGGCTCCGAGACCGTACTGACCGCACCGGCGACCGGGCTGACCGGTGCCCGACCCGGCGGCTACTGGCGGGTGCAGGGCACCAGCTTCGCCGCCCCCCTGGTGGCCGCATCGGCGGCGCTGTTGCGGGCCAAGTGGCCCGACATGTCGGCGGGCAGTGTGGTGAGCCGGCTCGTCGAGACCGCCCGCGACCTGGGGCCCGCCGGCCGCGATGACCGCTTCGGCTTCGGCCTGGTCGACCCGGTTGCCGCGCTGAGTGGTGAGGTTGCCAAGCAGGCCCGCAACCCGCTCGACGACAATTTGTCCCCCGGCGTGTCGGGCTTCGGCCGAGCCCCACACATGGAGACGTCGCTCGAACCCACCCAGCGTCAGCCGGACCAACTCGGCATGCCGGGGCCGGCCAACCAGCACAGTTGGGCGGCTCGACCGGCAGGTTCCACCGCCGGGCAGACCCCGGAACGGTTCTGGGGCGGCGGCGCGCTCTTCGTCGCCCTGCTCCTCGGCAGCGTCCTGGTACTCCGCCGATCCCGCCGCTCGACGAACCGAGGTCGTCCGGCGAGACGCTGACCCGGGTCAGGTGCAGTTGCCGGTCCCCGTGCCGGCGGTGCGTGCGGTGCCCGCCTCGGCGACCGATTTCGCCTCGTCTGCCGTGACCGCGAAGCCGGTGTTCGGGTCGTCCGCCGCCGCCGCGAAGATCACGCCAAGCACCTGGCCGTTGGGTGCGACCAGCGGACCGCCCGAGTTGCCGCTACGGACCAGGGCGCGAATCGTGTAGATCTCCCGGGTCACGTTGCCGGACTCGTAGATGTCCGGCCCGGTGATCTCGTCTACGTCCCGAACCCGCGCGGACTGCGCGTTGTACGGGCCGTCGAGCGGGAAGCCGAGCACGATGGCATCCGCCTCGATCGGTGCCGGGCGGGACGCGAACCGCATCACCGGCGCCGACAGGCCCGGAACATAGATCACGGCCAGATCGCGGTCCGGGTCGTAGACGACCACCCGGCCGCTGTGCCGCTGGCCGTCCAGTTCGACGGAGACGGTCCGGGTGCCGGCAACCACGTGCGCGTTGGTCATGACCCGGTCCTGCGAGTAGACGAAGCCCGAACCCTCGATCCGACGCGAACAGCTCGGCGCGGCGCCGAGCACCTTGACCACCGACCGTCGCCCGTTGGCCACCACCGGCGAACCTGCCAGCGCCGGGTCGGGCGGGGCGACCTCCCGGGCCCGGGTCGGTGTCAGCCCCTCGAAGACGTTCGGGAAGCCATTGGTGTCGACGGTGTCCCGCAACGCATCGGACAACGCCTGCGCCTGGGCGGGCAGCACCCGGTCCACCGTGGTCAACAGGGCGCTGTTGCGTACCGAACTGGCCAACCAGGGCAGCGACGAGGAGCCCAGCGGGACAGCCACCAGCCAGGCGACAAGCAGTACCGCGACCAGTGACACGAACGCGCCACCAACGTCGTCGATCTTACGACCGGTACGACTGGTGATCGCGTGTCGCAGATGCGAGCCGATCCAGCCGGCCAACGCCTGACCGAGCACCGCCAAGCCGAAGATCGTAATGAGCGCCACGACCACCCGGGCGGAGGGCCCGGTGAACTGTTGGGCGATCAGCGGGCCGAGTTGCAGACCAATCAGCGCACCAAGGAAGAACCCGCTGAAGGACAGTACGCCAATGACAAAACCCTGGCGATAGCCGCTGATCGCGAAGAGCAGCATGAGCAGGAGCAGGACGACATCCACCGCGGACACGGGTCCAGGGTACGGGGGAACCATCGGCCGGGCTCGGCTCGTGTCCAACCGGCTAGCTCATGTCTGCCGGAAGCAGTCGATCCGCAGGTGCTGTCGAGCGGAAGAACGCCTCCGGCGGCGCTCCGGTCTGCCGGCTGCTCGGTCAGGGCAGCGGACCGGCGACGTGGTCGATCTCGCCGGCCGTACCGTTCGCGCCGATGGCCGTGCCGTTCGCGCCAGCGAGCGGGGCGGTCGGGGCTGGTGGCAGCTCCACCACCCGGTCCCGGGACCACGGCTGGGCCCAGCCACCCATGTCGAGCAGCGCCGTAAGTACCCCGGCGGTGAACCCCCAGACCAGCATGCCGCGCACCTGGAAGGCGGGGCCGATCCAGCCGCTGGGATGCCGGACCCGGACCCGGTTGGCGGGGTCCACCAGCTCGGCGATGGAGAGCCGGGCGACGTGCGCAACCTCGGCCAGCTCGTGCGGATAAACCGGATGCGGATCGTGCCACCAGCCGAGGACCGGGGTGACAACGAAGTCGCTGACCGGTATCCAGAGCTGGGGCAGTTCGGCGAGCACGGTGACGCTCTCCGGGTCGAGCCCGACCTCCTCCCGGGCTTCCCGCAGTGCGGTGGCGACCGGGCCGGCATCCTCCGGGTCGGTGGCACCGCCGGGGAAGGCCGGCTCACCGGCATGTTTACGCAGGGTCGCCGCACGTTGCAGGAGCAACACGTCCGGCCCGTGTTCCGGCTGCTCACCGAGGAGCACCAGGACGGCGCTGGGTCGGCCACCGGTGCGGGGCGTACGCAGCCGGGTGAAGTGCTCGGTACGCGCCGACCTCACCTGGGTCAGCAGCGGCTCGCACCAGGCCGGCAGTTCCTGACTCACAGCGGCACCGCCACGGCGAGATGCCGCTCGACAAGCTCGGCCAGCGACGCGTCGTCCAGGGCACCGGAGGTGTCCACGTGCCGAACCCGCCCCTGCCCGTCCACGAAGACGGTGATCGGCAGCACGGCCCGCGCCAGTTCCAGCTGTATCAGCTTCAGCCGTACCTTCCCCTCCTGGTCGAAGATGTTGGGAAAGCTCAGCTTGAGTTCCTTGGCGAGCGCGGCCGCCGTGCCGCGATCGTCGGTGGTGTTCATGCCGATCACGTGTATCCGACCATCGGACCGGTCGGCGAGTCGCTGGAAGACCGGCAGTTCCTTACGGCACGGCGGGCACCAGGACGCCCAAAAGTTGATCACGGCTGGCCCGCGGATCGCCGCGACCGGCACCTCCGTCCCACCGGTGGAGCAGGGCAGTCGTACGTCAGGTAGCGCCGTCGCCGACCCGGACGCCGGCAACGCGGCCGACCCAGCGGATGGCGGGGCCGACCCAGCCACAGGCGACGCGGCCGACCCGGCCGATGGAGGCACGGTCGACCCGGCCGGTGGCGTGGTCAGCGCGGAACATTCGGCGAACGGGGCGACGACGACGGTCGGTTCGGGTGTCTCCTGGTCGGCGGCGTTGGTGCACGCGGCACCGAGCAGCAGCGACGGCAGCAGGACCAGCCCACTGAGGCGACGGTTCACTGCACCTCCACGTCGCCGACGGGCGTGGGAAGCGGGACCGTCTCGACCAGGAAAGTCCCGACCGGGTCAGACTCCACCGGGACAGTCCCAACCGGGTCAGACTCCACCCGTGTCGGATCGGGAGCCGGCGCTGCCGGGGCCGGCACCAGGTCGGGTTCGATCCCGGCCTGTGCCGCCAGGTCCCGGGCTCGGGGGCCCTTCAGCAGTCGGGCGGCGGCCGGTGCCGTCGTCGGGCCGAGTCCGTAGGAGGGGCAGAGTCGGGCCAGCGTGCACGCCCCACAGGCCGGCGTACGGGCGTGGCACACCCGCCGACCATGGAAGATCACCCGGTGGGAGAGCATGGTCCAGTCCCGCCGCTCGAACATCGCCCCGACGGCATGTTCGATCTTGACCGGATCGGTCTCTGCCGTCCAGCCCCAGCGCTGCACCAGCCGCTGGAAGTGGGTGTCGACGGTGATGCCGGGCACGCCGAACGCGTTACCGAGGATGACGTTGGCCGTCTTGCGCCCGATGCCGGGCAGGGTCACCAGGTCGGCCAGCCGGCCCGGCACCTGTCCGTCGTACCGCTCGACGAGCTGCCGACCCAGGTTGATCAACGAGGTGGCCTTGTTCCGGTAGAAACCGGTCGGGTGGATCAGGTCCTCCAACTCGGCCCGGTCGGCGGCGGCATAGTCGGCGGCGGCGGGATAGCGCGCGAAAAGCTTGGGCGTGACCTCGTTGACCTTCTTGTCAGTGCACTGCGCGGAGAGGATCGTGGCCACCGCGAGCTGCAACGGCCCGTCGTGGTCGAGTTCGCAGTGCGCGTCCGGGTGCGTCTCCGCCAGTGTCCGACCCATCCGGCGGGCTCGACGCGTACGGCCCAGCTCGGTCTCCCCGTCGCCGGGCTTCTTCCTCGCACTCACGCCGGCCAGCCTACGTCGGCCCGGCGTGGAACGGTCCCGCCGCCGGCTCGGTCGTCGACCGCCGGATCAACCCTGTAGCCGGCCTGGTCGATGGCCTGCGCCTCGGTGCACGACCGGTCGGCCGCCAGCTCAGTTCGCCGCCGGCGGAGTGATCTTGCCGGTCGCGTCGAATTCTGCGCCGGTGGTCGGGAAGTCCGACTTGGTCAGCCCCTGGACCAGTTCCAAACCGCGGTGGTCGTCGTCCATGGTCGGCTTACCGGTGCCGTTCATGTACGTCGAGATGAACTCGCCGCCAGCCCAGCTACCGTCCGCAGCCAACTGGACCTTCAGGATCGCCCCGAGGCCGAGCCGCCCTCTGTTGCTGAGGGAGCCGCCGCCGCCCGCGAAGTTGCCGAGGCTGTAGGCGATGAGCCTGCCCTTGTAGAACTCCATCCCGCGCATCACGTGCGGCCCATGCCCGATGATCAAATCGGCCCCGGCGTCGATCATGGCCCGGGAGAACTTCACCGGATCGCCCCGGTTCTCGCCGAGGAACAGCTCCGTACCCGGCTTGACCCGGGTCATCGCGGACCCCTCGGCACCCATGTGTGCCTGGACGACGACCAGGTCGGCCATGGTCGCCGCCTTCTCGACCACCTTCTTCGCACTGGCGATGTCGATCAGGCTGTTGGACCAGGCGTACGGAGAGAAGCCGGCGATCGCAACCTTGACCCCTTGGACCTCCACGAGGGTGATCTGGTCGGGCGCACCCGTGGACTTGAGCCCGTGCTCCTCCAGCGCCTGCCGGGTGTTGCGATAGCCCGCCGCCCCGAAGTCGTGCCCGTGGTTGTTGGCCTGGTTGAGCACCTGGAAGCCGGCGTCCCGCAGGTGTGCCGCGTACGACGGCGGGGCCCGGAACTGGTAGCACTGGGTGGAGTTCGGGCCGCACTTGCCCGCCCCGGTGTCATCGGTCAACGGCTCTTCCAGGTTGCCCATCACCAGGTCGGCGGCGAGCGCGGCCTTGACCGAGTCGAAGAAGCCCTTGCCGCCGTTGGCGGGCAGCCGGTCCGGCGCGTTGCCCATGATGATGTCGCCGGTCGCCGACAGGGAAATGACCTTCGACGTCGGCCCCGCGCTGGGCGTAGCCGACCCCGTGGGACCAGCGGACCCGCCGCTGTGCCACTGCGGGCGGGCCTCGTCGTCGCCGACGTACCGGATTACCGCGACGCCGCCCAGCCCGACCCCGAGTAGCACGACAAGCACGGCGAAGGCGGCCAGCCAGCCCCGTCGGGCAGGGCGGCGCGGACGCTCGTCAACGTGAGGGGGATTCTGGTCGCGCATCGCCGCGAACCCTACCTGGCTTTACCGGTGGGTAGCGCCCGCCGTTCGGCCGATACGTCGACCTGGTCACGGCGGTCCTGCCGTACCGACCACGGGACGACGGACTCCCCGCCACCGGCGCGTACCGCCGCGTGGCTGGCGCGGGCCAGTGGTGCGCCCCAGCGGGAGCGGGGGCCACCGTATTGCGCCGCCGGGCCATCGACCGGGCAGAGGACGGTGACCGCGTCGGTAGCCGTACCGGTGGCGGCCAGGCCCAGTTCCCAGATGGCCTGCGCCTTGGCTTCGGTGATCGTGGCGACCGCGTTGACCAGAGCGGCGTCACTTAGACGTACCGGGACAAAGGCCACGATGTTCACCGTACCCACTCGTTCCGCCTCGGGATCGGGCATCAGTGACGAAGCTGCCCAGAGTGGGGTACCCAGGCCGACGGTAGCCCATACGCGTACGCCGTCGTCGGTCCGGGCCACCACCTCGGCGACGTCCACGCCGGTGAGCAGCCCGATGCCGGGTCCGCGTCCGCGCAGGTCGAGCTGGTCGGCCAGCTCCGCCAGGTGGTTCTCCGGGTCATCCCGCCAGTACGACATCGGCACGGTCGCGTTGACCACCCAGTTACGCACGCCGATGCCGCCACCCAGCGGAGCGGAACTGATCGCGTACAGCGGCCGGTCGGCCCGCCACACGAGCAGTGGAGTCTCCCGCCCGTCCTCGTGGCGGAAGGTCAATGTGGGGTCGGACAGCACCCGGCGAGCGTACGGTTGAGGCGAAAACCGTCGACCATCAAGGCCAGCCGGAGCGGGAACGAGCGATGTTAAACGTCTCCGAGGTCGCTCGGGTTACGCCGCCGACCCAAGATTCCAGGGGTGGGCCTCCGATTCTGGCTGACCTGCGCCTAGACTTGTCGGCGCGCGACGGATCACCGGCTGGCGGACCCGGCCGACAGGCGGCACGCGTAGGTCGGAGGTACGCGATGGACGAGGTACTGGCTCGCAGCGGAATCTTCCAGGGCGTGGACCCGGAAGCAGCCGAGGCGCTCGCCAAGGAGATGGAGACGCTCGAAGTCCGCAAGGGCGAGATCGTCTTCAACGAGGGCGAGCCTGGCGACAGTCTCTACATCCTGCTGAGCGGCAAGATCAAGGTGGGCCGACGGGCCGCCGACGGCCGGCAGAACCTGATCGCCGTCATGGGCCCCTCCGACATGGTCGGTGAGCTCTCGCTCTTCGATCCCGGGCCGCGCACGGCGACCGCGACCGCGGTGACCGACACCCGGCTCGTCCGGCTCCGTAAGCAGGCGCTGCGGCCGTGGCTCAACAACCGGCCCGAGATCGCCGAGCAGCTACTGCGGGTACTCGCCCGCCGGCTGCGCCGGACCAACGACTCCCTGGCCGACCTGATCTTCACCGACGTCCCCGGCCGGGTGGCGAAGAACCTGCTCCAGATGGCCGGTCGGTTCGGCACCCGGGACGGCGGCGTGCTGCGGGTGACCCACGACCTCACCCAGGAGGAGATCGCCCAGCTCGTCGGCGCCTCCCGGGAGACGGTCAACAAGGCACTGGCCGACTTCGCCTCCCGGGGCTGGCTGCGGCTCGACGGCAAGAGCATCATCATCCTCGACCCGGAGCGACTGGCCCGGCGCGCCCGGGTCTGACCCGGCTCAGGACCAAGTTCACCACAGGTCCGTGTAATCAGGGACCGACTCACGCACGGCGGCGAGTCGGTCCCTGATCGCGCGGACCTTGTCGTTTTCCGAAAGTGGTTCGGCCAGTCCGGTCGGCGTCGGTCGGCATCGCCCCGGACAGTCCCGGACCGGGTACGGCGATCACCGGGACCGGGTCCGGCCCGATCGTCGTACGCCCGTCCACGGTCGGTCGTACCACGGGACGAAGCGGGACCGCTCTGGCGGGACGGAACCGGACCGATCGGTACTGTCCCATACGACCGATCCAATTGTTTACCTGCTCGGACGGCGTTTGACTCCCATCGACCCGTTCGAAAGGAGTCAACATCATGGATCAGACCCGACGGCGTCCGCTGAGATTGTTCCTCGCCCTGGCCGGAATCCTCGCGCTGCTCGGCGTGGGTGCCGGCATCGCACAGGCGGCGGTCACGAAGAAGCCGCCCCGCAAGGTCAAGGCCAGCGTGCGATTCGACCAGGTGTCCTGGGAGAAGGTGCCGGGCCTTGGCGGCAACGTCTGCATCAAGACGAGGGTCCAGGGCACGATCAAGTACGAGTACCTCTGGGTGCTCGGCCTGCGGCCACAGCCCGGCCGGCCACAAAAGACCTTCCCGGTACTGAACAAAACGACCATCGTGGCACCCCAGGTCACCGTCTCGGCCTGGTCCAAGTGCTCCGGGTCGGGTCGCAAGGCGGTCAAGCTGAACGGGACGTCGTTCGAGCAGCGCTGGCTGAACAGCAACGAGTGCAGCATGAACGGGCTGTCGCTGAGCGCGGGAGGTTACCCCTTCGCGGCGTACATCGGTACGACGATCAACTGCGGCGAGACCCGTTTCCTCGGTCGCAAGAGCAACTTCTCCAAGAAGGACAACGACTATCGAGAATCGAACAGCAACACCAAGATCAACATAAAGTCGAGCGCGCTACAGACGAAGGGCAGCCGTGCCACCGGCGAATGGCACTGTGCCCGGTTGGAGGTCGGTGGCCGGGTGATCAAGTCGAACAAGAACGACAACTTCGGGCACGTGTTCTTCCCGTGCATCCATCTACCGGCGGAACGAAACGCCTGACCGGGAACGTTCCCGGGCCGAAGACCGACGTATCACCAGTTCCACCAGCCACTTGTCCCCCCAGCCTTCCTCCTCGAAAGGCAAGGAACCGATGAGTCGCCCACGTAAGGTCCTGCCGCTGCTGTTCGCCTCACTACTGATTGCCGGTGCGCTCGCCGTCGCCGGGGGGATGGCGAGCGCCTCGTCCCGCTCCGTGTCACCCCCCAAGAAGAACGTGAAGGTCACCATCGCCTATCCCCTGAACGGCGTCGACGGCGACAAGGACGAAGACGAGAAGACACCGACCACTTGTGCCGACGACGAGGCAGAGAAGAACGACAAAACCGAAGAGAATGCCGGCGACACCACAGGAGAGGAGAACACCACCGGAGACGGGGACGACAGCGAGTCGACCGAATCGGATGTCGATGACACCGAGTCGGACGACACCGAAGAGCCGGATTCAGACAGCACGGAGACCGACGACACCGAAGAGCCGGATTCGGACAGCACGGAGACCGACGAGACCGGCACCGACGACACGACAGGTGACGAGTCCGAGACGGATGACTCGGACAGCACGGAGACCGACGAGTCTGATTCCGAGGGGTCGGACGAGACGGAGGAGTCGGACTCGGAGACCGAGGACTCGGAGGAGTCGGACTCGACAAAGACCGAGGACTCGGAAAGCCCGGAGAACGAGGAGTCGGGGACCGACGGCGACGACTGCGCCGACGACAAGTCGGACAGTTCGGACGACCCGGCGGACAAGGAAGACGGGGGTGACACGGATGACTGCACCGATACGGACACCGGTCCGCGACTGATCACTGTCGACCCGAAGAACGTCTCCACCAAGCCGGGTCTCGTCGAGCCGGCCGGTCCGAACCCCGGCGGGGCCGACCGGGAGAACTGCGACAGACCGTGAGGGCGCTGCTAGATCGCCACTGATCAGCGGCTGAGCGTCGGGCCGGTGAGTTGGTTCAGTCCCTTGCCCGCGAGGCAACGGAAGGTCCGCTCACCGGCCCGCAGCGAATCCTCTGGTGGCGGCAACACCTCGAAGTGCCACCCGTCAACGGTCATTCGCAGGGTGGTCGACTGGAACGTGCTGACCGCACACACCTGGCGTACCGTCGGATCGGCCTTGACAGCCCGGTAATCCGTCACGGCGACCTCGGCGGGCAGATCGCCCTCGGCGTAGCTCTCCCACGTGTGGCGGCCAGAACAGGGCACCTGCTCGGCGCGGGCCGCCGCGCCGCGTACCCCGACCGGGCCGAAACACTCCAACTCGTCGGAGCAGCGAGTGCCGTTGGGCAGGGGCACCAGACAGCCGGGCAGTGCCCCACCGGCCACGTAGGACACCATCGGAGTCGGATTCAGCGGGCTCTGCACCGCCTGCGTTGGTGACGGATCGGGCCGGGTACGGGCACCGACCGCCCAGACCCCGGCACCGACGGCGCTCGCCAGGGCGACCATCCCGACCCCGCCGAGGAACCAGCCCAGGGCACGACGACGTGGGGCCGGCGTACCGGTCCCACCGACCGGGCCGGGCTGGCTCGTACCGGTCGACGTCGGATCGGCGTACCCGGTAGGCGAGTGGGTGCCGGACAGGGCGACACCACCGCCCGGTCTGGCGCTCCCCGACGCTTCGGCACCGGGCCAACCCGAGACCGGCCCCGACGGAGCCGGCGGAGGCCACCCGTAGTACGGCGGAACCGCCCCACCGGCAGACGGCCCGAGCGGGACTGCGGCCAGCAGGTCCCGGAGGTGGTCGGCGGTGGGGCGGGCGCCCGGATCGTTGGCCATCCCGGCCCGCAGCACCCCGGTCAACGCCGACGGAACATCCGGCAGCTCGGGAATGGGCTGGCTGAACAGCTCCAGCAGCATCAGCAGGCTGGGATCACGGTCGTTCTGCCAGCGTGGCGGTTTACCCTGCATGAGCGCATAGAGAGTGGCGCAGAGCGCGTACACGTCGACAGCAGGCGACGGCGGGTTATGCCGGAACGCCTCCGGTGCGGCGTACGCCGGGGTGAGCACCTCCAGGCTGACCGAGGCGTCCCGCACCTCGCCCAGTACGGCCAGTCCGAAGTCGGCCAACACCGCCGGATTGAAGTGGGAGTGCAGGATGTTGGCCGGCTTCACGTCTCGGTGCAGCACCCCGGCGGCGTGCGAGTGGGCCAACGCATCCGCGATCTTGACACCAAGGTCGCGGGTCTCGACCGCGTCCAACGGGGAGGTCCGCATCCGTTCCGCGTACGACCCGTCGCAGAGCTCCATGATCAGGTAGGGGTGCTGGTCGGTGGTGACACCGACGTCGAAGAGGTCCACGACGTGCGGGTGCGAGGACATCCGACCGGCGGCCCGCGCCTCGCGCAGGAACCGTTGCTGGTCGCGTTCGCTGTCCAGCGTCCGGTTCTCCACCTTGACCGCGACCTCACGGCCGACGGATTTCTGCACAGCACTGAACACGGTGGCGTAGCCGCCCCGGGCAAAGACCTTCAAGTCCGTCAGACCGGGCACTTCTGGCAGCGGCAACGCGCCTGGCGGGGTGTCGGTCACAGCTACGAAAATACCGAAGCGCTCTGACGAATCATCGCCCCGCATCAGCCACCGGCCGCCGACGCTGCTCGAACCAGAGTGCCGCCCCGGTGACGACCGCTCCCAGGCCCTCCCACAACGCCACGCCGACGAACCCGTCAGGCGCGGTCTCCGTCAGCACAAGCAGTGTGAAGACGACGCAGGTGAGCAGCCGGAGCGGCACGGTGAACCAGAAGAACGGTCGCCAATCGGTGGCGGCGGCAACCAGGTAGTAGACACCCATGTTGATCGCGGCCATCGACGAGGCGGCCATGAAGGTGCGGGTGTGGTCGCCGGCCACCCGGGCGCCGGGCTCGACCGCTTCGAAGCCGAGCAGGGCGAGCAGCGTCTCCGGCCAGACCAACCCGACAACGCCGAGCAGGAGAGCCAGGCCGCCGAAGACCGCGATCGTCCAGCCAGGGACGGAGCGTGGCCACTTCATCTGTCTCCTCCGCTGGTCCGGCATTGTCCCGTCAGGCCGCTGGCAGCATCCCTTGAGGACGGCGGAGCGATCTCCCGGTCGGACCTACGCTAGTGGCCGGAACGGCAGAGCCACATCCCCGGAATCGGCAACACCGGCACCAGAATCGGCAGCACCGGCAACTCCAGCACCAGAATCGGCAGCCTCGGCAACGTCAGCACCAGAATCGGCAGCGTCATCCAGGGCCGCCAGCTTTCCGGTCATCCGGGCCAGCAGCGCGTCCGCCCCGGCCCGCTCACTGGTCTGCTCGGTCGAGTACGCCAGTCGTACCGCCTCCTCGGCGGCGGCGAACGCCTCCTCGGGCTGCCCCACCGCAGCCAACGCCTCGGCAAGGGCCTCGGCGGCGATCACCTGGCTACGGACGTCCTCGGTGGGGACGTCGACCGCCCGGCGGGCCCAGTCCAGCGCCTGGACGTGCTGCCCGTCGGCGAGCAGCGCCGACGCGTAGCGGGCCAGCGCCTGCCGTCGGGAGAAGAGCAACGACGGGGTCGCCCGCGCGGTGGCCACCGGGGCCAGCAGGCCCACGGCGGTACCGGCGTCACCGGCCTGGAGCCGGGCCGTAGCGAGCAGCACCCGAGGCCCCACCTGCACCGGAGCCAACGCGTTGTGCGGCTCGACCGCAGCGAGCACCGCGCGGGCGTCCCGCTCGGCCTCGGCCACGTCACCCCGGTCCAGCGCCACGAAGCCCCGCATGGTGCCGGCGATACCGATCAGCAACGGGTGCGCGGCGCGTTCGCCGTACGTCGACGCGTCGGCGAGCAGGTCGGCGGCGTGCTCCGGTTCGCCCAGCCCACGGGCGATCACCCCCCGTACGACCAGCGCGAAGCCCTGTCCCCAGTCGTCGTCGGCGGCAGCGAACTCCCGGTAGGCCCGGCGGGCCTCCCGATCCGCCTCGGCCAGGTCGCCCAGTTCGGCGGCGGCGAACGCCTCGACAGCCCGTAGCGTGCCCACCGCCCAGGCCTCGCCGACCTTCTCACCGAACGGCAGGAAGACCCCGGCCAGCCGGCGGGCCTCCCGGAGCCGGCCAGCCAGCAACCGGGCGAAGGCGGTGGTACCGCGTAGCCAGGCCCGCCCGATCGGGTCACCGAGTTCGGCGAAGAGCCGCGCCGCCCGGCCGAGCACCGCGTCCGTACCGGCGAAGTCGCCCCGGGTGGTGGTCACCCAGGCCAGGTTCTGCAGCGACCAGGCCTGACCGCGCTGGTCTCCGACCATCAGGCTGACCTGGTAGGCGGCGGCTAGCCGGCTGCTCGCCTGGGCCAGCCGGCCGCCGACGAAGTCGGCCATGCCGAGCCGGCGCATCGCCGAGGCCCGCAACGCCGGCAGGCTGCCCTCGGTGGCGACCTGCAACGCCTCCTGCCAACTGCTCTCCGAACGCTGCCGATCACCCAGCGCCTGGTACGCCTGCCCGACCACCAGCAGCGCAGCGGCCTGGACACCCGCGTCGTCCCCGGCGTTGGCACCGATCTTCTCGGCATAGTCCAGTGACTCGGTGGACCGACCGACCTGAAGCAGGGCTCGGGCATGCACCAGCCGATCGGTGGCGGGAACGCTCTCCCCGCCCAGCGCGGCGGCCCGCTCGGCGTACTCGACGGCCGCCGCCGGCTCACCCGCCGCGATGGCCCGTTGGGCGGAGCGGCCCAGCGCGGCGACCCCCAGCGGGGCGACCGTACGCGCCATCGCGTCGGGGCGCAGGCCGACCGCGTCGGCGAGCGCGGTGGCCTTCTCGACGTGTTCGGCGACGAAGGCGTCCCGGTCCGCGTCGGACATGCCGAGCGCGGGTGCCCCCCCGCCGGCGAGCAGTGCCGAGGCCCCCTCGGCGGGCGGGGCCGCCCACCGGGCCAGTGCCGCGTGTCGCTCGGCGAGGTCGGCCTTGCCGACCCCGGCGTACGCGGCCTCGCGCATCAACGGGGTGGCGAAGACGTACCCGGTCCGGTTGCGGTGCAGCATGCGTCGCTGCATCAGTTCCTCGACGGCGCGTTCCAGTTCGACGGCGACCACTGCCGTGGGTCGGCCGTCCCGCCCGGCCCGGCGCTCCCGCAGTGCGGCGAGTGTTCCGGCGGGGATCGTGTCACCGACCACGGCGGCGTCGCGCAGCACCGATCGGGCCTCGGAGGGCAGCGCGTCGATCCGGGCGGCGAGCACCGCGGCGAGGTCCCGCGAAAGCAGCCGGCTGCCCAACGAGCCGGGGACCAACCGCCAACTGCACTTCGTCGACGCCTGGTCCGGGCCACCGCCGGCCGCTCGCTCGGCGGTCGCCGGGCCTCGTTCGCTCACCGTGGTCAACGCCCCGCGCTCCATCAGGAGCGTGACGAGTTCAGCGAGGTAGAAGGGGTTGCCCTGGGCGGTGGCGAGCAGCCGGTCGACGTCGGCCTGGGACAGCTTCCCCCCGCTCAGGTAGGTGGTCAGCAGCCGGGCCGCGTCCGCACCCCGCAGCGGTGGCAGGGCATGCACCTCGGCGTCAGAGACCCGGGTCAAGGCCCCGGCTGTACGGACCAGTTCCGGACGGCCCAGCAACAGCACCAGGACCGGCCCGACCAGTCGGGACAGCGTCACGCCCAACGCGTCAACGGTCTCCGGGGTGGCGTCGTGCAGGTCGTCGACGATGACCATCAGTGGCGACTCGGCGGCGAGCCCGCTGAGCAGCTCGGCGACCGCGGTGGGCAGCGCGTCGGCGGCGGGGGCGGGATTGTTCGCCGTCCACTCGGTGCTGTCGGTCGGGGCACCGTGGGTCGACGGCAGGTCTCCGTAGCCGAGCAGGGCCAGCAGCAGATCGGTGGCGATCGGTGTCGCGTCGGGCCGGGACCGGCCCAGCCGCTGGCCGAGGCGGCGCAGCCGTTCCTCGACCACCGGTCGGGTGACGGCGGTGGCCGAGTCGCTGGGCAGGCCCACTGCCGCCCGGACCAGGTCGGCCAGGGGTGCCAACCGACGTCGCTCACCGAAGGCCGCGCAGCGTACGGAGAGCACCCGGGCACCGGCGTGGGTCGCGTATCGGCCGGCGCCCACCTCGTATCCGGCGGCCAGCCGTTCGACCTCGGCGGCGAACCGGGACTTGCCGATGCCGGCCTCGGCGGTCATCAGCACCACCCTCGGCTCGGACCGGTCGATGACCTCGGCGAGTCGTCCGGCGATCCGCCCGATCTCGGTCTCCCGGCCCACGAAGGGAGCCTCGTCGCCCAGGCCGGAGCGGGTTCCCGGCGCGTCGAGCAGGCCCAGCAGTTCGTACGCCTCGACCGGCTCGCGCTTGCCCTTGAGCCGCAACGGCCGCAGTTGTCGCCAGGACGCCACCCGTCGGGTCGCGGCGGCGGTGGTGGCCCCGGCGTAGACGGCCCCGATGGCGGCGGCGTCGGCGAGCCGGGCGGCGGTGTTGACCGTGTCGCCGATGACGGTGTATTCGATCGCGGCCTGGATCCCGGCGACCACGTCACCGGTGTTCAGGCCGACCCGCAGCCCGAGTGGGGCACCTCCGCCACGTTCGTCGTCGAGGACTCGCCGTACGGCGCGTTGCATGGAGAGCGCGGCCCGGACGGCCCGCTCGGCGTCGTCCTCGTGGGCGACCGGGGCACCGAAGACCGCCATGATCCCGTCTCCGGTGAGCTTGTCGACGTGCCCGCCGAAGGTCTTCACCGCGCCGGCGAGGGCGGCGAGCACCCGGTCGGTGACCGCACCCACGCGTTCCGGGTCCAGGTCCTCGGACCAGGAGGTGAAGTCGGACAGATCACCGAAGAGCACCGTTACCACCCGGCGCTCGGCCTTCGGTAGCGTCGCCGCAGCAGGCAGCGCGGCACCACAGTTGTGGCAGAAACGCGCGCCGGGCACGGCGACGGTTCCACACACCGGACAGGTCACGGTGTTTCCAACCCACCGGACCCGGGATCCGATTCCCGGCTCTCCCGCCTGTTCTCCCGCCCGTTCTCGCGTTCGTTCTCGCGCCCGTTCTCGCGTTCGTTCTCTCGGCTGTCTTCCTGTTCGAGATGAGCCAACTGGGCCCGGACCGACCATTCGGCCGCCGGCCAGAGCGAGCGGTCGACCTCGGCGTAGACCAGCGCCAACACCTCGGCCGGGCTGCTCGCCCCCTGTGCCACCGCCTGCCGTACCTGGTCGAGCCGGGCCTGCCGGTGGGCCAGGTAGTAGCGCGCCGCCGCCGCGCAGTCGGCCAGGGGCGGCCCGTGCCCCGGCAGGGCCGGAATCCCCTCGTACGCGGTGAGCGCGCCCAGGCTGGTCAGGTAGTCGCCCAGGTCGCCGTCGGGCCAGGCGACCACGGTCGTGCCGCGCCCGAGGATGGTGTCGCCGGTGAGGACCGCCTGTCCACCGTCACCGCCGACGAGCAGGCAGACCGAGTCGGCGGTGTGGCCGGGCGTAGGCAGTAGTTCGATGTCCAGGCCGAATCCGCGCAGATCCGCGTCGGAGTGCAGTGGTTCGCCACCGATGCAGAGCGCCGGGTCAGCGGCGCGTACGGGGACACCGCCGAGCAGGTCGGCGCAGCGACGGACCCCCTCGACGTGGTCGGGATGGCCATGGGTGATCAGGATCAGCCCGACGGGCCCGTACGACGCGATCTCGGCCAGGTGCCGCTCGTCGTCCGGCCCCGGGTCGACGACGACCGCGGGGTGCCCGGCTGCGGTCCGCAGGAGCCAGGTATTGGTGCCGTCCAGGGTCATCGGGCCGGGGTTGGGAGCGCGGAGCAGGGTCGCCCAACCCGGTAGCTGGTCGGCCAACGCCGCCGCCGGCGTGGTCAGGTGCCCCGTCATGGCTGCTGCCCCGTCATGGCTGCGATGGTACGACCAGTACGGCGGCTGCGGCCGGCCACCGCTGTCCGGAGTGACGCCTCCCGGCCTGACGTGCTGCCTTCCAGCGGGGTGATGCCCTCCCCGGTCTGGAGTGACGCCTCGTCAGCGGGGTGACGCCACCCCGGATGGATGTCGGGGCGGTACGTCAGCCGACCTCGACGATGATCTCGACCTCGACCGGTGCGTCCAGGGGCAACTCGGCCACCCCGACGGCGCTGCGCGCGTGCCGGCCAGCCTCGCCGAATACCGCGCCGAGGAGGTCGGAGGCTCCGTTGATCACGCCGGGCTGGCCGGTGAATCCCTCGGCCGAGGCGACGAATCCGGTCACCTTAACGATCTTGACGACATTCTCCAGGCCCACCAGTGAGTCGACGGCGGCCAACGCGTTGAGCGCACAGCGTGCGGCCAGGTCCTTCGCCTGCTCGGCGGAGACCCCCGCGCCCACCTTGCCGGTGGCCAGCAGCTTGCCGTCGGCCATCGGTAGTTGCCCGGAAACGTAGACGTGATTGCCGGACTGCACGGCCGGTACGTAGCTGGCCACCGGCGGCACCACCTCTGGCAGGCTCAGCCCCAACTCGGCAAGCTTGGCCTGCGGGCCGCCCGTCATGGCTTCGGCCGCTTGAAATACGCGACCAACTGGTCCGGGTTGGGGCCCGGTACCACGGCCACCAACTCCCAGCCGTCCTCACCCCAGTTGTCGAGAATCTGCTTGGTCGCGTGCACCAGCAACGGCACGGTCGCGTACTCCCACTTCGTCATGTCGCTCAGCCTAACTATCGCTCCGGCAGGTTCGACTTACCGCCCGTCCCACTGTCGGGGGACCGAGCCGCTGTCCGGCCCCGGGTCCACTGGCTCGCAGCGCCCACTGTGCTCGAACCGCCTCGGACAGCGGGTCCGATCTGGCAGTAGGCGGTCGCAGAAGACCCGGTGCCGGTTGTTCTGGTCGTCTGCGATGGAGACGGTGGTCTCGCCCGGATCGAGTTCCGGCAGGAAAGCCAGCGAGCCGGCCACGGTGTAGGCCAGTCGGGCGGCCGTTTCCAGATCGTTGACGTGTATCGGCAGGTGGATCACGAAGCCGGACTCGTCCTCCTGCTGATCACAGCTGGCCAGGGCCGCTGGTCGTACCGACGTCTCGGCGGGTGCCGGTGTCTCGGTGGCGGCGGGTGCCGGCGTCTCGCCGGTGGCGGGTGCCGGTGACCCTGGATCCGGAGGTCGACGGTAGGGCCGCTCGTTGATCGGCCCGACGATGCCAGTCGGCCCGACAGCGCCGGTCGACCCGGCGGTGCCCACCGTCCCCGCCCGATGAATCGAACCGACATCGGCTGCCACGCCCGGTACCCGCAGCGATTGCCATCGCTCCCTCGTTTCGAGGTGTGTGCGCGCGTAGTTGTCCGCGTGGTCACGCATGCGTGCCTCCGGCGTCGTAGCGGGCTGAGGTGCCGGCACCCCGACCGTGGTACCGGCCATCAGGACCGGGCCTGACCGGCCGGTTCCCGTTGGCGACGACAGTAAGCACATGCTCCTAGGATCACAACATGACGCGCTGCTGTGGTCACATACTGTCACGATCATGATCGATCCACGGAGGGATCGGGCGCTCTACCGCCAACTCGCCGACCTGCTGCGCGAGCAGATCGACAGCGGCGAACTCCCGCCCGGCTCGCCACTGCCCTCCGAAACGACCCTCGCGCAAACCCACGGGCTGGCCCGGCCGGCGGTCCGGCAGGCGATCGCACTGTTACGCGCCGAAGGGCTGGTGACCACCTCGCGCGGCTACGGGACCCGGGTACGCGAACAGGTCGAACGAACGCCACTGGAGCTTCCCGCGAGCAGCTTCGCCATCGCTCGCATGCCGTCCGACGCCGAGCGTCTCGAACACGACCTGGACGACGGGGTGCCGGTGTTGGAGATCCAACTGCCCGACGGCAGTACCAGCGTCCATCCCGGGGATCGGATACGCCTGACGCGGCCCTAGCGCGTGGGAGCTACCCTCACCGTCGAGCGGGCACGTATGCTCTCTCGTCACGTCCAGTACAGCACCACCCTACGCACGGGCCACGCGCACCGAGGTGAACGGGGGAGATCGATGACTCAGCCGCCCAACGACGGCGCGGGCCAACCACAGGGCAGCCAGCCGCCGTACGAGGATCCGACCCGACCCTCCGCGCCGACGAATCCGGCCGAGCCCACCGCCGCGCTCCCGACCACCCCGTTCCCGGCCCAGCCGGGAGCCGTTCCGGAGCCACCTACGCAGCCGATACCGGGTCAACCAATGCCCGGGCAGCCGTATCCGGCACAGCCCTACTCGGCACAGCCCATGTCCGGGCAGCCCTACCCGACACAGCCGGTCTCCGGGCAGCCCTACCCGACACAGCCCTTCGCAACCCAGCCGGTGTCCGGGCAGCCAGTGTCCGGCGGCCACCCGATGTCCGGCCACCCGATGTCCGGGCAGCCGGTGTCCGGTCAGCCGTACCCGGCGCAGCCCGTTCCGGGTCAGCCGTACCCGGGCCAGCCCGTGCCGGGCCAGCCGATGCCCGGACAGCAGGCCTTCCCCGGCCAGCCGATGCCCGGCCAGCCGCAGTTCCCGGACCTGCCACCCGGTCAGCCGGGCTACGGCCCGCCACCGACACCGCCCAAGAAGCGCCGGGGGCTACTGATCGTCTCGATCGTCCTGGCCGTGGTGTTGGTGCTCTGCGGCGGCGGCGGCGTCGCCGCGTTCCTGATTCTGCGGGACACCCAGACCGGCACCGGTGCGGAAGCGCCCGAGGCAGCGGTCGAGAACTTCCTCGAAGCCGTATACGTCGAACGCGACGCCAAGAAGGCAGCGGAGCTGGTCTGCTCCGAAGCCCGCGACGACGAGGCGATCAAGAAGAAGGTCGACGGGATCAAGAGCCAGGTCGAGGCCAACAAGGACCCGAAGTTCCGGTGGACGCCGCTGAAGGTGGACGACAAGAACGAGGAACGGGCGATCGTCTCGACCAAGCTCACCTTGATCACCTCGGATGAGAAGATGGCCGAACAGCCATTGAAGTTCACCGTGGTAAAGAAGACCGGCTGGTGGGTGTGTGAGGTGGCCTGACCGCACCAGCGGCTAGGCTCGAAACGTGCGAGCAGGTGAGCAGCCGGCCAACCCGGCCCGAACGGCTTGGCCGGCCCGCCTGCATGTGGTGACAGGCAAGGGCGGGACCGGCAAGACCAGCGTGGCCGCCGCCCTGGCGCTCACGCTCGCCGCCGACGGACGCCGAACCCTGTTGGTCGAGGTCGAGGGCCGGCAGGGCATCGCCCAACTCTTCGGGACCGACCCTCTGCCCTACGAGGAACGCAAGATCGCCACCGCCGCGCACGGCGGCGAGGTCCGGGCGTTGGCGGTGGACCCCGAGGAGGCGCTCCTCGAATACCTGGACATGTTCTACAAGCTCGGCGCCGCCGGCCGGGCGCTACGCAAGTTCGGTGCGATCGACTTCGCGACCACCATCGCCCCCGGCCTACGGGACATCCTGCTCACCGGCAAGGTGAAGGAGGCGACCACCCGGTCCGTCAACCAGCGCCGGGTGTACGACGCCGTCGTCCTCGACGCCCCACCAACCGGACGAATCGGGCGTTTCCTCAACGTGACCGCAGAGGCCGCTCGGCTGGCCAAGGTGGGCCCGATCAAGACCCAGAGCGAGGGCGTGGCCAACCTGCTGCGCTCACCCATGACCGCCGTGCACATCGTGACGCTGCTCGAAGAGATGCCGGTGCAGGAGACCGTGGACGCGATGGCCGAGCTGACCGCGTTGAACATCCCGGTCGGCCGGATCATCGTCAACGGCACCCAGCCCCCGCTGCAGGCGGCCAAGGTCACCCAGGCCGAGCTGCGCCGAGGGCTCACCGCCGCCGGGCTGCCCGCCGATCGGGCCACCGTCACCGGACTGCACGCCGAGGTCAGGAACCACCTGACCCGCCGGGCCCTGGAGGACTCGCTCCGCACCGACCTGGTCGAGCTGGGCCGGCCGCTGGTCGAACTGCCGCTGCTGGCCGAAGGGGTCGACCGAACCGGCCTGAACGTACTGGCAGAGCGACTGAGTCAGGCCGACTGACTCACACCTGTCCGTTGCCCCGGGCGAACGACGTGCCGATCCCGATACGCTCGTTTGGTGCCTTCCGATCACGCGGCGCCGCGACTGGACGTCGACCAGATCCTCGCCGACCCCGGTGTCCGGATCGTGGTCTGCTGTGGCGCGGGTGGCGTGGGTAAGACCACCACGGCTGCCGCGCTCGCGCTGCGCGCCGCCGAGCAGCACGGTCGTCGTACGGTGGTGCTCACCATCGACCCGGCCCGGCGCCTGGCCCAGTCGCTGGGCCTGGTCGAGCTGGACAACACCCCGCGCCAGGTCAAGGGGCTCGAAGTCGAGGTGAACGGCGGCGAGCTGCACGCCATGATGCTGGACATGAAGCGGACCTTCGACGACGTGGTGCTCGCGCACACCGATCCGGCGAAGGCGGCAGAGATCTTCGCCAACCCCTTCTACCAGGCGATGAGTTCGACCTTCGCCGGTACGCAGGAGTACATGGCGATGGAGAAGCTGGGGCAGTTGCACGCCCGGGGCGAGTGGGACCTGATCGTCGTCGACACGCCGCCCTCGCGATCGGCGCTGGACTTCCTCGACGCACCGGCCCGGCTGTCCCGGTTCCTCGACGGCCGGATGCTGCGGCTGCTGCTCGCCCCGGCTCGCAGCGGCGGGCGAAGCATGTTCAGCCTGGTAACCGCCTCGTTCGGGATGTTCTCGAAGGTCGTGCAGAAGGTGCTCGGCGCCCAGTTGCTCACTGATCTGTCCGGGTTCGTGGCCGCACTGGACTCGATGTTCGGCGGCTTCCGGCAGCGCGCCGAGCAGACGTACCGCATCCTTCAGGCCCGGGAGACGGCATTCCTGCTGGTCGCAGCCCCGGAGCCGGACGCGGTCCGGGAGGCGGCGTACTTCGCCGGACGGCTCGGTGAGGAGCGGATGCCACTGGCCGGCCTGGTGCTCAACCGCGTGCACCGTCCGCTCGTCGCGGAGCCGGATGCCGAGCAGAGCCTGGCCGCCGCCGAGCATCTGGCTGCGGCCGGCGGGCACGAGGCGACCGTGGCGGCGTTGCGGGTACACGCGACGCTGGCCCGGCAGGCGACGCGGGAGCAACGGGTGGCCGCCCGGTTCACCGAGGCCTTCCCCACGGTCCCGACGGTGGCGGTCACGGCGCAGCCCGCCGATGTGCACGACATCGACGGGCTACGCACGATTGGTGCGGCGATCAGCCAGTCGTGACCAGCGACTTGTTCTTGTCCCGCATCGCGGCCTCGAACATCTTCTTCCAGCTCGGCACCTGTGGGTGTCGACGTAGCAACGCCCGGCGCTCGCGTTCGGTCATGCCACCCCACACACCGAACTCGATACGGTTGTCGAGCGCGTCAGCCAGGCACTCGTAGCGCACCGGGCAGCTACGGCAGATCCTCTTCGCCACGTTCTGCTCCGCGCCTTGCACGAACAGCGCATCAGGATCACCGTTCTGACACGCCGCCAACGTGGGCCAGTCTGGAATCATGCCCATCTGATTACGTCCCCCCTTGCAGTCCCGCTACCGACCTCTGCCGGCCAGCCGGCGATAACCCCCCGGCCGTCCACCGCGCCTTCCCCGGGCGCGCCGGACGGCATGCGATCCCCTCGCAGCACCATCATGCTCTGTAGTCATCTGATTACGCAACGTTGTCGGCCAAATCTAATAATCCGGACACTCCAGACTGATCGCCCGACAGTGCAGCCCTGTCTACCCGACGGCGATCTGCGAAAACACCGCCGAGGACCCGCGATATGGGGAACACTCGACAGTGGGGACACGCAACCGCATGTCAGGAGTCGTGCGTCTAGCACAACGAGGCCAACGCCCGCAGGAAATGGGGAAAGTACGCGGGAGAGGACCTCGTTGCCGATTGACGTACCCTGACGGAGTGACTTGGATGCGCAAACGTGACCACAATGTGCTTACCAACGCCGCATCGCTACTGATCTGCGGACTGCTGGCCGGTGTGGTGGTCGCCGCAGCCGCCTTCCCAGCAGTGGCGATGTCCGGTCTGGCCGCCAAGGCAGGTGCGGAGACCTTCGACAAGCTGCCCAGTGAGCTGACCGTCAAGCGGTCGCCACAGGCCAGCTACCTCTACGCAGCGGACGGTAAGACCCCGCTCGCCAGCATGTTCGACGAGAACCGGCGGGACGTCCCGATCAAGGACATCTCGCCGAACATGCAGAAAGCAATCATCGCGGCCGAGGACCACAACTTCTACAAGCACAATGGCGTCGACCTGAAGGGGGTGGGCCGCGCCTTCCTGTCCAACAACAGCGGCGGTGACACCCAGGGAGCGTCCACGCTCGCCATGCAGTACGTCCGCCTCTCCATCGCCTACTCGGCGACGCATCCCCAGGACGTGGTGGACGCGACCGAGGACACCGCCGCCCGCAAGGCGAAGGAGATGCGTTACGCGATCCAGATCAGCCAGGACATGTCGAAGGAACAGATCCTGGAGGGTTACCTCAACCTCGCCGCCTTCGGCAACGGCGCGTACGGCATCTTCGCAGCCAGCCAGGTCTACTTCGGCAAACATCCCCGGGACCTGACGATCGACGAGGCGGCCATGCTCGCCGGGCTGGTCAAGGCACCGTCGCAGAACAACCCGGCCACCAAGTCCGGCTACCCGGCCGCGGTGGAACGCCGGGACTACGTGATCGACAACATGGTGAAGCTCGGCATGGTCACCCAGCCCGAGGGCGAGGCCGCCAAGGCGGTCAAGCTCGTCGTCAAGGACAAGAAGGTCCCGAACGGCTGCGTCGCGGCCAACAAGAACCACTGGGGCTTCTTCTGCGACTACTTCTATCGCTGGTGGCTGGACCAGGAGCCGTTCGGTGAGACCCGGTACGACCGGGAACGCCGGCTCAAGAGCGGCGGCTACAGCATCGTCACCACCCTCGACGTGAAGACGCAGGAGGCGGCAAAGAAGGCCGTCGAGCGGAAACTGAAGACCGGCAGCAAGAACGCGCTGATGGTCGCGGCGGTCGAACCGGGCACCGGTCGGGTACGCGCACTGGCCACCAACCGCAACTACAAGCTGGACGACCCGAACAAGCCGCAGAACAAGATGTCCAGCAACCCGGCCAAGGCCAAGCGGAAGATTCGAGGCACCTACCCGAACACCACCAACCCGCTGATCACCGGGGGCGGCGACATCCACGGCTACCAGGCCGGTTCGACGTTCAAGATATTCACGTTGGTGGCGGCCCTCGAAAAGGGCTACCCACTCGACTACTCGATCAACTCACCGGTGCAGTTCAAGTCGAAGTACCCGGTCGAGTACGGCAGCAAGGCGGCCTGCCCGGGCACCAACTACTACTGCCCGAAGAACGCCAGCGACAGCATGGCCGGCAACCACAACATGTGGAGCGCCATGGGCTCCTCGGTCAACACCTACTTCGTCCCGCTACAGCAGAAGGTCGGCGCGGCGAACGTGGTCGAGGCGGCGAAGAAACTCGGCATCAAGTTCCTCTCCGCGGAAGACGCGAAGTTCGCCGACAACAAGGACGCCGCAGACATGTGGGGTGCCTTCACCCTCGGCGTCTCGGCAGTGACCCCGCTGGACCTGGCCAACGCGTACGCCTCCCTGGCCGCTGATGGCAAGCACTGCGAGCCGATCCCGGTGCAGGAGATCCGCGACCACGACGGCAAGAAGCTCGACATCGCGAACCCCCGCTGTGACCAGGCGGTGAAGCCCGAGGTGGCCCGGGCCGCCATCGACGCGGCCCGCTGCCCGGTCGGTGACCGGTCGGCCACCTCAAGGTGTCGGGGCGCGACCGCCGGCGGCGTGCGTGGTGCCGTCGGCAAGCCGGTGGCCGGCAAGACCGGTACCACCGACGCGGAGAAGACCGCGGCGATGGTGGTCACCACCAAGCAGCTCTCGGTGGCCGGCATCCTCGCCGACCCGGACTGGGCACAGACCACGGACGTGATGTCGCACAACATCGTCAACCCGGCCGTCTACGAGACGCTGCGGGACGCGATGAAGGGCAAGCCCAGTATTGAGTTCACCCCGCCCGGCAGCAAGACCGCCAACGGGGACCAGGTCTCCATCCCGAACGTCAAGTGTCAGTCGGTCGACGCCGCACGGGCCCGGATCAAGGACGCCGGGTTCGACGTCGAGGTGGACAACCGGCAGGTCGATTCGAGTTGCCCGGCCGGTACGGTCGCCGGCACCAGCCCCGACGGTCGTACCGTCAAGGGCGGCACCGTGACCATCGAGGTCAGCAACGGCAAGCAAAACGACAATGACGACAACAACAACGGCGGCGGAGGTCGACCACGCCGGTAACCGGATCAGCTGACCGAGCGGGGCAGACACCTGAAGAGGTGCCTGCCCCGCTCGCTTTTTGCCGATCTTGCGGCTCCGGGCCACCGGCTGTTGTTCGTACCGTCGACTTGGGTCCGTGCGCTCGGCCGGTCAGACGCCAAGCTGGCGACGTACCTCGGCCGCCACCCGGCCCCCCTCAGCCCGGCCGGCCACCGCGGCCTGAGCCGCCTTCATGGCTGGGCCCATCTGGCCCTTTCCGGTGAACTCACCCTCGGCCAGCGCCCCCGAAACCAGCTCGGCCAGTTCCGCGTCGTCGAGCTGCTTGGGCAGGTAGCGGTCGAGCACCTCACCCTCGGCGGTCTCCTTCGCCGCCTGCTCGGCCCGGCCGGCGTCGGCGAACGCGGTCGCCGCCTCCCGGCGCTTCTTCGCCTCCTTGGTCAGCACGGCCAGCACCTCGTCGTCGGAGAGCTCCCGCTTGGCCTTGCCGGCTACCTCGGCGTTACCGATGGCAGCCAGCGCCATTCGCAGGGTGGACGTGGTCAGTTCGTCGCGTGCCTTCAGCGCCGCGCGCATGTCCGTAGTCAGGAGGTCCTTCAGCGTGCCCATGGACGGTCAAACTACCCTGAGCGCCATGCGAAAGCGCACCGTATTACGACTGGCCGCCGGGACTGCCGCGATCGGGGGCGCCACCCTGGCGTACGCGTCGCTCATCGAGCGGAACATGTTCACCCTGCGGCGGTACGACGTGCCGGTGCTGGCGGCCGACGCGGAGCCGCTACGGGTCCTCCACCTCTCCGACCTGCACATGACCCCCGGCCAACGACGCAAACAGGAATGGGTGGCCTCACTGGCCGCCACCGACCCGGATCTGGTCGTGGTGACCGGGGACAACCTCGCCGATCCCGAGGCGGTCCCGGGCGTGCTGCGGGCGCTGCAACCACTTCTGAACTATCCGGGGGCCTTCGTCTTCGGCTCCAACGACTACCGGGGGCCGGTCTGGAAGAACCCCTTCAGCTACTTCTTCCCCGACCGCGAGTACGTCCAGGGCGTCGAGCTGCCGACGGAGGATCTTCGTGAGGTGCTGGTCGGTGCGGGTTGGGCCGACCTCAACAACGCTCGTACGTCGATCAAGGCCGGCGGACGGACCGTGGAACTGATCGGGGTCGACGACCCGCACATCGGGCGGGACGACTACCCCTCGGTCACCGGGCTGGTCTCCCCCGACGTCGACCTGTCGATCGCCCTCACTCACTCGCCCGACCCCCAACTGTTGGACGAGATGGCCGCCGACGGGTTCGACCTGTTGCTCGCCGGACACACCCACGGCGGCCAGGTACGGGTGCCCTTCGTCGGGGCCCTGGTGACCAACTGTGATCTGCCTCGATCGATGGCCCGGGGGCTACATCGGTGGCCCTCCTCCGATGCCTGGCTGCACGTCTCCGCTGGCCTGGGCACCCACCCCACCGCGCCGGTCCGGTTCGCCTGCCCACCCGAGGCGTCGCTGCTGACCCTGATCCCTCGCTGAGGTAACGCGGGCGGCCGGGTACCGAGTTTGCCCCTCCGGGACGGTGGGCTAGTATTGCTCCGCACGCCTCGGGGTGTGGCGCAGCTTGGTAGCGCGCTTCGTTCGGGACGAAGAGGTCGTCGGTTCGAATCCGGCCACCCCGACCGAGAGTTAGTGCAGGTCAGGGCCGATCTTCCAGCTAGGGAGACCGGCCCTGACTCGTTTCCAAGACCCTCCCGGGGAGAAATCTGGGAGAAGAACTCTCCTGCCCCTAGCTGTCGGACTTCCTCAGCAAGCAATCCAACGCCGAGACGGGCGACCTGTCGCTCATCTCACGTCGGGCATCTAGGGCCGACTCCCACAGCTCGGTCAAGCCCTCCAGGAGCGATCGACGCATCGTCGCCGTGACGTGGGAGTACCGAGCCTGCACCGACCCATCCTCATGCCCCATCCGCTCATCCATGCGCTTTGGAGGCACCGCCAGTTCCTCCATGAGAGTCTTGTGCGTGTGCCTCAGTCCATGCGGTGTGAGGCCTGGGGCAATGGGCACCCAGCAAGCGTCAGCACGGCCAGCAGCCCCCCTGCCGCGCGCTGGCACCCCGGGCCAGGGATCGCCCAGGATCGGCACCGGACGCGCAGCATGGGGAGCCTTACGCGGATACCAGCCCGTAGCCGCCGGCCCGAAGAGCCAGGTTGCAAAGCCGGTTCTACGCCAATGAGCGGCCAGCTTCCCAGACGACCCACCGCGTACGTAGCCAAGATCGGCAATGGCGGTCGCGACCCTCGCTTTGGTCAGTTCAGCCACAGACTCCGGATGGTTCAGCACCGCCGAGACCGTGCCGGTCGAAACACCCGCGCGGCGAGCAACATCAACCAGCTTCGCACCAGGTGCACGCGCCGCACCGTTGGCCGCTCGATAGCCCTGAAAGACGTACCTCAGCCCGTGACACTCGCACGGCTTTGGCTGGGTTCGCGCTATGTGGTTCGCGACGAGTTCCGCCAGCCAGTCGGGCACCGGTGAAGCTCTCCCGTATCCAACTCGTAAAGCTGCCACTCCACGCGAATACTGCCCGTTCGAACGAATTTCGTTTCAAGCCCGACCAACTCACCCCACCTCATTCCCGTGAAGCCTTTAAGGACGATGGCAACGGTTGACGGAACGGCATCGCAGGATGCTTTACGCCAGGTCGTGATCGAATAGGTCTGGTGCCTGGATCGATAGTAGGGCGAGGCCGTCCGGGAGGGGCCTGTTCGCACCTCGGGCTTCTGGCCGTTGGATGGCACGATGCGTGCTGTGAGTTGGCACTTGCTGGTGACGCCCCTGCATACCGCAGTCGCAGACGGTGGATTTGAGTGGGTAGCCGGGGCTGGGTCGTCCTTTGGGCTGCCCGAGGAGCCATTATCGGCCCGTGAGTTGCCGACGGTGGCGCAGGTCCTGTCCGCGTTTTGGGAGGCCGGCTGTCACGGCGTGCCGTGGTTCCAGGTTGCCGGGCATGATCTGACCCGCGATCTTCCGGGTTGCCCGGACCCGGCCACCTGCGCGGCGATGGGCGGCCTGGACCTAGGCGAGGTCAGTCTGGGCGTCGATGGTGTAGACGGTGACGAGCCGGTGGAGCTGGGTCAGGTCGTGACCGACATCGGGTTCCGCAAGCCATCCGGCAGTGCGGTGCTGGCCGCAGTGGTGGCGCTGGCATCGCGGTCCGGGCCGCTGCTGGTGTTCGATGACAGCGGAGAGCACGTGTTCGTGGTGTCGCCGGGTGAAGAGCCAGCCCACCTGGCCACGCGTTGGCCGTGGTAGCAGGGCTTGGTCTACGTGGTGCCCGGGAAGGGCACGTTCGTGAAGCCGGCCGACGGAGCATAGGAAACCATTCGCATGCGGCGTCAAGGTTCGCTTGACCTTGTACGTCCGGCGATGGTGCGTTAGGTAGCCTCGCTCCATGCCAAGCAGCCGCCAGCTTCCGCTGTCTGAATCATGGTGGGATGGACCAATCGAGCGGTACAGGCACGATGTCGCGAGGTGGACCGTCGGGAAGTTGCGGAACGCGCTGGACGGTCTCCCGGATGACATGGTGCTGAGGGCGGAGGTGGCTTTCGGTCCGAGCTCTGGTCATCCTGACCCGTGGGGCAACGATCAGTTCGTGGTCACCGGCGCCACCGTCGATGATGGCGACTACCTGAGATCGGATGAATTAATCATTCGGGTCGATTATCCCGCTGATGATTATGTGCGACCTGCAAATACAGCACCTGAGGTCGACCCCAACGCTAAACCAACACCAACCCCGTGAACTTGACGGGGTAGCTAGACGACAAGCCCGTACGGTCGGGTTTATGCGGCTTGCGGGCATGTCGGAAATCCAGCAGATGTTGGGCGGCGTCAGCCGGCAGCGTGCGTCGGAGATCGTGGCGCGCCCCGGGTTCCCGGCACCGTTGGACACCTTGGCGACCGGGCGAATCTGGGAACGGGCTGCGGTGGTGGCGTGGATCGCTGAGAACCGGCCAGCCCAGCGGACCGACGAGCAGTAGATCGGTGCGCACCAGGTGGCAACAGCGCATGCCGAGTCCTGGGAGAAATCGGGGAGATGATCTTCCCCCGACCGCCTCGCTCACGTCGCCAGACCAACGGACATCAAGGGTCGGACCAGGGTCGATAGCCAAACGTCCACGCCAGGAACGGATGTTGACCTTGTTCGGGACGAAGAGGTCGTCGGTTCGAATCCGGCCACCCCGACCAGAGGTAAGAATCAGGGCCCCTCCACGGAGGGGCCCTGATTCGTTTCCAAGCCAATCATCGTTTCTCAGCGGTCGTCGCCGACCGACAGGTGGATCACGGTACGAGGCTGGTCCGGGCCGACCCACCCGCGCGGCAGGTCGGGCACGGTGATCGACACGGGATGACGTAACGGATCGAGCCGACGCTCATCGGGAGGGCTCGGTTTCCACCAGTCATGTCGCTCGTTGAGCGATCATGACCGGGCTACTGGCATGTCCGAGCGGGAGTTTGAGTACATCTGTTGTCGCGGGCCGAGGATGCGCTGTTCGGCGGCGCCTGCGGCGGTGACCAGCTGCCCGAGGAGTTGGCCGATGAGCGCTGTCGTGGGCCGCGGCTGCGGCGGGCATTGGCCGAGCTGGAGGCCGAGCGGACCGCCGGACAGGCCGAGGCTGGGGCTAAGGCGGATCAGTATCTGCAGCGTCAACGTCGCGGTGAGCGTATCCGCGGTAACGTGCCGGTCAACGCGGAGGTTGCCTCGGCCAGGCTACGGCTGGAACAGGCCATCGCCGCTCGGCAAGCCACGATCGCCGAGTGGGAGCAGCGCAACGCCGACAAGATCGCCGCGACGGGTAGCGGGCTGGTCGGTGCGCGGCCCCGCCCGGTCGATGAACACTTCGCGGTCGTGCGGGCGCGTACGTGGTTGGACAAGGCGCTGGCGCGGGCGGCCGAGCGGGAACGCCAGGTGGCCGATCAACGGCCGCGGGTGCGTAACGTCACCGACCCGGACAGTCGGCTCATGCCGACCAAGTCCGGGTTCATCCAGGGCTACAACCCGCAAAACGTGGTCTCGGCCGACCATCTGATCATCGCCACCGAACTGACCCAGGACACCGGTGATGTTGAACAGGCAAAGCCGATGATGGCCGCCGCCGAAGACGCCGCCAACCTCATCACCGGTGCCCATCGCGACCAGGCCGAAGCAGCGCAACTGACCTGCACCTGCCCACCAAAAGACAGCCAGGACTCACCGCCAACACCAACCGCCTCGCCGGCCACCGGTGCGACCCGCCGATCCTGTCCGCGCCACCCGAACGGGATCGGCACAATGGTCATGGACGCCGGCTACCTGTCCGAGGAGAATCTCACCGCCGCCGGACCCGACCGGCTCATCGCCACCGGCAAAAGCCACGACGTGGAGAAATCGGCCCGTACCCAACCCGCCGACCCGCCACCGGATCCCGACCAGCCCCACCACACCGATCCGGTCCAGCAGATGGCCCAGCGGTTACGCACCCCCGAAGGCATCGCCACCTACCGCCAACGCGGACACATCGCCGAGACCCCCCACGGCCACATCAAACACAACACAGGCATCCGCACCCTCACCCGCCGCGGTCTGGACCGTGCTACCGCCGAATGGAAGTTCATCTGCGCCACCTACAACATCAACCGGCTGGTACACACCCTCCGCACCACCGGCCATCTCCTACCCGGCAAGGCATAGCGCAGCCAGTCCACGAACCACCCCAACCCGCCGGCCACACCCCACAGGCCCCAACAACATCAAACCCCGAATACCACCAGCACCCGCTAACACCCCCCAACTTCATTTCGCAACAGCCCGGGGAGCAACAACAGATGCACCCAAAGCGGCGGTGGTTCCG
This sequence comes from Micromonospora polyrhachis, assembly GCF_014203835.1. Taxonomy (NCBI): domain Bacteria; kingdom Bacillati; phylum Actinomycetota; class Actinomycetes; order Micromonosporales; family Micromonosporaceae; genus Micromonospora; species Micromonospora polyrhachis. The sequence continues at coordinate 3,601,646 of NZ_JACHJW010000001.1, read as the reverse complement.
CAGTCGATGCCACCAGGAGGTTAGGCGGGTCGGGTTGAAGCCGTGGCCGGGCGGACCTCGGACAGCCGCCCGTCGTGCATGGTCACCGCCCGGTCGGTGAGATGCAGGTGTTGCAGGTCGTGGGTGACCAGCACCGTCGCGATCCGGTTCTCGTGGGTGATGTCCCGCAGTAGCCGTACGACGGTCTCGCCGCGTTCGTGATCGAGTGCCGAGGTCGGCTCGTCGACCAGCAGCAGACTGGGCTCCCCCATCAGGGCCCGCCCCACCCCGACCCGCTGCCGTTCGCCGCCGGAGAGTTGGTGCGGACGCCGTCCGGCCTTGGCTGCCAGACCGACCCGATCCAGCAGGTGTCGAGCCCTGTCCCGGGCTGTGGTACGCGGTGTCCGGTTGATGTGGGCAACGAGCAGCAACTGGTCCAACACGGTCAACGAGCCCAGCAGGTTGGCCTGTTGGAAAACGAACCCGATCCGCTCCCGGCGCAGCCGGTCCCGACCGGCCTGGTCGAGCGGGCCGACCGCCACCCCGGCAACGGTGACCGTGCCGGACTCGGCCGTGATCAGGGCCCCGGCGACCGCCAGCAGGCTGGACTTACCGGAACCGGACGGGCCGGTGACGGCGACCAGCTCCCCAGCGGGAACGTGCAGGTCGACGTCGTCCAGCGCCACCAGGCGGCGATCACCATCCGGATACGTCAACCGGACATCGGTCAGGTCGAGGGTCATCGGGCTGCTCCCAGTGCGGTAAGAGGATCGACTTTGCTGACCCGGCGTACGGACACCGCCGCCCCGAGGACGCCGACGGCGACCATCGCCACCAGCGGAATCCCGACGGTGCCGGCGTCAAGCACGAACGGCACCACCTGTCCGGCCAGTACACCGAGCGCGGCAGCCACCCCGGCACCGACCGAGGCACCGGCGAGCAACACCACGGCGGCCTGTCCCAGGGCGTCCCGGAGGAGGTAGCCCCGGCCGCCGCCGATGGCCCGGACGACCGCGAGGTCGCCGGCGCGCTGCATCGTCCAGACCGTGAAGAACGCCCCGACGACCAGCACGGACACACCGAGCAGCAGCCCGCGCATGAGGTTCAGCGACCCCTGCTCGGACGAGTAGCCACCGACCGCGTCGTACGCCTCGTCGCGGCTGACCGTGGCGGTGCCGGCGGCCCGGTCGATGGCGGTCGGGTCGCCGCCGTCCCGGGTGATCGCCACCGCGGTGATCGTCTCGGCCCGGGACAACTGCCGCCAGGTGTCGATGGGGGTGTAGGCGACCGGCAGGTGGTTGAAGGAGACGGTGTCCACGATCGCCGCGATCCGTACCTCCTGACCGCCGAGTTGGACTCGGTCGCCGACCCGCAGCGACTGCTCGTCGGCCAGGTCGGCGGTGATCGCCACCTCGCCGGCGGTCGGGGCCGCCCCCTGCTGGCGGGTCGGGTACAGGGCCGGGTCGGCCCCCAGCAGCGTCACCGCCGCCGAACTCTCACCGGCCTGCAACCGGGTGGTGGCGACCCCGAGCGGGTACGCCCCGGTCACGCCCGGCTGCCCGGCGATCGTGCCGACCGTCTCCGCCGGCAGGGCGCTGGTAGCGAAGGCGACCTGCTGCCCGGACGCCGGCTGCTGGAAGGCGATGTCGTCGACCGGCAGCCGCGCTACCGCCGAGATGCTGGCCGCGCCCAGCCCGGCGGTCAGCCCGGTGAGCAGCACGACCATCAGCGTCATCAGGGCGATGACGCCACCGAGGAGCGCGAACCGTCCCCGGGCGAACCGCAGGTCACGAAGTGCGATGAACATGTATCCAGCCTCGTCGCCCACGCCGCTGCCGCCATCGGACCGGAGACGGGCCGCCCGGCCGCGAAGGTGGCAGGCCGATCTCCAACCAAAGTTGGGGGCCGCACCACCACCGATCCCACTACTGTCGGTAGCGTCATGGGTGACGTCGCACTTTCCGGTTCGGTCGCGCTGGTCCTGCTCCGCCGGGCCGAGCACATCCTGTTCATCGGGTTGCTCACCGTGGGGGCGGCGCGAGCCGTGCTCGACGGCCGGCCGGCGGTGGTCGTGCTGACCGGTGCCCTACTCCTCGGCGCGTGGTACGTCCTGGGCGTCGTGGTGGCTCAACGCACCGTCCCGGTGACCGACCTGGTTACCTCCCCGGCCGGGACAGTGGCCCACCGTGGCCCGGGGCTGCTGGCGGGACGCACCCGCGCCGGCTGGCTCGGACTGGCCTGGCTGCTCGTGCTCACCGCCGGCTGGGCGGGACTGGTGGTCCTCTCGGTGGACTTCGTCTGGTTGGCCTTCGTCCTGTTCCTGCTCTACCCGCAACTCCTGCCGCTGGCCGGTGCACTCCCGGCCGTCGCCGTACTGACCGCCGGGGTGGTCACCGCGTTCGGCCTGCACCGGGGGCGGCTCGACCCCGCAGCCGTACTGGGGCCGGTCATCGGGGCTGCGGTCGCGGTCGTGATCACCCTGGTCTACCAGGGCCTACGCCGGGAGACGGACATCCGGGACCGGCTGCTGGCGGAACTGACCGCCGCCCAGGACCAGCTCGCCACCACCGAGCGCCGGGCCGGCACCCTCGCCGAACGGGAACGGCTGGCCCGCGAGATCCACGACACCGTCGCCCAGAGCCTCTCCAGCATCATCCTGCTGCTGCGGGCGGCGCGGAGCGCGTATCCCGACGCACCTGCCGCCGCCCGGCACCAGCTGGACACGGCCACCGCCGCGGCGCATTCCGCCCTGGACGACACGCGGCGGCTGGTCCGGGCCCTCGCTCCGGCGGAGCTGGTCGGCCGGTCCCTGCCCGAGGCCCTGCGCCGCCTGGTGGACGGCACCGGCGAGTTCGGACTGGACGGCCGGTTCACCGTGGAAGGCGAGCCCGCGCCGCTACCCACCCGGATCGAGGTGAGCCTGCTGCGGGCGGCCCAGGAGGCCCTCGGCAATGTCCGTTCGCATGCCGCCGCCCGGCGGGTGGTGGTCACCCTCACCTACCTACCGCACGCGGTCAGCCTCGACGTGGCCGACGACGGGCGCGGCTTCGACCCCCAACTTCCGGCGATCTCCGGGCCGACCGCTGGCACCGGTCTCGGCCTGGCGGCCATGCGGGCCCGACTGGCCGAGGTCGGCGGATCCCTCGTCGTCGAATCCGCCCCGGGGCAGGGCACCGTACTCGGTGCCACCGTCCCACTCACCGATGAGGTGCCATGACCAGCATCCGGATCGTGCTCGTCGACGACCATCCCATCGTCCGGGGTGGGCTGCGGGCCGCACTCGACGCCGATCCCGAGATCACCGTCGTCGGGGAGGCCGCCACCGGGGAAGACGCCCTCGACCGAGTCACCGAGCTACGCCCCGACCTGGTGCTGATGGACCTGCAACTCGGTGCCGGCATCGATGGTGCCGAGGCCACCCGGCGCATCCGGACGATGTCCCATCCGCCCCGGGTACTGATCCTGACCACGTACGACAGTGACGCCGACATCCTGCCCGCGATCGAGGCCGGGGCGACCGGCTACCTACTCAAGGACGCCGACCCGGCGGACCTGCTGGCCGCGATCCGTACCGCCGCTGCTGGTGAGACCGTCCTCGCCCCATCGGTGGCCAGCCGGCTGGTGTCCCGGGTCCGGTCCCCCGGTCGGACCCTCACCCGCCGGGAGACCGAGATCCTGCAGATGGTCGCCGATGGCCTGGGTAACCAGGCCATCGGTCGACGACTCTTCATCACCGAGGCGACGGTCAAGTCCCATCTGGTGCAGGTCTTCACCAAGCTCGGGGTCGACAACCGGACGGCGGCGGTAGCGGAGGCCCGCCGCCGGGGGACCATCCGCTGACCGGCCGTTGGTCATCGGCTCCGCTGCTGGCCGCCAGTCACCGGCTCCGCCGGCCGGTCGCGCTCCGCCGGCCGGTCGCGCTCCGCCGGCCCGTTACGCTCAGCCGACCTGCTTCTGCTGGCACGGTACGCAGAACCGAGCGTGCGGCAGGATCTCCAACCGTCCGACCGGGATGCTCGCCTGGCAGCGCTCGCAGATGCCGTACGTTCCTTCGGACATCCGGCGCAGCGCCTGCGCGGCGTCGGCCACGCCCTGCCGGGCGGAGGCGATCAACCCGTTGAGGGTGTCCCGGTCGTAGCCACCGAGATCGGGCTGCCGGCTGAACACCGTCAGCTCGGTCAACTGATCGGTGTGGGTCCTGAACTGCTCTTCCAGGGTGTCGCGGAGCAGCTCGGCGGGGTTGTGCACGGTGCTGGTCACGTACCTGGTCCTTCCGACGTAGGAGAGGAGTCCACGTCCGCAACGACGTGACTCGGAGACGTTGGGATTCCCGCTGGTCAGCCGAGGGCGGGGTGACGGACCGCCGCCAGCGCGGCACGTCCGGCACCGGTCACCGCCGCGCTGAGCGGCGCGGGCACCCGGCGTACGGGTACGTGCAGGTGGTCCGCCAGACGCCGGGTCAGCCCAGCGGTAGCGGCACCGCCGCCCACCACCAGCACTGCGCTCGGCGGCATCGCCGCCAGTCGGCTGCCAGGTTCGGGCTCCAACTGCGCCACCAGCCGGGTGACGATGTCGGCGAGTAGGTCTGCGCTGACCCCCAGGCCCAGGTCTCCGGTGCCCAGATCGATTCGGCGCGCGGCGGCCACCCGGCCGTTAGCAATCATCGCCACCTCGGTCAGCTGTTCCCCGATGTCGACGACGAGCAGTACACCGCTGGCCGCATCGGCCCCCATCGCCGCTGCCAGCACGGTGTCGAGCAGCAGGATCCGGGCCGGGGTGAACGCGGCGGTCAGCACCTGACGGAGTCGGGCCTGATCGTCCGCAGTGGTCAATACCGGCCGGCAGGCCACCACGACCGGAGGTCCTGGCGGCAGATCCGGGTGCTCTTCGAGTAGTCGGGTGAGGAGGGTGACGCAGCCGGCGTCGTCGACGATCCGGCCCCGCCGCAACAACGGCACAGCCTGACCGAGCGCCTTACCGGTGGTCGTGGCGGTGCGTTCACCGTTTCCGGCGGTCCAGACCCGAGCCTGACCGCTGCCCAGGTCAACGGCGATCGCGGCCGGACGGGCGACGGTGTCGGGTTCGGACCGCCGTGCTGTGACGGACGAGCGTCGGCGAACGGTCGAGTCGGCCCGCTCCGGGCTTGCCGTACTGATCGTCATCACCGCCTCCTCGCTGATTCCGGTACGACGTCGGCGTTTCGACATCGAAGTTCCAGCGTGCGCCCTAACACCGTTCGCAACACGGGCTGCCTGCGGCGAACAACGGCTCCGCTACTTGCCGGTCGCCGGCAAAGAGTGCCCACAGCGCTCCGGGAATTACCAGCACAGCGTGGCGATTTCCTGACCGTACGACTATGGTGGCCGGACTCATGGACGGCTGGCGGGCGCGATGCCCCGTCTCAACCGCTGTCCAACCGTGAAAGAACCTCAGCCGTGGGTGGCAGTCCCTGGCTGATCTCTGTGTGGAAGGAGCGCTGCGATGCTCGGCCCCGGCGTGTACGCCCGTCCTGGCGTCCCGCATCCGCTGGCTATCGACCTGGGCACGGCGAATGTCCGGATCTGGACGCCGGCGGCCGGTTCGGTCATCGACGAGCCGACGGTGGTGGCCTACGACTCGGCGGGAATGGTCCGCGCGGTAGGTCACGCTGCGCTGACGCTCGCCAGGTCGGGCCGGGTACGGCTGGTCCGTCCGATCCAGGACGGCGTGATCGACGACTTCCGGGCCTGCGTACACCTGTTGCAAGCGCTGGTCACGGCCAGCGCCCGACCGGTCGGCGACGTGTCGCCGGTGCTCGTCGGCGTGCCCGCCACCGCCACCCTGTGGCAGCAGGATCTTCTCACCGCCGCCGTGGGCCGGGCGACCGGCGGTCGGGTGGTGGCCGTCGAAGAGCCACTGGCCGCCGCCCTGTCCTGCCGGATGAGCCTGGAAACCGGCAACGACGTGGTGGCGGTGGACCTGGGGCAGGGGCGTACCGAGGTGGTCCGGATCACCGGGGGCACGGTGACCGCCGCCGAGCGCGTCGGCCCGGACAACCTGCTCGACCAGGTGCCGGCCATCGCGGCCACGGTACGACAGTTGGCCCGCGAGTCGGCCCGGCTGGGACACCGACGCCTGCTGCTGCTGACCGGCGGTGGCGCGGCCGGCCCGGATGTGGCCGGGCGCCTGGCCGCCCTCACCGGCCGGATCGTGACGATGCCGGCGGACAGTCGACTGGCCACCATCCGCGGCCTGCGCCTGTTGATGACCGCCTGACTGCCGACCACCTAACCAGCCCTGGCTGGCTCCGGGCGGCGTCCGTCGGCTGGCTCGGCGCGGCAATACGCCGCTGGCTGGCTCGGCGCGGCGTCGGCAGGCTGGCTTGGCTCGGCGCGGCGTCCACCGGCTGGAGCCCGGGGTTGAGTATTCACCCCGGGCTCCCCGCGCCACGCTGGTGCGCTGCCCTCACACCGGTCGGGTACTGGTGTCAGGCTCCGTGCTTCTGCTGGCACGGCACGCAGAACCGAGCGTGCGGCAAGATTTCCAGCCGTTCCCGGGGAATGTCCCTCCCGCACTTCTCGCAGCTGCCGTACCGGCCCTCCGCGATTCGGCGCAGTGCCTCGGTGACCTGGGTGAGGCTCTGTCGCGTGGTGGCGATCAGCGCCGCTCGGGTGTGTGCCTCGCCGGAATCTCCGGCGTCCGAGGTGAGCTCGGTCAGTCGGGCCGTCTGCGCCTCGAACTCGCTGGTCAGCGAGGTACGCAGATCCGTGATCCAGTCACGCTCGGCGGTGTTCTGGGTATCGGTGCTCATGTTGTCCCCCAAAAAGAAAAAGGCCGGAGCTAATAAGCTCCGCCCTGGTGGCCGTGTCTGCGTGTCAGGCGACCACCGGCGGGCTGCGGCCGGCTGGGGTGGGGCTCGGCAGCCCGTAGGTCGCGGAGGCGCTCCGCGGCGATTCGGCGGGAACGACGTAGGCGTCGTCGCCGGTGGTGGCGATGCGAATGGAAACCGTCGGGTGCGCCCCGGTCGGCGCCAGCATGGCAGCCAGCTCCGGTGCCAGCGCAGCGGCCAGCTCCGGCATCACCACAGTGACGCCGGCCGGCTCGAACTGCGCCACCCGTTCCATCCGCACACCATAGGGCCCGACACAGCCGGAGACCAATGCATTGCCCACGGAACCTCAGATACCCCAAAAAGGTTCGATCCGCTCGGGCCGGCAGCTGCTCCCACACGGATCGACGAGGACCGGGATACGGACGGTGGCGGTCCGGGCCGCAGTAGCTGAAGCCTGGTCAGCGGCTATGGTGACGCCGTGGTCGCCCACGGCCGGTCCCTCCGCGTACGCCTGCTCAGCTGCCGGCGTGGGACCGTGACCGCTCGCCACCTTCCGCTGGTCGTCGCCACCGCCACCGACCGCTCCGAAACGCCGGCCCGAATGGCCGACACCTCGGCTGGGACCGGCCGTCGCCAGGGTGGTACGCCGCTCGTCGCTCCGCCGCGCGTACCGCGCCCCAACCGGGGTCCGCCCGCCCGCAGTACGAGTTCGATCGATCTTCCAGGCGGGCGGGGTGCGACAGCACTCCGCCCGTTGCCTTGTCCCCCGTCGTTCGAAAGGAACCCACTGTGCAGACCGTGCGCAGGAAGGATGAGCTCGGCGTACTGCGGATGGTGTTGGAGGAGCAGTATGAACGCCACAGCACCCAGTTGGCGCTGCTCGACCGGCAGGCCGGCGACAGCCGGTGCCGAGGCGGAGACGCCGACACCGCCGCCGTGTTGACCGCCTCGTCCCGCCAGGCGCTGGGCGACATCGCCCGAGCCCTGCACTACCTGGACCATGACGCCTACGGCTGCTGCGAGCAGTGTCGTACGGAGATCCCGATCGAGCACTTGGCCCAACACCCGGCGGTCCGGTTCTGCACGTCCTGCGAACCGTGAACCCATGGGTCTGAAGCACCATCACCCATCAGGCGATCGGCAAACCCGCAGCACGCTGAGTAAGCTGGGGCAACTCCGTCCGGCCCGCCGGACGACCCCTCTGCCCCTCACCCCGAAACGCCCGATGTGCGCCTAGATCACGAACGAATCATCCGCGATGTCGTGGCCCGTCTTTCTCGGGCAACGAGCGCGCTGGCAGCATGCCAGGCGACGGTGGCCGCCATCGGTCAGCGTACGCCCGCCCGGGTCTCCGTGCTGCTGTTGGTGCGCGACCGGCTCCGGTGTGTCGCCGCCACCGGCGCGTGGCAGGTGCCGTCCGGCGTCGCCCCGGGTACCGGCGCGGTGGGGCGGGTCTACGTCTCGGGCAAGACTGAGACGATCTTCCCGGGGCCTGACGATGCGGATCATCTTCTGCTGCCCACCGGTGCCACGGCGCAACTGTCCACCCCGATCCGCGACTCCGCAGGTTGCCCGATCGGGGTGCTGGAGCTGGTGTGGAGCAGCCCGGTCGACCTCGACCAGTGGCCCGACAGCATCGAACGGATCGCCACCACCCTCGGCGTACGCATCGAGCGGCTCGGTGGCGTTCCGACAGAGAGTCGCAGCGAACGGACACTGCGACACAGCACCGTGCTGACCGCAGCGGTGACCGAGCGGGAGTTGGCGATCGCCGCCACCGACGCCGCCCGCGACATCACCGGGTTCTCGGCGGCGATCCTCGTGCTCACCCGTGCCCAGGGGCTGTGGGTCGGCCCGGCGACCATCCCACTGGGCGGCCTGGAGGCCAGGGTTCGCGCGGGGCTCGCCGACGCCGGCCAGCCAGCGCTGGAACGGATCCACTCCCGGGCCCACCAGTACGGTGCCGCGTGCACCATCGGTGCCGCCCCGCCGCTGATCGCGGCCGAAGTCGAGTACGCGCCGCTGATCACGGCCGGGGTCGGAACGTTGATCATCGTTCCGTTCGGGCAACCGGAGACCGGCGGTGTATTGCTGGTGGCCGACGAGCGGCAGGTCAGCCCGGAGCCGAGCACACTCGGGTTGGTCGAACTACTCGCCGCCCAGGTCTGGACCTGTCTGGATCGGTTGAGCAGTTTGGCGAAGCTGCACGAACTTGCCACCTCCGACCCGTTGACCGGACTCCGGCACCATGGGCCGTTCGGGGAGCGAATCGCCGCCGCCACCCCGGGGCGTACGGCGTTGCTCGCCATCGACGTCGACGACTTCAAAATCATCAACGACACGTACGGGCACCAGGTTGGCGACCAGGTGCTGGTGGATCTCGCCCGGGCGCTGGAGGCCGCGCTACGCCAGGGCGACGAGCTGTATCGGATCGGCGGTGACGAGTTCGTCGCCGTCATCGAGGTGGCCCGACCCGAGGAGGCGGTGGGTATCGCCGAGCGGCTGGCTGAGGCGGCTCGACGCATCGACCGGACGATCAGCGTCGGGGTCGCCCTCCGGCACGACGGGGAACCACCCGAACTGACGTTGCGCCGGGCGGACGAGGCGCTCTACGGCGTCAAGCGGGAGGGCCGCGACGGCGTCCGGTTGGCCCCGGCCTGACGGGATCGACTGGCCCCGGCCTGACGGAGTCGGCTGGCCTCGACCTGACGCGATCCGCCTCGCCCCCAGTCCGATTTGGGGTGGCTGGGTCCAGCTGGAAAACAGTGGCGCGGGCCCGCCGTCAGCCGCCAGTGGGCAGTGGTAAGTGGCCAGCAGTCAGCGGTCAGCAGTCAGCGGGCCGACAATTCAGCGGGACGAGAATTCGGCGGCGAGCAACTCGGCGATCTGGGCGGTGTTCAGGGCCGCGCCTTTGCGCAGGTTGTCACCGGTGACGAAGAAGTCGAGCGCTCTCGGGTCGTCGACGGACCGCCGGATCCGTCCGACCCAAGACGGGTCCGTCCCCACCGCGTCGATCGGCATCGGGAACTCACCGGCCGCCGGGTCGTCCACCAGGATCACTCCGGGGGCGTTCCGCAGCGCCTCCCGGGCCCCTTCGGCGTCCACCTCGGCCCCGAAGACAGCGTGTACGGCCACCGAGTGAGCGGTGACCACCGGCACCCGTACGCAGGTGGCGGAGACCTTGAGATCTGGCAGCCCGAGGATCTTGCGAGACTCGTTGCGCAGTTTCAGCTCCTCGGTCGACCAGCCGCCGTCGGCGAGCGAGCCGGCCCAGGGCACCACGTTGAGCGCCATCGGCGCGGGGAACGGTCCGAGGTCGTCACCGACGGCCTGCCGTACGTTGCCCGGCCGGGACCCGAGCACCCGGTCCCCGGCGATCTTCGAAAGCTGGTCGTACAGGGTGTCGACGCCGATCTGACCAGCCCCGGAGACAGCCTGGTAGGAGGCGAGCACCAACTCGCGCAGGCCGTACTCGCGGTGCAGCGGGGCGACCGCCACGATCATGGCGAGGGTGGTGCAGTTGGCGTTGGCGATGATCCCCCGGGGACGGTTACGGACCTGCTCCGGATTGATCTCGGGTACGACCAGCGGCACGTCCCGGTCCAACCGGAACGCACCGGAGTTGTCGACCACCACGGCACCACGCGCCACCGCCGCCGGTCCCCACTGTGCGGAGACCTCGTCGGGCACGTCGAACATCGCCACGTCGACGCCGTCGAACGCCTCCGCGGTCAACTCCTGGACGGTCAGCTCCTCGCCCCGGCACCGCACCTTCCGACCCGCCGAGCGGGCCGAGGCCAGTAGCCGGATCTCACCCCAGACGTTCTTACGGGCGGAGAGCAGTTCGCACATCACGGTGCCGACGGCACCGGTCGCTCCGACGACGGCGAGGGTGGGCTTGGCCATGGGGAGCTACCTCCCGGTTCCGCCGTAGACCACGGCCTCGTCCTCACCACCGAGGTCGAATGCCTCGTGGATGGACCGGACCGCCAGGTCGAGGTCGGTGTCCCGGCACACCACGGATACCCGGATCTCGGAGGTGGAGATCATCTCGATGTTGACGCCGGCCTCGGCGAGCGCGGCGAAGAACTTGGCCGCCACCCCCGGGTGGGACCGCATGCCGGCCCCCACCAGTGAGACCTTGCCGACGTGGTCGTCGAAGAGCAGGCCGGCAAAGCCGACACTGTTCTGGATCTTGCTCAGCGCCGCCATGGCAGTCGGGCCGTCGCCCTGCGGCAGCGTGAAGGAGATATCCGTACGACCAGCGCTCTGCGGGGCGGGCACCCCGGTCGACACGTTCTGCACGATCATGTCGAGGTTGATCTCGGCGCCCGCTACCGTCTCGAAGATCCGTGCGGCGGCCCCCGGCTCGTCCGGAACGCCGACGATAGTGATCTTCGCCTCGCTCCGGTCGTGGGCGACCCCGGTGATCAGTGCTTGCTCCACGGGAAGGTCCTCCATCGATCCGGTGACCATGGTGCCGGTGTTGGTCGAGTATGACGAGCGCACGTGAATCGGCAACCCGGCTCGCCGCGCGTACTCGACGCTGCGCAAGTGCAGCACCTTCGCGCCACAGGCGGCCAACTCCAGCATCTCTTCGTACGTGATCTGCTTGATATGACGTGCGTTGGGGACGATCCGGGGGTCGGCGGTGAAGACCCCGTCAACGTCGGTGTAGATCTCGCAGACGTCGGCGTTCAGCGCTGCCGCGAGCGCCACGGCGGTGGTGTCAGAGCCACCCCGGCCCAGCGTGGTGATGTCCTTGGTGTCCTGCGAGACCCCCTGGAAACCGGCGACGATCGCCACCGCCCCCTCGTCGAGGGCGCTCTTCAACCGGCCGGGAGTGACGTCGATGATCCGGGCCTTGCCGTGCACCGAGGTGGTCAGCACCCCGGCCTGGGACCCGGTGTAGGACCGCGCCTCGTAACCGAGATTGTGGATCGCCATGGCGAGCAGCGCCATCGAGATCCGCTCGCCAGCGGTGAGCAGCATGTCGAGTTCCCGCCCCGCCGGCAACGGACTGACCTGGTGCGCCAGGTCGAGCAGCTCGTCGGTGGTGTCACCCATCGCGGAGACCACGACGACCACGTCGTCACCGCTCTTGCGGGCCGCCACGATCCGCTCGGCCACCCGTTTGATCCGCTCGGCATCGGCGACCGAGGAACCGCCGTACTTCTGCACCACCAGTGCCACGACCGGCCACTCCCTCCGACGGTCCTAAGCGTGCCAGCGCCGCCGGTTGCGATGCCGGCGGCGCCCTATGAGACCTCCTCAGGGTATCGGGCGGGTCTCGGCACCGGATCCTGTGATCCCACCATCCGGCCCGAGCAAACAACGACACGCCGGGGACGGCAGGGCGGGTAGCCGCACGACGAGGCATGATCACCCGGACAATGGCAGGGTGCGTCCCGGTGCCGCCCTTTCGTCCCCCATCCGTCGTGGCCTGCTTCCTGCTGCCCGGCGGGCCCACCTCGCCAACCCGCGCGCCCTCCTCGCCGGCCACTCGGTTCGCCCCGCTGGTCGCGTCCGGAGCCTGCTCGGCGGTCACCCCCAGAACCAGCTCGGCAGTCGCGTCCGGAGCCTGCTCGGCAGTCGTGTCCGGAGCCTGCTCGGCGCGGTCGCGCTCGGCGTACCGGTCCTGCTGGGTGGCTGCACCGCAGACCAAGCGCCACCCGTACCGTCGACCACCAGCGACGCCGCCTCGACCCCGGCCACCGAGGCGCGAGCCCAGCTCGCCGCACTGGCGGCGGCGGCCGAAGACCGCCACCTGGTGGCCTCCTACACGCTGACCGTCGACGACCGGCCGAACCGTACGGTGGTCGTCACCCATGCTGGGGACCGCACCTGGCGGGTCGACATTCCGGGTGGCGCGCTCAGTGGCACCGCCGACATCTCGATCATCCAGACCGCATCGGGTGTCTTCCAGTGCGCCCTACAATCGCCGCTACGGCCGGATCCGACCACCTGTGTCCGGGTGGCCCCGCCGAATGGCCGGATCGCCAGCGGGATCGATCCACGGGTGCAGCATCTTTTCACCGACTGGCGCGGTGTACTGATCGACCGGCAGGCACCGTTGGCCGTTTCGACCAGCCGACCGCTGCCCGGCACCCGAGGCACCTGCTTCTCGGTGGACTCGACCTCCGCGTCGCTGGCCGCACCGCTGGACGTGGGCATCTACTGCTACGACCAGGACGGCACGCTGACCGGGGCTCGCGTGGCGTTCGGCACCCTTGTCCTGGCCGGTACGCCGAGCCCGGCCCCGCCAACGGTCACCCTGCCCGGACCGGCGGTAGACGGGGAACCGCTAGGGATCACCGCACCTCCGACACCGTCCCGTTCGGCGGAGGTGTCCCCCACGCCCTCCGGGTGACCGCCCCGGCACCAACCCTTCTGAACGAGTGCGGTTAGCCACAATTGGTATGTCCGACTCGATACTGATTCCCCCGATACGGCAAACTCGCCGTAGGGCAATCCCACGTACTGGGCGGGATTTTCCAGATCTTGCGGCAATCACCTAGGGTCACCATTGTCATGTGGCAGGCGCTTCTCCTTCCGTGCCGCGACGAGGCCCATCCGGCCGGCACCTCGTCGCGGAGTTGACGCGCGCCGTCCAGCACATCGGTCGACCTCCGTTCGACCAGTCGGATCGACCCCGTCGATCACCGGATCCCGCCGGGTCGGCCCCGCCGACCGCCAGGTCCACATCTTCGGCAGCGACGCCGCTCCACGCTCACCCACATGATCATGGGAGATCTCCACATGGCGCACCCAGCCGCCTCGACCGCAGCTGAGCCCACCACGCCGGCCACGCCCGCCACGCCGGTTGAAACCACCACGCCCGTCGAAAACACCAGGCCCGCTGAGTCCACCGCTGCCGCCGCCACGGTCACCACCGGTACCGATCCCATCGCCCGGCAGCAGTCCAGCCACATGCCCTACCAGCGCTACCAGCCCTACCACCGGCAGTTCCCGGTCGACCTGCCGGACCGGCAGTGGCCGAGCCGGCGCGTCGAGTCCGCACCTCGGTGGTGCGCGGTCGACCTGCGCGACGGCAACCAGGCCCTGATCGACCCGATGTCGCCCGAACGTAAGCGGCGGATGTTCCAGCTGCTGGTCCAGATGGGCTACAAGGAGATCGAGGTCGGCTTCCCCTCGGCCAGCCAGACCGACTACGACTTCGTCCGGCAGCTCATCGAGCAGGACATGATCCCGGATGACGTCACCATTCAGGTGCTCACCCAGTGCCGGGAACACCTGATCGAGCGGACGTTCGAGGCGCTCCGGGGCGCGAAGCGCGCAATCGTGCACTTCTACAACTCGACCTCGACCCTGCAGCGTCGAGTGGTCTTCGGTCTGGACAAGGACGGCATCACCGACATCGCCACCCAGGGTGCCCGGCTGTGCCAGAAGTACGCCGAGATCCACACCCCGGATACCGACATCTACTACGAGTACTCGCCGGAGTCGTACACCGGCACCGAGCTGGACTACGCGCTGGAGGTCTGCTCGGCGGTGATCGACGTGATCGCCCCGACCCCGGACCGTCCACTGATCATCAATCTGCCGGCCACCGTCGAGATGGCGATGCCCAACGTCTACGCCGACTCGATCGAGTGGATGAACCGGCGACTGCCCCGACGGGACAGCATCATCCTGTCGCTGCACCCGCACAACGACCGGGGCACTGGCGTCGCCGCCGCCGAACTGGGCCTGCTGGCCGGCGCCGACCGGATCGAGGGCTGCCTGTTCGGCAACGGTGAACGCACCGGCAACGTCGACCTGGTCACGCTGGGGATGAACCTCTTCTCGCACGGAATCGATCCGCAGATCGACTTCTCCGGCATCGACGAGATCCGGCGGACCGTCGAGTACTGCAACCAGCTCCCGGTGCACGAGCGCCACCCGTACGCGGGTGATCTGGTCTTCACCGCCTTCTCCGGTTCGCACCAGGATGCGATCAAGAAGGGCTTCGACGCGCTGGCCGCCGACGCGGCCGCCGCCGGCGTGCCGGTCGACGAGTACGCCTGGGAGGTGCCGTACCTGCCGATCGACCCGAAGGACCTGGGCCGGACGTACGAGGCGGTCATCCGGGTCAACTCGCAGTCCGGCAAGGGCGGCGTCGCGTACATCATGAAGGCCGAGCACCAACTGGACCTGCCCCGCCGGCTCCAGATCGAGTTCTCCGGTGTGGTGCAGCAGCTCACCGACGCCGCCGGCGGCGAGGTGGAGCCGGGCCGCATGTGGGAGATCTTCGCTGGCGAGTACCTGGTCGACCACCAAGCGGACCCGAGGGTCTCGCTGGTGGGCTACACCACCGCCACCATCGAGGACAAGGTCGAGATAAGTGCCGAGCTGGACTTCGCCGGGGAGCGCCGATCGCTCGCCGCGGTCGGCAACGGTCCGATCGACGCGTACGTCAACACCCTGCACACCCTGGGCGTCCAGGTACGGGTGCTCGACTACGCCGAGCACGCCATGTCCTCCGGCGGTGACGCCCGGGCCGCGGCGTACGTCGAGTGTGAGGTCGACGGTCGTACCGTCTGGGGAGTCGGGCTGGACGCCAACATCGTCACCGCCTCGGTCCGCGCGGTGACCAGCGCGGTTAACCGCGTACGCGGCTGACGCCTGCCGTGGGTGGTGTCGGCACGCGCCGACACCACCCACCGTCCCTACTCGCGCCCGTCACCCCGCCCCGCCCGCCTCTCGCTCATCACTCCGCATCCCCACACGCCGCCTCGCCCCGCGCTCATCACCCCCCGCCCCGCGCTCATCACCCCCCGCCCGCCTCGCCCCGCCTCGCGTCCGCTGTTACGACTCGCGCGTCGCGCCGCGGATCAGCAGAGCGGCCAGGGCCGCGCCAACCAGCATCAGACCGGCACACCAGTACATCGCCGCCCGGAAGGCCGCCGTGAACTCGGCGGGTACGTCGTAGCCGCGCTCGGAGAGGCCGACCAGCAGTGGCAACGCCGCCACGGCGAGCAGCCCGCCGGCCCGGGACGCGGCATTGTTGGTGCCGCTGGCCACCCCGGCGAACCGGTCCGCCACCGCACCCAGCACCGACGCGGTCAGCGGGGCCACCACCAGGGTCATGCCGAGTCCGAACAACGCCACTCCGGGAAACACCTCGGTCCAGTACGGCGCGTTTTCGTCGATCCCGTGCAGCAGCAGGAACCCGACGGCGGCCACCACCGGGCCGACGGTCAACGGTAGGCGCGGACCGATCCGGGTGGCCAGCGCACCGGCCCGGGGTGAGCCGACCAGCAGCAGGATCGTCATCGGCAGGGTCGCCAGCCCGGTCGCCAACGCCGAATAGCCGGCGACGGTCTGTAGTTGCAGGGCGAGGAAGAAGGTCAGGCCGCCCAACGCCGCGTAGACCATCACCGTGTAGCCGTTGAGTACGGAGAAGAGGCGGCTTCGGAACAGTTCCGGGGGCAGCATCGCCGTACCGCCCCGTCGCCGCTCGACCAGGACGAACGCCGCCGAGGCGACCACCCCGACCAAGGCGGCCACCACCACCGGAACCGAACCACCGCCGTACTGCCGGGCCTCGATCAGCGCATACGTGACGCCGGCCAGGCCCAGTGCACCGAGTAGCGCCCCGGCCAGGTCAAACCGGTGCCGGTCGCGCCGATCCCGTCGGTGGTGCTGTCCCGCCCCGGCACCGGGTGTACGGCCAGCATCCGGGTTGCGGCTTTCCGGTATCCACCGCAGCGCGGCGACCAGCACGACCAGGGCGAGCGGCACGTTCATCAGAAAGATCCAGCGCCAGGAGAGAGCGTCGATCAGCCAGCCCCCGACGAACGGGCCGAGCGCGGTCGACACGCCGGTCAGCCCGGACCACGCCCCGATCGCCCGGCCCCGGTCGTCGGGGTGGAAGCTCGCCTGGAGCAGTGCGAGCGAGCCGGGAGTGAGCAGCGCGCCACCGACCCCCTGGAGTACCCGGGCGATGATCAGCCACTCGATGGTCGGGGCGAGCCCGCACAGGACCGAGGCACCGGTGAACCAACCGACGCCGAGCAGGAAAATCCGCCGTCGACCGAAGCGGTCCCCCAGGCCACCGCCGAGTAGAACGAAGGCTGCCAGGGTAAGCAGGAACCCATTGACAGTCCACTGTAGTCCGGCCGTGTCGCTGTGCAGGTCGGCGCCCAGATGCGGGAGCGCGACGTTGACCACCGTACTGTCCAGGAAGACCATGCCGGAGGCGAGGATCACCGCGAGCAGCGTTCCTCGGCCCGCTGGCCCGTGTAGGCGCAGGGGCACGGCGGGCTGGCTCATGCCTGCCAATCTGCCCGTCTGGGCGTGGCTTATCCCACGAATTGCCAAAACCCGCGCGGAGATACTGTGCCTCCGGCCGGAAACCGCGCAAGCTGGACGGGTGCCGTTCTCTCGTACCAGATCAAGATCTTGGCGCACGACAGTGGCCGCGCTCGTGACGGCGGTCGCGCTCGGCAGTGCCGCTGGCTGCGCCGTGCCCGACGAGGAACCGTCCGGGCCAGCCAGCCCGTCCAGCGGCAGCGGAGACGCCACCGCGCAGCTCGGCCAGCTCAAGGTGGCCAAGGAGGGCGCGATGGGCGGCTACAGCCGGAAGAAGTTTCCGCATTGGCGCAAGACCGGCAAGAACTGCGATGTGCGCGACAGCGTGCTTGAGCGGGACGGCACCGACATCAAGCTCTCTGGCTGCAACGTCGTCGGCGGCCGCTGGAACAGTGTGTACGACAACGCCACCTTCTCGGATCCCTCCGATGTGGACATCGACCACACCGTTCCGTTGGCGAACGCCTGGCGGTCCGGCGCGAACGAGTGGGACGACACGAAGCGGGGGGACTTCGCCAACGACCTGACCCGGCCGCAGCTGCTGGCGGTCTCCGCCTCCTCGAACCGGGCCAAGGGTGACCAGAACCCGGCCCAGTGGAAACCGGCGAATCGCGAACACTGGTGCAAGTACGCCGAGAACTGGATCGCGGTCAAGTACCACTGGAAACTTTCCGTTACGGCCGACGAGAAGACCACCCTCTCCGACATGCTAGGAACATGCCGATGAGTCAATCCCCCACGCCCACCGGAGGCGGCAAGAACGCGCCGGTCAGCCGTACCGCAGACATCACTGCCGGCCCCGGTGGGGTGATGACGGACGAGGTGGGTGTGATCACCGGTGACCTGACCCTGCGCACGGAGTACGAGGCGGGCCAGGTCACCCTGCACATCCAGTACAAGGACGCCGACGAGTGGTACGTGGTGACCGGCGGCCGGGCCCCGTTGGCCGATCCGGCCGGCCTCGACGCGGTGCACACGATCGCTGTCGGCCTGCTCGACCGACCCAAGGGCTGAGGTGTGAGGAAGGGCCCCTTTCTCGTCGCTTCGCAATAGGAAAGGGGCCCTTCCTCACACCCGAACCGGGCGGTGCCTACGGCATCACGGTGTCGGGATCAGCTCGCCCGAGTCACCTGGCGCGGCCGAGTCGCTGGGCCGGACCAGCTCCGGCTCCACCTCGTGCGCCCGCAGCTTGCCGGCGGCGATCTCCTCGGCGAAGTGACAGGCCACCCGGTGCCCGGTCGCCAGTTCCCGCAACGCCGGCCGTTCGTCGCCACACCTCGTCGGCTGAGCCCATGGACAGCGGGTGTGGAACCGGCATCCCGCCGGCGGGTTGGCCGGCGAGGGCAGGTCACCGGCGAGCAGGATGCGCTCCCGACGGTCCTCGACCAGCGGGTCCGGCACCGGCACCGCCGACATCAGCGCCTTCGTGTACGGGTGCATGGGTGCCCGGTACAGGTCGTCGCTGGACGCCTCCTCCACCAGGCCGCCGAGGTACATCACCCCGACCGTGTCGGCGATGTGCCGTACCACCGCCAGGTCGTGGGCGATGATCAGGTACGTCAGTCCGTGCTCCGTCTGAAGGTCCTCCATCAGGTTGAGCACCTGGGCCTGGATCGACACGTCGAGCGCGGAGACCGGTTCGTCGGCGACGATCAGGTCCGGCCCGAGGGCCAGTGCGCGGGCAATGCCGATCCGTTGCCGCTGGCCACCGGAGAACTCGTGCGGATACTTACTCAGCGCCGAGGCCGGTAGCCCCACCGAGTCGAGGGCTTCCCGCAGCCGCTTCGCCGTCTCCGCCTTGTCACCGGCAAGCCCGTGCGCCTTGAGCCCCTCGACCAGCAGGGACTGCACCGACTGACGCGGGTCGAGGCTGGACAACGGATCCTGGAAGATCATCTGCATCCGCCGCCGGGCCAGTCGCATCTCCTCGCCCTTGAGCGCACGCACATCCGTGCCGTCGAAGATGATCTCCCCGTCGGTCGGCTCGACCAGCCGCAGCAACCCTCGGCCGAGCGTCGACTTGCCGCAGCCCGACTCGCCGACCAACCCGTACGTCTCACCGGCCCGAATGGCGAGGGAGACCCCGTCGACCGCGTAGACATAGCCGACGGTCCGGTCGAAGAGCATTCCGCTCTTGATCGGAAAGTGCACCTTCAGGTCGCGGATCTCGATCAGCGGCGCGTCACCGGACCGCTCGCTCACGTCCACCTTCACGTTCACGCCGCCACCTCGCTACGCTCACCGACGGCGTGAGTAACCACACTGAACAGGCTGATTCGCTCGCTACGCTCGCTCACGCCGCCACCTCGCTACGCTCACCGACGGCGTGAGTAACCACACTGAACAGGCTGATTCGCTCGCTACGCTCGCTCATGCCGCCACCTCCTGCCGGACCGGGTTGTTACAGCGGAACTGGCCGCCCCGGGCGGTCGGCTCCAGCACCGGCGTACCACCCACGCAGGCGTCGACCACCCGGTCACAGCGGGGCGCGAACGCGCACGCCTCCGACCAGGGGACGTTGTCCGCGACCGAACCGCGAATGGTGTGCAGCCGCTCGCCCCGGGGCGCGTCGAGCCTCGGCACCGAGTTCAACAACCCGTGGGTGTACGGGTGCCGGGGACGGGCGAACAGCTCGTGCCGAGGTGCCGTCTCCACCACCTTGCCGCCGTAGAGCACGTTGACGGTGTCGCACAGCCCGGCGACCACCCCCAGGTCGTGAGTGATCATGATCAGGGCGGTGCCGGTCTCGTCGACCAGTTCCTTGAGCAGCGTCAGGATCTGCGCCTGGATGGTGACGTCGAGCGCCGTCGTGGGCTCGTCGGCGATCAACAGCCGGGGCTTACAGGCCAGCGCGATCGCGATCAGTGCCCGCTGGCGCATCCCACCGGAGATCTGATGCGGATATTCGTCCAGCCGCCGGGCCGGGTCCGGGATGCCGACCGCGTCGAGCAGGTCCCTGGCCTCCCGTAACGCCTGCTTACGGTCCCGGCCCTGGTGTCGTTCGAGGACCTCCGCCACCTGCACACCGATCGGAATGACCGGGTTCAGTGAGGAGAGCGGGTCCTGGAAGATCATGCCGATCTCCCGGCCCCGTCGGTCCTGCATGGCGTCGGGGCGCAGCTTGAGCAGGTCGACCCCGTCGAACAGCACCTCGCCGCCGACCTTGTTACCCCGCTTCGGCAGCAGGCCCATGATCGCCAGGCTGGTTACGCTCTTGCCACAGCCCGACTCACCGACCAGGCCCACGGTCTGGCCGGGCTCCACACTGAAACTGACACCGTCCACAGCGGTGAAGGAGGATGCGCCGCGTCGAGTGAAGACGACGCTGAGATCCCGTACGTCGAGCAGGGTCATCTGGCTACTCCCTCGTACCTGCCGCAGTCGTGCACAATGCTCACCTTCACGGCACGATCACCGCCGGTTCTTCGGGTCGATGGCCTCGCGCATGGCCTCACCGAGCAGCGTGAAGCCGAGCGCCACGATGATGATCGCAAGCGCCGGATAGTACGCCAGCTCCGGCCGTACCTCGAAGTAGCGCTGACCGTCGACGCCGAGCATCAGGCCCCACTCAGCCCGGTTGTGGTCCGGGTCGCCCAGCCCCAGGAACGAGAGCGAGGCCGCCTCCAGGATGGCCACCGAGAAGGTGAGGGTGGCCTGCACGATCACCGCGGTCAGCGAGTTGGGCAGCATGTGCCGCAGCACGATGGACCACTGCCGTACGCCGAGTGCCCGCGCCGCGAGCACGTGGTCGCTCTCGCGTTGGGCAAGCATCGCCCCACGCAACAGCCGGGCGAAGATCGGTACGTTGACGATGGCGACCGCGAAGATGACGGTCCACTGGCTGGACTTGCTGGCCAGTGCCACCAGGGTGATGGCCAGCAGCAGGCTGGGCAGGGCCAACATGACGTCGGTGAGTCGCATCAGGACCATGTCGACCCAGCCGCCGATCGCACCGGCCAGCACACCCAGCAGCACGCCGATCCCGAGCCCGATCAGGGTGGCCACGACGCCGACGAAGAGAGTCTGCCGGGCACCGTGGATCATCCGGGAGGCGAAGTCCCGCCCCATCGGGTCGGAACCGAATATGAACCCTTTCTGGGCGCCAGGAATGTTGTCGACCCGTAGGTCCTTGACCAACTCGGGGAACACCCGCATCGGATCGTGTGGGGCGACCAGCGGTGCGAAGACCGACACCAGAATGAAGAGGCCGACAATCACCGCCCCGACGATGGCCACCGGATTGCGCCGCAGTCGGCGCAGCGCGTCGCGGAACAGACTGACCCCGCCCGCGTCCGCGGTGGATTTGGCCAGCGCATCCAGCCGGGCCTTCTTCTTCTCGCCCAGCGTGGCGATGCCACCCCGCCCAGACTTCACCGCCGGCTCACCACGTTCCGGCTGCTCGGCGTTTTCAGGTTGCACTACCTGCTCACTACGTTCGCTCATGACGCCGCCTCGCTCCGCTCACCAGCGCCATAGCCCCTGCGCCAACTGATTCGCTCACTGCGTTCGCTCATGACGCCGCACTCGCTCCGCTCACCAGCGTCATGAGAAACACTGAACCAGCTGATTCGCTCACTGCGTTCGCTCATCGCACACGCACCCGGGGATCGATGACCGCATAGGAGAGGTCGACCAGCATGTTGACCGCCACGAAGACCAGCGCGGCAAGCAGGATGATCGCCTGGAGGACCGGATAGTCCCGGCTACCGGTGATCGAGTCGGTGATCAGCGTGCCCAGCCCGCCCCAGTTGTAGACCTTCTCGGTCAACACCGCGCCGGCCAGCAGCGCACCGGTCTGGAGGCCGATCGCGGTCACCACCGGCAGCAGGGCGTTGCGCAGGACATGCCGGCCCCGGATCGTACGATGCCGCAGGCCCTTGGCCTCGGCGGTGCGTACGTAGTCCTCGTTGAGCACGTCGAGCACGCTGGCCCGGGTGATCCGCACGATGACCGCCAGCGGGATGGTGGCCAGGGTGATGGCCGGGAGGAGTAGGTGCCACAACGCGTCGGCGCTGGCATCGAACTCCCGGGTGAGTAACCCGTCGAGTACGAAGAAGCCGGTGACGTTGGTGTTGTCCATGCCAGTGGTCATCCGGCCGGACGGCGGGAACCAGTGGATGTCCTGGGTGAAGATGTCCTTGAGCAGGTAGCCCAGGAAGAAGATCGGGATAGAGATGCCGAGCAGCGTGCCGGCGATCGTCAGGTTGTCCAGCAGCCGGCCCCGATACCGGGCGGCCAGGTAACCCAACGGGATTCCCAGGCCGACCGCGATGATCAAGGCGGTCAGGGCCAGTTCGATGGTCGCCGGGAACGCCCGACCGATCACCTCCGTCACCGGCTCACCGGTCCGGATCGAGTTACCGAAGTCTCCGGTGACCAGTCTCTTCATGAACCGGCCGTACTGGACCCAGATCGGCTGGTCGTAGCCGAGCGCCTTGGTCAGCAGCGCCCGCCGTTCGGGGGTGGCCCGCTCGCCGAGCAGGGCGTCGATGGGGCCGCCCGGGAGACTCCGAAGCCAAATGAAGATCAGCGCGGATAGCGCGATCAGGGTCACCGCCATCTGTAACAGACGGCGAACTATCACTCGCAACATCTTTCACACCAGGATTCTTGAGTGCCCGAAGAGTCGGCCCGGGCCGGGTTACGCACCCGACCCGGGCCTCTTCCTTCGCGGTGACTGGCCGCTGGTTACTTCGCCGGAACGGTGACCGTGTCGAACACCTCGGCGGTCAGCGGGCTGGCGACCAGACCCTTGACGTCCTTGGTGACCACGATCGCGGGCGGGGCGTGCCAGACCGGGATGGCCGGCAGCCACTTCGCGGCGATGTCCCGGTTGACCTGCTCCCAGGCGGCCTTCTTGGCGGCCTCGTCGACGGTCGCGTCGGCCTTGGCGATGGCGTCGAACATCTCGGTCATCGCCTGGTCGCCGAACTCGGCCTTGCCGCGGCCGAAGAACGTGCCGACGAAGTTGCCCGGGTCGTTGTAGTCACCGGTCCAGCCCAGGATGTGCAGGTCGTGCTTGCCGAACTGCTGGACGTCGTCCTTGAAGCCACCGTTCCACGGCCGGGGAACACCGTTGACCTTGATGCCGACGGCCTGCAGGTCGTTGGCGAGGACGGTGAAGATCTCCTGCGGGTTCGGCATGTACGGCCGAGTGACGTCCGGCGGGTAGTAGAAGTTGAGCGTCAGCCCCTCGGCGCCGGCCTCCTTGAGCAGCTGCTTGGCCTTCTCCGGGTTGTGCTCGTACTTCTGCACGTCGGGCGCGTAGCCGAGGACGGTGTCCGGCAGGAACTGGTCGGCCACGCTGGAGCCGCCCGGTGCCTTGGTCTGCACCAGCTGCTGCCGGTTGAGCGCGTAGGCGATCGCCTGGCGCACCCGCAGGTCCTTCAGCTTCGGGTTCTTCTGGTTGATGCCCAGGTAGAGGATGTTGAAGGACGGCCGGTTGAGGACCTGGTAGCCCTCGTCGGCCAGCGCCTTGCGGTCGGCCGGGGCCGGGAAGTCGATGCCGTGGACGGTGCCCGCCTTCAGCTCCTGCTTCCGGGTGCTCTCATCCTTGATGATCTTGATGATCACCTTGTCGACCTTGGCCTTCTCGCCCCAGTAGTCGGCGTTCCGGTTCAGGACGATCTCGTTCTTGGCCTTGTCCCAGCCGCCGAAGGTGAACGGGCCGGTGCCGACCGGGTGCTCGTTGGCGTACGCGCTGTACTCGAACGAGTCACCGTTCTGGACGACCTTGTCGGCGTCGTACTTCTTCAGCGCGTCCGGGCTGGAGATGGAGAGCGCGGTCAGCGCGAAGGCACCCGGGAAGGCACCCTTGTACTGGTTGAGGGTCAGGACGGCGGTGCCGTCGTCCTTGGCCTCGCACTTGTTGTAGACCGGCTCACCGGCGGTCTCCACCTCGTTCTTGGCGAATCCGCCAAAGACGTCGGCGTAGTACATCATCTGGCTCTGGGCGGCAGCGCCCTTCATGTTGTACCAGCGGTCGAAGTTGAAGCAGACCGCGGCGGCGTTGAACGCCGTACCGTCGTGGAACTTCACGCCCTTGCGCAGCTTGAAGGTCCAGATCTTGCCCGTCGGGTCGTGCTCCCAGCTCTCCGCCAGGCCACCTTCGAGGTCGGCGGTGCCCGGCTTGTGGCTCACCAACGTCTCGTACATCTGCCGGACCGGCCGGAACGTCTCGCCATCGTCATTGAAGATCGGATCGAAGTTCTTCGGGTCACCAGCACCCGCGAAGATGAACGTGCCGCCCGTCTTCGCCCCACCGCTGTCGTCCCGATCACTTTCCGCACAGCCGGCCGCACCGGCTGCCAGGACGGCAACGGCCGCGACGGCAACCGCCGTTTTCAGCCTTCTTGCCTGCATCTCTCACCTCTGTCATGCGCGTTGACCAACGCCGGCTTCTTGGCACGGTCCGTGAGCGGCACGGTAGTGGGCACAGGCACCCGAACGGAACGGCCGTTCGCGAATCTCTATCAAGCCGACACCTAGCGCCAGAGGTGAAACAGCGGCCGTATCGGCGCGACAACCATCTGTCATAACCGCAGATGACAAGAACGCCCTGGTGGGGCAGCATTTACATTGATCAGATCGAGCAGCGGGCCGGGACGGTCGGCGGCTGGCCCGACAGCCACCGACCAGCGCCTTCCGAACGCCCGGCACATGGGTCAGACTGCCCAACAGGTGGGACAGAGGGCCAGAACGCCATAGGCGCGGCCAGATGGATCAGATCGCCCGACGTCCCTCGAAAGCACGACCGAGAGTGATCTCGTCGGCGTACTCCAGGTCGCCCCCGACCGGCAGGCCACTGGCCAACCGGGTGACCGAGATGCCCATCGGCTTCACCATCAGCGCGAGGTACGTCGCCGTCGCCTCACCCTCGGTGTTCGGGTCGGTGGCGAGGATCAACTCCTTCACCGTGCCGGCGCTGAGCCGGGTCATCAACTCGCGTACCCGGAGATTGTCCGGACCGATCCCCTCCAGCGGATTGATCGCCCCGCCGAGAACGTGGTAGCGGCCCCGGAACTCGCCCGTCCGCTCGATCGCGACGACGTCCTTGGACTCCTCGACCACACACAGCACCTCATCGGTACGGCGTGGATCGCGGCAGATCCGGCACTGGTCGGACTCGGCGACGTTGAAACAGACGGTGCAGAAGCGGACCAACTCCTTCACCTTGCGCAGCGCGGTAGCCAGCCGCGCCACGTCGGCGGTGTCCGCCGAAAGGATGTGGAAGGCGATCCGCTGTGCGCTCTTCGGGCCGACCCCCGGCAGCCGCCCCAACTCGTCGATCAGATCCTGGATGACACCCTCGTACATGCGGCGGTGCTCAGAAACCGGGCAGGCCGAGGCCGCCCATGCCACCGGTGACCGGGCCCATCTTCTCCTCGGTCAGGTTGCGCACCGCCTCGTTGGCGTTGTGCACCGCCGCAACCACCAGGTCTTCGAGGGTCTCCACGTCCTCCGGGTCAACCGCCTTCGGGTCGATCTTCACTGCCCTGATCTCGCCGGTGCCGGAGATGGTCACCGTGACCAGACCGCCGCCAGCGGTGCCGGTCAGCTCGGCCGCAGCCAGCTCAGCCTGCGCGGCAGCAATCTGCTGCTGCATCTTCTGCGCCTGCTTCAACATCTGCTGCATATTGGGCTGTCCACCGGGGCGCACGGCTAGCTCCTTCTCGCACTCGTCTGCTCGGCCGGCAATGGCCGTTGCCCAGCCTAGTCGCCGCTCGGGGCCGAGCCGTCATCGCGGGCGTACGACATCTCGACCAGCCCGCCGCCGGTCGACTAATCGATCCGCTCCACGCCCTGGAACACCTGCTGGAACACCTGGACCGCCTGCTGCTCGCCGGTCTGCCGGACCACCAGGTCGTCGACGATCTCGTCCAACGGCTCGTCCCCCGGGTCGAACCCGTCGTAGGCGACGGTGGCGGTGGCGGCACTCCCGCCAGGCGCTGCCCCCTTCTTGGCAGGTCCGTCGTACTCGGGGTCGTAAGGTGGTTCACCAGCCCAGTCCTGGTCTGCGACCTTGGGACCCGCCGTCGGTGCCGCTGTTGCTGTGGAGCGCTGGCCCCGTCCCGCAGCCGCAGCCCGCGCCGCCGCGAGCCCCCTGCCAACCGGGGCACCGCCGTTCGCCGTACCGCCGTTCGCCGTACCGGCGGTCGCCGTCGGTCCGCCGTTCGCACTACCGCCGTTCGCACTACCGCCGTTCGCACTACCGCCGTTCGCACTACCGCCGTTCGCACTGGCCGTACTGCCGCTGGCCGCCGGACCAGTCCCGCCACCCGGACGCACCGGTTCGGGCCACTCCGTGTCACCAGCCGGGCCCGCCGGGGCCCGCCCAGGTGCCGGGCGTACGTCGTTACGAGCTGGCGCAGGCGGGCTCGGCGTCGCCGGACGGGGTGCGGCGGGCGAGGCACCGCCCCGATGATCACCGGTAACCTCGCAGCGGATCTGCCACTGCCGGCCCCACTCCTCGTAGAGCGCGGCGGTGAGCACCGCTGCCTCGCGGGACAGCATCGTGGCCAGGACCTGCGACTTGACCGTCAGCACCAGGGTGTCCCCGTCGAGGTCACGTACCACCGCGTCCCGCATCAGCGCGGCGATCCGCCGGTTGGTGCGGTTGACCGCCCCGACGACCTCGCCCCACGATCGACGGATCGTGACAGCGTCCAACTCCGTCGAGGCCACCGCACCGGGACGGGGGGGTTCCGGGGTGACCGGGTCGGGCAGCACTGCCTCGGGCGGCACCACCCGCTGAACGGATGGCGGTTCACTGGCGACCGGGCCCGGCGCACTGGCGGTAGCCGGTGCGGGACCGGTGGCAACCGGCGCAGGACTGGCCGCAGCTGGTGAGGCGGGGGGTGTCGGGCGTACCGGTGCCGGGGCCTCGACGGGTGCCGCTGCCGGAACCGGAGCCGCGACCGGGGCGGCGAGCGTCAGGTCCGCGCCGGGCACCGTCAGCCGGCGCTCCATACGTTCCAGTCGTTGCAACAGTCCACCGGCGGAGTCGTCCACCCCGGGCAGCAGCATGCGGGCGCAGATCAGCTCCAGCAACAGTCGCGGCGCGGTGGTGCCGCGCATCTCGACCAGACCGTTGTGCACGATGTCGGCACACCGGGACAGCGTCGCCGGGCCGAGCCGTTCCGCCTGGGAGGCCATCCGCTCGATCTGGTCGGCCGGGCCGTCCACCAGGCCTTTGGTTGGCGCGTCCGGCACCTGCTGCAGGACGATCAGGTCACGCAGCCGTTCCAGCAGGTCCGAGGCGAACCGACGCGGGTCGTGCCCGGCCTCGGCGACCCGATCGACCGTACGGTAGGCGGCCGCGCCGTCCCCGACGGCGAGCGCGTCGCACATCTCGTCGATCAGACTCGAATCGGTCACGCCGAGCAGGGCGACGGCACGGGCGTAGCTGACGCCCTCCGGTCCCGCCCCAGCGATCAACTGGTCGAGCACCGACAGGCTGTCCCGGGCGCTGCCGCCACCGGCCCGTACGACCAGCGGGAAGACCGCCGGCTCGACCTTGACGCCCTCGGATTCGCAGAGCTGTTCGAGGTACGGCCGCAGCACACTCGGCGGGATCAGCCGGAACGGATAGTGGTGCGTCCGCGACTTGATCGTGCCGAGCACCTTCTCCGGCTCGGTGGTGGCGAAGATGAACTTGACGTACTCCGGGGGCTCCTCGACCAGCTTGAGCAGGGCGTTGAAGCCGGCCGACGAGACCATGTGCGCCTCGTCGATGACGTAGATCTTGTAGCGGCTGCTGGCCGGCGCGAAGAACGCCTTCTCCCGCAGTTCGCGGGCGTCGTCCACGCCACCGTGGCTCGCCGCGTCGATCTCCAGTACGTCGATCGAGCCGGCCCCGTCGCCGCCCAGTGCCCGGCAGGAGTCACAGACGCCGCACGGTTCCGGGGTCGGGCCCTTCTCGCAGTTGAGTGAGCGGGCCAGGATGCGGGCGCTGGAGGTCTTGCCGCAGCCACGTGGGCCGGAGAAGAGGTAGGCGTGGTTGAGCCGCCCACTCCGCAGCGCCTGCGACAGCGGCTCGGTGACGTGCTCCTGGCCGATGATCTCGGCGAACGTACGCGGGCGATACTTGCGGTAGAGCGCCAGTGCCACTCGTCCGCCTCCTCTCGACCGGGCCATTCTCCGCTGCCCCGCCGCTGAAGACCACTCTCCCCCGCGAGACGACGGACTCTTTGTCGGCGCCCTGGGCAACGCTGGGGTGATCTGGTGGTGTCTGTCCGGCTCGGCTGGTGCCCACCTGGGCGGCTGACCGCGTCTACGCCAGGCGGGCGCTGGGACGCAAAGGCCCCCCGTGCACCCGCCAGAGCTCGCTTATCCTTGCTGCCTTCCGGCCCTGGGGAGGTTCACGAGATGCACGCCGCACGGGGGGTGCATTCAGCATACCTCGCCCGATTGTCGATCTTCACGGGTGGCGGGATGGGCGTTCGTCGGGAAGCCTGTATCCTGTCCCACGGAGGATTCGCCTAGAGGCCTAGGGCGCACGCTTGGAAAGCGTGTTGGGTTCACACCCTCACGAGTTCGAATCTCGTATCCTCCGCTCACCTGAGCAGCATGAACGACAGGGCTGGCCCCACCGGGGTCGGCCCTGAGTCGTCTCTGTCGCCACACCCGTCGCAGTTGTCGTCTCTAGTTGTCCCGACGCCCGTCAGGCCACCGCTCGCTGTCCTGGGGCGCGGCAGCGAACTCGCTCAGCGCGCCCAGTTACCCCCCCCCCCCCCCCCCCCCCGAGCCCAACACGCCAAGCAGCACAGCTGGACCGAAGCCGGCGAGGTCCGGCAAGTACGTCAACCTGGTCCGCGCAGGGCGTCGACCGGCTGCATCCGGGCGGCACGCAACGCCGGATACAGGCCGGCGAGCAGGCCGACTACGGCGCCGGCCAGGGGCGCGCTGGCAGCGAGCAGGCCGTCCAGCACCGGCGTCCACTGCCGGCTGACGCTGATTACCGTGACGGCCAGGATGCCGGCGCTGGCACCAACGACACCGCCGAGCAGACCGACGACCATTGACTCCAGCAGGAACTGCAGGGCGATGTGCCGGCGGCGAGCGCCGAGTGCCCGGCGCAGGCCGATCTCGCCGGTACGTTCCATGACGGTGACCAGGGTGACGTTGGCGATGCCCAGAGCGCCTACGACCAGGGACACGAGGCCGAGAACGAGCAGGAGGCCACTGACGTCCTGGGCCACGCCGGTGCGCAGGCTCGCCGGATCCGGTGGCGCGGTGACGTGCAGTGCCGCCGGATCGTTGGGATTGAGGGCGATCGGTGCCTGGTCGGCGATCAGGCCGGCCGCTCCGAGGTTGGTGGTGACCAGCACCGTGGTGGCCGGGCCCAGGTTGAGGGTGTCGTCGGCGCTGCTCCACGGCAAAATGATGGCGCTGGTCAAGGCGGGCTGGTCGGCGCGCCGGACCTCGCCGAGGATGCCGATGACGGTGAACGCCTTGCCGTTGATGAAGACGGCCGGCTGGTTGTCCACCCAGGTCACGCCGAGTTGCTGCGCGGCCTGGGCACCGAGTACGGCGACCCGGTCGCGCCGGGTGATGTGGCCGCTGTCGAAGAATCGTCCGGTCGTAACTTCGGCTCGTGCGGCGGCGGGCAGGGCGGCGGTGGCGCCGATCACGGGTAGCCGGCGGTCCAGCACCCGGGTGGGGTCGTGCAGTGTGTTCGCGCGTACCGGGAGGTCCCGGCCCTGCTCTGATCGGGAGAAGCCTGCGACGGCCGCCACTCCGTTGAGCCGGGACAGGTTGTCCAGGGCTGGCCACGGCACCACCGGCGGATCATCGGGCGCGAGCGGTGCCGGGACAGCGATGGTGATCTCGGTGGCGGTGGCGGCGTCGAATCGTACGGCGATCTGGTTGCCTGCGGTGGCCGAGACGCCGAGGGTGGTGACCAGTGTACCGATGCCCAGGACCGTGCCGAGGACGGTGAGCGCGGTACGCGCCGGCCGGGCACCGATGCCACTGAGCGCCTCCGTGAGGATTTCCCGTAGTGACGGGCCTTTCCGGTTACGGGTCATCGTGGCCGTCCCGTCGCGCCGCACACGGGCAGCGGCACGGTGGTCTGACCGGGTTCGAGTTCGGTCAGTCGGCCGTCGGCGATGCGGACCTGCCGGCCGGCGCGCCGAGCGACCGTCTCGTCGTGCGTGATCACCAGCAGGGTGGTTCCCGCAGCCCGCAGTTCGTCGAAGAGATCCAGCACTGCGGCGGTGTTGGCGCTGTCCAGGTTGCCGGTGGGCTCATCGCACAGCAGCAGGGCGGGCTCGCCGACCAGCGCCCGGGCGATGGCGGCGCGCTGCCGTTCGCCGCCGGAGAGCCGGCTCGGCCGGAAGTCGCGCCGGTGTTTCATGCCGACCCTGTCCAGCGCACGGACCGCCCGCTCGCGGCGTTCCCGACGGGACAGGCCGATGTAGAGGCCGCCGAGCATGACGTTCTCCTCGACAGTGCGGTAGGAGAGCAGGTGGAAGGACTGAAAGACGAAGCCGATCCGGGAACCGCGCAGGGCGGTGCGGCGGCGGTCGTCCAGGCGGGTGGTGTCGGTGCCCTCGAAGACGTACGAGCCGGAGTCCGGCCTGTCGAGCAGCCCGAGGATGTTGAGCAGGGTCGACTTGCCGGAGCCGGACGGTCCGACGATGCCGATGTAGTCGCCGTGCCGCACGTGCAGGTCGATGTCGCGCAGCGCGGCCACCGGCGGGTCGGCCGGGAAGACCCGGCCGACCCCGGTAAGGGTGATGACGCCGGTCATGAGCCGCTCACCACGACGCGATCCCCCACCTCCAGGCCACCGCCGACCGGTGTCACCTCGACGTCGCCGTCGGCGGTCAGGCCGGCTTCGACCGGTACGTCTCGGGTGATGCCGCCGCCGCTGTCAACCGTGACGTGGGCCTGCCCGTCGGCGGCGGTGAAGACCGCTGCCACCGGTACCACCAACACGTCGTCGCCGGTCCCGCCCACCTTGATCGTCACTCTGACCGATTGTCCGGCCAGCGGCGCCAACTTGGCACCCATGCTCGGGATGAGCCGGATGGGGAGGCCCACCTGCTGCTCACTCTCACCCTCGTCCGTGTTATCCGACGATGCCCTGAGCTGCGCACCCATCGCGGACAGCTTCGCCGGGTAGGTTTCCCCGCTCGGCGCCTCCACGGTCGCCGTCAGTCCCGGCTTCAACAACTCGGCGTCCTCGGTGGCGACGGTGCCGTCGATTACCAGGGTCGGGTCGGAGACGGTGCCGACCGGGCCCGACACCGCGGCCCCGGCCTTGGCGGTGACGGTGGTGAGGCGTACGGGCAGCTTCGGCAGGAACAGAACCTCACCGCTGGGGACGGTGGTCCCGTATGTGGCACGGAATTCGGCCAGGGCAGCCTTCGCGTCCGCGGTGGCGGCCGACCCTTCGGCGGCCTGTTGCAGCTGCCGCAGCTCGGCCCGCTGCGCGGCGGTCGGGCCGGCGGCCTGGTAGCCCTTCTTGTCGTACCAGGTCGCAAGGGCATCCAGAGTGCGGTTGTCCAGCGGACCGTACGAGGCCACCCCCCGCCCCGGAAGCAGGCGGCGCAGCGCCGCCCGCAACTGCTGGACGTCGTCGCCGGTGCTACCCCGCACCAGGCTGCGGTACATCGGCACGGGGCCGGCCAGGACGAACACCGGCCTGCCGTTGATCTCCAGCAGGACGTCGCCCTCCTCGAGCGTACGGCCACCGGACGCCGTCTTGGTGACGAGCTGCGCGCCCAACTCGGCACCGTCACCGGCAGCAACCGTGCCGGTGAGAGTGATCGGCTGTGGGGTTCCGTACGTGACGGTCGCCTGGGCAACCACGGTCGCGGTGAGGGCCCGTTGCTCGACCGGAACGGTGATCAACGAGGCGGCGGGGGGTTGTCGGCCAGCGGCCGCATCGGCCGGAGACTGCACGCGGGAGGCGAGCACCCAACCCGTGACGCCGGCCGCGAGGGCAACCGCGGCGGTCACTGCGACTACCCGCGACGGCCCGGAGCGGGGCAGATGGATACGCATGTTCAGCCCGCGCCGCCCTGAACGACCTTGGGGTACTTCGTCCGGACGATCTCCGCGTAGTCACCGCGGCAGTCCAGGTCGTCCAGAGCCGCCTTGACCTCCTTCACCAGCTCGGCCTTGGCCTTCTCGACACTCATCGAGGCCACTCCTCCGGCGGGCATCCGGGCGAGTACGGTCTCGGCCGCGGCCTGCTCGATCAGGCCCGGCTCGCTGCTGGTGATCCGGTAGCCCCTGCCGCGCAGGCAGTCGCCGTACTTCTGGGCCGCAGCGACCACCTTCGGGTCGCTGCGGAACTTGTCCCACTCCCTGCTGGCCGCCGCGGCGTCACCGGAGCCGCTGTTTCCGAAGGTCGCTCCGTACGCCTCGTCCGCGCAGCCGGGAATCTTCTTGCCGCTCTTGCCGTCGGTGCCCAGGGCCTCGTCGTACGCCTTCTGTTGCGCCGCGCTCAGTTCCCCGTAGATCTTGTTGTTCGGGTTGGCATCCGGGTTCGGATCCGGCCGGGTGATAACCGGATCGCCGGGGTAGACGGCCTCCGCGAAAATCGCGAACCCGTACTTTTCCCGCAGCGGGCGGACCGTGTCAGCGGGCTGGAGCAGCGAACTGGCACCGGTGAAGTCGTCGGTACGGCTCCGGTTCACCTCCAGCGTGCGTGGGACGTACTGGAAGCCCTTCTTCTTCATGCAGTCGGCGAGCAGGTTCTCGGCCTTCTGCCGCTTGGCCGTCTCCTCGTCGGCGACGTTCTGCGTCTTCTCGGGGCCCTTCGCCGTGCCGGCCGCTGGCGTCTCGTCGGTGCCGCCGCAGCCGGCGAGCAGGGACAGGCCAGCCGCGGCCACGGCGGCGGACATCAGTACGCGTCGCAATTTCTCTCCCGGTGTAATTCGAAAGGACACCGGGGACTCTGCCGGTCGGGACGTTCCGGGAACGTAAGTGCGACACTTACCGTTTCTTTACGGCAGGGTGATCTCGAAACGCAGGCCGTCGTGCCCGGTCGAGAAACACGCGACAGTGCCGTCGTGGGCCTGCACGATCGACCGGACGATGGTCAGTCCGAGACCGACCCCACCGGAGCGACCGATCCGGGACCCGGCGAGCCGCCGGAACGGCTCGAAGAGCCCGGTAACCGCCTCCACTGGCACGTCGTCACCGGTGTTGACCACGACAAGTGCCGGCCGGTCACCGACCCGCACGTCGATCATGCCGCCCGGCCGGTTGTACTTGATCGCGTTCTGAAGGAGGTTGGTGACGAGACGTTCCAGCAGCGCCTGCTCCCCCACCACGGTCCGTGGCTGCAGCAGGCTGGTGATCGTCAACCCAGCGTCGGCCGCAGGCACCCGATGGTCCTCGATCATCCGACCGACGATCATGTCCAGGCGCAGCTCCGAGCGGCTGACCAACCCTCGGTCGCTCTCGGCGAGCACAAGCAGCGCTTCGATCAACCTGACGTTCCGCTCGTTGGCCGCCAGCAGCTGCTCGGTGAGCACCTCAAGCTTCTCCGGGCTGGGCCGCCCGGCCAGGCCGACCTCGATGAGGGTGCGCTGCACCGCCAGCGGGGTGCGCAGCTCGTGTGAGGCGTCAGCGGCGAACCGCCGCTGGGCCTCGTAACCGGCCGCCAGCCGGTCCAGCATGTCGTTGACCGCCCGGGCCAGCACGATCATCTCGCCGCTGCGCCGGCTGGCCGCGAGCCGATGGCCGAAGTTCTGCGGACCGATACTCGCGAGCGCTGTCGCCACGTCACGCAGCGGCCGCATCGCCCAGCGCATCGCCCAGAAGAACAGGCCCAGATAGACCAGGACAAGTACCACGAGTGTCAATTGGTAGTAGCGCCTGGGGGAATCGACGTACTGGCACCACCAAGAACTCGTGCATTCGAAGGCACCGGCCATGCGAAGCCGATCGACAGTCCAGGTCGCCAACTCCGGCACCAGGTATCCGGCCACGACGGCGACCGCGCCGAGCAACAGCATCCGCCAGCGCGGCGAGCTGAGCCTCATGTCTCTAGGCGGTAGCCGACTCTCGGCACCGTGTGGATCACCGGAGGGTAGCCGAGCTTCTTGCGTAACGTCATCACGGTCACTCGCACCGAATTGGTGAACGGGTCGGCATGCTCGTCCCACGCCTGCTCCAGCAGATCCTCCGCACTGACCACGGCACCGTCGGCACGCATCAGCACCAGCAGGACCGCAAACTCCTTGGGTGACAGCGCCAACGGCAGCCCGTCGCGGGTCACCACGTGCCGGGCGGTGTCCAGCACGATGCCGTCGCACTCCAGGACCGGCTTCGCCGCCCGCCCGGCCCGGCGGCCCAGAGCCTGCACCCGCGCCGCCAGTTCGGCGAACGCGAACGGCTTGGTCAAGTAGTCGTCCGCACCCAACCCGAGCCCTTCGACCCGATCTCGAATCCCGGCTGCGGCGGTGAGCAGCAGCACCCGAGTGCCCGACTCCAAGTCCAGCATCCGCCGGCACACGTCGTCCCCGGTCAAGCCCGGCATGTCCCGGTCCAGCACCGCAACGTCGTAGCTGTTGACAGTGGCCCGCTCCAGAGCAGCCGCCCCGTCGTACACCACATCCACCGCCATCGCAAACTGCCGCAGACCCTCCGCGACCGTGTCCGCCAGAACCTGCTCGTCATCCGCGACCAGCACTCGCACCTTGATCACCTCTTAGCTGCCCGCTACAGCTTCACACCAGCAGCCTAAAGATCTCGTAAGCACCCAACGGCGGTGACGCTTGTCGCTGAGGCTGCCGTCGCACCCGCGCTCGCGAACCTGGCGCGAGCCTGTTCGCCCGGGGGTAGGAACGTCGGTCAGCCACCATGGCCGTTGACCGCGCCGCAGGCGCAGCTACGGTTACCACCGTGCCGGCACTGGAACGTCTTAGCCTCGACCACGGTCCAGCCCTACTCGCCTTCGAACGGGAGAATCGCGCCTACTTTGCCGCCTCGATCCCGGACCGGGGTGACAACTACTTCAGCGACTTCGACACCCGGCATCGCTCGCTGTTGGCCGAGCAGGCCACCGGTAGTTGTCACTGCCACCTGCTTGTGGAGCGCGCATCGGCGACTGTCGACAACACGGCCTCACTCAAGGTGCTCCGCCGTACCGGATTCTCACCCGCCGGTGAGACGACCCTGGAAGATCGACCGGCGCTCCGGTTCGTCCGCCGAATCGCCTAGCGTCGCATCGACGCTGCCCGGCAGGTGGCACCATATTTCCATGCGTGGACGTGTGGAGGGGCAAGGTTCGCCGGAGCAGCCTCGGCGCGACTCCTGGGGCGTGGTGCTCGACGCACCCAACGGGTTGGCGTTGGCTCGGTTCTACGCCACCTTGCTCGGCTGGCGGATCGTGCAGGATGACGAAAACTGGGCCATCGTCACACCGGCCGAGGGAGTGACCTACCTGGCCTGCCAGACCGCGGTCGGCTACGTGCCGCCGGTGTGGCCGCCCGCCGAGGGCACCCAGCAGATGATGATGCACCTCGACTTCGAGGTCAGTGACCTCGCCGCCGCGGTCGCCCACGCGCTCGATCTCGGCGCACGAGAAGCCGACCATCAGCCACAGGACAACGTACGGGTGTTACTGGACCCGGCCGGGCACCCCTTCTGCCTTTACGTGGACAGCTGACCGGTGGAGACAGCATGGTCGAGCCCGGCCCGGGTCTGTCGCCCGGCCGGGCTCCCATCGGTCGTCCGTTACCGGTGATCACTCCCAGCGGAGGTAGCGGGCCGCGAGCCCACCCAGCACCACGGTGAACGCCACCATCACGACCAGATGCAGCGGCGTCGGCCACGAACCCGTCCACGCGTCCTGCAGGGCCTGGGAGGTGGCACCCAGCGGGGTGAAGTCGCCGATCTTCTTTGCCAGGTCGGGCATCAGCGGCCCCGGCGTCCACACTCCGGCAAAGAACATCATCGGGTAGTAGATCAGCGAGCCGATCCCCGACGATGCCCGGGCACTCGGCGTCACGGCCACCACCAGCAGGGCGAGGGAGCACATGGCAAAAGACCCGAGGGTGAACGCCAGCACGAAGCCGACCACATTTTCGGGGGGCGAGACATCGAAGACGATTGCCGCCACCAGCCAGGCCAGACCGCTGCCGACCAAAAGCGCGCCGGCGTTCACGATCACCTGCGCACCGAGCAGCGTCATTGGCGAGACCGGAGTGGTCGACAGTCGACGGAGCACTCCCCGCTCGCGATAGGTAGCCAGCACGCCCAGCAGCGTCACCATCGCTACTGTCGCGATGGCCAACGTCAGGGTGATCGGCAGGTAGACATCAATGCCACGCTTGCCACCCATGCCCTCCAGTGGATCCATCATCCCTGGCATGGCCAGGCCGAGCACCAGGATCAGCAGGGCCGGAAACGCGATGCCGAAGAACGCTGCGAGCGGTTCCCGGAGGTACAGCTTCGTTTCGACGTTGATCATCTTGGTCAGGCCGGTCATCAGAGGCTCCGGGGAGAGGTGAGGGCGAGAATCGCGTCTTCGAGGGTGGGACGTTCGACACCGGGCACCCGGGCCTCGGCGATCAGGTTGCCGGGGGTGTCGACGGTGACGAGCTGGCCAGCCCGGACAACCGCCAACCGGTCACACAGGCGCTCCGCCTCGTCCATGAAGTGGGTCACCAGTACGACCGTGACGCCGCGCGCCCGTACCTGCTGGATCAGCTCCCATGTGTCGCGCCGTGCCTGCGGGTCGAGCCCCGTGGTCAACTCGTCGAGGATCGCCACCGAGGGGTTACCGACCAGGGCCAACGCGATCGACAGCCGCTGCTTCTGGCCGCCGGAGAGCTTCCTGAACACCGTGTTGCGCTTCGGGGTCAGGCCCAGCTCATCCATCAGTTCCCGCCAGTCGGCCGGATTCGGATAGAACGAGCTGTACAGGTCGAGCGCCTCCCACACCTTGAGCTGGTCCGGTAGTTGGCTCTCCTGAAGTTGGATGCCCAGCTTCTGGCGCAGCGCGGTACGGTCCCGACTCGGGTCGAGCCCCAGCACCCGTACGGATCCCGCGTCCGGGGAACGGATTCCCTCGATGCACTCCACGGTGGTCGTCTTGCCGGCACCGTTCGGGCCTACGATCCCGAAAATTTCGCCCTCGTCCACGCTGAACGACACATCCGCTACGGCCACGTGGTCGCCGTAGCGCTTCTGCAGGTTCGTCACCTCGATGACTGACATACCAACGACGGTAGAAATTGCGAGGCCCGCACAGAATGGGCTCAGCCGCCCGACAGGGGTGTATCCAGCTCCACCCCCGGTCGGTACCTCGCCCCAGGCAGAGAGCTTGCCCAGGCAGGAAGCACCTTGGCGCCCGCAGTTGTGTCAGTCGACCGGCATCCGATAGACCAACTCGTATCGGCCATCCACCCGCACCCGCAGCGACCACCACGCAACACCCGGAGACAAGCGATGCCCAAACCCGACCTACCCCACATCCCACCCACCCGGCACCCTGCTTCACCCTCGGCAGCGAGGAGTGGTACCACCCCGACGAAACCACCTTCGACATCGACCGCCAGGTCGTACTCATCGTCGCCAAAGTCCACGCCGACAGCGCCACCGACATATCCGTCTGGATCACCGGACACGCCCCCGAATGCACCTGGCCCACCAGCGAATACCACCCACCCTGCATCGAACTCCGCGTACTCTGCGACGTCCTCCGCCACCACACCACCAACCTGACACCACCAACATGACCCCACCCCGTCACTGGAACACCAGGTACGTCAACCAAAGCGAATGACGTACCTGGTGTTCCAGTGACGGACGAGGGGTTGCTTACGCCACCTGCGGCGCGGCTTGCGGGACCGGGGCCGCAGCCGAGACATCCTCGGGAGCGCCAGCGGGCGGCTCGGACGGGCTGGCGGGGCCACCGCCACGACGGAGGCAGTAGCCGGCCACAAGGAGACCGGCGACACCCATGGCAACGAGCAACGGGCGATAATCGATAACGGCGATCAGGCCGGCACCGATCGCGAGCGCCACCGTGTTCGGCGCGAAGATGAGCGTGTTCGCGGTGGCTGACACTCGACCGATGAGCTGACCAGGGGTTTCCCGCTGGACAGCGGTCAGGGTGGCGATCAGCACACAGGGCAGACCGAGACCGATGGCGAAGCTGGTCGCGAGGGCGACGCTGGTCGACGGGATTGCGCGCAGGCCGATCCCGAGGGCGAACAACAGAATGCCGGCGGCGGCGAAGATCCGTTCGGGAATCCGGCGGAGCAGCGGTCCGGTGGCCAGTCCGCTGATCGTGGAGCCGACACCCTGCACCGCGTAGAGCACCCCCACGAAGGCCGGTGAACGGTGCAGACCGTCGTCGACCACGGCGTAGATCACCGCGCCATTCAGGCCGGCCAGCAGCATCGTGACGGCGGCACAGAACACCAGATGCCGTACGACGGGCTGGTGTCGTACGAAGCGGACGCCCTCGATGATCTGCCGAGTCCAGTTGCCGACCTGCCGCTCCGGCCGCTTCTCTGGCATCCGCAGCAGCGAAAAGGTGAGGGCGGCGAGGACGAACGTGCCGGTGTTGAGCAGCACCACCGGTGTGCTGCCGAACTGGGCAAGGAGTCCTGCCCCGGCCAGCGGGGCTACCAGTTTCATCCCCTCGTTGACGGTCATCCGCAGTCCGTTGAAGTCGCCGAGCAGGTTGCCCGGCACGATGGTGGTGACGATGGCCGCCTCGGCCGCATCGGCGAGAACCATGCCGACCCCGTAGACGACCATGATGGCGAAGAGGATCCAGACGCGGTCGGCGGAATCGACGCTGAGCAGCACCAGCAGCATGGCGGCCAGGGTGGCGTTGGTGGCGATCAGCAGCGGCCGGCGGCGTACCCGGTCGGCCAGCACGCCGATCGCCGGCCCGACCAACGTGGGTGCCCACACGCAGAAGGTGACCAGGGCGGCGAGGCTGCTCGACCCGGTCAACGACTTCACCCACACCCCGGCGGCCAGGAGCATGGCTGCGGTGCCGAACCCGGAGACCAGCACCCCGCCCAGATAGAGCCCGCTGTTGCGGTCCCGCAGGACGCGGACCGTACCCCAGGCCATGGTCTTCTCCCCGATCGACCGGCAGCCGACGACGCTCCCGGCTGCGGCCGATCCTGCCGCCATTCAACCCCCTAGTCAATGCTTGGGGGTTGCCATCCGGGCACCGTTCTGGGGTTTACTGACCGACGTGACCGCGACGGACCCCCGACTCCGGGCCATGGCCCACCCCGTACGGCTGCGCATGCTGTCGTTGATGTGGAGCGCGCCACTGTCCGCCGCCGAACTGGCCCGTGAACTCGACATCTCCCATGCCCTGGCCAGCCAGCATCTCCGCAAGCTCGACACCGCTGGCTTCGTCGAACTCGTCGAGGTCCGGGCCCATCGCGGCGGGCGAGAGCGGCGCTATCGCACGGTACGCGGCACCCCGCTCTCCGACGAGCAGGTCGGTACACCGCTGGTGGCCGAATCCCTCGCCCACAACCTGCGGGAACGCGCCGCCCGCCGGACTCGCGCCACCGCCGGGGTCACCACCGACGCGGAACTGTGGGTGGCCCCCGAGGTCTGGGACGACGTACGGCAGCGGCTGGCGGCGCTGATGGCCGACCTGCACGACGCCGCGCAGGTGCCACACGCCCCCGGCACGGTACGTGTCGGCACCACCCTGATGGCCTTCCTGCTCGACGAGCCGACACCGGCCCAGTCGAGCAGAGCATGACCGTTGGCGGGCGGCTCCACTGACCGGTGGCTTTACTGACCGGTGACTCCACTGACGGTGGCTCCACTGACCGGTGGCCGAAGCCGCCACAGACAGGCGCTGGAGTGACGCCGATACCGTGTGGACATGACAGTCACCGGCACGAGGTTGCGCCCGCCCCGACACCGGTTCGATCCACGGTGTGTCGGCTGGTGGCGCACCCAACTCGCGTTGTTGACCACCCCGGTCGTCGTGCCGCTCGCCGTGCTCGGCGTACTGATCGAGCCGGCCCGGACCTGGCTGTTGTTGCCCGCTGCCGTGGTGGCGACGATCGGCCTGGCGGCCACCATCGCGCTGCCGGTGTGGTGGCACCGGGTGCACCGGTGGGAAATCACCGATGATGCGGTCTACACACTCACCGGTTACTTCTGGCAGACCTGGCGGATCGCACCCATGTCACGCATCCAGACCGTCGACACCACTCGCGGTCCGGTCCAGCGGGCATTCGGGTTGTCGACGGTGGTGGTGACCACAGCATCGGCCGCCGGCGCGGTGAAACTCGAAGGCCTCGATGCGGAGATGGCGACCACGCTGGCCGAAGAGCTGACCCGGCTCACCGGCACGACGCCCGGGGACGCGACATGACCGCGGAAAAGGTTCCCGCCGACGAGGCATCCGGCATCGCTGCGGCAGCCGAGGTGCCCGACCGCGCAGCCAAGGCGACCAAGGTGCCCGACCGCGCAGCAAAGGCGGCCGACAGCAGAGCGGCAGTCGAGGACGATCCACACTGGTTGCCCCTGCATCGCGACAGTCTGAAGGTCACTGCCCTGCTCACGGCTGGCGGCGCATTCTCGGCCGGCGTGCCAACGGTCATCGGGGTCGCGTCCGCCACCTCGTGGACGATCGCCCTCGCCTGGGTCCTGCCGGCCACTGCCCTGCTGACAGCGGCCGTTACCGCATTCGACGCGCTCCGCCTGCGGGTCACGCGCTACCGGATGACCGAGGGGCGCCTGGAGATGAACTCGGGGCTCCTGTTCAAACGGCACCGGTCGTTCGCCCTGGAGCGGATTCGGTCGGTCGACCTGAGTGCGCACCCGCTGCTCCGCGCGTTCGGCCTGGTCAACGTCAAGGTCGGCACGGGTGAGACCGGCAGCGGATCCGGCTCGTCCACCGAGCAGTCGCTGGTCCTCGACCCGGTCGGTCGGGCCGAGGGTGAACGGCTGCGGGCCGAACTGCTCCGACGCAGCACGGTCAACGACGGTACGACCAACGAGCAGCGCCTAACTACCTGGAAAACCTCCTGGGTACGGTACGGCCCGCTGTCGTTCGGTACGCCCCTGCTGGCGGCGGCCCTCGTCGGCGGCATCTTCCAGTTGTCGGACTGGTTCGGCCGAGGTGGGCTGCCGGTCGAGATCGTGGCGGACCTGGTCGACCGGTACGGACCATGGCGGGTGTTCGGGATAGGGGTCGTCGCGTTCGTCGTCGCAGGGGCGATCGGAAGCCTCGCTGTGCAGGCCGAGGCGTACTGGAACCATCGATTGGACCGCGAGCCCGGCGG
The DNA here is from genome assembly GCF_014203835.1 of Micromonospora polyrhachis. Lineage (NCBI taxonomy): Bacteria > Bacillati > Actinomycetota > Actinomycetes > Micromonosporales > Micromonosporaceae > Micromonospora > Micromonospora polyrhachis. Next base: position 3,560,291 of record NZ_JACHJW010000001.1, on the reverse strand, counting down.
CACCCTGCGGGTGCAGCGGGGCCTGCTGGTCGCCCGGTCGCTGAGCCTGGAGGAACAGCGGATCCGGGGCATCGAGATCGTGGAGCCGATTGGAATCCGGTCCGCCAGCGCGGCCCGGTTGGACGTCATCGCGATCGGGCTGAAGACGGACGAGCCCGGCAGTGACCTGAGCACACTGGTGCCGGCTGCACCCCGCGACGTGATCCTCGCCGCCGCAGCAGCCGTGCGTGGCCCACTGGGCAGCGCTGAGCTGGTCGGGCATCCCCGTACAGCCCGGACTCGTCGGCTGCGCTGGGCCGGGGTGGTGGCGCTCGTCATCGCGACCGTAGTGGCGCTGGCGCACCTACTGTGGTCGATGCCGACGTTCTGGAGCTCGGTCATCGTCATCGTTGCGGCTCTGCTGGCCATCGGGGCTGGTTGGCTGGCTGTCGACGCCTACGCTGCTCTCGGGCACGCGCTGGAGGGCAAGCATCTGGTCGCCCGTCAGGGCAGCGTCCGGCGGTCGACGGTCTACCTCGACCGGGCGGGCATCATCGGCTGGCGGATCAGCCAGTCGGTGTTCCAGCGCCGACTCGGGCTGATGACGCTTGACGCGACGACGGCCGCCGGTCGGGGCCACTACGCCGTAATCGACGCCGACGCCCACACGATCCTCGACTTCGCGGACGCTGCCGTACCTGGTCTGCTGGCACCGTTCCTGGAGCGACTCCCCGAACCGACGGCGCAGGTCAGCGCGGGCGTCGACAGCCCTTCCCCGCGCTGACACTCACATCCGTCTCCGGGAAGGCCGGACAGGGATCAGGGAGTCGACACGCGGCCCAGCCGCTCGTACACACGTTCTATCCACAGGCTGTGGACGCAGGCTGTGGATGCAGGCTGTGGACGCAGGCTGTGGATGCAGGTGTGAACGTTCATCCCAGTGCAGAGACCGTCGGGTGCACCAGGACTGGACGCTATGCCCACTTCGGCAGCCACACCTCCTCGTCGGGTGCCTCCAGCCGTCGGGAGCTGAGATGGTCGCGAAGTTTGCCGAGCGCGGGATGTGGGTTGTCATCACGCCAGATCAGTGACATCGGGTAGATCGGTGCCGGGTCGCGTACCGGTATGCGCCGCAGGTCGTAGCTGTCCGGCCACAGATATCGGGTACGTTCGCCGGCCAACGTCGCCAGTTCCGAGGAGTCGGCGATCTCAGCCAGTAGCGCCTCGTTTCCGAAGACCGGACCGACCACGTCGATGGTGAGGCCGAACGCGGCGGCGAGTTCGTCGTAGTAGGCGGCCCATTCGGTCCCGGCGGCCATGCCGGGCATCCAGATGCGGTGTTCGGCGAGTTGCGCGGGCGTGATGGCGCGGGCGTTGGCGAGCGCATGGCGTGGCCCAACGAGGAGTTCGTGGTGCTCGTCGATCACGCGGGCCGTCCTGATCGCACTGGGCAGTTGGCGCGCGGGGACGGTGACGGCGTGGAAGGTGGCGTCGACCGTCCCCACCTCGACGGCGGCGGTTGCGGCATGGACGTCGGCGTCGAGAGTGACGACATCCAGCTCGATCCGCGGGTACGTACGGTGGAAGTCCTGCAACAGCACCGCTGGCGCGGTACGGCGACTGTGGACGTCGACGCGGAGGGCGCGTCGACCGGGGCGTACGGAAGCGTCGGCGCGTGCCTCGACCCGGAGCAGTTCCCGGGCGTGCGGCAGGAATGCCTGGCCGTCGATCGTGAGTTGGGCACCGCGAGCGGTGCGGGTGAAGAGCCGTACCTCCAGGTCTTTCTCCAGCGCGGCGATGCGCTTGGACACGGCCTGCTGGGTGATCGACAGCGTGCCGGCGGCGTCCTGGAACTGGCCGGCATCCGCAACGGCGACGAAGGTACGCACGGCGTCGAGATCCACGGAACAAACCGTACTCCCACAACGATTGGTTGTGCCTCGCCGCCGGTTCAGTTGTTTGATTAGCCCTCTTCGCCCTTGCTTTGATCACAGCGGTCAACGGCGAGTTGTTCAAGGCGGGAGGTGTGGGGCTTGGCCGCGAGACGATCCCTGGGTCGGCGGTTCGGATGGCTATGGGCGGCGTACGCGGTCAGCGCCTACGGTTCCGGGCTGGGGTTCGGTGCCCTGCCGTTGATCGCCGTACTGGCGTTGGATGCCAGCCCCGCCCAGGTGTCCGCGCTGTCAGCGGTGGGGCCGGCGGTGGGCGCGTTGATCGCGTTGCCGCTCGGGCCGTGGGTGGAGTTCCATCGCAAGCGGCCGGTGATGATCGTGATGGACCTGGCCCGGTTCGCGGCCATGCTCACGATCCCCGTCGCGTACGCCCTCGGCCGGCTCGGTTTCGTGCAGTTGCTGGTCGTCTCGGCCGCGATCGCCGCCGCCAAGATCGCCTTCAACGCGGCCAGCGGCGCCTACCTCAAGGCTCTCGTCCGACCGGCTGACCTGCTCGTGGCCAACGCGAGGTTCGAGTCGACGATGTGGAGCGCCACTGCAATCGGGCCACCGCTGGGTGGCGCCGCGGTCGGCGTGTTCGGGCCGGTCGCCACCATCGTGGTCGACGCGCTCAGCTACCTGCTCTCCGCGCTGGGCATCAAGGCGATTCGCGGCCGAGAAGAACGCCCGCAACGCACCGACAAGCACCGGATCCGGGCCGGTGAGCTGTTCGACGGCTGGCGGCACCTCCTGAGCCACCCCGGCCTGCGGGCGCTCTATCTCAACCAGCTGCTCGTCAGCGGGCTGATCATGGCCTCCGACCCGCTGTTGGCCGTGCTCCTGCTCCGCGAACTCGGATTCCCACCCTGGCAGTACGGCCTCGCCTTCGCCGTGCCCTGTGTCGGCGGGCTCATCGGCTCACGCCTGGCCCCTCGGGTCGTGGCCCGGTACGGCCAACACCGGATCCTTCGTACGGTCGGCACCCTGCGCGCGGTCTGGCTGATCGGCCTCGCCTTCGTCCAGCCCGGCGTCACCGGTCTCGCGACGGTGATCGCGGTCGAGCTCGCGATCATCATCAGCATGAGCCTGTACAACCCGGTACTCGCCACCTATCGACTGGAACACACCCCCAAGGACCGCATCGCCCGTACCCTGTCGGCCTGGTCGATCAGCAGCAGCGCCTCCATCGCCATCCTCACCGCGCTCGTCGGCCTGCTCGCCGCCGCCACCAGCACACGCACCGCGCTCGTGGTCGCGGGACTGCTCATCCTCACCAGCCCGCTGCTGCTACCCCGCCGCCCGGCTCCCACACTTGTCCCAGACCGTAAGCACGAACTAGTACTCCAACGTCACTTGGCTTTGGCGTTGGGCGTGGCGTGGGTATGAGGACGGCCACCGCGTAGATCATCGATGGTTTGTGAGGACAATCGAAGATCGTGCGGTGGCCGTGGGCCATAGCGTAGACCCTGCCGGGTGGCGGGTCATTCTGGACGAGGCGAAGGCGCGTGTCGCGGGCCGGTTCGTGCGGGCGGAGCCACGCCAGACGGCCGGGCAGTTCGTGGAAGGGCTGCTGTCGGACGTGGAACGTAAGACCTGCTGGTCGTTGGCGGAACGGGCTGGTCACGCTGATCCGCAGGCGATGCAGCGGCTGCTGCGTACGGCGGTGTGGGACGCAGACGCCGTGCGTGATGACGTGCGGGATTGGCTGGTGGAGCATCTCGGACACCCCGATGCGGTCCTGGTCGTCGACGAGACGGGGTTCCTGAAGAAGGGCGTGTGTTCGGTCGGGGTGCAGCGGCAGTACACCGGCACCGCCGGCCGGGTGGAGAACAGCCAGGTCGGGGTGTTTCTGGCCTACGTGACGCCTGCCACGCGGGCGATGATCGACCGCAGGCTCTACCTACCCGAGACAACCTGGTGTGACCGGCCGGACCGTCTCGCCGCCGCTGGTGTCCCCGAGGGAGAGGTCTGGTTCGCTACGAAACCTACCCTGGCCCGGCAGATGATCACGGCCGCGTTGGACGCTGGTGTTCCGGCTGGCTGGGTGACCGGCGACGAGGTTTACGGCGCCGACCCCGGCCTACGCGCTGACCTGGAACACCGCGCAATCGGCTATGTCCTGGCGGTCGGCTGCGACCGACGCGTGGCGGTCAACGACGGCCGCACCCTGGTCCGCGTCGACGATCTCGCCGAACGGATCCCCACCAGCCAGTGGCAGCTACACAGTTGCGGGCCAGGGGCGAAAGGTCCCCGTGACTACCTGTGGGCGTGGATCACCACCGCCACCAACCAGGGTGAGCATCGGTGGTTACTCATCCGCCGCAACCGCACCACCGGTGAGCTGGCCTTCTACCTGTGCTGGACGCCCCACCCGGTGCCGCTACACACCCTTGTACGAGTAGCCGGCTCCCGTTGGAGCATCGAGGAACTGTTCCAGACCGGCAAAGGGCAGGTCGGCCTGGACCACTACCAGGTCCGCGGCTGGACCGGCTGGCACCGCCACATCACCCTGACCATGCTCGCCTTGGCCGTCCTGACCATCCTCGCCGCCACCGCGCAACAGTCCGACGCCAATCCGGAGCTCATCGCGTTGACCGTCCCCGAGATCCGCCGACTCCTCAACGTTTTCGTCCTCGCCGTATCGCTACCGCCAGCACACACCCTGCGCTGGTCGATCTGGCGGCGAACATCGCAAGCCCGAGCCCGACGATCCCACTACCAGCACAGACAGGCGAAGTGACGTTGGAGTACTAGTACTCCAGCAGCACTTGCTGGAATCGGAGTCTTCGCTGGTAGTGGCTGACTTTGGCGCGGTACTGGTGTCGGCGTCGCCATCGTGACCATCGATGGGTGTGGTCGAAGGGTCGGGTGTTGGTGGTTAGGTGTGCCAGGAGACGGCGGATCTCGCCCAGGGTAAGAGGGATGAGGCCGTCCCGTTCGGATTCGGAGCCCCCTTTTCCGCGCCTGCGGCGGTGACGGCGAGGAAGGCGTGGGCCACCATAACCAGGGTTATGTGCCGGTACCAGGCGCCGTACCGACGCACCTGATAGTGATCGAGGCCGGCCTCAGTCTTGGCGGTCTGGAAGCACTCCTCGATCGCCCAACGGGTTCCGGCAATGCGGATCAGCTGCTCGTCTTGGGTGCCTGCGGGGCCGAAGCACAGGTAGTAGGCCAGGTCCGTGGGGTCGGTGATGCTGCGTCGGATCAACAGCCAGTGGCCGTAGCTGTCGTCGGTGTCGGGCAGGGAGGCCACGGCCCAGTCATAGAGCCGCGGTCCCTTGGCGCCGTCGCCGCAACTGCGCCGCTTCCACGCCGGGGCCGGCGCGGCGGCGGCGAGGACGTCCGGGCGGGAGCTGCCCACCGTGGTCGGGACCCGCTGGTTGCGGGGCACGGCCAGGACGTATCCGATGCGCCGCTGCTGCAGCCAGGTCCGGAACTTGGAGTCCTGTCCGTAGGCCTCGTCCGCGGTGACCCATCTCGCTGGCAAGCCGGCGGTGATGGCGCGTTCGAGCATTCGCAGCCCCAGCGCGGGCTTCGTGGCGAACCCGACGCTGGCCGCGATGCCGGCTTCCTCGCGGCGGGCGGGGTCGTCGCACCAGCCACGGGGCAGATACAACTCCCGGTCGATCAGCGTGCGCCCGGCCGGGCTGGCATAGGCCAGGAACACCCCGAGCTGGCAATTCTCCGTCCGCCCGGCTGTGCCCGAGTACTGACGCTGCACCCCGGCCGACTTGATGCCCTTCTTCAGGAACCCGGTCTCGTCGACGATCAGCACCCCGTCGTCGTCGCCGAGGTGCTCGGACACGTAGGCGAACAGGTCATCGCGGACCGCATCCGGGTCCCACGCCGACCGGTTGAGCAGCCGCTGCATCCGATCCGGCGTCGCGTCGCCGGCGGCCTCGGCCAGGGTCCAGCCGTTCTTGCTGGCCAGGGGTGACAACAACCCGACCACGTAGGTCAGCGCCTGCCGGCGCGGCTCCGCCCGCCCAAACCGGTGCGCGAACCGCGCCAGCAGATCATCCAGACCCGCCCGCCAGCCCACAATCTCATCGATCAACACAAGCACGGGAGCTTGCCCGCACTGCGACTGGCCACAACAGACAGACAGTGCGACCACGCGAACCACCGACCGATAGCATCGACATGCGCAGCTGCGTGGTCGAGTCAACTCCGACATCGATCATGGCGATGAGCTGCTGAAACCTCAGATGAGGCAACTGCGGCTGGAGTACTAGCCCCCAGCCACAGGTGAGGCACCACAGCCGAGCCGCCGATACAGAAAGCCACAATCCATGACTGTCACCGCACTCGACCAGTCCAGCGCGCTGGTCATCATCGACCTGCAGAACGCCATCGTCAGCGCCCCCACCGTCCCGTACACCGGCCCAGAGGTGGTGGCCCGGGCGGTCGAACTGGCCCACGCCTTCCACGAACACCGCGCCCCGGTCATCCTGGTCCGGGTCACGGCCCGCGCGGACGGATCGGACGTCACACCGGGCCGCAACGAGATCCCGGCCCAGCCCGGCTCCCTACCGCCCGAAGGTTGGGATGCAATCGTCGACGACCTCACCGGCCACCCCGACGACATCATCGTGACCAAGCGCACCTGGGGCGCCTTCCACGGCACCGATCTCGACCTCCAACTGCGCCGCCGTAGCGTCACACAGATCGTGCTGGCCGGGCTCACCACCAGCATCGGCGTGGAGTCGACCGCCCGCGCCGCGTACGAACACGGCTATCACGTCACACTCGCGACGGACGCAATGGCGGACCTGGACCTGGCGGCCCACCACAACAGCATTCAACGGATCTTCCCGCTTCTCGGCCAGACCGGCTCCACTACCGAGATCGTGGAAATGCTCGCCAAGGCCCACACCTCGTGACCTCACGAGCCGCGACTACCAGGCCCAGTCACACCAGCGCGGCGAACAGGTGGGGATAGTCCGGCAGGTCGATGTCATTGGTGCGGTCCTCAGTCGTCCTGAGCATCATGTTCATGAACAGCTTCTGGTTGAGCACCCTGTTACGCAGCCGCATCCCCCAGCCGCTGCGTGGGGCGAGGAACCGACCGGTGGTGTCACCACCCTTCTGACACCGTCGGGCGAAGTCGCGCAGCAGGTTCTCGTAGCGGGCGTACGCGACGGTGTGGTCGCCTCGGGCCATCGCCAGTTCGCCAGCCAACGCGTACGCGGCCAGGATCGCGGTGCCGTTGCCCATGCCGCCGATGGTGGCACCGGCTGCGGCGTCGCCGAGCAGCACGATCCGCCCCTTGGACCACGGCGAGATGTCGACCCGGCAGATCGAATCGAAGTAGATGTCGGGTGCCCCACGCAGGGCTGCGAGCAGTCGGGGCACCTCCCATCCCAGGCCGGCGAAGACCCCGTGGAGGATCTGGCGCTGCTGGTCCAGGTCGTGCCGGTCGTATTCGAGTTTGGGTGAGGCGAAGGCGACGAACGCGCCGGCCCGGGACGGGTCTCGGTGGTCGCGGCCGACGCTGGCCATCTTGCCGGGCACGTTGTAGTGCAGCGATCCGCTGTCCAGCCCGGGCGGGTGGGGTAGCGCCCAGGTCGCCACGTAGTAGCCGAGGTAGCTGACGAACTGCTCTTCCGGCCCGAAGGTCAGTCGCCGTACGTTCGAGTGCACGCCGTCCGCCCCGACGACCAGGTCGAAGGTGCGCTGGGCACCACTGGCGAAGGTGACGTGTACGCCCTGCGAGGTGTCGGTCATCGCGGCGATGCTGTCGCCGAAGAGGTATTCGGTGGTGTGCTGGCTGTGTTCGTAGAGCACCCGGGACAGGTCGAAGCGCAGTACCTCGATGTCACCTCCGGCGAACTCGGCGGGTATCTCCATCAGTTTTCGGCCCTGCTCGTCGACGAAGCGCATGACCGTACCGCCGGTCTGCACCGCCCGCAGGTGGTCCAGCACACCCAGATGGTCCAGCACACCCAGATGGGTCTTCCCCCGGAAGTCGACGGCGTTGCCGCCGTCGCGCAGCGCTGGCGCGATCTCGACCACGGTCGGTTGGAAGCCGTACCGGCCCAGCCAGTAGGCCAAGGCGGGACCGGCAATGCTCGCGCCGGAGATGAGCACCGTCGTGTTCTTCATGATCTCCCCAAGACAGGAACTGTGTCCACCGGACACGATTAATATTGTGTACGGTAGAGACGGTTTCGGCGGCTGGCAAGCCCTTGGGTTGAGGTGCAGATGACGATCGAATTCCTGTGGGTCAGTCGCGCCCAGCCCACCCGGGGCCCCAAGCCGGCACTCACCCTCGAAGTCATCACCGACGCCGCCATCGCGATCGCCGACCGCGAAGGGTTGGCCGCAGTCTCCATGCAGCGGGTCGCAGCCGACCTCGCCTTCACCAAGATGTCCCTCTACCGGTACGTACCCGGCAAGGCCGAACTCGTGGCGGCGATGGTCGAACGGGCAATTGGGGAGCCACCGGCCCTCGACACCGCCAGCTGGCGAGGCGGCCTGAAGAATTGGGCGCACCAGCTTCTGGCCGGCTACCTGCGACACCCCTGGGCACTGGAGGCCACCGTCGGCCCTCGCGCCATCGGCCCCAATGAACTGGGCTGGATGGAGCGCGGCGTGACACTACTCGCCACTACTGAACTGACCGGGAGCGAGCGCTTAGACGCGCTGGCCCTGCTCACCGGGCACGTACGGATGATCGCCCAGCAGGCCGGGGCGAACCGGAAGCCCGAAACCCAGCTGATCACGATGATCGGCGAACTGCTGAGCCAGCACGGAGAACGCTTCCCCGCACTGACCGCCACGATGGCCTCCGCCTCCGACGAGGGTGCACAGAACCAGGCGTTCGACTTCGGCTTGGACCGCATCCTCGACGGCCTGGACCTACTGACCAGCGAGCGGCGGTGGCCCATCCGCCCAACCGGTTCGATCGAGGCCGACCACGGCCCCGATCGAAGCGGACCGCCCCCTCGTCCTACTGGGCTTGGTTGACTGGCATGACGGTGAGTTGGGACAGGCACACGTGCGGTGGACGCGTGACGGCGTAGACGATCGCGTCCGCCACGTCGTCAGCGTCGAGCAGTCTCATCCGCCGACCTGCGGTGACCAGCTTCTCACGGATGCCGGGATGCGTGGCGTGCTCGAACAGTTCCGTGGCGACGCCGCCCGGCTTGATGTCGGTGACCCGTAGGCCGGTAGACGCCAGCTCGACGCGGATGGCCCCCGACAGGTAGGTCACGGCGGCCTTCGTCGCGCCGTACACGGCGAAGGCGGGCGCGCGGACATCAGCGCCGGTGCTGGAGACGTTCACGATGTCCGTAGCCCGACCGTCTGCGGCTACGGAGAGCAGGCCGGGCAGCAGCGCACGGGTCACCTGGAGCAACGCGCCCACATTGAGACCGAGCATGTGCCGCCATTCGTCGTCACGCCCCTCGGTCAGGGGATTCGGCAGCATGACCGCAGCATTGTTCACCAGCAGGTCGACGGTGCCGAGTCGTGCGGCGACCTGTTCGGCGAGCGTGTGAATCGCAGCGGACTGCGTGATGTCAGCCGGCACAGGCAGAGCCCGTTCACCGATCTCGTCGGCCAGGGCATGCAGCCGGTCACCGCGGCGAGCCACGAGTGCCACCCGGGCTCCGGCGGCGGCGAGGCGTCGAGCGGTGGCGGCACCGATGCCGGACGCAGCGCCGGTAACCAGCGCCACCCGTCCGGCCAGCGAGGCGGTAGTCGTCGTCATGGCGTCGAGTTTGCGCGCCGGTCGACGGGTGAACCATCCGCGGAATCTTCCTAGGTTCGCTGTGCCTACCGTACTTAAGAAGATCTCTGGGACCATGGCTCCATGGCCTCTGAGCTGGGAGACTTTCTGCGTGCTCGCCGTGACCGCGCACAGCCTTCCGACCTGGGGCTGATGTCCGGAGGGACCCGGCGGGTGGCGGGCCTACGCCGAGATGAGCTTGCCTTGCTGGCTGGCGTCAGCTCCGACTACTACACCCGCATCGAGCAGGGCCGGGTCAGGCCCTCGCAGCAGGTGCTCGCCGCGCTGGCCCGCGTGCTACGCCTTGATGGCACCGAGCGCGAGCACCTGCTACGGCTGGCCCAGCGATCGGCGCACATGATCATCCGTCGCCGACCGCGAGAGGTCGTGGCTGCCGGAACGTTGGACCTCCTCAGCCGACTTGACGATCTGCCGGCGATAGTCCTCGGACGCGCGCTCGACGCACTGGCCTGGACACCGCTCGGCGCGGCGCTGCTGGCCCTCAGCGACGACGGCGAGCGCAACATGGCACGCAGGATCTTCCTCCTACCCGAGACCCGACAGCTCTACCCCAATTGGGATGCGGTCGCAGCCGAGCTTGTCGCCCACCTGCGTCGGCTGTCCGCCGCGCGCGAGACCCACGGCGAACTGGCAGAGCTGATCGACGAGTTGACTGTCGCCTCCGGGGAGTTCGCGGCCCTGTGGTCCCGTCATGACGTGACGGCCGGGGTAACGCGCCGCAAGACGTTCCGCCACCGGCTGGCCGGAACGTTCGAGCTGGAACCCGACGTCCTCACCCTGACCCGCGACGAACAGACACTATGCATATACCGCGCCGTCCCCGACTCGCCGGGGGTCGATGCACTGGCCCTGTTGAACACGCTGGTCGCCTCCGGGCTGGCAGGCACCAACCAGCGACCGGCCGACATCGGCACCGACGTCACCGGATAGCGACGGGACGCTCACCTCGGACGCCTCCCACCGGGCCAGCTGGGCTCGGGCAGGCCGTAACCTCGTCGGTCGTACACATGTCCTATCCACAGGATGTGGAAATCTGGCGCAACCTTCTGCGGCCAGCGGCGTTGGGTAGCCGGGGGAAGCAACATGAAACTGAGCAAACTACTGCCGATCATGGGGCTGCTGATCGCGACCGTCGCGTCGCTCAGCGGCCCAACTCGTACACCGGGCAAGACGGCATCCAGCCAGCCACCAGAGAGGGCGGCGTACGGGCCGGACGTCGTACACCTCGACGGGCTGGGCGGCATCGAATTCGGCGACACCGAACAGGAGTTGGCCAGGCGCGGCCTGCTGACGCCGCCGATCGCGTCATGCGGGCCAAGCCTGGCCGGCATGACGACGGTGGGACCGATCTTCGCCGACGACCGCCTCGTCCTGCTGTGGGCCGATCCGTCGATGCACACCCCGGAGGGGGTCACCAGCGGCACGTCCGTGCGTCAGGTGCAGGCCACCTATCCGGCGCTGACGTCGCTGGACGCTCCACAGGGGACATACCGGTTCGACGGGCTGCTGGTCAGCGAAGGCGACCGGTCCTACCTCTTCCTGCACGATGGCCAGATCGTGCGGAAGACCGTGGCCGGCTACACCGACTACGCCCGCAAACTGTTCGACGAGGGCTTCGGCACCTGCTGACGAGCACCACGCGGCCCGAGGCGGCCCAATACGGCCCGATGCGGCCCGATGCGGTCGGCCAGGTGCGATGAGCACGCCCGGATCCGGGTCTTGTGCCGAGTCAGGCCACACGGTAGAGACGACGCATGCATCGCGTCACGACGGTCGTCCTGTCAGTGATCTGCGTGGCGCTACTCGGGGTGGCCACCAACGTCGCCACCGGCGCGCTACCCGATTCCTGGGAACCGTACCTGTGGTTGGCCTGGCCGCTGCTCGTCGCGCTGATCGTGACGCTCGTCGTGCTTGAGGTCGCCCGTAACCAGGAGAAACGACCGGTCCCGATGACCTCACCGGACCGGGCCCGGCAGGTCCTGCTCGGCCGGGTACGCCGCTACTGGGTCACCAACGTCCTGGAACGCTCGCTCTACAACGAGGTTCGGATCGAACTGGGCCTGACGGCGACGGCAGACACACAGCGGCACCCGTGGGACGTACTGGCCGAGCAGGCCAACGGCACTCCGCTCGTGCTTACCGACGGCGTCGCCATGGGCAGCGTGTTCACCCAACTCGACCAGGCCATGGTGATCCTCGGCGAACCCGGCGCGGGCAAGACGACGATGCTCCTGGAACTTGCCCGAGATCTGCTGAACCTGGCCGACCGCGATCCGGCGGCCCCCATCCCGGTCGTGGTCAACCTTTCGTCGTGGGCGATCTACCGCCGACCCATCGCCCAGTGGCTCGTCGAGCAGTTGACCGAGCGATACGGCGTGCCGGCAGATCAGGCGACCCACTGGGTGATGGCGGGTGAGATCCTGCCGCTGCTCGACGGTCTGGACGAGGTAGCCGCCGAACACCGCAACCGGTGTGCTGCCGCGATCACCGAGTTCCACCGTCAGCAACCACTCACCCCGATCGCCTTCTGCTGCCGGACAGTCGAATACGCCCAGCTCAGTCAGCAGGTCCCGGTCTACGGCACGGTGCGCATCCAGCCACTGACCCGGCCACAGATCGAGCAGTTCCTCGACCGGGCCGGCACCGCGCTCGCCGGACTCCGCTCGGCACTCGCCGTCGACACCGAGCTGTGGGAGTTCGCCGACTCACCGCTGCTGTTGAGCATCATGGCCCTGGCGTACGCCGACGGCCCGGAGCCGGCAGGCGATCCGGAGCCGGCAGGCGATCCGGACGGAGGTGAAGCGCCGTCCGGCCGACGACGTCTGTTCACCCACTACGTGCAAGCCATGCTTCGACAGCGGACGAATCCTCGGCACCCTCCCGACCAGACGGCGAGATATCTGGCGGCACTCGCCTACCAGCTCCGTACCGACGGGCAGAGCGTCTTCGTGTTGGACCGAATCGCCGAAACCTGGTCGCCGCGCCATTTCCGCATCACGACCGCCGACACCATCGCCCGCTGGATCACCAGCCTCGGGACGACGCTTCTCCTCGGTGCGGCAGGCTGGTTCCTCCTCGGCTGGCCGGGCGCGCTCGCCGGCGCCGCGGTCGGTGCCGTGACGGCGACCGGAATGTCCATGATCCAGTACGACGACCTGCGCGCCATCTCCTCCGCCGTCAGACGGGAAAACGTCCGCAGCTACGGGGTCGACTGGTTCGGAAAATTCTGGAGCGACCTCCGAGCCGTCTACAACGAGGCCGAGCCCGTCCCGGTCAGCGGGCTGTCCGCGCTCGCGGTGGGCGCCGCCTTCACCACCGCGACCAGTATCCGTACCGGCACCGACGCCGGGCGCGGCGTGGCGATCGGAATCGCCTACGGACTCGGATTCCTGGCCGCGGCTCTGGTCAGCCTGGGCGTCACCGCCACCGCGATCTTCGAAATGTACTTCAGGAGCCACCCGACCATCGTCGTACGACGTGAGGTGCCGAGTCCGGCGCTGCGTCACCGGCTCCGGTTCGCCGTACGGGTCGCCCCGGTCCTCGGTCTGGTCACCGGAACCATCGCCGGGCTCGCCGTGGCCTGGCCCGGCACGGCCGCCGAGGCCGTTCGTTTCGGAGCGCTGATGGGTACCAGTTCGGCGGTGTTCCTGCTGATCCTGGTCGCCCTCGCCCCGATCACGGAGCAGTGGTTGGTACGCCGTCGGCTGGCCCGCCAGGGCGTGGTGCCCTATCCGATGCTGCCGTTCCTGGAGTACGCCGTGCAGTGCCTCTTCCTCCGTAACGTCGGAGACGGCTACATCTTCGTGCACCGGGAACTGCTCGACTTCTTCGCCGATCGGTGGAACCCGGCCCGGGAGGGTCTGCCCCAGGCCGGGTCCGCTACCCCGGACCGAACCGGCTAACCGGCCGGGCAGTAGGCCGTGCTGAAGATCCCGACCAGGGTCTCCATGGTCGGCTTGGTGACGTACGGGTTGTAGGAGAGCGTCACCTGACGGCCAGCATCGGAGGCCATCGCGTAGGTCAGGTAGCCGAGCAGTTCGCCGCCATGGCCAAAGACGCTCATGCCGCAGGGCAGGTCGAACTGTTGCAGGCCGAGGCCGTACCGGAAGATCGTGCCGGTCTCGACGGTGGTCCGCATCGCCGCGAGCCCGGCCGCGCTGGTGAGCCGGCCGCCGATCAGTGCGGCGAAGAACCGGTTCAGGTCGGCGGTCGTCGAGATCATCTCACCGGCCGCCCAGTCGAGGGACGGGTTCATCCGGGTGGCGTCGACGTACTCGCCGTCGACCAGGGTGTAACCGTGGGCGTGCGGTTCGGGCAGCCCCGCCTCGGTACCCGGGACGCTGGTCTGCCACAGACCGAGCGGACGCAGGATACGACGCTGGATCTCGACTCCGTAGCTGCGGCCGGTCAGCCGCTCGATGAGCAGCCCGGCGACGATGTAGTTGGTATTCGAATAGCGCCAACCCTCGCCGGGTGGGAAGTACGGCTCGTGCGCGAAGGCGACGGCCAGCAGTTCCGTGGGCCGGTAGGTGCGGAACCGCTCCGCACCCCGCCACCGGTTCGTCGAATAGCCGGCCTCGTGCGCGTAGTCGTACAGCCCGCTGGTGTGGTTGAGAATCTGCCGTACGGTGATCGCCTCGCCGTTCGGCACAACTCCCGGCAGGTGGCGGGCGATCGGATCGTCCAGCGACAGCCGGCCCTCGTCGACCAGTTGCACGACCACCGTCGCCACGAAGGTCTTCGTGGCACTGCCGATCCGGAAGTAACCGTCGGCCCGCGCCGGTCGGCCCGACACCAGGTCGGTCACCCCGGCGGCACCGGCCCAGCCATCCCGCCCATCCTGTACGCGCAGCAGCGCGGCACTCGCCGACTCGGCGGCCACCATCCCGGTCAACCCGGCCTGAAGTTCCGCCCCCGGCACGCTCACTGACCCGGCGCTGGCCGGACCGCTGGACATTCCGATCATGGTGGCCGCCAGCAGCAGCCCGGCCAGCACTTTCCTTCGTTTGATCATGCAGAAGACGGTAGGAACCGGCGCGGGCCGGGAACATGACGTCGACCGCACACCTCGCACGTCCACACCGCACTCTGCGGGCTGTGGAAAACCTCAGCAGGTCGGCTCGGCGTACTCCGCGGCCATCTCCAGCAGCCCCGCGTTCCCGACCATGATCTGCTTGACGTTGCCGGTCGGGTCGACGTAGAACGCGATCGAGGCGGACTCGTGGTCGACGAAGTCGAACTGCGACTCGGCGTAGATGGTCGACGTGTAGCGCCGGAGGCTTTCGCCGTACGCCTCGGTCAAGCTGGCCTCCGGGCTGCCGACCCGGATCCCCTCGATGGTGGCCAACTTCGCTGGCGCGGTGATGTAGACCTGCGCTATCCGGCTCCCGGAATCGTCGGGCAGGACCCAGATGCCCGTCCACTCCCCGACTCCGGACCAGGAGAGCGGGCAGAACCCGTCGGCCTCCTTCTTGAGGATGCCTTCGTCCACCAACGGCTGGGTCTGCGCCCCGATCCGGATCGGCCCGACGCCGTGCTCGGTAACGGCCTTCGGATCGACCTGCGAGGCAGCAACGCTCGGCGAGGCAGGGTCGGCCGGGGCGGTTTTCGCGCCCCCGTCGGCACATCCCGCGACCCCCGCCAGCAACAGTGCCAGGGCAATCGGGACGACAGCTCGCCTCATTCGATCTCCTCGTCACCTGCTGGGTGGTCCGGGTCCAGCAACATTGTGATCAACCGGTCAAGCAGCGTACCGATCCGTGCGGGTCGGGTAAGCAGTGCCAGGTGGTCAGCCCGCTCGTGCCGCACCGTCCAGCCCTGACGCTGAGCCTGCGCCGCTTCGGCGTCGTACCCTTCGCTGAGCTGGAGATAGGCGCACCGCTGCGGCACCCATTGCGGCACCGACGGCGCAGGTTCGTCGAAGTACGCCAGGGGTAGTGGCCGAAGCTCGGCGACGAAGTCCGCCCGCATCTGCTCGTCGGGCAGCAGTGCCTGGATGACCTCGGCCGGAAACCACTGGTGCCAGGGTGGCAACCACCTGTCCACGGCCAGGTCGCGAAGCTGCCCGACGAGAGCCGTCGGTGCGTTCGCGAACCAACTGGTGCCGGGGTGCGGCAGCATCGCGTCCACGAAGACGGTGCCGTACGCCTGGCACTGTCGGCCCGACAGTCCCGCCCGACCCGACAGTCCCGCCCGGCCCGCCAGGGCCGCTCCGATGGCCGGCAGCAGCGCCCCCGCCCCGCTGTGCCCGACCAGCACCAGGCGGTCGTCCGATCCGACCGACACGGCGTCCGCCACCTGCTCGGCTACCGAGAGGTAGTACGGCGGCTCGACGTCGGCGAGGGGACCGAGCGACGGCACCACGACCCGGTGGCCGAGTTTCCGTAGTTCGTCAGCGACCGGCTGCCAGCTCCCGGGGCCGACGAGCGGACTGTGGATCAGCACCAGTGTTGGACCTACCTGCACCTGCTGCACCCCATTCAGCTTCGCATTGACCTCAACCATGCTTCAGGTCCTACGGTCGATTCGCAAACGATCATCAACTTGGGGTGCCACGATGACCATCGACCAGCTTTCCGACGCCGAACTCGCCGCCCAGCCGGCTGCCTACTGGACCGGTCTGGCCTACGAGGCGCTCATCGCCTTCACCCGCGCCCGACAGGCCGAGTTCGGCTTCACCCAGCCCCAGTTCTGGCTGCTGCGCAACCTGTCGACCAACGACCTCTCCCCGGACGGTCAGGGCATGACCATCCCGCGACTTCAGGCAGCCATGGCGACCTACATCCGTCCCGAGGACGACCTGGCCGGCGAGGCGCAGGTCCTGCTGGAGCGGGGTTGGCTTCGCCGGGACGACGAGGACCGGCTGTGGATCACAGAAGCCGGCGAGCATGCGCGCGTCGACCTGAAGAGCCATGCTCCGACCATCCGCGCACGCATCCACGAGGGCATCGACGATGCCGACTACGTCACCACGCTCAAGGTGCTCCGCCGGATGATCGACAACGTCAGCAGCGATCAGACCTAGCGGATCGCGTCACCAAAACTGGGACCACAAGCGAAAACGCCCGGCTCGTCCTTGCGGACTTGCCGAGCGTTTTCGCACTTCACGAGCGATGGCAACGGGAACCAGTCCCTGCGACCCCTGAACTCACAGGCATCGACACCTTGCCCTATCGTGCCGCCATGGCTCCCGATCGCACCTACGGCGAAATCCCGGGCTACCCACTGGGCTCAACTTGCGAAAAACCGGAGGGAACTCGCAAAGTACAGGGTGTACCGGCCAAACCGGGCTGGCATCTGCGGTGGGGCCAGCGGCCTGGAGAGTCCAGACCCACCCCCGCCTACGGCCGCTCAAGGCGCCACGGACCAGCCAGCCGCTCGAACGAAAGCCACCACCCAGCGCCGTCAGAAGCACGGCTGTCGCCAACGGCGTAAATGACTCACCACGGAATGAGTGGGCCCACTGCCAGAGAAGCGGCATGGAGCCTGTTTTAGATGATTCGCGAGTTCGGCAAGCGCTATTAGCAGCCTGCTACGCGTCAGGCAGAGCGCCGAATGCTCACAAGGAATGCGTCCAGGACGCCCTCAGCTCTCCGCCCCCACAGCCGATCGCTTAATCAAGGCGCCAAGATATCCCACTGCTTCACTTTGGAGGAAAGCATGGTGACCAAGGATTCAACCAGCCCCTACGTAGCCGAGTTGGACCGGATGTACGAAGACTCCACGTACTCCGCACAGAGTTATTTCGAAGCCGCCAAGTCGGCAGAGTTCTGGGGAAGGACGATAGTCTTCCTTCCAGCCTTGATCAGTTCCGCAGCTTCGATACTTGTTGTGATCGGGCAGACCAGGCATTGGGGAGCCGTCGGGGCAGTAGCGGGAGCCATTGCCGCCACATCAGCTTTCCTCGGCTCCGAAAGGAAATCCAAATCCCTCCGCGAAGCGGGAAACCGGTTCACCGCCCTCCGTCACACGATCCGACTGGAGAGAGAGACCGCAAATGGGAAAGACAAAGCCGAATTAGAGAAGATCGTCCGAAACCTTCGGACTGATTACAACTCAATTGTTGCAGGCAACGAACTGGTCTCCAACCGCTTCTCCAAGAAGGCCGATGGAAGGATCATCTCTGGAACCCTGAACCACGAGGTCGACAAGAAGGACGCACCTTCCGGGAAGCGCTAGCCAGGGAGATTTGAGGCACCGACGACCCCGGCCGGCTCCGCAACTACTTGTAGAAGCAGCATGAGGTCCGGATGATTGCCAGCCCTCTCCACAGGGCTGACTACGGGGCGGCGAGAACCGTGAGCCCGACAAGGCCGGCGAACCCAACTGAGACCACAAGCGGAACGCCCGGTTCGTCCTCGCGGACTTGCCGGGCGTTTTCGCACTTCATGAGCGGTGGCGGAGGGATTTGAACCCTCGGAGGGCGTAAACCCTCACACGCTTTCGAGGTCTGCGACCAACCGTCCACAGTCGTTCCACGAGGGTTCCAGCCAGGCGCAACGCTCTCCGGGCGGACGGCGGCGGGCACCGCCGTACGGCAAAGAACGAGACCACAACTGAGACCGCCGGTTCATCCCCCCGGCGCAAGAGTCCTTGATCTGACAGACCCATCCATCGCTCGTTAAGGGATACTCGGATCGCCCGACACGGAAGTGGATCATGACGCCGTCTCTACTTGTGTACGACATACTGGCCGGATCGGCGGAAACCGAGGAGCCCAGCTTCCTGGATAATGTCCTCGGAGTGTTAGCCCTGCTTGCGATCGCCGCATTCTTCGTGCGTGGCTACTACCGTGAGCGCATCGCAATCAGCGACGCTGAAACACGAGCAAAAAGCCTTAGCCATTCAGAACGCGACGCCATTGAGCGGCAGGTTCTCGATGTCATATACAAGGGTCGCGACCACGCCCTAAGCATTAGGGAGATCGCTTCCGAAATAAGTGAGCACGAGCGGTACGTTATCCGCATAGTGCGACCACTCGTCAAGTGGGGTCAACTTGAAGTCACCTCAGCCCATGACGAGAGCTTGCCCACCGATTTCAACTCATTCTCGAAAGTTGCCGTAACGGCTGAAGGCGACAAGCGTCTCAGGGAGCGTGATCCTGTCGTGACTTACAACGAGTATTTTTCAGTGGGCGACAATTCCAATGTGGTAAATAAGAGCGTGATAGTCAATTCCAATGTCGGCACCTACCGCAGTCGCTATGGAACTGACACGGTTGAAGCGCTGCGCGAGCTTGAACACATAGTCAGAGGATCCAATAACGATGAGGCAGTCGAAGTACTCGATGGTTTCCTCGCTGAAGCCAGGACAGAGGAGCCCAGTCGAGCAAGGATGAAGGCTCTATTCTCCAGTCTTCAGCAGATGGTTCCCGCCGTCTCTGGGGCTGCCGATCTGGCGTCTCGAATCGCTGCCATGTTCTCGTAGCAGAGACATCACGTCTCGCCTATAAAGGGAGGACCGGCAACCACAACTGAGACCGCCCGCCCCCTCAACGGAGCGTCGCAACAAAGGCAATCGCCGGCCACGCCCACGGACTGAGCACCGGGCCGCCGCTACGTGCGAATGACTTCACCGGTCGCGACAAGAGCGTTGCTCCTCATTTGCTCCAATTACCATCGATGATCCACCGCTCGCAGCCGTGACTTACGGTCGAGGAACTTAAGGACCTCGTGAAGAAAGCGGCACAGTTAGGCACTGAGTGAGCTTATGACGAATATTCAAAAATATCGACCCGACATGGCTAGGTGTCTACATGACCGTGATTTACGAGTCGCCCGGTGGCTCTCGGCAAGTGTTAGTCTTGCTCGATGCGGCCGGCAATCGAGTTGTTGAGGAAAGAATTAGGATGACCGATGGGCGTCCTGTCGTTATACGGCACCAGCACCCAGACGTCCTTATCCATCCATACTTCGTTGAAGGAATCAACCCCGAGATTTGCCTATACCAAGGAAGCTTCGGCTTCGCCGCCGACTCCAACCCAACGTTGCTTGAAGGTGACATTCGCTTCAAATGGAATCCGAGCACGCATATTGTTGTTCAGGGTTCTCGGGATGCCTCACTCGTGGACCTGCATGACAGGCTGAAGCCGTTAGATGAGACTTTATGGAAGGACTTCGCTACCGTAAGATTCCCGCCCGGTGCCAAACTTTTTGTTCAATCGATGGACTGCGCCCTAGCTGATCCGCCGGAGAAATCTTCGCTGTATCAAGATAACCTTGGACTACAGGAGATTGGCGTTGGTCCTGTTGACAAGATCGGGTTTCTAATCCCGAATGGCTGGGATGCCAATGACGGCAGCATGGTCTGCAGCCCAGATAACCTTACGCATTCTTGGAATGCGCGGGTGCAGGTGCAGGCAGGTGATTGGTCAGTCACGATTGACCGGACAAAGCAGGCCAGCCGCCGGGATTTCCGGAAGGGCTTGAAGAACACAGGAGGCCGTGCCGTCACCCATATCGGCGAGTTGCGCAGGGTGGGCGGCGCAGAGTTTGCACCAGAAGACGCTGCGCTGTCATGGAATCTATCCGCATCTTGCTGAACGTCGCAGTGGGCCGCCGCATCAACCCCGTCTTGCCCGTTGGCTGGCGGGGAGACAACGTGGTGTGGGCGCGGTGGACGGCACCGCCGGTAGACAGCATGATGAATGCCACCTCCTGGCTCGACTCTTCGATCGGGTCCAAGCAAGTAACAGAACTACTAGAATTCGGCTTGAATTACTTGTCAAAGCCGGACCACCAGAACGCGCTTAAATACGCTGCTTCGTATTACGTCAGTGCGAATGCAGATGTAGATGTTGAGCCGGCGATCGGTCTAGCCGTCTCCGGCCTGCAACTGCTGGCACATCAGCGTCTGGTGAACGAAAAAAAGAAGTACACTTCGTCTAACGCCTTTGAAAGTGCAGCAAGAAACACGGAAGGCGAAATCCGAGAATTCTTGGACGACTGCCAAATTGATACTTCCATCCCTTCACATCTCACTGAATTGCAAGCGGCAGCAGCGGCTATGCCAGTCAGCCACGGACTTGCGCGGGATGCCCTCGGCGCTGTTATCTACCTTCGGAACAAGATGGTTCATCCGACCAAGACGCTGGACAGGTGGAATGCATATGCCTGGGCCGAAGCTAGCATGGTAGCGTGTCACTTTCTCAGGCTCGGCATCCTTAACATGTTGGGCTATACGGGGCAGCATAAATCCGCCTTGTCGCTCAATCGCTGGGCGGGTGCAGTTGATCCGGTTCCTTGGGTTTAATAACGACGGCCGCAACGCTGGCCAGTGGTGGCGGCTCATGAGGAAGACGGATCTCAACCACCCACTAGGTCAATCAATGCCCCGGCTATCGCCCCCATGCTGTTGACCACTAACCCCGGCCCTTCGTTAAGGGCTGTCCAAGGAGTGGGTCGAGAACGAAGAAGTGCCTTCTGATCAGGGAGAATAGGGCTTGTCGAAGGTCCCATAGTCCCGCCACGGAAGGCACTTGCAGGGTGAAGGCTACCGCAACACGTCCGAAGATCATGGTGACCGGTGGTGGGCGGGGCGTGGTCGGTCATGCCGGTGCCCGGTTGCTCACTGATCTCGCTGATGCGACCGGGTTGACCAGCGCGTTCGGTGAGGCCTTGGCAGGTCTGCGGCAGCGGCAGGGCGGGCACGATCCGGGCCGGATTGCCGTGGATCTGGCGGTGATGCTCGCCGGCGGCGGTGAGGCCATCGCCGACCTGGCCGTGCTGCGTGACCAGCCCGGCCTGTTCGGGCCGGTCGCGTCCGACCCAACCGCATGGCGGATGTTGTCCCGACTGGACCAGCCCATGCTGGCCGGCCTACAGTCCGCGCGGGCACGCGCCCGTGAGGTCGCCTGGGCCCAGCACGCCGAGGTGAACGGTGACCTGCCGCAGCCGATGGCGGCCGGCCAGCAGGTTGATGGTCTGGTCCTGGACATCGACGCGACCATCGTGATCTGCCACTCCGAGAAGGAAGGGGCGACTCGTACCTGGAAGAAGACGTTCGGGTTCCACCCGTTGCTGTGTTTCCTGGACAACACCGGCGAAGCCCTCGCCGGCCTGCTACGGGAAGGCCGAGCCGGCTCCAACACCACCACCGACCACATCACCGTCCTCGACCAGGCCCTCGCCCTGGTCCCCGACGTTTGCCGGCACGGCAGCCCGATCCTGCTTCGCGCCGACACTGCCGGTTCCAGTCACGGGTTCCTCGCCCACATCCGCGGCCTGCGACAACAGCAGCACCTGGATATCCGGTTCTCGGTCGGCGCCGCGATCACCGAACCCGTGCGCGAGGCGATCCGGGCCGCGACTGGCTGGATCCCCGCTATCGACACCGGCGGTGACCTGCGAGAACATGCCGAAGTCTGCGAGATCACCGGCCTGTTCGACGCCACCGGTTGGCCCGAGGGCACCCGGTTCCTGATCCGCCGGGAACGCCCACACCCCGGCGCACAACTGAGCTTGTTCGACACCATCGAAGGCTGGCGGCACCAGATCGTCGCCACCGATACCCCGCCCGGCGGTGGCAGCATCCAGTTCCTGGAAGCCCGACACCGGGCTCACGCCCGCGTCGAAGACCGCATCCGCACCGGGAAAGACACCGGATTCGGCCGGTTCCCGTCCCGGCTGTTCACCATCAACCAGGCCTGGCTGCAACTCGCCCTGACCGCCATCGACCTGCTCGCCTGGACCCAGAACCTGCTCCTGAACGGCGACTTGGCCACCGCGGAACCCAAGAAACTGCGCTACCGACTGCTACACGTCGCAGCCCGGATCACCCGCACCGCCCGCCGAACCCGTCTCGCTATCGCCAACGGCTGGCCCTGGACCGACGCGTTGACCAGCGCATTCACCACTCTCGCCGCGTTACCCCGACCCACCGGCTGATCCCGCAGCCCCACACCCCTACCAGTCAACACGGAGGAACCCGGCCCCACGCCGGGTCCTCAGCATGCCGCTAAAACATCAGCAACCACGCGAATCACACCCATCGGGTATCGGCTATGCGGCCACACTCAAATGTAGGGTCGGGAGCTGGCGCGGTGGCACGTCGTGGTGGTAGGCCCGGCAGCCTTGAATTCCACCGGTTTCCCTTCTGGCTGTCCCACTGCCGTGGCCGTGACCGTGGTGCTCCGTTTCCAGCTCCCGCCGCTTCGAACCGTGCATGCGGTTCTCCCGCACACGGCTCACCGACGTCGTTCACCGCCGGCATTCGGCTTATCCCGCCGCCAAGGCTTAAATGGCCTTGGTGCGACGACGGTTCCCAGGCCGATCAGGCCCAACTCGTTGCTCGACTGGAAGGACAGCACCTGCCAGCCGAACTTCCGGCTGCGTTGGTGCCGCTTGGCGATCACCAGCGCTAGCCGTATCTTCGCGTAGTACCTGATCTTCTCGAAGTGTCGGGCCGAGTTGCCGTACTTGAAGAACCCGGCCCAGCCGCGCAGGAACACGTTGATGTGTTCCACGATCCACTCCACGGGCAGCCCCAGCCGGGACCGGGCGGTCAACTGCCGAATCCGGTCCCGGGCGTGCTGCATAGCCTTGTTCGCGGGCCAGCGGGCCAGGAAGGTGACCTGTTTACCTCCCGTGCGGGCCCAGGCGCGCACCAACCGGTGGTGAAAGCCGAGGAAGTCGACCCCTTCCCCACCGACCTGAAGGTGCACGATCCTGGTCTTGACCTCCTTCGGCTCCAGGCCGAGTTCAGCCAACAAGTGCCGAAGCCGCTGAAGCGCGGCCTCGGCCTGCGCCCGGGAGGCGCACATCACCAGCAGATCGTCTGCGAACCGGACCAGCACCCCGTGCTCACGCATGTCCCATCCCCGATCGAGTCGGTGCAGGTAGACGTTGCACAGCAACGGCGAGATGACCCCGCCTTGTGGGCTGCCGGTGACCGGTCGCCGGACCTGGCCGTCCTCCATCACCCCAGCGCGCAGCATCGCCCGCAGGAGCTTGAGTACGGCCTGGTCACAGACGCGTTCCTGAACTGCTTGCATCAACTTCTCATGCGGAATCGCCGAAAAGCAGTTGGCGATGTCCGTCTCGACCACCCACCGCCGACCCCGCCAGGACTCGTCCACGAGTACCTGCAGGGCATCGTGCACCGACCGCTTCGGGCGGAACCCGAAGCTACACGGCAGGAACTGGGCTTCGAAGACCGGTTCGAGCACGATCTTCACCGCCGCCTGCACGATGCGGTCACGAACCGCGGGGATCGACAACGGCCTCAACTCGCTGCTACCAGGCTTCGGGATGAACACCCGACGCGCCGGCAACGGCCGATACCGTCCTTCCCTGAGTTCGTCAGCCAACTCGTCCAGCAGCCGGGCAACCCCGTACTGTTCAACCTGGCCCAAAGTGGTCTGGTCGACGCCCGGCGCACCGTTGTTACGGCGCACCGCGACCCACGCCCGCCACAAGACGTCCCTGCGGAAGACCTTGTCTCGCAGCGCATGGAACCGACGCCCGGGATCGGCCTTGGCCGCCCGGTACAGCGCATGCTGCAAAGCTCGAACCGGATCAACGATCGATCCCGAAACGGTGGAACTAGCCTGACCGGCACTCACCGGGCTCCTCCAGACAGCAGGCGCGTCAACGAAGTAGCGGCCCTTCCCATCACCGGCGGTTGTGTTGTCCGTCCGGCTCGATCGGTACTACGGCCGCCTCCGACTCCCTCCCGGCCAGCAATCCCCTTCCCGAGATCATCGGTTATAGGACGCCACGCTCCGGCAACACTCCGCAGGTTGCCGGGCCGGGGAGGGTCTCCCCAGTTCCCGCCGCCACCATCTGAACGTTCCGCGCCCCATACGCCGGGGAGTTCTTCGCGGCTGCAATCCAGGAGCTACACCGCTTCCATGGCCTTCACCCTGAATTCGGGGGCTCGGCACTCCCTCTGCCCCACCCCAACAGGCGAGACCTCTAACGACGCCGCAGGCTTCGCGTCATGCTACGGACCGCTCAGTCGCTCCCCCAATAGGGCTTTCGACGCTGGGCTTCGACCCGACCCGTTTCCAGACCGAGCCGCCAGCCTGCTACCGGGCCTCCTGGCAGCTACCCGGACCGGACTTCCACCGGCAGGCGACGACGAGCTTACGACCCAAGATGAACTACACACTCACCTCCAGGTCAGCTGGGCGCACGAAAGACCGAGGCTAAGTCTGCCCCGGCCGCTCGGAACGTCCTGACCTTGGGCGGCCGGTTTGCATAACCGATCACGCGTACCCCTGCGGCCCGCGCTCCCTCGATGTCCGACAGCGAATCGCCGACGAGAACACAGCGGCCCGGCGGCTCGCTCAGGGATCGGACGGCTTGCAGGATCGGCTCCGGGTTGGGCTTCATGCGGGCCGGGTCGGCGTACGCCCGGCCGACCACCGGGGAAACGTAATCGGCGAGCCGGTGGTCTGTCAGGTAGGTGGTGACCGCGCCGGCAGAGTTGTTGCTGACCACCGCCACCGGCATTCTGGCCTGGCGAGCGGCCACAATGACTTCCCTCCCGTACGGCGTGGGTTCGGCAGTCTCGACAGCTCGGCGCTCGGCTGCGCAGAGCGCATCCTCTACCGCCCGCGTAGCGTCCTGGTCGCCGGCCGCGCCAGTGCGACGAAGAGATCACCCGATCCATCGCGTCCGGCCTGCGTGCCGGAGCCCGACGCCCCCGGAGCGTGGCCGCATGACCATCACCACCACCGACCGTGGCATGTCCGTCCAGGTCGGCACCGGCCCGGAAACCATCCGAGTGTTGAAAGCCGCCCTGGCCGACGGGATGCTGCCCGACACCTACGTGCAGGCCGGGGAACTGGTCCACATGGAAACCGTGTCTGGTGGGCTGGCCACCGAGGTTGACGAGGACTCGCCCCTACCGGTGTCGGCCAGCCACCTCACCCCGGCCGGGCTCGCTGGACTGCTGGCTGAGCACGCCTACGTGTACCGGCTCAAGACCCGCAAGGGCAACGACGGCCAACCCGAGGTGTACGAAGACGAGGTCACCCCACCCCGGGACATCCTCGCGTCGGTGCTGGCCGGCAAGACCTGGCCGAAAACCGCCCCGCTACGCGGCATCATCGGAGCACCCGTGCTGCGCCGTGACGGCACGTTGTTGCAGCGGCCCGGCTACGACCCGGCCACCGGTCTCTACCTGGCCTCCAAGGTCGCCCTGCCCCCGGTGCCCGACAGCCCACCGCCGAGCAGGTACGCGACGCCCGGAACTTCCTGCTCAACCGGTTCCTACGCGACTTCCCCTGGTCGTCCCCGGCGGACCGGGCCAACTACATCGCACTTCTGGCTACGCCGATCCTGCGCAACTACACCCGGTCCCTGACGCCGTTCGGGCTGATCGACGCGACCATGCCCGCCTCCGGCAAATCGATCCTGACCGCCGGACCCGGAATGCTCTACGGGCAGCGCGTCATGCCCTGGGCCTACACCGAAGAAGAGCTACGCAAGTCCATCACTGCCGTATTCGCTGAGCAGGTCGGCGTGGTCATCTGGGACAACCTCGCAGAAGGCACCGTCATCGACTCCGCCAACCTCGCCCTGCTGGTCACCGCCGGAGTCTGGTCCGACCGGCAGCTAGGTTCATCCCGCAACCTCGCCAGCGTCAACGACCGGCTATGGATGGCCACCGGAAACAACCTCCAGGTCGGCGGAGACATGGCCTCCCGGACCGTGCGGGTACACCTCGACCCGAACATGCCCCGACCCGAACAGCGCGACCAAAGCCAGTTCGGCATCCCGCACCTTGACCAGTGGATCACGCAACCGGCCAACCAACTCACCGTCATGCGTCACCTCCTGGTCCTCGTGCTCGACTGGACCCGCAACGGGGCACCCAAAGCCACCGGGGTATCCATGTGGCAGTTCACCCCCTGGGCACAGGCATTGGGTGGGTTCCTCGCCCACCACAACATCCCCGGATTCCTGGCCAACGCCGAAGCGGTACGCGGGGTAGACGAAGACGAAACCCGGTGGCGCGGATTCCTCGCCTGCTGGCACGACCGGCACGGCGGCAAACAGATGACCTCGGCTGAGCTACGCCGCGACGCCGAACCCGTACACCTCGGTTCGGACGTGCACGACCCGTGGGATGGCCAGTTCATCACCACCCCGTCCGGCAAGCTGCCTAACCCGCTGCAACTCGGCAGGCTCCTCACCGGGCAGGCCGGACGGTGGCGAGGCGACCACGTCCTACGCGCCGGCAAGAGCGACCGAGGAGACCGGAACGTGTTCTGGGTCGACCACCACAACCAGTAGGGACAAAAGTCGGCTGAAACATCTCCGCATCTCCGCATCTCCGCAGCAAAGCCACGGTGACCAGCACAAACACCCTGCGGAGAACCTACGGAGATCCCAGAGTCGACAGATATCAATCTCCGCATCTCCGCAACATCTGCGGAGATGACACCGCGTTTGCGGAGATGAGCCGGGTCAACTCCTCAAGATCTCCGCAAGCATTTGCCCAGCTCACAGGCACGTTTGCGGAGATGCGGCGATGCGGCGATGTTTCAGCCCTCCCCGCAAGAAACAACGCAGCCAGCCACTCGGCCAACCGCCCCAACAACCCACCCCATAAGTGTTCACAGGCCACGAATCACCGGGAGAAACCGTGCCCACCGCCGAAAACCGCGTCGTCCTGACCATCGAAGAAGCCGCCCTACGACTCGGCATCGGCCGAACCACTATGTACGCCCTCATCAAGGCCGGGCAGATTCGCACCGTCACCATCGGCCGTCTCCGCCGCGTGCCCACCTTCTGCATCGACGAGTACGTGCGAAGCCTCCTGACAAACCCGGCACCCCTCAACCGCGTCGCCTGACGGAAGGAGCCTAACAGATGGGACGTCGACCCAACGGGGCGTCGAGCACCTACCTCGGTGCCGACGGTTCTTGGCATGGACGGGTGACCGTCGGTGTGAAGGACGACGGATCGCCAGACCGCCGGCACGTCCGGGGAAAGACGGAAGCAGCAGTCATCAAGAAGGTACGGCTCCTTGAACGGGAACGGGACAGTGGGACGGTCCGTAAGGCTGGCCAGCGCTGGACGGTGAAGACCTGGCTAATCCACTGGGTGGAGAACATCGCCGCCCCGGCCGTACGAGAGAACACCATCGCCGGCTACCGGGTGGCCGTCTACCGGCACCTCATCCCCGGGCTCGGCGGGCACCGGCTTGAGCGCCTGGAGCCCGAGCACCTGGAGCGCTTCTACCGTCGAATGCAGGAGAACGGCAGTGCCCCGGCAACCGCCCACCAGGCTCACCGCACGATCCGGACCGCGCTCAACGAGTCAGTACGCCGGGGGCACCTGGCAAGGAACCCTGCCGCTCTCGCCAAGGCCCCACGCCTGGCGGAGAGCGAGATCGAGCCGTACTCAGTCACGGAGGTGCAACGACTCATGGCCGCAACCCGCGGGCGCCGCAACAGCGCCCGGTGGGCGGTCGCGCTCGCCCTCGGCCTGCGCCAAGGGGAAGCGCTCGGCCTGCGCTGGTCGGATGTCGACCTGGACGCCGGAACGCTGGTAGTCCGGCGCGGCCGGCAACGCCCGCGGTGGCGGCACGGGTGCGACAAGCCCTGCGGCCGGAAGTTCGGCGGGCACTGCCCCAACCGGCAACCGACACGCGCCGAGACAGCAGAGACGAAGTCGCGCGCCGGCCGCCGGACCATCGGCCTGCCCGCCGAGTTGGTGAACCTGTTGCGGGAGCACCATCAGGAACAGACACAGGCACGCGCAACCGCCGCACAACTCTGGGCCGATGGCGGCTGGCTATTCGCCACCCCGACCGGCGAACCGGTCAACCCTCGCACCGACTACGACGAGTGGAAGCGCCTGCTCAAGCTGGCCGGGCTGCGGGACGGCCGCCTACACGATGCTCGGCACACCGCCGCCACCGTGCTGCTAATTCCCGGGGTGGCGGAGCGTGCGGTGATGGGCATCATGGGTTGGTCGAACTCGGCTATGGCGACCCGCTACCAGCACCTCACTGGGCAGGTGCGCCGCGATATCGCCCGAAAAGTTGACGGGCTGCTATGGAAAAAAGATAGCGGCAGCACCAGTTAGCCGGGCCTACCTGCCGCCCAGGAGCCGGAAGGGACTGCGAGATGAACCGGCCCCTTCCGGCTGCTCCTTGAAGCACACTGGGAGTCCACAGGCAAGTGTCGATAAGACGACTAAGCCTCACCTTGTCTCACCAGACGGGTAACCATAGCGTTACGCCATGTGGTCGAAAATGTCGCAGCTTTGGAAAAAGAAGAGTGGAACCACAAACGAGGAAAACTGGAACCAGGTCATCAGTGATGGCTCCAAGAGCTGGCACCCCGACCATGTCCGCAGCTTAATCCTCGACGCCGAAGAAAAGCTCCATCTTCAGGGATTATGGCGCAAGGTTGGAATCGCCTGGATCTTCGTAGGCAATGTCGCCCTCGTGGCCATAGCTACAGTCGCCACTTTCTCCGATTTCGGACAACTAACCCGCTTCTCTACACAGCTATACATTGCATGCGCCGTATCACTGCTTGCCTCACCAGCGCTGGCATACTGGCAATACAAGCGCATGAGGAAAACCCGCATCATCATTAAGAAGCTCCATGTCGTCCGTCGACGCACCCAGGCCGACCTAGACACGAGCATGAGCAGTGGAGACGACGGGGCACTGCTCGCACAAAAGCGCTACAGGGATGACGTTCCCGACCTGATCTCACAGTTCCGTGAAGATGCCGGGAGAACCCGGGGGATTCATAACAGATTCCAAAGCGTAATTATTATCGGCTCGGTAGCCACCTCCGCGATTGCTACAGCGTCAGTCGCCTTCAGTCAAGCAAGGTGGCTAACCGTGGCAGCCAGCGCCGCTGTGGGACTATCGGCAGGCTTTACCGGGTACTTCAAATATCACGAGCGCAGCTTTAACTCCCAACAGACGGCCGACGCGATTGAACGGGAATACGAAGCTGTCGAGCTCCGCGTGGGCAAGTATGCAGGGCTAGACGAGGAGGCGGCATACGCCCTCTTCGCAGACTGCGTCGAGAGGCTGCGCGACGAGCAGAACAAGCGGCAGCAGCAACTTGATCAGCCCGCCGAGGTCAAGCGCGAGGAGTGACAGGCACTCATCGGTTCCGCTCCGAGCACGTCGTGGTTGACGACGACTGAGACCAAAACTGAGACCGAAAGCTGAACGCCCGGCTGGTCCGTCAGGACCGGCCGGGCGTTTTCGCACTTCATGAGCGGTGGCGGAGGGATTTGAACCCTCGGAGGGCGTAAACCCTCACACGCTTTCGAGGCGTGCTCCTTAGGCCGCTCGGACACGCCACCGCCGAGAAGGGTACCCGATGCCGTGGGCGGACGTCGCGGCGGTATCGCCTGCGCCAACCTGGCAGGATCACATGTCATGAGTACGCACATCGGCGCGAAGCCGGGCGAGATCGCCGAGCGGGTCCTGATGCCGGGCGACCCGCTGCGGGCCAAGTGGATCGCGGAGACCTACCTCGAGGATGCCAAGTGCTACTCGACGGTCCGGGGCATGTACGGCTTCACCGGCCGATGGTCCGGCGTCGAGGTGTCGGTCCAGGGCTCCGGCATGGGCATGCCGTCCGCCTCGATCTACGCCCACGAACTGATCAACGAGTACGGCGTGAAGACCCTGATCCGGGTCGGCTCCTGCGGGGCGCTCAGCCCTGACCTGCAACTGCGGGACGTGATCGCGGCGAACGGATCGTCCACCGACTCGAACATGAACCGGGTCCGGTTCGACGGGCTGGTCGACTACGCCCCGGTCGCCGACTTCGGGCTGCTGCGTACCTCGGTCGAGGTGGCCGAGCGGCGCGGCATCAGCATGCGGGTCGGGCCGGTCCTGGCCGCGGACGCCTTCTACACCGACCGCCCAGACCTGTACGACACGCTGGCCGACTACGGCGTACTCGCGGTGGAGATGGAGTCAGCGGCGCTGTACACGATCGCGGCGCGGTTCCGGGCTCGGGCGTTGACTGTGCTCACCGTCAGCGACCACATCAAGACCGGCGAGAAGACCACCGCCGAGGAGCGCGAGCAGACCTTCGGCCAGATGGTCGAGATCGCCCTCGACACCGCCATCGCCTGACCCTTCACCTGCGAACGACCCGCGGATCCGGGGACGGCGGCACACAGCCCCGTCCCCGGATCAGCGAAAGAGCGCCGTCCCTCGGGTCAGCGGAAGAACACGCGGAGCAGGGCGGCGCACTCGGCTTCGAGGACGCCGCCGTAGACCTCCGGGCGGTGGTTGAGCCGGCGGTCACGTACGACGTCCCAGAGCGAGCCCACCGCGCCCGTCTTCGGCTCCCACGCCCCGAACACCAGCGTGGAGACCCGGGCCAGCACCAGCGCCCCGGCGCACATGGTGCACGGTTCGAGCGTCACCACCAGGGTGCAGCCGTCCAGCCGCCAAGCCCCGAGTTTCGCCGCCGCCCGGCGCAGCACGAGGATCTCCGCGTGCGCGGTCGGATCACCGGTCAACTCCCGCTCGTTGCGACCGGCCGCGAGTTCCACGCCGTCCGGTCCGTAGAGCACCGCACCGACCGGTACGTCACCGACCGGTTCGAGGGCCGAACGGGTGACCTCTTCGGTGTCGACCGAGCGTCCTTCCGCAGCCGCGACGTCGAGCGCCCGGCGCATCCAGGCTTCATGCCGCTGCCGCCGGCCGACCGGAAACGACTCGTCCGCGAGGCCGCCCATCTCCACCGGTCCGGTCACGCCTCGCGCAGTTCCTCGACCTCGTCGCCGCAGCCGATGATCTGGCAGACCTCGGCTGTCACGTCGGCCGGCATCATCCCGTCGTGCGCGCAGAGCGTGAGCAGCCGCTGCGCGGAGATGCCGAAGTCGGTGAGCAGGTCGGCGTCGCCGATCGGGTCGGCGTCCGGGTCGGCCGCTGGCTCCTCGTCCTCGTCGGTTGTGTTGCCCGAGCCCGACGATCCTTCCTGGTCGTCCGAGTCGGCGGCCTCGTCGGCGTCCAGGACGGGTGCCTGGAGATCACCGACCAGCAGCGCGCCGAGTCGGGACTCCTCGGCGAACGCCGAGTCACAGCTGAAGACCCGCAGGTTCTCGCCCTCGTCCAGCCGCAGGATCGTCAGGTAGACGTCATCGGCCTCGACGAAGAGCAGCGAAACCTCGGCATCCAGGTCGACGTCACGTAGTCGGTCGGCCACCTCGTCCAGATCGGCTACACCGCCGAGGTCGATCTCGGCGGCTGTCCAGCCGGCCGCACCGCGTACCGCGGCCCCAGCGAAGTACGGCACGGTCCCGTCCCCCCAATTGCCCTGCGGCACACCACCGCTGACTTGTCGTTACCGCGTGACGGTAACCGGTCGCCTCGGCGACAGGTCGGACAACTCCCCGAAGGACGGGGCGGGATTCGAAGAGCGGCGAACCGGCTAACCGGCCAGGCGACGGCGAGTGTCGATCAGCTCGCGCAGCCGGTCGGCGCGGTGGCGAAGCGGACGCTCGCGTTCGCGTTGCGCTTTAGCCCCGGCCAGCTCGGCGAGGAGCTGTAACCGGCGGCGGCTGCGATCAGCATCGGACCGCTGCTCTGTCCAGGCCATGAGGCGAGCGTGCCGAGTTATGAAGAATTCGTCAAGCCTGGTGACGATTAGGTATCGGTTTCACCACACGCCGTGTCGAACGGGTCGCCTGAACCCATCACCACAGGGGCCAGTTTCCACTGACCGTCCACCGTGCGGCCGTCACCACCACGGCAACACTCCAGCCGAACGCCGTCACCATCGCAATCCCGGCGGCGGCGCCCCGGTCACCTATCCGGACCAACAGCATCGCCACCAGCCAGGCCACCCCGCCCGCCAACACCGTCCACCACACGTAGCCGGCCAGGTCCCTACCGAGCAATCCGAAGAACAGCAACCAGGCCATCGTGGCACCGGCACCGGCGGCCACCGCGCCACCGCGTACCGGGTGTGGCTCCCGATAGGTCGGTCGTTGCGGGCCGACCGGAAACAGTCTCGGACCGGACGGGAACAGCCCGGAGGGCGTACGACCACCGGGGCCGTAGTACCAGTTGGGCGGGACCCCACTCCCCGGCCGCGGGGGAAACGCCGGTTGCTGCGTCATCACCGTCGCTCCTTCACCAGCGGCCACCACTCTCCCGACGACCGCTCTTCCGGCGCAGCGTACCCGCCGAGGCTGGATAGCCCACCTGCTTCGGGTGGCAACCGCCCCGCACGCCGACGGTTCGGGAGATAGTCCACGAAACCGTCTGTCAGGATGTCCGGATGTCACGGGGAGAAAAGGTGCCTGCCGTACCGTTGCGCCGCAACCTGGCGTACCCGATGGTGGCGCTGCTCGCGACGCTCGCCGCCGGCTGCGGCGACGCGCAACCAGCAGCAGACCGGCCGTCGTTCCACACCTCGGGTACCGGCGCACCGGCCAGCTCGGGCTCCGCGACGGCGAGCACGTCACCCACCGGCTCGCCGACCACTGCCGGTCCGTCGGTGACCGCGACCAGACCCCAGTACGTCTTCCCGGTGCAGACCGCCGACGTCTCCTACCATTCGACCCACTCCGCCTACCCGGCTGCTGACCTCTTCGCCGCCTGTGGGGCACCGGTGGTGGCGGTGACCGACGGCGTCATCCTTGAGGTGAGCCGGGTCGACAGGTTCGACAAGCGTGGCCCCAAGGGGCCGCTCAACGGCGGCAAGGCGGTGTCGTTGCTCGGCGACGACGGGGTGCGCTACTACGGCTCGCACCTGACCGACGTCACCGTCGGTATCGAGGCCGGGGTACGGGTACGCGCCGGGCAGAAGATCGGCACCGTTGGCAAGACCGGCAACGCCAACAACATCTGCCACCTGCACTTCGGCATTTCGCCAGTGTGTGCCCGTACCGGTGACTGGTGGGTCCGGCGGGGCGTGATCTGGCCGGCGAAGTATCTCGACGCGTGGCGTCGCAAGAACGACACCTCACCGGCCAGGACCGTTGCCGACTGGCAGCGCGCCCGGGGCTGCCCGACGGCTCCCTGAGGATGGTTCGGCAGGGGCCCTCCCGTAAACAAAACGTCAGGAGGGGCCCTGCCTGACCTCACTGGTCGAACGAGTCGAGCACCCGCAGCAGCGTCTCCCGGCTCTTCTTCTCCAGCATCTCACCGCCCCAGGTTGCCTGGATGCTGACCGTCCGTCCGTCGTGCAGCCGCAGCTCCGCCCTGGGCGGCGTCCGCTGGGTAAACGTCACCGAGGCGACCTCCTCGTACGGCAGAAACCGGTGGATCTCGGCGAGTTTGGCGACCGGCATCCCGGCGACCAGTTCCCGCAGCCGCTTCTCCCCCTTGTTGGCCTTGCCCGGGTCACCGATGAAGACGAACCCCCGGTCGAGGATCAGCAGATCGTGGTCGACCCCGTCCACCTTGATGTTCGCCAACCCGCCGATCAGGTCGGCACCCGTCGCGGTGGCCTGGCGCTGGACCAGGGTGGACTGGGCGGAGTCGATGCCCAGCTCGGTCAGACGCTGTTCTGCCTCGTCGAGGGTTTCCTCGTCGACGGCCAGCTTGGCGATCTCGTCGAGCGGCAGCGGCTCACCGGTCTTGTCGACCAGTCGAGCCGGGCTGGACCACGAGTGCTGCCAGTGGGCGACCCCGGAGGAGACCGCGGCGTTGCACAGCAGCAACTCCATCCGGCCGACGAACCGCTGGGCCGCCTCCCTGCGGGTGGCATCGGGGAAGAATTGTTCGGCGAACTCCCCTAGGCGGTTCGCCCGTACCAGCTCGAAGATGGTGGGCAGGGCGACGTCGGTCGCGCCGGTCAGTCGGGCCGCTGCCCGGAAGATCGTGTCCGCCTGCCGTTGCACACCGGCGGCGATCGTCGCCGCGGTGAACTCCGGCCAGGGCAGTACGGTCCGCTGTGCCACGTCGACCATCAACTCCTGGAGCCGGCGGCTGACCAGTGCGACATCGGGCAGCAGCTCGGTGGCTCGTCGCCCGTCCGAGGTGACAGTGCCCTCGGGCAGCTCGGCCATGGTGGCGATCCGTTCGCCGATCGGCGGGTGGGTCTCCCACCGTGACCGCTCGCTGGACGGCTCCTGCTCGCGCAGTGCGGCAAGTTCGTCCTCCCGAGCGGCGATCAGCTCGGCGAACCCGCCGAAGAGGTCGTCGGGGGCGAATCCTGCCTCCCAGCCCGACTCGACGTACCGGCTGAAGTAGAAACCCCAGGCCGCGTCGAGCGCGGGTAGCTCGCGCAACGCGGAGGCGGCAGCCGCCCGACCGGCGACCTGGACCGATGCCCGGTCGGCCTCCAGTTCCTGCCGCTGGGAGGCGGCGTTGTCGACCATAAGGTAGAGCCGGGCATACCCCTTGAAGACCCAGCCCACCGGGTTCCACGGTCCGATGCGGTCGATCGTGCCGCCGATCGCCAGCCGCCCCCGGTACGCCACGGCACCGAACCGGGTGTGCCGCCCGGAGTAGTGCCCGAGTTCGTGGGCGAGTACCGACCGGAGCTGGTCGACGCTGAGCGCCTGCACCAACGGCAGTCCCAGGTAGAGGGTGCGCCGGCCACCGATCAGACCGAGCAGCTTGGACTCCTCACCGACCGCCGCGTTGATCTCCGGCACGATCCGGATCTCGTCCGGCACGCGGGTGCCGACCTGGCCGGCCAGTTCGTGCACGAGCTGCCAGAGTTGCGGTGCCTGGTCGGGCTGGACCACCAGCCCGGGGGCGGGTCCCGACTCGGTGCGGATCGCCCGCCAGAGGGCGACCACCGCGCCGCCGAGGGCGATGAACAGCGGCAGGACCAGTTTCACCGCGACCGCACCAGCGATCACTGTGCTCAACCACAACACCAGGGCGACGGCGGCACCGAGTTGCACCAGCGCCACCAGATAGAAGCCGGCGAGCATGACCACGGACGCCAACGCCCGGTAGGTCGCGACCACGTCGTTCCCTTCTCGTACGGCCGCCCGTTCTGGGCGGCGGCGCAGGGGACCGTACGGTGTCGATCTCTGAGCGGCAACCCCCTTACGGTCAGCGACCGCCACCCGTACGCTCTCGGTCGATCAAGGAGAGGTCCACATGCGACTATTCAGGCGTAGGTCGGCGAAGCCGGCCATCGACCCGGCAATGGGTGATCCGGCCGCACGGCTGGTATACGACGCCCTGGCCCGACGGGACTGGCCCACCGCCCGCGACGCGCTGACGTCGGTCACCGATCCCGACGATCACGCCTTCTGCGTGTCCGTGGCTGCTGAGGTGCCCGGGGTGCAGGACTGGATCGAGGAGTGGATCACGGCCGAGCCGGACTCGACGCTTCCAGTGCTGGTACGGGGCACACATGCGGTGCGCTGGGCCTGGGAGGCCCGTGGCACTGCCCGTGCGGCGTACACCAGCCAGGATCAGTTTCGGGAATTTCACAAACGGCTCAAGTTTGCCGAGAACTGCCTGGACGAGGTCGTCGAGCGGGATCCGGACGACACGACCGGCCGGATGTACCTGGTGCTCTCGGCCCGTGGTCGGCAGGTCGACCGGGCGGAGGTGCGGCGGCGGTTCGATGAGGTGATCGCCCGCCATCCGTACCATCGGCTCGCCCACGAACACATGCTGCAATACCGCTGCCAGAAGTGGTCCGGAAGCCACGAGGAGATGTTCACCTTCGCCCGCGAGTCGGCGGCGAAGGCACCCGCCGGCAGTTCGCTGGGCGAGCTCATCGCCGTGGCGCATATTGAAAGATGGCTCGGCCTGCCCAGCCCGGAGGACGCCGACTACATGAAAACCAGCGCGGTGGTAGCGGAACTCAACGCTGCTGCGGATCGCAGCATCCGGCACCCCGACTTCCAGCGTCAATCTGGCTGGCCGGTTCTACACAACCTGTTCGCGTTCGCCTTCGCGCTCGCGGGCGACCATCGTTCCGCACTGGAGCAGTTTGATGTGGTGGGCGACCAGGTAACCGAATGGCCGTGGCAGTACCTCAACGGGCGCGATCCGGCCGGTCGGTTTGTCCGGGCCCGGGCGGCGATTGCGGCGGCAACACGGTAGTACCCGCTCATGACGACAGCGATGTGGCACTCGCTTGGGGTGCCGACACGGGTGATACCGGCGGAGGCGGTACGGGGCGGCTATCGTCTCCCCATGGCTGCCGCTCGGGACGCGATCGCCGATCTGCGCCGCATCGCTTTCCTGCTGGAACGGGCCAACGAGGCGACCTATCGGGTCCGGGCCTTCCGGTCCGCCGCGAAGACCCTCGGGGCACTGCCTCCAAACGAGTTGGCGGCGCGGGCGAAGGCCGGCACGCTGACCGAGCTCTCCGGGGTCGGTGAGGTCACCGCGCGGGCGGTCACCGAGTCGTTGACCGGGGAAGAGCCGGTCTACCTGCGGCGGCTCGAAGCCACCGAGGGCACCGACCTGGACGCCGCCGCAACGGACCTGCGTACGGCGCTGCGGGGCGACTGCCATACCCACTCGGACTGGTCGGACGGGGGTTCGCCGATCGAGGAGATGGCGCTGGCCGCGGTCGAGATCGGCCACGAGTATGTTGTCGTCACCGACCACTCGCCCCGGTTGACGGTGGCCAAGGGCCTGACCGCCGCCCGGCTGCGCCGGCAGCTCGACCACATCGCCGCCGTCAACGACGCGTTGCCGGAAGGTTTCCGCATCCTGACCGGTATCGAGGTCGACATCCTCGCCGACGGGTCGCTCGACCAGGACGACGAGCTGCTGGCCCGGCTGGACGTGGTGGTGGGTTCGGTGCACAGCGGGCTGCGGGACGACAGCGCCCGGATGACGCGAAGGATGCTGGCCGCGATCGCCAACCCGCACCTGGACATCCTGGGGCACTGCACCGGTCGGATGGTCGCGGCCCGGCCGGCGGGGGTGACCGGGCCGGGTGACCGGGGGCATCGGGCCCGTACCCGGCCGCCGAGCGACTTCGACGCGGTGGCGGTCTTCGCCGCCTGCGTCGAGTACGACAAAGCCGTCGAGATCAACTCTCGACCGGAACGGCAGGACCCGCCGAAGCGGCTGATCCGGGTGGCGCTGGAGGCGGGCTGCCGATTCGCGATCGACACCGACGCGCACGCCCCGGGCCAGCTCGACTGGCAGCGGTTCGGCTGCCAGCGGGCGGCGCTGTGCGGGGTACCGGCCGACCAGGTGGTCAACACCTGGCCAGCCGAGCAACTAGTGGAGTGGACCGCCAGTCACGTCGGTTAGGGCTCGCTGCCCACGCCGGCCGGCTGGAGCGTGCCGGCTGGCGACCGGTCCAACTTCGTCGTACGGCGGAACAGCCCCTGGGAGTAGGCGACCCCGACCAGCACGACCAGCGCGCCGACCGGCTGATACCAGGCGAGGTGTTCGTCGAGCAGGAACACGCCGATCAACACCGAGACGACCGGCATCAGGTAGGTCACCGTGGACGCGGTACTCGCCCCGGCGAGTCGGATGTTCCGCATGTTGATGACGAAGGCCAGCCCGGTGCCGAGCGCGCCCAGCGCCAGGATGGCGGCTACCACGTCGAGCGACAGGCTGGTCGGCGCGGGCGGGGCACCGGCGACCAGGGGCGTGACGACCGCGAGCTGCGCGGTCGCCATCAGCAACTGCCCCGCCGACAGCGCCAGGCCCGACTCGGTCCGGTCCGTGACGAACCGCTTCTGGTACGGGATGGCCAGGCCGTAGCAGGCTGCCGCCCCAAGGCACATCATCTGTCCGGTGAACTGGGCGCCGCCTACGCCCTGCCACACGCCGAGCACCACCAGCACGCCGACGAAGCCGAGCGTCATGCCGACTGCCCGGCGCATGGTCATCCGCTCGGTACGGAACACCAGCACCGCCAGCGGCAACACCACCAGGGGCGTGGTGGCGTTCCAGATGCCGGCGAGCATGGAGGAGACCCGCTGCTCGCCGTACCCGAAGAGGGTGAACGGCACGGCGGTGCCGATGGCGGCGGTCACGGCCAGGTGCAGCCACAGCCTCGGGTCGCGGGGCAACCGGTCCCGCAGCACGGCGAGCACCACGAGCAGGGTGAGCGCGCCGATACCGACCCGGGCGAGGGTGACGTGGAGCGGGTGAAGTTCCCGGACGCCGATCTTGATAAACAGGAAACTCGATCCCCAGATGACGGCGAGGAACAGAAAACCGGGCAACCAGCTACGCAGGCTGGCTTTGTCAGGGGCGATTCCGACAGTCACTCCTGACATCCTGCCCGGCGGCCAACTCGCTTGCGCGCGGTTTTCGGTCAGCGTAATGCCAGTGCAGCGGGCTTTGTGGATCACGTAGGGTCGTGACGTGGGACAAATCGATGACCTCGCAAACCACTACGTCGCCGAATGGGCGCCCCTCAACCCGACCGGGGCCACCTACTCGGGCATCAGTGGCTACGACGATCAGCTCGGCGACCTGTCACCGGCCGGCTACGCGGCACAGGCCGACCTGACCCGCCGTACGCTCGCCAAGCTCGACGTCACCGAGCCGGAGACCGAGGCTGAGCGAACCGCCAAGGAGGCGATGCAGGAGCGGCTGGGTCTGGAGCTGGCCCGCTACGACGCCGGTGAGACGACCAGCGAGCTCAACGTGATCGCCAGCGGGCTGCACGACATCCGCCAGGTCTTCGACCTGATGCCCACCGAGGGCGAGGAGGCGGTCACCAACATCGCCGCCCGGCTCAACCAGTTCGCCGGGGCGGTCGAGGATCTGCGGACCACTCTGCGGACCGCCGCCCAGCAGGGCCACGTCGGTTCCCGGGTGCAGATGGTCGAGGTCGCCAAGCAGTGCGACATCTGGACCGACCCGAACGGTGACAACTTCTTCCACGGTCTGGTCGACCGTCTGACGGCCGAGGGCGCACTCGCCGCCGACCTCCGGCGGGGAGCCGCCTCCGCCACCGCCGCAACGGCCCAGTTCGGCCAGTTCCTGCGCGAGGAGCTCGCCCCGCTCGGGCGGGAGAAGCAGGCGGCCGGGCGGGAGCGTTACCAGCTCGCCTCGCAGTACTTCCTCGGCGCAAAGGTCGACCTGGACGAGACGTACGCCTGGGGGTTCGAGGAGCTGGCCCGACTGGAGAGCGAGATGCGGGCGGTGGCCGCCCGGATCGTCGGCCCCGGGGCCAGCATCGACGAGGCGGTCGCCGCGCTGGACTCCGACCCGGCCCGCAGCATCCACGGCAAGGAGGCGTTCCGCGACTGGATGCAGGCGCTGGCCGACAAGGCGATCGGCGAACTGCACGGCACCCACTTCGACATCCCGGAGCAGGTCCGCCGGATCGAGTGCTGCCTCGCCCCGACCAGCGACGGCGCGATCTACTACACCGGCCCGAGCGAGGACTTCTCCCGTCCCGGGCGGATGTGGTGGGCGGTGCCGCAGGGCATCACCGAGTTCTCCACCTGGCGTGAGGTCACCACGGTCTACCACGAGGGCGTACCGGGCCACCACCTCCAGGTCGCCCAGACCGCCGTCCGCGCCGAGCTGCTCAACCGCTGGCAGCGACTGCTCTGCTGGTGCTCAGGCCACGGTGAGGGTTGGGCGCTCTACTCGGAACGGCTGATGGACGAGTTGGGCTACCTGGAAGACCCGGGTGACAAGCTCGGCATGCTCGACGGGCAGGCGATGCGGGCCGCCCGGGTCATCGTCGACATCGGCATGCACCTGGAGCTGGAGATCCCGAAGGGCAATCCGTTCGGCTTCCACCCGGGCGAGCGCTGGACGCCGGAACTCGGCTGGGAGTTCATGCGGGCACACTGTCGGGTGCCGGACGAGAACCTGCGCTTCGAGCTGAACCGCTACCTGGGCTGGCCGGGGCAGGCGCCGTCGTACAAGGTGGGTGAGCGGATCTGGCTCCAGGCCCGCGAGGACGCGAAGGCCCGCAAGGGCGTCGACTTCAACCTCAAGGAGTTCCACCGCGCCGCGCTCGACCTCGGCTCGCTGGGTCTCGACCCGCTGCGGGCCGCCCTGGCCCGGCTCTGACCGCCGTCCCTGGTCTGCTCTGACCAACACCGGGTAGACCATCCCGCTCATCGGCTCCGAACGATTCATCGTCCGGAGCCGATGAGCGGGGTCACGCGGCCAGCCAGCGCGAACTAAGCTCACCATCGTGCCGATCATCGATTACTACGGCGCACAGGGCTGGGACACCCAGACGCCGGGCCTGTATCACCGTCAGGTCGTCGCGCGCGACATCGTCCTGGCCTCGCTCGCAGAGCAAGCCGAGCAAGCCGATGCTCCGGTGAGCGTTCTGGATGTGGGCTGTGGCGACGGCGGTTACCTCGACCACCTCGCCGGGCAGGTGGGCGACCGCCCGGTCCGCTGGATCGGGGTCGACTACTCGGAACACCAACTGGCCCGGGCGACACGGCTGCCGTACGAGTTTCACCAGTGTGACCTGGGCGAGGGGATCCCGCTGCCGGACGCCACGGTGGACATCGTGCACGCGGCAGAGGTGATCGAGCACCTCTACGACCCCGACCTACTGGTGGAGGAGTGTGCCCGGGTGCTCCGGCCGGGCGGCCACCTCGTGATCACCACACCGAACCTGCACGCCTGGTACAACCGGATGCTCTTTCCATTCGGCATCCAGCCGATCTTCTATGAGACCTCGAGCCGCTCCACCCAGGTCGGCGCCGGCCCGCTGTGCCGGTTCAAGGAGCAGACCCTGCCCGTCGGGCACCTGCGGCTCTTCCACCGCACCGCACTGGTCGACCTGCTCCGCCGGGAGGGCTTCGAGCCGGTCCGGTTCCGGGGTGCCCGATTCCACGAGGTCCCCCGAGCGATGACCTGGCTGGATTCGCTGGCGTGCCGCCGGCCATCACTGGCCTCGATCCTCGTCGTACTGGCCGTCAAACGCTGACGGCACCACAGCAATGACCGATGGATACGGCGGGGACCGACGGTGCGGTCGGCCCCCGCCGTACGGTCAGGGCCGGGGTCAGGTCAGCGGGACGGAGGACGGCCGTCCGCCTCGGAGCCGACCGACGGCAGTACTGCGGTGTCCCGGTCGGCTGCGCCAGCCGCCCCGGCCCGCGCCCCGACCGGCGTCTGGTCCGGCTCGGGCTGGCGATGCCGGGCCGCCCCGTCCCGAGGGCCACGCAGCACCAGCAGCAGTCCGACGACGATGGCGATCAGGCCGAGCACGCCGAGGATGACCGGCAGCCAGAAGGTGACCAGCGAGATCTTCTGGGCGTTCTCGGCGGCCCGGTTGGAGCTTGAGGTCACGGTCTCCTTGGTGTAGCGGAAGTCCGCGTCCAGCAGCACCGTCGGCGAGCCGACGTTCGGCCGCAGCTCCTTGTGCGGCTGGTCCCGGAAGTCCAGGTAGAGGCCGGTGACCGGCTCGATCCAGAAGGTACGGGTGGTGCGGTAGAAGACCTGGCCGCTGGTCGCCCCCGGGGCGAACTTGCTCAGCAACAGCTTGACGCTCTCCTCGGCCACGTGCACCTGCTGCTCGGGCACGACCTGCTCGAACCGGTAGGCCCGTACGCCGTTGATGGTGGTCTCCTCCTTGAACTCCGCCGGCAGGGACCGCCGCAGGTCTCGGTCGTAGGCCAGGTAGGACTTCTTCTCGGTGCCGAAGGGGAACTTGTAGACCTGGCCGGAGTAGTCGGGAGCCAGGTCCGTGCCGTCCTTGAGCCACGCGCCGTCCCAGGCCGCAGCGGCACCGCTACGTCGGTCCAGGGCGAGTTCGGTGCTGTAGGCGTTGATCAGCTCTTCGTTGTCGACGCGCCGTACCGCCTGGTAGACCTCCCAGACGACGGCGTTGCCTTCCAGCTTGCCCGTCATCTTGTCCTTGGTCTGCCGGGCGCGGGGCAGGACTTCGACGGTGGTCCGCAGGGCCCCCGACTCCACAGTGGCCTGACCCGACTTGATCTGTAGGAACTGGGCGCCGGACGCCTCGGCCACCGAGGTCGACTTCTCCAGGTCGTACGGGAGCTGGGTCACCGCTGGCGCGACGTACGCTGGCAAGCCAATAGCGAAAATGGCCAACAGG
This sequence comes from Micromonospora polyrhachis, assembly GCF_014203835.1. Lineage (NCBI taxonomy): Bacteria > Bacillati > Actinomycetota > Actinomycetes > Micromonosporales > Micromonosporaceae > Micromonospora > Micromonospora polyrhachis. Next base: position 3,517,729 of record NZ_JACHJW010000001.1, on the reverse strand, counting down.
ACGCCCACCCCGAACAGGGCGGCGCCGACAAGTCGTTTCACTGATCCTCCCAAATGTTACGGCGAGTGGCGCCGCTCGACCTCGGGCCGAACGTGTAGCTGACGTATCGATGACACGCCCTTAACATGGCGGCAGGTTACTCCCCAGTCACTTCGAGCGCGACCCCCTGGAAGGCTGATGTCCACAGGTGCTCCCCATGTGCTGACCCGCCTACCGGCGCTGGATGCCGTACGGGTGATCGGCGCGATCGCGGTCCTCGCCCAACATGTCGGCTTCTACACCGGGGTCACCCTGACCGCGCCCTGGGGTGGTTGGCTCGGCGTGCTCGACGTCGGTGTGGCGCTGTTCTTCGTACTCTCCGGGTTCCTGCTGTTCCGGCCCTGGGCGTACGCCTCGGCCACCGGAACAGCCGCCCCAAGCAGCCGCCGGTACCTGTGGCGGCGGGCGCTGCGCATCCTGCCGGCGTACTGGCTCACGGTCGTCGTCTGCCTGCTCCTGCTGCCCGGTAGCCCAGCGCTGACCCCTTCGGACTGGCTGCGCTACCTGACGTTGACACAGATCTACGACGGCAGCGCCCTGCGGCAGAGCGTCGGGCAGACCTGGAGCCTGGCCACGGAGGTCGCGTTCTACCTGATCCTGCCCGTGATCGCGGTGGCGGCGACCGGTCGTCGGTGGCGACCGTGGCGGGCCGTCGCCGTGGCCGCGGCAACCATCCCGGTGACCGTCGGCTGGCTGGTCGCCATGGCCACCGGCCTGCTCAGCGGCTGGCCGTACGGGATGTGGCTGCCGTCGTACGCCACCTGGTTCGGGGCCGGCATCGCACTCGCCGCCGTACACGTGGCCCTGGCCACCGGCACCGCGCCACGGGCCTGGCGGTTCCTCAACGCGCTGGGACGCAGCCCGCTGGCCTGCTGGGCGATCGCTCTCGGCATCCTCGCCATCGCGACCACCCCGGTCGCCGGGCGGCACGACCTGACCACTCCGAGCACCGCGCAGGTGGCCACCCGACTGGTGCTCTACCTGGCCGTCGCCGTGCTGTTCGTGCTGCCGATCGCGTTCGGGCCACAGACCCGGACGAAGGCGTTGCTCGGCACCGCCACCGCCCGGTGGCTCGGCACCGTCTCCTACGGTCTCTTCCTCTGGCACCCCTTCGTGTTGCAGGCGACCTACCGGTCCACCGGTCGTCCGATGTTCAGCGGCGACCTGCTCGGCACGTTCGCCCTGACCCTCGGTGGTGGCCTGCTGCTCGCCACGATCAGCTACTACGCGGTGGAGCGTCCGGCGTTGCGGCTCTCCGCCTGGCGGCCCCGACTGGTCCTCGCCCGGCGCCCGCGCCGGAAGTCCGACCCCACGACCGAGAGCCAGAGCGCGGCTACCGCTGCCAGCGCCGCCAACTGAGGCGCCGCCGCCCGGTGCGGGTCGAGGCTGACGGTCGACTGCCAACCGGCCAGCGCGAAACACGCGACTGGCAGCAGCCACGCCGCCTGCCGCCAGAGCCGACGCAGCCGACGTTGCTCGGTGGTCGGGTTCCGGGCGACCAGCTTCGACCGGAGGGCGAGCACAGCGATTCCGGCCCCGGCCAGCGCCCCAGCCACCGGGCCACCGACCAGCAGCAACGCGATCCCACCGACGATCGCGGGGAGGAGCCAGTCCCGCCCGCCGGTTGGCTCGTCGTCAACATCCACATCCGCGTCAACACCCACATCCGCGTCGGCGGTGACGCCGGCGTTTGCGGTGGCGGTGGCGTCGGCGTTTGCGGTGGCGTCGGCGTTTGCGGCGACATCGACGGTGGCGGTGACGTCGGCGTTTGCGGTGGCGGTGACGTCGGCGTTTGCGGCGACATCGACGGTGGCGGTGGCCGGATCGTCGGTCAGGTCCGCTTCGGCGGCCTCGGCCGGATCGTCGTCGGTACGCCGGCGAGCCGGCAGCACGGACAGGAACACCACACCGAGCAGCAAGCCCGCCCCCGCCGCCAGCCCAACCTGGTACGGCGTCGCCGGCTCCATCGAGATCCGCACCTCACCGCCCACCCCGGCCGGGACCAACCAGCCCTGCTGCCAACCGTCCACCACGATCGGGGTGAGCGTCCGGCCGCCAACCGTCGCCCGCCAGCCCGGGTTGGTGTTCTCCCGCATCGCCAGCACCCGGTGCACGGGAAGCGAATCCAACCGCACCAGCCGGTTGGTGGCCGACCAGTCGTCGACGCGTACCGGACGGGGCGTCGGCCGCGCCGAATCCGCACTTGTGGCCAGCGCCGGGGCCTCATTCGCGGTGAGCGCCAACCGGACCGGGGTGGTCAGCTCGCTCGCGCTCGCCACGATCCGGTTCTGCCCGGCCTCGACCGGGACGGTCCCGTTGCCCCACACGCAGATCCGGGCCCGCATCTCCCGGGTCTCCAACAGCTCCCGCACCGTGGTGGTAATCGCAGTCTGGACCGGCACCCCGCCCACCGTCAGCTCCGGGCCGGACCCGCACGGCAGGGTCACCTGCTGCCACAGCTCGGGCAGCGGATTGGCCGGACCGGGCAGTACGGAGAGTTCGCCGACGGCGATCGGCAGCGACTCGGTCCGGTTGGTGTACGGGTCGTACGAGTTGGCAACCGCGTCCGCCCGGAACAGGACGGTGATCGCCCGGGACTCCATCGGCTGGTCGAAGGTGACCGTCCCGTCGGGGCCGATCGTGCCGCTGCGGGTGTCCCGGTCACCGATCACCTGCACCCGGCTGGGCCGGGACGCGGCGACCTCCGGATGGGCGGTCACTCGTAGGCCGGTGATGGTCCGGGCCGACGGCCAGGTCATCCGTAGCCAGGGTCCGGGGTCGCCGACCGCAGGCGACCAGGCGGTGGCCGGATCGCCGTCGAGCACCGCGCCGGCTCGGGTCGCCGGCTCGGGCAGCCGGGTGGAGGAGGCGACGACCGTGGGGAACTCGTCGCCGTCGGCCCCACCCCCGGCCCTCGCCCCGGCTCCGGAACCCGCCTCGGCCACCCGGGCGCCGGCTCGGGCCCGGGCGATCTCCCGGTCGAGGAGCGCGTCGAGGGCTGGCCCGGGTTTCGCCCGCACCCACAGCTCGGGCCGGTACGCCCCACCGGTCGGCAGGTGCACCGTACGGTCGACGCGGTCGCCGTCCTCCGAGGCGCGGGCCACCCCGTCGGCACAGCGCGGCTGGTCGGCGAGGAAGAAGCAGGACGGGACGCTCGGAGCCGCGGCGAAGACCATCGACGCCGGTTGGTGCGTGGCGGGCGGCTCGGGCACCACCATGGTCCGTTCGGCGGTCACCTCGGGGATCTCCAGTTCGGCGATGCCGACCTGGCCGTACTCGACCCGCTGGACGGCCACCTGGTCGATGTCGACCCGTACCCGACCGGTCGCGTGGACCCCGGCGAGACGTACCTCGGCGACCCCGTCCACCACATCGGCGCGTACCGTCTCCGCGCCGGTGACGACGCTGATCCGGGTGGGCACCAGGTCGGCACCGAGGTCGAAGCGGAGCCGTACCTGTGCGACCACCTGCGGTCGGGCCAGCTCGACCTCCAGCCACTGCTGTTGGGCGATACTGCCGGGTGCGGAGCGCCAAAAGGTGCCCGGGTCGCCGTCGAGTGCGGCGTACGGCTGGTACGCCGGTCGCGCCCCGGCCAACGGGTTGGCCTGCGCCCACGAGCTGGCCGCGGTCACACCCCGGATGCCCTCGTAGTGCACCACCGTCGTCTTGCCGTCCCCCCAGCTTGGCAGGAAGTCCCGGCTGGCCATGCCGAGCCGGGCCGGCTCGTCCTTGGTCAGGGTGCCCGACACCGCGTCGTACGGCAGCCCGAAGGTCACCTCCCGGCGACGCATTCCGTCGGTGATCGTGACCTCGCCCAGGGGCAGCCCGGTCGGGTGGTCCCCGGCCAGCACCGTCGGTGCCGGGGTGAGCTGGCCGGCCGCCGCAAGGTGCAGCAGCGACTCGGGTCCGCCGACGACGGTGGTGACGCTGCTGGCGTCGTAGGCGACGATCCGGTCAACCGCGCGGTCGACCTCGAAGACCTCCAGCGCCCGGACCGGGACGTCCAGGCCCTCGTCGACGAAGCCGCCGAACAACTTGTTGTTGCCGACGATCGGCCCGAAGCTTCGCACCGACCGGATTCCCGGGGACCGGTCGAGCGCCTGGTGCACGGTGATCGGGCGGGCCGCACCGGACGCGCCGTAGTTGAGGTCCGAACGCACCAGCAGGTACCTGACCCCGGAGCGGGCCAGCAGGTCGGCCAGCCCGGCCGATCCGGCCCCGCTGGCCAGCGCCGACTCGACCGTGTCGAGCAGCCGGATGGTCATCGGTGGGGTGAGCGGGATGGAGTTGCGGACGCCCCAACCGGAGTGGAGCAGCGACTGGGCGATCTCGTCGGTGGGGGTGCCCCAGAGGTAGCGGGGGGCTCTGGCGGCGGGCACCACCAGTACGTTGTCCCGCTCCAGCCGTTCGTCGAGCCATCCGGCCGCGTCCCGCCAGTAGCCGGGGACCTCGGTGTACCCCTCCTTCTGGGCCAGCCCGCCGGTCAGGGCGGGGCTCGCCACTCCGATGATCGCGGCGAGCGCGGCGGCGGTAATCGCAGCGGCCCGTTTGCGGGCCGGGTGCCAGCCGGGCCCGGCGGTCGGGGACGCGGCACCACTCCCTCCGGGGAGGCCGGCGGTGGCGGCGGAGCGGTCGAAGGTGCCGAGCAGGTGGGCCAGGCCCAGGATCAGCGGCAGGCGCAGCACCACGTCGAACTTGTGCACGTTGCGTAGTGGCGCACCGGCCCCGTCGAGGAACTGCCGTTGCAGGTCGGCGGCGAGCCCGTCGACCGTGCCGACGTGGCCGAGGCCGACCAGGGCCAGGCCGACCAGCAGGCCGGTGACCAGCCAGCGGCGGTGTGGCATGCCGCGCCGGGCCAGCCCGGCGATACCGAAGGCGACGACGACCAGGGTGGCGACGACGGGCAGTTGCTCGGTGGCGATCCGCCAGCCGGCCGGCCAGGCCGGGCCGGTCACGTCGCTGTAGTAGCCGAGCCAGTGCGAGGCACCGCGTAACACCGTGGTCAGGTCGGTGACCCGGGTGGTCACGTCGGCGGTCTCGATGTAGTCCAGGAACGGCGGGCTGTACCGGCCCAGGAGCAGCAGCGGCACCAGCCACCACGCGGTCGCGGCCCCGACGGCCAGGCACCAGGCACCGAGGGTGGACCAGCGGCGTCCGGCCGGCTGGGTGCTGGCGAGCAGCAGGAGTGCCAACGGGACCACGGCCAGCACGGCGGTGGCGTTGGCACCGCCCGCGCAGGCGACGGCGAGGGCGGATCGGGCGATCGCCGTACGTCGTGGCTGACCGGCCCGCAACCCGGCCAACGGTACGAGCACCCACGGTGCCACGGCGGTGGGCCAGGCTTCGATGGAGATCGGGCCCAACTCGGTGAGGATCCGGGGCGAGAGCGCGAAGGCGGCCCCGGCGATCAGGCGGGTGGTCGGGGTGCCGATGCGAAGCCGACCGGCGAGGGCGATCACGCCGGTGGCGGCGACGCACATCAGCAGGGCCCACCAGAGCCGCTGGACCACCCACGGCGGCATCCCCAGCCAGTCTCCGACGACGAAGAACGGGCCGATCGGCCAGAGATATCCGTAGGCCTGATTCTGCATCTGGCCGAAGGTGCCCTCGGGGTACCAGACCTGCGCCGCCCGGACGAGCCAGCCCAGTGGATCGACCACCAGGTCGGTCTTCGAGTCTGCCACGGTGAGCCCCGGGGCCTGCAGGAACGCCAGCCCGGTGAGCACGGCGCAGAGCGCGACGGTACGCAACCGCCAGGTCAGCCTCGACCCGTCATCGACCTCCGCAACTTCTTCGCGGCGGACCGTCAACTGCATCGTGCTCCCTTCACCGAGGGTGGCAGTGATGACACTCGAACCATTGCCAGGTCGTCAATGAGCCCATAGTGTGGCGCGATCGCGAAGACTACTCGGCAGTAGGAGCTTTCGTGGACACCCTCGACACCCCCGATCGTCATGTCCTCTTCCTCAACTGGCGCGACTCCGACAATCCGGAAGGCGGTGGTTCGGAGGTCTATGTGGAACGCATCGCTGGCGAGTTGGTCACCCGTGGCCACCGCGCCACCCTGCTCTGCGCCGCCCATTCGGGTGCCCCGGCGGAGGAGGTGACCGCTGCCGGCGTACGGATCGTCCGGCGTGGTGGTCGCCGTACGGTCTACCTCTTCGCCGCGTTGACGTACCTCGCTGGCTGGCTGGGGCTCGGTCCGCTGGCCCGCCGGCACAGCGGTCGGGTCGACCTGCTGGTCGACGTCTGCAACGGCATGCCCTTCTTCACCCCCTGGTACGCCCGGCGGCCGGTCATCGCCCTCGTCCACCATGTGCACCGGGAGCAGTGGCCGGTGGTGCTCGGTGCCCGGGGTGCCCGGTTCGGCTGGTGGGTCGAGTCGCGCCTGTCGGTGTGGACCTACCGGAACTGCCGATACGTCACCGTTTCCGCGGCCACCCGGGAGGAGCTGGCCCAGCTCGGTGTCGCCCCGGAGCGGGTCACCGTCGTCCACAACGGCACGCCGGAGCTGGTCCGGTCGGCGGAGCGCTCGCCGGAACCGTCGCTGGTGGTCCTCGGTCGTCTGGTGCCGCACAAGCGGGTGGAGATCGCGTTGCACACCGTTGCCGCGCTGGTCGGCCGGTTTCCCGGGTTGCAGCTGGTGGTCGCGGGACAGGGCTGGTGGGAGTCGCAGCTGCGCCGGTTGGCCACCGAGTTGAACATCGCGGACCGAGTGCGTTTCGCCGGTTTTGTCAGTCATCAGGAGAAGCAGGAACTCCTGTCCTGGGCGTGGCTGGCGCTGACCCCCTCCCTCAAGGAGGGCTGGGGCCTGACCATCGTGGAGGCTGGCGCGGTGGGCACACCGACGGTGGCGTTCCGGGACGCGGGCGGGGTGACCGAGTCGGTGGTCGACGGCGAAACCGGGTTGCTCGCCCACGACGAGGCGGACTTCACCGCTCGGGTGGAGGAACTGCTTGCCGACTCCGACCATCGCCGGGCGATGGGTACGGCCGCACGAAAGCACGCCGCCCAGTTCACCTGGACGGCGTCAGGAGAGCGGTTCGCCGAGGTCGTCGCGGCGGTGTTGCCGCCTGCCGCGACGACTCCGACTGCGGCTCCGGCTACCGACTGCCGTAGACCTGGGGCTGTTCCTGCCCGGTCTTGGTTTCATTGGCGGCTGCGGTTTCGGTCGACACCGCCAGCTTAGGGGTGATCGCCGCCAGGCCCAGCACGGCGAGCACCGCTCCGATGACGCCGGCCATCAGCATGGTTATCGGCTTTGGCATCTCGCACGCTCCTTCATCGATGCGCGTCGCGGCACGTTACCACGCGGTAGCCCGCCGCAAAAGGTTCGCGAGGGCGGCTAGCAGCACCGACAGGGCCAGCACCGCACCACCGAGGGCGATCCACCGTCGCTGATTCGGCGGCGAGCCCGCATCCACCGCGCGAGGATTCTCGTAGAGGGTCAACGTCGGGCCACTGTGGATCAGCCTGAGGCCGACCAGGGCGGTCTCCGGCAGCCGGCCACCCGATTCGGGCTGCACCACGACCCAGCGGACGTCGGTGCCGGCCACCGACCCGCCCTCGGCGATCGTCTGCCGAATCCGCCGCATCCGGGGGTTCTCCCCCGGCACCGCCAGGTCGCCGACGTAGAGGGTGTCGTCGGTGAGCACCTCGGCCGGCAGGTGCCGGGGCAGCGGGTCGATCACCACGGTTCCGTGGTTCCACGGATAGGCCCGGTACATGCTCAACGGCAGGGAGAGCACCGGCCCCGGCTCGTCCGCGACGATCCGGGACACCGTCGTCCAGTCGGCCGGGTAGCGGACCGGCCGGAGCTGCCCGCCGACCCCGAAGGTCAGGTCCGGCAGGACCACGACCGGCAGCAGGACCAGCCCGACCAGGACCAGCCGCTCGGCGGGTGCAGCCAGGCGGTCGGCGGGTGCAGCCAGGCGGTCGGCGGGTGCAGCCAGACGGTCGGCCAGGCGGTCGGCCAGCCGGTCGACGAGCCGCTCCGCACCGAGCGCCGCGCAGAGGAACAAACACATCGCGTACGGGACGAGCAGCTTCTGCCCGTCGCGCAGCAGACCGGCCCCGGGCACCTCACTGACCAGCCAGCGCAGCACGGCGGCCCCGCCGGGCAGGGTGGCCAGCGCGGCGAGACCATAGCTGAGCAGCGCCAGGGCACCGAGCCGGACCGCCAGCCCCGCCGGCCAGCGGCGACGCAGCACCGGGAAGCCGATCGCGGCCAGCACCAGCAGCCCGACGGTGACCAAGGGCACCAGCACCGAGGATCGACTCTCCGGAGTGGTCTGGGCGTTCCAGATGCCCCCGGTCCCGGCAAGCGCGACCAGCGGACCGGCCCAGTTCTCCGCCCGAGCGGCGAACGCCGCCACCCCCTCGGCGGCCGACCGGCCCCCAGCGGTGGTCACCGCCGCCGCCGTCAACCAGGGGGCGTTCAGGGCGACCACCGCCCCGAGCGCGGCCACGCCACGTCGGCCCGTCACCAGCACCGCCGTGGTCAGCAGCGCCAACACCCCACCGGTCGGAGTGATCGCCGCCAAGGCGGCGGCGAGCACCAACTTCGACAGTGCGCCACGTCGGCCAGCCCGCAGGTCGAGCGCTGCCGCGACCAGCCAGGGCAGGGCGGCGTACGCCAGCAGCAGCCCCCACTGCCCGAGCAGCAGCCGTTCGGCCAGGAACGGGCTCCACGCGTAGCCGACCGCCGCGACGATCCGGGTCAGCCGACGCCGCGCCGGCACCAGTCGACCCGCACCCACCGTGGCCAGCCAGATCACCGCCACCAGCGCGATCCTTTGCAGCAGCCACCCGGGTACAACCTGGCTGAGCAGCGAAACCACCAGGTCCTGCGGCACGGCCCGGGGCAGCGTGTCCAGGGAGACGATCAGGTCCCAGCGCAGCGGCTGTCGGGGGACGAAGACCATGTCGTACCGGAGGACGTAGCCGGGACGCAGCAGCGGGGCGAGTACGACGGCGGTCACCACCGCCGCCGTGACGTGCAGGACCAGCCGGTCCCGCCGGGAACCGCCCAGCGCGGGGACGGCCACGTCGGTGGTCATCAGCGTTTGCGCAGGACGAGCACCAGGTTCCAGGTGACCACCTCACGCAGCCCCGGCACCCGCACGATCGGCTTGGCCCACCGGGGCAGGTAACGCGGCATGACCTCGACGATCTCCGCCTCCTGCTGGCTCCGGGCCCAGCGCAGGGTCTCGGCGACGGAGACCGCGTACATGCTCTCGCCGAAGACGTTCTTCGGCCGCCGGCCGTACCTGCGCTCGTAGCGTCGGGCGGCCCGGTGCCCGCCGAGGTAGTGCCAGGGCGAGGTCTCGTGCCCGCCCCACGGGGAGAGCCAGTTGGTGAACGAGAGGTAGACGATGCCACCGGGCCGGGTCACCCGCACCATCTCCTCGGCCATGGTGAACGGCTGCGGCACGTGTTCCAGGACGTTGGAGGAGAAGCAGACGTCCACCGAACCGGTACGCACCGGCAACTCCAGCGCGCTGCCCAGCACACCGCCGGCCGGCATGACACCGTCCCGGGCCGACATCTCCCCGGCGTCGCAGTCCACGCAGACGATCCGGGCACCCGCCCGACGCAGTGCGTCGGCGAAGTAGCCGGCCCCACCACCGACGTCGACCAGGGTCGTCCCAGCCAGATCGGTGTACGCCCGAAGCTGGCCCACGGTGTCCTCGGCGAGCATCCCGTAGAAGAAGTCGGGGTCGGTCTGTTCCTTACGGAACGCCCGGAACAGCCGTACCGACCGGGCCAGGTCGGCACGGTGGGCGGCGGTGGCCGGTGCGCGATCGGGGGACACTGGGCCAGCGGACATCACGGGCAACTCCTGCGCCATCGACGGAAGGTACCTGCTCGGCGAGAGGTGTCTCGGCTCAGGCCCGACGGAACAACACCGAGTTGACGTAGCGCGGCTTCGGCACCAGCACCCGGCGGGCGAAGCTCTGCCGTACCCGGGCGATCGTCGCCCGTTGGTGTGCGACCAGGTCGAAGTCGTCCAGCGGCATCCAGTCCCGCTCCGGCATGACGAAGCCGCGATAACCCCAGCCTCGAAGCAGCTCGACGATCGGTTCGATCGGCTGGATCCGTTCCTCGACCTCGACCAGCAGCACCGGGCCGTCCCGCTGGATCGTCTCGGCCGCACCCCGCAACGCCGGCAGCTCGTGCCCCTCCACGTCCAGCTTGATGAACCGCACCTCGGTGAGGCCGAGGCCGTCGATGGTCACCCGGGGTACGGTGACCGGCTCGCCGTCGCCGTACTCCACCGACGACGTTCCGACCGCCGGGCCGGCCGGGGGCAGAAAGAGCTGCGCCTCGCCGGTATGGTCGGAGGCGACCGCCTCGACCACCCGTACCTGCGGAAAGGCCGCCCGGACGCAGCGGGCGAGGGTTGCGTTGGGTTCCACCGCCACCACCAGCTCCGCGCGTCGCCGCAGCCGGGCCGTCCACGGCCCGTACCAGGCGCCGACGTCGATCGCGGTGCCGCCGGAGGGCACGAAATCGGCGATCCTGGCGAGTTCCGGCTCGACCCGGGGATAGACCCCGCGGATCGCTGCGGCGACGAACCGCTCGGGCAGCATCGCGGCGAGTCCGGAACTCACCTTCGTCAACAGACCGTTCGACTGGGCCATGACGCGAGACGTTATCGGTTTCCGGACAGGATCGGGGGGTCCTGCCAATGACCGGGGTCACTACGCTAACCGCAGGCCGGCACTTATCCGGAGAATCCACCCGGACCGATGAGGGACTTGGGGCGGCATGACACAGGGCACGGAACGGGACACCGGGGCTGGCAGCAGCCGCCTGGGGATGGCCGGTGCGGCGGTCACGGCTGCGGCAATGCTGACCAACGGGCTGGCGTTCCTGGTGCCGATGCTCGGCGCCCGGCAACTCAGCGCCGGTGACCTGGGCGCGCTGGCAACCGTGTTGGCGCTCGGCGGCATCGCCGGGGTTCCCGGCCTCGGCCTCCAGATCGCGGTCGCCGTCCGCCGGGCCCGATACGGCCGGATCCCGGCCACCCGGGTCACCGTGGCCACCGCCGCCCTCACCGGCGGTGCCCTGCTCGCGACGACGCCGCTGCTCACGTCGTACCTGCATCTGCCGGTTCCGGTGGCGGTGCTGCTGGCCGCGACGACCGTCCCGGTCGTACTCGCCGGCCGGTGGCTCGGGGAGCTCCAGGGCGACCAACGCTTCCTGCGGCTCGCCGCCGGAATGGGTGTCCTGGCCACCGGCCGGTACGCCGGGCTGATCGGCGGGCTGGCGGCGGGTGCCGGGCTGACCCGGTCCCTGCTGGTCGGGGTGGTGGTCGGTTACCTGACCCTGCCCGTCCTGGCCTGGCTCGCGGCTCCCGATCGGCGGGCGGACACCGGGTCGGACCCGGTGGCGAAGCTGGACAGTGTCCTGAGGGGACGCTCGGTGCTCACCGCTGGCAGTGCCACCCTGGCGATGCTCGCCGTGTCGTACGCGGACCTGCTCCTGGCCCGGCAGTTGCTGTCGGTCGCGGAGTCCGGCGGGTACGCGGTGGGCAGCGTGCTCACCAAGGGGGCGCTCTGGGCCCCGCAGGTGGTCACCGTGCTCGCCCTGCCCCGGCTGGCTCGGGGTGACCGGCGTACCCGGAGCGTGGCGCTGATCGTCACCGCCGTCTGTGGGGTCGTGCTCGTCGCCGCCTCGGCAGTCGGTGGAGAGTTCGCGATCCGGCTGGCCGGTGGTGCCGACTACCTGTGGTTGGCCGGGTACGCGCCCCTCTTCGCCGCCACCGGAGCGCTCTACGCCCTGGTGTTCGTGCTGGTCAACGCCCAGGTGGCGGCCGGTGCGCCCTGGCCGTCCGGTCCACTGTGGCTGGCGCTGGCAGGGCTGGTCGTCGTCGCGGTACTGGTCGCGCCACGTAGCCTCCCGGGGGTCCTGGGCAGTTCGTTGGTGACCGCCGCAGCGACCGTGCTGGTGATGGGCTGGCTGGCCCATCGGCCAGAACGTTCCTGCCCGACCAGTTCCAGCCGAGAAGTCGACGTCAGCTGACCTCGCTCGGAGTCAACTGACCCCCCGCTCGGAGTCAACTGACCCCCCGCTCGGAGTCAACTGACCCGGCTCGGAGTCAACTGACCCGCGTCCCGGCTCAGTCGCCCGCGTCGAGCCAGGCCTGCAACAGCTGCCGGCCGATCGAGTCCGGGCGATCGAGCTGATGCCCAGCGGCGACCCGTTCGCGCAGCTCCGCCCGGGTGAACCAGCGTGCCGCCACCAACTCGTCCTCGTCGACCGAGATTTCCTCGGTGGCGGCGACTGCCCGGAACCCGACCATCAGCCCCGCCGGGAACGGCCAGGCCTGCGAGTCCTGGTACGTCACCGAAGCCAGCCGTACGCCCGCCTCCTCGGCAACCTCGCGTCGGACCGCGTCCGCCAGGCTCTCGCCGATCTCCAGAAACCCGGCCAGCAGCGAATACGCCCCTTCGGGCGCGCCCCGGTGCTGCGCCAGCAGGCAACGGTCCGGCGCCTCCGGTGCCTCGATCAGAACGATGACGGCGGGTTCGATGCGCGGGAAGAACAGTCGGGCACAGTCCGCGCTCGGGCAGACCCGCAGGTGTCCGCCATCACGGGTGTCGGTCCGGCCGCCGCAGGTGCCACAGAACCGCTGATGACGGTGCCAGTAGAGCAGGCCCCGGGCGTACGCGTGGCTGGCCGCCTCGCTCGGGCTGAGTGTCCCGACCAGGGCCCGTACGTCCAGCACCCGGTCGGCACCGGTCACCTCGACCGCCCTGGTCACGGCCAGAGCCGACAGGTCCACCGCGAACACACCGTCCGGACCGTCGAGCCCCAGGAACACCGGTCCTTCGGCGGCGACGGCCAGCACCTCGGCCGCTTCGGTGGCCGCCAGCCGCACCGGGATGGGTGACTCCCCCGTCACCAGGCACTGGTCCCGCCACATGGGGATGATCCGCGCGCCGGGACTGGCCAGCTTCGACGCGAGCCAGGCCGGATCGGTACGCGATCCGCTCGCCCGGTCCAGCCAGCCGCCGCCATAGGTGAGGGACTGCTGGGGCATCGTCTTCGCGGATGAGTTCGCCGCCCTTACCGTCATGCGCCTCACGCTCGCACATCGTCCTCGCGCTCTGCGAGGATAGGGTGCCGAGATTCCTGTCCCGGCTCGACGGTTACCGCGCGTCGTTTGCCCCGGACCGTGCCCGACAATCCTACTGGCCGATTGATCAAGTGAGCTGGTCGATGCGGTGGGCCGGGCCTCGTACTCGGTCCCGCCCAGATCTTTGGCTACCGTAGTCATTCAGTGTCGTGGCCGGCGCGGGAGGATAGGTCAACCCGGGCGCCGGTCGTAGCCCCGAACGAGGTTGCGAGTGAGTCTGTACGGCGACAAGCAGGTCCCGGCCAACGAGGCACCGACCGTTCAGGTCAAGGCCATCTCGTTCGCCGACGTTCCGGCCACCGGGCCGAGTGGTGGTGGTGCCACACCGGCCGGGCCAGCGGGCACGGCCCCGGACAACCGGACACCACGTCGTCGTACCCGTCAGGCACTGATCGCCGGTGGCGCCGCCGCCGTCGTGCTCGCCACCATCGGTGTGACCACCGCCTACGCGTACTCCGGTGAGGTGCCCCGGGGCACCGTCGTACTCGGGGTCGACGTGGGTGGCAAGAGCCGGACCGAGGCCGCCGAGGCGCTGCGCGCCGACCTGACCCGCCGGGCGCAGACCCTCGACGCGCCGGTGACGGTGCGGATCGGGGAGAAGACCGCTCAGATCAAGCCCGCCGACGTCGGCCTCGCTGTGGACGTGGATGCGACCGTGGCCGCGAGCCTGAAGGCGGAGGCGAACCCGCTCAGCCGGCTCTTCGGTTCCCGCGAGGTCGAGCCGGTGGTGACCGTGGACGCCGAACGGCTCGACACGGAACTACGCAAGGTCGCTGGCGAGCTTGGCCCGGAGATGACCGTGCCGCGTGTCACCTTCACCGGCACCACACCAACAGCGGTCTACCCGAAGCCAGGTAAAGGGCTCAACCCCGAACAATCAGCGCAGGCGGTCCGCACTGGTTGGCTCAGCGGGGAGCCGGTGACCATACCCGTGGTCGACGTCCAACCCGCGACCAGCACCGAGGAGGTGGACCGCCTCATCGCCCAGCTCGCCACTCCGGCGGTGGCCGCACCGGTCACGGTCGAGACCGACAAGGGGAAGCTCACCATCTCCCCCGCCGCGATCGCCAAGAGCCTCGTACTCGCCGGTGACAAGTACGGGCAGATCACGCCCCGGGTGGACGAGAAGAAGCTCCGCGCCGCGATCAGTGGACAGCTCGCCAAGGTGGAGGTGGCCCCGAAGGACGCCACCTACTCCGTGCAGGGCGGCAAACTGCACCCGGTAACCAGCAAGAGCGGCCGGCAGGTGGACACCGCCGCGCTCAGCCGGGACCTGCTGGCGGTGCTGCCCAACGGCGTCGGTCGCGAGGTCAAGGGCACGCTCAAGGCGGTCCAACCCAAGGTGACCGACGATGAGCTGCCCACCCTGGGCATCAAGGAGAAGGTCTCCAGCTTCACCACCTACTTCACCGGCGGTCTCTCCCATCCGCGAAGCCACAACATCCGGCTGGCCGCCGAGGAGGTGGACGGTGCGCTGGTCAAGTCGGGCGAGACCTTCTCGCTGAACAACCACACCGGGCCCCGGGGTTACGCGGAGGGCTACCGGGACGCGGCGGTCATCTCCGACGGCAAGCTCGTGCCGGGCGTGGGTGGCGGTATCTCGCAGTTCACCACCACGCTGTTCAACGCCACCTACTACGCCGGACTGGAGGACGTGCAGCACAAGCCGCACTCCTACTACTTCAGCTCGTATCCGTCGGTGATCGAGTCGACCATCATCTACCCGACCCTGGACTTCAAGTTCCGCAACGACACCCCGCACGGGCTGATCATCGACACGGCGGTGACCAACAACTCGATCACCGTGTCGATCTGGAGCACCAAGGTCTACGACAGCGTGACCACCCAGTGGAGCCCGCGCCGGAGCATCACCCGGCCGGAAACGGTCTACCTGGAACCCGGGCCGAGCTGCATCGCCACGAACGGCATCGACGGCTTCACCCAGGACGCCTGGCGCATCTTCCGTAAGGACGGCAAGGAGATCCGGCGGGAGAAGTTCACCTGGCGGTACGAGGCCGAGCCGCGCTACCGCTGCGAGAAGAAGCCCAACTAGTTCGGGGCGTCGGCAGCCCGTACGGCTCCCCGGGCGACCAACTCCACCACCACGCCGATGGCGATCGCCTCCACGGCGAGCAGCGCGACCAGGATGACGAGCTGCGTCACGCCGGCCTGTACCGGGCTGGCCCCGCCGAGGAGTACGCCCACGAACGCGCCGGGCAGGGTGACCAGCCCGACCGTCCGGGTCTGGTCCAGGGCGGGGACGAGCGCCTGGCCGGCGGCCGGGCGACAGATCTCCAGTGCGGCGACGCGCTCAGGAAAGCCCAGGGCCAGGCCGGCCTCGTACTCGCCGTGGCGTTGCCGCAGCTCGTCGAGGGCCCGCCGACCGGCCAGGCTGGTCGCCGTCATCGCGCCGCCGATCAGGATGCCGGCGGTGGGCAGCACCACCAGGGGCGTACCGGGCAGGACGCCGGTGCCGAGCAGGAGGGCGAGCGCGGGTGCCACGCCGAGCGCGATGGGCAGTGCCGCGAGCCAGCCGGTGCGCAGGTCGCTGATCCGGCGGGCGGAGGTGACCGCCGCGACGACGTACATCACCAGGACGAAGGCGATCGTCGTCGACCAGGCTCGGAGCACCGCCACGATGATCAACGAGACGGCAGCGAGTTGCAGGGTGGCCCGGAGCGTGGCGGTCAGTACCGTCCGCCCGGGCCCGAGGCCGGCCCACCGGACGACTACCGCACCGACGGCGGCGAGCACGGCCAGTACGACGAGAAGCGTCGGACCGACGTCGACCGAGGTACTACTGCCCATCGCGGCATCTTGACCGACGCGACGAGCCGGTACGCCTCGTTGTCGCGTAGGTCACGGCGGCGGTCCGGCCGGCGGGATGTCGGCCATGGGGTGTGCCGCCGCGCCTACGGACTGGTCCGGCGCGCTAGCCGTTGCTCCACACGTGTCCGGTGCGCTAGCCGTTGCTCCACACGTGGGCCGTGCCGGTTGGTGCGGTGTCGGCCGTGAGCTGGGCCGGCGCGAGACCGTTGGCGAAGAGCGCGTCGACCTGGGTCGCCTCGGCCGCACTCGGATACGCGTTGCGGCAGGAGGTCGGGGCGCTGCTGCCGGACATCAGATCCGAGCAGAGGCCGGTACGACGGTCGGGCAGGCCGAGGATGTGACCAAGTTCATGGGTGGCGATCCGCGTCCGGTCGTGCCCCTGGTTGACCGCCTGCCAGCCCATGTAGACCCGGCCCCGACCGAGGCCCTGCACGTACGCCCGGGGCCAACCGTTGTCGACGTAGATGGTCACGCTCGCCGGGGTGCCGGCCACCAGTCGTACGTTGGAGACACTGCTGTTCCAGATCGCGGCGGCCTGGGTGAAGTTGGTGGTGAACTCGCCGGCCCGGCTCGCGTCGTAGTAGACGGTACGGACCGCGACAGCGGGATCGGCGAAGGCTACGCCGCTGGCGCCGGACTGGACACCGGCGATCGACAGCGCGGCTGCCAGTACGCCTGCGGCGAGCCGCAGTACCTGTCGTCTGCGCATGAGGACTCCTCGAAATGGTACGGGGCACCCAAAGGGCATCATTGATCGATGAGCATTAACATAAGCAAGGTGCGCGTCAGCCGCCCATAGCATTCGCCCCATACCGCATGCATCAGGCGGACACCGGATAGCAGGTCGACCAGATGGCGTCCCAATCCCATTCGCTGTCTCCAATTCGCCGAACGCGGCGGACGTGCTGCGACAACCCTTTACATACTCGGGTGGCGATGGAATATTGACCCTGATTCGACCCGGGGGACGGCATCGAAGTCGAACGTCATGCCGAGTCAGGATGTTTCGCCCCCCGCACCGACAGGGAGAGGCGGACGTGCCGGGGCGCGACGACGGCGGGACAGACCCAATCGAGCAGGTCGGGACGGCTCCGGGGCCTCAGGGGGCGACCTCACCACCGGAGTTCGTCGCGGCGATGCGGGCTCTCAAGCAGTGGTCGGGGCTGACCTATCGGCAACTTCAACGCCGGGCCGAAACCGCCGGGGACGTACTGCCCCACAGCACCACCGCTGCCGTCCTGGGACGGGCCACCCTTCCCCGGGAGAACGTGGTCGCCGCATTCGTCCGGGCCTGTGGCGGCGACGAGGCCACCGTGGCGGTCTGGCTGGCCGCCCGCAGACGCATCGCGGTCGCCACCGCCCAGCCCGTGCCGACCATCATCCCGGCACCGACGGCACCGCCCACTGCCACCGATCCGGCGACGACCGACGGTACGCCCACCCACGGTGATCCGGCGGCGACCAGTGGTACGTCCACCCACGGTGATCCGGCGACGACCAGCGGTCCAGCTACCAACAGCCAGCCCGCGCCGACAGCCCCGGTGCCCACGCCCGAAGTAGCAAAACCGGCCGAGACAGCGGCAGCAGCGGCCGATCCGACCGCAGTTCCCGGGTCGTGGCTGACCGAGCAACCCACCATGCTCGGCAGGGTCGACCACCTGGACCCGCTGACCGCCGCCTGGGCCGATCTCGTCGATCCCGGTGTGGCAACCCCGGTCTCCGGCCAGCCCGCCAGCACCCCCGCGAAGCCGGAACAGGCGGACGGCCATGCGCCGCAGCAGCCTGCTCCGCTCGACGTGGAACCGTCCCCGGCCGCAGCACCACCCTCGGTACCACCACCACCGTCGGTACCACCACCGTCGGTACTACCACCACCAGCGTCGGAGGTCGCCAAGCCAGCTGTCGTAGCCGCTGATCGGGACAGTCCCGTACCGGACACGCCGGTTACCCACGAGACCGTGCCGGTGTTCGCGGACGGGAAGCTGGCGTCCACCGTGGCCGAGCAGAAGAGCGAACAGTGGGTGGGCCTGCACCGCTACGACCCAGCGGTCGAGGTGCCCCGTCCGGCAGGACTGCGCTGGCTGATCCCGCCGATCATGTATCGCACCGGTTGGTCGGCCCGGGTGCTCTCCGGGGTGCTGGTGTTCATAATGACGCTCATCGCCATCGGGGCGACCGCGAGGTTCCTACGCGACGACCGTACCCATCAGGCCAGCGACCCGGGCGTCGTCGCCGATATCTCCATGGATCCTGATCTGGGGTTGGAGACGGCCGAGCCGAGCGCGACCGCCTCCGCAGCGCCGACCAGGACGGCGACGCCCAAGCCCAAGCCGAGCGCCAGTACGCCGACCACCCCCAAGCCGTCCGGACCACCGGTCGGACCGGTCCGGATCAAGGTGTCGCACACCGGCTTCTGCGTCGGCGAGGGACCTCAGCTCTACACCGACTCGGGGCGGTTGGTGATCGGCCAATACCCATGCGCCACCGCCTCGCCAACAATGGTTCTCGAAGGGGTCAGCGGCAACGTCTACCGCATCAAGGCGGACCATCCTCGGTGGGGCATCGGCTGCGTGACCGTCGACGGTGGCGGGAAGATCGACGAGGTGCTGATGGCGGTGGACGACTGTGACAACAGTCGGGCCGACCAGAAATTCGTCATCGAACCGGTCACCTCGCCTACGGTCGGCTTCCGCATCCGGTCGGCGGCCAGCGCCAGTGGAAACTGTATCGGTGCCGTCTTCGCCACCGACGACGCTGGAGCTCAACTCATCCAGGTGCGGTGCAGGGGCGGAAAGCACGAGGTTTTCACCTTCACCCGTCGCTGAGCAGCGGCGGTGGAACTGTTCGGAACAGGACGTCGTACCCGCGATCGTCCGGATCAGTCCGGGACTCCGTTTCCGCCTTGTAAGAGGGCAACGGAACAGGTGGATTGGCTGTCAAGCGCTGTCGGCCGGGCGCGATCGATGGACCGTTACTTCCCCTTGGGAGCCAATCGTGGTGACAACATTCAGGACAAAGGCCCTACCTCTCTTTCTCGCGATACTGGCGATCGCCGCAGCGATCGTCGGCACGTCGAACCTGGTCTCCGCCAAGTCGTCCGGACAGCCGACAACCATTGTCGGGACGACCAGTTCCTACCCGGCGGCCGGATCCGGATCAACCGTCTGGGGTGACCCGACGGACACCCTCGGCGGCATCGGTGGCACCGTCCAGCCGAACGGCGTGGAGATGACCGACGCGGACGACTCGGCGGAGACCGAGGCCGCGGAAAAGACCGATGCGGCAAAGACGGGACCGGCCGCCGAGAAGACCGATGCGGCAAAGACGGGATCGGCCGCCACGACGACTGCCGCGAAGGCCAAGTGCCCGAGCAGAACCACCAGCAAGATGTGCAAGCTGTACCGGGCCATGCTGTCCAAGGCGAAGGCGGGCGGCTTCAAGTGGGACCGGATTGGCTGCTACCGGGCTCCGGACAGCTATCCGTACCACCCGAGTGGCCGGGCCTGCGATCTGATGTACGGCCCGGGTGGCACCGCCGCGAAGGGCTCGAACAAGTCCGATGGCGACAAGATGCGCGCCTGGCTGGTCAAGAACCACAAGAAGTACAAGATCGACCACGTGATGTGGCGAGGCAAGGTCTACTCGCCGAGGGGCAACTGGAAGGGCTACGCCCAGTCAGGTTGCAGCGGTAAACGGCCGCCCGTCACGGCCTGCCACTACGACCACGTACACGTCGCCGTCACCACCTGACCTCCGAACCGCCGTCGCGGCGGGTCACCAGGGTCTGGATGCCGTCGAGGAGCAGGTCGAGTCCGAAGGTGAAGTCGCCCTCGTCGACCCACTCCTCGGCGGCACCAAACGCACCGGAGCGAACAGCGACGGCGAGTTCCGGGTAGTCCGTTGGGTCGAGGACCTGACTGAGAACGTCGCTGTAGCCGACCATCCCGCTGATCGCATCGTCGCCGCCGGCCGTGGTTCGGCCGGTGGCCATGCTCAGGACGAGGGCCGCCTGACTGGCGGCGTAGCCGGTGAGCGTGCTCGCGATGTTGATCCGCTCGCCGAGGCCGAGCCCGGTTTCGGCGAGCGCGGCGAGCGCCCGATCGAGCCAGCGCAGGCTTCGAGGTCCGACCGGTGGGGTGCTACGGGAGATCTGCAACAGCCAGGGCCGGTCGAGGAGGAAGTCCCGGTTGGCGCGGGTCCAGGCAGCGAGGTAGTCACGCCAGGGTCGCCCGTCGAGGGCGGGCGGTTCCGGGGCGGCGATGTCGGCCATCAGGGTCAGCAACTCGTCCTTGCTGCCGACGTACCGGTAGAGGGACATCGTCGCCATGCCGACCTCGGCGGCGACGCTACTCATCCGCACACTCTCCAGCCCCTCCCGGTCGGCGATCCCGATCGCCGCTTGGAGAATCCTGGGCAGGTCGAGGCTCGGCCGGGGACCGTGTCGGGAGGCCGTCTCGCGGCCCCACATCCGGGCCACCACCAGGGGAAGAGCCCGGTTCGCCATACATTGCCCCCGATCTCACCTAGTTCGCGTCAACTTTAGTCGCGACCCCTGGCACTCATATTGTGTATGCCATACTCTGTATCTTCTACGGTGTACCTCATACACAATGATTGGAGACGCACGTGGCTGCGCAGACCGTCGGCCGACGCGTACTCGACGTCGATGCGATCCGGGGATTCGCACTCCTCGGAATCTTCGCCGTCAACGTCACGTTCATGGCCTCCGGCTATCCCGGGAACCTGACGATCGATCCCGCCTTCGACTCGGGACTGGACAACGTCGTCCGAACGTTGTCGTCCGTCTTCATCGACATGAAGTTCTACGTGCTCTTCTCGTTCCTCTTCGGATACAGCTTCACCCTGCAGATGGACTCCGCGCGGAGAGCCGGGGCCGCCTTCTCGTCGCGGATGCTCCGCCGAATCGTCGGACTCTTCGCCATAGGTGCCCTACACATCGCCCTCCTCTACGGCGGCGACGTCCTGACCACGTACGCCGTGGTCTGTCTCGTCCTGTTCCTGCTGCGCAACGTGACCGACCGCACCGCGATCCGGATCGCGGTCGGCCTCTACGCCGTCGTGCTGCTCAGCATGGTCTCCAGCTCCCTGTTCCTCGACAGTTCGGCGTTCCTGCCCGAACCGGCCGAGGCGCTGGCCAACGGCGAGCAGGCGACACAGGCGCTGCTCGGCGGGTGGGGGTCGAACTTCGAGGCACGCCTCGCGGGCCTACCGCTGCTGGTCCTCCAGGCGGTGAGCATGCAGGGACCGACCGCGCTGGCCCTGTTCCTGCTCGGCATGGTCGCCGGTCGCCGACAGTGGCTGGCACGGATATCGGGCAACGAACCGATCCTGCGCCGGATCCAGTGGATCGGCTTCCCCGTCGGGCTGCTCGGATCGATCGCCTACGCCACTGGCGGCGGCAACGGCAACACCCTCGCCGTCGCGGCCAGCGTCGCCACCGCACCCCTGCTGGCCGCCGCCTACGTGGCGACCCTCCTGCGGATCATGCACAATCCACGCACCGCGTTCGTACGGTCCGCGCTCGCCCCGGCCGGCCGGATGGCCCTCTCCAACTACCTGGCCCAGTCGGCCCTCGGTCTGATCGCCTTCACCGGCATCGGCTTCGGCCTCGCCGGCACGTTCTCCCCGCTGGCGCTCTTCGGTTTCGTCGCGGTCGTCTTCGCGGTCCAGTTGGCCGGGAGCGCACTGTGGCTGCGCTGGTTCCGCTACGGCCCCGTCGAGTGGGTGTTGCGCTGGCTCACCAACGCCCAGCGGCCGGCGATCGTCGCGTCGCCCCGACACCAACCCCCGGTCGAGCCCACCGGACCGACCCCCGCCGGTCACGACACCGTTGTCAGCCCCAACACCGTCGCCGAACACCGGGCCGAATCACGCTAGACCGTTGCCTGGCCCGCCTCGGCTGGTGACTCTCCGGTGCGCTGCCGGGCCAGGCGATACCACTGGATCTTTCCTCGGAGGTGTTCCTGCTGGTCGCGCATCTCGGCGATCTTCTGCTCGACCTGCCGATCGTGCTCCTCCAGCAGGGCGATGCGGATGTCGAACGACTCGTCCCCATCCCGGGCACACTCCACGTACCGAATCATCTGGGCGATCGGCATTCCGGTGTCCCGAAGGCACCGCAGAATGTCGAGCCAGGCGAGATGGTCCTCGGTGAAGATCCGCTGCCCACTGGCGTTCCGCGCGACGTCGGCGAGCAGTCCGATCCGCTCGTAGTAGCGCAGAGTGTCGATACTGAAGCCGGTCCGTTCGACGGTCTCGCCCGGGGAGTAGTGCCGCATCCCACCAAGCCTGCCACCCGGAATTCGACAGGACGACTTGACCTGGAGCGCGCTCCAGCGGGCACGGTGGGAACTCCCCACCAACCACGGAGGAGAGTACGGAAATGAGCGGACGTGACTTCGTCCTCGGCGCGATGGACTTCGGGACCAAGGTGGACGAGACCACCTCGATGGCCCTGCTGGACCACTTCGTCGAGCACGGCGGTGTCTGGATCGACACGGCGAACTGTTACTCGTTCTGGTCCGATCCGAGCGGTGTCGGCGGGCAGAGCGAGACGGTGATCGGGCGATGGCTGGCCCAGCGTCCCGGGGTGCGCGACCGGATCCGGATCAGCACCAAGGTACGTCAGCAGCCAACGGTGCCGGGCAACTGGCCGGAGTCGGCCGAGGGGTTGTCGGCCTCCGCGATCGAGGACGCCGTACGGCTCAGCCTGAAGCGGCTCGGCACCGACCGAATCGACCTCTACTGGGCACACGCAGACGATCGCGCGGTGCCGTTGGCCGAGACGGTCGAGGCGTTCGGCCGGCTGGTCGACGCCGGAGTCGTGGACCGGCTCGGGGCGTCCAACCACGCGATCTGGCGAATCGAGCGGGCCCGCCAGATCGCCCGGGAACAGAACATCACTGATTACACCGCCGTGCAACTTCGCTATTCGTACGTGCAGCCACGACCGAATGCGGTGCTGCCCGACGCCGGACATCAACTGGTCTCCCCGGAGGCGCTGGATTATCTGCGCAGTGAGCCGGGCCTGATCCTGTGGGTCTACACGTCCCTGCTCAACGGCGGCTACACCCGGGCCGACCGGCCATTCCCGGAGGCGTACGACCACCCCGGGACGACCCGCCGCTTGGCGGTGCTGGCTGAGATCGCCGACGAGGTGGGAGCCACCCGGAACCAGGTGGTGCTGAGCTGGCTCACCGGGGGCGATCCCATCGCGACGCCGATCGTCGGGGTGAGCAGCATCGCGCAGTTGGACGAGGCGCTGGGTGCCCGCGAGTTGGCGCTGACCGTCGAGCAGCGCCGCCGCCTGGACGAGCCAGCCTGACGCCGCACCTACCGACCGGGCAGCGAAGAAGCTGGCTGTCAACTAGGCTACTGCCAGGTGAAATAAGTCAAAGTCAGTTGCGGATACTGCAAGTGACGCGCAAACTAGGTGCACGAATCCCGCCCCGCAAAGCAGGCCCCGCAGCGAGGAGTGGATCATGGCAACGGCGACGACGCTGGAAGCAACGGCGCTCCGACTTTCCGAGGCAGCCCACCGGAAGGACAACCCGGAACACGACGCACTGAAGTCCCTCTTCACCCTCCTCGCTCAAATCGATCCACACGGCGACGTACGCATAGCAGCCGGCAGCGCGGGATCTGTCGTCCTGCCCGCCCTCGTGGTCGATCTATTAAGGCAAGTAAGCGCCGTTCTGGACCGTGGAGACGGCTTGGTCGTAAGCGAAGTCGCGCGAGAGCTCACCACCAGTGAGGCCGCGCGAGTGCTGGGCGTGTCGAGACCGACGCTGATCAGCTTGCTCGACAAAGGCTCGATCAAGTCACACAAGGTGGGCACTCATCGGCGAATAGCGCTAAGAGATGTCCTCGCCTACCGTCGACGACGGATCCAAGAGCAGCGCGAGGCATATGAAGCCTTGATGGCCGAACAGGACGATTTGGGGATATACGAGTGATCTTCTCACCGTCGCTTTAGGCGTGCGGCATCGGTAGCCTGAACGCGTGCTGCCGGTGCCGCTCACGGTGTTCGTAGACGCCAACGTCCTATACTCGCGATGCCTACGTGATTGGTTGGTGCTGATGGCTCTCGACAGCCACCGCACCGCCTATGACCTTCGGTGGAGCGAGGCCGTTCTGGCCGAAGCCTTCTACCATCTACGCCGCAATCACCCAAGCGCGCCGGCACAGCAGATTGAGCGCTGGCGTGACCTGCTGGACGAAAATTTCCCTGAAGCTAAGGTCGCCCATTGGGACCCGCAATCCGTCCCCTGCCCCACCGACCTAAATGATCATCATGTATTGGCGGCCGCGCACAGCGGCAAAGTCGATACCTTGATCACCCGTGACGGGGACATCAAGGATTTCCAGGAGTGTCTCGACCAAGTCGGCGCTGGCATCGACGTACAACATGTCGACGATTTCCTCTGCATGATCGCCGATCGCTACCCAGACCTTGTTCAGCGACGATTCCTGCACCAGGTCATGTACTGGCAGCGTCGCAACAAGCTGAGCGAGGAGGAGGCTGCGGACTCCAGCATTGACAGCCTCGACCGAGCGGGCGCCGGACGCTTCGCATTTCTCCTCAGCACCGACGAGCGCTTCCGAATCTGGTAGCGCCTCAGCTCAGGTTCCAGGCCGTCAGGAGTCAGGTCAGTCGGCCAGCACCAAGGTCGCTGCCAGGACTCGGCAGCGACCTTCTCGGCTTCCACAACTGCCGATGATCGGACTCCTGATCCCCCAGGGTAGGAGCGTCTACAGGGACGAGGTCGGCTACGTCGCGCGTTGTCAACCTGCGGGTGCCGGCTCGGTGGGCCGGGGTGCGAAGAAGCGGATGATGTCGTCGGCCGCGGTGGAGGACAGCATCATCGATCCTACGTGGGGTCGGTGCGCTGCCGCTGGCCTCGATGAGTGCGGTGGGGCGGGGGTCCCAGCCACCGAACATGTCCAGCAGAGCACGCTTACTACCGAATGTGTCGATGGGGCGATCGCCTGCACGCAGCGAGATCCCGACCCGTAGGCTGCCGTCGCCGAGGCGTTGCGCTGCCAGAATCTGGTTCACGCCGACGCACCACAGGTTCCCGGGGCCGACCAACTCGGCGAGATCGGGATGGCGCTGGTCGACGTCTTCGATGTTCAGCTCTACGAGAGTGGCCACGTAGGACAGTTGAACGTCGGCCAGCAACGGCCGGACGACAGAGCGCGCGCCGTCCGCGCCGATGAGAATGTCGCAGCCGGTTCGGTGGCCGCCATGGAACGCCAGATCCCAGCCCCTGTCGGGTCGTGGGGTCGCCGCGACGAGCCGGTGCTGCCACGCAACCGTGTCACCGGGGAGGGAAACGAGCAGAAGTTCACGCAGTACGCTGCGGTCGATCTCGGTCTCCGGCGGGCTGTGGGCGCCCTCAACGCGTTCATCGTCGGAGCGCTCCGCAGAGAGATCGCCGAGCGCCGCACCGCCCGTTCCACCGGCACTGACGAGTCCGCCTGGCAAGCCGCCCTCGGGCCCTACCTGACACGCATGCTCGAAACAGGCCGCTACCCCACCGTCGCCCGGCTCGTCATCGACGGCGCACACCTCAACGCCGAGGAAACCTTCCACCACAACCTGATCACCGTCCTGGATGGCATCACCAACCATCCCCACACCTGACCTACTGTTCGCAGGCCCCGCCGAACTGCCAGCGTTATCGGTGACACGGGGGCGGAGAGGCAGTGCATGCGGGCGGCCTGACCGCCCCCGTACAGGTCGAACGCTGCCAGCCGGTGACGTAGAAGTTCTGGGTCACCTGGACGTACGACCCGCCTCGGCGCTCCCTGCCTGCCCCGACTCCGAGCAGCCGCTGATGTCAACTCACCCGGGCAGGTCGAGGCGCGCCAACTGACGCCGGCTGGCGACGTTGAGTTTGGGGAACGCTCGGTAAAGGTGGTAGCTGACGGTCTTCGGGCTGAGGAAGAGCTGCGCGGCTATCTCCCGGTTGGTCAATCCGGCGTGAGCCAGCTTGACTATCTGCAATTCCTGCGGTGAGAGCGCCGCGAGCAGGTCGACCGTCGGGTCGACCTGCGTCTGCTCTCCGGCGGCACGCAGTTCCGCCGCCGCCCGGTCGGCCCACGGCTGAGCCGGTAGCCGTTCGAACATCTCCCGTGCGGTCCGCAGCTGCGACCGGGCCTGGTTCTTTCGCCGGTCCCGGCGCAACCGCTCACCGAAGGCCAGGTGGGTACGGGCGATCTCCCACGGCCGTGAGCCGTCCGCGTGCGCACGCAACGCCGCCGTGAAGTGCTGGTCCGCGACGTCGGTGTCGGGGGCAAGCATGCCTTGGCAGCGGTGCCAGACGGCCTGCGCCCAGTTCTGCCCGGCCGCCTCAGCCCAGGTCCCGAATCGGTCGCAGGGCACACGGCCGCGTTCCGGCTCGCCCAGGCGCACTGCGCATTCGACCTGGTCAGGGGCGAAGTAGACCGCGTGGGCCTGATGCCGTACCGGTCCGTCCAGGGCCGTCTCCAGCCGCGTCATGGCCTCGGCGGCGCGACCATGGGCAAGGTCGAGCATCGCTCGGGCCCAGATTGCCCAGGCGAGTCCGTTGGCGATGCGGTGGGTGGTGAAGCCGTCGTGACACTGGGCGCTGAGGCGCAGACACTCCTCCTCGTCGCCCTGCACGGCGGCGATCCAGGCGAGCACGCCTTCCAGGTATCCGGCGCGGTTCGGCTGGCCGGTGTCGGTGGTCAGTTGTAAGCCCTCGGTGGCCGATGAGACGGCGTTGCGGAACCGTCCGAGATACAGCTCGGCCGTGGCGAGTGTGACATGTGCGAGTGGCAACCAGCCGATCGCGCCAGCGACACGGCAGTCGTCGACGACCTGCCGGGCGATGCTGCCGCCAGCGTTGAAATCGCCGACGATGCCCGCTACGAAGGCGGCATTGAGCCGGAGGGCGTAGGCACCACGGGATCGCAGCCCCTCGGCGACCAGCGGACGCATGGCAGGCAGGGCATCCACCGGTCCGACGGTGAGCAGTCTGGCGGCCCCGGTGACGGCGGCGACCGCCGCCGCCAGGCCGTCCGGGGCAGGCCCCAGCTTCGCCAGCCGTTCGGCCGCGTCCGTCAACCGCGACGGATCGCTGAGCTGCCAGGCGTTGCGGCCGGCGTCGACCAGTACGGCGTGCGCCGCGACCGGGTCCACCTCGGCGAGTGCCGTGGACGCCTCGACCAGCAGATCGTGTGCCCGGGCGGCGTCCCCGGAGTCGAACGCGACGCGGGCCTCAAGTTCGTAGTAGCGAGCGGCCCGGAGCGGGTCCGTGGGAATTTCGTCGATCTGGTCCAACAGGTGTCGAGTCCGGTTCTGTTGTCCGGCATGGTTCGCCGCGACCGCGGCCTCGATCAGCCGGCGACCGCGCAGCCCGGGGTCGCCGGTCAACTCGGCGGCGCGTTCCAGCGCCGCCGCTGCCGCGGCGTGTCCGCTGCGACCCTGCGCCCGCTCGGCGGTCAGTTCGAGGGCGCGGGCTGCGGTGTCGTCGGGGCCGGTCGCCGCGGCGGCGAGGTGCCACGCCTGCTGGTCCGGCTCCGCGGCGGCTGCTTCGGCGAGCGCCCGATGCGCGGCCAGCCGCTCGTCGAAGTCGGCCTGCTGGTACGCGGCGGCCCGCAGCAACGGATGGGTGAAGATGATCCGGCCACCGGACACTCGCAGCAGCTCGGCCTGCTCGGCCTCCCGTAGGGCGGCACGCAGTTCGTCGCGCGAGATCCCGCAGGTCGCGGTGGCGCGTAGCAAATTGCCGAGCCCGGCGGTTTCGTCGGCGGCGGCGATGGTGAGCACGGTACGCACGTCCGGCGTCATCCGTGCGATTCGCGTACCGAAGGCATGCTCGATGCGCTGCGGCAGCGGGAGCGGACCGGGTAGGTGGGCCTGATCCCCCACGACGCGCGGCAGCTCGCGCAGGGCCAGCGGATTGCCCCCACTCTCCCGGACGATCCGTTCCCGGGCCACCCGATCCAGGCCGGGAGCCCACCGATCCAGCAGGGCGACGCAGTCCGAGGCCCCGATCCCGTCGAGCCAGTGCTCCGGCAGACCGGCGGGGTCGAACTCGGGACGCGCCGCGAAGATCATCGCTACGGCGTCGGCGTGCAACCGCCGGGCGACGAAGCGCAGTGTCCGCGCGGAGGACTCGTCAAGCCAGTGCGCGTCGTCGACAAGGCAGAGCACCGGCTGGTCCTCGGCCAGGTCGCCGAGCAGGGTCAACACGGAGGCACCGATGAGCAGTGGGTCACGACCGGCGGCCGGGCCCACCCCGAGCGCACCGAGCAGGGCGGTGCGCTGCAACTCGGGCAGTGCCTCCGCACGGCCGAGCACCGGATAGAGCAGCAGGTGAAGCGAGGCGAAAGGCATCTCCGCCTCGGATTCGTACCCGGCGCAGCGCAGCACGGTCAGCCCCGAGCCGGTGGCGGTGTCGTCGAGCAGGGCACTCTTGCCGATGCCGGCTTCGCCCCGAAGCACAAGTGCGGCACTGTAACCAGCGCGCGCCCGCTCCACGGCGGTCCGCAGGACAGCCCGGTCAGCGTCCCGCCCCAGCAGCATGAAATCGGAAACTACACCAGTCACGTGTCCGGTACCGCGCCGGAATCGATCTTCATAGCGTCAGCGCATGCCTTCCGTACCCGTCGTCGAGGTCAACGAGGTGACCCGGTGTTACGCCAACGGGGTCACCGCTCTCGCCGGTGTCTCCGTCAGCTTCGACACCGGATCCTTCACCGCTGTCATGGGGCCCTCCGGCTCCGGCAAGTCGACCCTGCTGCAGTGCGCGGCCGGATTGGACCGGCCCACCTCCGGCCGGGTCAGCCTCGCCGGGCAGGAGCTGACCTCGCTCAGCGAGCGACGGCTCACCCTGCTGCGGCGAGAACGCATCGGTTTCGTGTTCCAGTCCTTCAACCTGATGCCGGCCCTCACCGCCGAACAGAACGTCGCCCTGCCATTGCGGCTCGCCGGGCGCCGTCCCCGCCGGTCCGAGGTGCTCGCCAGTCTCGCCGCGGTCGGTCTCGCCGATCGCGGGGGGCACCGGCCGGGCGAACTCTCCGGCGGACAACAGCAGCGCGTCGCGATTGCCCGGGCGCTGCTGACCGCGCCGGCGGTGCTTTTCGCCGACGAGCCGACCGGCGCGCTGGACAGCCGCTCCGGTGAGCAGGTGCTGCGGTTGCTGCGGGAACTGGTCGACCAGCGCCGCCAGACCGTGGTGATGGTCACCCACGACGCGCACGCCGCCGCGTACGCCGACCGGGTCCTCTTCCTCGCCGACGGCCGCATCGACGGTGAGATCGCCGCGCCGACCGCGGAGGCCATCATGATCCACATGGCCCGGCTGGAGGCGACCGCATGCTGATGCTCACTCTGGCGACGCTGCGGATCCGGTGGCGCTCGTTCGTCGGCATGTTCGTGGCACTCGCCCTGGGGGCGGCGCTGGTCGCGGCGCTCGGCCAGGTGCTCGCCACCACGATCAGCGCCCCCGACCGGGAACCGCAGCGCTACCAGGACGTCACGGTCGTCGTGGTGGGCGTCGACGAGCTGAACGTGCCGACCTGGCGCGGTACGGAGACGGAACCACTGGCGCAGCGACGCGGAGTTCCCGCCACGACGGCCGCCCGGTTGCCGGACGCGGTCGCGGACCGGGTCTTTCCCGCCACGCTGGCCGAGGGACCCGGCGGGAGTGTGGGACGGCCCTGGTCGGCCCGAACGGCGGCGGGGCAGACACTCCTCGCCGGTCGGGCGCCGGCAACCGACGACGAGATCGTGGTGAGTGCGGGGGCCCGGCCCGGCGACCAGGTCCAGGTGATCACGACGGCAGGGGTACGCCCGTACACCGTCGTCGGCCTCAACAGCCCCACTCGCGAGATCTGTCTCTTCTTCACCGATGCCCGTGCCGCAGAGCTTTCCCCCCGCATCGACGCGCTCCTCACCCGACAGCCGGAGGCCCAGGTCCGCGCGGCGGTCGGCACCGACGCCCGGGTGTTGGTCGGCGACGCGCGGGCCCGACTGGACCCAAACCGGGAAGGCGACGCCGACGCCCGCAACAACGCCAACACCATCGCCGGCATCGCCCTCGGGTTCGCCATCTTCATCTCGATCGCCGTGGTGGCCGCGACCTTCGCGTTCGCGGTCGGCCAGCGGCGCCGGGAGATGGCGCTGCTCCGGGCGGCCGGGGCCACACCCGGCCAGATCCGTCGGATGATCTACACCGAGGCGCTGGTCGTCTCCAGCCTTGCGGCCGCAGCCGGCGCGGTCGCCGGACCGTACGCCGCACCTGCGCTCCTCGACTGGCTCATCGCGCGACGCATGGCTCCGGACTGGATCGATACGGTCAGCAACTCCGCCGTACCGGCGTACCTGGCCTTCGGTACGGGCGTGCTCGTCGCCCTGCTCGCCGTGGTGATCGCCGCGTGGCAGGCCAGCCGGATCCGGCCGGGTGAGGCGCTGCGCCAGGCCACGGTGCAGACCCGACACATGCCGCTCAGCCGCTGGGTGCTCGGCCTCGGCACGCTGGCCACCGCGCTGGTGAGCATGGCGTTCACCGCCATCGACGACCCTGGCTCGGCGACCAACCGTAAGACGTACATGCCGGTGCTGATGCTGCTGATCGCGGCCGCCGCGCTGCTCGCCCCGGCGGTGGTCCGGCCCACCGCCCGCCTGCTCACGCTGCCGTTCCAGCGATCGGGGGGTGCCATCGGCATGCTGGTGGCGGCCACCGTGACGAGTTCGGCGCGGCGTACCGCGACGCTCGCGACGCCGGTACTGATGACGGTGGCCCTGCCCGCGATGCTGCTCACCGCCTCGACGATGACCGACACCGCGAAAGCGGCGGCCGGCGGCCGGTCGGTGCAGGCCGACTACCTGGTGCTGCCCAACGGCACGGCAGGGCTCGACAACGAATTGACGGCTCGCCTGCGGGCGGTGCCCGGTGCCGACGTGTCAACCATCAGCGAAAGCAGCGTCTACACCCTTGACGGCGACACCGCACTCAACCGCCGCCCGGCGGAGGGAACGGAGCTTGTCCCGGACGACGCAATCGTCGTGGAGCAGGACTGGGGATACCGGGTGGGCGACAACGTCCGACTGTGGCTCGCCGACGGCACCGAGACCCGTCTGCGCGTGATCGGGTTGCTTCCGCTGGGGGCGACGACGGCCGCACAGGTGAGCCCCCGTAACGCCCGCGCCGACCTGCCGTCGAAGGCCCTGGTCGACGTCCGTCCCGGCAGCGACCCGACGGCCGTGGAGGCGGCCCTGCGCCACGCCGCCCGGGGGCATCGCGCCGCTGTCGTCAGCAAGCCGCAGTGGTCGGCAGCGACCGCCGCCGCACAGGGTGACGCGAGTCGTCTCGGCTTGCTGATGGTGCTCGGAATCCTGCTGACTTACACCACGATTGCGCTGGTCAACACCCTGGTCATGGGTGCACCGGACCGCGCCGGCGAGCGGCGCGTCATGAGTCTGCTCGGTGCCGATCGTGGCCAGGTGCTCCGGTACGCGCTGGCCGAGTCGTTGGTTTCCGTCGCCGTCGGGGTGGTCCTCGCGGCAGCCGTCACCGTAGCTGGGCTGGGCGGACTGTGGTTGGCGCTGCTACGGGTGGCCGGGCCGATCGCGCTCGACGTGTCGTGGGGGGCGCTGGGCGCGGTGGTCGGGGGTTGCGTCCTGATCGCCACGATCCTGCCGGCACTCCTGGAACGGGCGTCCCACTCCTCGGTCACCTCCGATTCGGTGCCGGCGGCGTAACGCCGCAGACCGCGAACGGGGGGTCGGCTCGCTGGCTGCTCCCCGTTCGCGGGCCGTCCCATGACGGGCACCAGCTACCGGGAAGTTCCGGTAGACCGGCGACCTTGGCCCCACACCGTCGCCGGTGCCGCTGACGGTGTCCGTCGATACCAACGTCAGCGGAACGCCGGGCCTGCCGACCCGGCATTCCGCTGGAGAGGTGCCCCGTCCTCAGCTCACCGCCTGCTTCACGAGTGCGGCGATCCTGGCCTCGTAGTCGGCGGCCAGTTCGGGCAGCGCGAAATAGGTTGGCCACATGGTGCCCTCGTCGAGGTGTGCCTCGTCGCTGAAGCCGAGCACCGCGTACCGCGTCTTGAACTTCGCCGCACTTTGGAAGAAGCAGACCACCTTGCCGTCGCGGGCGTACGCGGGCATTCCGTACCACAGCTTCGGCGTGAGGACCGGCGCGTTGGCCTTGATGACGGCGTGCAACCGCTCGGCAAGCACGCGGTCGGAATCCGCCATCTCGGCGATCTTCGCGAGCACCTCGCCTTCCGTGTCGGCCTTGGCACCCCGCCGAGCGCGCGTCTTCAGCTCCTTGGCGCGCTCCTTCATCGCGGCGCGCTCCTCGTCGGTGAATCCGTCGTACTTCTCGCCGTTGGCGGTGGTGGTGGTCTTGGTGGTAGTGGTGGTCTTGGTCGTGGTCGCCATGGCAGCGTTCCTCTCTCTGGTGAAAATCTGGCTATTCGGCCGCGATCAGGAACAGGTCACCACTTGCCCGCCTGCTGGCGGGTCGGCGCGTTGAGCCGGTTGAAGGCGTTGGTGATCGCGATGTTGAGCAGCAGTGCGGCCAACTCCTTCTGGTCGAAGTGCTTGGCGGCCACGTCCCACACCTGGTCCGGCACCGGGTCCGACCGGTCCGCGAGCCGGGTCACGGCCTCGGTCAGGGCCAGCGCGGCGCGTTCCTCGTCGCTGAACCAGGGCGTCTCCCGCCACGCGGCAACGGCGTGCACCTGGTCGTCGGTCGCGCCCTGCTGGCGGGCCTGGTGGGCACCCCCGGCCACACAGGGTCCGCAGCCGTTGATCTGACTGGCCCGCAGGTGGCTCAGCGCCAGTACCTTGCCGTCCATCCCGGCGCCCGCGATGGCCTTGTTGACGGCCATCAGGGCCGGCATCGCCTCGGGGATCAGAACCGCCGGGTTCGGCATGCGCTCGGTCAACATCGCTTCTCCTTGGTCGTGGGTGTCGCTGACGGTCGTGGGTGTTGCTGACGGTCGTGGGTGTTGCTGACAGGAGTGATCCGACCATCGACGGGCCGGGACCCGCGCGGTCCGTGGGACACCGTGGGACACCTAGAACCCGGTCTAGCAGCGCAAACGCAACGCCGATGCGTTCGTCTGCACCGGGACAGGTACGGTGTTGCACGTGTCCAGCCCCCAGGAGCGACTGGTGGCTCAGCTCGCCCGGATCAAGGAAATGAGCGGGCTCAGCCTGCGCGCCCTCGCCAGCCAGGCGGGTCTGAGCAGCTCGTCGCTGTCCCGATACCTGGCCGGTCGGCTCGTGCCGCCGTGGGAGGCCGTCGTGGCGCTGTGCCGGTCCGTGGGTCGCGACCCACGGCCCCTGCGCGGGGTGTGGGCCGAGGCCGCCAAGGCCGGCGCGGCACCCGCCCCACGCCGCAACGACCTGCCGGCCGACCTGTTCGACTTCACCAGCCGGGAAGCGGAGTCGGCGCTGGTCGAAGGGCTGCTGCACAGCGCCGGCGCGGTCGTGATCGACGGCATGGCAGGCGTGGGCAAGACCAGCCTGGCCGTGCACGTGGCCCACCGGCTCGCCCCTTCGTATCCGGACGGTGGGCTCTACCTCGACCTGCACGGCTTCACGCCGGGCCAGGAGCCACTGGAGCCGCAGGCCGCGCTGGGCCGGCTGCTGGGCGCGTTGGATATCACGCACCCCCCGTCAGGTGCCGCCGAACGCGCGGCGCTCTGGCGGTCGGAGCTGTCCCGGCGGCGGGCGCTCGTCGTGCTCGACAACGCGGTCGACGCGGAGCAGGTACGCCCGCTGCTCCCCGGCGCGGGAAAGTCCGCAGTCCTGAT
The DNA here is from genome assembly GCF_014203835.1 of Micromonospora polyrhachis. Classification (NCBI taxonomy): domain Bacteria; kingdom Bacillati; phylum Actinomycetota; class Actinomycetes; order Micromonosporales; family Micromonosporaceae; genus Micromonospora; species Micromonospora polyrhachis. The sequence goes on along the minus strand of NZ_JACHJW010000001.1, from coordinate 3,483,888 downwards.
CACCAGCCGCCATCGGCTGGTCAGCCTGGACGGCGTGCCGCCGGTGTCCCTGGAGCCGTTGACCGACGCTGACGCCGCGCACCTGTTCAGCCGGGCGGCCGGGCTGACAATCACCGAAGAGGAAGCGGTCAGCCAGGTGTTGCGGCAGTGCGCCGGGCTCCCCCTGGCGCTACGGATGGCGGGCGCACGGCTTCGCCACCGCCCCGGCTGGACCGTGGCGGTGTTGGCTGAGCGGCTACGTACCACCCCCAGCCGCTTCGACTCCGTGTTCGGCATGTCGCTCCAGCAGCTCGACTCGGTCCAGCGCCGTATCTTCCGCCTGCTGGGCGTGCTGCCCGGTGCCGACTTCGACGTGGAGGTGGCGGGCGCGCTCACCGACCTGCCACCCGACCGGCTCGGCGCGGCGCTGGAGGAGCTGGTCGACGCCCACCTCGTCCAGGAACTCTCCCCCGGGCGGTACCGGATGCACGACCTGATCCGGCGATACGCGGCGGACCTCGCCGCCGACGAGGAGCCGCAGGCGGAAGCCGCGCTGCGCCGGGTCCTACGCCACTATCTGGCGCAGGCGGTCGCCCACGATCGGACGTTGCCCTCGCCGTACCGGCGGGAGCCCTCGCCGGGCGATCCGGCGAGGGCGATGGCCTGGTTCGAGCTTGAGTACGTCAACCTGGTCGCCTGTTTCGATGCCGCCGTACGACTGGGTGCGGACGAGGTGGTGGTCGAGCTGCCACAGGCCATGCGGGTCTGGTTCTTCCGGCACCGTGGCACCGACGACCAGGCACGGCTGCTCGAAGCCGCCGCAGTCGCCGCAGCACGGCTCGGCCGCGACCAGCAGCGGGCTTCGCTGCTCGCGGACCTCGGCTTCGTCCATGCCGCTGCCGGACGCCTCGCCGAGGCGCTCTCCGCCTACGAACTGGCCGAGCAGTCCGGGCCGGACGACGACCTCGCAGCTGGTCTGGCGCTGCGCATCGGCTTCGTACGCCGGGATCTCGGCGACCTCGAAGCGGCACAGGCACGCTTCCGGCAGGCCCGTGACCTGTTCGAGAGGATCGGTCGCCGCGCGGGGCAGTCCCAGGCGCTGGCCTTCGATGGATGGGTGACCCTGCACCTCGGCCGGCACAGCGAAGCCGTCGAACTCGCCCATGCATCCGTCGCGCTGGCCGACGGGCCTGCCCAGATCACCGGGCTGGTAACCCTCGGTGTCGCACTGGCGCCAGACGATCCGGCGGAGTCGCTGCGGATGCTGCATGACGCGCTGCGGTTGGCCGAGCAGAACGATCTCCCGCACAACCAGGCGTGGTGTCACAACTATCTCGGTGTCGCGCTGCGGGTCATGGGTTCTCCCGAGAAGGCGCTCGAACACCATCGGCGCGCCTTCGAGCTGCTGGAACCGCTGGCCGAGGTACAGCTCGAAATCGACTGCCTACACACCTACGCTGAGACGTGCCGCGCGGCGGGGCGCTATGACGAGGCGCTGCCGCTGCTCGACCGCACCATCGAACTCGCGCGTGAACTGGGTCGGCCGTACGACGAGCAGCTCGCCCGTTCGGCGCGGGAGTTGCTACGCACCGAGCAGGCGAGCCACCGCCTATCCGAGTCCGGTCAGCCGGCGGCGCGGGCCCGCCAGGCCGGGCTGTCGAAGTAGTGGTTGTCGTATTTCTCGGATGAGGCACCGATCTCCTTCGGGTCGGCTTCACCCTTGTAGACGCGTTCCAACAGTCGGTAGTAGTCGAACCGCGCGATTCCCGGGCTGAAGCTGACCAGGACGTCAGCCTCCTCGCCGGGGGCTGGGGCGAAGGCGTGCGGCAGGTGCGGGGGGACGACGAGCAGGTCGCCCTTTTCCAGGGTGAGGATCTGCTCCCCCGCCAGGACCTGTAGGACTCCATCGATGACGAAGAAGGTCTCTGCCATCCGGGTGTGGAAGTGGGGCGGCGCACCGGGTGATCCCTTGGCCAGGAAGGCGCGGTTGACCGTGAGCGCGCCGTGTGTGTCGTCCGCGTCGGCCAGCAGGGTGATGAGGCTGGTGGGCCCATCCGCGAGGACTTCGGCGTCGGTCGCCTTGATGGTGAAGAACGGCTGGGGCTGGATCGGGGACATCATCTCTCCTTGGATCTAATCGCGGATAAAAAATATCCAGAATACGGTTACGCGGGAATTGCCACAGAAGCCTCGGCTGCCCGTCAGGCGCGCAGCGCAGCAAGCCGGTTGCGGGTGTTCTGCGGAGCGGCGGGGAACTGCCGCTCCACTGCGGACTTGATGTCAGCGAGCGTCTGCGCAGCCAACTCGCGCCGCCAGGCGAGATCCGCTCGGCGCATACCCTGGGAGATCAGACACGTCTGTCGATAGTCGGTCTCCGCGTCACCCCCGGGCCCCTGCCGCAGGATTTGGTCGCAGCGGAACGCCTCCTCCGGCCCCTCGATGGCCGTTACCACGTCGAGCAGCGTGATCGCCTCAGGGCTGCGGGCCAACCGGAAACCACCACGCGGCCCCGAGGTGGACGAGAGGATGCCCGCCCGAGCCAACGCCTGTAGCTGCTTGTTCAGGTAAGCCGAGGGCAATTCGTAGAACGCCGCCAACGTGGCCGTCCGGACCGCCTGACCCGACTCGACCCAGGACAGATTCAGGCAGCTGTGCAACGCCCATTCGACACCCTCGCTCATCCGCACATCCTGGACGTTACATGTCCAAGATCTTGAACGCAACCGACGGGTGGACTCGACGAACCGTCGCGACCCGACTCCCTCGACTGGAAGTAGACAGTGTCTATTGCGTTTGGTAGACAGTGTCTATGCAACAGCAGTCGGAGGGCGGCCTCCGTACCCGTCTCGTCGAAGTCGGCGTCGACCTGGTGGCCCGCGATGGCGTCGAGGCGCTCTCCCTTCGGGAGATCGCGCGCGGCGCCGGAGTGTCACACGGCGCTCCCCGCCGCTACTTCCCCACCCATCAGAGCCTGCTCGCAGCGATCGCGCAGCAGGGTTACCGCGCTCTCGCCCGGCGGATCGAGCCGCTACTCGACGAAGACGCCCACCCGCGCGCCCAGGTCTACGAATTGGGCCGGGAATACCTGGCCTTCGCCCGTACCAACCGCGGCATGTTCGAGCTGATGTTCCGGCACGACCTGCTGCGCGGCAACCAGATCGGCCTGCGGGAGGACAGCCTGCGACTCTTCGAGATCCTCGTCCAGCTCGTCGCGCGCGCAGTCACCCGGGCCACGACGGACCGGCCGCCGGCCGTGGTCGCCGGCGCGCTGTGGGCAAACCTGCAAGGCATCGCCCAACTAACCCTGTGGGGCAGCCTCCAACTCGCCACGCAGACCGAGGACGTCGACCTCCTGCTACGGACCGCGGTCGAGGCCCACCTCCCTACGCCACCCCGCAGCGAGCCGACGACGTGCTGATCCAAGCTGGCGTACGGCCGGCCCTCGCCGGCCTGCTGCGTCTGACCTATCGCCCCGAGGTCGAGGGACGACACCACGTTCCGGCAACCGGGCCGGTCATCCTGGCCGCCAATCATCTCTCCGCCCTGGACAGCTTCCTGATTCCACTGGTAGCACCGCGACCGGTCGCCTTCCTCGCGAAGGAGGAATACTTCCGTCGGCCAGGACTCACGGGTGCGCTGACCCGGGCCTTCTTCACCGGAATGGACGCCATCCCGGTGCATCGCACCGACCACCGCGCCGCACAGGCGTCACTGGAGGCGGCTCGCGAGGTCCTCGCCGCCGGCCGCGTCTTCGGGATCCATCCCGAGGGCAGCCGGTCCCGCGACGGCCGGCTCTACCGCGGCCGTACCGGGGTCGCCTGGCTGGCGCTCGCCACCGGCGCACCGGTGGTACCGGTCGCCGTCCTCGGCACCGATCGAGTCCAGCCGGTTGGTGCACGGCTGCCCCGCTTCGGCCGGATCACGGTCCGATTCGGACAGCCGCTGCGCTTCACCCAGCCGCCCGACGGTAACGCCAACCGGGCTCGACGGCTGGTGACGGACGAAATCATGGCGGCAATCCAGCAGCTCTCCGGCCAGGAACTGGCACCCGGCCACGCCGAACTGCCCTCGGAATAGGCGGCGTACGGGGGCGGCATGGCCGCCCTCCCGTACGGACGGAGTCGGAGCGCGAGGAAGCCCAAGGCAGCTGGCTGCGGGGCGGCGTCCACCGTTCAGGACGAGGTCGAGCAGGCCGGGGAAACGGGCCTCAAGGTCGTCGCGGCGCAACATGAGATAGAGCTTGCGGCCGGACGGGCGCTGGCGGATCACTCCGCTCTCGCGCAGGCTCCGCCAGTGATGGGTCATGCTCGACTTCGGGACGTCCGGCATGATCTCGCCGCAGAGTCGCTCCTCGCCGGAGGCCAATGCCCGGGCGATACGGATGATGACCCGGTGGCCGATGCGTCAGATCCTGGTCGGGCAGTTCCAGAAGTCCGACGCGATCGTGCTCAAGGGCTACACCGCCCAACGCCAGCGGCAGCACACGGGCGCGTGAGGTGCGGTGAGGCGGTTGAGGTGCGTGTCGACTGGCCGAGCCACCGCCGTCACGAGCCCCTGACACTCCACTCGGTCGACAGCGACGACGAACGTGATCAGAACGCCATGGGCCTTACAGCAACCCGGTAACGGCCATGGTGTTCTGATCACCAAGCCCTCGAAAGCACCAACACACGCGAGCTGTCAGCTCCCGAGGCCCCGGCCCGTGATTCCGTGCCCCTTGCAGGTGGCCACGAACCGCTGAAGAAAGGCCACGAAATCGTCGCGTCCACCGCAGTCGATGGCCATATGATTCTCGGGTCTAGCTGTCACGCCGCTAGCGGTGTCCCGCCGGTCCAGACTCGGGCAGGCTGTCGCAGCAAGGTCCGCCGTCTCCTGGCACACCTGACCACCACCCCCTTGGGCGCACCCATCGATGGCCACGGTGGCGACGCCGGCACCAACACCACACCAACAAAGCCCACTACCAGCGAAGACACAGCTACGACTGGAGCATCAGGCGCAGGCACGGCTTTCCAGCACGATCGTCGGCTTCGACACCACATGGGCATCAGAAAGCCGTGCCTGTCCTATCAGCGAATCACCACACCCGACACGTCCCAGTCGGGTTCTCCAACCAGGGTTCCACTGTTCGCCGGGGCGGTGGCTAGTTGGCCACGTCGAGAATGAATCTCTCGTGGCCGGCGTTATCGGGCCCGAAGATGCCGTTGCCGTTGTGAACCTGGCAGTTGACTATCCCACCACCATTGTTGGTGGCAGCCTTCACATCGTGGGCGACCATGCGCAGATAAACGTTTGGGAAGATCGCCGCCGACTCGAAGGCAAACGAGCCGTCCGCCTGCTGGTGAAGCTTGAACTTCTCGTGGGTGTCCGCGCCGAATTGGCAGTTGACCGTGCCACCGCCAGGCCCCCCGGGGATGGGTGGCACCTCGGCACCGTCCATACGCAGATACACATTCGGCCAGGTCACCGATTCGAAGGAGAATGAACCGTCCGCCTGCGGGCGAAGCTTGAACTTCTCCAAGGGCCCTGCCCCGAATTGGCAGTTGACCGTCCCGGCACCAGACCCACTGAAGGTCGTCACCCCGGCACCGTCCATGCGCAGATACACATTCGGAAAGAACCATGACTTGATGGTGATCGGCGTGTTCCCAAGCGCCGCGAAATCCGCTACCGACAACGGCATTAAGGTCCCTCTCTTTCCTTTTGGGAATCCTCACGGTAGTCGAATCACTGCGGACAGATAAGCCCGACGGTTGGCGCGGGATGAACGTAACGACGATCGTGGACGGATGCTACAGAACCGAAAAAAACACTATCCCGGGGTTATCGTGACCGGCGAGGGCTGCGGTCGCCCACCTACCCGCGACAACCCGCCGTCGGCACACCGCCCCGAACAGTTGGCCCCCGGTCAACCAACGCGCGCCCTTGACGGTGGCGTAGGCCGGAAACACCCCGACTGGCAGGTCTCGGTCCGCCCGGCGATGCCGGAATACTGCCGCTGCGCCCCGGCCGGCTTCCGGGGTCTCACCCCCAGCAGCCTCGGCCAGAGTCCCACCGTTCTTGCAGCCAAGGGCAGTCCGAGCAGGTGACTACGGGCCTGCCACCGGGGCTCGCCGAGACACACCACCGATGCGACAAGCTAGTCCCCCCGACAACCACATGCCATCGACCGCGGCAGACACATCCTCGACAACAACCCAACCTGTATGACGACGCTGAGCTGCTGAAACTCCAACTCAAGCAACTGTGGACGGGGCACTGATCGGACCGCCGAGGAAGGCGTACGGGGTGCAGCTCGATAGTTCATGCGCCGAACCCCGGCTCTCCCATGGAGAACCGGGGTTCGACGTACGTGGTCGTAACTAGTGAAGCTCGAACGCGCCGGACTTCGCGGAGGAAACGAAGCCCGCCCACGCCGCCGGTCCGAAGGCCAGCGTGCCGCCGTCACGGTCTTTGGTGTCCCGAACCAGGACGACGCCAGGCAGGTTGTCGGCAACCTCGACGCAGGCACCTTGGTTGTTACCGCTGCGGGTGCTCTTGCGCCAGACGGCGCCAGTCAGGTCATCCATGATGCTGCCACTTTCTTGATCAGGGCTAGTGACGCAGGACCGGGAAGCGCAAGGCTCCGAATGCGCTCCCACCTACTCGCCAGGGTAGCAACGTCTTCCGCTCGATCGAGGATGTGCGCTGCGAGCTGGCTGTCCGCATACACCGCCCGAGCACCGTCCCGCATTTCGGCGAGGATGAACGGTCCACCAAGCCCGGGATAGAGCCCGGCACTGGCCGGAACCACATGAAGTTCGACATGTGGCAGCTCCGCACGGCCGACAAGGTGCTCGATCTGCGCCGAGCGCAACATCGGGTCACCCTCGCCGAGCCGCCATATCACCGACTCGTCGATCACCGCGATGAGCAGGGGCGGCTGATCCTGCCTGAGGATGGCCTGCCTCTTGAGTCGCGAGGCTACAAACCGCTCGACCGCCTCGACACTCAGCATTTCGCCAGCAATCGTCGCCCTGATGTATGCCTCGGTCTGGAACAGCCCTGGCACCCAGGCCGGCTCGTACCAGCGGAGCGCTACCGCCTCTCGCTCGATTTCTGCCCAGGGACGAAACCATGCGGCTTCCCGTCGTTTGAAGACGTCCGGCCAAATATCCCCGATGTCCTTGCCGAGGACGGCCGCCGCTGCGGTCCGATGCCGAGGATGCGGTATCCGGTCTTGCGTCACCCACCGTGCAGCGGTTTTTGGGTCCACTCCGACCTTTCCCGCAAGCGAGTCAGCGGTCTCCCCAGCTTCGATCATCGCCGACCGCAGCGCATGGTTCATACCCAGCTCCTGAAGGGACGTTTTAGATGTTTGCAGAGCATTCATCTGGGCGGTGTAACTGCTCCACTACGCCGGGCACTGTACGCCGTGAAACACAAAGCAGCAACAGTCGGTTACCAATTGATCGCTAAGGGCTTCGTTGATCGTTTCCCGAAGGGTGGTGCGTCATGTACAGCGGTGACTACGAGCCGGTCCCGAATTCGCCCGCGAAACCCGTACCGCAGCCGGATCCCGAACCGCGTAAGGAGAACCCACCCGCAACAGCCAACGGCGAAAGCGATGGTGAGCAGTGATGGTCGCCGCCCACGCACCCGTCGTACGACGTGCCCGATACGCCGAGGTCGCCACCGTCGCCGCGCTCGTCACCGACGCCGCCCACGATCTGCCCCTGGCCGAATGGCTCGTCCCCGGCCCGCAGCAACGCCCCACCGTCCTCACCGAGGCCGTACGGATCTGGGTCGAACACGCCCTCTTCTTCGGTGAAGTCGACGTCCTCGCCAACGCTGACGGGCTCATCGGGGCCGGGGTCTGGTTCCACCGCTACCGGCAGATCCCACCACCGGCCGCGTACGAGGCCCGCCTCGCCGCCGCCTGCCACCAGCACACCGAACGGTTCACCACCCTCGGTCGACTCCTCGACGGCCAACGTCCCGAGACAGGTCACGAACACCTCGCCCTACTCGCCATCGCACCCGACCACCGTGCCACCGGCATCGCCGCCAGGTTGCTCGACCACCATCACAGCCGCCTCGACCGCTACGGCACCGCCGCCTACACCGAAGCCTTCAGCGACGTGCATCGCGACCTGCTGGCCCGCCACGGCTACCAGGCACGGCCACCGTTGCACCTGACCCGCCACCACACCATCCACCCCATGTGGCGACCCGGCCGCACACCCCAGACCGACAACTGACCAGCCACCCGTCGACCTGCGCGGCAACGCAACCCGACGGGCACCCGGAATCGGCGGGGCCGGCGCACACCCAACCCTTCAGCGGCGGCCCCGCCGTGACCAGAACCGCCACGAGGTCGGTCGTCGCCATCGGCGGGCGGACCGGGAGTCAGCGCCATCCGGCTCGGCTCGATCGGGGAGGTTTCCAGCTGTCGGAGCAGTGTCGGAATCGGATGCACGATTGTCGGAACCGGCTCCGACAACGTCCGGGATGTCGGGTGGCAAGGTCGGCAACTGCGCGAGATCCGGAAGGACCCAGGTGATTTCCTCGAACGAAGTCGACGGCTCGGGCTTGCGGGCCTCGGTCGCGAGGTACAACGCGGTTCCCATGTGCACCTGAAGCACCTCGCCGATATCACGTAGGTCGACATCGGTGGGTGCTCGCCGACCGGTCAGGGTGTCCTGTACGACGGCCGGGCTGATCCCGGCCCGTATCGACAGCTCGGCCATGGTGATTCCCAGCATCTCCGCGTAGGTGCAGAGATACCTGGCCAACGCCCGCCGCCAGCGCGGCGCGATCGGATCGATCGCATGGGCGAGATGGCCCACTCGTACTCGTTGCTGAGCGTGGGACAACTCAGGCAGTTCGAGAATGCGCCGCGACCGCAGTTGGGGCGTAGCCAGCAGTTCCTGCTCGACCGACAACCGGGCGCACTCCTCGCGCAGGGTCGCCAACTGGGCCGCCTCGGTACGCGCGCCGAGATACAGCTCCCGCACTCTCAGAAGCTCCGTTTCGAGCTGGTCTGCCCGCAGGTCGGCATCTCGTCGCTGCCGCTGCGCCATGCGGATTGACTCCAACTGCCCCGTGGTCTCCTCATGGTGTCGGCGTCGCATCCGGGCAATCTTGGCTTGGAGCTGTTCGACAGTCGGTGGTCCGCTCTCCGGCACCTCGGGCAGCACCGGATCGTCGTCGAGGCGACTGATTTCTCCCTTGTAGCCGGGTGGGGCTTCCTTGCGTGCCCGCCGGTAGAGCGCGGCCGCATGCGCCAGGAGAGCCTCGGTGTGACATCCCTTCGGCAGTGCCCGAATAACCATCTCGGTGGTGGGCCAGTTCGGCCCGCGTTTGTACTTGCCGCTGATCTGCTCGGACAGTGACCGCCGGTCGAAGCCGACGACCAGGACTCCTCGGTCCTCCGCCACGCGCAGAATCGTGGCCTGACCATCGAGCTGGTAGTGCTCCTCGATGAGCTGACGGACGTACAGGGTGTAGGCGGCAGCCTCCGGGGTAGCGCAGCGCTTGCGCACGGTGTCGTCGTCAAGCGTACGTGGCCGGGGCTTTCGTGGCTTTGGTGTCGGGTCTGGGCCCGTGGGCATGCTGGTTGTCCTTGGTCATTGGACCCGACAACAACGGTGTTTGTCGGGACAGTGCGTCTGGGCCTTCCCCGACATATCCGTAATCGGCGAAGGTTCCTTCAGCCATCCCGTCGCAAGCGGCGGGCGGGTCAGGGTCCTTCGCGTCGTCCGACTGACCTGGAACTCAGTTCGATGCGAGGGGCCCGTCCATGATCACTCTTTGTGAGAGGACAGTGACAGGATGCCCGATCGGGGCAAGTTTTGCGAACCCCGCCTCATACTGCTGGCGCTCACCGCTGTGGCGGCACCCGTGCTGTGGCTGCGCTGCCGGCCGATCCGCGTGAATCAGTCCAGCTCACCGTATCGAGCGGGATGGTCGGCTGTGCGGCGGCGGCGGCCGGACGGTCGGCCTCGCCCCCGGCATCGCCGTGGGCGACCGTGACCCGGCCGGCAACACGGGACGCCGCCCAGCCGGCAACACGGAACGCCGCCCAGCCGGCGACACCGGCCTGACCAGCAACGCAGGAGAGCCTGGGCATCGCCGCAGGAAACCGCTGCTCGAATGGGCCATCACCGCCCGGCACCATTGGTGGTGCCGAGCGGTGATGCGAGCGGCCCGACCGGAGGGGATCGGATCAGCCGGGCCACCCGGGTCGTTTCGCCACCGGACTCAGCCGGCGATCGGGTACGTGGTCAGATCGCCTGCCAGAGCGCCGGTACGACCGGCGGCTCCCAACCGGCCATCGAGGTGTGCCCCTGGAGGCACCGGTACGTCTGGCTGCCGTAGGTGACGGTCGCGCCCGGCTGGTACGTCACGCCCGGTGCCCACGTACCGCCCGGGTTCGAGGTCTGCGAGCTGGTCGGGGTGGGGCTCGGCCCACCCGAGGTGATCAGGGTCAGGCTGTAGGCCTGGAGGATCTCGTTGACCGGCTGGTAGTACATGACGGAGTTGCCTGAGGAGCAGGTGCCGGAGCCACCGGAGGTGACGCCCTGCGCCTGGTTGCCGGCCAGCCACGAGCCGCCCGAGTCACCCGGCTCGGCGCAGGCGTTGCTGCGCACCAGACCGGTGACGGTGCCCTCCTGGTAGGTCACCGACGCGTTCTTCTGCTGGATGACACCACAACGCCATCCGGTGGTCGAGCCGGAACGGCAGACCGAGGCACCGATCGCCGCCTCCTGCGAGCCGGCCACCGCGACCGTACCGCCGGCGTAGTTGTTCACCAGGCCGCGCGGGGTGTTGCCCGCGTCGACCTGCACCCAGGCGTAGTCGTTGCCGGGGAAGCTGGAGCCCCGGAACGTGCCGCTGGGCTGGGTGGTCCGGGAGCCGGTCCGGCCACAGTGGCCGGCAGTGACGAATCCGCCGTTGACCGAGAAGCCGACCGAGCAGCGTCCGCCGCCGCTCATGTAGTAGGCGTTGCCGCCGATCACGTCGATGTAGGTACGCGGGTTCTCGGTGGTGGTCTCCACCCGTACCGCGCCGGGGTCCACCCCGCTGGCCTTGACGAACGCGGCGGCGGCTGGGTCGACACCGGTGGCGCTGAGCACCACCACCGCGTTGCTGGTGACGTCGGCGTACCAGCCCTTGACCGTCTTGGGCACCGATGCCGAGTACGCGTCGAGGCGGCCGACGAGGGCGTCGAGCTGGGCCTCGCTGCGGGTGACGAGCTTCGGGGTCGCGCCGATGGCGCGTACCGCCGTTTCGTGGGCGCGGTCGGTGACGGCCACGGTGATGGTGCTGGCGTCGGCGGAGAGCCAGGTGCCCGCGTAGCCGGCACCGAGCGTCTGCCGGAGCACCTGCTGGGCTCGGGCCGCACGGTCCTCCTTGGCCAGCCGGTCCCGGGCCTGGGCGGGGGTCAACTTCAGGTCGCGCTGCATCGCGGCGAACGCGGCGGGCTCCATACCGGCCGGTGCACCGGCACCGGCCGCCGGGGTCGCGCCGTTCCCTGCGGTACCGGCGAGGGCGTTACCGGCGAGCGCGACGGCGGCGGCCATCCCCACTGCGGTGAGGACACTCACCGTCAGCATCGTGGGTTTTCTGGACATCGGGATTCCTTCCGGTTCGGGGGTGTGAGCAGGCCGAAGACAGGAGGGGATAGTGGCAACAACAGATGTAACAACAGTTAGCAATGTTGTTGCCCTGCACCGTAGGACGCCGCCACGACGGGTGTCAATAAAGAAAACTTTCGATTACAGGCCATCTCGGTGGCCGTACTCGGCGGACCGCCAGTCCGGCCGGTGCCGGCTAGGCTGAGACCCACCACATGCGAGGAGATCGAGTGACGGCTGACCTGACAGCCGCGACCGGCGTGCCCACCGCGACCGAGCCGGGCGACGCGACCGCCGCAACCGAGCCGGGCAGCGCAACCAATGCCGCTGAGCCGGGCAGCGCAACCAATGCCGCCCCGGATCGGAGCGTCCCGCCAGACGCGCTCGGTGATCGCATCCGGGCCCTGCGGCACGACCGAGGGCTGACCCAGCGGCAGCTCGCCGAACCCCGCTACACCCGGGCGTTCCTCGCCGCAATCGAGTCCGGCATCCGCATCCCCACCGAGCAGGCGTTGCGGCACATCGCCGAACGGCTCGACGTCGACCCGGACGACCTGCGGTACGGCCGACCGCCCGGCATCGCCGAGACCCTGACCACCGCCCTCGTCGACGGTCGTCGGCGCCTCTTCCAGGGCGCGGTGGACGCGGCGGCCCAGGCGGCGACGGAAGCGTACGAGCTGGCTGACCGGTACGCCCTACCGGAGCTACGGTGCCGGGCGGTATACCTGTCGGGCGAGGTCGCCCTGCACCGGGGCGAGACCGCCACCGCCGTCGCCGAGTTCGACCGGGCACTGGAGCTGCTCCCACCAGGGCGGCCCGAACTTCGCGCCGCCCTGGTGTCCCGGCAGGCGTACTGCCGGTTCTACAGCGGCGAATCGATGCCCGCGGTCGCCCTCCTGGAGGACGAGCTTCGAGCGGTACGCGCCGAGCCCGTCACCGACCCGGACGCCGAGGTACGCCTGCTCACCATGCTGATGTACGTCTTCCTGGAGCTGGACTGGCGCAACCGGGCCCGCCAGCTCGAACGGGAGGCGCTGCCGCTGCTGCCCCGCGTCTGCAACCCGGAGTGGGTCGCCCGGTTCTACTCCACCGCCGCGCAGCTGCGGCAGGTCGGCAGCGAGCTGGTCCACAGTGAACAGATGCTCGACCGGGCCGCGCGGCTCTACACCGAACTCGGCCTCACCCGGCAGATCGGGATCTGCCACTGGGCGCGGGGCTTCGTCCTGCGCCGGGTGGGACGGCCGGTCGACGCCGCCGTCGAGTTCGAACGGGCCCGTACGCTGCTGCGCGAGGTCGGCGCGATCCAGGACTACGCGGGTGCGACGCTGGAGATGGCCGAGGCCCGACGACTGGCCGGCGCGCAGACCGAGGCGGCGGAGTTGGCCAGCGAGGCGGCCCGGATCTGCCGGTCCTCACACCACGTGGAGGGAATGGCCGAGGCCGACCGGCTACTGGGTCGGCTCGCTGCCGCCCGGGGCGACACGACGGACGGCGAGCGACTGTTCCGCCGGGCCGCGAATCGGTACGACCGGGCCGGCATGACGGCCGAGTTGATGGTCACCTGCCGCGAGTTGGGCGAGTTGCTGCTCGCCGCCAACCGCACCGACGAGGCGATGGCGGTGTTCCGACGAGGGCTGCTCATGGCCGAGCGGTTGCCCTGACCGGCCTGTCCCGACGGGCGGCGTCGGGGCGTACCGGTCGGGGTGTCGAACGGGATCAGGAAAGCTGGGAGGCGGGATGGAATCCGAGGTCGGGCAGCGCATCCTCGCGCTACGCACCGCACGCGGGCTCACCCAACGGGCCCTGGCGGAACCCCGCTACACCGCCGCCTACATCTCCTCCGTGGAACGGGGCCGACGGATTCCGTCCACGGACGCGCTGAGTCACTTCGCCGAGCGGCTGGGCATACCGCTGGTCGAACTGGCGACCGGAGAGCCGGCCACCTCGACAATCGTGCTGGACCTCGAACTGGCCGAGGCCGACGCCCTCGCCCTCACCCTTGCCAGCACTCTCGCCGAGCCCCGCGCCGGCATCGACCCAGACCGCGCGCCAGCCGAACACCAGCAGGCGGCAACCGAACACCAGCAGATGGCCACCGAATACCGGCGGGTGGTGGCCGCGTATCAGCGGGTGGCCGAGGCCGCCACCGACGATCCGCTCCGGGCCGCCCGCTGCCAACTGGGCCTCGGTCGGCTGGCTCTGACCCTGGCCCTGGCCCTGGCCCTGGCCAGCAGAACCAGCCAGAACACCGAGCCAGCCTCGACAGCCGACGAGCAGGTGGAAAGAGCCAGCGGGTATTTCGACGCGGCCTGGCGGCTACTCGCCGATGGTGACCCGCGACTACGCGCGGAGGCGGTCGCCGAGCAGGCCGCCTGCGCCCGGCTGCGGGGAGCCGCCGGCTACGGTGCCTACCTGCTGAGTACGCAACGGGACGAGCTGCACCGGACCGGCTACCCGGATCCCGCCGCGCTGCTTGCCCTGCACGCCCAGCTCGCCGCCTGCCAGGCCGACCGGGGGGACGAGGAGGCCGCCATCGAGGCGGCCGAGGCGGCGTTGGCCCTGGCCGGGCCGCCCGATCCCGACACGGCAGCCGACCTGCACCTCACGGTGGCCCGGACGCTGCTCGCCGCCGGCCGGTCCGAGTGCGCCGCCACCGCCCTCGACCAGGCCCGACGAGCCCGTGCCCAGGCGATGCTCCGCCCCGAGCTGGCCCGCTGTCACCACATCCGAGGACGGGCCCGGCTGGTCGACGCCGACGTCGCCGGGGCCGCCGCCGACCTGCTCGCCGCGCATCGGGACTACACCGCCACCGGACAGCTCGACGCCGCTCTGGATACCGGAGTCGACCTCGCCCAGGTGCACCGTGCGCTGGGACGGCCGGCGCAGGCCCGGGCGCTGCTCGACGCGGCCCTGGCCGCCACCGACCCGACGACGATCGACGCGGTGAACCCCGTACCGCTGGCCGGTGGCCGCACGGCGGCCCCCGACCCGACGCCGCCCCACCCGCTCCGGGCCGCCCGCGCGTACCGGGTGCTGGCGTTGCTGGCCACCGACGACGGCGACCAGGCGGGGGCCGAGCGCTGCCTGCGTACCGCCATCGAGCTGTACCGCCGGATCGGGCCCCGGCGGGAACTGGCCCAGGCCACGGTCGCCCTCGCCGACCTGTTCAGCGCCGGTGGTGACGCGACGGCGGCCGCACGGGTGCTGCACGACGGCCTCACCGGCATCGAGCAACTCACCGACCGCAACGGGTACGGCTGAGACACGTCGGCCGTCAGCCGGTGCGCGCCTCGATCAGGACCGCCAGACTGTCCAGGATTCGATCGAGGCCGAAGTCGTACGCGTGGGTCGGGCTGTATGCCGCACCATGCGCTTCGCCTGCGGCGGCACCGACCCGCGCGGCGGTCGGGTATTTCGTGGTGTCGAAGACCTTCTCCAGCAGTGGCGCGTTCGACTCCCACCACTGCTGGTCGCTCATCGCGCGTTCGTGCTCGGCGGCTCGGGCATCGGCCGCCGCGCGGGCACAGGTCTGTACGAAGCCGAGCAGGAAGGTCAACGCGGCGTCCATCTCCACGTCGTCCAGGCCCAGCCCGTCCAGTGCCCGGAGTTCGTGCTCGTACTTGGCCATGACACCAGGGCCGAGCGGTGGGCGGCCGGTGGAGATGTCGGCGAGCCATGGGTGGCGTTCGTAGAGGATCCGGTTGTCATCGGCGATGGCGGTCAGTCGTGCCCGCCACGAATCGTCGGCCGGCTCGGTGCGGACCATCTCCCGATAGGCGGTGTCGAGCATCAGGTCGAGCAGTTCCGCCTTGCTCGGCACGTACGTGTAGAGGGACATGGCGGTGACGCCGAGCTGGTCGGCGACGCGGCGCATGGACAGCGCCGTGAGCCCTTCCCGGTCGGCGAGGTCGATCGCGGCCTGGGCGATCTGTGCCACGGTGAAGCGTGGTTTGGGGCCTCGGCGGGGGCGATCCTGGAGCCCCCAGAGCAGTTCGATGCTGCGTTTCGGGTCGCCGCCCCCGGTATGTTCCGTCGTCACCTCGACCATTCTCCTCGCAACGAAACTCCGTACATCGTATGCTACTCTTCAACCCCTTAACTCTATACGTCGTATAATATAGGGGGTCTGATGAGTTCGATCGACCAGGCCGTCGTCGCCGAGGAGCTACGGAAACGTTTCGGCGAAGCACCCGCCCTCGACGGCTTCAACCTGACCGTGCCCACCGGCTCGGTGCACGGGCTACTCGGACCGAACGGAGCCGGCAAGACCACTGCCGTACGAATCCTCACGACCCTGCTGCGTCCCGACGGCGGCCGGGCCCGCGTCGCCGGCTTCGACGTGGTCGATCAGGCCAACCAGGTACGTCAACGCATCGGGCTGGTGGGCCAACACGCGGCGGTCGACGAGAGCCTCAGCGGACGGCAGAACCTGGAACTGTTCGGCCGGCTCTACCACCTCGGTGCCCGAGCCTCGCGCCAGCGCGCCGACGAGCTGCTGAGCCGGTTCGGACTGGCTGACACGGGACGAAAACCGGTCGGACGTTACTCCGGCGGCATGCGCCGCCGGCTCGACCTTGCTGCCAGCCTGATCCTGGCACCGTCGGTCCTCTTTCTCGACGAGCCGACCACCGGCCTCGACCCGCGCAGCCGGACCGAGGTGTGGGACGCGGTCCGCACCCTGGTGAAGGCGGGCACGACCGTACTGCTCACCACGCAGTACCTGGACGAAGCCGACCAGTTGGCCGACGAGATCTCGGTGATCGACCACGGGCAGGTGGTGGCCGCCGGAAGCCCCGACCAACTCAAGTCAAGACTCGGCGGAGATCGGATCGACGTCGTCCTGCGCCGGGCCATCGACCTACCCGCCGCTGCCGCACTGATCGGCAGGATCGCGGACAGGGAGCCGGAGGTCGATCCCGACACCCGCCGCATCAGCGTGCCCGCACGCGACCGGGTCGGCACGCTGATCGAACTGGTCCGGCAGCTAGATGCCCAGGAGATCACCGTCGAGGACATCGCGCTGCGCCGCCCGACCCTCGACGAGGTGTTCCTGCACCTCACCGGTGAACCCACCAGGGTCGCCGAGGCGACGAGCGGACAGAAGGTGACGGCATGACCGTACTGGTTTCCGGAGGATCCCAAGCGCCTCTCGACCGACTGCGCTGGGCGATCGTCGACACCTGGACCATCACCCGCCGCGAGCTGGCGCACTGGGCCAACCATCCCCTCCAGATCGCCGTCGGATGGGCGTTTCCGGTCATGGTGCTCCTGATGTTCGCCTACCTCTTCGGGGGCGGAATGACCGTGCCGGGTGGCGGCGGGTATCGCGAATTCCTGATGCCCGGCATGTTCGCGATGACCATGGTCTTCGGCATCGAGACCACCTTCGCCGGGATCGCCACCGACGCCTCCCGAGGGATCACCGACCGATTCCGCTCCATGCCCATGGCCGGGTCGGCCGTCGTCGCGGGCCGCACCGCCGCCGACATGCTCAACTCCCTCGTCGGATTGGCAGTCATGCTCCTGTGTGGCCTGGCGGTGGGTTGGCACTGGCGGGACGGCATCGGCCGGGCCCTGCTCGCCCTCGGCCTGGTGTTACTACTTCGAGTCGCCCTGCTCTGGATCGGCATCTATCTGGGGCTGGTCATCCGCAATCCCGAGGCCGTAGCGGTGTTACAGTTCCTGGTTTGGCCGCTTGGCTTCCTGTCCAACGCCTTCGTGGCACCCGAGACCATGCCCGGATGGTTGGCCCTCGTCACCGAGTGGAACCCGCTGTCCGCCACCATTTCCGCAGCCCGGGAGCTTTTCGGCAACCCCGGCTGGGAAGGCGATTCCTGGATCGCCCAGCACGCGGTCCTGATGGCCGTGGTGTGGCCGACGCTGCTCACCGCCATCTTCTTCCCGCTCTCCGTACGCCGCTACCGCCGGCTCAGTCGCTGACCGGCCCAACCAGCCGCTGACCGGCCCGTCCATTGAAATCTCAGCCGCCATTCGAATCGAGGAGCGCTATTGCCGACCGACCACATCGAAATCATCGGTGCCCGCGAGAACAACCTGAAGGACGTCTCGCTACGCATCCCGAAACGGCAGATCACCGTCTTCACCGGGGTCTCCGGCTCCGGCAAGTCGTCGCTGGTCTTCGACACCATCGCTGCCGAGGCACAGCGGCAGCTCAACGAGACGTTCACCGCCTTCGCCCGCAGCCGCCTTCCCCGGTACGGGCAGCCCGACGTCGACTCGATCGACAACCTCTCCGCCGCGGTCATCGTCGACCAGAAGCGGATCGGCGGGAACTCGCGTTCGACGGTGGGCACGATCACCGACATCTCACCGCTGCTGCGGCTGCTCTTCTCCCGCATCGGTGAGCCGTACGTCGGCTATTCCAACGTCTTCTCCTTCAACGACCCGCAGGGCATGTGCCCGGAGTGCGACGGGATCGGCCGTACCGTCACCCTCGACCTGGACAGGTTCCTCGACCGATCGAAGTCGTTGAACGAGGGTGCGATCCAGCACCCGGACTTCGCCGTCGGCACCTGGTACTGGAAGATCTACGCCAACTCGGGACTCTTCGACAACGACCAACCGCTGTCGGACTATGACGAGGCCCGCTGGCAGATGCTGCTGCACGGCGACGGTGGCGGCATCAAGGTGGCCCTGGAGTGGCAGGGCGGCCAGATCCCGTCCAAGTACGAAGGACTGGCGGACCGGTTCACCCGGCTCTACCTCAAGAAGGACATCAACGAGATGTCCGACCGTAACCGGGAGGTCTTCCAGCGCTTCGTCTCCGCCACCACCTGCCCGGTATGCCAGGGCGCCCGGCTCAACCCGACCATCCTGAGCTGCAAGATCAACGGGTACGACATCGCTCAGCTCTCCGCACTGGAGGTGTCGAAGCTGGTCGAGGTGCTGGCCGGAATCGAGGCACCGACCGTCGCCCCGGTCCTGGAGAGCCTGCGGGACCGGCTACAGAACCTGGTCACCATCGGCCTCGGCTACCTCAGCCTCAACCGGGAGACCACGACGCTCTCCGGCGGTGAGTCGCAGCGGGTCAAGATGGTCCGGCACCTGAGCAGCAGCCTCATCGACATGATGTACGTCTTCGACGAGCCGAGCGTCGGGCTGCACGCCCGAGACGTACACCGGCTCAACGAACTGCTGGTCAAGCTGCGGGACAAGGGCAACACCGTACTGGTGGTCGAACACGACCGGGACGTCATCGAGATCGCCGACCACGTGGTCGACATCGGCCCCCGGGCCGGAGTGTATGGCGGGCAGGTGGTCTACGAGGGAGACGTGAAGCAGCTCGGTGACGCGGAGACCCTGACCGGCCGTCACCTCGGGCACAAACTGCCCCTGAAGAGCGAGTTCCGTACGCCCACCGGCGCAATACCGATTGTCGACGCCAACCTGCACAACCTGAAGAACGTCACGGTGGACATCCCGACCGGCGTACTGACCGTGGTGACCGGGGTGGCCGGCTCGGGCAAGAGCACCCTGATCAACGACGTGTTCCTCGGCCAGCACCCGGACGCGATCGTCATCGACCAGTCGTCGGTGAGCACCTCGACCCGGTCCAACACCGCCACCTACACCGGGATGATGGACGGCATCCGCCGGCTCTTCGCCAAGGCCAACGGGGTCAACGCCGGGCTGTTCAGCTTCAACTCCACCGGGGCCTGCCCCAACTGCCAGGGGCTCGGCATCATCTACACCGACCTGGCCTTCATGGAGGGGATCAAGTCCCCCTGTGAGGTGTGCCAGGGGCAGCGGTTCAAGCCGGAGGTGCTGGAACACAAACTCCGGGGCAAGTCGATCAGTGAGGTGCTGGACCTGCCAGCCGCCGAGGCGGTGGAGTTCTTCACCGAAAAGAAGCTGCGGGACGTACTCCGGGCGGTCAACGACGTGGGGCTGGGCTATCTCAAGCTCGGCCAGCCGCTGAGCACCCTCTCCGGCGGCGAGTGCCAGCGGGTCAAACTCGCCACCGAGCTGCACAAGGCCGGCAGCGTGTACGTCATGGACGAACCCACCACCGGGCTGCACATGTCGGACATCAGCCACCTGCTCGACATCATCGAGCGGCTGGTGGACCAGGGCAACTCCGTCGTCCTCATCGAACACAACCTCGACGTCATCAAGAACGCCGACTGGATCATCGATCTCGGCCCGGAGGGTGGCAGTCAGGGCGGCAACATCGTCTTTCAGGGCACTCCCCGCGACCTGTTGACCGTTTCCGGCTCGTACACCGCTGAGTTCCTGCGCCGCGACCTGGAACACCTCGCCTGATCGACGAGCTGTTCGCCTGATCGAGCGCCGGGCGGGTTTGGTGTTAGGAAGGGCCCCTTCCTCTGCACAAAAAACGATAAGAAGGGGCCCTTCCTAACACCTCAGCCTTACACCTCAGCCTTGCGCCTCAGGCGGCCGTGAGGGTGGGGGCGTCGGCCGGGTCAGCCACGCCGAGATCCTCGACGGGGCGTAGGGCCAGGGCCAGTACGTCGGCCACATCGGCCAGGGTGTGGATGGTCAACGCCTCGCGTACCTCGGTCGGCAGGTCGTCCAGGTCCGGCTCGTTGCGCGCCGGGATGATGACCTCGGTCAGCCCGGCCCGGTGTGCGGCGAGCAGCTTCTGCTTCACCCCACCGATCGGCAGCACCCGACCGGCCAGGGTCACCTCGCCGGTCATGCCGAACTCGGGGCGTACCGCCCGGCCGGAGGCCAGCGAGGCGAGCGCGGTGACCATGGTGATGCCCGCACTCGGGCCGTCCTTCGGGACCGCACCCGCCGGCACGTGCAGGTGGATGCGGCGTCCGGCCAGCGCGTTCGGGTCCAGCCCCAGCTTGCGACCATTCGAGCGCAGGTAGGAGAGCGCGATCTGCGCCGACTCCTTCATGACGTCGCCGAGCTGACCGGTCAGGGTCAGCCCCGGCTCACCCTCCATGCTGGTCGCCTCGATGAAGAGCACGTCGCCACCGGCACCGGTGACCGCCAGCCCGGTCGCCACCCCGGGTACGGCGGTCCGCTCGGCCGATTCGGGCGTGAACCTGGGCCGACCGAGGTAGCCGGTCAGGTCGTCCACGTCGACGCGTACCGGCTCGTCGGAGGTGGCCAACCCGACCGCGACCTTGCGCAGGATCCGGGCCAGGGCGCGTTCGAGCTGGCGTACCCCGGCCTCCCGGGTGTGTTCGGCGGCGATCCGGGCCAACGCCTCGTCGGCGATGCCCACCTCGTCGGCGGTCAGACCGGCCCGCTCGACCTGTCGGGGCAGCAGGTGGTCACGGGCGATGGCGACCTTCTCGTCCTCGGTGTAGCCGTCGAGCGTGACCAGTTCCATCCGGTCCAGCAGCGGGCCGGGGATCGCGTCGACCACGTTGGCGGTGGCCAGGAACAGCACGTCCGACAGGTCGAGGTCGACCTCCAGGTAGTGGTCCCGGAAGGTGTGGTTCTGCGCCGGGTCGAGGACTTCCAGCAGGGCGGCGGCCGGGTCACCGGCGTAGCCGGCCGAGATCTTGTCGACCTCGTCCAGCAGCACCACCGGGTTCATCGACCCGGCCTCGCGCAGCGCCCGGACGATCCGGCCGGGCAGCGCACCGACGTACGTCCGGCGGTGGCCGCGGATCTCGGCCTCGTCACGGATGCCGCCGAGCGACACCCGGACGAACTTGCGGCCGAGCGCACGGGCAACCGACTCGCCGAGGCTGGTCTTGCCGACGCCGGGCGGGCCACCCAGGGCGAGCACCGCACCGGAGCCGCGCCCGCCGACGACGCTCAGGTTGCGCGCCGCCCGCCGGTTGCGCACCGCCAGGTATTCCAGGATGCGGTCCTTCACGTCGGCCAGGCCGGCGTGGTCGGCGTCGAGCACCGCCCGCGCCTGCGCCAGGTCGGTGTTGTCCTCGGTACGCGTCGACCACGGCATCTCCAGCACCGTGTCCAACCAGGTACGGATCCAGCCCGCCTCCGGGGAGGCGTCGCTGGCCCGTTCCAGCTTGCCGACCTCGCGCAGTGCCGCCTCGCGAACCTTCTCGGGGAGGTCGGCGGCCTCCACCCGGGCCCGGTAGTCGGCGGAGCCGTCCGGCTCGTCCTCGCCCAACTCCTTGCGGATCGCGGCGAGTTGCTGGCGGAGCAGGAACTCCCGTTGGGACTTCTCCAGCCCCTCCCGGACGTCGGTGCTGATCCGCTCGGTGACCTCCTGCTCGGCGAGGTGGTCGCGGACCCAGCCGACCAGCAGTTCGAGTCGGGCGGTGACGTCCGGCGCGCCGAGCAGTTCGATCTTCTGGGCCAGGGTGAGCCAGGGCGCGTAACCAGCCGAGTCGGCCAGCTCGGAGAGGTCGGTCATCCGTTCCATCGCGTCGATGACCTGCCAGGCCCCCCGCTCCTGGAGGACCGAGGTCATCAGGGCGCGGTATTCGCGGGCCAGTTCCTTGGCCCGGCCGGCGGGTGCCGGCTCGTCGAGTTCGCTGGCCTCCACCCAGAGCGCGGCACCGGGCCCGGGTACGCCGGAGCCGATGCGGGCCCGGGACAGGCCCCGGATCACGGCGGCGGGCTCACCGCTGGGTAGTCGGCCGACCTTTTCGATGGTGGCGACCACGCCGACCGAGCCGTACTCCCCGTCGACCCGGGGTACGGCCAGGAGCTGCTTGTCGCCGGTCGCGCGGGCGGCGTCGACGGCGGCCTGGGTGGTCGGGTCGAGGGTCACCGGGATGACCATGCCGGGCAACAGGACTTCGTCGACCAGGGGCAGAACCGGAAGAGTGGACATCGAACACCTGCTATCACGTCGAGTTGAGCGTGTAAGACTCAAGTTCAGACCGGAGCCCGATGTTCCTCGATGCGGTCCACGTCACAGTCGACCCGGCCGACCCGCGCCCTACGTAGCCGCAGGACGGCGGTGACCCGGGCCACCGTCACACTCACCCCCATCAGGGATGCCACCACCAGCCACACGGTCAACGCGACCGAGTAGTGCAGGAGTTGGAAGTGGGTCAGGTCCCGTCCACCGGCGAAGAGCAGGCCCAGCAACGTCGGCATCGCGATCAGGAAGGCGAGCGGGACGAACCGGGGCAGCAGCCGCAGGGCGAGACGCCAGATCGGGCGGTCCGCCAGCCGCCGCGCCCAGACCGGCACCCGTCGCAGCGTCCGGATCCCCAGAGCCAGGCTGAGCAGCGCCAGACCACCGAGTACGACATCGATGATCAGTCGAATCGGTGCCCCCACCGAAGGCGTACCGCCCTGCACGATCGTCGCCAGGCCGTTCACGAGTTCGTTGGTGCCCTCGTTGCCCAGGCCGATGCCACTGTTGGTCATCACCGCGATGCCATGACCGGAGGGCAGCAGCAGTTGGCCTGCCGTGTGGGTGAACCAGATTCCGCTGTGCCGCACCCGGCCACCAGCCTCGGTGTCCCAGCCCAGCCCGTAGGTCCACCTCGGATCCGACGAGGTGTGCATCATCTTGATGCTCTCCGGCGTTATGAGCTGCTCGCCGCTAGCCGACTTTCCACCGTTGCTGTGCACGATCAGCCACCGGGCCATGTCCTCGGCGGTCGTGATCAGCCCATCCGACCCGTTGACGAAGCGGTTCGGCTCCGTGGTCGGAATCGACGCCCCGTACGCGTAGACGTAGCCCTTCTCCAGGTTGGTCGGCAGGTCACCCGGGGCCTTGTCGATCGTGACGCTCGCCCGCATCCCCGCCGGTTCCAGGACGTGCCGGCGCAGGTAGTCACCGAACGGTTCACCGGCGACGACCTCCACCAGGCGAGCCGCGATGTGAAAGTTCGTGTTTGTGTAGTAATGCTTCGTCCCCGGTTCGACCGCCAACTTCGCGGTACGCGCCCGGCTGACCGCCCCCGCCAGGGAGTCCGGCTGCGGCAGGCTCTTCTCCGGATGCGTGCCGTCAGTCAGCCCAGACGTCTGGTTCAACAACTGCCGTACGGTGATCCGCTCACCGCGCGGGTCGGCGATCCGGAACTCCGGTAGGTAGTCGCGCACCGGCGCGTCGAGGGCCACCTTCTTCGCCTCGACCAGTTGCAGCACCGCCAGCGCCGTGAACGACTTGCTGACCGAGGCCACCGGCATCGGCGTGGCCGCCGTGATCGCGGCCCCCGCCGAGTCGTGACCGTAACCGGCGGTCAGCAACACCGTGTCGCCCCGGGTGATGGCGACCGCCACGCCGGGATAGGCGGCCCGCTCCGCGTACTCCGTGACGTAGTGCTCGACCGCGGCTGGATCGATCCCACCCGTCTCGGCGTACGCCACAGTAGGCATCGCAACCGTACCGACCGCCGCCGCCGACGCCACCAGGGCCGCCAGCGCGCCAACAAATTTCCTGCTCATCGAGTTGCTCCCGTACCAGCCGGTCAGATGTTCACCACGCTATGAAGCCCGGAGCAGCGGGACAGGGCCCGATCGTCAGCAGTCGCCCCAACTTTCGTCAGTAACCACCGGCCAGCCGTCCCCCTAGGGGTGGGGTAGGCCCCACCAGCGATTGGCTGGTGAGCGGGATCGTTCCGAGCCGCCGAAATTCCTAGCGTCGTTGGCATGCCGAATGGGGAGGCTCGGATGGACCGGGACAGGGTGGTGGACGGACTGCGGGCGCTGGCGATCCTTGGTGTCGTCGGCGGGCACTGGCTGGTCGGGGCGCTGGTCGCCGACCAGACCGGGGCGCTGCGGATCGACAGCCCGATGCGCTATCTGTCCTGGCTGCAACCGTCGACCTGGATGTTGCAGATGCTCGGCATCTTCTTCCTCGTCGGCGGCTATTCGTGCGCCCGCAGTCTGACCCGGGCCCGGCAACGCGGCCAGTCGGATCGGGCCTGGATCGGCGTACGGATGCGCCGGTTGGGCACACCGGTGCTGGTCGGAATCGGCCTCATGGCCGTACTGCTGGCGGGGGCCGCGATCGGCGGGATGCCCAGCGGCACGCTACGTACCCTGGTGGTGCTCTTCTTCCAGCCACTCTGGTTCATCGGCGTCTACGCGGTGATCACCATGCTCACGCCGTACCTGATGCGGCTGGACCAGCGGTACGGCGTCCGCGCGGCGCTGGCCGGCGTCGGCGCGGTCGCGGTGGTGGATCTGGTGCGGTACGGCCCCGGCCAGGACCTGGTGCCCGGCTGGTTCGGCTACCTGACCACACTGCCCGCCTGGGGCTTCGCCTACCTGCTCGGCATCGCCTGGGCACACAACCGGCTTGGCCGGCGCGCGGCCTGGTCGATGCTGGCCGGCGGTGTCGCCCTGTTCGCGTTCCTGCTGATCGTGGCGCGCTATCCGATCAGCGTCGTGAGCGTGCCGGGCAGTGACCGGTCGAACTCCAACCCGCCGTCGCTGCTGGTGCCGGCGCTGGCGCTGGCCCAGATCGGGGCCGCACTGCTGCTGCGGGACCGGTTCGAGCGACTGCTGCGCCGCCCGACCCCGTGGGCGATCGTCACCGCGCTCAACGTGAGTGCGATGAGCATCTTCTGCTGGCACAACACCGCGCTGGTGGTGGTCGCCGAGGCCACCCGCCGGGTGGGTTCGTTCCCCGGGATGGGTGACGCGCCGACGAGTGGCAACTGGGTGTTGGCCCGGCTCGGCTGGTTCCCGGTGCTGGCCGCCACGCTGGCCGCCCTGGTCCTCGCGGTCCGCCGGTTCGAGCAGACCGGTAACCGGCAACCGGCAGTCGTCGGACGGCCTGTGGAGGTCGGCAACGGGGAGCTGCTAGCGGCCAACGTCGGGCGCCCGCTACCGGTCCGCGTCGGGAGTGGACCGGGCGTAGCGCGCGGCCAGGGTCCGCAGATGCGCGACGAGTTCCGGCGGCTCGGTGACGTCGAAGTCGAGGTCGAGCAGACCGAGGTGCACCGCGAGATTGTCCAACCGGTCCGCGCCGGTGTGTAGGACGCACGTGTGCTCGTCCACCGCCTCCACCACACCGACGGCAGGGTTGATCCGGCTGGTCACCACCTCAGCGGGGGCGTGCACGACGACCCGCGACCGGTATCGCCAGGCGGCGGCCGAAGCACCCCGGGCAACGTACGCGGCGGCCCCGCCCTCGGGCGGATCGCGGGGTGGAAAGCGCGGACCGGTGGGGGTGCGCGGTTGGATGCGGTCCACCCGGAAGGTACGCCAGTCCTCGCGGTCGACGTCCCAGGCGACGAGATACCAGCGGCGTCCCCAGGACACCAACCGGTACGGCTCGACGGCCCGGACCGCCGCCGACCCGTCGTGTGCGCGGTAGTCGAACCGGAGCCGGTCCCGGTCCCGGCAGGCCGACGCGAGCACGGTCAGCACGGCCGGGTCCACCACCGGGCCCGGCCGGTCCGCCGGCACCGGTTCGGTGTACGTCTGCACCGCGTTGACCCGGTGTCGGAGCCGTACGGGCAGCACCTGTTCGAGCTTGGCGAGCGCGCGTACCGAGGTTTCCTCGATGCCGGCGATGGTGCCACCGGCCGCCGTACGTAGCCCGACCGCCACCGCCACCGCCTCTTCGTCGTCGAGCAGCAGCGGCGGCATGGCGGTGCCGGCGCCCAGGCGGTAACCACCGTCGGTGCCCCGGGTCGCGTTCACCGGATAGCCGAGGTCGCGTAGCCGGTCGACGTCTCGGCGTACGGTCCGTTCGCTCACGTTCAGCCGCTCGGCGAGGGCGGCACCGGGCCAGTCCCGCCGGGCTTGCAACAACGACAGCAGGCGCAGCAGCCGCGCCGAGGTCTCCAACATGTTTTTCAGTCTGCCAGGACTTCAGGACAGAACCTGTCCGGAAGGGTCCGTAGTGTTCCTGCCATGAGCGCAAACACCGAGATCAAGCCGTTCCGCATCGACGTTCCGCAGGCCGACCTCGACGACCTGTACCGCCGGCTCGACGACACCCGCTGGCCGGACGAGATCCCCGGCGTCGGCTGGGACTACGGCGTTCCGGTGGGGTACGTCAAGAAGCTGGCCGACTACTGGCGCTCCGGGTACGACTGGCGGGCCTGGGAGGCGAAGCTCAACCAGTACCCGCAGTTCACCACCGAGATCGACGGACAGAACATCCACTTCCTGCACGTCCGCTCCACCCGTGAGGACGCCCTGCCGCTGATCCTCACGCACGGCTGGCCGGGCTCGATCGTGGAATACCTGAACGTCATCGAGCCGCTCACCAACCCGGCCGACGGGGAGCAGGCGTTCCACCTGGTGATCCCGTCCCTGCCCGGCTTCGGTTTCTCCGGCCCCACGAAGGAGCGGGGCTGGAACCGGTACCGCACCGCCAAGGCGTGGGCGGAGCTGATGCGTCGACTCGGCTACGACCGGTACGGCGCGGTCGGCAACGATGGTGGCTCGTTCGTCTCCCCCGAGGTGGGCCGGATCGACCCCGAGCACGTCGTCGGTGTGCACGTCACGCAGATCTACTCGTTCCCCTCCGGCGACCCGGCCGAATTCGAGAAGATCACCCCGGAGGAGCTGAAGGGGCTGGAAGTGCTCCAGTGGTTCAACGACAACAAGATGTCGTTCAACATCCTGCACTCGCAGCAGCCGCAGACCCTGTCGTACGCGATCTTCGACTCGCCGGCCGGGCTGCTCGGCTGGAACTCGCAGCTCTTCGGCGACGACGTCGACGCCGACTTCGTCCTGACCAACACGATGCTCTACTGGCTGACCGGCACCGCCACCTCGGCCACCCGGTTCTACTACGAGGACGCCAAGGCCGAGGCCCCGAAGGAGCCGACGACGGTCCCGCTCGGCCTGACGATGTTCGCCGGTGACTTCGTCTCCATGCGCACCTTCGCCGAGCGCGACCACAAGAACATCACGCACTGGAACTCGTACGACCAGGGCGGCCACTACGCCGCGCACCTCGCGCCGGACGCGCTCACCACCGACCTGCGTACCTTCTACGGCAAACTGCGCTGACCGATGTTGCTCCGGTGGAGCCGGACCCGCGATCGCGGGTCCGGCCTCACCGGCTGTTCAGTGTCTTTCCGCCAGTTCGACCGGCTTGCCGCGCCCGGTCCGATCGTCGACGACCTGGATCCGACTGACCTGCCGGCTGAAGTGCCGGGTGAACTGCCCACTGACCAGCAGCCAGATGCAGATCGCGGCCATCGGCACCGCCGCCAACAGGATCAGGCCGACCTCGTCGATCTTTCCGCCGCCGGCCAGCAGCATTCCGGTGAGCATCGCGAGGACCATGTTGTTTCCGGCATGCGCCAGACTCGGCACCCAGATGCTGTCACTGCGTAGCCGGAGCCAGGCCAGGATCATCTCCTGGCACAGGAACGAAACGGTCCAGGCCAACAACCCGAGCGGTACGTTGTCGAACTCGATGTAGCCAAGGAACGCCAGCGGATAGTGCCAGACCGCCCAGACCAGCCCGGTCACCGTCACCGACAGCAGAGGCCGATCCACGAATATGCGCAGCCGGAGATAGCTGGTCCAGCCGAACTCCTCGCCCCAGTAGAAGGGCGTGAGCAGGAGCACCCCCGCCATCAGCGCGAGCAGGGCGACCCAGCCGGGCAGACCCGGCACCAGGTCGTCCAGAGCGGACAGATCCCCGTCCCACAATCCGAGCACACCGGCCAGCCCGACCGTCGCCGCGACCAGCAACAGCGGGCCGAACCAGGCCAGCAGGTAGTAGGGCCAGCTCCGCCTCAGGCGCAGGGCGAGGCCGGCATCGCCGAACCCCTCCCGGGTGACCCAACGGCGTACGACCACCGCCGCGATGGCGGGCGCGAAGGCGAAGGGGAGCTGCACCAGCGCGTTGACCAACGACCAGTCGAAGACCATCCGGGCGACAAGCAGATAGGACCAGGCGCCGCCAAAGGAAATCGCCAGGAATACCAGGAGCCCCTTTTTCTGCGAGGTCACGGCTGTACCTCGTGGTTGAACTGATTCACCCGGCCAGGACACCAGTTGACCCGCCCCGCAGGCACTACCCGCAGTACCCGAACCGGGGGTATGGCTGGGCCTACCGTCATGGAACAGGCGCTACGGTCCTTGCCACGTCCGTCGAAGTAGGTATCCCAACATCGGTCTCGGCGCGGATGATCGACGCTGATCCGGTTGCCACGCTCGGATGATGCGATCGCGAATCCTGTTCGGCACCGGCCTACTGGTCTTCAGTACGGCGTTGGCAGCGCTGCTGTTCTCCGGACGTACCGAGATCCGCACCTCGGCCGATGCGGAGTCCCCGCCGACCGCGTTGGTCACCGCACTGCTGCCGATCGTGGTGGCGATGGTGCTGATCCGGCTGGTCCCGGCCCGGCTGCCGGTGCTGCCTCCGCTGACCGGGTCGGACCGGCCGGCGGTGGCTCGACAGGGCTGGGTGTTGACCGCGATCGCGGTCCTGTTCGCGCTGGTCGTACTCGTCGTCGATCTCGGCGACTGGTACGGCCTGGTGAAGGTGACAGTGCTGCTGGGCGGCTCGTGGCTGGCCTTACGAATCTGGCGGGCACCGTCGGCCGGTGCCGCCGCCCAACGCTCGGCAATGCCCCGCTGGGCATACTGGCTCGGGCCGATCCCCGCCGTCCTGGCCTGGGGATATCTGCTCTACTACAGCCCGCTCGCCGGTGACCGGGACATGTCCGACTACGAGCAGTACGACACCGGGTTCCTGATCACCGCCATGGTGCTGACCTTCCTGACGGCGAGCGTGGCCGAGGAGATCTTCTACCGGGTGCTGCTCCAGACCCGGCTGGAGGCGGTCCTGGGCCGGTGGCCGGCGATCATGGTCACCTCGCTGCTCTTCGCCGCCATGCACCTGTCCCGGATCGGCGACGGTCCACACTGGGTGGTGCTGGCCACGATCATTGTCTGGAACGGCGGGTTCGGGCTCCTCGTCGGCTATCTCTGGGCCCGGTACCGCAACGCCTGGGCACTGATCGTCGTACACGGCGCGGTCAACTCGCTGCCCCTGATCCCGGTCCTGCTCCACTGAACAGGTCAAACCCATCAGGTACGCGACATGGCCAGCCGGAACCGGGTCGGCGAGGTGCCGTACTGGTCGGTGAACGCCTGCCGCAGGGCTTCGGACGTACCGAATCCGCACCGCTTCGCGACCGCCGCCACCGGCAGCGTGGTGGTGCTGAGCAGTTGCGCGGCGGCGGCCACCCGGGTGGCCCGGACGAACTGGCCGGGCGTCTGCCCGATGTCGGCGACGAAGAGCCGGGTGAGGTGGCGGGCGCTCACCGAGAGCCGGCAGCCCAACGCCGTCGTGCGCAGGTCACCGGCCAGATTTCCGGTCACGTGGTCGACGGTGTCCCGGACCAGGCTGGTACGCGGAGCGGGCGCGGCGGTGAACATGCTCATCTGCGCCTGATTGCCCGGCCGCTGTAGATAGGTGACCAGGACGCGGGACACCCAACGCGCCAGTTCGGCCCCATGGTCCTCCTCGATCAACGCCAGCGTCAGGTCCAACGCACTGGTCACCCCGGCGGCGGTGGCGACCACCCCGTCCCGGATGAAGATCGGCGCGGAGTCGACGTCGACCTGCGGGTACTGCGCCGCGAGCCGGGCCGCATAGTGCCAGTGTGTGGTCGCCCGGCGACCGTCGAGCAGACCGGCAGCAGCGAGTACGGTCGCCCCGGTGCAGAGCGAGGCCACCCGTCGGCTCTCCCGCGCCAACCGGCGTACGTGTCCGACCAGGCGCTCGTCGGCTGCCGAGCACTCGTGGCCGGTACCACCGGAGACGACGAGGGTGTCGATCGGCCCCTTGACCCGCTCCAGCGTCTCCTGGGCAGCGAGGACCAGCCCGGAGTCGCAGGTGATCGGCCGTCCGCCCGGGGTCGCCAGCCGCACCTGGTACGGCGGATCGGCACCCAGCCGGTTCGCACCCGCAAAGGTCGACGTAACGCAGGCGATATCCAGCAGTTCGGCGGCGTCGTATCCGACAACCACCACCCGACGGTCAGCCATCGATCCAGGTTAGCCCCTCGGACAGGGTTCGCAGGTTTCCGGACACGACTGGGCGGCGTCGTGGGGTTTCGTACTTCCTGGATGGACCGTGAGTGGCATGACCACTACCGCCAATTCGGCTTCCCCTGGCAAGGCCATGTCCCGTCCCTGGCTGCGGCACCTGCTCGTCTCGATCGCCGCGATCGGCACCGTACTGCTCATCGGACTGCCGCCCTGGGGCGACAACCCGCCTATGGGCTGGATCTTCCTGTTCTTGGCGGGCGTCTACCTCGTCATGGCTCTGGTACGCCGGCAGTGGATCGGCCTACAACTCATCGGCGTCGCACTCTTCGGAGCGATCGCGGTAATCAGCGCGTACTGGCAGTCCGACGTGGCGATCTGGCTGGCGGGTGCGGCGTGGTTCCTGCACGGGGTGTGGGATCTCGTGCACTACCGGGCCAACCAGGTGGTCGCCCGCTGGTACTCGGAGTGGTGCACGATCGTTGACATGATCTTCGGCATCCTTATCCTCGGGTACGCGGTCATCCGGCTGGGCGGCTGACCGATCCGACCCACCACCGTCGAACCGACCCACCACCGTCGAACCGACCCACCGCACCGCTCCGGTCCACCCGGTCCACCCCGTCGACTCGGTCCGACGGGTGGCCGGGCGGTGGGCCGGCCACCCGGTCGCTACGGTGAGAGCGGCCCGCGACGACGCGGGTACCGGGCCGTACCACGTCTGACGGTCCGGACGACCAGTGCAGGAGGGCTCGTGCCACGGATCAGCGCCCCGACCGTCGCGCAGCACCGTGCCGCGCAGCGCCGGGCCCTGCTGGACGCCGCCCGGGCCGTCCTCGCCGAGAACGGCGACCAGCCCCCCGCGCTGGCCACCGTCGCCGCCCGGGCCGGTCTGGCCCGCTCCTCGGTCTACCAGTACTTCCGGTCCCGACAGGACCTGCTCGGAGCGCTGATCGAGGACGTTTTTCCCCGCTGGTCGAGCCGGGTCACCGAAGCGATGGGCGCGCTGACCGACCCGGGAGACCGGGTGCTCGCGTACGTGGACACGAACCTGGTCCTGGTCGCTGAGGGCGAACATGCGATCGCCCGAGCGTTGGCCGCCACCGCTCCCGGCGAAGAACTGGACCACAACAGTCGCGTCATGCACGAACAACTACTCACGCCCCTGGTCGGTGCCCTCACCGACCAGGGCGCGACCGATCCGGCCAGCACCGCAGAGATGATCAACGCGGTCGTCTACGCCGCATCCCGGATGATCGAGTCGGGCGCGGACGAGGCAGCCATGCGGGACCGCGCTCGGGAGTTGCTCGCCCCGTATCTGGGCCGGGAGGGTCACCCTGGAACGGCCAGCGACCGCCCCTGAGCCGGGTACGGAGCGACCGCTAATCCGACCCGGCGTTCCGGGCGGCCAGGTTCTGCCGCCACTGCTCCATGACCTGCCGGAATGCCTCACTCACGAGGAGCAGAAGTTCGGCGGAGGACTCGAAGCGGGCACCCGCCGGGGTGGTGGTCCCGAGAATCTCGGCTCCACGCTGCGATGCGGCCACCAGGGCCTCGTTCATCTTCAGCGAGGCAAGGAGAGACGGAAGCCAGACCTCATCGCCGATGGCATAGCGTTCGCGGCGTCCGCCGGGCGTTCGTTCCCGCTCGACCATTCCCTGCTGTTCGAGAAAGGCAACGGCGTGTGACACCGACGCCGGGCTGACTCGAAGACGCTGGACCAGGTCAGCAGCGGTGAGGCTGCCGGAGTCGGTGACGTACAGGCAGGCCAGCACCCGGGCCACCATCCGGGGCAGCCCCTGTTGCACGAGGAGATCGGTAAAGGACTCCGTGAAGTCCTCGACCGCCTGTGGATCGCGTCCATGGCCGCTGTCGGGCATCGATGACGGGGCAGCCGGAGCCTGCTTGTGTCGGCGGGCACGATGCCGGGTGGCCTCGTGCGCCCGGTCCGCCCGGTAGTCGTCGGGTCCGCCGTTCCGGGCGACCTCGCGCATGATGGTCGAGGCGGGGCGCTCCAGGCGTCGACCGATCTCTGCGTATCCGAGCCCCTCGGCCAGCCACACGCCGATGTGCTGTCGATCCTGGCTGGTCAGTCTGCCCCCGGGCATCGGCGCGTGACTCCTCTCTGTCGACCGGCGCGAAGCTTGTCCGCCCCGGCCCACTCTCCTGCACAGTATGCGTTCACTCGCATCTCATTGCAATATTCATCCGTCCCATCCATTGCATTCAGCGCCACGTCCATTGCAATGTCAAGCAAGAAACACCGTCCTACAAGCGAGGCCGTCCAGTTTTCATGTTGACGATTTCGTAAACGCAACGTACTGTCTCCGATGTTCAGCAATTCCCGAACGTTCGCGAGGTGCCGGCGCACCGTAGCGAGGATCCGATGACGCGCTCCTGCTCTCCATCGCCATGGAGGGCACGCGGGAACGGATCTCGCAGATCGAACACTGTGTGCAAGGAGAGACATGGAAACTGGCAACCGCAGCTTCTCCGAAACCGGGCTACGGAGGCTGCACGACGTGCTGGCCCGCCATGTCGAGTCGGGGAAGATCCCCGGGCTGGTCGCCCTGGTTGGTCGGGGCGAGGAGACCCACGTCGAAGCGATCGGCACGATGCGCCACGACGGTGGCCCGCCGATGCGCCGGGACACGATCTTCCGGATGGCCTCCACGTCCAAGCCGGTCGCGGTGGCGGCGGCGATGGTCCTGCTGGACGAGTGCCGGCTGCGGCTGGACGATCTGGTGGAGCAGTGGCTGCCCGAACTCGCCGACCGACGGGTGCTCAAGCGCATCGACGGCCCGCTGGACGACACGGTGCCGGCACGGCGGCCGATCACCGTGCGGGACCTGCTGACCGCCACATTCGGGCTCGGCATGGACATGGCGTCGCTGGGCACCCCGATCATGAACGCGATCTTCGAGCAGGGACTCACGCCCAATCTGCCCGAGCCGACGCCCGAACCGGATGAGTGGATGCGCCGCCTCGGCACGCTTCCGCTGATGCACCAGCCCGGAGAACACTGGCACTACCAGATCAGCGACGATCTGATCGGCGTGCTCGTGGCCAGGGTCACCGGCCAGTCGTTCGAGACGTTCCTGCGCGAACGCATCTTCGACCCGCTGGGCATGACCGACACCGGTTTCCACGTACCCGCCGACGAGATCCATCGACTGCCGCCCCTCTACGCCCCCCATCCGCAGACCGGAGAGTTCCTCGTCTGGGACGAGGCCGAGGGGGGACGCCACAGCAAGCCTCCGGCGTTCCAGGGCGGCGGGGGTGGACTGACCTCCACCGTCGACGACTACCACGCCTACTTCCGGATGCTGCTCAACCACGGTATGCACGGAACCGAACGAATCCTGTCCCGGCCTGCGGTCGAGCTGATGACCACCAACCGCCTCACGCCCGAGCAGAACGCCGCCCGCAACGCGATGGCCACCAACAACGTCCACGTGTCGCATGGCCAGGGGCAACACGGCGGCTGGGGCTTCGGAATGGCGGTACGCACCTATCGCGGTGACTACGCCTCCATCGGCCAGTTCGGCTGGGACGGCGGCAGCGGCACCTCGACCTACGCCGACCCGGACAAGCAGCTCACCGGACTCCTGCTCACCCAGGTCGGGATGTCCACTCCGGATTCGGCGCGGCTCATCCACGACTTCTGGACCACGCTCTACCAGGCGCTCGACGACTGACACCGAGCCGGCCGGCGCCAGTACGAGTGTGCTGACCGCGACCGGGGCATGCAAAGTCCCCCGGGGCCCGGCAGGAGCCCGTTACGCCATCCGTCCGTTCAGCTATATCTGCCCCGCCAGTACGGGCATGCCGGGCCCCGCCGCATTCGGCGGGCCCGGCCGGTAGGTGCGTCCCCAAGCGGCTGCGCATCCGCCCGCCGGCGTCGGGCCGGACACCTCGCGGAGGGTTCCATGCCCGCCTCGACGGCACCCCTGAACCCGGTTGCACCACCCTGAGCTGCACCAACTGGCGTGAACCCGGGGGTAGACAGTTTATTGCCGGCACGTTACGGTCTCCACATTCTATGGAATCCAGAATGTAGAACCGGAGTGAGAGGCGGAGGCGATGGTGATGGCAACCTCCCGCGCGGCGATCGTCACCGGCCCCGGCGGACCGGTGGAGATCCGTGACTACCCGGTACCCACCCCCGGCCCCGGCGAAGCGGTGATCCGGGTCGAGCTGTGTGGCATCTGCGGCACCGACGCCCACGTCTTCCACGGCCGCCTACCGAGCATCACCTTCCCGGCCCTACTGGGGCACGAGATCGTCGGCACCATCACCGCCCTCGGTCCCGGTCTGGACCGGGACTTCGCCGGCCAGCCAGTCACGATCGGTGACCGGATCGGGGTGTTCCCGGCGACGAGCTGCGGCACCTGCTACGAGTGCGTGGTGCTGCGCCGCCCCGGCCAGTGCCGACAAAAACCCCAATCGTACGGATTCAAGTCACCTGTCGAAGTCGGACCGTCACTCACCGGCGGATTCGCCGAATACCTACATCTCGCCAACCCCGGGACGGTCTTCTACCGGACCGAACTCCCGCCCGAGGTCGCGATCCTGGCCGAACCGATGTCGGTGGCCCTGCACGGACTCCACCGGGCCGGCATCGGGCTCGGCTCGACCGTGGTGGTGCAGGGCGTCGGTGCCATCGGCCTGATGGTCGTCGCCGCCGCCCGCGCCGCCGGGGCCGCCCGAGTAGTCGCCGTGGACGGCAACGCCAGCCGACTCGCCCTCGCGGCGGAGCTGGGTGCCGACGCGGTGGTCGACATCAGTCCCCTCGACCCCGGCGCACCCCGACACGCGGCCGTACGCGACGCGCTCGGCGGAACCGGGGCGACCGCTGTCGTCGGATGCAGTGGTTCCCCAGCCGGGTTCGCCGAGGCGATCGGCTACGTCGCCGACGGGGGCACCCTCGCCGAGCTGGGCAACTTCACCGACCGGGGGACGACGGCGTTCAACCCGTACACCGACCTGCTCAAGCGGGACATCACCATCGCCGGTGTCTACGGTGCCGGTCCCGACATGCAGGCGCGTTACCTGCGCGCCCTGGAGATCCTCGGACGGGGCGCCCTGCCCTTCGCCCGGGTGGTCTCGCACCGCGTCCCGCTGCGGGACGTGGAGCTGGCACTGCGATCACTCAGTACGGGCTATCAGCTGAACGGAAGCGATGTCGTGAAGATCGCCATCGACCCGTCCCGGTAGACGACGGCCCGGGCAACACCCATCCCCCAGTGAAAACCATTCCCTTGAGAGGGGTTACCTGTGCGTAGCCTTCCCCGCGCCACGCGCGGCACGACCCGCAGAGCGGTTCTGGCGGGCGGCCTGGCCGCCACCGTCGCTCTGTCCCTGGCCGCCTGCGGCTCCGGCGACGACGGTGAGGTCACCGGCGGCGGTGTGGGTACCGCCGAGAAGCCGGTCTCCATCCGAATGATCGCCAATGACGCGTTCGCGCGGCAGTGGCAGGAGCAGATGGTCCCGGAGTTCAACAAGCTCTACCCGCACATCAAGGTCACCATCGACGGCGTGCCCTACGGCGACCTGCTCGCCAAGGAGATGCTGGAGCTGACCGCGCCGGACCCGACGTACGACATCGTCATCGCCGACGACCCGTGGATCCCGCAGCTGGCGAAGACCGGTGGCCTGGCGGACCTCAAGGGTGACCTGGGCAAGTACACCAAGTCCGACTACGACTGGGACGACTTCAACACCGGGCCGCTGGCCGCCGGGGAATGGAAGGGCAAGCAGTACGGCGTACCGCTGCGCTCCAACGTGCTGCTGATGTTCTACAACAAGACGCTCTACTCGAAGGCCGGCCTGGCGGCACCGACCCCGGAGCTGACCTGGCAGCAGTACCTGGAGCAGGCTCCGAAGCTGGTGCGGGACACCAACGGCGACGGTAAGCCCGACGCCTGGGCGGTCGGCACCTACTGGACCAAGGACCCGCTGACCCCGACGATCTGGCAGACCATCCTCAACAGCAACGGCGGCCAACTCCTCGACGAGAACAACAAGCCGACGTTCAACACCCCCGAGGGCGTCGCCGCCCTGCAGACCCACATCGACCTGCTCAAGTACGCCCCGCCCGGTGCGGCCACCTACCAGTTCAACGAGCCGCTGGAGGCGTTCCGGCAGGGCAAGACGGCCACCATGTTCATGTGGGGCAGCGTCTACAAGGGCACCGCGATCGACCCGAAGACCACCACCCTCAAGCCGGAGGAGGTCGGCATCCAGGTGATGCCGGTCGGTACGGCCAGCGCGGGCGCGCACCGGGGCATGTGGACCGGCGCCGTGGCGAAGAAGAGCAAGCAGGCCGAGGCGGCCTGGACGCTGCTCCAGTGGCTCTCCTCCAAGGAGGGCGAGAAGTGGCACGCCAACACCCTGGGCGTCTTCCCGGCCCGTAAGTCGACCCTCTCCTCCACCCCGGAGCAGGCCTGGCTGACCCCGGTCTTCAAGGCCATCGCCGACGGCTACGTCGCCATCGACAAGGGCAAGATGTGGCGTCCGAAGCTCCCCGAGTCCGACGCCATCCAGCAGATCCTGGCGACCCAGCACAGCCTGGCGGTCTCCGGGCAGGTGACCGCGGCGCAGGCGTTGAAGAACGCCGAGGACGAGGTCAACAAGTTGCTGAAGTCCAAGGGCTACTGAGCGCGGAGCATCAGGTGTCTACCAAGACTGAGACGGAGGCGGTGGGGAGCGCGGTCGCGCCCCCCACCGCCCCGGCGGACATGTCCCCTCGGCGTCGGCCGCTCGGCGACCGCCTGAAGGACATCGGCGGACGGTGGCTGTTCCTCGCCCCCGCGCTGATCATCCTGGTGGCGGTGCTGGCCTACCCGCTCTTCTACACGATCCAGATCAGCTTCGCTGAGCTGGACCTGTCGACCTTCACCCCGGCCAAGAACGTGGGGTGGCTCAACTACCGGACCGTGCTTGAGGATCCCGGGTTCCTCAACTCACTGAAGGTCACCGGCGTCTACCTGGCGCTGGCACTGCCGTTGCAGATGATCCTGGGCTTCGGCATCGCCTTCCTGCTCAACGCCGAGTGGCGGGGTCGGGGCGTACTGCGGGCGCTCTTCCTGATCCCGATGGTGGTCGTCCCGGTGGTCGCCGGTGGCGTGTGGAAGATGCTGCTCGACCCGATGTGGGGTTTCGTCAACTACCTGCTCGGTCTGGTCGGCATCGATCCGATCAACTGGCTGGCCGACCCCACCCTGGCGATGGTGAGCCTGGTGCTCATCGACACCTGGCGGTGGACGCCGTTCGTCGTACTGATCGCCTCCGCCGGCATCATGTCGCTGCCCGGTGACGTGTTCGAGGCGGCCAAGGTCGACGGCGCTGGCTGGTTCGCCACCCTGCGCAAGGTCACCCTGCCGCTGCTCGCGCCGGTCATCCTCGCCGCGTTCATCGTGCGCTGGCTCGGCGCGGTGAAGATGTTCGACATCGCGCTCGCCGCCACCAAGGGCGGGCCGGGCCAGGCAACCGACGTGGTCAACCTCTACATCTACGAGAAGGCGTTCCGGGGTCTGGAGTTCGGCACGGCATCGTCGATGGCGACCCTGGTGCTCGCCATCACCATGCTGCTGACCTTCCTGTTCCTGCGTCTCAACCGTTTTCTGGAGAAGCGATGGTGACCACGACGGCGGCGGCACCCGCCACTCGCGGCCGGTCCCGGCACGGCCGGCTCGGACGCGGACTACGGATCGGCGGCTCGATCGCCGCGACGCTGGTGTTCCTGTTCCCAGTGCTGTGGATGATCAGCACCTCGCTGAAGCTGCCCCGGGACATCTTCGCCAGTCCGCCGCGCTGGCTCAGCACCGTCACCTGGGAGAACTACACCAGCTACTTCACGCAGGCCGACATCGGCCCGCGAATGGTCAACACGATCATCGTCGCGCTCGGGTCGGGTCTGTTGTCGATCGTCGCCGGGGCGATGGCCGGATACGCGCTGGCCCGGTTGCCGATCCGGGGCAGCGGCCTGATCGGTGGGCTGATCCTCGCCTCGCGAGGTGTGCCGCCGATCGCCCTGGCCGTACCGATGTTCCTGGTCGCCCGCCGGTTCAACCTCACCGACCAGCACATCACGCTGATCCTCGCGTACTGCACGTTCCTGATCCCGTACGTGATGTGGCTGATGCGCTCGTTCTTCATGGCTCTGCCGAAGGAGTTGGAGGAGTCGGCGATGCTGGACGGCGCCTCCCGGCTCGGCGCGTTCTTCCGGATCATCGTGCCCTGCACGCTGCCTGGGCTGATCTCGACGCTGATCTTCAGCATCATCCTGGCCTGGGAGGAACTGCTCTTCGCGCTGGTCCTGACCAACCGGAACGCGGCGACGATCCCGGTGGCCATCGCCGGAATGGCCGCCGACACCGAGCAGGGCGCGATGTGGGGACCGCTGACCGCGGTCGGCACGCTGACCGTCATCCCGGTGGTGGTGTTCGCGCTGTTCGTGCAGAAGTGGCTGATCAAGGGCTTGGCGGAGGGCGCGACCAAGGGCTGACGCCCAAGGTCGACCCCCAGAAGGTGGCGGGAAGCATGAAGATTCGGGACGTCCGTGCCTCGCTGATCGAGATCCCCTACCCCCGGCCGTTCGTACCGTCCTGGGCACCGGAGGGTGCCCACCGGACGATGGCGGCGGTGGTCGTCGAGGTGGAGACCGATTCCGGCGTGGTCGGGGTGTCCGGCGGCGACATGGGGCACGGCTCGGGTCCGCTGCTGCTCGCCACGATCCGGGACGTGATCCGGCCGTTGCTGGTCGGTCACGACCTGTTCGCCACCGAACACATCGCCAACCGGCTGCGCTACGTCGCGCAGTACTTCTTCCCCCGCCCGTGGGTGGTCGGTGTCGCGGTCTGGGACGCGGTCGGCAAGGTCTGCGATCGGCCGCTCTACCAACTGTGGGGCGGGACCGCCGACGAGGTGCCGGCGTACGCCAGCTTCGGCGAGGTACGCGACCCCGCGCAACGGGTCGACGACGCGTTGGCGGTGGTGGCAGCCGGTTTCCGGGGCATCAAACTGCGTGTCCACTCGGCAACGGTGGCCGAGGATCTGCGCCAGGTCGCCGCCGTCCGGGAGGCGGTCGGCCCGGATGTCATGCTCGCGGTCGACGCCAACCAGGCGGCCTCCCGGTGGCGGTACGCCCCGGACGGCAGCCGGCTGATGTGGTCGTACGAGCGGGCCCTGACCACCGCCCGGGAGCTGTCCGATCTGGACGTGGCCTGGTTGGAGGAGCCGCTGCCCCGGCACGACTACGGCGCGCAACGCCGGTTGACCGCCGAGTCGCCGATCCCGATCGCCGGTGGCGAACACAACCGGGGCTTCGCCGAACTGGTCCGACTGCTGGAAGATGATTGCTTCGATATCTACCAGCCCGACGCCAACGAGAGCGAGGAGATCCATGCCCTGCGGCAGTTCGGCACCATGGTCGCCGCGCGGCACCGGCGGATCATTCCGCACGCGTGGGCGACCGGGCTGGGCGTCGCCGGCAATCTCCAGCTCTGCGCATCCCTGCCGTCCTGCGAATGGCTGGAGTACCCGTACGACCCACCGGTCATCGTGCCGGAGGTCTTCCAGGTGATGCTGGCCGAGCCGCTGCTGCCCGACCCGGCCACCGGTGTCGTACGGCTGCCGACCGCGCCCGGCCTCGGCGTCACGTTGGACCGGGCGGCGATCGACCAGCTGACCGTGCAGCGAGTGTGAGGGGAAACCGGTGACCACCGATACCTTCCAGATGAAGTCCGACATCGCCATCAGCCATATAAAGCGGCTGATCATGTCGGGTGAGGCACCTCCGGGCAGCCGGATCGTCGCCCGGGTCGTCTCCGAGGCGCTGGGCATCAGCGAGACCCCGGTCCGGGAGGCGATCAAGTCGTTGGTCGCCGACGAGTGGCTGGTGCTGCGCCCGCACGTCGGCGCGGTGGTGGCCAGTGTCGGGCTGGACAACATCCAGGAGATATACGGCATCCGGGGAGCGCTGGGCGGTCTCGCCATCGAGTTGGGCGGCTCGTCGTACTCGCCGGAACGGATCGCCGAGATCGACGCGGTGCTGCGCGAGTGCGAGCCGGTGGTGGCCGACCGGGACGTCGACGCGTTCTCCAAGCTCAACCGGCGGTTCCACGCACTGCTCTCGGACACGCCACAGACGACAGTGATCAACCGGATGCTGACCTCGCTCTGGTCCCGCACCGAGGGGGCCAAGTACGGCTTCCGCTTCGTGCCGTGGCGACTGCCCGAATCGCACGCCGAGCATGTCGCGATCCGCAACGCGATCGTGGCCCAGGACTACACCCTCGCTGCGCAACTCGTCCGGGAGCACGAACAGGCCGGAATGGACGCCCTGCTGCAAGGCATGCAGAACCAGACCGAACCGCGGCCGGCTGGCCGCCGACCAGAGACCGAACCGCGGCCGACCGGCCGCCGACCAGAGACCGAACCGCGGCCGACCGGCCGCCGACCAGAGACCGAACCGCGGCCGACCGGCCGCCGACCAGAGACCGAACCGCGGCCGGCTGGTCGCCGACAGGAGACTGTATATGAGTGACGTGGGACGGGCCTACATCGACGGCGAGTGGTGCGAGCCGGCCGGCGGCGCGGTGTTCGAGGTACGGGAGCCGGCCACCGGTGCCGTCATCGGCACGGTGGTCGACGCCGGGGCGGCCGAGGCGAAGGCCGCGGTCGAGGCGGCGACCCGGGCGCTGACCGAGTGGCG
Organism: Micromonospora polyrhachis; assembly: GCF_014203835.1. Taxonomy (NCBI): domain Bacteria; kingdom Bacillati; phylum Actinomycetota; class Actinomycetes; order Micromonosporales; family Micromonosporaceae; genus Micromonospora; species Micromonospora polyrhachis. The sequence continues at coordinate 3,442,719 of NZ_JACHJW010000001.1, read as the reverse complement.
GGCGCTCCCGGCCCACCTGCGGGCCGAGAAGCTGCGTGCGGTCGGCGCGGTGCTCAGCCGCCGGGCCGACGAGATCGCCGAGACGATGACCCGGGAGCAGGGCAAGCCGCTGGCCGAGGCGCGCGCCGAGGTGCTCTCCGGTGCCGAGCACATGCTCTGGTCGGCGGAGGAGACCCGCCGGCTGTACGGCGAGACGATCCCCTCCACTTCGGCCACATCCCGGATCTGGCTGCTGCCCGAGCCGGTGGGCGTGGTCGCCGCGATCACCCCGTGGAACTTCCCGCTCTCCATGGTGACCCGGAAGATCGGCCCGGCGCTGGCCGCCGGCTGCACGGTGGTGCTCAAGCCCTCCGAGCTGACCCCGTTCTCCGCGCTGGCCGTGGCCGAGGCGTGCGCCGAGGCCGGTCTGCCCGCGGGTGTGGTGAACATCGTGCCGACCACCCGGCCGGCCGAGGTCACCGAGGTCTTCATGGCCTCGCCCGAGGTTCGCAAGGTGTCCTTCACCGGGTCCACCCGGGTCGGCAAGCTGCTGATCGCGGCGAGCGCGCCGGACGTGAAGCGGATGTCGGTCGAGCTGGGCGGGCACGCTCCGGTGCTGGTCTTCGCCGACGCCGACCTGGAAAAGGCGGCGGCGGGCGTGGCCCGGGCTAAGTTCTACAACGCCGGGCAGGCCTGCACCTCGCCGAACCGGATCTACGTCCACGCCTCGGTGGCCGAGGAGTTCGGCCGGCTGCTGGCCGAGCGTACGGCGGCGCTGCCGGTGGGCAACGGGCTGACCGAGGGCACCCGGATCGGGCCACTGATCAACGTGGCGGCGGTGGACAAGGTCGCCGCGCACGTGGCGGACGCCCTGGACCGGGGTGCGAAGGTGCTGACCGGTGGGAACTTGCCCAGCGGTGAGTCGTACACCGGGGGCAGTTTCCACACCCCGACGGTGCTCGCCGGGGTGACCGACGAGATGGTGATCAGCAACGACGAGACCTTCGGTCCGGTGGCGCCGCTGCTCACCTTCGAGTCCGACGAGGAGGCGCTGACCCGCGCCAACGACACGTCGTACGGCCTGGCCTCCTACCTGTGGAGCCGGGATCTGTCCCGGGTGATGCGTTCGGCCGAGGCGCTGCGCTTCGGCATGGTCTCGGTCAACGGCGGCAACTTCGCCGCGCCGCAGGGCCCGTTCGGCGGGATCAAGGGCAGCGGGTACGGCCGCGAGGGCGGCCACCACGGCGTCGAGCACTACCTCGACTACAAGTACCTGGCGGTGGAACTCGATGGATAAGCAACTCGCCGACGATCATCTGACGCACGAACGGGAGATCACCAGCCGGGTGGACCTGTGCCTGCCCAATGGCCGGCTGAATCCGGAGGCGGTGGGCTGGACCCGCCAGCCGTTGCACCGGGCCAACCTGCGCGGCTGGGGCCGGAACAAGCGGTTCGAGTACTGGTGTGTGACCACCCCGACCCACCTGGTCGCGGTGAACATCTCGCACGCCGACTACCGGGTCACCTATGCCGCGTTCTTCCTGGACTTCGCCACGGATCAGGAGATCCAGGTCGCCGAGCGGCAGGTACTGCCACTCGGCGCACCGATGCCGACGATCTCGGGCGAGGGTGGGGTACGTGCCCGGGGCCGGCAGATCGCGCTCGGCTTCGACGAGACGCCGTCGGGCACCCGGTTGCGTGCCCGGTCGGAGCGGCTCTCGGTCGACCTGCTGGTGGACCGGCCCGATGGGCACGAGTCGCTGGGTGTGGTGGTGCCGTGGGACGACCGGACGTTCCAGTACACCCGCAAGGACAACTGTCTGCGGGCGCAGGGCCGGGTGGTGGCCGACGGGCAGGCGTACGAGTTCGACCCGGACACCGCGTACGCGACGTTGGACCACGGGCGTGGCCGGTGGCCGTACTCGATCGTCTGGAACTGGGGTGCGGCCAGTGGCCGGTGCCACGGTCGGGAGATCGGGTTGCAGATCGGTGGCAAGTGGACGGTTGGCACCGGGATGACGGAGAACGCCATCCGGGTGGACGGTCGGCTCCACAAGATCGGTGACGAGCTGACCTGGTACTACGACAGCCACGACTGGCTGGCCCCGTGGCGGATGGTGGGCAAGCGGGTGGACCTGACCTTCACCCCGTTCCACGACCGGGCCGCGTACAGCAGTTGGCTGGTGGTGGAGAGCGCCGAGCACCAGGTCTTCGGGCACTACTCGGGGCACGTGGTGACCGACGAGGGCGAGCGGATCCCGGTCGACGGGCTGCTCGGCTGGGCCGAGGAGGTCCGGCGCCGATGGTGACGCCGAGCTTTACCGGCAGACAGATTCTATATTCTGCGGAAAGGACCTGGACGTGGACAGCGGAATGATCGACGCCGCTCGGCGGCCCGCGACGCTGGCGGCACTGGAAGAAGGAACCTACGACCTGCTCGTCGTCGGCGGCGGCATCACCGGCACCGGTGCGGCCCTGGACGCGGCGTCCCGGGGCCTGCGCGTCGCCCTGGTCGAGGCCGGTGACCTCGGCGGCGGCACCTCCAGCCGGTCCAGCCGGCTGCTGCACGGCGGCGTGCGCTACCTCGAACAACTCGAATTCGGGCTGGTCCGCGAGGCGCTACGGGAACGCGGCCTGCTCGGCGGGCGACTCGCCCCGCACCTGGTCCGCCGACTGCCGTTCGTCCTGCCACTGACCCACCGGGTGTGGGAACGCGCCTACATCGGGGCTGGACTCAGCCTCTACGACGGCATGGGGCAGCTCCCCTCCGGCAAGGCCGAACGGGTCTTCCGCATCCACCGGCACCTCAGCCGACGCGGCCTCTCCCGGGTCATGCCCGCCCTGCGCGCCGAGCTGACCACCGGCGCGCTCGAATACGACGACGGCCAGGTCGACGACGCCCGACTCACCCTCGCCGTCGCCCGTACCGCCGCCCGGGAAGGGGCGGTCATCGCCACCCGGGTCCGCGCCGTCGGCTACACCTCCGGTCCGGACGGAGCCCAGGTCACCGTCCGCGACGAGCTGACCGGTGCCGAGAGCACCATCCAGGCCCGGCAGGTCCTCGCCGCCTCCGGCGTCTGGACCGACGAGGTGCAGCGGCTCGTCGGCCGGGAGGTGCTGCGGGTACGCGCCTCCAAGGGCGTACACCTGGTGGTGCCGAAGTCGGCGCTGCGGGTCGACCGGGCGGTGATCACCCGTACCGACCGCAGCGTGCTCTTCATCATCCCGGTCGGCTCGACCGTGCTGGTCGGCACCACCGACACGCCGTACTCGGGTGACCTGCGGGACGTCGCCGCCGACGGGGACGACATCACCTTCCTGCTCAACCAGGTCAACCGGTGGCTGCGCCGGCCGCTGGAACGCGCCGACGTCGTCGGCGTCTACGCCGGGCTCCGCCCGCTGGTCGACAAGGCCGGCACCGCCGACACCGCCAAGCTCAGCCGGGAACACGTGGTGGCCAACATCGACAGCCGGTGCCTGGCCATCGCCGGTGGCAAACTCACCACGTACCGGGTGATGGCCAAGGACGCGGTCGACGCGGTGGTGGACCGGCTCGGCGGCGGCTACCCGCCGTCCTGCACCGATCGGCTGCCGCTGGTCGGAGCCGACGGGTTCCAGGCCCTCTGGAACCGGCGCGGGCTCCTCGCCCGCGAGCACAACCTGACCGCCGGCACCATCGACGACCTGCTGCGCCGGCACGGTACGGCGGTCACCGACGTGCTCGCCGGGGCCAACGAGACGGGCCTGCGCCCGGTCGCCGGAGCCGGCGGGCTGCTGCGGGCCGAGGTCACCCACGCGGTACGCCACGAGGGCGCGCTCGCCGTCGAGGACGTGCTGCTGCGGCGCAGCCACGCCGGCCTGGAAACGGTCGACGGGGCGGCCGACGCCGCCGACGAGGTGGCCACGCTGATGGCCGAGGCGCTGGGCCAGGACCACGACTGGATCGAGCGGGAGGCCGCCCGGTACCGGCGGGTCACCGGCTCCAACCGGGCCGCGCTGGTCGGGGTGGCCTGATGGCCGTACTCGCCATCGACGCCGGCACCACCGGGGTCACCGCAGTCGTCATCGACCCGGACGGCACGGTGGTGGCCCGGGGATACCAGGAGTTCCCGCAACTCTTCCCCCGGCCCGGCTGGGTCGAGCACGACCCGGAGAGCATCTGGGACGCGGTACGGGCGGCGAGTGCTTCGGCGCTCGCCACTGCCCCGACCACCCCGACCTGCGTCGGGATCACCAACCAGCGGGAGACCGTGGTCCTCTGGGACCGGCAGACGCTGGCCGCACCCCGGCCGGCGATCGTGTGGCAGGACCGGCGCTCGGCGCAACTGTGCGAGCGGCTGCGCGCCGACGGGCACGAATCGCTGATCACCGCCCGGACCGGGCTACGGCTCGACCCGTACTTCTCGGCCACCAAGCTCGCCTGGTTGGCCGCCGAGGAGCCGGCCACCTGGGCCGACGTACGGGCCGGTCGGACCGCGATCGGTACGGTCGACAGCTACCTCGCCGCCCGGCTCACCGGTGGCCGGGTACACGTCACCGACCCGTCCAACGCCTCCCGCACCCTCCTCTTCGACCTAGCCCAGGGGGACTGGTCGGACGAGCTGTGTGCGCTGTTCGACGTACCCCGGTCGGCATTGCCGGAGATCGTCGCCACCAACGCGGTGATCGGCCGGACCGACCCGGACGCGTTCCTCGGGTTGGACCTGCCGGTGGCGGCGCTCGTCGGCGACCAGCAGTCCGCCCTGTTCGGGCAGACCTGCTTCACCGTCGGCAGTTCCAAGTGCACCTACGGCACCGGCTCGTTCGTGCTGGTCAACACCGGTACGGCCATCGCGGACCCGGACTTCGGGCTGGTCGCCACGGTCGGCTGGCAGCTCGACGGCCAGCCCACCACGTACGCCCTGGAAGGGTCGATCTTCGTCACCGGGGCGGCCGTGCAGTGGCTGCGTGACGGGCTCGGCGTGATCCCATCCGCCGCCGAGATCGAGCCGCTCGCCGCCAGCGTGCCCGACTCGGGCGGGCTGGTCTTCGTACCGGCCCTGACCGGGCTCGGCGCACCCGACTGGGACCCGTACGCCCGGGGGGCGATGTTCGGTCTCACCCGGGGCACCACCCGGGCGCACGTCGCCCGGGCCACCCTGGACGCGATCGCCTTCCAGGTGCGGGACGTGACCGACGCGATGGCCCGATGCACCGGGCATCCGCTGACCGGGCTCACCGTCGACGGCGGGGCCGCCGTCAACAACCTGCTCTGCCAGTTGCAGGCCGACCAGCTCGGTCTGCCGGTACGCCGGCCCACCATCACCGAGACCACGGCGCTCGGCGCGGCCTACCTGGCTGGCCTGGCCACCGGGGTCTGGGGCAGCACCGACGAGATCACCAAGCGCTGGCACCTGGACCGGGAGTTCACCGCCGGGGCGGGTGCCGATGGCCGCGACGAGGCACACCAGCGCTGGCGACGAGCCGTCGCCGCCGTCCGAGAGTGGTCAGCGTGAGCGAGCGTAGCGAGCGAATCAGCCAGCTCAGTGTCAAGGCTCATGACGACGCCGAGCGAAGCGAGGCGGTGGCATGAGCGAGCGTAGCGAGCGAATCAGCCAGCTCAGTGTCAAGGCTCATGACGACGCCGAGCGAAGCGAGGCGGTGGCATGAGCGCGTTAAATGGCGTGCTGGTGGCCGACTTCAGTCGGGTGCTGGCCGGGCCGTACGCCACCATGCTCCTGGCCGACCTCGGCGCGGACGTGGTCAAGGTAGAGCGGCCCGGCAAGGGCGACGACACCCGATCCTGGGGTCCGCCGTACGACGCCGACGGCACCGCCACCTACTACCTGGCGGTCAACCGCAACAAGCGGTCGATCACGCTGGACCTGACCAGTCCGGATGATCTCGCTGCCGCCCGCGAGCTGGCCTACCGGGCGGACGTGATCGTGCAGAACTTCCGCCCCGGCACGATGGAACGGTACGGCCTCGGCTACGCCGACATCGCCGCCGTCAACCCGGGCGCGGTCTACTGTTCGGTCACCGGCTTCGGCTCCGGGGCGGGTGCCGATCGACCCGGGTACGACCTGCTCGTGCAGGCCGTCGGCGGGCTGATGAGTGTCACCGGGGCGCAGCCGGGCGAGCCGGTCAAGGCCGGGGTCGCCGTGGTCGACGTGATCACCGGACTGCACGCCACGATCGGCATCCTGGCCGCACTGCGGCACCGGGACGCCACCGGCGAGGGGCAGCACGTCGAGGTCAGCCTGCTCTCCTCACTGCTGTCCGCCCTGGTCAACCAGGCATCCGGGTACGTCGCGGCGGGCGTGGTGCCGGGCATCCTGGGCAACGCGCATCCGAGCGTGGTGCCGTACCAGTTGCTGCCCACCGCCGACCGGCCGCTGGCCGTGGCGGTCGGCACCGACGCGCAGTTCGCCGCGCTCTGCGGCGTACTCGATGTTCCGGCGCTCGCCGTAGACCCGCGCTATCTGACCAACGCCGACCGGGTCCGGCATCGCGAGCCGCTGATCGCCACCCTGCGTGAGCGGACGGCGCTGCGCCCCGCCGACGAGTTGGCTGCCGCGCTCAGCGCGGTCGGCGTACCGTGTGGACCGGTGAACGACCTGGCGGGGGCCTTCGACCTCGCCACCGAGCTGGGCCTGTCTCCGGTGGTGGAGATCGACGGGCCGGACCGGACCCTGCCGGCCCGGCAGGTGGCGAACCCGATCACCCTGTCCAGCACGCCGGCCGGCTACCACCGCCCGCCGCCCCGGCTCGGCGAGCACACCACCGACGTACTCGACTGGCTCGCCGCCACCCGGCGAACCGTGCCGACATCGCGAGCCGCCGCCCCCGCAGCGCAAGCCACCCCTTCAGCGCAAGCCGCCCCTTCAGCGCAAGCCACCCCTTCCTCCATGGAGAGCACCTGATGACCGACCCGTTGGAACTCGCCGCGATCGACAGCCTCTTCACCGAGGAGGAACGCGACATCCGGGACACCGTACGCAAGTTCGCCGCCGAACAGATCCGGCCGCACATCGCCGAGTGGTTCGCCGCCGGTGAGCTGCCCGCCCGGGAACTGGCCCGGGAGTGCGGCAAGCTCGGCCTGCTCGGCATGCACCTGGAGGGCTATGGCTGCGCCGGTACCGGTGCGGTCGCCTACGGGCTGGCCTGCTTCGAGCTGGAATCGGCCGACTCCGGCGTACGCAGCCTGGTGTCGGTGCAGGGCTCGCTGGCCATGTACGCCATCCGCACCTTCGGTAGCGAGGAGCAGCGTCAGCGGTGGCTCCCCGCCATGGCGGCCGGGGAGGCGATCGGCTGCTTCGGACTGACCGAGCCGGACGCGGGTTCCGACCCGGGCGCGATGCGGACCTCGGCCCGCCGCGACGGCGGCGACTGGATCCTCAACGGCGAGAAGATGTGGATCACCAACGCGGCGATCGCCGACGTGGCCGTGGTGTGGGCCCGTACCGACGAGGGCATCCGGGGCTTCGTCGTGCCGATGGACACCCCCGGGGTGAGCACCCTGCCGGTCGGGCACAAGCTGTCGCTGCGCGCCTCGGTCACCTCGGCCCTGGTGTTGCAGGACGTACGCCTGCCCGGCGACGCCATCATGCCGGAGGCGATCGGGCTACGTGCCCCGCTGAAGTGCCTCGGTGAGGCCCGGCTCGGCATCGTCTTCGGCTCGCTCGGTGCCGGCTACGACTGCCTGCGCGCCGCGATCGACTACGCCGGCAGCCGCGAGGCGTTCGGTAAGCCGATCTCCGGCTTCCAGCTCACCCAGGAGAAGCTGACCGAGATGACCCGGGGCCTGGTCAACGGCATGCTGCTGGCCGTCCACGTCGGACGGCTGCGGGAGGCCGGGAAGGCGACCCCGGCCCAGGTCAGCCTGGCCAAGCTGAACAACTGTGAGACCGCGATCAGCATCGCCCGTACCGCCCGGACGATCCTCGGCGCGAACGGCGTAACCCTCGAATACCCGGTGCTGCGGCACGCCAACAACCTGGAGGCGGTCATCACCTACGAGGGCACCAGCGAGGTGCACAAGCTGGTCGTCGGCCAGGCGCTGACCGGCCAGGCCGCCTTCCGCTGACCGACCGCGTTGCCACCTGTCGGTGAGTCGTTCACTGGAACACCACGTACGTCAACGAAAGCGAATGACGTACCTGGTGTTCCAGTGGTGGTCAGCCGGGACCCGCCGGCCAGCGACCGAAGGGGCGATGGTCACGTCAGACGTCCCGGCGGGGTACGACGATCAGCGTCAGAACCGCCGCGACGAGCGGCCAGATCGCGTAGACCAGCCACGACTCGGTGATCGTCGCCGGGTAGAGGATGGGCGGTCCCAGGTTGACCGGGCTGATGTCGGTCAGCCGCTGCCAGGCGTTCAGCGGCAGCGCATGGTGCAGGGCCGCCTTCCACGGCTGGTTCGGTTCGATCATGGTCGGCAGCATGAGCAGTAGCAGCGTCGCCGTGACGATGGTGGTCGCGGTGTGCCGGATGAGCGCACCGAGTCCCATGCCGACCAGGGCACACACCGCCGGAAGCAGGGCCGATGCGGTGACCGCCTGTAGCGCGCCGGGGTAGCTGATGGACAGCCCGACGTCCTCCCTGGAGAGGATCGCCTGGGTCACCCAGAACGAGGCCCCGGAGACGACGGCACCGTACGCGAGCATCACCGGTGTCACGACCAGGAACTTGGCCGCCAGCACCGAGCGACGGGCGGGCACGGCCGCGAAGGTGGTACGGATCAGCCCGCTGGAGTACTCACCGACGATCATGATCGCCCCGATGCTGGCGGTGGCGAGGACGAGAACCAACGCGGCGGGGTCGGTGAAGGCGTCCCGGATGGACCAGGTCGGGACGAAGTTGTCCCTGATCCCCGGCGAGTAGCGCGCCCAGTTGTTCATGTCGGAGATGGCCGAGTTCACGTTCGTCCCGACGACGATCAGTGCGGTGACCGCCAGTCCCCAGCAGGTGGACCGCAAGGACCACAGTTTGATCCACTCGGCGGCGACCAGGTCGCCGAACCGGACACGGGCACCGGTTCCGGTACCGGCGGTTGCGGGCTTCGTCAGAGTGGTCATCGGCGGTCTCCGGCCAGGTATTCGACGCTGTCGGCGGTGAGTTCCATGAACGCCTTCTCCAGTGAGGCGGTGTGGGTGGTCAACTCCTGCACCATCACGCGGTGGTGGAAGGCGAGTTCACCGATCCGGGCGGCGGTCATGTCGGTGACCGTGAACGAGCCGTCGTCGTCCGGTAGCACCCTCGCGCCCTCGGTGGTCAGCAGGTCGGTCAGCCGGGTGCCGTCCGGGGTGCGTACGGTCACGCTCTGCTGGGTGCTGCGGGCGGCGAACTGCGCCAGGCTCTCGGCCGCGATCAACTCCCCCCGGCCGATGACGATCAGCTGGTCGGCGGTGGCCTCCATCTCGCTCATCAGGTGGCTGGAGACGAAGACAGTCCGCCCCTCGGCGGCCAGCCGGCGGAACAGGCCGCGTACCCAGCGCACACCCTCCGGGTCGAGGCCGTTGATCGGCTCGTCGAAGATAAGCACCGGCGGGTCGCCGAGCAGGGCGGTGGCGATGCCGAGCCGCTGTCGCATGCCGAGCGAGAACCCGCCGATACGCCGCCGGGCGACCTCGGTCAGACCGACCTCCGCCAGCACCTCGTGCACCCGGCTACGGCCGATGCCGTTGCTGCGGGCCAGCGCGGAGAGGTGCGCCGTCGCGCTACGCCCGCCGTGTACGTCGTGCGCGTCGAGCAGCGCGCCGACGTGCCGCAGTCCGCGCGGCCGGTCCCGGAACGGTCGGCCGTCGATGGTGGCGGTGCCGCTGGTGGGCTCGTTCAGGCCGAGGAGCATCCGCAGCGTGGTGCTCTTGCCCGCGCCGTTCGGGCCGAGGAACCCGGTCACCTGTCCGGGTCGTACGGTGAACGTCAGTCCGTTCACCGCGTTGACCTTGCGATACCGCTTGGTCAGTTCGTTGACTTCGATCACCGGTCCAACGCTGCCGCAGGTCGCCCCCACCCCACAGTGGGCCGGGGGCCACATCTGCGCGACCGGGGGCCACATCCGTGCGACCGGCGGTAGCCCGAGGTCGTACGCCCGTGGGCCAATGCCGTGCCGGGGCAAAGCTCACTACGCTCAGCGCATGGACGTGACGCCGCATCTGCCCAGCCCATCGCGGTGGCTGCGCGCCCCAACGGTACGGGCGACGCTGCGGTGGTGTGCGGCCCTCGCGTTCCCGTTCGTCCTGCTCGCCGTGACGCTCAGCGGGGCGAGCAACCCGGGCGGTTGGTCCGGGCTCCGATACGTCCTGCCGGCTCTGGTGCTGGCGATGCCCTTCGGTCTGCTACGCCACCGACCGCTCCCCACGATGGCGCTGATGCTGTCCGCCGCAGTGCTCGTGGCGTTCACCGTGCAGTCATGGGAGGCCGGATACCTGCGGGACATCCGATATCTACAGTTTGCGGGGATCGACCTGGCGGTGGGCTACCTCGCCGCCACCCGGTCCCGCCGGTTCTCGATCGCCGCCGCCGTCATCGCGTTCACGGTGCAGGCCGTCACCGAGGCAGCCCAGCCGATCGAGACACGACAGTGGCCGGGTGCCATCGCCCAGGAGCCGGACCTCGCCACGCAGGGCCTGCTCTACGCCCTGGCGATGGTCACCGCCTGGCTGGTGGGTAACTCGCTCCGCCAACGCCGCGAGCACACCGAGGCGGTGCGCCTACAGGCCGCGACCCAGGCGGTCACCGCCGAGCGGCTGCGGATCGCCCGCGAACTGCACGACATGGTCGCGCACAGCATCGGCATCATCGCCATTCAGGCCGGCGTGGGCTGCCGGGTCATCGACACCCAGCCGGCCGAGGCTCGGAATGCGTTGAGCGCCATCGAGACCACCAGCCGGGAGACCCTGGCCGGGCTGCGGCGGATGCTCGGTGCGCTGCGTCGGGCCGATCCGGAGTCCGCCGCCGGGCCGGTGCCGCTCGACCCGGTGCCGCTCGACCCGACGCCGGGGCTTGCCGACGTCGACCGGCTGGCCGCCACGGCAACGGACGCCGGTGTCCGGGTCGACGTCCGATGGCGGGGAGAGCGCCGGCCGCTGCCGGCCGAGATCGACCTGTCGGCGTACCGCATCGTGCAGGAGGCGGTCACCAACGTCGTACGTCACGCGCACACCGGCGGCTGTCAGGTGACCGTCGACTACGGGGACGAGGAACTCTCCGTCGAGATCGTCGACGACGGTCGAGGCAGTGCCGTCGGCGGCACCGGGTACGGCATCGTCGGCATGCGGGAACGGGTCAGCCTGCTGCACGGCCAGTTCACTGCCGGCCCGCGACCCGAGGGCGGCTTCCGCGTGGCGGCCCGGCTGCCACTACCGACAGGAGACCGATGACGATCCGTGTCGTCCTCACCGACGACCAGCCCCTGGTCCGGGCCGGTCTGCGCGTACTGCTCGCCGACACCCCCGACATCGACGTCGTCGGGGAGGCCGGGACCGGGGCGGAGGCGGTCCGACTGGTCACGGACGTCCGACCCGACGTCGTGGTGATGGACATCCGGATGCCCGGAATGGACGGCATCGAGGCCACCCGGATCATCACGGCAGGCGCGTCGCCGCGCGTACTCATCCTCACCACCTTCGACGACGACGAGTACGTCTATGCCGCGCTCCGCGCCGGAGCCAGCGGATTCCTGGTCAAGGACATGGCGCTGGAGGAGATTCTCGGTGCGATCCGGGTGGTGGCCGCCGGCGATGCGCTGATCGCACCGAGCGTCACCCGCCGCCTGATCGAGGAATTCGCCGGACGGCCCGAACCCGCCCGCAACCCACGGGCGATCGAGGGCATCACGGACCGCGAACGCGAGGTGCTGACCCTCGTCGGCCGGGGCCTGTCCAACAGCGAGATCGCGGCCGAACTCTTCATCAGTATGGCCACCGCCAAGGCGCACGTGGCTCGGCTCTTCACCAAGCTCGACGCCCGAGACCGGGTCCAGCTCGTCATCATCGCGTACGACAGCGGCCTGGTGTCACCGTCTCAGTGATGTTCCGGCGACCCGGTGGAACAGCGGGTCGCCGGTCAGGAGCCGACGCAGCCCGGGAGGTGCGGAATGATCGCGGTGGGAACGAGGTCGGTACAGACGGCGTCACTTCCAGCGGCAAGCGCCTGCCAGGTGCCGGCACCCGCGTCGTACCGGTAGGCAACCGCAAGGGAATCCGCGTCCTTCACCACCGTGTACGCGGTCGCGTAGCCCCGGTGGCAGACCGCGTTCCGCACTCCGCTGAGGCTCCGGTCGATCACGTCGACCAGCTCCTTGTTGGCCTTGAGCGCCGTATAGAGGGTCTTCTCGTCGACCGGGCAGCCGTCGCCCTGGCGGGAGGGCGTGGCGGTCGGGGTCGACGTGCCGGCTATCGGGGTGGCCGGGGTGGATGCCGTCGTCCCGGTGTCGGCCGGTTCGTCGCTGCCACAGCCGGCCGTGGCGATCGTCAGTCCGGCGAGTACGGCGGCCAGGCGGAGGGACCTGCGCTGTTGCGGTTTCACCGTGACGGTCATGAGCCGGGACGGTACCGAGTCCGGTTGGGTCAGGCCAGAGTGGTCATCCCGGCCTGCTCGGTCACGATCCCGGCCAAAAATTCGACCTCGACGAGGCAGTCGAGGTGGCCGCGGCGGGCCAGCACCACCAGTCGACCGTCCGGACAGGCGTCGAGGAAGCGCCGTTCGTCAGCGCGGAAGTGGTCACGCGCACCGTTGACCAGGCAGACCCGGCCCTGGTACGTGGACAGCTCGCGCAGGACGTCCAGCCGGGTCACCTCATCGACGACCTGTGGCAGCACTTCGCAGGAGAGTCCGCCCACGACCATGGCCTCGGCCAGTGGCTCCGGCAACGCCCGGCGGAACGTCCGTGCGCTGAGCCGGTTGGCGACCTCCGGATATCTGCCAGCCAGCCAGGCGACCTGGCGGAACAGTGCCGCGAACGTCCCGACCGGGCGGGCGGTGCAGCCGATGGCGACCAGTCCCGCCACCCGCTCCGGGTAACGTGCGGCAGTGGCGATTCCGACGTAGCCGCCCAGGGACAGTCCCACGACCAGCGCCCGGCCGCCGAGTTGGTCGATCGTGTCGGCGACGCCCTCCACCGCCGCCTCGATGGTGAACCGTTCGCCACGCCGACGTCCGTGGCCGGGCAGGTCGGGTGCGGCCGACGGATGGTGTCGCTCGACCACCCGGGTCAGCGGCTGCCACATGGTGCCGCTGACCCGGATGCCGTGTACGAACACCACGGGCAGGCCGCCACCAGCCTCGACGTCCATCCGGTCCTCCCACCCACACGCGATCCAGACGTCTAGACCGTAGCGACGAGGGAGCTGAATTGCAACGCAACGTTGCGTTGCAATTTATCGGGTCGAGGCCGTGCGGCCGGTCAGGCCGCGCTACCCGCGCGCCACCTGTCCAGGGCGTCGTACGCGGGCAGCCACTCGTTCTGGTAAGCCATCCGTACGGGTTCCGGCAGCGGTGCCAGCATCGTCGCGATGGTCTCCGCGCTCGCCCCGTCCAGCATCCACGGCATGATCCGAGCGGCGTCCGGACCGACCCGAGCGGCGCTGACCTGGCCGAAGTGCTGCCACTGCTGTTCCGTCACCGCCGACTGGATCAGCGGCAGCGCCTCGTTCTCCTCGTGGTTAAGGTGCGCGCCGACACCGGTCGCCAAGGCGTCGGCGAGTTCGCCGAGCCGCTCCAGTCCGGTCTCCCGGTCGAGCAACGCCGCGTCGATCGCCTCGATCGCCGAGTCGATGGCGGCGTGTTCCGTCTCCATCGCGTCCAGTAGGGCCAGATCGTCGGGGCGAGTAGCCAGCGCCTGCCGCATCACCGGCCACAGCGCGTCGTCCTCGGTGGTGTGATGCACGTGCAACGACTTCTTGAACAGTTCCCAGCCGGCGGCGGTACGCAGGACCCGCTGGGGGTCGTCGTCGACGCTGGCGGTGGCCTTGGCGATGTACGCCAACTCCCGCCGTAGCGCGTCGTGGATCGCGTACATCGCGGTCATGTCGAGTTTGCCGCTCATGATCTCTCCTTGCTCGAATCCATGGTCGATCGACTGCCCGTGCGCCCAGGTCAGCCCCAGGTGGTGCCGGCCGGCTCCTTGATGGTCGTGTTGATGCGGTTGAAGAGGTTGGTCGTGGCGATCACGAGAATGAGGGCGGCGAGCTGCTCCTCGTCGTAGTGGTCGGTCACCTCGTCCCAGATCTCGTCCGGCACCGCGTCCGCACTCCGGTCGGCAAGCCGGGTGGCCGCCTCGGTGAGCGCCAGGGCGGCTCGTTCGGGGTCGGTGAAGAACGGTGCCTCCCGCCACGCCGCCACGGCAGCCAGTCGCTCGTCCGTCTCGCCGGCCTTCCTGGCGTTCTGTACGTGGGCGTGGACGCAGGCGCTACAGCCGTTGATCTGACTGGCCCGCAGCCCGACCAATTCCTGTGTCTGCGCCGACACACCCCCCTTATCGATGGCCTTGAAGAGGTTCTGGATGCCCTTCATTGCGTCCGGCAGCACCATCGCCGGGTTCTTCATCCGCGCCGTCATGATCTTCTTTCTCCAGTCGTCCGGCGGTCCGCTCGTCACACCGGCCGGTTCTCGTTCGTCACTGCTCTGACGGACCCCGACAAGGAGATGTGACCGATGAACGAACACGACTTTCTGGCGGACCGGTTCGAGGCGCACCGCAGCCACCTGAAAGCGGTCGCCTACCGGATGCTCGGCTCGCTCACCGAGGCGGACGACGCCGTCCAGGAGGCCTGGCTCCGACTCAGCCGCTCCGACACCAGCGAGGTCGGGAATCTGGCCGGCTGGCTGACCACAGTGGTCGGTCGGGTCTGCCTGGACATGCTCCGCTCGCGAGCCGCACGCCGCGAGGACCCGATGGGCGAGCACCTGCCGGACCCGATCATCAGTCCCGCCAACGGCATCGACCCCGAACACGCGGCGCTGCTGGCCGACTCGGTCGGGCTGGCGCTGCTGGTCGTACTCGAAACGCTCAACCCCGCCGAAAGGCTCGCGTTCGTGCTGCACGACATGTTCGCGGTGCCGTTCGAGGAGATCGCTCCGATCGTCGGGCGTACGCCGGCCGCCGCCCGGCAGATGGCCAGCCGTGCCCGCCGCCGGGTGCAGGGTGCGGCTCCCACCCCTGACCCGGACCTGACCCGCCAACGTGAGGTGGTCGAGGCGTTCCTGGCTGCCGCGCACGGCGGCAGCTTCGACGCGCTGGTCGCCGTCCTCGACCCCGAAGTGGTGCTGCGCGCCGACACCGGCCTGCCCGGTGCCGGCCTGCGGGTGGTACGCGGGGCGGCAGCGGTGGCCGGGCAGGCGCTCACCTTCCGACGGTTCGGCAACTCCCGTTCGACGCCAGCGCTGGTCAACGGTCTCGCCGGGCTGGTCAACACCACCAACGGAGAGCCGGTGTCGGTCATGAGCTTCACGATCACGAACGGGAGGATCGCCGCGATCGACATCCTCGCCGACCCGGACCGACTCCGCCAGCTCGACCTGGCCGTCCTCGACGCCTGACGCCTGACGCATCAGTGGAGGCCGCACGATAAATGGCGCTGGACAATAGTGTGTGGCACACGGTAACGTGTTCCCCGTGACCGCAGAAGAACTGATCCTCAGTCAGGCTCAAGAGCTGCGTCGCGGCACGGTCGTACTGGCCTGCCTCGCCCTACTCGACGAGCCGCAATACGGCTACGCGCTGTTGGAGACGCTCAACGACGCCGGGGTCACCGTCGACGGCAACACCCTCTATCCGTTACTACGCCGACTCGAGAAGCAGGGCCTGCTCACCAGCGAGTGGAACACCGACGAGTCCCGACCAAGGAAGTTCTACCGGGCCAGCCCCGAGGGCTCCCGAGTACGCACCGGCCTGGTGCGCGAATGGCAGGACCTCGTCACCTCGATCTCACGACTGACCAAGGAGAACTGATGAGCACGAACACCCTGACCGAGCGGTACGTACACGAGGTCGTGCGGCGCATCCCGGCCGACCAGCGCGGCGACGTCGCCGAAGAGTTACGTACCACCATCGCCGACACCGTCGACGCACGCGACCCGGCCGACCCGGCGGGGGCCGAACGCGCGGTGCTCACCGAGATGGGCGACCCGATCCGACTCGCCGCCCGCTACGCCGGTCGGCCGCTCGCGCTGATCGGACCCGAGCTCTACCCGGCGTACATCCGGCTGCTCGTTCTTCTGCTCTCCACCGTGCTGCCCGTGGTCACCGCCGTCATCGTGGTGATCGACGTACTCGACAAGAACGATCTGGGTTCAGCGATCGGCAGCGGCATCGGTGCGCTACTCACCGTCGGCGCGCAGATGATCGCCTGGCTCACCGTGGTATTCGCCCTGATCGAACGGTCCCGCCATCGCAACGAGATGCTCAAGAGCACCGAGGAGTGGACGCCCGACCAACTGCCCGAACTTCGGCAGGCAAACAAGAGCGGGGTAGAGGCAGTTGCCTCCGCAGCGTGGCACACCGTGCTGATCGGGCTGATCGTCTGGCAGGCCACCGCAAAGCCGTACCGGACCGACGACGGCGACCGACTCCAGGTGCTCGACGCGGCGCTGTGGTCGGGCTGGATCTGGCCGATCCTGGCCGGTCTGGCCGCCCTCGTGGTGCTCGATCTGGTCTGGTTCGCCGCCCGCAAGTGGACCGTCGTGCTGGCCACGCTGCACGCCGTCGCGCAGGGTGTCTTCGCGCTACCGCTGGCCTGGATCCTCTACCAGCAGAAGTTCTTCAACCCGGAGTTCCTGGCCAGCCTCAACAAGGACTGGACCGTGCCGGACGCCTTCTACACCGTCGCGGTGCTGGGCGTGCTCGTCATCGCCGGCAGCGAAATCGTGCAGCGCTTCCGCCGGACGCGCGGCTGACGCCACCACTCGAAGGATCACCCTGGTACTCCAGCGCCGACTCGAAGCCGAGCGGCGCTGGAGTATTAGGGTGACCCGGTGGTCGACGGCACCGGGCAACACGGGCGGCAGCGTGGCGAAGGCCCCCGCCGGCAGGGGGAGATCTTCGACGCCGCGCTGAGCCTGCTTGCTGAGAACGGCTACGAACGGCTGACCATCGAAGCAATCGCCGAGCGCTCGACTGTCAACAAGACCACGATCTACCGGTGGTGGCCGTCCAAGGCGGCCCTGCTCGGCGCAGCCCTCGTCGGAACCCCGGCGCTCCGGTTCGACGTACCCGACACCGGCAGCCTCCGTGGCGACCTGGAAGCCCTCGTCGACGCGGTGTTGGCCCTGCTGACCAAGCCGCCCGCCGCCGACGTCGCGGTCGCGGCCCTCGCCGCCGCCGCGCACAGCCCCGAACTCGCCGTGCACGCCCGTACGTTCTTCGCCGACCGGCTGGCCCGGGAGAACCCGGTCTTCGAACGCGCCGCCACCCGGGGCGAACTTCCACCCGACGCCGACCCGACCCTGCTGATGGACCTGCTCGCCGGTGCCGTGTGGGTACGGGTGGTCCTCCGTCAGACACCGATCGGCGAGGACTTCGCCCGACGTACTGTCAGCTTCGTCCTCGACGGCGTCCGACCCCGCTGACCAAAGACGGTGGTAGCCGCAGGTACTACAAAGCCGTACCGTGCGATCTACAAGGATCGGCCAAACGGTGGTTCAACAAAGACGACCACGAAAAGACGCCTGAAAACCCGCCGCCGACTCCACCGACTCCCTGGCTGCCCATCCCCACGGAAGACGGCGAAGACCCGCCCGAACCACCCGGCCCGGTCCGGCTCTGCCCCGACCTGCAATGAACCTCCACCGCAGGCACGGCTACCAGGGCCGACATCGCCGCGACAACCCCCGCCACCCCGAACCCGCCGACAGCGCCACCGACATATCCGTCTGGATCACCGGCCACGCCCCCGAATGCACCTGGCCCACCAGCAAATACCACCCACCCTGCATCGAACTCCGCGTACTCTGCGACGTCCTCCGCCACCACACCACCAACCTGACACCACCAACCTGACACCACCCCGTCACTGGAACACCAGGTACGTCAACCAAAGCGAATGACGTACCTGGTGTTCCAGTGACGCTCGGCGCTCAGCGGGCGGGGAGCGCTCGGCGGTCAGCGGTCCGGGGTGGGCGTGACGATGCCCTCCTCGATGGCGAGCCGGGTCAACTCGGGGCGGCGACGGCGGCCGGTCTTCTCCCGGATCCGGTCCAGATGCGAGCGGACCGTACGGACACTGATCGCCAACGCGTCGGCGATGTCCTGGTCGCGCTCACCGGCGGCCAGCAGCGACAGCACCTGCCGCTCCCGGTCGGACAACGGCACACGATAGACCGCTGGGCGGTTCCGGGCCGAGTCCAACAGGATCGAGGCGAGCGTGGGCGAGACGTACGTGTTGCCGGCGGCGATCTCGCGGACGGCCCGCAGAATCTCGTCGGCGTCGGCGTCCTTGGTCAGGTAGCCCCGCGCCCCAGCGGCGATCGCGCCCAGCACGTCGGCCTGGTCGCCGTGGGCCGAGACGACCAGCACCCGGTGCCCCATGCCGGCGACGGTGACCACCGCCGCCGCGTCGTGCACCCCGGGCAGTTTCAGGTCGAGGATCACCACGCCACCGGTGGGCACCCGGTAGGCGGCGAACTCCTCCACCGAGCGCGCCGTCACGTCGACCCGTACGTCCGGCGCATCGCCCAGGGCCCGAGCCAGGGCGGCCCGGTAGAGCGGGTGGTCCTCGACCACGGAAACCTCGATCGGCGTCGACACTCCACTCACCGTCCCGCCTCCATCGCCGGCATCACCGGTGCGGTGCGTTGCGCACTGGCCTGGTCCAACACCGGGCCGGTCGGGAACAACGCCAGGACCGAGGTCGGCACCGGGGTCGGGCGTACCGAGCCGTAGCCGAGCGCCTTCAACGCCTCGCCGGTCGGCACCGGATGGCGTACCCCCTGGTCGGTGAGGAGATATACGGTGCCGAGGCCGGCCTGCGGGGCGGGCTGGTCCCGGAGCACGGCCGCCCGACCTGCCGGTACGTACACCGCGTCGGCCTGGGTCCCGCCGCCGGCCGCCACCGGCTGCGCCCCGGTCGGTACGCCGATCGAACCGGCCAGTCGGATCGTCGCGCGGTCCCCGTCAAGGGTGGCGCAGGTGGCGACCCGCTCACCGGTCACCACGACCGGTGGGGCCAGCCGGGGCGGATAACCGGTCGACCCACCGTCCGGGGCCGCACCCGAAGCACCCGAAGCACCCGAAGCGGCCGACGCCGCCCCCACTTCCGTCATGTCCACGGCCGACACCTGCACCTCACGGGCCGGGCCACCGGCGTACGCCGCACGGTTGGCCGGGTTACCGAGCACCAACGCCGCCTCGGTCTGGCTGATCGAGACGATGCCGTCGGCGCGTACCAGGTAGTAGCGGGTTTCGGCACCAACGGTCGTGGCCGCCAGCACCTGACCGACCCGGGTGGCCCGGTCACCCACCCTCGGTCCGGCCTCCCCCACCTCGGGCACCGTGATCAGGCGCAGGTCCGGCCCGGCCGGTACGGCACTGAGCCAGGCCGCGCTGACCGGTAGTGGCCGGGTCGAGTCGTAGCCGAGGGCCATGGCCGTCCCCTGATCGGCGATCCGATGCCGCCGACCGGCCACCGCCACGTACCGGGCACCCCCGGAATCGGCCAGTACCACGGCCGTCGCCGGGTCGACCGGGGTGCCCACCGGGG
The DNA here is from genome assembly GCF_014203835.1 of Micromonospora polyrhachis. Taxonomy (NCBI): domain Bacteria; kingdom Bacillati; phylum Actinomycetota; class Actinomycetes; order Micromonosporales; family Micromonosporaceae; genus Micromonospora; species Micromonospora polyrhachis. The sequence continues at coordinate 3,423,061 of NZ_JACHJW010000001.1, read as the reverse complement.
CCACCCCGACCAGGGCGGTGGTGACCGGCGGGCTGCCCACCGGCCGCCCCTGGGGCGGTTGCACACAGACGGTGAACGGGCCGGTCGTCAACAGGTCCTTCGCCGGCAGGGAGGCCGGTGCGCCCGGAATGCCCAGCGGGACGCCGCGCGGTGCCTTCGCCATGGACTTGCGCGATACCTGCTTGGTCGCCGTACCGTCGCCACCTGCGAGCAACCGGGCCGAGGTGTAGTTGAGCATCGGGTGCAGCAGGCCGTCGGCCCCCATCACGTACGCGGCACCGGTCTCCTTCTCGATCACCACCTGGCCGGGTTTGCGCCAGTCGGTGTTCGCGCCGGGGCGAAGTAAGCCGTACACACCGAAGCCGGCGGTCACCAGCAACGCGGCAGCGGCGCCCAGCGCGCAGCCGATGACCAGCCGCCGGCTCGGTGATACCGGATGGTTGGCGTCACCCACCTGCACCGCTGAGACGAGTCGGCGACGCAGGAACTGGTACGCCTGCAACTGGTCGCGCTGCGTCCACATCAGTTCGTCTCCCGACTGGTGTGGCACCGCTCCGGTGCACTAGAACTACGGGTGCAAGGTATAGCCATCCGGCAATCTCCAGCCGAGGGGACCAGGCCATGCCCACTGCCACACCGACCACCGAGCCGACCACCGAGCCGGCAATCGAACCGAACACTGGGCCGGCGAGGGAAACGGCGCTCGCGCGGGCCGGCCGGCTGCCTCACCCACCGGTCGGGCAGCGCCGCTGGCTGGGCGTCGACGCCGGTCGAGTCGCCCTCTGGCAGGCCGCCGCACTGGGCGTGGTCGCAGCCGGTGGCCCGTTCGACGCCGCTGGCGGTACCGCAACCGGGCTCGCCGCCCTCGTGGTGGGTGGCACCGCGCTGCGTGTCCGGGGTCGGTGGCTGCCGGACTGGGCGCTGGTCCGGCACCGCTACCAGCGCCGTGCCCGGCATCCACAACCGACCCTGCCCACCCTGTCGACCCGCACCTACGCCGACCGGGCCGGCAATCGCGCCGGACTGGCCAGCGACGGAAACTCCTGGAGCGGGCTGCTGCGGCTCGACCCGTCCGGTGATCTCGATCATTTGCTGCCTCACCTCTCGGCCAGCTACTCCGATCCCGAACTGCCCCTGACCGGGTTGCAACTCGTCGACTGGACCTCCCCGGGCACCGGCCAGGCCGCCCGCTGGCTCGCGATCCGGGTCGACCCGAGACACGCAGGGCGAGCCGTCGCGGCCCGGGGCGGCGGCGACCAGGGCCTGATCCGTACGGCTGGCACCGCCGCTCTGCGGCTCGCCACCGTACTGCGCGCCGCCGGCCACCGGGTCCTGCTGCCCGACGGCACCCAGCTGCACGATGACTGGGCGGCGTCGCTCGGCGTCGACCCCCGACAGGCTGCCGAGCCCACTACCGAGAACTGGCGCTACTGGTCGCTGGGAATGCTGCATCAGGTCTGCTACCGGCCGCGCCGGACGCCCCGGAACTGGGACGAGGTGGCCCATCACCTGCTGCGCCGACACGGCAGCGAACCGGCTCTGGTCAGCGCCATCTCGATCCGCCTGGACCGGCAGCGTGGCGGTGGCACCCGGACCAGCGCCCTGGTGCGCCTCGGGGTGCCGGCCGGCCCTGCGCCGGAGGCGGTCGCCGAAGTGGTCGGCCGGGCCACCGCCGGCTTCGGCAAAGGGCTCGTCCCGCTGCATGGCACGCATGCCGTGGCGGCCTGGGACAGCCTTCCCCTGGCCGGCCTTCGCCTGTAACCCCTGGCCGGCCTGCGGTTGCATCCCCTGGCCGGGCAGCAACTGACCTCCCCGGCTGGTCCTCGCCGGTAGCCCCCGGCCAGGCAGCAACTGACCTCCCCGGCCGGCCCGCAGTTGACTCAACCACCCCATGCGCGTACCGCGCCGTAGACGTCCAGCACCGCACCGGCCACCGGGACCAGGCTGACCAGCGCCAGGAACTCCACCACGTCGAGCAGCCGCCCCCAGTACGGCGATGGCGTGCCGGCCGGGGCGCGGACGGCGTACGTGGCGCACACCGCCCCCACCAGCCCGATCAGTCCGGCCAGCAGCAGGCGGGTGCCCGAATCCCCGACGAGCCCGATCCGGGCAGCGGTACCGAGCACGGCAACCGCCCCGGCCAGCAGCAACGCCGCCCGCTGACCCACCCCGACATAGGCGCGCGACCGCAGCAGCAGGGCCGCGCCGACCAGGCCGGACAATGCCCACGACCACCGGTCGTCGGTGGTCAGCAGCACCCCGGCGCAGCAGGCCACGATGACTGCGAGCGCGCAGAGCAGGCTGGTGAGGATCCGCTCGGCGGCCTCGGTACCGCCGACCATCTCCGGGCCCAACGTCGGCGTCTCGTCCCGGCGGAACGCTGCCACATCGGTCGGGACACTGGGCAGGGGAAGCCGGCCGAGCCGCAGCGCGAGCATCGGCAGCGCCGGACTGGCCATCACGGCGGCACAGCAGACGATCGCCGCCACCGAGGCCGGTGCCGCCCCGGTGAGCAGGGCGGTGAAGGCCGCGATGCCACCGACCGCAGCGGCGACGGCGACCGCCGCGAACCGCTGCTCGGCCACGACCACGGCGGCGAGCGCGGCGTAGACGGTGGCGGCGGTGCCGGCCAGCGCCAGCCGTCCGGCCGTCACTGCCAGCGCGGCCTGCCCGTCACCGGCGAGTACCGCCAGGCCACCGACCAGGGCGGCGGGTACGCCACCGGCGGCCACGACCGCGCCGAGCCCCCGGTCACCGTACGCCCGGGACAGTGCCCCGCCGGCGATAAGCAGAGCCAGGGCCAGGGCTCCGGCAAGGATCGCCACCGTGCCGGCGGGCAGCCCACTGAAGCCCACCGCCACTGCCACGGCGGCGAAGGCCAGGCAGGCCACCGCCCCACCGACCCGGCGGGACACCGTACCCCGCCAGACACCGGGCCGGTCGGCGGCGGCGCTGGCGATCGCGTCCACCACGTCGTCGAAGAGCATCGGGGTGGCCCGTCGGTCCACACTGCTCAGATAGAGCACCTCACCGTCGCGCAGCCCGGCACCGGTCACCGTCACGGCACTGTCCAGTGGCGGGGCACCGAGTCGGTGCAACTCCCAGCCGGCACCGCCGGCCCGGTCGGTCTCGACACTCAGCAGCCGGACGAGTTGCGGCACCAGTTCCGCCACGGTGCTCTGCACCGGCAACGACACGTCCAACCGGGAATGCGGTGCCACCACCGTCACCCGCCGGGGCGCGATCGTGGTGGGCACTACTCGGCCTCGGCCAGCAGCGGCGCGTACTTCGCCTCACTCGCGGCGGCCAACTTGGCCAGCCCGTCGTTGACCGCCTCCAGCACCAGTTGACCGAGGGTCTGCGCGTCGTAGCGGCGCAGCACCTGCGGGTCGATCGACACGTCGGTGAACCGGCCGTCGCCCTTCAGCTTCACGGTCACGTCACCGTTGCCGGCGTATCCGGTGATTTCCATCGTCTCGACGGAACGCTGGATGTCCTCAATGCGCTGCTGCTGCTCGCGCACCTGGGCCATCAGTTCCTCGATCGCCGGTTCCATGCCTGCTACCTCCGGTTCTACGGCCGCCGCCCCTGCACGTCGTACTGGATCGACTCACGTGTCTGGGTGGCCAGGTTCTCCAGGTACACGTAGTGCGCTGCGGTGTTGTAGGCGTCCAGGTAGTCGGCCCGCCCGGCATCGGCGCGAGCCCACCGTACGGCTTCCTCGGCGGCTGTGCCGTGCATCGACCCGACCGGTACGTCCGGCGCGTTGCCGCCGGTGCGCAACTCGTAGCCGGCCAGGTCGCTGGCGGCCGTGTAGACGGCCCCGTTCCCGGTGAACTGTGGATGGTGGAAGACGTCGGTCGGCAGACCGACCGGATGCACCGCAGGCGGTGCCTGCATGGCTCCGGTGATCAGGTTGCCGGCCTGGCCGACCGCGAAGCCGGCGAACGAGCCGACCTGCGGGATCGTGCCCGCACCGAAGCCGGCCACGTCCTTGACCGCGTTGGCGATGGCCATCTGCCGGGTGTACGCCTCCTGCGCCACCTTGGTGGCCTGCTCGGCGTCTGAGACGTTGGCGTGCCAGATGGCGTTGGCCGCCGCCGCGTTGGTCAACCCGTCGACGTTGCCGGCGTACCGCCCGGCCTGTTCCATCGGGATCGTCCCGGCGTCGGCCTGCCGGAGCAGGTATTCCTTGTAGAGGTCGGCACCCGCGTTGATCTGGTCGCGGCCGTTCTGGGTGGTTTCGGCCAGCATCAGCATGTGCCGGGCGTCGGTGCCGCCGATCCGGTCGGCCCGGGTGTCGGTGTCCAGTCCGTCGAGGGGCTGGGCGTACAGGTCGAGGTTGGGCACGGTGGCGCGGGCGATCGCCTCGGACAGGTGCGGGTTCTCCCGCATCCCGGCCAGCATCCGCTCGTACGACGACGGGTCGGTCATCGTCTGGGTGAGGTCGACGTACGCGCCGCGGGCCAGGTCGTGTTCGGCAGGATCGGCGGTCCCGGAGCCGATCCAGTCGATGACCCGGCCCGCGGCGCGGCCATCATCCGCCCACGCGAAGCCGCTGAGGTGGCTCAGCGTGGCGGAGTCGCCAACCAGTGCGGCGTTGGCGACGTGGTTACGGGTGGACACGTCGAGCATCGAGGTCAACGTCGTGTCCACCCGTGGCTTGTCCCACAGCACGGCGTCGTTGGTCGACACGTAGTAGCCGGGGTCGGTGGGCTTCAGTCGGGAGATGTCGTCGAGCCGCTGGGTGACGTCGGCGATCTCGCCGACCCGGCGGGTCATCGCGGTGGAGAATTCCGTACCGGCGACCATGTTCCGGTCGGCGGCCTGGGTGAGCTGGGACAGTGCCTCCCACTGTGCGAAACGCGGCACGTCGAGCCGGTTGGTGTAGACCGTCCCGCCGAACACCCCGGTCAGCGGTCCGTTCGCACCGCCGGACATCTCCCGGGTGAACCCCCACGAGTCGGTGCCGATGTTGGTCTCCGTGGCGGCGGAGGAGAACACCAGGTCCCGTACGGCGGGCGGCAGGTCCGCCGGGTGCTGGGACAGGCTCAGGATGCCGTTGCCGACGGTGGTCATCATTGCCTGCCGGTCGGCGGTGGCGAAGCCGGGCGCGGTCTCCCCGAAGAGTCCGAAGAGGCTGGTGTTGAATCGGTGTTCGTCGGCGTTGAGGTAGCCGGGCAGGTCGAAGGTCCGCTCGCCGAGCTCGCCGTAGAACGCCGTCAGGTACGCCTTGTCGGCGGCCGACGGCGGCTGGCTGGTGCGCAGCCGCTCGGTGACCGCCCCGAGTTCGGCCATGGCCTGCCGGAACCGCTCCGGCGAGGCATCCCCGGCCAACGCCGCTCGTACGGCCATGGCGGCGGCCCGACCCTGGGTGGCCGAGGCGGTCAGCTGGGCCGGGGTGGCCTGGGCGGTGCCGGGTGCGCCCAGTTCGGCGGCGACCCGGACCAGCGCGGCGGCGAGGGTGTCGTGGATCCCCCGGATGGCGCTGATCGCCTGCTCGCCGAGTTGGCGGGCCTGGCGGACCAGGGCGGCCATCTGGTTCTGCGGCACCGCCCGCGCGTAGGCGATGAGCACTCCGGCGACGGCCCGGAACTGGGCGAGGACCGAATCGGCACCGGTCGCCGCCGATCGGAGCGCGCCGGCTGCGTTCTCCAAGGCGGTGGCGTGCCGGCGCAGCCGGGCCTCGCTGCCGTCCAGCCCGGCGGTGACCCGACCGGTCGCGGTGCCGTACGCGTCGTAGGCCGCGCCCGACCAGTGGTGGGCGAGCTGGGTGCGGTGCCGGTGCAGGTCGGTGCAGACACCGGCGGCCTGGTCGGCGAGCGTCCGATAGGACTGGGCCACCGCGCACAGTCCGGCCGGGTCGCCGGTCATCTGCCGGCGGTACTCGCTGAGCACCTGGACGTACCGGTTGAGCAGCCCGGACAGCGCGCCGGAGAGATCCAGGACGAGGCGACCGGAGAGCGGGACGGTGGTGGTCACGTCAGCTCACCTTGACCGAGCCGTCGGCGTCGACGCTGACGTCCGCCTCGACGGTCTGCCCGCCGGAGCTGGCGGAGACCTCGATGTCGAAGGCCCGGCCGGTGTCGACCGGCACCTCGACGGTGACCTTCAGGTCGCCCTTGCTGGCGGTGATGGTGACGTCGTCGTCGCTGTCCCGGCCACCCGTGGACGGTGCCGGAGTGACGTCAGCCGGGGCTGCCGGGACGGGGGCGGTGGGTACGGGGATGGCCCCGGGCAGCGTGGACTGCCCCCGGTCGACCGCTACCCACTGGTCGGTGCCGCCAAGCGCCGGCGGCAGGTAGTTGGTGAGCGATCCGGTGGTCGGATAGCCGGAGCCGGTGAAATTGGGCATCGTCTGACCGAGGGGATAGCCGCCACCCAGTGCCGTCTGCCCGGTGCTGGTGGCGACGCCGCCGATCTGCGGCGGGGCGGTGATGGCGGTGTTCGCGATCCCGGTCGGGACCGTCGCGGCGGTCGACCGTCCGGCGTCGTTGTTCTTGGAAAATAGCTGCTCGACCTGGGTGACGATGGTGGCCAGGCCGGTGAGGATCTGACCGATGTTGGTCGCGCCGATGGCGGTGAGGATGCCCCCGATGCCGGTCAGGAACGCCTTCAGGATGCCCGTGGTGCTGACCGCCAGCGCCCGCCCGGCCGCCCGGGTGTACGGGTTGGACATCAACGCCGCCACCGTCGGGTTGATCGCGCTCACCACCGCCCGGTACGCGGCCTGGGCCGTGGTGATCTGCGCGGCGGAGCCCTCCAGTTCGCGGATGCCGGCGTACACGGTTTCGATGATCTTCTGGAAGCTGGCGAACGACTTGGTGAGTTTCTGGACCACCGAATCACTGGCGGCACCGGCCGACCACACCTCGCGTAGCTGCTCGCGGGCGCGCTCCAGGTCGGCGAGCAGGCTGACCAGGCGGGCCGCCCGGGCGGTGAGCGCCGCCGCGTGGGCCAGGATCGCCGCCGGGTCGCCGCCGACGATCGAGGGCAGGGCGACGGTGCTGGGGCCACGGCCGCTGGCTGCGGCGTCCATCGCGCCTGAGTTGGGGATGTTAAACACGACGCACCTCTCTCGGCATCACGTCGGTCACTGCGGGTGGCGGCGCGCTGGTCGCTGGGGGCGGCGGCGCGCTGGCCGCTGGGGGCGGCGGCGCGCTGGCCGCTGGGGGCGGCACGTCGGTCAGCACGACGGGGTCACCACAGCGGGGTCGCGTCGGTCATCGGCCGATAGACCCGTACCCGCCCGAACTGGGCGGCCTCGCCGACCGCACCGTGGTTGTAGAGCTGTCCGTTCGCGCCGGCCACGCCGATCACCGGCCCGGAGTCACCGACGTACGGCTGCACGACCACCACGTCTCCGGTGTTCACCACGCCGGAGACGTCCCGTCCGCTGCCGGAGTAGACGGCGAGCAGGCCGACCCGCTCCTGGTTGGTGGGGCTGCGGTCCAGCCAGTCGGCGAAGTCGCCGGCGTTGCCGAAGGTGACGTCGGTCAGGGGCCGGCTGGCCAGGTCACCGAGCCGGGCCCGGGTCAGGTAGTCGAGCACGTTGCCGACCGATCCGGGTTCACCGGCGGCCCCGGCACTGTCGTTGATGGCGTATCCGGCCAGGGCCGTGCCGGCCGGCTGGCCGCCGCTCGGTGGGTGTCCGCCGAGGTCGCTGCCCAGGTTTCCGCCCAGCGCCGTCGCGACCGCCCGGTCGGCCGCCTCGTAGTCGTTCGCGCTGCGGTGTACCAGGTCGTTGACCTCCTGCAACAGCTGCAGCAGGGTCCGCATGGTGCCGACGAGTTGGCCCTGCATCGCGATGTTCGCCGAGGCGACCGGTGAGCCGATCCTGGCAAACTTCGTGGGTGCCAGGGTCAGCGCCTCCAGCTCCATCACCGTGCTGTAGGTCTGGAGCAGGAGGCCGACCACGTTGCCGACAACTCCGCGTACGGCATCCGGCCGTACGTGGTAGGAAGCCCCTGTCGTCATCGCCCGCACCTTTCCGCCGATCACGCGGACCAGCCGTGGCGGCGAGGGTGATTTCCCTGCGTCCGCACGGTTTCCGGATGGTTGCGGGTCATCGTAGGTTGGTGCGCGCGGCGCTCTGTACGGCAAAACTACCCACTAGCCGCCCTGTCGAAGTGACCACGAGTCACCGGGAAGTCTGCCGATGTCCCGGTGATCGGATCCCCCTGCCGAGGAGGCCGGATGTCGATCGACATGTTCCGCCGCCGGGTCGCGCTGCCCGAGCCGCCCCAGGGCGAGATCATGCTCCAGGCACCTCCGGCGCTGCCCCGAGGTTCCGGTCAGGGCGGCATGCAGATGATGTTCATGCTGCCGATGATGTTGGGCATGGGCGCCATGTCGTTCGTCTATATCGGACGTTCTGGTGGCGCGATGACCTGGGTGTTCGGCGCGCTCTACATCAGCGTCATGGTGGGAATGCTGATCATGGCGGTGTCCCGGGGCGGTGCCTCGAAGAAAGCGCAGATCAACGACGAGCGGCGCGACTACCTGCGCTACCTCGGCGGCCTACGTGGTCAGGTCCGGGAGGTGGCGGTACGGCAACGGGAGGCTGCCCTCGCCGCGCTACCCGAACCGGCCGACCTGTGGTCGTACGCCGGCACCGACCGGCTGTGGGAACGGGGCCGCACCGATCCGGACTTCGGCCGGGTACGCGTCGGCGTCGGGCCGCAGCGGCTGGCCACGGCGCTGCGCGCCCCGCAGACCGCGCCACTGGAGGACCTCGACCCGGTCGCCTCCACCTCGCTACGGCACTTCATCCGCACCTATGCCACCGTCGCCGACCTGCCGGTGGCGGTCTCGCTGCGCTCGTTCCGCCGGATCACCCTGGCCGGCGACCGGCCGATCGGGCTGCACCTCGTCCGGGCCATGCTGGCCCACCTGGTCACCTTCCACTCCCCGGACGACCTGCGGATCGCCGTCTGTGTCGCACCCGACCGGCAGGACACCTGGGACTGGCTGAAGTGGCTGCCACACGCCATGCACCCGGGCCGGACCGACCCGAGCGGCCCCACCCGGCTCGCCGCACCCACCCTGGCCGGGCTGGCCGCACTGCTCGCCGACGACCCTGCCGAGCCGGGCACCCGGGGCACGTTCCGGCCCGGTGCCCGCCCCGACGCTCCGCACCTGCTGATCCTGGTCGACGGCGGGGCCACCCACCCCGACGCGGGGTTGGTCCCAGCCGGTGGGCTGGCCGGCACCACCGTGCTGGAGATCGGCGGCGCACCGAGCGACGGTGCGGGCGTCCTCGACCTGGTCCTCGCCCAGGGGCACCTCGGCATGCGTACGACCGACGGGGTGGCCCTGGTCGGTGAACCCGACCAGCTCAGCGTGGCCGGTGCCGAGGTGGTCGCCCGGCAGCTCACCGCGCTGCACACCGGATCACCCATCCGCACCGACCAGCCCCTCGCCGGCACCTTCGGCCTCTCCGACCTGCTCGGTATCGGCGACCCTCGGCACCTCGACACCGCCGTCACCTGGTGCCCCCGCGCCCCCCGCGACCGGCTGCGCATCCCGATCGGCGTGGACCCAGACGGCCGCCCGGTCGACCTCGACCTCAAGGAGTCCGCCGAGGGCGGCATGGGTCCACACGGGCTGGTCATCGGGGCGACCGGCTCCGGCAAGAGTGAACTGCTGCGCACCCTGGTCACCGGCCTGGCGGCGACCCACTCCTCGGAGACGTTGAACCTCGCGCTGATCGACTTCAAGGGCGGGGCGACCTTCGCCGGCATGACCGACCTGCCGCACACCTGTGCGGTGATCACCAACCTCGCCGCCGACCTGACCCTGGTCGACCGGATGGGTGACGCGCTGCGCGGCGAGACCGTACGCCGGCAGGAACTGCTCCGGGCCGCCGGCAACTACGCCTCGGTACGCGACTACGAGCGGGCCCGCGCCGACGGTGCCCCGCTGCGTCCGCTGCCCTCCCTACTGGTGATCATCGACGAGTTCAGTGAACTGCTCTCCAGCCGACCGGAGTTCATCGACCTGTTCGTGATGATCGGCCGGCTCGGTCGCAGCCTCGGCATCCACCTGATGCTCGCGTCGCAGCGGCTGGAGGAGGGGCGACTGCGCGGCCTGGACAGTCACCTCAGCTACCGGATCGGGCTGCGTACCTTCTCCGCCTCGGAGAGCCGGGCGGTGCTCGGGGTGCCCGACGCGTACGAGCTGCCCTCGGTGCCCGGCTCGGCCTACCTGAAGCACGACACCACCACCCTGCAACGCTTCAAGGCCGCGTACGTCTCCGGAGAACTCCCACCCGAGCAGGCCCCCGGCACCGAGGCGGAGGTGCCCTACGAGCGGCGCATCCTGCCGTACCGGCTGGCTCCGCTGGAGCTGACCGAGGCGGAGGCGGGTGCAATCGCGACCGCCACGACCGTCGACGACCGGAAAGCGGCCCCGGGATCGGTCGGGATGACAGTGCTGGACGCGATGGTCGGTCGGCTGCTCGGGCACGGCCCCGCCGCCCACCAGATCTGGCTGCCGCCGCTGGCCGAGCCACCCAGCCTCGACCAACTGCTGCCCCCGCTCGGCCTCGACCCGGAGCGTGGCTTCTGCCCGGTCGGCTGGGCCGGCAACGGCCAGCTCACCGTGCCACTGGCCATCGTGGACAAGCCGTACGAGCAGCGTCGGGACCTGTTCTGGGCGGAACTTTCCGGCGCGGCCGGGCACGCCCTGGTGCTCGGCGGTCCGCAGAGCGGCAAGAGCACGCTGCTGCGTACCCTGGTTTCTGCCCTCGCCCTCACCCACACCCCCGCCGAGCTGCAGTTCTTCGTGCTCGACTTCGGTGGTGGCGGGCTGGCAACCGTGGCCGGGCTGCCACACGTCAGTGGCTACGCCACCCGAATGGACACCGAGAAGGTACGCCGGATCGTCGCCGAGCTGACCGCGCTCCTCGCCGAGCGGGAGAAGCTGTTCGCGGAGCACCGGATCGACTCGATGGCCACCTTCCGACGGCAGCCGCCACCGACCGCCGACGGGCGTGCCTTCGGTGACGTGTTCCTGGTTATCGACGGCTGGATGACGCTGCGGCAGGAGTTCGAGCCGCTGGACGAGACGGTCACCACGCTGGCCGCCCGGGGGCTCGGGTTCGGCATCCACGTCGTACTCTCCGCCAACCGGGCGATGGAGATCCGCCCCGCGCTGCGGGACCTGATCGGCACCCACATCGAACTGCGGCTCGGTGACCCGGCCGACTCTGCGTACGACCGGCGGGCCGCCGCCAGCGTGCCAACACGCTCCCCCGGGCGCGGCCTGACCAGCGAGAAGCTGCACTTCCTCGGGGCCCTGCCCCGGATCGACGCGGGCAACTCGGTGGCCGACCTGCCAGCCGGTGCGGCGGACCTGGTCAAACAGGTGGACGCCGCCTGGCGGGGGGCGCGAGCCCCGCAGGTACGGCTGCTACCCCGGCTGGTGCCGGTCACCGACCTGCCGGCACCGGTACCAGCCGACGGCCAGGCCCGCGCCGACCGGCGCGTCCCGGTCGGCTTGGCCGAGGCGGACCTCGGCCCGAGCTATCTGGACTTCGACGCCGACCCGCACTTCATCGCCTTCGGGGACGTCGAGTCCGGCAAGACCAACCTGCTGCGGGTGCTGGCCCAGCAGATCGCCGCCCGCTATTCGGTGGCCGATGCCGCCATCATCATCGGCGACTACCGGCGCGGGCTGCTGGACGCGATCACCGGTCCCCACCTGCTCGGTTACGCCGGCAGCGAGCCGGTGCTCACCCAGCTCATCGCCGAGGCCGCGCAGGGAATCCAGCAGCGGATGCCCGGCCCCGAGCTGACCGCCGTGCAGTTGCGCGACCGGAGCTGGTGGACCGGGCCGGAGCTGTTCGTCCTCGTCGACGACTACGACCTGGTGGTGACGCCGACCCGTAATCCGCTCGCCCCGTTGCTGGAGTTCCTGCCGCAGGCCAAGGACGTCGGCCTGCACCTGGTGGTAACCCGCCGTACGGGTGGCGCGAGCCGGGCCCTCTACGAGCCGGGGATGCAACGGCTACGTGACCTCGGTACGCCCGGCCTGTTGCTCTCCGGTCCCCGGGACGAGGGGGCACTGCTGGCGGACGTCAAGCCCAGCGTGCAGCCGCCCGGCCGGGGCCAGTTGGTGAACCGGCGTACCGGGGTGTCGCTGGTCCAGATCGCCTGGTCCGGTGATGGTTCCACCTGATTCCTACGGGTGTCTGATGGGCCGAGTGGGCACCCGCGTGTCGGTCGTGTGGGTAATAGTGCCGTGTCCCCGGCCGGTAGTTGTGCCGTACTAACAAAGGGTCACACCTACCTAACATCCCCAGCGTGTACGGCGCCGCGAGCCGGCGCGCCACTCCGCCTGAAGGAGGTGACCCGACGTGGCCAGTCCCGGATTCAAGAGCGATGCCGCTGCGATGACGCGAGCGGTCAGCGGGTTCGACGAGGCCGCTACGAACGCGGCGCGGACCATGACCGAGCTGGAGAGCGAACTCGTCTCGGTGCTGAGCCGGTACGCCGGCAACCAGGCGACCGCGTTCTGGCAGTTGCAGAACCGACTGCAGGAGAGCATGCGGGTCGCGGCCCGTGAACTGGAGACCATGTCCGGTTTGGTCAACCAGAGCTTCCGCAACTACGACACCGGCGACTGGACCGTCGCCGACTCCCTCAAGGGCCTCGCGGGCGCCGTCGGCGAGGGCAGCTCCGTACTCAACCGTCTCGCCGGTGGGCCGGCCTGACCTGCCCGGATGGGGTGATCTGAGATGAACGGCGATGTCATCAACGTCGAGTTCGCGGGGCTTCGTGCCGCCGCCGACTCGCTGCACGTGAAAGCCCAGTCGCTGACCGGCCACATGGAGCAGCTGCACACCAGCCTGGGTCCGATCAAGGAAACCTGGTACGCCTCCGGCAGCTCCGCCGGTCAGGCCGCCGAGCAGTCCGAAACCCGGCTGCGCGCTGCGCTGAACGAGATCATCACGATCATCGGTCAGTTCTCCGGCAAGGTGAACGAGGCGCACGACGTGCAGTTGGCGCTGGAGAACCGTAACGCCAGCTACTTCGGCTGAACTGATCGGCGATGGCGCGGGGGCCTAGGGGGGACCCACCCGCGCCATCGCCGGCCAGACCACCGGAGCGGCCGTCGCAGAACGGAACCGGTGACCCATCGGTCGCCGATCCGGATCAGCCTGATGAGGGTCTTGCCGACGAGCGCCGAGACAGGAGAGCGCGCCGATGTCCCAAGAGGAGTCGTTCCGGGTCCACCTGGAATCGCTGCAAGAGTTCGCCCGGGAGCTGGAGACCCAGCTGGAGGCGATGCGTAAGCCGACCGACAGTCTCGGCCTGCTGCGCGTACAGCCGATGCTGCTCGGCGACTTCGTCGAGGCGTCCTCACTGAGCGACCGGCATCGGACGGCGGTCGAACAGATGCACGAGCTGCTGCACACGGTGCGGGAAGCCATCGCGTTCGCCAACGACGTGACCCACATGATCGCCGACGGCTACGCCGAGTACGACTTCGGCGTGGCCACCTCCTTCCGCGGCCACGGAAAGGGCTGAGACGATGCCGGGCAACCAGCGGGGCGGCCGGGTCCGCAGCGACTTCAGTCAGCACAGCCACCCGGAACTCGTCCGGATGCTCTACGCCAGCAAACCGGAGACGGTGGTTTCGGCGGCACGGGGCTGGGAGGCGGCCGGAAACGCGCTGCATGACCGGGCCGGTGACGTCGAGCGTCAGCTCCGCGAGTTCGAGCAGTGGTGGGACGGCAGTGCGGCCCGCCAGTACCAAACGATGATCAAAGACCTGACCTCCGGCATCCGCCGGGTCGCCGACACCGCGTACGCGATCCGCGACCTGACCTACACCTCGGCCGAGGCGCTCGACACCGCCCGTAAGGCGATGCCCGCCCCACAGTCCGTACCCGACCTCGCTCCGTCGGTCATCGCCGCCGCGACGACACCACTCGTCCTGCCGGCCGACACCCCGCCGTCGACAGTCGACGCACTCCAGAGACAGCAGTCCGACGCCATCAACCAGGTCAAGGCCCAACAACAGGCACAGGCCGCAGCCAGCGCCGCCCACCAGCAGGCCGTCCAGGTCATGACCACGCTGGCCGGGCACTACACGGTGGCCGAGGACACCATGCCGATCGCGCCGACCGCCGCCAGCCGGCCCACCACCGCACCCCCGGCGAACGACCCGGCCCCGGTCTCACCACCCGTCCCGGTCGTGCCCCAGCCGGGTGTGGCTCCCCCGCCCGACGGCACACCACCGACCGGGCCGACGCAGCCCAACCCCGCTCCCAGCCCGCCGCTGTTCAGTGCGATGTTCACCGCCGGTATCGCCGCCGCCTCGGCCGCGCTCGGCGGCCGGTTCACCGGCATGCTGCCCCGGCTGCTGCCCGGCAGCAAGCCGGGTGGCAAGAAGACCGATCCCCCCGGCACCGGCACCACCCCGCTCGCCAGTGGTGGTAGCGGTGGGCTCGGCGGTGGCGGAGGTGGAGGTATCGGTGGCATCGGCGGTGGCGGCGATCCCGACAGGACCCCGGTCGGCAACCAGATGCTCAATGGGCAGTCCGGTGCCCCGGTGGTGAACGGCCTCGCTGGTGCCGCCGGAGCCGCGGCGGCGGTCGGCGCGAAGGGAATGGCCGGAGGTTTCATGCCGGCCATGCCGTTCGCGCCGATGGGGGCGGGGGACGCCGCCGGTGGTCGCCGAATTCCGCCCTGGCTGATCGAGACCGAGGACGTCTGGGGTGAGCAGTCCCTGGTCACCCCGGCGGTGATCGGCGAGGACCTCGACCCGACCCAGCACGCCAACAACCAACGGCCATGGGCATGACCGCCACCGGATACCGGGCGGTCCCGGCCGCCCTCGACACCGCCGCCACCGAACTGAACAGCGGCGCGGACCAGTTGAGCAACGTACGGGCCCGGATCGGCACACCGCCCGTCGCCGCCGAGGCGTTCGGCCGACTGCCCCAGTCCCAGCAGGCGATGCACGCCCACGGCAGCAGCCTCCAGACCAGCACCACCGAACTGGAGACGGCGGTCACCGGTACGCGCCGGTTGGCCGCCGGGGTGACCGCCTCGGTCGCCAACTACCGACAGGGTGACACCCGGGTCAGCCAGAGTTTCCTGAGCCTGCTCGGTGGTGCCGCCGACCCGGCCCAGGGTGGACGTGGTGGTGCCGCACCGGCCGGTTCCACCCCGTTCGCCAACCGGATCGCCGCGAACCGGCAGGCGGTCAGCACCGCGCTGGACGCCGAACGGCAGCGGCTGGCCCAGCTCAAGGAGGAATTGGACGGCCCACCGTTTCACCGGGACTACCAGGAAGAACGCTTCCTGAAGCAGGACATCGAGAAGTCGCAGGCTCGCATCGAGTTGTACGAGAACATCCTCGCCGAACACCGCAAGATCCTGTCGTTCGATCCGTCGGGCGACGGCTCGATGGTCGAGTTGGTCGGTGACATCGGGCCCCACACCCGCAACGTGGCGGTCTTCGTCCCCGGGACGTACTCCGAGCTGGCCACCCTGGAGCGCTACCACGACACGATGGCCGGGTTCGTGGACGCGGCCCCGAAGCGGGACCTGGCGGTCGTCCTGTGGATGGACGGTGACCTGCCGTCCAACCTGTTTCCGCAGGCACCGTCGGCGCGCTACGCCGACGATCTCGGGCCCCGGCTCGCCGAGTTCTCCCAGGAGCTACGTACGGAGATCGCCGGCTCGGCTGCCGCCGGTAACGGGGTGCAGGTCACCTACGCCGGCCATTCGTACGGCGGCGCGGTCGTCGGCACCGCCGAGCAGTTCGGGCTGGACGCCAACCGGGTGCTGCACATCGAGTCAGCCGGCATGGGGCACGACGTGGGCGGGCCGGCGGACCTGCGCCCGGTCCACCAGGACGTGCAGCGCTATTCGATGACCGCGCCCGGCGACCCGATCGCCTGGGTGCGGGACGTGAACATCGGCAACTGGGGTCATGGTGCCGATCCGGACGAGTTTCCCGGGGTGGTCCGGTTGGAGACCGGCAACTATCCCGACGGCCGGCCGCTGGAGGGCAAGGCCGCCCACTCCGACGTGCTGATCTACCACTCCGACGCATGGTGGAACATCTACAACGTCTTCACGGGTGGCGCGGTGGTGCCGGTACGGTCGACGCCGTGACCACACCCATCGACTTCGCACCGTTGGCCGCTGTCGCGGCACCTCTGCGTACGATGCTGGACGGCATCGCGGCCCGGTTCGGCGAGCCCCGGATCAGCCGCGACGAGCAACTGGACTGCGACATGTTCCGACCGGCCGGCACACCGAGCGAGTCGGTCCGGTGGGAATACAACCTGCGGGTGGCCACCACACCGGAGGCGATCGGCATCCTCCTCACCGAAGTGGTGCCGGAGTTGACGGCGGAGGGCTGGCACAGCACCGACCGCAGCAGCGAGACCGAGGTGGCCTACCAGTTCCAGCGAGACGGGGCCAACCTCGGCGTGCACATCGCCCGGGACGGCACCGGCGACGTGGTCGTCGGCGGTGCCACCGCCTGCGTACCGACCGCGGACGGAAATTGAGCCGGCTGCCGGGTGTTGCCGACAATTTCGTCGGGTAGCTCAAGGGTCGCCATCAGGTATCCTCGCTGATGTGAGTCAGCCTTTCCTGTCAATGTCTACGACTGACAGCATTCCCCACATGGCGGACCGCACCGTGGTGCACAGCGGAATTGTCTGCTCACACCCGCAGCCCTCGGTCGCCGAGGCCTATCAGGACATCATGAACGCGGCGTTACACAATGGCTTCCACGCCGTCGTCGGCCTTCGATTTGTTGGCAACAAGCATGTGTTCCGCAGCGCCGCCACGGCCGGCCATTACATTCAGGCATACGGCACAGGCATCGTCTGGCAGCAATAAGGCACGGCCTATGGGCCGGGGTGCCATCCCCTGGCCCGGCCCCGGCGTACCACCACGGTGCCGATGCCAGTCGCCACGGCCACACCGAGCCCCGCCAGCACCAGGGGTACGACGAGCCCTTCCGTGCCGTCATCCGGAGCGGGACGAGCCGCCGCGATCATCTCCGGACCGGCGCTGCCGCTGGGCGGCGTACTACCGATCCCCTCGGCGGTGACCGCCCGATACGGATTCACCATGCCCCAGCCGAGTTGTGGATGTCGACCGGCGACCGCCACCCGGTCGGCGGTCGCCTCGATGCGGGCCACCACCTCGGTGGCGGGCAGCCCCGGTCGGTACGCCCGGACCAGCGCTACCGTGCCGGCCACGTACGCCGCCGCGTACGCCGGGTCGTCGACCACCGGGGTGTGGCCGAGCCTGTTCGTGCCGGCGGCCAGGCTGACCAGGCCACGGCCGGGGGCGGCCACCCGAATGTGCTCCCCGGACTCGGGGGAGACCGCCGCGCCGTCTGGCCCGAACGCACCGACCGCCAACACGCCGGGCAGTGCGGTGGGATAGCTGATGCCGCCCCGGCTCTGGGCCCCCGGTGCGGCCGGCGACACCACCACGACGTCGGCGTCGAGTGCCTCAGTAACGGCGGTACGCAGGGCCGGGCTGTCGGCGGTGGCCGGCACCACCACGCAGATGACCTTGGCGCGGGCGGTGACCGCGGCGTCGATGGCGGCAGCCAGCCGATCCGGGTCGACGGCGCCATTGCCCTGTCGGGTGGCCTGCGTGTAGCGCACCGGCAGCACGGTCACCCCGGGGGCGAGCCCGACCATGGTCGTCTGGTCGTTCGGCTGAGCGGCGATCAGACCGGCGGCAAAGGTGCCCCGACCGTCGCAGTCGTCGGTGGCCCCACGCTGTCCGGCCAGCACATCCGTGCCGGTCTCGACCTGGTCGGGGCCAAACTGGGCGTTGTCCGCGTCGACCCCGGTGCCGAGCACGGCCACCCGTACGCCACGTCCGGTGGTCAACGGCCAGACCCGCTGGGGACCGAGTAGTTCCACCGCCCAGGGGGTGCCGGTCGTGTGCACCCCGACCGGTCTGGTGCAGCCGTCCAGTACACCGGCTGCCGACAACGACGATGCCGCGACGGCCTGTGCTGCCTGCGCAGGCGCGGAAACTGCCTGTGCTGCCTGTGCGGGCGCCGAAACTGCCTGTGCCGCCTGTGCCGCCGGTGCTGCCTCTGCTGCCTGTGCGGCAGTCAGCGAGGTCCAGGCCAGTACGCCGACACAGCCGAGCGCCGCGACGAGCGGCCCCGGGCGGAGGCCCGCGCCACTACCCGGCCGAGGCCGACCTCCGCCGTCAGACGACCGCCCCAGGCCAGCAGACGACCGCCCCACGCCGGCAGCCCGACCCCTGCCGGCAGGCAGCCGGATCACGCGGGCACTCGCAGGGTGATCCGGGTGCCCCGGCCGGGCCGGGACTCGACGGTTCCCTCACCACCGACATCGCGCAGTCGGGCAGTGATGGATTCCCGCAGGCCGTACCCCCGCCGGCAGGTGGTCACGTCGAAGCCGCGCCCGTGGTCGCGTACCACCACGACCAGGCCGCCCCGGTCCTCGACGACGCGAACCACCGCGTCGCCCACCCCGGCGTGCTTGGCCACGTTGCCGAGCGCCTCCCGGACCGCGGCGAGCAGCGCCTCCCGGCCGACGCGGGGCAACCGATTGCCAGCCCCGGCCGCCACTGCCAGCTCGACCCGGAATCCCTGGACGGCGAACTCCTCCGACAGCTCGGCCAGCGCCCCGAAAAAGGTGGTGTCGTCCGTACCGCCGCCCTCGGTGAGCATCCGGCGCAGTCGGCCAGCCTGGACCCGGGCGGCGCCGCGCAGCTCGGCCAGGGCCGCCCGGGGTTCGGTCTCGTCCGCCGCGCTCTGTAGGGCGATGGCCTCCAGGGTCTGAAGCACCGTGTCGTGCAGGGCACGCAGCATCCGGGCCCGCTCGGCGTCCCGACCGGCCCGCAAGCCGTAGAGCATCGCCCGGTGGACGCTGAGGCCACAGACCACCAGGGCCGCCACCGCCACCACGGCGGCCAGGCCGAGCCACAGGAACCGCCCGGTGACGGTCGCCCCGCCGACACTCGCCCCCAGCGCCGGTCCGGCCAGCTGGACCGGTACGGAGAGCAGCGCGGCGGCCAGCCCGCCGAGCAGGCCGTACGCCCCGGTCATCAGGGCCACCGCGCCGGCCAGGTACGCCACGAACAACTCCGGGTACGACGTCGTCGCGCTGATCAGGAGGCTGACCGCGTACGCCAGGAGGAGGTCGACGAGCACGATGCCGCGAATCCGGCCGAAATCGATGGTCTGGTAACGGTATGCCGTGGCGAGGGCACCGACGTTGGCGACGAGCAGCAACGCGCCGCCCGGCAACAGCCAGACCAGCGTCTCCGCCCCGCCCCGGGCGGCGATCGGGATGGGCAGCGCCAGCAACACGAGAACCCGGAAGGCCAGGGCCCCGAGAAGTAGGCTGCGGAACGCCTGCCGGTGGATGGTGGCGCAGGCGGCGGTCCAGGATGGTCCGGCCTCGACAACTTGCCGTCGCCGGGCAAACAGGGGTCGACGGGTCATCCGCCAAAAGCCCGCGACGGCCCCCCGGGTCAGCATCGCGAACATGGTGCTCGTCGCACCGACGCTACCGGCCGTCATCGATTTCTTCTCCGCCGCGCCGGCCCAGTGCGCACCTCGATCAGCCCCTTCGTCCGCACCACGGGCCGCTCGTCGCCATCGACCCGAAAGAGGAGACGAGCCTCAGTTTTCCGGACGGAAAGAAGCGCGGCAAGAGGAGATCAACGTAAATTTGCTAGTTACCCACTGGTATCCAACTGCGCAGCTGGCGAGGGGAATGCCGACACTGAACGGCTGGGCCCGGGACAGTTGTCCCGGGCCCAGCCGCGTCAGCGATCAGCTCCGAATCACTTTCGGAAAACCATCTCCACAAGCGAATGGTCGGCGGTGCCACCGGGCCACGACGTGACGCTCCGGCGGTCGGCTCCACCGCCGGGCAGTACGTGCCCGCCGCCGGTAGTCGCGTGGTGATCAGGTAGTTGTCCGTCGCCGTAATCGAGCAGGCGCTGCCCTTGAAGTAGACGCCGTGCCCCCACCCGTCGTAGTGCAGCACCCGTACACCACTCTGCTGGGCTGCGGTCATCGTCCACTCGTACGGGGTGGACGGGTCGTACCGGCTGGTCAGCATCAGGATCGATGGTGATCCGGTGAAGCGCAGCGGGGCCTGCGGGTTGCGGTGCAGGTCCGCCAGCCCGGCACAGGCGACCGGGACCAGCCAGCCCAGCGGCGAGAGGGTCATGTCCGGTGCGACCAGCCGCAGCCCCTGCCGATAGATGGCCAGTTCGGCCGCGCTGCGCACCGGCAGCCGCCAGTCCTGACAAATGATCATCGTCGGGTCGGGTATCGCCGCCTCGCCGGCGATCCGGACCGGGGCGGCGGGCAGCGTCACCGTACCGGCCGAGCCGGTGGTCGGTACCAGCCCCGAGATCGAGCTGGCGAGGCCGGCCGGCACCGGGTCGCCGTCGCGCAGCACGACGAGCAGTTGGGCCAGGTCGTGCCACTCGGGTCCGTACAGCATGCCCATCACGACCCGCAGGAAGAGGATCGGGGTGAGGGTGATGTCCGTGCCGGGGAAGACCACCTCGCCCCGCTCGACCTTGGCACGCAGCTCCCGGAAGACCTTCCGTACGTCCTGGCCGTGCAGCGCGCACTCGGTCGAGCGCTGGCACCAGGCGACGAACTCGTCGAAGCTCTCCTCGACGCCGGTCGCCTCGGTCCGCATGAACCGCCAGGCCGTGGTGATGCTGTGGTCCATGTTGCTGTCCAGCACCATGGTCCGGATCCGGTTCGGGTACCGCTGGGCGTACTGCTGGCCGATCAGCGTGCCGTACGAGACGCCGTAGTAGTTCAACTTCCGCTCGCCGAGGGCCGCCCGGATCGCGTCCATGTCCTGGTTGACATCTCCCTGCCCTAAAGGGCGGGGATTCCGGCGGTCGCCCGCCGGGTTTCCTGCTTCACGGCCTGCTGCCCCGAACGGAGGTTCCCCCGTTGAGGTCTTACGCCAGCTCCACAGGCGGACACCGCCAGCCCGGCGGCCAAGATGTTGCGGGCCGCGTTGACGTCGCGGTCGTGAACGGCCCCGCAGGGGCAGGTCCACGACCGGACGTTGAGCGGCATCTTCTCCGTGAGGTGCCCGCAGGCCGAGCAGACCTTGGACGACGGGTACCAGCGGTCGATCACGACCAGGTCCCGGCTGTACCAGTCGGCCTTGTAGGTGAGCAGTTCACGGAAGGTGGTCCAGGCCGCGTCGCTGATGGCGCGGGCCAGGGTGTGGTTGCCGAGCATGTTGCGCACGGTCAGGTCCTCGATCACGAGCGTTTGGTTCTCACGCACGAGTCGGGTGCTCAGCTTGTGCAGGTGGTCACGGCGGCGGTCGGCGATCCGGGCGTGGACACGGGCGACCTTGAGCCGGGCCTTGGCCCGGTTCCTGGAGCCCTTGTCCTTGCGGGCCAGTTCCCGCTGGGCCCGGGCCAGCCGGAGCCGGTCGGCGCGTTCATGGCGGGGGTTGGCGATCTTCTCCCCGGTGGACAGGGTGATCAGGTGCTCGAGTCCGGCGTCGATGCCGACGGCCGCCGTGGTGGCCAGGCCGGGCTCGATCGTGTCCTGGCAGAGCAGGGACACGAACCAGCGGCCAGCCGAGTCGCGGGACACCGTCACCGTGGACGGCGACTGCCCTTCGGGCAGCGGCCTCGACCAGACGATGTCCAGCGGGTCGGTCATCTTGGCCAGGGTCAGCTCGCCGTTGTTCCAGCGGAAGGCGGATGGGGTGAACTCGGCCGAGGCCCGGGACTTGTGCTTGGACTTGAAGCGCGGGTACCTGGCCCGCTTCTCCCAGAACGCGGCGAACGCGCCTTGGAGGTGCCGCAGGCACTGCTGGAGCGGGACCGAGGACACCTCGTTCAGGAACGCCAGCTCCTCGGTCTTCTTCCAGGCGGTCAGCAGGGCGCTGGTGGCGTTGTAGTTGACCCGCTCCTGCCGCTGGTACCAGGCAGTGGTGCGGGCCTCCAGGGTCAGGTTGTAGACCTTGCGCACGCAACCGAACGTCCGGTTCAGCAGGTCGGCCTGCTCCCGGATCGGGTGGAAGCGGAACTTGAAGGCCCGCTTCACGACACGCGTGGACATGCCTCACATGTTAGCGCACTTGTTTGTGACAGATTTTGCGGACAGGGTGTGGGTAGACGCCGACTTCGCCTCGACGGCGAATCGGCTACCCCTGACCTGCTCCGCAGGAGTCCGCTTCCTCTCCGGCCTGAAGGCCGCAGTATCCACGGAGGAATCTGATGACGCTGAGCGTGTCCACGTGGTCGAAGAGTGGTCCGGTCAACCGGCGGCAGTCCTGGGCGTACGCCCGGTTGAACGTCTTCAGGGCCGCGAAGGTCGCCGGCGTGGTCGGGAACTCGGCCGGCGGCGGCAGCGCCGGTACGGCCGGGCAGAGGATCGGGTTGCTCGCGCCGACGCCACGCGGGTCGAACCCGATGATGTCGAACTGCCGCTGCACGTCGGCGGAGAGCATCGAGTCCTGCTTGATGACGTCCACCCCGGAGCCGCCCGGCCCACCCGGGTTGATCAGCAGCGCACCGATCCGGCGGCCCGGGTCGGTGGCCGGCCGGCGGGCCAGCGCGATGTCCACGCCGCCCCTGCCCGGATCGTTCCAGTCGATCGGTACGGTGATCGATCCACACTGCACCCCGGGCGCGTCGGCACAGGGCTGCCAGTCGATCCGGGCCGCGGTCCGCTCGTCCAGGCCGGGCGCGGTGGGGGCGGCAACCGGTCCCGGCTCGGTGGTGACAGCAGCCGGTCCCGGCTCGGTGGGGGCAGCGGAGGCGGCCGGCGCACCGCCCCACACCGCCCCCACTCCCAGTACGGTCGCACTGGCGAACGCTGCCAGTCGCGTACGACTTGGTATCGCCAACAGAGGCTCCCTTCAGATTACGGTCAGCGACCTGACCGTTACCCAAACCCTGCCATCCATCGGCGATGATCACATCCTGCTCAGGTCGCAGCCGTCCCCGACACCTCTACTTCGGTGCAGATCGACGCAATAGGGGGAGACCCCTACGTCCCGCGTCCGATTCGGATAATTCGGTTGCCTTGGCTGCCTCGGCGGCGGGACGGCTGGGAAACCGCGACCGCACCGCCAGGTAGAGGAATGGCAGCAACAGCAGTACGTCCGCCACGTGCGCGATGGTCGGCTCCCGGGTGATCCGACTCAGCGGGAACGCCACTGCCCCCAACATCATCAGCACACTGACCGGCAGCGGCGCAGCCCGCAGCTTGAGCAGCATCGCCCCCAGCAGGAACAGCGTCAGCGGAAACATCGGACCGGCCAGCCAGTACAGCGAGTTGGCGGTGAACGGATAGTGGTTGAGCTGCTCGACCGCCGCGGCATGCGAGACGTCGAACATCCCCTCGTAGATGCTCTGGAACCCGAAGGCGAGCCCACCGACGGTGGCGAAGACCGCCAGCGGTACGGCCACCGCCACGAACCTCGGCGCGAGCGGCCGTAGCCGGTCGTAGAGCCCGAGCAGGCCGATGAGCCAGAGACCGGTGGAGAGCACGATGAGCGTACCGGCGGTGACCCCCTGCCGGTCGCTCTCCCAGAAGAAGCCGGCGAGCAGATTGAGCGCCGGACCCAAGATAAGAAACATGTGCTCGACGCTACGAGCGGAACGACGTCGACCAATCCGTCGATCGCGGACGGCACGCTACCGCGGACGCGGTAGCCGGGCCAGCCCGCTGCGGTAGGCGAAGACCACGAGCTGTGCCCGGTCCCGGGCACCGAGCTTGACCATCGCCCGGTTCGTGTGGGTCTTGGCGGTCGCCGGGCTCATCCGCAGTCTCATTCCCACCTCGGCGTTGGACAGCCCGTCGGCGACCAACGCCACCACCTCCCGCTCCCGAGCGGTCAACGTGTGCACCCCTGGCACGGCCGGACCACCCGCGTACGCCGCGATGAGCCGTCGGGTCACCGCCGGGGCCAGCAGCGCGTCCCCGGCGGCCACCACCCGGACCGCCCGCCGTAGCTCCTCCGGTTCCAGGTCCTTGAGCAGGAAACCGCTCGCGCCCGCGTGCAGCGCGGCGTAGACGTACTCGTCCAACTCGAAGGTGGTCAGCATGACGACCCGTACCCCGGGCAGCCGCTCGTCGGCGAGGATCCGCCGCGCGGCGGTCAGCCCGTCGGTGCCGGGCATCCGTACGTCCATCAGCACCACGTCCGGCCGGTGCGCCCGAGTCGCGGCGATCGCCTCGTCACCGTCGGCCGCCTCGCCGACGACCTCGATGTCCGGGGCCCGTTCCAACAGCACCCGGAAACCGGCCCGGACCAGCGTCTGATCGTCGGCCAGCAACACTCGTACCGTCATCCCGGCAGCCACCCCCGTACCTGGAAACCCCCGCCGTCGGCCGGGCCAACCCGCAACCAGCCACCCAGGCCGACGGCCCGTTCCGTCATGCCACGCAGCCCGTTGCCCGGCGGTCCGGTCGCGCCCCGACCGTCGTCGGAGACCAACAGCGACAGGCCATCCGGCCGAAACCCCAGCCGTACGTCGATCCGCTGGGCCTCCGCGTGCCGCAGCGCGTTGGCCACCGCCTCCTGCACGATCCGGTACGCCGTCAACTCCACCGCCCGGGACAGCGGCCGTCGTTCCCCCTCGTAGACGACGACGGCCCCGGTCGAGGCGGCCAGTGCGGGCAGCCGGTCCAGGGTGGGTCCGGGCGGCTCCACCTCGGTTCTGTCGCATCCGGTTCTGTCGCCGCCGGCTCTGTCGTCCCTGATTCTGTCGTCTGCGCCGCCGGTTCTGTCGCCCCCGGTTCTGTCGTCTGCGCTCTCGGCTGGGCGCGACCCGTCGCGGATCGTTCCCACCGCCGCGCGTAGTTCGTTCAGCGCCTCCCGGGCGGCACGCCGTACGTTCTCCAGCGCTGCCCGAGCCTGTGCCGGATCGTCGTCCAGCACCTCGGCCGCCACCCCGGCCTGCACGTTCACCACCGCCAGGGTGTGCGCGGTCACGTCATGCAACTCCCGGGCGATGCGTATCCGCTCCTCGGTGACCCGCAGCGCGGCCACCCGCTCACGGTCGGCGGCCAGCAGCGCCAGTCTTGTCCGCCGACCCCGTACCACCTCGCCGAGGAGCAGCATCGACACGAACACCACGGTCGAGCTGTCCAGTGTGGCGTCCAGGAGCCCGACCTGGTTGATCACCATGCGGCTGTAGGCGTCGAACCCGAGAAGGATCCCGGCCAGCACCAGTCCAGCCCGGCGGCGGGTGGCCACCGCCACCGAATACAGCGCCACCCACAGCGGCACCGCCGGCGCGCCGCCCGGGTACTCCAGCACGTGGTAGAGCAGGAACAGGCCGCCCACCGCGGCCATGACCGTCCCCGGCCATCTTCGACGCGCCAGCAGCGCCACCGCCATCGCCACGCTGAGGACGTACGCCCACTCGTCGGGTGGTCGGTCCGCCGGGGCCACCGTCGCGACGGCGACCCGATACACCGTGACACCACCGGCACCGACCACCAGTGCCGCGTCCACCAGCCACCGCCGCATACCGGCACTGTACGAACGGACCGCCCTCGATGCGTACTACGAACGCGGTATACCTGCTCTGCCCGGCGTCCGAGCAGGCGTACCGGTCCGGTGTTCAGGCTGTCGGCTGGCCTGTCAGGCTGCGGCCTACTCGCCGCAGAACACCTCCTTGAGGAGGTTGTCCAACGCTGCCGGATACTCCCCTACCAGGTCGACTTCAGTGTTTCCGCCGGTCACCGAGGCAGTCAGGGTCTTGCTGCCGTCGGGCGTGCTGTACATCAGCGCTCCGGAGCCGATGGTGCTGCCGTTGTGGAAGAAGATGGTGCCGTCGCAGTCCGGGCTCACGTCCTGTACGCGCAACCCCAGGCCGAAGCCGTTGCCGCCCGGATGCGCCTTGCGCATCTCGGCCAGCAGCGGGGCCGGCAGGAGCTTGCCGCCCAGCAGCGCGGAGAAGAACGTGTGCAGATCCTGGGTGGTCGAGATCATGTCACCGGCACCGAACAGCCAGGAGGGATTCTGCCGGGTGACGTCGACCGTCCGCCACTGGCCGGCGTCCTGATAGTGGTAGTAGCTGCGGGCATGCGGCCCGGGGATCCCCGACCAGGCACCCGGCACCACAGTGCCCGATAGCCCGAGTGGCCGCAGGATCCGCCGTTGCATCTCCTCGGCGTACGAGCGGCCGGTGACCTGCTCGATCAACAGTCCGGCCAGCGTGTAGTTGGTGTTGGAGTAGTTCCAGCTCGTCCCGGGCGCGAATAGCGCCGGCTTGGACAGGGCGAACCGCACCAGTTCCGCCGGCCGGTAGGTGCGGAACCGGTTGTCCACCCATTCCTGGCCCGCCGAGGGGATCCCCGGCATGGCCGTCCCGTCGTAATAGTCGCCGGTGTGGCTGAACACCCCGCTGGTGTGCTGCAACAGCATCCGCACCGTGATCCGCCGGTCCAGCCCGAACTGCGGCAGGTAGTCGGCCGCCGGGTTGTCCAGCCGGACCTTGCCCTCGGCCACCAGTTGCAACACCACGGTCGCGATGAAGGTCTTGGTGTTGCTGCCGATCCGGAACCGCCCGTTCGTCGGCGGCTTCGCGGTTTCACCCAGCTTGCGTACCCCGGCACTGCCGACCCACTCGCCCTGCTGATCGTGCACGCGCATCTGCATCCCGGCGAAACCGATGTCGACGAACTCCTGGATAGCCGCCTGCAACTCCGGGCGCTCCTGCCCGGCAGCGACCTTCGACGCGGCCATGGTGTCCGGAGCGGCCATCCCGGGTGTGGCTGCCCCGGCCAGCAGTGTGACAGCCAGGGCCATGACCCCCACTCGCCGGAAGATCCGCAGCATCTTGCTCTGATTGACGTTCATGGTGCCATGATGGCACATATTTGGCCCTAGATGAAGCCACAATGACTCCATCGTCATCACCCAATGGCACCACGTTCACGAAGAGAGCACCTACGTCGGCCATCGCGTCTGATCGATTGAGATGGTTAGGGTGGAACGCATGGGACCGGTGTCGACGTACGACGAGATCGCGGACTGGTACGAGGAGGAGTTCGTCGGGCGACAAGCCGACGGCGATCCACTCGGCATCGAGCAGGCGCTACGCCTTCTGCTGGGTGCGGGTAAAGGCACCTGCCTGGAGATCGGCTGCGGCACCGGCAGGTACGCCTCGCTCGTTCGTGAGCTGGGTTGGTGCCCCCTCGGGGTGGACCTCTCCGCGGGGATGCTGAGACACGCTGCGGGCCGCCTACCGATCGCCCGAGCCGACGTCGGACGACTCCCGTTCCCCGACGGCTGCCTGCCCGCCGTCGTCGCCGTGATGGTCCACACCGACATGCCGGCCTATCCTCAGGTGCTCCGTGAGGTCGCCCGAGTACTGAGGCCGGGCGGCAGGTTCGTCCACATCGGGGTGCACCCCTGTTTCTGTGGCGGGTTCGCCGACCGGACCGACCCGGACGCCGTCGTAATCCGGCCCGGCTATCTCGACAGCCACTGGACCCACAACTCCTGGACCGATCAAGGAGTCCGCGACAAGGTCGGGGCCACCCACCGCCCTCTGCCGGAACTGCTGCACGCCTTCCTCGACGCTGGGTTGGAGTTCGAGCACTTCACCGAAGGCGGCACACCCACCCCGGTCATGCTCGCCATCCAGGCTCGCAACCGCAGCAACAAGTAGTGGTGGCTCGCCAATGGCCCGCCACAGGGGGACGTCCGGTGCCGGGGCGGAATCGTGACTCCCCAGGGTGAGGCCATGCTCCGGGACGCTCACCGCTGGCAGACCTGCACAACCCCCCGCCTTCGACGCCAGACGGCGTGGCAGGCTGATCGCATGGACGCATCACCACGGGTACGCGCACCCGAGTTCCAGGGCCGCGCGTGGCTGAACACCGGCGGGCAGGACCTCAAGCTGGCAGATCTCCGAGGACGTTTCGTGATCCTCGACTTCTGGACCTTCTGCTGCGTCAACTGTCTGCACGTACTCGACGAGTTGCGTCCCCTGGAGGAGAAGTACGGCGACGTACTCGTCGTCATCGGCGTGCACTCGCCAAAGTTCGAGCACGAACGAGACCCGGATGCCGTAGTCGCCGCCGTCGAGCGGTACGGCGTCGCGCACCCGGTGCTGGACGATCCGGAACTGAAGACCTGGCAGCAGTACGCGGCCCGGGCCTGGCCGACCCTGTCCGTGATCGACCCGGAGGGCTACGTCGTCGCCACGATGGCCGGTGAGGGCCACGCGGAGGGGATCGGTCGACTCCTCGACGAGCTGATCGAGGTGCACGAGGCCAAGGGCACCCTGCACCGGGGGGTCGGGCCGTACGTCCCGCCGGCCGAACCGGCGACCAGCCTGCGCTTTCCCGGCAAGGCCGTGGCGCTCGACGGCGGAAACCTGCTGGTCTCCGACTCGGCCCGACACTCGCTGGTCGAGCTGGCCCCCGACGGGGAGACCGTGCGGCGGCGGATCGGCTCCGGCGAGCGCGGTCGGGCCAACGGTGCGGCCGACCAGGCGAGCTTCTCCGAGCCGCAGGGGATGTGCCGGCTGCCTGAGCACGTCGCCGGGATCGCCGGCTACGACTTGGTCGTCGCAGACACCGTCAACCACCTGCTGCGCGGGGTCAGCCTGGCGACCGGCGAGGTGACCACGGTCGCCGGCACCGGCCGCCAGTGGCGCTCGACGGTCGACGACCACGCACACGACGCGCTCTCCATCGACCTCTCCTCCCCCTGGGACCTCGCCTGGTACGACGACAAGGTCGTCATCGCGATGGCCGGTATCCACCAGCTCTGGTGGTTCGATCCGGTAAAGCGGACAGTCGGGATCTACGCCGGCACCACGGTCGAGGCGCTACGCGACGGGCCACTGCCCGACGTATGGATGGCCCAGCCGTCCGGGCTGTCCGTCTCACCGGATGGCTCCCGCCTGTGGATCGCAGACAGCGAGACCAGCGCCCTGCGGTACGTCGAGGACGGTGCGATGCACACGGCGGTGGGGCAGGGCCTGTTCGACTTCGGTCACGTCGACGGTCCCGCCGACCAGGCGTTGTTCCAGCATCCGCTGGGGGTGTGCGCGCTGCCGGACGGCTCGGTTCTGGTGGCCGACACGTACAACGGGGCGGTCCGCCGCTACGACCCGGAGGCCGACGTCGTCGCCACCGTGGCCGATGGCCTGGCCGAGCCGAGCGACGTCGTGCTGGCCGCTGACGGCGTGGTGCTGGTGGTCGAGTCGGCAGCACATCGATTGTCCCGGCTGGCGCCGGGTGCGCTCTCCGCCATCGGCGCGACGACGGTCAACGGCGACCGGCACCGGGCGGAACGCCCACCGACCGACCTCGCCCCCGGCGAGGTGACCCTGGACATCGTCTTCACTCCGCCGCCCGGCCAGAAACTGGACGAGACGTTCGGGCCGTCGACCCGGCTTGAGGTGTCGGCGTCCCCACCGGAGCTGCTGCTCGACGGCGTCGGGGTCACCACCGAGCTGTCCCGCCGGCTGGTCGTCAATCCCGAGGTGACCAGCGGTGTGCTCCAGGTGACCGCCCAGGCGGCGACCTGTGACGCCGACGAGGAGCATGCGGCCTGTCACCTCACCCGGCAGGACTGGGGAGTGCCGGTACGTCTCACGCCCGACGGCCCGAACCGCCTCCCGCTGATCCTGCGCGGCCTCGACACCTGACCCCCGAAGTGCACCGCTAGCGCGCGAACGAGGCGAGTTCCACTTGAAGCCGAAGGAGAGGACGGTCATCCGCAACCGGCGAGTACGGCGCTAGCCCGCGAACGAGGCGAGTTCCACCCCGGCACGGCTGAGAGCGGCGCGGACTCGCCCGGCGGCCGTCACCGCGCCCGGGGTGTCGCCGTGTAGGCAGATCGACTCCACCGGGGCGGGTACGGGGGTGCCGTCCACCG
Source organism: Micromonospora polyrhachis (assembly GCF_014203835.1). Taxonomy (NCBI): domain Bacteria; kingdom Bacillati; phylum Actinomycetota; class Actinomycetes; order Micromonosporales; family Micromonosporaceae; genus Micromonospora; species Micromonospora polyrhachis. Next base: position 3,393,168 of record NZ_JACHJW010000001.1, on the reverse strand, counting down.
CCACGACGCGCTGCTCGACGGCCATCAGCACCGCCCGGTCGGCTGCCTGGTCCGGATCGGTGACCAACGCACCGGGGGCGGTACGTGGCACCAGCGCGCCGTTGGACTGGTAGCCCCGGTCGGCGAATCCCTCGGCGACGGCCCGCAGTCCGGCCCCGGTGGCCAGTTGGGCGAGCACCGATCCGGGCGGACAGAGCACCGGCAGCCCCGGGTGGTAGCCGGCCACCGCGGCCACCACCGCCGCCGCCTGGGACTCGTCCCGGGCAGCGGTGTTGTAGAGCGCGCCGTGTGGTTTGACGTACCGCACCGAGGTTCCGGCGAGCCGGCAAAAGGCGTCCAACGCACCGATCTGGTAGACGATCTCGTCGCGCAGTTCGTCGAAGGCGTACTCGATCCGCCGCCGGCCGAAGCCGGCCAGGTCGCGGTAGCCGACCTGGGCTCCGACGGCGACCCCGCGTTCGGCGGCCGCCGCGCAGATCCGGCGCATGGTGCTGGCGTCTCCGGCGTGGAAGCCGCAGGCGACGTTGGCCGAGGTGATCAGGTCGAGCAGTGCCTCGTCGTCACCGAGCCGCCAGATGCCGAAGCCTTCACCGAGGTCAGCGTTGAGGTCCATGAAATCGCACGGTAGTACCCGGGCGGGCCTGGGCCAGCCGCGCCACGTCGGCGACCACACCGATCACCGGATAGCCACCGGTGGTCGGATGGTCGGCGAGGAAGATCAGCGGCTGCCCGTCGGCGGGCACCTGTACCGCCCCGAGCACGATCCCTTCGCTGGGCAACTCGCCGACCTTCGCGCGGGGCAGGGCCACACCGGCCAGTCGCGCACCAACCCGGTTGCTCACCGGAGTGACCGTGTACGTCGTACCGAGCAGTCGGGCGATGGCCTCGTCGGTGAACCAGTCGTCCCGGGGGCCGAGGCGGATCGGCAGGTCGACCATGGTGGACGGGGCCGGCCACGGCACGAAGTCGACCGGGGCGGGGGCGCTGGTGACCGGGCCGGTCGGCAGGGTGTCGCCGTCGCGCAGCGGTGCCGGGCCGAGCCCGGAGAGGGTGTCGGTGGCGCGGCTGCCGAGCACCGGCTCGACGGCGATGCCTCCGGCGACGGCCAGATAGGAGCGCACCCCGGTCCGAGCTGGTCCGACCTCTACCAGCCCACCCGCCGGTATGGCCAACGGCCGCCCAGGATCGGCTGGCCGCCCGGCGGCCCGTACCGGCGCGTCGACTCCGGTCACCGCGACCGTCCCGGCGTCGACCAGTCGGATCGCACAGCCGGTCACCGTGGTTTCCAGCCCGGCACACTCTTCCGGGTTGCCGACCAGCCGGTTGGCCAGCCGTAACGCCGGGGCGTCCAGCGCGCCGGAGCGGGGTACGCCGAGGTGCGCGTAGCCTGGTCGGCCCAGGTCCTGGACGGTGGTTAGGGCACCGGCCCGAACGACCTCGATCACGATGCCCGCACCAGCCGGACCCGAGCGCCGGGGACGAGCCGCGCCGGCGGGTCACGGTGTACGTCGAAGAGCGTGACCTCGGTCCGACCGACCAGTCGCCAACCGCCGGGCGAGGCGGTGGGATAGATCCCGGCGTACGCCCCGGCGAGCGCGACCGAGCCGGCCGGCACCTTCGGTCGGGGGGTGGCCAGTCGGGGCACTGTCCACTGTTCGGGCAGGCCGGTCAGGTAGGCGAAGCCGGGGGCGAAGCCGCAGAACGCCACCCGGAACTCGATGCTGGTCAGCCGCTCGACCGCCGCCTCGACGGTAGTGCCCCAGAATGCCGCTATCTCGGGCAGGTCCGCCCCGTCGTACGCGGTGGGGATGGCCACCTCGGGACTGTTCCCGGTGGTGGTCTCGATGACCGGTTGCGGCGACCAGCGGGCGATCGACGTCGCTGTCGCGGCGGGATCGGGCACCCCGTCGAGCAGCACCGTTCGCGCCGCCGGGACGATCTCGACGGCGTCGAGTTCGCCGGCCGCGCGTCGTCGCCAGAGTTCGGCTCGCCACGTCTCGACCTGGCCCGCGTCGACGCAGTCGAGGAGGAGTCCGTGCTCTCCCACCCGCCGTACCCGCATGGCTCAGCATCCTGCCTGACATCGGGCTGGGCGTCAGCTCCATCGGTCCGGGCGTCCACTCGGCATCCAGCCGTCCAATCGACAGGATCGGGCGGCGGAGGAAAACCGGATGCTGGCGTACCAGCCGATCCATAGGCTCACCGTCGTGTCACATCCATGGGAGCCCGATCGGTTACTCAACGTCGTGGACGTCGAGGCGACCTGCTGGCGGGGTCCGTCCCCACGGGACCAGACCAACGAGATCATCGAGATCGGACTCTGCGTGGTCGATCTGGTCGACCGGCGGCGGGTGGCCCGTGACCGGATCCTGGTCCGGCCGGCACGGTCGCGGGTGAGTGCGTTCTGTACGGAACTCACCGGCCTCACCCAGGCCGAGGTCGACGCCGGCGTGAGTTTCGCGGAGGCGTGCAGACTCCTGGCGACGCGGCATCAGGCGGGTCCCCGGGTCTGGGCTAGTTGGGGCGACTACGACCGGCTGCAGTTCCAGCGCCAATGCGGGGCCACGCAGGTGCCGTACCCGTTCGGTGCCCGGCACGTCAACGCCAAGGCGGTGTTCGCGCAGGCGTACGGCCTCCAGCGGAAGATGGGGATGGCCGGGGCGCTTCGGCACGTCGAGCTTCCGTTGGAGGGCCGCCATCACAGCGGTGCCGACGATGCGTGGAACATCGGCGCGCTCGTGCTGCACACCCTGGCCGCCGGAGCCTGGCCGGGTGATCCTGGCGCCGGCGCGCCTGCCGGCGACACGTGACGCGTTCCACTACTTAGAAGTAACCTACGGTGCCGTAACCTAGTGACGTGACCACCTCGGCCCCGTTACGGATGAAGCCGGTCGACATCGGTAAGCCACGGATGCGCGGCTGGCTGCACGCCTACGCCTTCTTTGTCGCAGCCGTCTGCGGCATAGTGCTCTGCTCACTCGCCGCCAGTCGGCCCGGCTGGGCTCCGCTGATCAGTTGCGCCATCTACAGCCTCACCGTCTGCGGCCTGTTCGGCACCAGCGCCCTCTATCACCGACGGGTCTGGTCCGAGCGCGGCTATCAGGTGATGCGAAGACTCGACCATTCGATGATCTTCGTATTCATCGCCGGTACGTACACCCCGCTCTGCCTGTTGCTGCTCTCCGACCGGAGCGCAGCGATCATGCTCTCGCTGGTCTGGGGCGGTGCCCTGGCCGGAGTGGCGCTGAAACTCGTCTGGCCGCACGTACCACGCTGGGTCTCCGCGCCGCTCTATCTGGCTCTCGGCTGGGTGGCGGTCGCGATCCTGCCGGACATCCTGCGCGAGGGTGGTGTCACCGCGCTGGTCCTCTTGATCGTCGGCGGGGCGGTCTACAGCGTCGGTGCCGTCTTCTACGCGCTACGCCGACCCAACCCCTGGCCCACCGTCTTCGGCCACCACGAGTTCTTCCACGCCTGCACCCTGCTGGCCGCGATCTGCCACCACATCGCCATCTACTTCGCCCTCTTCGCCTGAGCGCAATGGGTGGGGTGAGCGCTCACACTCACTCCACCCATTGACGCAGATCCTGATCGGGGCCGATGACTTGCTGTGCCGTCAACGCGGCTGGCCGGGGCGGCGCACCTCGCGGTACTCCTCGACGACCCGGGCGTCCTGGGTGGGTACGACCCGGCGTTCCGCCACGGGGGTGGTGACGACGGTGCGACGCCGGTTCCAGAACCAGCTGGTCATGATGAGACCGACCACACCAGCGATCATCAGCACCCAGCCGACGACGCTGATGTCGAGCCAGCCCAGCTCGAACTCGACCGCGAACGCGAAGATCGCGCCCAGGGCGATAAGGAAGATGCTTCCACCGATGCCCACTTTGCTGCCTCCTTGGCTATCAGCTGGCATTCGCTACCCGCCGCTTGCCACATGTGAGGTTGCGGCATTCATCGACTTACCCACGTGGTTCCACGGTCAATCAGGCAAGCTGGGCGGATGACCGAACGGCGCATCGTCCTACTCCGCCATGCCCAGGCCGGACAGTCACCGGACCTGCCGGACTTCGACCGGCCGCTCACCGCGCTCGGTGCCGCCGACGCGGCGGCCGCCGGCCAGTGGCTGGCCGAACACCATTACCGACCGGACACGGTGATCTGCTCACCGGCCCAACGCACCCGCCAGACCTGGCACGGTGTGGCACTGGGCCTGACGGAGCTGGCGGAGCGGCCGAGCAGGACCAGTGATCCGCTGGCATCCCCGAACGCACCGATCGTCCACTACGAGGCCACGATCTATCAGCACGGTGCCGAGGAGCTACTCGACCTGCTTCGCGCCCTGGATCCGTCGCGGAGCGTGGTGCTACTGATCGGGCACAACCCGAGCATCTCCCAGTTGTCGTACCTGTTGGATCCCACGCACCCGATCTCCGGGGGACTGGGTGCGAGTGACATGGCGGTGCACCGGGTGACCGGCGACTGGGCAACCGTCGACCCGGGCGAGGCACCGGTCACGGACCGGTTCACCGCGCACCCCTGAACCTCCGTACGCCACCCCACCGAATCGGCGAAACGCGAGAAGGACGGTAGGCGTACACGTTGAACGGCCCGGACCTGGTCACTCACCGTGACCAGGTCCGGGCCGTCGCCACTGCGCTCGGCCGGAAGATCCGCTTCGACGTCAACGAACTCCGCTGAACACTTACGGTCAGCACTGCCCCATCGATCGGCTGCCCCGACCAGCCATGGTCAGCTCGGTGGCGCGTTCGGCGGGGGCGGATCCGGTGGTGGTGGCATCATCGCCGTGGGATGGGACAGCCGGTTCTCCTCGACGATCAACGTACGAGCACGCCGTCGCCGGTCCTGCCAGAACCAGAAGGTCGTCAGGAGTACGGCCAGACCGGCCAGGATGAACACCCAGCCCACCGCGCGTAGGTCAATCCACCATACGTTCGCTCTGATGGCAAATGTCAGAATCGCGCCTATTGTGATAAGGAAGATACCGCTACCGATGCCCATGTGCGCTGCACTCCCCCTGTGCGATGGCTTCTGGGCTTCCTATTACAAATCGGGCGAACTACTCCCCTCAAGAATAGCGCGGCGGCCGGCGAGCAACTGCTCGCCGGCCGCCGCATATTCGGGGGATTCCCTTGGCCAGGGAAGCAAACCCCGGACGTGGCACCTTCCCGGGTCGATCAAAAGGCGTGCCACTTCCCCGGATCGGTCAGAAGGCGTCTTCCGGGAGGTCCATCAGGTCGAGGCTGGTCGACTGGATGATCCGGCGGTCGGCGCCGATACGCGGCAACACCTCGTGGGCGAAGAACCGGGCAGCGGCCACCTTTCCGGTGTAGAACGACTTGTCCGCTTCCGAAACCTCGCCAGCCAGGGCCGCCAGCGCGATCTCGGCCTGGCGCTGGAGCAGCCAGCCGACGACCAGGTCGCCGACGGCGAGCAGCAGCCGGCGGCTGCTCAGGCCCACCTTGTAGAGCGCCCGCGGCTCGCCGCCCTGCGCCTCACCGAGCCAACTGGTCATGGTGCCGAGAATGGTCTGCACCTCGACCAGCGCCCTGCCCAGCGCCTGCCGCTCCTCCTTGAGCTGTCCGTTGCCGGCCTCGGACTCGACGAACGCCTGGATCTCGGCGGCCACCGACATCAGGGCCTTCCCGCCGTCCTTGACGATCTTCCGGAAGAAGAGGTCGAGGCTCTGGATCGCGGTCGTACCCTCGTAGAGAGTGTCGATCTTCGCATCCCGGACATACTGCTCAAGCGGATAATCCTGGAGGAAACCGGATCCACCGAACGTCTGCAGGGCCTCGTGACCGAGCAGCTCGTAGGCCCGCTCCGAACCGACGCCCTTGACCAGCGGCAGCAGCAGGTCGTTGACCTTCTTGGCGATCTTGGCAGCCTTCTCGTCACCGGCCGCCTCAGCCAGGTGCACCTTGTCCTGCCAGGAGGCGGTGTAGCAGACCAGCGCCCGCAGCCCCTCGGCGTACGACTTCTGCAGCATCAGCGACCGACGTACGTCCGGGTGGTTGGTGATGGTGACCCGGGGAGCCGTCTTGTCGGCCGTCTGGAGCAGGTCGGCACCCTGCACCCGGTTCTTCGCGTACTCCAGGGCGTTCAGGTAGCCGGTGGAGAGGGTGGCGATCGCCTTCGTGCCGACCAGCATCCGGGCGTACTCGATGATCAGGAACATCTGGCGGATGCCCTCGTGCACGTCACCCATCAGCCAGCCCTTGGCCGGTACGCCGTGCTCGCCGAAGGTCAGCTCACAGGTGTTGGAGACCTTCAGGCCCATCTTGTGCTCGACGTTGGTGGCGTAGACGCCGTTGCGGTCCAGCAGCTCGCCGGTCTCCTCGTCGAAGTGGAACTTCGGGACGATGAAGAGCGACAGCCCCTTGGTGCCCGGACCACCGACGCCCTCGACACCCACGGGACGGGCGAGGACGTAGTGGACGATGTTGTCGGTGAGGTCGTGCTCACCGGAGGTGATGAACCGCTTCACGCCCTCGATGTGCCACGAGCCGTCCGGCTGTGCGATGGCCCGGGTACGACCGGCACCGACGTCGGAACCGGCGTCCGGCTCGGTCAGCACCATCGAGGAGCCCCACTGCTTCTCCACGAAGAGCTTGGCCCAGCGCTTCTGCCGCTCGGTGCCCTCCATGCTCAGCGTGTGCGCGAAGGACGGGCCGGAGGCGTACATCCAGATCGGGGCGTTGGAGCCGAGCACCAGCTCGGCCAGTGACCACCAGAAGGCGCGCGGTGCGTTGGTGCCGCCCAGCTCGCCCGGCAGGTCCAGTCGCCAGAACTCGGAGTCCATGAACGCCTGGTACGACTTCTTGAACGCCTCGGGCAGCGGCGCCGAGTGGGTCGCCGCGTCGTACTTCGGCGGGTTGCGGTCGCCCTCGACGTAGCTGGCCGCCAGGTCCTCGCGGGCGAGCCGGTCCATCTCGGCAAGGATGCTCCGGGCCGTGTCGGTGTCCAGCTCGGTGTACGGCTCCTGCCCCAACGTACGGTCCGCGCCGAAGACCTCGAAGAGGTTGAACTCGATATCCCGAAGATTGCTCTTGTAATGGGTCATGCTCGCCGGCCCCGCTTCCACGCACCAGTTACCGATCAGTAACTCCGAACTATATTACTCGTCGGTAGGCAGCGACAAGCCACTCGGCGAAACTGCTGCTGACATGTCACGGACAGCAGACTCCGGGATCGCGGACCCGGCCTCAGACGTCGGCCGCGCCCACCTCCCAGCTCGGCACCGCCGCAGTGCTGATCGCCTGCGGACCGGAGTACTCCATCAGCACCAGCGCGATGTCATCGTCGAGCTGCCCCTGCACCCACTCGACCAGGGCGGTCTCCAGGGACGCCAGCCCGTCGGCGACCGTACCGTGCCCCAACAGTTGCCAGGCCCGATCCGCGGTCGGGAAGAACTCGCCGTCCCGGCGGGCCTCGCCGAGCCCATCGGTGAACAGCAGCAGGCGGTCGCCCGGTTCGAGCCGCTCCACGCGGGGCGCGACGACCGGCATGAACCCCAGCGGCGGTGCCGGGGCCGGCGGCTCCAACGGGATCACCTTGCCCCGACGCAGCAGCAGCGGTGCCGGATGACCGCAGTTGACGATCGTCAACGTTCCCCCGCGCTCCTCGACCAGCGCCGCCGTGACGAAGTCCTCGTCACCGACGCTGCGGGCCACCGCCCGGTCCAGATCCGCGACGATGGCCCGCAGGTCGGCCCGCTCATAGGCGACATGCCGATAGGAGCCGAGCACGATGCTGGCCAGCCGGACCGCGTCCAACCCCTTACCGCGTACGTCGCCGATGATCAGCCGAGCGCCGTACGGGGTGTCGATGGCCTCGTAGAGGTCTCCACCGATATCTGCCGCAGCCGTGGAGGAGATGTAGTGTCCCGCCACCGCCAACGCACCCACCTGTGGACCGAGCGGGCGCAGCACCGCCTGCTGGGCCACCGAGGCGAGCTTGGACAGTTCGGCGATCCGCTCGGCCTGCCGCTGCCGGATCATCGCCACTGCGGCGGCGATGGCCGTGGAGAGGGCGATCCCCACCACGTTGACCGCCATGGCCAGCGTAATCCTGTCGCTGCTCAGCGCGAAGGTGGCCGCGAGCCCGGTGGCTATCGCCCCGATCCCCAGCACGATCCGCCAGGGGGCGAACGCGGCCACGAGGAAGGGCGCCGCCGCCATCAGGCCCAGATAGTTCGCGCCACCACCATCGGCGAGTTCCACTGCGGACACGAACGCGAGCAACACAAGGGCCGCGCCGAGGCCGGCGCGGGATCCAGGGCTCAGCGGGCGGCGGCCCGACGACAAAAGTTGCATGGGTACGCCGAACAGCATGCATGATTGAGCGCGGCGATTGAACGAAGTTGACCCCTCGTCCGATACGGTTCTGGCCACCTGGCGCATCAGCCATCGGGCACCCGCCGAACGGTCACGGGACATGCGGTTGGACAGTTACCCGAGGATCTCGTACTTGACGTTGACCTCGCCGAGATCGAGTGAGGCAATCGCCCGAAATGCCGCCCGGGACAGGTCGATGCACCGGCCGTCGATGTAGGGACCCCGGTCGTTGATACGCACCACGACGGACTTGCCGTTGGCGGGGTTGGTCACCCGTACCTTGGTGTTGAAGGCCAGGGTCTTGTGGGCGGCGGTCAGCGCCTCGGGGTCGAAGGTCTCCCCGTTGGCGGTCATCTGCCCCTCGGCGTAGAAGGACGCGCCGCAGGCACCGCTGCCGACCACCGTGCTCCCCGCCGCGCTCCGACTGGCGGTGGCGCTCGGCGTGGCGGCCCGGGTCTTGCGCGACGCCCGCTCGGGCGACCGGGTCGCGGTGGGGCTGGCCGTGGTCGGCGCGACGGTGGTGGGCGTGGCCGACGGGGTCTGCGACGGCTCGCCGGAGGCACTCGGCACCAACGACGGGTACGCCTCACCCGCCGTCGCGGACGTCGGCACCGATGCCCCGTCCGTCCCGCCGGAGGCGAGCTGGACCGCGCCCACCGTGCCACCGACGACGACCGCCACGCCCACCGCCGCGCCGACGACGACGCCGACCCGCGACCTGAATGCCCGTACCCGGAAGTGCTTGCCCGCCACTGACCTGGCCCTTCGATCGACTAGGAGACCGTGCGGACGCTAGCCAGAGAAGCACTTCGAAGGTCAACGTGATCATTCTGATTTGCCTGCATTTGCGGGGAAACGTGTAGCCGATCATCCGACCCGTGTTGGGTCGGAAGTGCCCGGGTGCCGCACCATGGTCGGGTGCCCGACGAGTTGAGGAAACTCCTGGTAGAACACTTCCGCTGGGTCGATCCCGGGCCGGCGGCGAGCCACCTGGTCAGCGACGTCTCCGGCTGGTGGCGAGAGCCGGAAATCCTGGCCCGACTCGGTCCGGCTCTTGCCGACCTGTTCCGGCCCGACCGACCCACCGTCGTGGTCAGCCCCGAGGCGACCGGGCTGATGCTCGGCCCTCTGGTGGCGACCGCGCTCGGCGTCGGTTTCGTGCCCGCGTACAAGAAGCGTCCCGATGGTCGGTTGATCGCCGGGCCGACCACCTGGGCCAGCACGACATCGGACTACCGGGGTCGGACCCTCACCCTCGGGGTACGCGACCGGCACCTGCGTCCCGGCGACCGGGTACTCGTCGTGGACGACTGGGTGGCCACCGGCGCCCAACTCCGCGCGCTCTACCAGGTGGTGGCCGCCCGGTCCGCCGAGCCGGTCGGCACCGCCGCCGTGATCGCCGACTGCCCCGCCGGACTCGCGGCGGAGCTACGGGTACGCGCCCTGCTCACCGGCAGGGAAATCTGACTGGACCTGAACCTGGGTTCAAGTTGCAGGCTGCCAGCCATGGATTTCGACCTGTTGGACGAGGCATACGAGCGACTGCACCGCACCGGCCCCGAATACCGGGGCTGGCTGTCCAATCACGGACCGATGACGGTGGAGGCACTCGCCCGCCACGGGCACGGTGCCCGCATCCACCGCTGGCTCGACGCGTACCTGCCCCGGCTGGACGATCTGCCGGGCACCAGGGATGCCATCACGGACTGGCGGGCCGCCCTCGGTGACCCGGCACGCATCGGCGACTGGCTCGCCTACTTCGATCGAGCGCTCGAAGAACAGCCCTGGCCGGAGGTGTTGGGTCGCTGGTGGCCGCGACTGCTCCCCGGGCTCGCCGCCGGCGCGACCCACGGGGTGATCCGAGTCGGACACGCCGTCCGGGCGCTGCGCGCCGGCAGCACGCCAACCCGGCTGACCGAACTCGGCCAGGCCCTCGCCTACTGGGCGGCCCGCTGGCAGGCGATCCCCGGTCTGCCCGGCGTGACCACTGGCCAGCTTGGCGCAGCAGCGGACCTACTCGACGTGGCTACCGGGCTGCCGGGTCGGGCTGAGGTGGCCGTCGCCCTGGCCGGCATTCCCCGCATCGACGACCAGACCGGTGGCATCCGGGACCGGCTCGGCCGGCTCCCCGACCTGCCCGACTGGCCGGCCTCGGTAGCCGCCCTGCGACCCGCCCACACCCCCGACGAGGCGCGGAAACTCCTCGGTGAGCTGGTACACCGGGCGGCGCTGGACTACCTCCGGTTCGCCCACGGGGAACCGGTCATGCTCGTACACGCGGTGACCGCGCCCACCGCGGTACTGCGTACCCTGCCGGCGCTCGACCCGGCACTGTGGGCACCGAGCCTCGCCGCCGCCTGGGCCGCGACCGCGGCCATCACCGCCGGGTACGCGCCAACGGTCGGCACCACCCCCTCGGTGGTCCCGAACACCTCGCCGGAGGAGGCACTGCACCGAGCCGCCGAACACGGTGACGCGCACGTCATCAAGCTGGCGGACGCGGTCGCCGACGTGTACCTCCATACCGGAGACGAGAGGGTGCTCGGCGCAGTCGCCCACGCCGCCCGACTCGTCTGACACTTGCCGGGCCAACCCGGTCGACTCAACCGCCGGTACGCAACTGCGACAGCAGGGTCGTCGCCACCTCTTCCAGTACGGCCTCGTCCCCCGCGTACCAGCTCGACTCCCGCGGCCAATGAGTGATCACGTCGGTGAAGCCGAGGTCGGCGGCTCGGCCGACCGCGTCCGCGAAGTACGACGCGCTGGAGAGCGAGAAGACCGGTGCCGAATCCAGGAACAGGTAGCGGTCGAGGCTGGCCGGGTCGCGACCGGCGGCGTCCAGGGTCCGGTCCATCTGCTCCGACCGCCGTGCCACCGACCGCCACCACTCCTCGATGTCGTCACAGGCGTCGCCGACGGTCACCCAACCCTGCCCGAACCGGGCGGCCAGCCGCATCGAACGCTGCCCGTTGGCCGCCATCACGAAGGGCACCCGGGGCTGCTGCACACAGCCGGGATTGCTTCGGGCATCGACAGCCGCGTAGTAGTCACCGCGCCAGGTGACCCGATCCTCGCGCAGGATCCGATCGAACAGTTCCGTGAACTCGGCGAGCCGGTCGACCCGTTGCCGAGGAGTCAGCGGCTCCGCCCCGAGTACGGCGGCATCGAAGCCAAGTCCACCGACCCCGATCCCGAGCAGCACCCGGCCGTTGGAGACGTCGTCGAGCGTGGTCACCTGCCGGGCGAAGGAGACCGGATGCCGGAAGTTCGGTGAGGCGACCAGCGTGCCGAGTGTGATCCGTGAGGTGACCATGGCTGCGGCGGTGAGCGTCGGCACCGCGTCGAACCAGGGGCCATCGACCAGATCCCGCCAGCCGAGATGGTCGTACGTCCAGGCGTGGTCGAATCCCCACTCCTCGACCTGACGCCACCGGCGCTCTGCCTCGGTCCACCGTTGGTCCGCCAGAATCACGATGCCTATCCGCATGTCGAGAGCCTATTACGGCCGCGAGTAACAAATCCGACAGCCGAAACTCAGATGATCGACAGGGGTTGCACGTCCCGTCGAGCGCTGCGAACATCCTCCGGCATGGGGGAAGCGGGCATCGCAAGGGACGAGTACGTCCAGCGCCAGCGAGTTGAAATCGCGGAAATGGAAAGTCAGCTCGGACAGTGGCGTACCGGGGTGTTGGCCAAAATCGAGGAGTTCGAGGCCCGCGAGGCGGCAGAACGGGAGGCTGCCCAACGTTCCGGCGGCGGAACCGACCAGGACGTACCCGAGGACGCGCCACCTGCCTTCCTCCGCGTACGGGCGCGGATCGCCGACGCCGACCTCGACTGGGTCGACGTCGCGCGCGGAGACAGCGAGGATCCGGACGTACGATCCGCCCACATCTGGCTGGCTGATCGATTGGCTGCGGTACGGCGCTCGTTCGAGTTGGTCACCGAGGAGATGACGGACGAGCAGGCGGAGGCCGCGATCCGCGCCGCCCTGCCCGGGACGGCACCGTCAGGCCAGCCATCGTCGCCCGGGACGGCACCGTCAGGCCAGCCACCGGCGACGGCGACGGCGACGGCGACGGCGACGGCGACGGCGACGGCGACGGCGACGGCATCATCGGACCAGACGGCGGGACGGTCGGGCCGATGAGTCTGATCGTCAAGACGGGCCACCTGCGTGGATACGCCGACCAGATCGACCAGAACCGCAGTGGAGCGGTGGCGAGCATGCGTACGTACTGCGCGCAGTACTGTGCCGACACCACCGGCCTGACCGGCCTGCTGACCCCGGCCCGCTGGGCAGTCGAGAGCAGTTCGGAAGCGCTGCTGACGTTCCTCGGCGGTGCTGACCGTGGGCTGTGGTTGACCGCGTACGACCTGCGGCTGACCGCCGACAACTACGACCGGGCCGACGCCGCAGCAGCCGACCGGTTGTGGACCACCGGTCGCACCTGGAACCTACCGGCGGACCACCGCGAACAGGACGTCGTGGTGGTGACCAACGGCTTCTCGGCAGGCGCGGCGGTGCGGCTGGTCGTGCCGACCGAACGCCGCGACTCCGAAAGCGCCAAGGAATCGGTGTACGGCCTGCTCGGCCACATCAACGACATAGTGAAATGGGTGACCGGATACGACCTGCTGGCGGAGGCGCTGCCCCTCGTGCTCGGCGAATGGGGGACGCTGCGCCGCATAGCCGAGGCCATGGGCGAGCTGGAGCGGGGTGCCGAGCAGGTCGCCGACAACCTCGAACACGGCATGGACCTGCTCTCCGCGCACTGGACCGGCGACGCTGGTAGCGCGTCGACGGCCTTCGACTACCACATGCGGGACCGCTTGATCCGGGGCTTCGGGGCGCTCGCGAACGTCTTCAAGGCGTATCAGCAGACGTACGAGTGGATCGCGAACGCCTACGAATACATCATCAACAGCTTTCTGTTGGCGCTGAACTTCTATACCGCGCGGATCAAGAAGGCCGTCGCGACCCTGGCCACCACCGACAGCCTCGGAAAGGCGGCATGGAGCCTGCTCCAGCTGGTGCTCACCGTGGTCGATCTGATCAAAGACACCGGCCGGGTGATCGAGCTTCAGACGAAGATGTTCGCCTCCTCCATCGAGATGATGGTGGCAAACCTGCACAGCATGTACGAAATCTTCGGCGGCGACCTTACCGTTTTCACCGAGGCCTGACCGATGGCGCGACTGACCAGCCGGGACGGACGCCGATGGCGGGTGGGACGACGTTGGCTGCCCTGGGCCCCGAAACAGCCGTGGGGGTTCCGGTTGATGGAGGTTGGCCTGCACCTCAGCGACGCCATCATGATTGTCGGTGTGCTGGTGATGGCTCTGTCACTGCCATTCGTCCTGGTATACCTGATCCACTTGACGCTGAACCTGTTGCTCACCCCGTTCGCCCTGATCGGGCGGGCAATGTTCGGTCGACCATGGACAGTAGTGGCGTACCGGGTGGGGGAAGGTCCCGAATACCGAGGTCAGGCAGCGGACGGCGACAGCGCCGATCAGCTTGTCACCCGGGTCAGGGCCGAGATCACCGAGTACGGCACCCCGAAGTCGCTGACCGCCCGACCGATGCGATCCAAGTGGGGTTGGTGACGAGGGCCGGATGGCGCAGCGGGTACGGCTAGCTCTGGCCGTACCACTGGTTTACGGGAAGGATCCGGGCGATCCTGGCGGCCATGGCCCGCGCCTCCAGGTGCAGCCGCGCGATGTTCAATCCTTCGGTGGCCCGTACGGCGAGCACCGCCCACTCACCGACGCTGTACACGGCGAAGTGCCCCTGCGTGCTTCGTACGGTGCACTCCTGGAACACCCCCTGGTCCAGTGCGCGGCTGAACTGCCGGCTGAGACCGACGGTGGCTGCGGCCATCGCGGCGATGTCGTGCGGCTCGATGCCGGGACCGGCATCGTTGAGGATCAGCAGACCGTCGACCCCCGCGAGAACGCAGCCGAGCACGCCCGACACGTGGTTTCGCAGGGCAGCCAACTCGGCCTGTACGGCCCTGCCACTCTCGTCGTCCAGATACACGCCACTTCCCTGTGCATGCCCGCCTCGGCGGGACAACCTGACCTCAAGTTACGTCCACTACAGCTGGCGCAAGGCTTCCAGCAGTCGGCGGAGTGTCCGCTCATCTGATACGAACGGGCCCGCTGCCTGGTTCAGCCACCGGGTGTGATCGCCGAACGTTCGGTCCTCAGGCAATGCTCCCGGCTCGGTCGGGATCGCCGCTACCCGTCGCGGGAAGGCGGGCCGATCAGCGGCATGGGGTGTCGTGGCCGGTGTTGTCGTTTCCTCGCTCGACGACGTGGGACCGGGTTGCGATGCCGGCACCGCCTGGACCAGGGTCCGGAACTCACGCCGGGCCGCAGCGAGATTTGCCACGTTCCGTTCGAGCAGCAGGTATGCGACCTGGGGTCCGGTCTCCGGGCTGCCGATGGGGTACAGCACATGAAACCAGACCTCGTCCAGCGCGAGAACCTCGTCCAACGGACCGACCGGGTCGGCGACCGTCGCCAGACGTCCGGCTGCCGCAACCATGCCGGCCATGGCAGCCACCAGGTCAGGGTCGGTTGTCACCGTGGTCACGGTCTTCGACCAGACTTCGGATCCGGACGAAACCGAGAACACCGTGACGGAACGCGCCCCGAGAATCTGCATGGCCTGGTGGAGGACAGCGAACCGTCCGGACATGTGTGTGCGCCTTTCGAGCTACCCGTCACCCAGCAACGGCGACGGGCAGGCACCGGGATGCTCGCCGTCGACCCAGCTCAGCCCGTGGCCTCGTGGACTGTCTCGACCCCCAGGTCAGCATGCCTCAAAGCGGTCACACCCCTTCGGACTCCATCTGCCGCATCACCATCCGCGCCTGCGCGAACATCATGCCAATGTTGACCGCACGCCGGCAGACGACAACGGCGACGATATTGGGGCTCACCGCGCTGCGGATGAACAAGTGGGTGAGATTCTGGCTGTTCACCAGGATTTCCTGGAAGTAGTGGCCACCACCGCTGACACCCCGCCGCGCCTTGAAGATGTCTTCGATCATCGTGACGTTCCGACCCTGGAAGATGTCGAAGGTCGCCGCCGCGAGCAGATCCAGCACCTCCTGCGGGTGGCTGTCCGTCGTGTCGACCGACAGCAGCATGCCGGTCGACATGTCGACGACTCCAGCGGCAACGCATTCCGGCACCGAACTGCGAAAGCTCTTGACCGCGTTGATGACGATTTGCGACAAGCTCGACTCAGACATTGATTCCTCACTAATCGTGACAGTTTCGATGGTTTGTTGATCTGCCCAGTCGTCGCGCGCTTGCCCAGCTGAAGCATCGGTGCCGCGAAACAGCTTGACGGCAGCGCTGGAGAACGCGCGGATGCGGCCGGGTCTAGCCACGGTCGATTCCGAGCGATCCAGCGCGATGCACTCCGACCGCGCAGTCACGAGTGGGCCGGCACGCGCGCCCGGCGGGCGACGAACGGCGGAGGTGGTAGCCTACGGACGAGCAATCGTCCACTGTGGAACAAATCGCGCCGCAGGCAGGTGCCCCAGCGAAACTCATCGCTAGGCTGAGCGGGGTGCGCGGCTCCCCAACCATTGACGCTCCTCCCAGCGATGGCTACGCAACTCTTCCGACAGGGTGGGCATGCCTCACGCACCACTGCCCCGGCACTTGACTGGCCGTCGCCGAAGAGTGCCATCCGGAAGGGTGCACCGCATCTTTCGCAACCGGGTTCCGCCCGGTCGGTCCTTATCAGAAACTTGGCGGACAAGGATCGTGCCGAAAGACATCTTCTGTCATTGCGGGTCGGTGTGCTAGGGGTCCTCGCGCATGCCCAACCACGACGGTCACCGAAACTCGCACACCACCTCGATCAACCCGACGATGTGTCCGTTGAACTCGGTCAACTCCTCAGCGGGCACCCACAGCTCAAGGATGGTGTCACCGCCAGCCCTGCGTACGGGGTAGCGACGCAGGAACTCCGCCTCGACGCGGAACCTCGTCACGTACCCGACCCCGGAGGCGGGGACGTTCCAGTCCCGGGCAATCCTGATCGCGTAGTCCTCGTTGAGGACCGGATAGAAAATAGGCTGATCCGGCAACCGAGGGGGCCAGCGCCGCCAGCCGGATTCACGTACGAGTCCCAGCTCCTCAGGTCCGGCCGGCCGCCACAGTACTGTCGTCCCGTCCTCAGTCATCACGCTGGCCCTCGCTGCTTGTGCCTGCTGTCGCTGGCGCAGTCTTCCACGCCCAATTCGCCGCCGGCATCCTTGTTTTCTGCCGTGGAATCATCGGGGTAGGGCCCTGCTCGCTAGGCAAACCCTGCTTCACGCAACAGGTGGTGGACCTCGACTGCACGATGCTCGTACGCCTCGCTGTCCGCCTCTCGGTCACCGACCTACGGTCGACACGGAGCACAAGCTGGTCGGCTGACCGGTACCGTGCCGCACCGTGAACGTGCTTCTCCTGGACGTGGTGAAGGCAACGCCCCTGCGGGTCATCTTCACCTGTGCTGTTGGTGCCGCAGCCGGCATCTGGCGCGACACCGAGGTGCCTACGCCAGGGCAGCAGGTCGATGTCGAGTGGGAGATTCGCGATCCGGTGCAATGGGGCGTTTCGGCCGTACCTGCGACTGAGGCGACGGACTTCATCGGCAGCCGCGATGCGGCCGTGGTCATGCGTGGTCGGATCGAACCCGCCCAGGGCCGAGACAGCGTGGTAACAATCAGGGTCGGCGACGGTCTGGTGCTTACGGAGATCGCCGACCTGCCGGAGCGGTCGGTCGGCTACTGGGTCGAACTGCGTAACGTCAAGGTAGACCTGTACCCGACGGGCATCTGACGTCGTCCGCCCCCTCTCGCCGAACTCCTCGACACCCACGGCGTCACCGACGACCTTGCCGCCGACGTCCATCTGCCGCTACTACCAAGGGTGGGTGTCGGCACTCGGCTCGGCAGCAAGGCAAGCTGCTGGTGATGCCGGCGGCATCACCAGCGCCCATCAACGTGACTTGCCGCCATCGCCCCGCAGGCCGCCAACAAAGCTGGACCAGGCGTACGACGCGAAGACCAACACCGGACTGGACGGGTCCTTCGAGTCACGTACCCCGACCGCCGCAGCAAGCTCAGCAACCTCGACACAATTCGAGTCGTTTGGCCCACTGCGGCTGCTCTTGCGCCAGCCAGCATGGGCCAGATCGGGTGCGGTCATCGTTTGCCTCCTCTGGAATGGTCATTTGTAAGGTCCACTCGCTGTAATAGCGGCGGCATCGCCACTCCGTCAACATGCCCGACGGACGCTCCTGAAACAGCTGACGAAGCAGGTAGTGGGGTATCTGCGTACCTCCTGCGTGATCCATGATCAGCACCCCGGCCACCCCTTTAGATCGCGATGTGCGACTCTGGCAACGTCTGCTCCTCAGAGGAGGTGCGCATGCCATCAGGTGAGCCGGACCTGGAGCCAGTACCCGTAAGCCCACTCGCCGCACGGATAGTCCTGGCCAGGGACCTGCGGCGCTTGCGGGAGGATCATGGCCTCACTCAGGAGGAGCTGGCCGCTTTGGTCGGGAGAGATCGCGTCGCGATCATCCGGGCAGAGCAGCACAAGATCGGAGTAAGCGCCGGCCTGGTCGTGGACGTACTGGAAGCGCTCAAGATCAGTCCGGACTCGGCGCTGTACACGACGTTGGTTGGTGTCGCGAGATACGCCGAGCGGCCGGGATGGTGGCAGCGTCGCGCCTTCGCGGGCATGGGGGCTGCTCAGGTCACCGCTGCCCGCCTTGAACAGGGCGCAAAGATTTACGAGTACAACCCGCATGTCCTGTCTGGGCTCTTGCAGACCGAGGAGTACGCCCGGTTTCGCGTACACGCGACATCGCAATCGGCATCGCCCTCGACAGAGCAAGTAGTCCGTGGACGACTACGTCGGCAGGAGGTCCTGCACGGCTCGCATCCGACGCGGCTCACGGTGGTCGTCGAGGAGGCGGCCATTTACGACCGGGTTGTCAATACCAGAGTGGCCCTCGGTCAGCTACACCACCTGGTCGGCATCATCACCGAGCAAGCCAACGTCGACCTACGCGTGCTGCCAGTCCGAGCCCGGCTTGCCGATGGACCTGCCCCGCGAAGCCCCTTCACCATCTACCGCTACAACGACCTTGACCTGCGGGTTGTCGTCGTAGACACGGTCTACAAAGATTATCTCGTCCCGGACGATGATGATGCGGGACAAGCCGAGGTGAGGGACTACGTAGAGCTGTTTGGCCGGCTGCTCAACGCAGCGCACGGCCCGAACGAGAGCATGCGACTCCTTCAGTCTGCGATCAAGACCCTGACCGCTGAACTCAACTCCTGAGAGGAGCCGGGAATGATTTCTGGTCATGTGAACCCCACCGATCCGCGTTTTACGGGCAGATGGGGCAAGTCGAGCCGGAGCGACGGCAATAACGCATGCGTGGAGTTCCAGCACTCGGAGCAACATGGGCTGGTGGGAGTCTGCGATAGCAAGGCCGGCGAGAACGGTTCTGTCCTCGCCTTTTCGGAGTCCGCGTTCTCCGAGTTCCTCGACGCGCTCCGGAGTGGGCGCATCAGGCAACCCTGACACGTACCAGGCTGACAAAGAGGGGGTCCACCGCTGCGGCGGCGGACCCCCTCTTCGCGCACAGAACACTCCCAACTACTCCTTGTGATCTTGCACTGTTCAACTACACACTGGACTCGACAACCGGCACAGTCCAGATCTGTACAGTGCACCGGAGGTGATGTGCTCCCCGAGACGGAGATCGTTCCTGGTCACGGGCGAATGCGGATCGACGATCCGGCGCGTGCGGCGCTCGCCGACCGCTACTGGTCGCACCACATCCCGGCCCGGCGGGCGCTCGGCGCCTGGGTGTTCCACCCGCTCAACAACGACCGTCGGTGCCAGGCCTGCCACGGATCATGGCCGTGCGCAGCCCGGCTCTGGGCTCAGCAAGTACGGGACGAGCGACTGAGCAGGCCCGTTACCGGCCACCCACCGAAGCCCACCACCGTCCCTGGCCAGTCGCCCCCGCCAGGGACCGCGAAACACGACCGCCTTCCTCCACCCGCTGTCGCCGAGGGGGCAACAGCGGCGTGCGGCCGTGTTTCGCCGGCGGCAGCCGGATCCGGCAATCCGGCACCGCCGCACGTCACCGGGGAGGCGGACCCGGACACCCGTCTCCCCGGTGACCCGCCGAACTGACCTGACAGCAAGGACTTGGGAGGTACGCGTGACGAGCAACAGCTCACCGTATTGGGAGCGGGTGCGTAGGGAGAACATGCGACCCGAGCCGACCGGCCAGAGTGCACCGTCCGAGCCGTACGCCGAGTTGTTTGCGGTGCTCGACCGGGCCGACGTGTCGGAGGCCGTCCGCGCGGCCTGCGCTCACGCACTCAACCCGCCCAACAGCTCGGGTAATCGGTACACCCTGCACCTGACCTTTCCGGCGGGTGACCTGACCACGGCACGCGACCAGGCCGCCTCGTACGCCGAGGCTCTGATCATGCTCCGACCCGAAGTAGGCCTCAGCCCGGCGCTACTCTCCCGGGCCGACCAGTGGAACCACGTCGAGCCGGTGACCTGCGGCCTGATCGGCCCCGACGGCGAGCAATGCAATCGCCCCATCGACCATCTCGGCTGCCACCGTGACGACCTCACCCTCGGCCTCTGCTGGGGCGACGACCAGGCGACCGGTGACGCTCTCGACGGCGACGACGGCCACGACGATCCGACAGGCCAACAATGAGCCAGGCCAGAGCGGGCCTCTCCCCGCCGTACCCCCGGGTTGTCCCCTGCCGGCACTGCGGCCTCGTCGTCCTGCGCGACATCGACGGTAGGTGGATCCACGCCAGCCTTTCCTACGCCTGCCGCGACGGTACGGGAGCAGTGGCCGGCACCACCGCCGAACCCGCAGCTTTGCCCCCCGCGCCGCCCGCCCGCGCGTAGCTGTCGTAAACCGCTTAAGTACCGGCGCGGTGCTGATCCGGGCCACGGTCAACGGCCTGCAAGCCTGCCTGGCGGGAGCACGTCGCTGCCGTTCTCATCCCGTTACGGTCTATAGCCTTTTCCTGGGCCTTCTCTCCCGCCGGCTTCCGTACTGCCCTGCGTGCTGCAAGTCAGCGGCTGGGTCGCTGCTCCTCGCTGCAAGGTATGGAGACGAAGCCGGCGGTCCACTGATCCTTGTCCAGCTCGTAGCCGGCAATCATGAAGCAGTCCGGCTCATCGCGGAATCCGGGAAGGAGCCGGGCCTCCTGGATGCGGTCATCCGCGAGTTGTTCGCTGGAGTAGACGCCAAGGAGCTTGAGGTCATCGCCGTCTTCTTCGTCCCAGATCAGCTCGCCGTTCTCTCGGTGCAGGTTCGGGATCCCGTCAAGGTTGCGAGCGTGCCGGATGTGCCAGAGCACGAAGACATCCATGCACGGGAGGTTACCGAGCCATCCAGGGCGTAGCT
This sequence comes from Micromonospora polyrhachis, assembly GCF_014203835.1. Classification (NCBI taxonomy): domain Bacteria; kingdom Bacillati; phylum Actinomycetota; class Actinomycetes; order Micromonosporales; family Micromonosporaceae; genus Micromonospora; species Micromonospora polyrhachis. Next base: position 3,372,330 of record NZ_JACHJW010000001.1, on the reverse strand, counting down.
GTCCGGCGGCTATGGGGGTGGCCTCCCGCGCCCGCACCGCGCAGCGCCTTGACCACCCGGGCGGCTTTGATCTACCTGCACAAAGCTGCCGGCCGGGATAGGAAGACCGCCGACGCGTTGAGCAGGCTCGTCGAGGACGCACGCGGGGGCACGGACGGGCACGCTGAACCGGAGGGGCACGCAGGGGGCACGGCGGCCGAATAGAGATCGAGAAAAGCTAAGGCCCAGGGTCGGGAAACAGTTCCTGACCTGGGCCTTTGCTATTGGAGCGGGTGACGGGAATCGAACCCGCACTGTCAGCTTGGGAAGCTGATGTTCTGCCATTGAACTACACCCGCAAGCGGACCCCACTGTACCTGGTCGAGCGCGGGAGTGCACTCGCGTACCCCCGGGTTGTCCGTGTCGCCACGCCAAGACAGGGCACACGGGCGCAGCGTTTGAAAAACCGACAGCCCTGGGTAACGTTCACCACACGAAAGGTAGCGACTCGCTCACCCCACGCGTCGCCTCCGTCGATCGAGGGGTGAGCATGGACCTCAACCGCATTCGCTGGTCGCTGCGCTCGACCGGAGCGACAGCCGCTTCTCTCGTACTCGTGTTGTGGCCGACGACGGCGAATGCCGGGCCGTCGGTGGCCGAGGCGACGAAATCCCCCGCCACGGCTGAGCAGACTTGCGTCACGCCGGCAGAACTCCCGCCGAGCAGCGCCAGGGCGAGACCGGGGAGTGGACCGGACTGGCACGATCCGAACGAGTTGACGCTCGCCGAGGCCACCCGGCGGGACCGCGAGCTGATTGAGATGCATTCCCGGGTGACGAGGCTCGGCCCGTACGCGATGCCGGCACGCGGCACTGTCACCATCCCGGTGGTGGTCCACGTCATCGCCAAGGACCGCTCTCGAACTGGTGGCAACATCCCCCGACCGCTGATCGACGCGCAGATCAAGGTGCTGAACGAGGCATTTGCCGGCGGCAACGGCAGCGCCCCGTCGCCGTTCACGTTCAAGCTCAAGAAGATCAACCATGTGGTCAAGCCGGCCTGGTATCCGATCGTCCCGAGCAGTCCTGCGGAGCGGCAGATGAAGACAGCCCTGCGGGTCGGCGGGGCACAGACTCTCAACATCTACACCGGCGCGTTGGACGAGGGCCTACTCGGCTGGGCGACGTTCCCGGAGAAGAAGGTCGGCAAGTACGACGGCGTGGTGGTGCTGGCGGAGTCGCTGCCGGGTGGCACCGTCGCCAACTACAACCAGGGGGACACCGCTGTCCACGAGGTGGGCCACTGGCTGAACCTCTACCACACGTTCCAGGGTGGCTGCGCGGGCGAGGGCGACGCGGTGCCGGACACGCCAGCCGAGGCGGCCCCGGCGTTCGGCTGCCCTACGGGCCGAGATTCCTGCGTCACCATGGCCGGGCTTGACCCGATCCACAACTTCATGGACTACACCTACGACTCCTGCATGCACCAGTTCACCCCGGACCAGGTGAAGCGCATGGTCCAGGCGTGGCGGGCGTACCGCGCCAGGTAGTCCCGACCCGCTGCCCGCAGAGGCCGGCTTCCGTCGTGACGGACAGCCGGCCTCTTGGCGTACGGACGCATCCGTCGTCGACGACGCATCCGTTAACCGCTGCGCAACACTTCACTATTTCCATGAGTATCGATGGGCGGGTAACGTTCGCCTCACGTTCACGCACCCGATGCGGCACACCCCCGGCCGCGTCGCGGCTAGAAAGAGGTGAACTCATGGGGCTGCACTCAAGCGCTTCGACCTGGCGAAAAGCCGGAGTCGCATCCACCTCCCTCGCCATGCTGCTCGCCGCCGCAGCAGCATCCGTCGCTCCGGCCACCACCGCGCTGGCCGCCGACCAGGCACCAGTCGCCTGTGTCGAACCAGGCAGCGCACACGACTCGCTCGCCAAGGCTCGGCCGGGCACTCCTGGCAAGCATGACCCCAACCACCTGACGCCGGCCCAGATCGCCGAGCGGGAGGCGGACTTCACCAGCACGCTGCGGGCTCGGGCCAGCGCGACGATCGCCGGGCCGAGCGTCCAGGCCACGGTCACCATTCCGGTGGTCGTACACGTGATCCAGGAGAACAGCACCCGGGCCGGGGGCAACATCCCCAACTCGATGATCAACTCTCAGATCACGGTGCTCAACCAGGCGTACGCGGGTGGGACCGGCGGCGCGGTCACCGCGTTCGCCTTCCAGTTGCAGAGCATCAACCGCGTCACCAACCCGGCCTGGTACCCGATCGTCGACGGTTCGTCGGCGGAACGCCAGATGAAGAGCCAGCTCCGGCAGGGCGGCAAGAACACGCTGAACATCTATCTCGGCGAACTCAGCGACGGCCTGCTCGGCTGGGCGACGTTCCCGAAGAACAACCTGGACAGCTACGACGGCGTGGTGGTGTTGAACGAGTCGCTGCCGGGCGGCACCGCGACCAACTACAACCAGGGTGACACCGGCACTCACGAGGTCGGCCACTGGCTGAACCTCTACCACACCTTCCAGGGTGGTTGTTCCGGTTCCGGTGACCAGGTCTCGGACACCCCGGCCGAGTCGTCCCCGGCCTACCAGTGCCCGACCGGACGGAACACCTGCAGCTCGGCCGGTGTGGACCCCATCCACAACTTCATGGACTACACCTACGACTCCTGCATGTACGAGTTCACGACGGGCCAGGCGACCCGGATGCTGAACGCCTGGAATGCCTACCGCGCTCCATAACAGGCGGAAGGTCGAACCTGATCAACGGTGCCGGCTCGGTCAACGGGCCGGCACCGGCGTGTATTCGGGGGTGGCATGCCGATGGATCCGCCGACTGTGCCGCATCGCCAGCCCTGGGCCGCTCATGCGATTGCGACCGTCGGCCGGGTCGAACCACACCTGTACGGCTGGCCGGCCCGCCCCGCCACCGAAGGTGCTCGCGCCGTCGTTGCCGTGCCGGGACAGCATTGCCACGTCGACGGTGAACTCGAACAGGCGCCAGTCGACCTGTGGTGCGGCCCGCATGCTGTCGGCAAGTCGGGCGACCCGGACCTGGTCGGTAACGGGGCGGGCCCGGCCCGCCACGTACGCCTCGTCGTCGCTCTCCTCCGGCGGGAAGGAGTGCAGTGCGTAGCGACCGTCGCGTTCGAGGTCGCGCCGTTTCGGTGAGTCGACGATGAAGCAGAACAGCCCCTCGTCGGTGATCACGGGCGAGACCGGGTGGACCCGAGGGCCGCCGTCGGCCCGGATGGTGGCCAGGTAGCCGAAGCCTGGCCCGTACTGCTGCATGAGTGAGCGGATCGCGGCGGCGAGCCGGGGATCGTCGGTGGCGAATTCGGACCAGGAAGCCATGGGATCATCCTATCGAACATATGTACGAGATCGGTAGTGCGACGGTGCTGGTCAGAAGGGAGGTCGCTATGGTGGCACGATGCTGCTCTCCGACCGTGACCTCGTCAGCGAGATCAAGGCGGGCACCTTGGCGCTGGAACCGTTCGAGCCGGCGCTGGTCCAGCCGTCCAGCATCGACGTACGCCTCGACCGGTTGTTCCGGGTGTTCAACAACCACCTCTACACACACATCGACCCGTCCCGTCAGCAGGACGACCTGACCTCCGTGGTCGACGTGCCTGACGGTGAGCCGTTCGTGCTGCACCCGGGCGAGTTCGTGCTCGCCTCCACGCTGGAGGTGATCTCCCTCGGCGACCAGCTCGCCGGGCGGCTGGAGGGCAAGTCGAGCCTCGGCCGGCTGGGGCTGCTCACCCACTCGACGGCGGGCTTCATCGACCCCGGCTTCTCCGGTCACGTCACGCTGGAGTTGTCCAACGTCGCCAACCTGCCGATCACCCTGTGGCCGGGCATGAAGATCGGTCAGTTGTGCATCTTCCGGCTCTCGTCCCCGGCCGAGCACCCGTACGGCTCCGAGGTCTACGGCTCGCGCTATCAGGGACAGCGGGGGCCGACCCCGAGCCGGTCCTGGCAGAGCTGGCGTACCTGGCCGACCCGCTGACGCGTACCACGGGTGTTGGGCGGCCCCTTCCTATGCGAAACGCGATAGGAAGGGGCCCTTCCTGACACCAAAGACGTCAGCCCGGGCGACCGTAGCTGTGCACACCACCGTCGACCTTGCGCATCCTGACCTGGTCACCGGCGGTGGGAGCATGCACCACCCAACCGTCGCCGACGTAGAGGCCGACGTGCGCGAGGCCGTTGTAGAAGACCAGGTCACCTGGGCGTAGCTCGGCACGGCTCACGTGCGGCATCATCGCCCGTTGCTGGGCCGCGTTGTGCGGTAGCGATACGCCCGCCTGCTGCCAGGCCCGCAGCGTCAGGCCGGAACAGTCGTACGAGTTGGGTCCGGCCGAGCCCCACACGTAGGGCTTCCCGATCTGGGCGCAGGCGAACTTGACCACCTGTCCGGTCGAGCCACCCGGGTAGGTCGCGGGGCAGGGTGCCGGCCGGAGCACGCCACCGCCACCGTTGCCGTACGCCACCAGGCGCAGCTTCTGTAGCCGGGTGACCTCGGCGTCGATCTCCTTCTTCTTCGCCGCCAACTCGGCCTCGGTGCGGGTGAGCTGGGCGACCAGCACGTCCAGCGGCCCCTTCTGCGCGGCGTACCTGTTCTTCAGGTCGACCACGGCCTGGATGTCGTGCTGCTGCTGGCGGGCGAACTGGTCGAGCACACCGAGCTGGTCGAGGAGGGTGGTGGGTGAGCCGGTGGTGAGGATGGCGTTGAGCGTGGAGGCGTTGTCGCCCTTGTACGCCTGGACAGCGAGCGCCCCGACCTTGCCCATCGCCTCGTCGATCTGGCGTTGCAGCGGCTGGATCTTCTTGCCCAGCGCGTCGGCCTGCTTCTTCTTGCCGGCCAGGTCCTGTCGGGTGGCGTTGTGCTTCTCGATGATCGGTTCCAGCTTCGCCCACGCCTTGTCGATCTGGTTCTCGATCTCGGTCACCGACGGCTCGGCATGGGCCGGGGTCGCGCCGACGAGCACGACGGCGATGCTGGCAATCGCGGCGAGCGTGGCGGTGTACCAGGACCGAGTGGCGGTGAACCGGGATCGCGTGGAGGTGAACCGGGACCGACGGGTAGGCGGTATCGCCGTATCTCGGTCGGCGTGCACCGACCGGACCGGGCGCAACCGGGGGGCATGATGTGCCACCGGCGTCCGTACTCCTTCTTCCTGACCGCCTACCGAGTTAGCTGACGGGTTCGGGCGGGAAGATGTGCGCCCTACCGCGGATCGCGGATTCACCCCGATGGATCATGTGGGTCCCCGGTTCGATCTTGCGAACGATTCGGCGGTATCGAGCCGACGTCGCCCCGGATGGACGAACTGCCCTCGTCTCGACCGTCCCCAACCTAGGGAAGTGCACTACCAGGCGCAACCCGAACCGGCAAGATAATTCGCTTCGTACAACCATTGGTTGCAGAGAGTGGGCCACTGAGGGCAGACATGAAGAAATCTTTCACCTCCATCAACGATTCCGCAAGCCATTGACGAACCCCCCTCGGGCGAGTGAGGGTGACCAATGAGTCATCCCCCGAATGGAGGTTCGATGCACCGTCCGAAAGTACCGCTGAGCAGCCGGATACTGCTCAGTACCGTGGTGGTCGGCGCGGCGACGCTCGTACCCGCCGCGTCGGCGTCCGCCACCACGCCCGTACCGACCACCGCGAGCGCAACGGTCGACTCCCGGCAACAGGACTACACCGCCGCCGCCAGCGACTACGGCGTACCGGAGAGCGTCCTGCTGGGCGTCTCCTATCTCCAGTCCCGCTGGGACACCAACGCCGGCACCCCCAGCACCGCCGGCGGCTACGGCCCGATGCACCTCACCGACGCCGCCCACGTGGCCAGCCTGCCCACCTCCGGCGGTCACCACGACTCGGCGGAGGACCCGCGTGGCGACGACTCCCGCCGGTCACTCGCCCGCGAGCACCCCAGTGTGGCCACGCCAGAGAGCGCGGCCCTACGCACCCTGGGCACCGCCGCCACGCTCACCGGGGCCGGGGCGGAGGCACTGCGTACCGACGCTCGGGCGAACATCCGGGGCGGGGCGGCGCTGCTGTCGTCGTACCAGAAGGCCCTGACCGGACCGACGGGAAGCGCGAGCGACCCGGCGGCCTGGTACGGCGCGGTGGCCCGGTACTCCGGCGCGGAGACCAGCGACGCCGCCGCGGCCTTCGCCGACGAGGTCTACGCCACCATCCGTACGGGTGCCAACCGAGTCACCGACGACGGGCACCGGATCACCCTCGCCGCGCACCCCAGCCTCGACCCGATCAGGTCCTGGCTGGACCGGCTCGGCCTGCGCACGCCGACCCGACCGGACGGGCTGGAATGCCCGACGACCATCTCCTGTGAGTGGCTGCCCGCCCCCTACCAGCTACTCGGCGACGGCACCGATCCGGGCAACTACGGCAACCACGACAAGGGCAACCGGCCGGCGCAGCAGAAGATCGAGTACATCCTGATCCACGACGCCGAGGGCTACTTCGACAGCACGACCCGGCTGGCCCAGGACCCGGAGTGGGTGAGCTGGCACTACACGATGCGCTCGGCAGACGGTCACACCGCCCAGCACCTCAAGGCCAAGGACGTCGGCTGGCACGCCGGCAACTGGTACGTCAACGCCAAGTCGGTCGGAATCGAGCACGAGGGCTTCGCCGCCCAGGGCACCTGGTACACCGAGGCGATGTACCGCAGCTCGGCCAAGCTGGTGCGCTACCTGGCCAAGAAGCACAACGTGCCGCTGGACCGGCAACACATCATCGGCCACGACAACGTGCCCGGCACCGTGCCGAGCACCGTCCGAGGGATGCACTGGGACCCGGGCCCGTACTGGGACTGGTCGCACTACTTCGACCTGCTGGGGGCACCGATCCGGGGCACCGGCACGCCGCGTACCGGACTGGTGACCCTGGACCCGGACTTCGCCACCAACCGGCCGAACTTCTACGGATGTGCCAAGGCACCCGCCCCGCCAACCGAGCCGTGCCCCTCGCGTGGCTCGTCGTCGGTGATCCTGCGCAGCGCGCCCAGCCCGGACGCGCCGCTGGTCAACGACATCGCGCTGCGGCCGGACGGCACGCCGAACACGATGCAGATCTCCGACCATGGCGCGCGGGGCTCGGCGGGCCAGACGTACGCCATCGCCGACCGGCAGGGCGACTGGACCGCGATCTGGTACCTCGGGCAGAAGGCGTGGTTCCACAACCCGGCCTCGGCCCCCACCGCCAAGTGGACACTCGGCCTGGTCGTGACCCCCAAGCCGGGCAAGGCCACCATCCCGGTGTACGGCCGGGCCTACCCGGAGCAGGCCGCCTACCCGACCGGGGTGCCGTACCAGACGATCACCCCGTTGCAGTACACGCTCTCCGCCGGGCAGCGGTACGCGGTCGGGGATGTGCTACCGGGCGAGTACTACCGGGCCACGACGTTCGAAGGGACGTCCCCCGGTGACTGGACGGTGATCCGGGGCGAGAACCGGTACGTCCAGATCCAGTTCGGTCATCGCATCATGTTCGTCAACCTCGACGACGTACAGATCCTGCCGTCGCCGATCGGTGCGCCGCGCTGACGCCGTACCGCACACGTGAGGAAGGGCCCCTTGCCATCGCTGGCGGATTCCAGGGGTCGTTGCAACACAGGTGATCAACTGGCTTCGGTCAGAAGCTTAGCGATGCGCTCGGCTGGGGTGTCCCAGCCGAGTGTTTTGCGTGGTCGGCCGTTGAGTTCGGCGGCGACGGCGGCGAGGTGCTCCGGGGCGTGGACGGCGAGGTCGGTGCCTTTGGGGAAGTACTGGCGAAGCAGACCGTTGGTGTTCTCGTTGGAGCCGCGTTGCCAGGGCGAGTGTGGATCACAGAAGTAGACGGGAATGTCCGCAGCGGTGCTGAACTGGTGGTGCAGGGCCATTTCGGTGCCTTGGTCCCAGGTCAGGGATCGTTTGAGGTGGGCCGGCAGGGTGGCGACGGTGGCCTGCAGCGCGTCACGGACACGCTCAGCGGTACGACCGCGACCCAGGTGCACCAACAGGACGTAGCGGGTAGCGCGTTCCACCAGGGTGCCGATGGCCGAGGCGCTGTCCTTACCGATGATGAGGTCGCCTTCCCAGTGGCCGGGCACGGCCCGGTCGTCGGCTTCGGCGGGCCGGTCGCTGATCATCACCATGGGCGCGGTGAAGCGAGGCTGACGTTGTCCGGGTTGGCGGCGCGGGCGGCGGACCGCGCGGCCGGTACGCAGCGCCCGAGTCAGCTCGCGGCGTAGCTCACCGCGTCCCTGCACGTAGAGCGCCTGGTAGATCGTTTCGTGGGTCACGTGCATCCCTGGCTGGTCGGGGAAGTCTCGCCGCAACCGTTGCACGATCTGTTCCGGGCTCCACTTACGGTCCAAGCCGTCCTGCACTGCCTGGCGTAGCCGCGGGTTCGCGGCGAGCTTGCCCGTCTTCGGCCGTGGGCGCCGCTGTTCGGCCCGTGCCTGAGCCGCGTGAGGGCGGTAGTCCCCTGTCCCGGGATGGGCATTACGGCGCAGTTCACGGCTGATCGTGGACGGATCCCGCCCCACCTCGGCTGCGATCGACCGAAGCGACCTGCCCTCGCGCCGCAGGTCAGCGATCAGGATCCGGTCGTCCACGGACAGAAACCGACCGGCGGAAGTCCCGGGCCGGGCAGGAGGTTGCGCCTCCTGCCCGGCCCGGGACTTCCGCCCGTGCCGCCAACGATGGCCAGTACGCCGGTTGACCCCGACGATCCGACACGCCTGTGCGGTACCTACACCCTGCGCCACAAGATCAAGATAAGCCTGACGCTCAGCATGCAACTTCTTCCGGCCCTGAGGCGCCCGGTCCTTACGGATCTCGAACACTGCAACTCCTGAACAGATCAGGTGTTGCAACCACCACTAGAACTCAAGGCTTCTTGCATGGCAAGGGGCCCTTCCGCACAGCACAGCGTCAGCCGACGCGGCGGTACGCCGTCACCGACTTGCCGAAGCTGCCCACCGACGCCACCGTGACCGACTGGTTGAACGTCGGCGCGTGGACCATCTTTCCGTTGCCGATGTAGAGGCCTACGTGGTTCGGGAAGAAGACCAGGTCACCCGGACGCGCCTCGGAGGCGCTCACCCCTCTGCCCGCGCCGATCTGCGAGCCGGTGTAGTGATCCAGGTAGATCCCCGCCTTGCCGTAGGCATACTGGGTGAGCCCGGAGCAGTCGAACGAGTTCGGTCCGGCGGCACCCCAGACGTACGGGTCCCCCACCTGGGCGCAGGCGGTCTGGATCGCGATCCGCGCGGCTTCGGTGACCACACCGTTGATCGTCGGGCAATTTGCGACCTTGACGGTCGTCTTCGGCATCATGGCCTTCAGCCGGGTGACCTCGGCGTCGATGTCCTTCTTCTTCGCCGCCAGTTCGGCCTCCTGCCGGGCCTGCTGCGCGATCAGGTTGTCGAGCTTCGTCTTCTCGGCCATGTACCGGTCCCGGGTGGCCACGACATCGGCAATCTGCCGCCGCTCGTGCTCGTTCAACAAATTCAGATAGGTCAACTGATCGGCCAACGTGGTGGGGTTACCAGTCGACAACAATGCGTTCAGGTTGGACGAGGGGCCGGTCTTGTAGAACCGCACCGCCAGGCCACCGACCCGGCTCAGCGCCTCGTCGACCTGAAGGGAGAGGGGCTGGATCTTCTTCTCCAGCTCCGTCGCCTTCTTCTGGTTGGCCTTCATCTCGACGCGTACCTTGTTGTACTGCTCGATCACGCCTTCGAGTTCATGCCACTGCTTCTCGATCTGCGCGTCGATCTGTTCCGGCGTGGGTGTGGCCTGCGCCTGCACGGCAGGCACCAGACCGACACAGGCCGCTGCGACTACCGTCACCAGACGGTGAAAGACCCGACGCGCGGCGTTACGACGGGTGGATACCTGCTCCGGCGTACGAGGATGGGATGGCCGACTTCGCACCGGCGCGACTCCTTCGTGACCGACCGCCGGGCGCCTCGCGGAGGGGGAAGTGGAGGCCGACTATCCGCAAACGGTCGGTGCCCCACATTAGGGAAGGTTCGGCTTTGAATCAAGGTGAGGAGTGCCTATTTCGACCTCGTCATAGTAATTCGGCGGCATGACGATTCAATGTCGTCACGACTCGTAGCCGGTCCGACCCGACTCATGTGGAGCCACGCTCCATCACCCCCTGGAGGGCAACCTGGACGGTCGGCCAGCCAGCCAGGGCCGTCAGGTCGGCCAGTCAGCAGGTCGGCCGGTCAGCAGGCCCAGCAGAGCGGCAGAGCGGCGAGCAGGCGAGCGGCGAGCGGCGAGCCCGGTCCCCTACCGCACTAGGTGCCGAGGTAGCGCAGCACCGCGAGCACCCGGCGGCTGTAGCCGGTGACGTGCGCCAGGCCGAGCTTGTCGAAGATCGCGTTGACGTGTTTCTCGACCGCGCTCTGCGACACGTGCAACTTCGCCGCAATATGGGCGTTGGTGCAGCCCTGCGCCATGTGCTCCAGCACGTCCCGCTCCCGAGGCGTGAGGGCGGCCAGCGGGTCGACCCGGGTCGTACGAGCGAGCAGTTGACGTACCACCTCCGGATCGAAGGCGGCCCCGCCCGCGCCCACCCGGTCCAGCGCGTCCAGGAACTCACCGACCTGGACCACCCGGTCCTTCAGCAGGTATCCCACCCCGCTGGCGGTGCCACCGAGCAGCTCGGCGGCGTAGCGCTTCTCGACGTACTGGGACAGCACCAGCACCCCGACAGCGGGCCAACGGCGACGAATCTCCAACGCCGCCCGCAGCCCCTCGTCGGTGTGCGTGGGCGGCATCCGTACGTCGACCACGATGAGATCGGGCGGGTCGGCGGCGACGGCGGCCAACAACTGCTCGGCGTCGCCTACCGCAGCCAGGATTTCGTGGCCCTCGTCGGTGAGCAGCCGGACCAGTCCTTCGCGCAGCAGGGCCGAGTCCTCGGCGAGGATCAGACGCATGGCAGCTCCGCAGTGATCGTGGTCGGTCCACCGACCGGGCTGTGGACGTGGATCCGGCCATCCAGGGCGTGCACCCGCCGGTGCAGGCCGGCGAGGCCGCCGCCGGCCGGGTCGGCCCCGCCGACACCATCATCGGTGATCTTCACGTGTACGGCGTTGTCGAGGCCAGCCACCACGACCTCCACCCGGTGTGCCCGGGAGTGTTTGGCAGCATTGGTGACCGCCTCGCAGACCACGAAGTAGGCGACCGTCTCGATCGCCGGGCCGGGCCGGGCCGGCAGATCCAGCGTCATGCGTACCGGTAACGGGGAGCGCTCGGCGACAATCTCCAGGGCGGCGGTCAGCCCGCCATCGTCCAGCGCCGCCGGATACACCCGCCAGGCCACCTCGCGCAGTTCGGCCAGCACTCCGGCGGACTCCTCGTGCGCCTGGCGGAGCAGGTCGTCCGCCTTCGCCCGGTCGGTGGCGCGACGGGCCCGACCGAGCAGCATGCCGAGGGCGACGAGCCGCTGCTGCACTCCGTCGTGCAGGTCCCGTTCGATCCGGCGACGCTCGGCGTCGACTGCGGCGACGATCTCGGCCCGAGCCGCCGACAGTACGGCGATGCGCTGTTCGTAGTGGGCTTTCTCGGTCGGCCCGAGCAGCGCGCGAGTAAGCCGATGGTCGAGCGCCGCCACCCCGGTGATCCCCTGTACGGCGAGGAAGAGCAGCACCACCCCGACGATCGCGAAGTACGTCACGACGAACGGTGTCGCCTCGATGTCGTCCACCGGTCGTCCCGCGATCCAGCCGACCACCACGGCGAACGCCATCAGCGCGCCGTACAGCAGGAGCAGCAGCACCGTCCCGCCGAGCGCGCCGAGCGGCACCCGGGCGGCGAGGTAGCCCACCGCGCGGAGGTCGGTCACCACGCCGGCCGGAGAGTCGCCGAGGAACCATTCGACCCGTCGCCGGTCGTACTCGGCCAGTCGGCGGGCAACCCGGCCGAGTCGCCGACGGCCGCGCAGTCGATGGTCGCGCGGCGCGACCGCCAGGACGGCGTACGCGAGCCCCGCGCCGATGAGGTAGACCAGGCCGAACAGCGCGTTGACTGCCCCCAACGCGACCCCGGTCGCCAGGGTGAACACTCTGATCGGTTCGCAGATCCGGTAGAGCGTGTGAAGCCAGGCACGCGATCCGCTCATGTCAGCCAAAGGTGTCGGGGCAGCCGTATCTGCATGATCGCCATGTCGTCGACGCTAGGGCCTGGGCCGTCCCGGTGGCCATGAGGGACGCCGCGGTTCACGGGTGTGGTTTCCCGCACCCATCGGGCCCTGGTGCCGTACCTGGTCGCAGGCTATGTCAGGGCGATCCGGCCCGGGTTTGTCCAGATCTTGCTGACGCTTACCACTGATCACGCCTTGGATGTGACCGCTCTGCTGCTTTGGGAACATCTATCGCTGTTGGGGGGGTAGCAACAACCGTTCACAAACCCCGGCCATCATTGCGGGCCGGCCGGGCCGGGCCGGTCGGGCCGGAGGGTTCGCGTGACGATGTGTGTCCACCCGTCAGCACACGCAGGATCCGCAGGACCCCGGCCAGCCGCGCTACTGGGACGTCAACACGCAGAACTCGTTGCCATCGGGATCGGCCAGCACCACCCAGCTGACCTCGCCCTGACCTATGTCCTTCCGAGTCGCCCCGAGGGAGAGCAGCCGCTCGACCTCTGTCTGCTGATCACTGTGGGCAGGTGGAGTGAGGTCGAAGTGCAGTCGCTGTTTGCCCGTCTTCGGCATCAGCGGTGGACCGCCCCAGGTGATCTTCGGACCGCCGAGCGGTGAGCGGATAGCGGTCTCCTGGTCCTGATCCCAGACCAGTGGCCACCCCAGTACCTCGCTCCAGAAGTATCCGACTTCCTGGGAACCGTCGCAGGCCAGCGCTCCGACGAATCCACAGTCGGCAAGAAAGTTGTTGCCCGGCTCGATGACGCAGAACTCGTTACCTTCGGGGTCGGCAAGCACCACATGACCATCATCAGGGGTTTGGCCGATGTCGATATGCCGGGCGCCAAGTTCCAGCGCCCTGGCGACCGTCTGCTGTTGGCCCTCCAACGAGGTACTCGTCAGATCGAAGTGCATCGGATTCTGTCCGACCTTCTGCCGTTGCGTCGGCAGAAATCGGATCCGGAATCCGGTGTCGTCACTGGGCAGCAGCGCGGCACCGTCATGCGAATCGTCGATCAGCTGCCAATCGAGGATCCCAGACCAGAACCGGGCGAGACGCTGAGGTTGACTGGCATCGAAGCTGACCGCAAAGAGTTCACAGGTCATCCTGCTGCTCATCTCCGATCGGTTGACCGACGGCTGCCGACAGGCACCCATCGGCCCGCCGATCGGAGTCTAGGTTGAGCCAGCGTCACCCGCAGCCGAGTATTCGGCCGAGAACCCTCAAGCCAACCTGGGCTTCGGACCAGTCCTAGACGGTGGTGGCCGCCTCGGGCTGGCTCTGCGCCTCGGGCTTGACCGAGCGGAGCAGTACGGTCGCCACATCGATCACCTCGACCTCTTCGGCAACGCCCTTGCCGGTGACGCCGTCGCTGAGCATCGTGGTGCAGAACGGACAGCCCACCGCGATGGTCTTCGCCCCGGTGGAGAGCGCCTCCTCGACCCGGTCGACGTTGATCCGCTTGCCGATCCGCTCCTCCATCCACATCCGGGCGCCACCGGCACCACAACAGAAGGAACGCTCGCTGTTACGTGGCATCTCGGTCACGCCCTGGGTCGCGCTGTCGAGCAGTTCCCGAGGCGGGCTGAAGACCCGGTTGTGCCGGCCCAGGTAGCACGGGTCGTGGTAGGTGACGCCGCCGTCGATCGGCTGGACCGGGGTGAGCTTGCCGGTGGAAACCAGGTGGGCCAGCAGCTGCGTGTGGTGTACGACCTCGAAGTCACCGCCGACCTGGCCGTACTCGTTGCCCAGGGTGTTGAAGCAGTGCGGGCAGGTAGCGACGATCTTGCGCTTGGCCGGCTCGCGGTCACCGAACGCCTCGTTGAGGGTCTCCACGTTCTGCTGGGCCAGCATCTGGAAGACGAACTCGTTGCCGAGCCGGCGGGCCGGGTCACCGGTGCAGGTCTCGCCCTCGCCGAGGATGGCGAACTTGACGCCCGCCTCGTGCAGCAGGGTGGCGACGGAGCGGGTGGTCTTCTTCGCCCGGTCCTCGAACGCGCCGGCGCAGCCTACCCAGAAGAGGTATTCGAAGTCGTCGACCTCGCCGACCCGGGGCACCTCGAAGTCCAGCCCCTTGGTCCAGTCCTCCCGGGTGTTCGGCGGCGCGCCCCACGGGTTGCCCTTGTTCTCCAGGTTGCGCAGCATGACGCCGGCCTCGGAGGGGAAGCTCGACTCGATCAGCACCTGGTAGCGGCGCATGTCGACGATGTGGTCGATGTGCTCGATGTCGACCGGGCACTGCTCGACACAGGCACCGCAGGTGGTGCAGGACCAGAGCACGTCCGGGTCGATGATGCCGCCGTCTTCGGCGCTCCCGATCAGCGGTCGGTCCGCCTCGGCCAGGGCGAGTACGTCCATGTGGGCGAGCTGGGCGGCGGTGGCCTTCTCCTCACCGGTGAGGTCCTTGCCGCCCCCGGCCAGCAGGTAGGGCGCCTTGGCGTACGCGTGGTCGCGCAGCGACAGCACCAGCAGCTTCGGGGAGAGCGGCTTGGCCGTGTTCCAGGCGGGGCACTGCGACTGGCAGCGGCCACACTCGGTGCAGGTCGTGAAGTCGAGCAGGCCCTTCCAGGTGAACTGCTCGACCTGGGCAACGCCGAACTGGTCCTTCTCCGGGTCGGCCTCCTCGAAGTCGAGCGGCTTGCCGTCGCTCATCATCGGCCGGAGTGCGCCGAGGCCGGAGCCGGGCCGACCCGGGTTGCGCTTGAAGAAGATGTTGGGGAATGCGGAGAACCGGTGCCAGGCGACGCCCATCGTCACGTTCAGTGCGATGACGATCAGCCAGGTCATCGAGATGCAGATCTTGATGACGGCGGCGACGCTGATCCCGCCCTCCCAGGCCGGCAGCACCGCGCCGACGGCGTGGCTGACCGGGGTGGCCCAGAGCGGGTACTCGAAGTGGTCGGTGGCGACCTTGAAGCCCCGAATCAGGAAGCCGAAGACCAGTACGCCCAGCACCACGGCTTCGACGAAGTAGCCCTGCCACATGGTCGAACCGGTGAACCGGGAGCGCCGATTGGGGTTGGCCGGCCGGTTGGCCAGTCGGATCCCGATCAGCACCAGAATGCCGACGATGCCCAACACACCGATGATCTCGGTGACCAGGCCGAAGATCGTCCAGTGGCCGATAACCGGCAGTCCGGCGGTCGGGCTGACCACCTCGAAGTACGCCTCCAGCACCAGCGTGGAGAGCACGATGAAGCCGATCATCACGAACCAGTGCGCCGCACCGACGACGCCCCACCGGAGCATCCGGGTGTGGCCGACCGTCTCGGTCAGCATCGTCTTGGTCCGGGTGCCCTTGTCGCTGAACCGCTCGGGGTCCGGCTGGCCCAGTCGTACGACGGCCACCATGCGCAGCACCGCGCGGACCGCCAGGTACACCGCTACGGCGGTGATGGCGGCCGCGAGGACCGTGGTGACTATCTGTAGGCTGCCCATGCGGTGGCCTCCCGATCTGCGGGGCGAGCGGCTGGGTGACCGGGGGTTCCGGTCATGGGGTGCAGCCTACGCGCTACGTTACCGATCAGTAACGTGAGTAATGTCGCAGCGGTGCACGGCGCCCCACGAACACCTTAAGATGCGCGGAGATTGACGCCGAGCACCGGCTCTGCCGAGTGTGACGTGGCCGAGCCGGGAACTATGCCGACGACTGCCCGGTCAACGCCAGCGGGACAGCAGGATCAGCGAGGCGACCATGGCCCCGAAGCCAACCGCGAGGTTCCAGTACTGCCAGCTCGCGACGGGGTACGCCGTCTCGGAGAGGTAGTAGACCACCAACCAACCGATACCGACGACGATCAGCGTGACCGCGGCGATCGGCAGCCAGATCGGGCTCGGCTTCTGCCTCGCCGCAGTCGCCGTCGGGCGGACATCCGTCGGCGGGGTGTACACCTTCTTCTTACGGACCTGAGACTTCGGCACGACGCTCTCCCGAGGGGGTGGCAATCCTCATCCGGCCTGACAACCGGGCGCGGGGCGACGGTCCATGGCCAATAATGTTCGACAGCTAGCGTAGTCGGGACGAGCCGATCAGGCCATGAATGGGGCCACCTGAGTACGTACGGTTGACAGATCAAGCGCCATGATGACGCTGCGACATCACAGGCCGCGATAGATTCAGGACAACACAGGAAGTTTGTCCGAAACACCCCAAGGTAGCAGGAAGACCTCGGGAGAGGGAGGCTCGGTGGAGTACACAACCGGCGCCGCGTCCTGGCGCAAGGTGCTCGGGCGTGTCGCAGTGGGTCTACTCCCCAGGCGGCCCCGACAGCGCCGCCGCGGCTGGTCGATCGGCGTACCGCTGATCGCCTTCGCCGCCGGTCTGCTCTTCACCGCCACCGCGACCACCGCTGGCGGCACCGCACTACGCGAAGACCGCCGGCCACAACTTGCCCAGCTGATCCAGGATCGCCAGGCCCAACTCGCCAACAGCCAAGCTCGCGCCAACACCCTCCGCGATCACGTCGAAGAGCAGACCTCGGCGCTTGCCGGCTCAGACCTGCCGATCGCCGAGCAGCGGGACCGGGCGAAAAGCAATCACCAGACCGTCGGCCTGACCGCGCTGACCGGGCCGGGCATCACCGTCGAGCTCAACGACGCGCCCCGACAGGGCAGCGACGAACTCCCGGAGGGTGCCACCAACGACGATCTCGTGGTCCACCAGAGTGACGTACAGGCGGTCGTCAACGCGCTCTGGGCGGGCGGCGCCGAAGCCATGTCGATCATGGATGTCCGCGTACTCACCACCAGCGCGGTACGCTGCGTGGGCAACACGTTGCTGTTACACGGACGGGTCTACTCACCACCCTTCAAGATCACAGCGATCGGTGATCCCGCCGCGATGCAGCGGGCCCTCGCCGCTTCCCAGGGAGTCCAGTTGTTTCGGGACGCTGTCGAGCACTACCAACTCGGCTACCGCGAGACCGTCAGCACCATGAAAGTGCCGGCCTTCGAGGGCTCGACCGCGCTGCACTCCGCCCAGGTGCCCCAGTGAGACCGACACCGGACGGCTCCCCGGGCGACTCCCCGGACGACTACGAGGTACGTCGGCGAGGCACACCGGCCGACGAGCCGACGGCGCAGATTCCCCGCGTGGGCGGCGGCACTCCGGCACCACATCGCAGCGCCCCCACGGCACATCACGGCACTCCGGCACCACATCGCAGTACCCCCACGGCACATCACGGCACTCCCGAAGCACATGGCGACGGCGGCGACTGGGCCACGCGGCCGGACGGCCCACCCCGACGGCGGCCTAGCGATGGCCGACACCGGCCCGCCGCCCCACCCGACGGACGAGGTGGTGGATCGCCGAACGATGAGTTGCCCGGCCGCTCCGCCGGGTCGCGCGGCGGACAAGCACCTCGGCACACCGCCCCGACCGACCAGCCCAGCAGCTCGCCCGGCGAGCAGCGTACCGAGGTGTTCACCCAGCTCATCCCGGCGATCCGCAACGACCATGACCAGTCCACCGCGCTGATCCCGGTCGTTGCCGACCGGCAAGCGACGACCGAGAGGGCCGGGACGCACGGCCGCCGCCGGTCCGGTGGCGACTCGACCGCCGAGGCGCCGACCAAGGCCGAGTCCGAGTCCGAGGTACGCCCCCGACGCGGCGAGCGGGTGGTCAAGCTTCGCCCCCAGCGAACCGACGAGGGCTACAAGAGCATCTACTCCGAGCTGACCCGCCCCACGCTCGGCTCCCGAATCCGAACAGGAATCCGGGTCAGCGGCGAGCTTCTGATCACCTTCGGCCTGGTCGTACTGCTCTTCGCCGGCTACGAGGTCTGGGGCAAGTCCGCTGTCGTCAACGCCCACCAGGACGACCTGCGCGGAATACTGGACCAGCAGTGGGACCGGGAGGCGGATCCGACTGTCGCGCCGACCGCGAGTGCGAGCACCGCGCCCAGCGGCAAACCGAAGCCGCCGGTCACCGGTAAGCCGATAGCCGGGCTCTACATCCCGAAGCTCGACAAGCAGTGGATCGTCGTGGAAGGTGTCGGCCAGGCCGACATCCGATACGCACCCGGCCACTACCCGGACAGTGCCCTGCCTGGTCAGGTGGGCAACTTCTCGGTGGCGGGGCACCGCAACCGGGCCACCTTCTGGCGGCTCGACGAGCTACACACCGGCGACGTGGTCGTCGTCGAGTCGAAGGCCGACTGGCATATCTACCGCGTCTCACAGTCGCGCGTCGTCAAGCCGCACCAGGTGGAGGTGGTCGCGCCGGTCCCCGGCAAGAGCGGGGCCAAGCCGACCAAGGCCATGCTCACGCTGACCACCTGTAACCCGAAGTTCGACAACTACGAGCGTCTGATCATCCACGCACAACTGGTTCGCAGCACGCCGAAGTCGGCTGGACAGCCCGCCGAACTGGGAGGCTGATCGGCGATGTACGCCTGGATCTGGCGACGCCTGCCGTTCGGGTTGCCCGGCAAACTGGCCGGCTCGGTGCTGATCGCCACCGCGCTGGTCGCCCTGCTGTGGTACGTCATCTTCCCCTGGGCCGAACCGCTACTGCCGTTTGACGACGTCCAGGTGACACAGGATTCCACCAACCCGGGTGGTGGCCCGGACACCGGGAACGACGCGCCGGGTGGAGGTACCGACCCGGGCAGCGACGACGAGCACGACCTCCCGTACGACACGTCCCGCAACAACACCCCGCCCCCCTCGAAGACGCCGAACAGGTGAGCCGATGCGTGTCCTGGTGATCGACAACTACGACTCGTTCGTGTTCAACCTGGTGCAGTACCTGGGCCAACTCGGCGCGGAGTGCGACGTACGGCGTAACGACGAGATCGGCCTCGACGAGATCGATCGGCTGGACGTGGCCGGGATCCTGCTCTCACCCGGGCCCGGTACGCCCGAACGGGCCGGGATCTGCCTCGACGTGATCCGGGAGTACGGTGGCAGGCTGCCGATCTTCGGGGTCTGCCTCGGCCACCAGGCCATCGGTGCCGCCTTCGGCGGCACGGTGGACCGGGCACCCGAGTTGCTACACGGCAAGACCTCACAGGTCTGGCACAAGGGTGCCGGGATACTTGCCGGCCTGCCCGATCCGTTCACGGCGACCCGCTACCACTCGCTGACCGTCCTGCCGGCGACCCTGCCGCACGAGATCGAGGTAACCGGCTGGACCGAGTCCGGGGTGGTGATGGCGATGCGGCACCGCACCCTGCCGATCGAGGGGGTGCAGTTCCACCCGGAGTCGGTGCTCAGTGAGGGCGGGCATCTGATGCTGGCCAATTGGCTGGCCCGCTGTGGCCTACCGGCGGCGGTGGACCGAGCCCCCGCCCTGGCCGCCGAGGTCGACGCCCGGCGGCGGGCGGCCTTCGCCGCCGGCTGACCACGCCGCAACCGTCGCCCGCCCCGAGCGGGCCGACGGTCCCTCTCGCCGCCCGCCCGCCCGCCGCGCTGACTGGCTCAGCCGCCCGTCGTGCTAACTCGCTCAGCCGCCCGGCGGGCTGCCCGGATCAGCCGCCCGCCGGTGGGCTCGCCGACGGCGTGCCACTCGGCCCCTGGCTCGGTTGCATCTCGCGAGCGACGGTGATCGTGATGACGGTGCCGGTACGCCGCTTCTGATTGGCGTTCGGGCTCTGGTCGAGCACCGTACCCGGGGTCTTGTTGGAGTCCCGGTACTTCACGCTCACCCGGAAACCGGCAGCGATCAGTTCCGCCCTGGCCTCCTGCTCCGTCTTGTCGACCACGTCCGGTACCGCCTTGAGGTTGCCCTTGGACACCTCGACGATGATCTCCGTGTTCTCGGCCACCATCTCGCCGGGCGCCGGGGAGAGCTTCACGACGATGCCCTCTGGCCGCTCGTTCTCCACGTCCTTGCGGGTGACCTTGAGCTTCAGGCCCTTGAGCTGGCCCTCCACGAAGTCGAACTCCCCGCCGACCAGCTCGGGGATCTTCACCTGCGGCGCCCCACCGCAGACCCGGATGGTGACCGGGGTCTGCTCGGCGACCTCTTCGCTGGGCTGCGGGTCCTGCCGGGTCACCAACCCCTTCTTGCAGGTGGAGGTGAACTCCTCCTCGCCGACCTGGTACTGCAACTTCGCCTTGGTGAGTTCGGCGATGGCGTCGGCCCGCGACATGTCCAGCACGGTCGGCACCGTGACATTCTTCGGCTGGTTGGAGAGGACGATACCGGCTACCAGGGCGATCACCGCGAGCACACCGAGACCGCTGAGCGTGGCCATCACCCAGGCCGGAGTACGCCGCCGGCCGTCGCCCACCCGAGCCGAGGGCGGGGTGGGACGCCCTCCGCCGGCACCTCCGGCAGCCGACCGCCCGCCGGAGGGGGCCATCGGCACGGTCTCGTCGTGTTGCATGACCGGCGTCGCCATGACCGGCCGCCCCGTGGCGGCCCGGAGCAGGTCGGCACGCATTTCGCCGGCGCTCTGGTAGCGGTTGAGCGGGTTCTTCGACAGCGCCTTGAGGATGATCGCGTCGATCGGCGGGGTGATGTCCGGGTTGATACTGCTCGGCGTCGGCGGGTCCTCCCGCACATGCTGGTAGGCCACGCTGACCGGGCTGTCCCCGACGAACGGCGGGTGACCGCAGAGCAGTTCGAACACCACGCAACCGGCGGCGTAGACATCGGAGCGGGCGTCCACCGCCTCACCGCGCGCCTGCTCGGGCGAGAGGTACTGCGCGGTGCCGATCACCGCACTCGTCTGGGTCATCGTGGTCGCACCGCTGGCCAACGCGCGGGCGATACCGAAGTCCATGACCTTGACCTGGCCGGTCAGGGTGAGCATCACGTTGCCGGGCTTGATGTCCCGGTGGATGATCCCGTGCCGGTGGCTGAACTCCAGCGCGGCGCAGATGTCCGCGCTGATCTCCATCACCCGGCGGGGCATCAACCGCCCCTCGGCGGCGAGCACCTCCTTGAGCGTGCGCCCGTTGACGAACTCCATCACGATGAACGGAATCGTCTCGCCGGTGGGGGCGGTCTCCTCGCCGGTGTCGTAGACGGCGACGATCGCCGGGTGGTTGAGCGACGCCGCGTTCTGCGCCTCCCGCCGGAACCGCATCTGGAAGGTCGCATCCCGGGCGAGGTCCGTACGCAGCATCTTGATGGCGACGTCCCGACCGAGTCTGAGGTCGCGCCCTCGGTGCACCTCGGCCATGCCGCCATAGCCGAGCAGCTCGCCGACCTGGTACCTGCCTCCCAGCAGGCGGGCCTGCGCAGTCATCTCGTCGTTCGTCCTTCGCTCAGTCTCGTCGCCCAGCCGGCACGCGCGGCCCGCTCCACCTGACGGTACGGCTCAATCCGCGATCCGTCGCCCTCGCTCCTCATCTGCAACCTGGCCGTCATCATCGACACGCTTCGGTTGCCTTGACCAATGGCAGCGTCGTCCTGCGTCATCCGATAGGAAATCACGCCCGCGCAGATCATCACCAATACGCCCACCGCGATCACGAGCACGACCACCAATGGTCGGTTGAGGACGCTCTCCGGCTCCGCCGGTGCGGCGGCCGGCGGGCGAGCGTACCCCTGGTGGGTCGGCTGGCGCGGCACGGACGATACGGCGGCGGCCCCCCGGGGTTGACCGCCGGCAACCGGGCTGACCGGCGGGTAGACAGGTCCCGCTGGGGTCATCGGGGGTCGCGGCGGCATGCCGGTCGCCGCCGTCGGTGGACGCGGTGGTGCCGCCCGGCCGTGGCCGGGGGCCGCCACCGGTGAGCCGGGGACGCCGGGGCCGGGATGGGCCGGCGGAGCACTGACCATGCCGGGGCGGGGCGGCACGCCGACCGGTCCGAACCTCGGTGGGCTGGTGGGCTGTGCCGGTATCACCACCGGGGCCGGTCCGGCCTTGGCCACCGCCGCCTGGCGGGCGACCGCCGCCAGCGCGGAAGCGCTCGGCCAGCGCGCCGCCGGATCCTTCGCCAGGGCACGTTCGACGATGGCCCGGATGGCCGGTGGGATGTCGGCGGGCAGAGGCCGGGGCAGGTCCCGAACGTGCTTCATCGCGATCTCGAGCGGGTTGTCGCCCTCGAACGGCCGTCGACCGGCCAGGCACTGGTAGGCGACCACGCCGAGGGCGTACACGTCGGAAGCGGGAGTCGCGGTCGCGCCCGATGCCTGCTCGGGTGAGATGTACGACGCGGTGCCGAGCACCGACCCGGCGGCGGTGAGCTGCCCGACCATGTCCGAACGGGCGATGCCGAAGTCGGTGAGGACCAGCGTGCCGTTCGGCCGGACCAGCAGGTTGCCGGGCTTGACGTCCCGATGCACGATGCCCTTGTCGTGGGCGGCCTGGAGGGCGTCGGCCGCCTGGGCCATCAACGCCATGGTGCGGGCCGGGGTGAGCCGACCGACCCGACCCAGGGTCCGGGACAGGGCGTCGCCCTCGACGTACTCCATCACCAGGAAGGCGATCTGCTGATCGCTGCCGAAGTCGTAGACGTCGACCACGCCCGGGTGGTTGATGGTCGCCATGGTGCGGGCCTCGCCGCGGAACCGCTCGGCGAAGCCGGGCTCGTCCAGCAGCGCGGGGAGCAGGCTCTTTACCGCCACCGTACGGCCGAGCACCTGGTCGGTGCCGCGCCACACGTCGCCCATGCCACCACTGGCGATCCGCTCGTCGAGCCGATACCGGTTGCCGAGCTCGACACCAGGGCTGAGCATCTCACTTGCCTCCCCGGTCCTGGATTACGGCGCGCATGATCTGGGCAGCGATCCGGGCAGCCTCCGCGCTACCGCCGTCGCCGGTCGACTCAAGCATGACCGCCACCGCGGAGATCGGTTCGTTGCCCTTCATCACGAAACCGATGAACCAGCCGTGCTCGTCGACCTGTGCCCCGGATTCCGCCGTACCGGTCTTGCCACCGACCGTGTAACCGCTGATCCGAGCGTTGCGGCCGGTGCCGTTCTGCACGACGCTGGTCATCATCTCCCGCAGGTCGCTGGCGACCTGGCCGCTGACCGACTCGCGTAGCTGGCGGGGTACGGCGGTGTAGTGGGTGGTGGTCCGGTCCGGCCCGAGCAGCTTCTGCACCAGGTAGGGCCGCATCTGCGTGCCACCGTTGGCCACCGCTCCGGCGATCATCGCCCCTTCCAGGGGGGTCATCCGGACGTTGTTCTGCCCGATCGACGACTGGGCGAGCGCGGCCTTGTCCTCGCTGCCGTCCGGGTTCTGCATCGCCCCGGTACGACTGGCCGCCACCGGCAGGCCGCCCTCGTCGAGCCGACCGCAGGTCAGGTTCTCCTGCTCGAAGCCGAACTCCCGAGCCTTTTCCTTGATCTTCGCCGCGCCGAGGTTGACCCCGATCTGGGCGAATCCGGTATTGCACGACTCGGTGAGCGCGTTGATCAGCGTCACCTGCGACTCGGGGCAGATGGACGGGACGGCGTTGCGGATGTCCGTACCGGCGGTGGGCGCACGGTAACTCGGTCCGGCCGGGATCATGCCGTCCTTGGTGTACCCGTTCTCCAGGGCCGCCGCCGCGACGACCACCTTGAAGGTCGAGCCGGGCGGCAGTGTCTCGGCCAGCGCGCGATTCTTGAGCGGACCGTTCTTGTCAGCCTCCAACTTCTGGTAGGCCGCCTCCGCCTCCTTGCTGCTGTGGCTGGTCAACGGATTGGGATCGAAGCTCGGCATGGAGACCAGGGCCTGGATGGCACCGGTCTTCGGGTCGATCGCCACCGCCGCGCCCTTGCTGG
Organism: Micromonospora polyrhachis; assembly: GCF_014203835.1. Classification (NCBI taxonomy): domain Bacteria; kingdom Bacillati; phylum Actinomycetota; class Actinomycetes; order Micromonosporales; family Micromonosporaceae; genus Micromonospora; species Micromonospora polyrhachis. The sequence continues at coordinate 3,348,492 of NZ_JACHJW010000001.1, read as the reverse complement.
CCCCGGCCCGGTTGTTGGCCAGTTCGGTGAACGCCCGTTCCTGGGCGGTACGGGACAGGCTCAACAGCACGTTGCCGCCGGCGGTCTGCTCGCCGGTGAAGAGGTCCTTCACGCGGTCGCCGAAGAGCTGGTCGCTGTTGCCGGCGAGGAAGTCGTTCTCGCTGCGCTCGATCCCGACTGCCGCCAGGTTGACCGGCTGGTAGCCCAGCACGTGCGCGTAGGCGTCGCCCTTGGGGTAGGTGCGCAGGAACTTAAGGTTTCCGCTGGTCTCCTTGCTCACCGCCACGGCCGTGCCGCCGACCTCGATGTTGCCGCGCTTGCGGTCGTACTCGGCGACCTGGACCCGACCGTTGTAGTCGCTGGTGCGGTATTCGTCGGCCTTGTAGCCCTGCACCCAGTTGAGGTTGGCGAAGAGCAGACCGAACAGGATCATGACGACCACGCCGACACGGCGTAATGGCGCGTTCACGGTCGAATCACCTCCGTCGGAGCGCCGTGCAGCTGTTCCGGCACCCCCGCTGGCCGGTTGTCCGGCCGGGGACTGACTCCGGTCACCGGCCGACGCGCCGCATCGGAGACCCGCAGCAGGAAGGCAATGAGGAGCCAGTTGGCCATCAGTGAGGAGCCACCGGCGGAGAGGAACGGAGTGGTCTGGCCGGTCAGTGGGATCAGCCCGCTGATCCCACCGACGATCACGAACACCTGCAACCCGAGGGTGAAGGCGAGGCCACCGGCGAGCAGCTTCCCGAACGAGTCCCGTACGGCGATCGCCGCCCGCAGGCCCCGCTCGACGATCAGCAGGTAGATCACCAGCAGGGCGGAGAGCCCGAACAACCCGATCTCCTCACCGATGCCGGCGAAGATGAAGTCGTTCTGCACCTCGGGCACCTTCAGCGGCTGACCGCCGCCCGGACCGGTGCCGAAGAGGCCGCCCGTGCCGAGGCCGAGCAAACCCTGCACCAGTTGATAGCCCTTCTCGTATGGGTCTTCGAACGGGTTGAGCCAGATCTCGGCCCGTACGTAGAAGTTGGCGAACGGGCTGTTGGGGAACGCGCCACCGAGGAAGTAGGCGAGGAAGGCCCCGCCGAAGAAGAGCACCAGACCGATGATCAGCCAACTCACCCGCTCGGTGGCGACGTAGAGCGTGACCACGAACATGCCGAAGTAGAGCAGCGAGGTGCCGAGGTCCTTCTCGAAGATCAGCACCAGGACGCTGATCACCCAGACGACGAGAACCGGGCCGAGGTCGCGGCCTCGGGGGAAGTCGATGCCGAGAAAGCGTCGGCTCGCCAGCGACAGCACCTCGCGCTTACGCACCAGGTAGTAGGCGAAGAAGACCAGCAGGGCCAGCTTAGCGAACTCGCCGGGCTGGATGGAGAAACCACCGATCAGGATCCACAGCTTGGCACCGTTGATCTCGGAGTACGCCCGGGGCAGCACCGCCGGGATCATCACCAGCACGATGCCGGCCAGGCCCAGGGTGTACGCGTACCGGGAGACCGACCGGTGGTCCCGGATGATGAACAGCAGCCCGGCGGCGAGGACGATCGCGATCAGCGTCCAGGTCAGCTGGGTGCCCCCGATCCCCGCGAAGATCGGAAAGTCCGGGCGCTCCTCCGGGTCGGCCTTGGCCAGGTCGATCCGGCGCAGGAACGCCACCCCGAGCCCGTTGAGCAGGGCGACCGCCGGCACCAGCACCGGATCGGCGTACGGGGCCAGGAACCGGATCACCAGGTGCAGGCCGAGGAAGAGTGCGGTCAGTAGCGCGGTCGGCACCCAGAAGTCGGCCGTGACCGTGTCGAAGAGGTTTGCCTCGACCGTGGCCGAGTAGGCCATCACCAGCGCCATGGCCATCAACAACAGCGCCAGTTCGGAGTTTCGCCGGGACCTGGACAGCCGGACGCGCGGCATCTCGCCCGTGGGCACGGGCGAGGCCGCCGGTCCGGCCGGAGCGGTCACAATCGATACCTCGGATCGTCGGGACTGATGCTCAGTCCACCGACCGACATCCCGCCGGGTCGGTAACCGGCGGGATCGTGTCGGAGGGGAGAGCTTCTGGTGAGTGTGCCGGGGTGGGGGTGGCGGATCGGCTACTGCTCGACGACGGACCGACTGTCGGGTCGACGGTCGCGGCGGTGCCGGGGGTCGTGGTGGGTTGACCGGTGCCCGGGACATGGCTCGGCGGACAGGTCGGCTTGAGGTTGGGGTTGCTCGGATCGTCGTTGGTCAACTCGGCGAGCCGGCGCTCGGCATCGGGTTCGTTCTTTGCCTGGATGCCTTGTTTGACCTGTTCCTGCGCGGCAGCGGTCAGGTCGTCGAGCGTGGCGTCGCTGGTGGTGTGCACACTGGAGAGGCTCAGCCCGGCGATCTCGCCGGGAACGCCCCGGAACACCGCCAACTGACCGTCCTCGGTGGCCCCCACGTAGTACTGCCGCTGACTGTAGCTCCAGCCGAACCAGAGCCCGCCACCGAGAAGAGCCAGGACCACGACCACGATCGCGGCGACCCGTACCGGATGCCGACGGGGGGCTTCCTCGTCTTCGGGACCATCCGCCGTGTCCGGCGGCTCAGGGCTGGCTGGCCGAGGCGCGGAGAGGGCAGAGGCTCGGGCAGCCGGCGTCGACTGGTCGGCCGAGGTCGCCATCCCCCGGTCCCGGGCCGCCGCACCGCCCACGATCGGTGCCGCCTCCACGATGTCCTGATCCGTGGCGTCGGCGATGACGACGGTGATGTTGTCGGGCCCACCGCCCCGGAGTGCGAGCTTCACCAGCCGCTCGACGCACTCGCGGGGGTCCCGGAGCTCCCGCATGGTGTCCGCGATGGTCTCGGCACTGACGACGCCGGAAAGACCATCACTACAGATCAGATAGCGGTCACCCGGGCGCACCTGACGGACGGAGTATTCCGGGTCGATGTCGCGACCATCGAGTGCCCGGGTCAGCAGCGACCGCTGCGGGTGGCTGCTGGCCTCCTCCGCGCTGATCCGTCCCTCGTCCACAAGCATCTGGACGTAGGTGTCGTCCTTGGTGATCTGGGCGAACTCGCCGTCGCGCAGCAGGTACGCCCGCGAATCGCCGATGTGCACCATGCCGATCTTGCTGCCGGAGAACAGGATCGCCGTCAGGGTGGTGCCCATCCCCTCCATCTGAGGGTTGGCGTCCACGGTGTCGCGTAGTTGTTGGTTGGCGGTGTCGACGGCAGACCGGAGCGCATCGACGAGCGCGTCCCCAGGGACGTCCTCGTCGAGCGGGGCCATCGCACCGATGACGATGTTGCTGGCGACGTCACCGGCGGCCATGCCGCCCATGCCGTCGGCGACGGCGAGAAGCCGCGGTCCGGCGTAGACGGAATCCTGGTTACCGTCTCGAAGTAGACCGCGGTCGCTGTGGGCCGCATAGCGCAGGGTCAGAGTCATGGCCGTAATTCGAGAGAAGTGCGGCCGATTCGAATCGGCACGCCGAGGGGGACGGGGGTTGGTCCGGTGACCTTAGCGCGATCGAGATAGGTGCCGTTAGTCGAGCCGAGATCCTCGACGAACCACTGTCCAGCCCGGGGCACCAGCCGTGCGTGCCGGGCCGAGGCGTAGTCGTCGGTGATGACGAGGGTGGAATCCTCCGCGCGGCCGATGGTGATCTGCGCTTCGCCGAGCGTGATCCGGGTACCGGCCAACTGGCCGGCGGTGACGACGAGCTGACGCGCCGCCCGCCCCTTCTTCACCTTTGCCGGCTTTCCGTGCACCAGTGACGCCCCGACCCGCGGTGCGGCGACGAGACGACTGGATCTGGCTCCGGCGAAGAGATCCCGGCGGATCACGCCGACCACCGTGAATACGAAGATCCACAGCAGGATGATGAACCCGAAACGCGCGACAGTGATGACGAAAGGGGGCAAGGTGTTAGCCGTCCACTCGGAACGTGAGGGTGGTCGTCCCGAGCTGGATCATGTCACCGGGGTTGAGCGCCACGGCCGAGACGCGCTGGCCGTTGACCATGGTGCCGTTGGTCGAGCCCAGATCGGTGAGCACCACCTGGGAACCGTCGAAGTCGAGTCTGGCGTGTCGGCGCGAGATGCCGACGTCGGGCAGGCGGAGATTGGCCTGGTCGCCCCGGCCGATCACGGTGGAACCCATCTGCAGAGGGTAAGTCCGTCCGTCGCCAGAGACCAGACGGATGTTGCGGCCACCGCCGTGACCAGGGGGAGGACCGTAGCCGCCACCCTGGTCGTAGTGCGGATAACCACCGGGAGCGTCGTAGGCCGGCTGCGCCGGTGCCACCTCGCCACCGGTGTAGACCTCGGCGGTGACCCGGAACATGCCGGTGTCGAGTCCGTCCCCGCGCTCGATCTCGACGATCACGTCGCCGTAGACCGTCCACGCCTGCTCGCCGATGAACTCCGCCTGGGACTGGGCCAGTTCCTGGGCCAGTGCCGCCGCGTATGGCGCGAGCCGGCTATGGTCGTACGGCGAGAGATCGATCACGTAGCGGTTGGGTACGAGAGTGCGCCCGCCGGCCAGGATCGCCTTGTGCGCCTCCGCCTCCCGCTGCATCGCGTTGAGGATCTCCACAGGGTGGACAACACCCTTGAACACCTTTGCGAAGGCCCCCTCAACCAGACCTTCCAAACGCTTCTCGAAGCGTTGCAGCACGCTCACCGGCTCCTCCTCGGGTCCCGAGGACATGATGGTATCCGGCCGTCGCACGTGCAGCTCGCACGCCGCTCGACCGCCTGCTGCCGGCCCATCCTCGAGGGGCCGGGATAGTCGTGCTAATGTTCCTTCCGCTGCGAGAGATATCCGCTCGTAGCGGCAGTAGGGTACAGCGTAATATGTCCAGGCACCCGCCGACGGGCAGGTTCAGGACAAAAGTTTAGATATGCCCATGCCAGACATGGGCGCAGGTGGGCCTCACCATGCACCGCATGGGGGAGTGGCGGAATGGCAGACGCGCACGGTTCAGGTCCGTGTGCCCGAAAGGGCGTGGGGGTTCAACTCCCCCCTTCCCCACCAGCTGACCGAAGGGCCTCGCGGCAACGCGGGGCCCTTCGTCCGTTCCGCCCCCTTCCTTCTCCAGGACCCGATGGCCCGCGCGCTATGCTCCGATGGTTTCCGGCCCCAGACCCATGGAGTGGCGTGTGAGTGTCGCGTTGGTAACCGGATCAGGCGGTTTGATCGGTTCCGAGGCGGTCCGGCACTTCGCCGGCCTCGGCCTCGACGTGGTGGGCATCGACAACGACATGCGCCAGGAATTCTTCGGTGCCGAGGCGTCCACGGCGTGGAACGTGGCCCGACTCACCGACGACCTCGGCGGGGCGTACACCCATCACAGCATCGACATCCGCGACCGGAACGCGCTGGCGAAAATCTTCCAGCGGTACGGCCGCGACATCGCCGTGGTGATCCACACCGCTGCTCAGCCATCGCACGACTGGGCCGTCCGCGACCCGTTCACGGACTTCGACGTGAACGCCGGCGGGACGCTGAATGTCCTACAGAACGTCCGCGAGCACTGCATCGAGGCACCGGTCATCCACTGTTCGACCAACAAGGTCTACGGCGACCGCCCCAACTCGCTGCCGCTGGTCGAGCTGGAGACGCGCTGGGAGCTGGAGCCGGACCACCCGTACTACAACGGCATCAAAGAGGACATGTCGATCGATGCCTGCCTGCACTCGGTCTTCGGTGCCTCGAAGGTGGCCGCGGACGTGATGGTGCAGGAGTACGGCCGCTACTTCGACATGAAGACCGCCTGCTTCCGGGGCGGCACACTGACCGGACCCGCCCACTCCGCGACCGAACTGCACGGCTTCCTGGCGTACGTGATGCGCTGCAACATGGAGCGCCGGACGTACAACATCTTCGGCTACCAGGGCAAGCAGGTACGTGACGCGATCCACAGCTCGGACGTGGTGTCGGCGTTCGAGGCGTTCTTCCGTGCCCCGCGCTCGGCAGCGGTCTACAACCTGGGTGGTGGACGGCACTCGAACGTCTCCAACCGGGAGGCCTTCGCTCTGGCCGAGAAGATCACGGGTGTGGAGATGGTCACCGAGTATCGCGAGGCCAACCGGATCGGCGACCACCAGTGGTGGATCGGCTCCAACGAGGCGTTCCAGCGGGACTACCCGGACTGGAAACAGGTCTACGACGTGCCGATGATCCTCCAGGAGATCTACGAGGCGAACGTGGACAAGTGGGTCCCGCAGGCATGAGCGAGCGCAGCGAGGAGTTGGCGTGAGCGAGCAACGCGAGCGAACCAGCTGGCTCAGCAACCCAGATCACGGCGACGACGAGCGCAGCGAGGAGATGCCGTGAGCGAGCAAGCGAGCGAACCAGCTGGCTCAGCAACCCAGATCACGGCGACGACGAGCGCAGCGAGGAGGCGACGTGATCGCCAAGGGTAAGCGCAATGTGCTCGGCGTGTTGGTTGACGCGGTGGACTACGAGGCCGCAACCGAACAGGTGGTGGCTGCCGGGCGGGAGCGTCGGCCGTTCGCGCTCACCGCGTTGGCCGTGCACGGCGTGATGACCGGGGTGCTGGATCGCCCGCACAACGCTCGGCTCAACTCCTTCGACCTGGTCACCCCGGATGGCCAACCGGTGCGCTGGGCGCTCAACCTGCTGCACGGCGCCGGGCTTACCGACCGGGTGTACGGGCCGACGTTGACGCTGCGCGTACTCGCCCGGTTCGCCGAGGAAGGGCTCCCGGTCTACCTGTACGGCTCCACCGACGACACCCTGTCCCGGCTGATCCCGGCGTTGGAGCGGATGTTCCCGGCCCTGAAGGTCGCCGGGGTGGAGTCGTCGAAGTTCCGTTCGGTGCAGCCGGGTGAGGATGCGGAGATCGCCGATCGGATCCGGGCCTCGGGTGCCCGGCTGGTGCTGGTCGGGCTGGGCTGTCCCCGGCAGGAGATCTTCACGCACGCCATGCGTCCGCTGCTGGACATGCCGATGATGGCCGTTGGTGCCGCGTTCGACTACCACGCCGGTCTGCTGCGCAAGCCGCCGCCGTGGATGCAGCGCGCCGGGCTGGAATGGCTGTGGCGGCTCGGTCTGGAACCGAAGCGCCTCTGGCACCGCTACATGGTGCTCAACCCGGCCTATCTCGCCCGGCTGACCGCCCAGAAGTCGAAGCTCTGGAAGGCCACTCCGCCGTCCCCGGCTACCGAGCGCCCGACCACCTTCGCTGTCTGACCGACGGGGCTCCCCCTCGCAAAGTTGATCAGGAGATTTGCGTCGTCGAAGCGGTCCGATCACGACGTAAATCTCTCGATCAACCCGGATGGTCGCGGGATGGACGGGGTCCGGTGGCCGTACCTTCGTGAGGTACAGCCACCGGCCCGGGAACCGGTCCAGCCGCTGGCTACAGCGTCAGGGTCCAGGTGTTGATGTAGCCGGTGTCGCCACCCCAGACGTCACGGACCTGCAACCGCCAGGTGCCGTCGGCCGCCTCCGAGGAGAGGTTGACCGTGTAGGTGGTGTTGACGTTGTCGGCACCGTCGAAGATGCTGCTGTTCTTCAACCGGTACGACGAACCGTCCGGGGCGAGCAGGTCGATGACCAGGTCGCCACGGTAGGTGTGCACGATGTTGACCGCCACCGTCGAGCTGGCCGAGGCGTTACGCCCACAACCGGCGATGACGATCGAGCTGGTGACCGCACTACCGCCATCCGGGATCGCCACGTCCGTACCGTTGGTGCCGAAGCAGCCGCCACCGGTGCCGGTCACGGTCAGGGTGTAGGTCGCCGTCCGGGTGGCCGACGCACCGGTGCCGGTGATGGTGACCGAGTAGGTCCCGGCCGGCGTGCTCGCCGTGGTGGCGATGGTCAGCGTCGACGAGCCGCCCGAGGTGACCGTGGCGGGGTTGAACGACGCGGTCGCGCCGGCCGGCAGGCCGCTGGCCGACAGGTTCAACGACTGGGCGGAACCGTTGGTGGTGGCGGTGTTGACGGTCGCCGTGACCGATCCACCCGGGGCGGTCGACCCGGAGGTCGGCGACACCGAGACGGAGAAGTCGTTGGTCGGCGGCGGGGTGTCGTCGTTGACGACGTAGAGCAGCTTGTTCGGCGAGCCGGTGCCCGGGTTGGTCACCACGTTGTTGGTGGCGTTGTTGACCAGGTAGTCGCGCACCTGCTGCGGCGTCCACGCCGGGTTGGCACTCGCTACGAGGGCGGCGGCGCCGACCACGTGCGGGGTGGCCATGGACGTACCGCTGATGGTGTTGGTGGCGGTGTCGCTGGTTGCCCAGGCCGAGGTGATCGACGAGCCTGGCGCGAAGATGTCCAGGCAGGTGCCGATGTTCGAGAACGACGACCGGGCGTCGGTGTTGGTGGTCGATCCGACGGTGATCGCGGCCGGGGTACGGGCCGGTGAGGTGTTGCAGGCGTTGGCACCGCTGTCGTTGCCGGCGGCCAGGCCGTAGGTGATGCCCGCGTTGATCGAGTTGGCCACCGCGTTGTCCAGGGCGGTGTTGGCGCCGCCGCCCAGGCTCATGTTGGCCACGGCCGGCTTGACCGCGTTCGCGGTCACCCAGTCGACGCCCCCGATGACCTGCGCGTTGGTGCCGCTGCCCTGGCAGTTGAGCACCCGTACACCGACGATCTGCACGCCCTTTGCCAGGCCGTGCGCCGAGCCACCGACGGTGCCGGCCACGTGTGTGCCGTGACCGTGGCAGTCGTCGGCGGAGCCGCCGTCGATCGCGTCGTAGCCGCTGACGGCCCGGCCACCGAAGTCGGTGTGGGTGTACCGCACACCCGTGTCGATGATGTACGCGTGCACGTTGGTCGCGGTGTTCGGGTACGTGTACGAACTGTCCAGCGGCAGGTTGCGCTGGTCGACCCGGTCCAGACCCCAGGACGGGGGGTTCGTCTGGGTGCCGGAGAGCTGCACGGTGTGGTTCTGCTCGACGTACGACACCGATGGGTGCGCCGCGATCCGAGCGGCGGACTTGGCGTCCACCTTCAGCTCGAAGCCACGCAGGGCCGAGGTGTACGTACGGGCTACCGAGCCGCCGTACTGCTTGACCAGGGCGCTGGCTGTCGTGCCGACCTGCGCGCTGGCCACGGCACTGTCCTTGAGCACGACGATGTAGCTGTCGGCCACGGCAGTGGCACCACCGGCGTTCAGGATCGTGCCCTGGGGCTCCGCAGCGACGGCCGGGGTGGCCGCCGCCATCATTGTCAGGGCGGCTACCCCGACGAGGACGTACCTTCCTGGGAGATTCATCTCCCTCTCTCCCCTCCGATCGGTCGACTGTCCATCCGCTTGTGACGGGAGGATCTTACGATTACCGATCAAGGCGAGGCTACTAATAGATGAACATCAAATATAGATGCCGAACCTGATATATCACCGGCGGATGGCCCCTACGGGTCGGCTCTGGGGGTTCGTACCGGGTTCAGCCCGGATCCGTAGCACGACCGGCCGGACGATGCTGAGGTGCGTGAACCTCGACCTCGTCGCCCTGCTGGCGATCACCGCCCTCTGGTTGGCAGCCGGGATCGTGGCCGAGGGACTACCCCGACCAGCCACGGCACGGGCGATGCGTCGCCGTACCGGGTGGTTGGCCGGGCTCACCCTGACCGGTCTGGTCGGCCTCGCCGTACTCGGCACGGCAGCGCTGACCAGCCAAGATCCGGTAACGACCAGCCAGAATTTGGTTACGACCAGGCAGGCTCCGACCGACGCGGCGATGGCCGGTCTCGCACTGCCCGTGGTTCCGGCCGCAGTGGTGGCGCTGGGAAGCGTACGGCGGCTGCGACGGCTGTGGACCGGCGCGACCGCCTTCGCCTCGGCACCAGGCACTCCGACCGCACCCGCGCTGACGGCCGGAGCCGCACACCCGATGATCGCGCTTCCGATACAGATCACCGGCCTGGCGACCCTGCCCGTGGCTGCGACCGCCGCTGATCTTCTCCCGCTCACCGGCCCCAACCTGATCGGCCTGGTGCTCACCGGGGCGGTGCTCGTGGTGGCGACCATCGGCGTTCGGCACGCCCTACGGCACAGCCGCCTGACGGAGGCCGTGGTCACGGTTCGGCCGAGGTCACCTCGGGCGGCCGGAGGTGTCCTGCACGTATAGCAGTTCCAGAATGGACCTGGCTGCTTCGAACCAGCGGTCGAGCCAGACCGGCGAGGGCAGTGTGCCCTTTGGCGGCAACTCCAGCAGCAATCCGCGCAGCAGCGGATGGTCGGCGAGCGACTCGATCGGGCCGTCCGACCATCCTCCGGCGGGAAACACCGGCTCGGTCAGCCCGCTCAGATCCAGGGACGGAAGGCTGGGCGGCTGAAGGGACGGCGGAGTTCCCTGCGCGTCCACCAACTCCAGACCCGGCGTTCCAGGATCGCGCTGATCCAGGTCGTCGCCGGCGGACAGCTCGTCCACCAGCGGGCCGTTACGTCGGGCTCCCCGGTATTTACCACCGAACCGTTCCGGCTTGCCCGACCCGTTGCCCAGGTTCTCCTGCTCCATGGTCATCTGTCTCGCCTGCCTCGCTCGATTGCGAACCGTACGGCTGTTGCGGAGCGGCCTCTGCCGTCCGCCACGTACAACGACGGGAGGCGGGGCCAGCAACGACACGAGTCGACGTTCCGCATCGGCGTGATACACGAAGAACGTGGCCACCCGCCCGTCCACTACCGGGCTGATGACCACGCTCATCAATTGGCTATTGGTGCCACAAGCACCGGTCAGTGCAGGTCGAACTCGCCGTCCTTGGCACCGCCGACAAATGCGTCCCACTCCTCCGGCGTAAAGAGCAACGCCGGCCCCGTCGGGTTCTTCGAATCGCGGACCCCAATTGCGCCGGGCACGAACGCGACCTCCACGCAGTTGTCGCAGTTGGGTCCGCTCCGTGAACTCTTGAACCAGTTCGCCTGGCTCAGGTCCACTCGAAACCCGATTTTCTGCGTCTCCACAACGGCTCCTTTGCCAACTTCGCCAGCAGAGCGACGGATTCCTCCGGGCGGATCGCCGCCGCTCGTATGTAGTCGAAGATAAATGAATATTTTTGCAGTTCATCGCTCTTCTCAAGGAAGAGCCCGCCCGTGGCGTTTTCGGCATACACCACGTCCGGATCACCCGGTTCCGGAAATTCAAGGATCGAGAACGTGCCGTCCATTCCGGCATGCGCCCCGGCCTCGAAAGGAAGTACCTGGATCGTCACGTTCGGCAGGTCGGCCGCTTCCACCAGCCGCTCCAACTGAGCGCACATGACAGCGTCACCGCCCACCGGCCGGCTCACCACCGCCTCATCAAGCACCACCCACAGGTCAATCGGATCGTCTTGGCTCAATAACGACTGACGCGTCTGACGGACACGGACCCGTTGCTCGACATCTTCGGCGGTGATGTCCGGCCGAGCGCCCCGGATCATCGCCTTGGCGTACTCCTCGGTCTGGAGCAGGCCCGGCACCACCTGCTGCTCGTACGCCCGTAGCGAGGAGGCAGCCTGCTCGAACCCGACGTACGCGCCGGTCAGCACGGTGCTGAAGGGATGCCACCACCCCTTCTGTCGCGCCTCGCGCGCGATCTGCACCAGTTCCTCGCTCTGGGTGCCCACGATGCCGTAGATACCGAGCATGTCTCGGACGTCACGGGGCGTCGCCGACGTGTGTCCGGTCTCGATCCGGGAGATCTTGGATGCGGAGCAGCCCAACTGCTCCGCGACCACATCGATCGTCACTTCGGCCGCTTCGCGCAGTCGCCGAAGCTCGGCACCAAGTCGACGTCGGCGAATAGTCGGACTCCGGCGCTCGGCCACCGGGTCACCTCCGGTCGATCGCGCATGCGGTGGACGTCCGCCGAGGCGCGACCATCGAAGGCGGCGGACGATGACTTCGCGGCGAGAGAAACCGGCACACCCCGGCCGGGCCGCTGCGGCAGGGCGGCGTCCAGTCTGCCGGGTACGCAAGCCGGACATCAAGCGCCTGTGGTCGGTAACCACACGGCCAAACTTGCAACTTGCATTGATCAAGCCATTGATGCAGTCTGTGCGTATGGCTTGGGTCACAGAGTGTCCCGATCTGGTCGATCGAAGGGGTGATTTCGCTTTGCACCGGAGCGACCGGGTCAGCCACACCGGACCCATGACAGGAGGCAGACCCGCTCTGGGGTAACAGACCCCGCCGCTGTACGCCACGAAGCTATGGCGGCGGGCGCGGTCCCGGAGTTGACGGATGTTGGTCGAGTCGATGCGCCATGCCCAAAACCGCCGCGGCGCATCGACCGGCCAATGTCCCACATCACGAGCGGCCGGCAGTGCAGCGTGCCCGGTCGGTGGTCCCACTTCCCTGAACAGCCAGCTCCAGCCGGCCGCCGCCGGCTAGTCCAGACAGGAGTAACCGTGTTCCCCCGCTCCGGTGATGTGCTACGAGTGACCCGTTCGGCAAGTGCGCAGTTCGCCGCACCAATCCTCTTCCGGGTGATCCGCTCGCATGACTGGCCCACCTACCGTGGCTGGATCTGGCTCGACGGATACCAGCTCAATTCAGCCGGGGAAGCCGTCGACCGTCGCTCGATCTTCGTACGGCTCGACGGGCTGCACACCGTACCTGCCGCTGCCCCGTCGGCTGGCCGGACCGTGGTACGGCAGCCGGGCCCCCGGCCGCCAGCGCCCCGGACCCCGACGGTACGACAGTCGGCGGCGCGACATCCCGTACAGGTGGGCTAGCCTGCCCGATCTGCCGATGTCAGCGGGTCGGCCGCACGGTCGGACGCCCAGGGCGGGTGGTCGCCGCAGACGGCGACGGCGACTCGGCGACCACCAGGGTGACCCGCTGATTCGGAAGCACAGGGGTGCCGGCACGAGGATCGGTCTCGATCACCGTGCCCGAGGGCCAGCCGCTGCCCGTACGGAACCGGATCTGGTACGTCAACCCGAGTTGGTCGAGTACCTCCCGCGCCACCGCCTCGGGCAGACCGACCAGGATCGGCATGGGCACCGCGCCCGGTGGAGTGGTACGGGTCGTGGGGGTCTGGGTGGTGGTCGACGGCGACGGTGTGGGGCTGCCCTGCGGGGCAGGTGACGGCGCCGAGGTTGCTGACGGTGTGGGGACCGGGCGTGGTCCGGACGCTGGACCACCCTGACTTGCCTGGACGATGAGCCAGACACCGAAGCCGAGGACCGCGAGGAGGAACAACGCTATGACACCGAGCAGGATCGGCATCCACCAGCGGCCGTTGTCGTAGTCGACCTCGTCGTACCAGTCCGGGGGTGCACCGCCTCGGATGCCCGCCGGCACCTCGGCCCGGCCCGACCACGGCCTCGGCGGTTGCTGCGCTGGAGCCGCCGGCGGATGGTGCACCGAAGCCGCCGGCGGGTGCTGCGCCGGCAGCGGCGCGGTCCCGCCCGGCTCCGCCGGGCGAGGAACGGGTTGGGTGCTCGCCTCATCCGTCCCGGTAACCCGGGGCAGTTCGCCGGTCTGCTCCAACGACTCGTCGGGGTCTACCTGGCCGCTGGGGTCTACCTGGCCGCCGGGGCCCGCCCGGTCGTTGGGGGCCGCCTGGCCGTCACGGTCTCCGGAGTCGCCCGGTGGCTGCTGACGGTCGTCGGCCATAGCACGTACTCTCCCACCGCACGGGTGGCCGATGCCGACAATCGTGCAACTTGTCCCGGCCTGGGAGATTCACCGGTACGGCGTGGTGCGCGGCCCGACCATCAGGGTGTGGGCGACTCAGGCGTGTCGTCGTCGGACTCTTCGCCGTCCTGGCCGCAGTGGATCTGCACCTGGTCGTTCCACCGCTTCTCCGCCGCCGCCTCCGGCTTCTGCTTGGTGACCGTGCCGGAGTCGGTCTTCGCGTACTTCGGCTCCAGCCCGGCATCGACGAGCTTGGCCGCCGCCTGTTGACAGCTCAGTCCGACGACGTTCGGGACGACCACCTGGGGCGCCTCGCCGATCACGAAGACCTGCACGACGCGGCCCGGTCGTACCGGGTCACCGGCCAGGGGGACAGTGCTCGAAATACTGCTGTTCTGCCCCGCGCCCCCGAAGTGGAACGCCCATTTCAGTCCCTGGGCACGCAGCTCCTGCCGGACATCCTTGAAGTTCCGGCCGACCAGATCGGGCATCAGGACCTGCCCGGCGGGCGGGGTGGTCTGCTTGTTGGTGGGCTTCACGGACTGCTGGGTCGGTTTCGCCGCGCTGGTCGTCTGTGGTGCGACCGTGGGGGTGGTCTGTCCTGCGAGCGGCACGTCGTCCTGCTCGGACTTGGCCAGTAGCCACCCGCCCACCGCACCGACGGTGGCGAAGAGCGCGATCGCGACGACGCTCCCGGCTACCAGGGACATCCGCCCAGACCGGGCTGGCTGCCCTCCGGGTGGCGTACCCCAGCTACCGCTTCCGTCAGTCATTACGACTCCCGCCTCGCCTCCGATGACCGGATCGTACGGGTCTCCCCGCGTCCGGTGCACGGCCCGCCCCGCTGAGCGGACGGAGGGCACGCCGTCCGGTACCGGCGCGATCAGGCGGACGGAGCACCGCCGATGCATCTTGGTAGCGTGCGATTATGTCCGCCCGGTCGACACGTCCTGGTTCGAATGGCTTCCCGGCACGCCGTGACCCGGTCGCCCCGAAGCCGCCTTCGGCGCTGGAGTTGGCCACCGTCGAGGACCACGACCTGGCCGACGAGGCGACGTACCGAAGGTTGGCCTTCTTCGACCTCGACCTCTCCGGACGCCGCGCGGATTCGGTGGAGTTCACCCAGTGCCGGGTGAAGGGGACGGACCTGAGCGGCACCCAACTCGACGGGGCCCGGCTCGACGACTGCCTGTTCGAGCATGCGAACCTGGCAAACCTCCGCGCCGAGAAGTCGTCGATGTTCCGGGTACGACTGTCGACGGCCCGGATGACCGGTCTGCACTGGGTCAACGGCGCCTTACGAGATGTGACGATCTCCGACTGCCGACTCGACCTTTCGTCGTTCCGGTTCACCGCCTTCCAGCACGTGGTCTTCCAGGGATGCAACCTGGGCCAGGCGGACTTCCAGAACGCGGACCTACGTGGTGCCTCGTTCGTCGACTGCGACCTGACCAGCGCGCAGTTCTCCCACGCCCGGATGGCCGGGGCCCGGTTCACGAACTGCGCCCTAGCCGGAATCGGTGGGGTCACCAGCATGTCCGGCGCGGCCGTGGCCCGCCAGGATCTGGTCACCCTGTCCCATGTCCTGGCCGGTGCGCTGGGCATTCGCATCGAGGAGGACGACTAGTCGACCGGCCAGGTGTGCACCGGGGCGTTGGTGGCCTGCAGTTCGCGGTAGCGGCGCAACATGTGATGCAGCGCCGCCGGGCGGTCCAGGCCTCGGCCTTGTTCGGCCGCGAACACCGACTCGGTCTGCCACACCGCACCGTTGCGCCCGGTACGGCACCGTTGCTCGATGATGCCGAGCAACCGGTCCCGGTGATCGGGGTCGACACCAAACCGGTCCAGCCCTACCGCCGCCCGGGGCAGGAGCACGTCGAGGACCAGGTTGCTGACGCGTACGTCGCCGAGCCTCGGCCAGTAGACGGTCGCGTCCATGCCCCGACGGGCTGCCGAGTGGAAGTTCTCCTCGGCGGCGCTGAACGTCAGTTGGCTCCAGATCGGGCGGTCGGCCTCGGCCAGCTCCCGGGTCAGTCCGAAGTAGAAGGCAGCGTTGGCGAGCATGTCGACCACGGTCGGGCCAGCCGGCAGCACGCGATTTTCGACCCGCAGGTGCGGACGACCGTTCATGATGTCGTAGACCGGCCGGTTCCAGCGGTAGACGGTGCCGTTGTGCAGCCGTAGCTCTCCCAACTGGGGAACTCCGCCGTTGTGCAGGACCTCGACCGGGTCCTCGTCTTCACAGATGGGCAGTAGCGGCGGGAAGTAACGGACGTTCTCCTCGAACAGATCGAAGATCGATGTTATCCACCGTTCGCCGAACCAGACCCGGGGACGTACGCCCTGGGCCTTCAGCTCGTCCGGCCGGGTGTCGGTTGCCTGCTCGAAGAGGGCGACCCGGGTCTCGGCCCACAGGTGTCGCCCGTAGAGGTACGGCGAGTTGGCCCCGATGGCTACCTGGACCCCGGCGATGGCCTGGGATGCGTTCCAGTAGTTGGCGAAGGTGTCCGGCGAGACCTGGAGATGGAACTGCACGCTGGTGCAGGCCGCTTCCGGCGCGATGGAGTCGGTGTAGGTCTGTAACCGCTCGACTCCCCGGATGTCCATCTCGATGTCCTCACCCCGGGCCGCCACGATCTGCTCGTTGAGCACCCGATAGCGCTTGTCGGTGGAGAGGTTTCCCTCGACCAGGTGCCGGGAGGTGAGGGTGGGCAGGATGCCGATCAGCACGATCCCGGCGTCGGACTTCGCCGCCCGCTCGTCGGCCCGGCCGAGACTGGTCACCAGGTCCTGCTCGTAGTCGGCGAACCCGGCCCCCTCGATGAGCCGCGGTCGGGCATTGAGTTCCAGGTTGAACCGGCCGAGTTCGCTCTGGAACAACGGATCGGCGATGTCGGCGAGGATCTCCGCGTTCCGCATCACGGGTTCGGCGGCGGAGTCGACCAGGTTGAGCTCGATTTCCAGACCGGTGGTGGGGCGGTCGGCGTCGAAGCCGAAGTCGTCGAGCATCAGCGCGAAGACGTCCAGGCACCGGCGTACCTTCTGCCGGTAGTGAACGCGATCCTCCCGCGAGAAGGCACTTCGCGAGACGTCCCTGCCCATGTGGCCCTCCCCGGCACAGCACGAAGTCAACGGCTGGACGGATCCCTACCCACCCAGCGGTGCTGTGGAACTAACACGGTAGAAGCGCGGCCGCCCTGCGGCCAGGGACAAAACGGGCCCTGTAGGCAGGCGGTGATCACGCAACTTCATTCGGTGCACGTCAGGGCGTCGGAGTGAGATAACCCACTGCTCCCCAAAGGACACTGACCGCTATGAAACAGCCGAAAGGCTCCGGTGACCAGTGATGGTTACCGGAGCCTTCGGTCGAGCCCGAGGAACGGTCAGGGAAGCGCGAGTCCCCGACCCCTTCCGCTCACGGCTGGCGGATCGCCTCGCCCTCAATCTCGATCTTCACCTTCTTGCCGACCAGGATGCCACCGCTTTCCAGCGCGACGTTCCAGGTCAAGCCGAAGTCCTCGCGGTCGATCTCGGTCGACGCGGTGAACCCGAAGACGTCCTGCCCGAACGGGCTGCGTCCGGCACCCTCGAACTCGACCTCAAGATCCACGGTCCGGGTGACACCCTTGATGGTCAGCTCACCGGTGAGCACGAACTCGTTACCGCTGTGCGACTTGACCCCGGTGCTGTGGAATTCCAGCGTCGGGAACTGCTCCACGTCGAGGAAGTCGGCGCTGCGCAGGTGCACGTCCCGGTCACCCTGGCCGCTCGCGATGCTGGCAGCCTGGATGGTCGCGGTCACCGAGGACTTCAGCGGGTCCTCGTCGATGGTGACGGCGGCCTCCACCTCCGTGAATTCGCCCCGCACCTTGCTCACCATCATGTGCCGCGCCACGAAACCGACCCGCTTGTGCGCCTGGTCGAGCAGGTAGGTGCCAGCCGTCGGGATGGTCAACCCCGCCCAGTCGCGGGTGGGCTCGCCGGTGCTGGTGGTCATGGTGATCCTCCGCCAAATTAGTTGAATATGCCAACGGCTACGCCAGCAACTATAGCGTCAGCAATATTCCGCGTGTCAAGTACTGTTACGATGACCTGGTGAGCCAAGACCCGTTCGACGATCCGCGCATCACCGCCGTCGGCCTGCTCGTCGAGGCGTACACCGGGCTGCTGTCCCGGTTTGCGGCTCAATATGAAGAGCACGGCCTTTCCGTGGTGGAGTTCGAGGTGCTGACCCGGCTGGCCCGCTCGCCGAACAAGCAACTCCGGATGACCGACCTCGCTGCCCAAACCTCCCTGTCGACCAGCGGAGTCACCCGGGTGGTCGACCGGATGGAGCGGGACGGGCTGCTCCGTCGCCGCGCCTGCCCCTCGGACCGGCGCAGTCTGCACGCGGTGGTCACCCAGACTGGGCTGGACCGGCTCGCCGAGACCCTGCCGGGCCACCTGGAGATCATCGAACGCTGGTTCACCGGCCAACTCGATGCCGAGACCCTACGGATCATGCTTGACGGCCTGCGCACCGTGCGCGATGCCGTACATCCCGGTGCCACCCTTGGATCCACCGGGTCGCCCGACCACCCACAGCTTCCGTCGGACTGACCACCGCAGATGACCCTCGGCTCAACTGTCGACCGGCTGCCGGCTGCTCGCCTCTCGCGCCATCGGTACCCGAGCGCGGCCAGCGGACACCCGGCCGTACAGCCGGCGCAGGGGTGCCGGCGCCCACCAGTTCCACTCGCCGAGCAGACTCATCACCGCCGGCAACAGGAGGCCCCGGACCACCGTCACGTCGAGCAGCACAGCGACGGCCATGCCGAAGCCGATCTCCTTCACCGCGGTCAGCTCACCCAGTAGGAACCCCAGGAAGACGACGATCATGCAGCCGGCCGCCGTGGTGACCACCCGGCCGGTACGGGTGATCCCCGCCAGCACCGCCCGAGCGCTGGCCCGCGCCCGAGCGGCGGGCGTACGCAGCTCCCGATAGCGGTCCCACTCCTCCCGAATACGGGCGAGTAGGAACACCTCGTAGTCCATCGAGAGCCCGAAGACGAAGACGAAGAGCAGGACCGGGGTGGTGACATCGAGCGCACCCCAGGATTCGACTCCGAGCAGCGCGGAACCGATCCCCCACTGGAACACCACCACCAGCACCCCGAGGGTGGCCAACAGGGTCAGGACGTTCAGCACGAGCGCCTTGACCGGGACCAGCACCGACCCGGTCAGGGCGAAGAGCAGTAGCGCGGTGGTCACCACCAGCACCAGTACGGCCAGGGGCAGTCGGTCCGCCACCGAGTCGCGGTAGTCCACCAGCTCGGCCGCCGGGCCGCCCACCAGCACCCGGAAGGGTGCTTCCAGGGATCGCACCTCCCGGACCAGCGCCCGCGACTCGGGGCCGCCGGTCGTACCCTTCGGCGTCAGGTCGATCACCAGAGCAGCCCCCGGCACATCCGGCCGCGGCTGCATCCGGATCACCTGCGGCAGTCGGTTGAGCTGGTTCATCAGGTCCCGTACCGCCGCCGAGGTCGGATCGGCCTCCACCACCACGACCACTGGTGCCGCCCGGTTCGCCTGGAAGTCGCGCAGCATGACGTCATGCACCTGCCGGGCTTCCATCGACCTCGGCAGGGTCCGCGCGTCCGAGTCACCGAGGTTGGCCCCGAGCAGGAACGGCCCGGCAAGCAACAGCAGACCAACCGACACGGTAAGGGCCACCGGAGCGGGGTGCCGCTGCGCGAAGCCGGCCAGCCGGCCGAGAATTCCTGGAGTGGTGCCGCTGGCTGGCTGTATCGGCCGAAGGCTCCGCAGTCGCCGGCTCGGCGTGGCAATGCGTCGGTGCCCGACCGCGATCAGGGCCGGCACGACGGTCAGCCCGGCGGCGGTGGCCAGTACGACCACCAGTGCCCCGCCCAGGGCCATCGCCGCCAGCAGTGGCTCGGCGAAGACGTACAGTCCGGCCATCGCCACGCCGACGGCGGCCCCGGAGACGACGACGGCCCGACCGGCGGTGGCCATGGTCCGGGCCAGCAGCTCCGCCGGCTCGCCAGCAGCGTCGGCGGCGTACTCCTCCCGGAACCTCATGATCACCAGAAGCGCGTAGTCGACCGTCAGGCCGATGCCCAGCAGGGTGACCACGTTGACCGTGAACTCACTGACCTCGGTCACCGCCGCCAGACCGAGCAGGCCGAGCAGCGTCCCGGCCACCGCCGCCAGCGCCGCCACCAGCGGGAGCACGCCCGCCAGCAGACCGCCGAGGAGCAAAACCAAAACCACCACGAGTACGACCAGCGCCACCGACTCGCCAACGGCCGCGTCCCGGATCGCCTGCTCGGCGAAGGCACGCTCGGCCAGCGTCTCCCCGCCGACCAGCACCTGCGGTGCGTCGATCCCGCGCAGCAGCCCGGTCACCCGATCCTCGACCCGTTCCCGTTCCGCCTCGGGCAGCCCGTCGACCAGTTCGACCACGACCAGGGTGCTGCGGTTGTCGGCACCGATCCGGCCGCCCGGTGATCCGTACAGGTCTTCGACGTCGGCCACGCCGGGCACGGCCCGCAGCTCGGCGGCTACCTTCGTGACACTCTCCACCAGCGGCGGGTCGTACGGGTCCCGGTCCCGTACGACGGCGACCACGAGCGGCCCCTCGGGCAGGAGTTCGATGATCCGCCGCTCGGCGATCCGGGACTCGGCGTCGGCGCGCAGGTTCTCCGGCTGTCCCAGCCGGTCGAAGACCTGACCGCCGAAGACGATTCCGAGGGCAGTGAGGATGAGCCAGCCGCCCAGCACCGGCCACCGCCAGCGGAACATCGCCCGCCCGATCCCAGCGAACATGCCCGACCTCCGCCACGGCGTCCGCACGGTCGCCTATGCCGGACATGCAAACACCGGCGGAGCCGACGGGCAGTCAGCTATCGGTCAGCCGGACCCACTAACCGCAGCGGTCTGGGTGCCCCTGGTGCTTGGCCCACTCGTGGGCCAGGATGGCCATGTCGTGTGCGTCGACCCAGGCGTCCTCCCAGCGCAGCGCCTGCCGCCGGGTGCCCTCGTGTACGAAACCGATCTTCTCGTAGACGTGCCGAGCGCGCGGATTGAAGTCGTAGACCTCCAGCGAGACCCGGTGAAGCCCGACCGTCTCGAACGCGTGCCCCAGGATCAGCCGGATCGCCTCGCTGCCGAATCCCCGGCCAAACGCACGAGTCCCGACCAGCGCGATCCGCAGGGAGCACGACAGGTTGTCCACGTCGAACTCGTTGAGGACCACCTCACCGACGTACCCGCCGGTGGCGCGCTCGACGATCGCGAGGTCGAGCCGATCGTCGTGGTCGGCCCGAGTCGCGTACCACTGCTCCAACGCCTCGATGTTGAACGACGCATGTGAGCCGGTCAGGCGGCCCACCTCCGGGTCGGAGACCAGCTCGACCAGGCCCGGCACGTCGGCCGCCTCCACCGGCCGCAGCAGGACCAGCTCTCCGGTCAGCGTGGGCTTCTCGGCGAGGCTGATCTTGATGTGGGTGCTGATCGACATGTCAGCGATCATGCCGGCGCTACGCCCCCGGAACGAACCATTTTTGCCGGTCGTCGGCCCCGACTAGAGCCCCAGATCGCGTGCGATGATCATCCGCTGTACCTCCGACGTGCCCTCGCCGATCTCCAGGATCTTCGAGTCCCGCCAGAAGCGGCCGACCGCGAACTCGTTCATGAAGCCGTACCCGCCGTGGATCTGGGTCGCCTCCCGGGCGTTGTCCACCGCGACGGTGCTGGCGTGCAGCTTCGCGATGGCGGCCTGCCGCTTGAAGTCCGCACCGGCCAGCATCCGGGCCGCCGCGTCGTAGTACGCGAGCCGGGCCGTGTGCGCCTTCAGCTCCATATCAGCGATCTTGAACTGGATCGCCTGGTAGTTGCCGATCGGCTGGCCGAAGGCGTGCCGCTCCTTGGCGTACCGGATCGACTCGTCGACACAGCCCTGGGCGAGGCCGACCGCGAGGGCGGCGATGGCGATCCGCCCCTCGTCGAGGATCCGCAGGAACTGGGCGAAGCCCCGACCCCGCTCACCGAGCAGGTTCTCGGCCGGCACGCGACAGTCCTCGAAGGTCAGCTCGTGGGTGTCCGACGCGCACCAGCCCACCTTGGAGTAGCCGGGCGCCACCGTGAAACCGGGTGTACCGGACGGCACGATGATCGTGGAGATCTCCTTACCACCGTCCGGGCGGGTGCCGGTGACGGCGGTGACGGTGACCAGCGACGTGATGTCGGTACCCGAGTTGGTGATGAACGCCTTCGATCCGTTGATCACCCAGTGGTCGCCGTCCAGGACGGCCCGGGTCTGGGTGCCGCCGGCATCCGATCCGGTGCCCGGCTCGGTCAGCCCGAAACCGGCCACCGCCTCGCCACTGATCAGCTTCGGGAGCCACTGTGCCTGCTGTGCCGGCGTACCGAACCGGTAGATCGGCATGATGCCCAGCGAAACCGCCGCCTCCAGGGTGATCGCCACACTGGAGTCGATCCGGGCCAGCTCCTCCAGCGCCAGGCAGAGCGCGAAATAGTCGCCGCCCATGCCGCCGTGCTCCTCTGGGAAGGGCAGGCCGAAGAGCCCCATCTTGCCCATCTGCCGGACCACCTCGTACGGGAAGGTGTGCTGCTCGTAGTGCTCGGCGGCGACCGGTGCGACCACCTCGCGGGCGAAGTCCCGCACGCTCTGCCGCAGCGCCTCGTGCTCTTCGTTGAGCCGGAAGTCCATATCTCTGTCTCCTAGCCGTGGATCCGCCGGGAACGCTTGTGACGTCGAGGACGGGGACGGGGACGGGTGGTCTGTTGATCGGGCCAGGCTGGCCAGGTCGCCGGGATGGCTTCCCACCGGGGCGGTGCTAGACCGGCGTGACGCCGTGCCGACGCCGGGAGAAGTGCCGCTCCTTACCGCGTGCGGCCGTGAACCGCCGGACCAGTTCGGCCCGCAGTTCGTGCGGCTCGACGATCGCGTCGATCACCAGTTCGCTGGCCAGTCGCACGATGTCGATGTCGCGCTCGTACTCCTCGCGGCGGGCGGCGACGAAGGCGGCGCGCTCGTCGGGGTCGGCGATCGCTGCGATCTTGTTGGCGTAGACCGCGTTGACGGCGGCCTCCGCGCCCATCACCGCGATCTTCGCCGTGGGCAGCGCGATCGTCGCGTCCGGCTCGAAGCCGGGACCGGCCATCGCGTAGAGGCCGGCACCGTACGCCTTGCGCACCACCACACAGATCTTGGGTACGGTCGCCTCGGAGATCGCCGTGATCATCTTTGCGCCGTGTCGGATGATGCCCTGCTTCTCCACCGTCGTACCGACCATGAACCCGGGCACATCGGAGAGGAAGAGCAGCGGCACGTTGAACGCGTCGCAGAGCTGCACGAACCGGGTCGCCTTGTCGGCCGAGTCGACGAAGAGCACCCCACCCTTGAACATCGAGTTGTTGGCGACCACGCCGACGACCTCGCCGTTGAGCCGCCCGAACCCGATCGTCAGCTCCTTGGCCCAGAGCGCCTGGATCTCCAGGAAGGACCCCTCGTCGAGCAGGCCCTTGACGTACCGGCGCATGTCGAACGCCTGCCGCTCGCTGGCCGGTACGAGGCTGGCCAGGTCCACCTTGGCCGGTGCGTCGACCGCCGGGGCGGACGGCGGCGACTGGGTCCAGTTGGCCGGCAGGTAGGACAGGTAGCTCTTGACCACGTCCAGCGCGTCGGCCTCGGTCTTGCAGAGGAAGTGCCCGACGCCCGACTCGGCGCAGTGCACCCGCGCCCCGCCCATCGCCTCCAGGGTGGTCTTCTCGCCGGTCACCATCTCGACCATCCGGTCGGAGCCGAGGTACATGCTGGCGTTGCCGTCCACCATGGCCACCACGTCACAGAACGCCGGGATGTACGCCCCACCGGCCGCGCTCGGGCCGAAGAGGGCGCAGACCTGCGGAATCGAGCCGGAGGCGCGTACCTGGTTCCAGAAGATCTTTCCGGCACCCCGGCGGCCAGGGAAGAGGTCGACCTGGTCGGTGATCCGGGCCCCGGCCGAGTCGACCAGGTAGACCATCGGCTGTCCGGCGGCGTACGCCCGCTCGATGATCCGGATGATCTTCTCGACCGTACGGGCACCCCAACTGCCGGCCTTGACGGTGGAGTCGTTGGCCATCAGGCAGACCGGCCGACCGTCGATGGTGGCCGTGCCGGTCACCACGCCATCGGCCGGTAGTCCGTCGGCGGTGGCGTTGGCGAGCAGTCCGTCCTCGACGAAGGAGCCCTCATCCACGAGGAGTGCGATGCGCTCCCGGGCGAAGAGTTTTCCCTTGGCGGCGTTGGCCGCGTGGTACTTCTCCGCGCCCCCCGCCCGGACCCGCTTACGTAGCTGCTCCAGCGTCTCACTGTCGAGCGTCACGCCGACTCCCTCGCCACACCGCCACCCTGAACGATCGTTAGGCTAGCGTATCCGGCGGCGGCGCGGCGACCACGGCGCGACGACGGGACCGATCAGGATGCGGTCAATCGGGTACGCGGGCCGGCTCGCAGCACGCCGGAAGGCAACTCCCGACCGACCAACTCCTCGGCCAGTGCCGCCGCATCCAGCAAGGCGTCCAGGTCGATCCCGGTGTCGATGCCCATGTCGTGCAGCATGTGCACCACCTCCTCGGTGGCCACGTTGCCGCTGGCCCCCGGCGCGTACGGGCAGCCGCCGAGGCCAGCGACGCTGGCGTCGTACTCGGTGATGCCGAACTCCAGCGCGGTCAGGATGTTGGCCAACGCCGTACCCCGGGTGTTGTGGAAGTGCAGCAGCAGCGGAATCTCCGGCTGGCGGTCGCGGACGGCGGTCAACAACTCCCGGACCCGGCGCGGAGTCGCCATCCCGGTCGTGTCACCGAACGCGACCCGGTCCGCGCCGTCGGCGACCACCCGGTCGACGATCTGTGCCACCCGGGCCGGGTCGATGTCCCCCTCGTACGGGCAGCCGAAGCTGGTCGAAATGATCACCTCGGCGATGGCACCGGATCCGTGCAGCAGTGCGATCAGCCCGGCGATGTCGTCCAGCGACTCGGCGGTGGACCGGTTGACGTTGCGTCGGTTGTGCGTGTCGCTGGCCGAGACCACCACCTCGATCTCGGTGAACCCGGCGGCCAGGGCTCGCTGCGCGCCCCGGGTGTTGGGCACCAGCGCCGAGTAGCGGACGTTCTCGTTGCGCTGTGCCCGCGCCCAGACCTCGTCGGCGTCGGCCATCTGCGGGATCGCCTTGGGGTGCACGAACGACACCGCCTCGATCCGCCGTACGCCGGTGGCCGACAGCGCGTCGATCAGCCGCACCTTGGCGTCGGCCGGGATCGGGTCCTCGTTCTGCAGACCGTCGCGGGGGCCGACCTCGCGGATCGAGACGGAGTCCGGCAGTTGTGTCATGTGTCCTCACCTCGCTGTGAGCGACTGTCCGCTGACCGGACATCGGGCGTTTCCTATAGGGAAGCAGAGCGAAGGCGCTGACGGCCAGGGGCAGGGCCGTGGGCCAGGTCACTGCTCTCCGGACAAACAATCGTCAAGTCAGCTTGACGTCAAGGTGATCTGACGCAAGGGTGGACGACATGACGACACCTGACGAGTTGGAACGGCGGTTCACCCTCCTGACCGCCGTCGCCCGGTACGACGAACTCCGTATGCGGGACACCCTGGCCCCTCCGGCCGACGAGGAGACATCCGACAGCGAGGCGGACGTCCCACCACTGAACCGAAGCGAAGCATTGGAACTCCTCGCCCTGGGCGAATTGATCATGCGGAAGGCGGGCTACGGCCGACAGTTGGGCGTCCGTACCGCCCGGGCCGCCGGCGCATCGTGGACACAGATCGGTGCCGCTCTTGCCACCAGCAAACAGTCGGCCTGGGAGACCCACAACCGCTGGCTCCAGGAGCAGGACGATGAGTAACCACACCGGCGACACGATCCGCCCGTTCCGCCTCGACATTCCCGATGCCGACCTGGTCGACCTGCGGCAACGGCTCGACGCCACCCGATGGCCGAGCGAGGTGCCGGACGTTCCGTGGCGGCGCGGCGTGCCGCTGTCCTACCTCAAGGACCTGGTCGACTACTGGCGGACCGAATACGACTGGCGCGTCCACGAGGCGCGGCTCAACCAGAGCCCACAGTTCACCACCACGATCGACGAGATCGACATCCACTTCGTCCACGTACGTTCTCCCGAACCCGACGCACTGCCGTTGGTCATCACACACGGCTGGCCGGGCTCGATCGTGGAGTTCCTCGACATCATCGGCCCGCTCACCGATCCACGCCGATACGGCGGTGACCCCGCCGACGCGTTCCACCTGGTCCTGCCCTCGCTACCCGGGTTCGGGCTCTCCGGACCGATCCGCGAACCGGGCTGGGACACCACCCGCATCGCCCGCGCCTGGGCCGAACTCATGCGCCGCCTCGGCTACCACCGCTACGGCGCACAGGGCGGCGACTGGGGCCACACCATCACCCGGGAACTCGCCGTCATCGACGCCGACCACGTCACCGGTATCCACCTGAACACGCTGCTCACCCTCCCCTCCGGCGACCCGGCCGAGGCCGCCGCCCTCACCGACGCCGACCGGGCCCGGCTGGAACGAATGATCCGCGCCGAACCGGAGATGTCCGGCTACGCGAAGCTCCAGTCGACCCGGCCGCAGACGCTGGCCTATGCCCTGACCGACTCGCCGGTCGGTCAACTCGCCTGGATCATCGAGAAGTTCAAGGAGTGGACCGACTTTGTCGACGCACCGGAGGATGCGATCCCGCGTGACCTGCTCCTGACCAACGTAATGATCTACTGGCTCGGGGCCGCTGGCGGCTCCTCGGCCAACGTCTACTACGAGGCGGCCCACCCGACCGGTACGCCGCACCCACCCTCGTCGACGATGCCGACCGGGGTCGCGGTCTTCGCCCACGACATCGCCGCACCGGTACGGCGACTCGCCGAACGCGACAACAACATCGTGCACTGGTCGGAGTTCGATCGTGGCGGACACTTCGCCGCCATGGAGGAGCCCGACCTGTTCGTCGCCGACCTACGCGAGTTCTTCGCGCAGCTACGGTGACCGCCCTCTGCCTGACCCCCGGCCTGACCTCTGCCTGACCCCGACCTGCCCTCTGCCTGACCCCGACCTGACCGGGTCAGGTCGGCCTGACTCGGCCCGGCGGGGTGACACATGTGGCGTTCCCCGGCCGGGCCGGTGCAAGGAGAGGCTCAGCGCATCCGGCCGACGATGCCGGTGTCGTAGTCGCCGCTGACGAACTCGGCGTTCTCCAGCAACTCCGCGAAGAACGGCAGGTTGCACTTCGGGCCGACGACCTCGAAGCCGACCACCGCCGCCCGAGCCCGGGAGATCGCCTCCGCCCGGTCGGCACCGTGCACGATCAGCTTGGCCATCAGCGAGTCGTAGAACGGCGTCACCGTTGTCTCCGGCGCGTAGCCGGAGTCGACCCGTACCCCCTCGCCGGAGGGTTCCACCCAGGTCCGGATCGCCCCGGGACCGGGCAGGAACCGCTTCGGGTCCTCGGCGTTGATCCGCAACTCGATCGCGTGCCCGCGCGCCGTCAACGCGTCCGGGTCGAAGTGGGGGGCCAGACCAGCCGCCACCCGCAACTGCTCCTCGACCAGGTCCACTCCGTAGACCAGCTCGGTCACCGGATGCTCGACCTGGAGCCGGGTGTTCATCTCCAGGAAGAAGAATTCCTCGGCCCCGGGACCATCACCCTCGAAGTCCCGCTGACGTGGGACCAACAAGCACTCGACCGTACCGGCGTTGCGGTAGCCGACCGCTTCGCCGGCGCGTACCGCCGCCGCCAGCAGCCGCTCGCGCAGCTCGGGCGAGACGGCCGGCGACGGCGACTCCTCCACCAGCTTCTGGTTGCGGCGCTGCACCGAGCACTCCCGCTCACCGAGGGCGATCACCCGGCCGTCGGCCAGCCCCAGGATCTGCACCTCGACGTGGCGCACCCGGGGAAAGTAGCGCTCGATCAGCACCGAGCCGTCGCCGAACATCCGCTCGGCGAACGCGCGGACCTTGTCGTACTCGGTGCGCAGCGCGGCCTCGTCCACCGCCACGCCCATGCCCATCCCACCGCCGCCAGCGGCAGCCTTGACCATCACCGGGTAGCCGATGTCGGTCGCCGCGGCCACCGCCGCCTCGACGTCGGCGGCCGGGTCGGTCGTGCCGGGGGCCACCGGCACGCCGGCCGCCGCCATCAGGTTCCGGGCATTGATCTTGTCGCCCATCGCGGTGATCGCATCCGCGCCGGGTCCCACCCAAATCAGGCCGAGGCTCTCCACCGTACGGGCGAAGTCGGCGTTCTCCGACAGAAAGCCGTAGCCGGGGTGGATCGCCTGGACACCGGTCGACTTCGCGGCGGCGAGGATCGCCTCGGCGTTGCGGTAGCTCTGCGCCGGGTTGGCAGGTCCGATGCAGACCGCCTCATCAGCCTCGGTGACGAACGGAAGTCCGGCGTCCGCCTCCGAGTAGACCGCCACCGCCCGTACCCCCAGTCGTCGGGCGGTACGGATAATCCGACGGGCGATCTCGCCTCGGTTGGCGACGAGCAACGACTCGATCATGTCTGTCTCCCCGGGGTGTCCGGATGTTCTGTCGGGCACTAGAACATCACGGATGCCTCGCGATCACGAGTCTGGATCCACGAGCAGGGCAGCCAGGGTCGCGGCCCGCAGCAGGGCGGCCCGCCGCTGCCGGTCCACCTCACCACCGAGGAACGGGGTGGAGTTCATCAGGCCGAAGGCGGCGTGCGCCAGCACCCGGGCCTCGCCGGCCGACAGTCCCCGGTGCAACGCGGTCAGCAGCGAGACCCACTCCTCGACGTAGAGGCGCTGAAGCCGACGGATCTGCCGACGTGGCTCCTCGGGCAACCGGTCGAGTTCGTTCAGGTGCAGCGCGATGACCGCCGGGTTGGCCAGCGCGAACTCGACATGGAAGTCGATCAGTGACTCCAGCGCACCGCGCGGGTCGCTCGCCCGCTCCGCCACCCGGCTACGTCCACCGGCCAGCAACTCCTCACTTACCGGAATCAGGGCGGCGGCGAGCATCGCCTCCTTGCCGGCGAAGTGGTGGTAGAGGGCCGGGCCGGTGACCCCGGCCGCCGCGCCGATGTCGTCCATGGAGACGCCGTGGTAGCCACGGGCCGCGAAAAGGCCGACCGCGATCTCCAAGATCTCGTCGCGGCGCGACCGCCGCCGAGTCCCGGCGGGGACCGTTGGGGTCGCCGCTGATGTCACCTGCTGTTCCACCGTCACCCAGCCAGCCTAGCCATCGAGCGACAAATGGTTACCGACCGGTTTCCCACCTTCCCACCTGTCGCCCTCGACCCACAGCGGTCACTCGTCGGTGTCCAGGTCGTGCTCCGCCCGTAGCGCCTCTGCCTCCTCGTTGCGGCCCAACGCGACGAGCGCCTGGGACAGCAGCCACGCCGCCTGGCGTACCACCCCGGACCCGGCGGGCAGGCCGGCCACGGTACGCCGCAGAATCGGCTCCGCCTCGGCCGGCCGGTCCAGCCGCAGCAGACCCTCGCCGACGAGTAGTTCGACCTGGGTCGCCTCGCCGAACGCCTCGATCTCCCGCAGCCGCTCCGGCACGCCGTCCAGCCGGGCCAGGCCCTCCTCGGCCCGGTCGACGTTGAACAGGACTCGCGCCCCGGCGGCAGCCACCATCGACTGCTCCCAGACCGCAGCCGGCTCGCTCGCCACCTCGGCCGACAGGCCTGTCGCCGCCCGATCCGCCCGTTCGATCGCGGCCAGCGCCGCATCCGCCGAACCGGCCCAGTTCAACGCGTCCATCTCCCGGCGACGGGCCCGCACCTCGTCGAGGGGCAGCCCACCCAGCCGGTACGCCTCAGCCGCCGCCGCGAACCGCTGCGCGGCGACGCTGTCCCGGTCGGTGCGATAGAGCAGGTCACCGGCCTCCTCCAGCACCTCCCCCCGAGGACCCAGATTGTCCGGCCCGTCAAGGTTCTCCGCCAGCTGGTCGAACAGCCCCAACGCCAGATCGGTCTCACCGAGCGAGAGGTAGACGTTGGCCAGCAGGTGTCGACACCGGTCCGCGTCGGCCTGGTAGCCCAGCTTGGTCAGCTCGGAGACCGCTTCCTCGGCCGCCTCCGCCGCATCCAGCAGCTGCCCGGCCTGCTGGTAGGCGTTGGCCAACTCCCACCGCAGGTAGGCGGCACCGTCGGCGATTCCCCGCTCGGCGCAGAGCGCCACCGCCTCGACGAAGTCGTCGACCGCCTCGGCCGGTCGGTCCGCCGCCAGCAACGCGCGAGCCCGACCGGTCCGAGCCGGCAACGCCGCCTCGTCGGCGGGCACGTGAAGGGCCTCGTCCAGGGCGGCCACCACCTCGGCCGGGTCGTCCAAAGACTGGGCGTAGCAGATACACGCGGCGGCGAAGCCGTCCGGCAGGCCCAACGCCCGGTAGTGGTCCCGGGCTTCGGCCGCAGCCTGGCTCGACTCCGTACGCTGCTCCAACGCCTGGAAGCAGACCGCACGACGCAGGGTGATCCGGGCACTCAGGTAGGAATCGTCGACCTCGCTCGCGGCCTCGACCGCCGACTCGATCGCGGTGGCCGCCTCCGACCAGCGTTCCTGGGTGAACAGCGCCACGGCGAGCCGGTCGTACGCGCTGGCCCGCTCGGCCGGCGTACCGTGCTCGGCCAGGTAGGCCGCCGACTCCGTCACCAGGAGCAGCCCTTCGTCCTCCGCACCGGTCTGGCAGAGCAGTACGCCGAGCCGCCCGGCCACGATCTGCTCACGTACCGGATCCGGCAACTCCTGGTAGCCGACAACCGCCTGCCGGTTCGCCTCCGCCGCGCCGGTCAGATCGTCGGTGACACCGCACTCGACCGCCCGGAACTCGGCCCGCCGGGCCACCGTGCGAGGCGGCAGCTCCGCTTCGCCGAAGCGCTCGTCGAAGGCCCGCACGACCGCGACGACGTCCTCGATCCGCTCGGTCCGCCACAGTTCCTCGGCCTGGTCCAGCAACTGCTCCGGGGTGGCGTCCTCGGGCAGCGCCACCGCCGTGAGTACACGCATCATGAAGGGCTCGAAGATCTCCGTGAGGGACGTCGACTCGGCCGGGGCGGCGGTCTGGTCGGCGCTCGTGCCAGCCTCTGCCGGGGTGGACCGGGCTGTCTGCCGACGGGCGGTCGCCGACAGCGGCAGGTGCTCGCCGATCGGCTCCGTCGCCATCCGGTCGGTCGCCCCCGCCGACTGGCTGGTGGTGCCGTTACGCGCATCGAACCGGGCAGCGATCTCGGTGGCCACCCGGGCCAACTCGTCGGCAAGCACCCCCACCGGTACGTCAGCCGCCGGCCGATCCCCGTACGCCCGGCGGTGCGCGGTCAACTCGCCGTGGCCGGCTTGGTCCAACCGGCGCAGCACCGGCACCGCCGTGGAGGCGAACGCCATCGCCGCCGCCGGGGACGGTGCCCGGTCCAACCAGTCCAGGTGCCGCTCGACGATCTCCAGACCGCGTGCGTCGTTGCCGGTCAGTCCGCAGAACTCGACATGCTCCCCGATGTCCCACAGGTCGGCGAGGTTGCCCCGCACCGCCCGGTACGCCCGCTGATGCGCATCCCGGGCCGCGTCCCGCCGCCCGGTCCGCAGGTAGGGCAGGAGCAGCGAGACCAGGATGCCCTGCGGTTGCTCGGTGCAGGAGAGCCGGCCGGCGAGCACCGGCTCGGCCAGCGCAATCGCCTCCTCGTCCCGCCCGTTCTCGGCCAGGTAGGCGGCCTGCGCCGACGGGTCACAGCCGGCGCAGTCGGAGAGATCGTCGCGCGGTGTGGTGATCCACTTCCGGTACCACTCCTCGGCCTGCTCGACATCGCCCAGATGCCGAGCCACCCGGTGCCGGTACTTGTAGACCGCCTGCGGGCTGTGCCCACCCGCCCGGTACCGACGTTCCATGTCGTCCAGTACCGCGTACGTCCGGTCGAGCGGCACCTCGGGGAAGTTGAGCAACGCGTTGACCATGTACTTGAAGTGCCAGAGCAGGTTGTGCAGGTACTGCTGGTGGTAGGGGCGCGGTTTACGGTCGAAGTCGGCCAGACACCAGGAGAACGTGACGAACGACTTGACCGGCTCGCCCCCGTACACGTAGGCGTTCGTGCCGAGCATCCGGGCGGCGAACGCCATCTCCTCGTCACCAGCGGCATCCGCCTGCCGGATCAACTGCTCGACGGTGGCGATCTGCCCCGCGCCGTACGGCATGTTCGCCGCGTGCCGGAACTGCCGCCACAGATCGTCGTGGCTGGAGGTCATCCGATCATTCCTGTCCGGGGACGGCCCGGCCGAGCAGGCCGAGGAAGGAACTGTTCAACAGGGCGGCGTCGGCCGGGCGGATCGGGTGGTAGCCGAGCAGCAACGCCTGGCCGTACAGCGCCTCCACGGCGAGCCCGACCAGTTCCGGGTCGCCCAGTGTGGTGACCCGGCGCACCAGCGGGTTGCGGTGGTTGAGCACCAGTTGGGGCCGCTCCGGCGGCCCGGATGAGGCGAGCGCGTCCAGCACCCCGGCCCACACCTCGTCGGCCTGGTCACGGGTTGCCTGGAGCTGGTCGTGGAAGGCCGCCGACCGGCTGACCAGGTAGAGGGCGGGCAGCGACGGCGGATCGTACGCCCGCAGCACCACCTCGCAGCCGAGCCGGTCCAGGGCCTGCTGCGCGGCCTTGACGAACGGCCGCAGCGCCAGGTCCACCCCCGGGTCAAGCGCGTCGAACCGGGTGGTCAGGTCGGTCGGCTCCAGCCGTTCGATGAGCACCGAACGGTCCACGTTGGGCAGCCGCTCGATGATCTCCGTGTCGTACGTGTAACCACCGTTGACCACGGCCAGGTCCTGGGCTGCCGCCACCGCCGCGAGCTGTCGAAACTCGTCGATCGTGGCGGCGTACCGGACGATGCCGTGCCGCTGACGGAACTCGGCCAGCGTCATCTGACCGGTGTTGGTCTCCATCGGCCACCACTGCTCGACCAGCCCGAGCATCTCGTCGTCGTGCAACGCCAACGCCTTGACGCCGAGGTGGTGTACCTGGAGGAACTCGCCGAGCCGATGCGGCTCGGTACTGGCGAGCCGGACCAGCCAGGCGCGGAGCTGGTCACCAAGCGCCTCCCGGGTGCTCTCCAGCAGGCTGTCCTCGTACAGGGCCTCCCGGCTGGCGGTCGGGCGTAGTTCGCTCGCGTCCACCACGCACTGGGCGAAGAACGCCCAGTCGGGCAGCAGCCCCTCGGCTCCCTCGGTGAGCAGCATGCGCTTGAGGTAGACCCGGTGCCCGGCCCGCGCCGCCGGGTTGACCGGGGCGGGCAGCACGAAGGCCGCGCCGGTCAGTCCCGCCTCCGGCACCGACAGCGGCACCACGTCGAACGGGGTGAAGCCCAGCGTCTCCCGGGCGTACCGGATGAGTTCGTCCCGGCGGGCGGCGGGTGAACCGCCGACGGTGGCGGCCCACGGCGGCGGGCCGGCGGTCGTCTCGACACCGTCGACGTAGACGGTCACCGGTAGCAGCGAGCCGAAGAGTCGGGCCAGTTCGGTCACGGTCGGGACCGCGAACCACTGGTCGGCGTCGCGGCGGGGCACCAGGGTGACCGTCGTGCCCTGCTCCGCCCGGCCGGTGCCGGCTGGTGCCAATTGGATGCCGTATCGGCCGTCGGCGTAGCCGGTCCACAGGACCGTCGGCTCGTCGCCGTGCCGGGTCTGCACCCGGATCTCGTCGGCGACCAGGAAGCAGGAGAGCAGTCCGATGCCGAACTGACCGAGGAACTCGTGCCGGGCAAATCCCAATTCGTCCCGTTTGGAGCTGCGACCGATGGTGGCCAGCAACTCGTGCACCTGCGCCTCGGTGAGCCCGACGCCGGTGTCGGTCACCCGTAGGGTCCCGTCTCCGGTGGACGTGGGCGGCTGGATCCGGACCACCGCCGGAGCGGTGGGCTCGTTGGCCCGTCGGGCGGTAATCGCGTCTACCGCGTTTTGTAGCAGTTCCCGCAGATAGACCCGAGGGCTGCCGTACAGGTGATGGCTCAACAGGTCGACGATGCCCCGCAGGTCGACCTGGAAGGTGTGATCCACGCTCTTCTACTCTCCCGGTCCGTGCCGGTCGGCTCTCTCCCGGTGCGCTGCCGTCTCTTTTCGGTGCGCTGCCGGCGCCTACCGTACCGGTGATCACCGACAGTCCGCCGCCCCGATTTCCCTGGCGCGGTTCGGACCGACGACTTGACCCTCGACCTGCTCCACCCCCCAGCGTCACACCCCGTGGCCAGCCGCCCATTCGGGCGACGGCGGATGGGAGGAAGCAGGCATGACGGACACAACTGCGGCGGTAGCCCCGGAGACCGGGCAAAGCTCCGGTCGGCTCGGCGGTGCCTTCTGGCGACTCTGGTCGGCAGCGGTACTCTCCCAACTTGGGGATGCGCTGCGCACCCCGGCGCTCGCCCTACTCGCCGCCACGTTGAGCCGTGACCCCCGGACGATCGCGGCCGTGGTCGTCGCCGGTCAACTACCGCCGCTGCTGTTCGGTCTGATCGGCGGGGTGTACGCCGACCGGTGGGACCGTCGACGCACCATGGCGTTGGTGGACGGGCTGCGGGCGCTCCTGGTCGCCGGATTCGCGGTGCTGGTGGCCACCGGGCAGGCAAGCATCGCCGTACTCGCCGGATGTGCCTTCCTCCTGGCCACCCTCGGTACGTTCTTCGACGCCTCCGCCTTCGCGATGCTGCCCGCAGTGGTGCCCGCCGACCGGTTGGCGCTGGCGAACGGGCGGTTGCAGGCCGGTACGGCATTGGCCCGCGGGTTCGTCGGTGCACCCGCCGCCGGGGTGCTCTTCGCGATCGCCGCAGCGCTGCCGTTCGCCGTCGACGCGGTCTCCTTCGCCGTCGCCGCCCTGCTGGCCCTGACCCTGCGGCCCGCCTCACCGGGCCTCAGCAAAGCGGCGGGCCGGTCGCCCGGCAGCATGGCGAAGCCCGGCAGCATGGCGAAGCCCGGCGGGCGGAGTCTGTGGCGGGAAGCCGGCGACGGGCTGCGCTGGATTAGGCAGGAGCCCACGCTACGCGTGATCACCGGATTGACTGCGGTCACCAACCTCGCCATCAGCGCCATGATCGCGGTGCTGGTGCTGTACGCACTCGACGTACTCGGCGTCACCGAGGCGGGCTACGGCGTGTTCATGGCCGCCGCAGTCGTCGGCACGCTGCTCGGTGCACTCGGAGCCGGCCGGCTGGCCCGACGGTTCGGCACCCTCGCCGGGCTGCGCTGGGTGCTGGCTGGGCAGACCCTGGCGCTGGCCGGGCTCGCGTTCTCCCGTCACCCGATCCCGGGGGCTGCGGCGCTGGCCGTCTTCTCCGCCGGTACGGCAATGTGGAACGCGTTGTGGGCGGCGTACGGCCAACGCAACGTACCGGCCGAACTGCTCGGTCGGGTGGGCAGCGCGCAGCGGACCGTCGGCCTGCTCACCGCCCCGGTCGGCGCGGCGCTGGGCGGCTTCGCCGCGCAGGCGTACGGGCTGCCCGTGGTCGTCTACGCCGCAACCGCCGTCCTCGCCCTCGCCACCCTCGGATCGTGGCGGACGCTGAGCCGCCCCGTCCCGCCGGATCAGGTCGGGTAACCCGACCTGACGCGTGTAGATCGACTAGCCCGCCTCAGCGCGTACGGGGGCGACGCTGGCCGGAACCGGCGCTCCCGACGCCCACCACGGCCGGGACAGCAGCCCGGCGAGCGCCGCTCCGACGGCGTTGATCAGCACATCGTCCACAGAGGTCACCCGCCCGATGTCGAGCGTGAACTGAAGGGTCTCCACCACGATCGACCCGGCGGCGCCGAGGGCGAGGAGACGCCCCACCCCGGCCAGGGCGGGAAACCGGATCGGCGCAAAGAAACCCAGTGCGGCGAAGACCAGCAGGTTGCCGCCGGCCTGCACCGCCACGAACGTGGGCGAGGTGGTGGTCACCTGGAGGTACAGGTCGCGCAACGGGATCAGGTGTACCAGGCGGGGCGCGTCCAGCGGGGTCAGGATCATCCACACCCAGGGCAGGGTGCCGACCACCATGCCCACCTCGGCGACGCTGCGCCACCACGCCTGCCGTACCGGCATCGAGCGGGCGATGCGCCGCCGGACCAGCAGGAAGGCGATCAGGGCCGCCAGCGGCAGACCGGCCAACGAAACCAGTACGACGCCACCCCAGTCCCGCCACACCTGAACCATCCCCGCAGGCTATCGATCAGCGTCCCGGGACCATCCAGCGGTCAGGCACACGGACCGTGCAGCGGTCAGGTGCGGACGACGACCGGGTAACCCTCCAGCCAGGACCCTGCGGTGGTCATCGGGGCAGCCCGCCGGGCTGGTCGCCCCGCACCACCGGGGCGCGGACCAGGTTGCCCCACTCGGTCCAGGATCCGTCGTAGTTACGTACCTGCGGATAGCCGAGCAGGTGGTGCAGGACGAACCAGGTGTGGCTGGACCGCTCGCCGATCCGGCAGTAGGCGATCACGTCGTCGGCGGGGGTCAGCCCCTGCTCGTCGGCGTAGATCACGCGTAGTTCGTCGGGGCGCTTGAACGTACCGTCGGGGTTGGCGGCCGACTTCCACGGCACGTTCACCGCACCCGGCACATGACCGCCACGTAGTGCGCCCTCCTGCGGATAGTCCGGCATGTGCAGCATGTCGCCGGTGTACTCGGCGGGGGACCGGACGTCCACCAGCGGACGGCCGGCCGCGATGTGCGCCATCACCTGGTCGCGAAAGGCCCGGATCGGCGCGTCGTCACGGTCCGGGACCGGGTAGTCGGTCCGGGGTCGGGTGGGCCGGTCCCGGGTCAACTCCCGCCCCTCGGCCACCCACTTCTGCCGGCCACCGTCGAGCAGCCGCAGGTCCGCGTGGCCGAAGAGGGAGAAGACCCAGAACGCGTACGTTGCCCACCAGTTGAAGTTGTCGCCGTAGAAGACGATCGTGTCGTCCGGGTCGATGCCCTTGGCGGAGCACAGCTCGGCGAAGTCCGTCGGGTGTAGGTAGTCCCGGGTCACCTGGTCGTTGAGTTCGAGATGCCAGTCGACCTTGACCGCGCCGGGGATGTGCCCGGTGTCGTAGAGCAACACGTCCTCGTCCGACTCCACGACGACCAGGCCGTCCGTGTCGAGGTTGGCGGCGAGCCATTCGGTGGTCACCAGCCGCTGCGGATCGGCGTACGCCTGTAGGTCGGGCGCGGGATCGTTCGGCACTGCCATCAGCCCACCGTACGCCGTCCGACCCGCCCCGCTTCCCGAACCTGAACCCGCTCAGTCGGTGAACGGGGTCAGCACCGGCCGCTTGGCGGTCACCGTGTCGCCGGAGGACCGGCCGGTCATCCGCCGCTTGATCCACGGTGCCAGGTGCTGCCCAGCCCACCGCAGGTCGGCACCGCGTGCCGCCAGCCACGGCGTCGGCGCGGGCCGGGGCGGTACGACCAGCCACTGCTCGTCCGGCGCCAGCCCCAACGCACTCAACACGTGCGCGGCGACCCGCCGGTGCCCGGCGGGCGACAGGTGCAACCGGTCCGCACTCCACAGCACCGGATTGAGGAACTCGTCGTCGGCGTACAGGTCCACCAGCATCGCGCCGTGCCGCTCGGCAGTTTCGCCCACCATCCGGTTCAACAGCGTGACGCGGGGGGCGACCAGCCGCTGGCCGGGCAGCCGCGCCATCACGTCGGCGAACCGGAAGATCAGTACGTCGGCACCGGTCGCCCGCAGCTCACCGATCACCCCGTCGAAACGCTCGACCAGCGTGTTCGCGTCGAAGTTGCGGCGCAACACGTCGTTGCCGCCGGCGGCGAAACTGATCAGGTCGGGGCGCATGGCCAGCGCGGCCGGCACCTGCTCGGCCACGACGTTGGGAAAGAGCCGCCCCCGGATGGCGAGGTTGGCGTACCCGAACTCCGGTCCGGCCTCGACGGCCAGCCGCGTCGCGACCAGGTCTGCCCACCCTCGATAGGTGCCGTCCGGGTACGCGTCGTTCATTCCCTCGGTGAAGCTGTCCCCGACCGCCACGAAGCTGCGCCAGCGCACCCGCGCCTCCTTGCCCTTACTTCCCGACCTCGTCACCAGAATCCGTCGGAGTGTGTCAGCCACCCATCGCCGGTCGTCCCCTGGGCCGGTACGGAAGTGGCGACGCCGACATCCGCACCGCCTATTCGTGGCGGCCCCACACTGTCAGCTTCAGCCGTCCAGTTGGGCTGTCAGCTTCAGCCGTCCAGTTGGGGCCGCTGACCGTTGCGCAGCAACTGGTAGAGCTGCTGGCAGTCGTCATACGACGGCAGCAGCCCCGCGTCCCGCAGTTCGATCAGCCCCGGCCCGTTGGCGTCGCGCTCGGAGAGGATCGGTGTGGTGTCGGAAGGAATCGGCAGCGCCAGGTCCTCGTCGAGGGCGTTGACGATCCGCTCCCGGGTGGGCGCGTAGCGGGCCGAGCAGAGATAGCTCATCACCGTGTCGTCTTCGAGTGCGACGAAGGCGTGGCCCAGGCCCTCCGACAGATAGACCGCCCGGAAGTCGACGGGGTCCAGCCGTACGACCTCGTGCTGCCCGAACGTCGGTGAACCGACCCGCAGGTCGACGATGAAGTCCAGCAGCGCACCCTGCGGGCAGTAGACGTACTTGCCCTGCCCGATGGGCACGTCCGCCCAGTGCACGCCCCGGACCACACCCCGCCGGGAGACGCTGTGGTTGGTCTGCGCGACAGTCAACTCGAAGCCGAGGGCGTCGGCGAAGGCGGCAGCGTCGTACCAGACGGCGAAGTTGCCGCGATCGTCGGGAAACTGCTGCGGAAGAAACTCCCATGCGCCGGAGATCGACAGTTCCGTGGCCTTCACCTGTTCACCTCTCGCGTGTGCGGCAACCGCAGAATCACCTTCTCGCGTGTGCGGCAACCGCAAACGATACCGCCCACCCACCTCCCATCCCCAGGCAAGGAAGGGCCCCCTTCTTGTCGCTTTCAGCCGGTCAAGGGCCCGCCCTAACACCGGTAGCCTGGGCCTCATGCCACCGAAACTCGCCGAGATCGTCGAGGAGTTCGCGTCCGCTCCGCGAGACGTCGTACTGGAGATGTTGCTGGAATTCGCCGACAGCGTCCCGCCGCTGCCCGCCGCCCTGGCCGACCGGGCCGGAATGGAGCAGGTGCCGGAGTGCCAGACGGTGTTCTTCCTGCGGGCCGAGGTGGCGCCGGACCGTACGGTCACCACCTGGTTCGACTGCCCGCCCGAGGCACCCACCACCCGGGCGTTCGCTGGCATTCTGGCCGAAGGGCTGGCGGGCGCGAGCGCCGACGAGGTGCTGGCCGTACCCGACGATCTTTACCAGCGGATGGGCCTCGCCGAGGCGATCAGCCCGCTGCGGGTACGCGGTGGCACCGCCATTCTGGCCCGACTCAAGCGCCAGGTACGGGAACAGATCGCCTGATCCGCGATGTTGTCTTCGGTCATGGAGATTGAGGTCTACGCCGACGTGGTCTGCCCGTGGTGCTACATCGGAAAGCACCGGTTGGAGCGCGCCCTTGAATCCTTCGAGGGTGACGTGACGGTCGGGTTCCGGCCATTCCAGCTTGACCCGTCACCGGTCCCCGAGCCTCGACCGCTGGTCGAGTCGCTCGCCGAGAAGTTCGGTGGCGCCGAGAAGGCCGAGCAGATGCTTGCTCACACCACCGGCGTCGCCGCCAGGGATGGCCTGGAACTACGGTTCGACCGGGCGGTGACGGCGAACACCTTCGACGCCCACCGGCTTGTGCGGTTGGCCGACTCGCGTGGTTACGCGGCCGAGACCGTCGAAGGGCTCTATCGCGCCTACTTCACCGACGGTGTGGACATCGGATCACGGGACGCACTCGCCACCATCGGCGCCGGGGTCGGCCTCGACGAAACCGAGGTACGCCAGTTCCTCGACTCCACCGACGGGGAGCCCGAGGTACGCACGGCGCTGGCCACCGCCCGCGAGTTGGGCGTGACGAGCGTGCCGACCTTCGTCCTCGCCGGGAAGTACGCCGTCACCGGCGCGCAGGAGCCGGACGTGTTGCGCGCCGCACTTGCCGAGGTGGCCCAGCGGGAGGCGAACAGCAACGCATAGCGGGCGGCGGACCCGCAGCACCCACGGAGACCGACAAGCGACGCGTAGTCACCTGCGGTTGGTTTCACGTGCAACAACATCGACGGCACCCGCTAGTTTCGGCGGGTGCCGTCGACCGCCTCAGGCAGTGTCGACCGTCTCGGTTTCCCGTCGGCTGCCTCGACTCAGGCCGAGGCAGCCGACTTCGCCAACCCTTCGATCACCTGGGCGCTCGGCAGTGCGGCCAGGGCCCGTCCAGGTATGACGACCTTGCTGCGCCGCACCCCGGAACCGACGATCACGTACGGCACGTCGACCACTCGCGAGTCGACCAGGATCGGCCACTGTTCGGGCAGCCCGATCGGGGTGATTCCGCCGTACTCCATCCCGGTCAGTTCCACCGCCTCAACCATCGGCGCGAAGCTCGCCTTGCGTACGTCGAGCTGCCGGCGCGCCACCCCGTTCACGTCGACCCGGGTGGTGGCCAGCACGACGCAGGCGGCGTACCGGGGCACCCCGTCTCGCTTGCCGGAGACCACGACACAGTTGGCGGCAGCGTCGAGCCCGACGTCGTACGCCGCACAGAAGGCCGCCGTGTCGGCGAGTTCGGCGTCGATCGGGGCGACCAGCACCTCATCGACCTGCACCGGGGTGTCGGCCGGCCAGCCCCCGAGTAGGGCGACCACGGGTGGGGCTAGCAGGTCGGGGCGGGTGCGGGCGGGTTCGGCGCGCAGGGTTCCGATCACGCTGCCGATCCTCGCACCGGTGAACGGTCGCCTCTCGACCGACCCGCACCGTCACCCGCCTGCCGCACGCGGATCAGCCGCCGGGGAAGAAGATCTCCTCCGGTAGGGCCCTCCGATGTTGTCGGTGCGTGGCGTCCTCGATGGCGTGCTTCACGGCCAGCCGGACGACCCCGTACAGAAGGACGAAGCCAAAAATGTACAAAACCAACACGAAGAAGACATCAACCATGCCGCCCACTGTAGGGCGACAACGGACCGGAAAATCTCTCGCCTGCCCCCAAATCGCCCGTTAGAGACGCGCGGCCATCGGGTCGGGGCTGGTAGCGCGCTTGACGAACAAAGCTAATACGGTTAGCTTTTTAGCTATGACAACTAGCTATTTGATGCGGGACGACGGACGGATCGCCTACGAGGTGCACGGCGAGGGCCCGCTCGTGGTGGCCGTGCCCGGCATGGGTGATCTACGTTCGGCCTACCGGTTCACCGTCCCCGCCCTGGTCGAGGCGGGCTACCGCGTGGCAACCATGGACCTGCGCGGACACGGCGACAGCGACGACGGCTTCAGCCGCTACGACGACGTGGCCGTGGGCAGCGACGTGCTGGCACTGATCGAACACCTCGGCGGTCGGGCATTTGTCATCGGACAGTCGATGGGAGCCGGTGCCTCGGTCTGGGCCGCCGCGGAGGACCCGGCCAAGGTCGCCGGTCTCGCGCTGATGGGGCCGTTCGTCCGCGACCCACAGAGCAACCCGCTGATGCCCCTCCTGCTCCGGCTGCTACTCCTCAAGCCCTGGGGGCCCGCCGCCTGGCAGACCTACTACCGCAAGCTCTACCCCGGTCGCCCGCCCGCCGACCAGGCAGCACATCTGGCCCGCATTCGGGAGAGCATGCGTCGGGGTGACCACTGGCGCTCGTTCATCAAGATCACGCGGACCAGCCACCGGCCGGCTGAGGAGCGGCTGGGTCAGGTCATCGCGCCCACGCTGGTGGTGATGGGTGAGAAGGACAGCGACTTCCCCGACCCGACGGCCGAGGCACGATTCGTCGCCGAACGTCTCAACGGCGAACTGCTCATGGTGCCCCACTCCGGTCACTACCCGATGGCGGAATATCCCGAGGTGGTCAACCCGGTGCTGGTCTCCTTCCTCAACAAGGTCTACGACCGTGGCTAGGGCCGGCCTGACGCCCGCGCGGGTCGTCGCCGAAGCCGCCCAGCTCGCCGACGAGGGCGGCCTCGACCGGCTCACCCTGGCCGCTGTCGCCCAACGGCTCGGGGTGGCGTTACCCAGCCTCTACAAGCACGTCCGGGGTCTCGACGACCTGCACCGTCTGCTCGCCATTCGGGCCCTCGACGAGCTGTCCGATCATCTCAGCGAGGCGACGGTGGGGCGATCCGGGTCGATCGCGTTGCAACACCTGGCCAGCGCCTACCGGACCTACGCCAGCAACCATCCGGGTAGCTACGCGGCCACCCTCCGATCGGCGGCATCCAGCGACGACACCGCGTACCTCGCCGCCAGTGACCGGGCGGTCCGGATCGTCTACGCCGTTCTCGCCGGATACGGCCTCACCGCCGACCAACTGGTGGACGCCACCCGGTCGCTGCGCAGCGCCCTGCACGGCTTCGTCTCGCTGGAGGCGGCCGGTGGCTTCGGACTGCCCCAGGACGTCGACCGCTCGTACGAGCGGTTGATCTCCGTACTCGACCAGGCGTTCGCCGCCTGGCCGCAGGCGCAGCGGGACTGACGTACGCCTCACCGGTGGGGCAGGCGGCGAACCGGTACGGGGCTACGCGCCGGTGCCCGGACGGACCCGTCCCGAGATCGCCGCTCCGGACAGCGCGAGTACGGCGGCAACCGCGAACCCGGCGAGATAGGTCGACGGACCCGGCACCGCCGTCGCGGCGAGCAGCGCCCCGCTGAGCGCGAGGACCGTGGCGGAGAAGAGCGAGTCCCCCAACTGCAGTGCGGAACTGTTACGGCCCTGCTCGCCAGGGGCGGACAGTTCGAGCGTCAGGACGGAGAGGGTGGGAAAGACCAGGCCCATTCCCAGGCCCGCCACGCCCCAGGCCAGGACGCCGACGAGAACCGGCACCGAATGCCAGACGGCGGTCGCCACGAATCCGATCCCGAGTGCGATAAGTAGCATGCCGACCCGAGGCAGGGCAGCACGTAGCCTCGGCTCTTGCAACCGACTCTGTGCCGCCGAACCGGCGGACCAGGACAGTGCGCCCGCCATGAGGGCGAAGCCCGCCGCTGCCGGGGAGAGACCGCGTTCCCGGGACAACAACAGCGGAATGAAGACCTCCGCGCCGACGAACGCCGCCGAGGCGAGGCCACGTATGGCGATCACCGTCGGCAGTCCGCGCCGGATCCGCAGGAAGCCGGCCGGCAGCAACCGGGGTACGCAGACACCGAGCCCGACGAGCGCCGCCGCGAGCAGGGCCACGGCCAGCGGGCCGCGCTGTTGCCCCCCGTAGTGCAACAGCGCGGCACTCGCCGCCGCCCCGAACGCCCAGCCGATGCGTCGGGCCGAACCGGGAGCCACCGGCCTGTTGGTGGTCGCCCCGTCGAGTCGCCGCAGCGCAGGCTGGATCAGCGCCAGTGCGGGCACCGCCAGGAGCGGCACCGCCAGGAACACCCAGCGCCAACCGACGTACTGGACGATCAGGCCGGCGATAGCCGGGCCGACCAACGACGGCACCACCCAGGCCGCCGCGAAGGCCGCGAAGATGCGTCGGTGCAACTCCTCCGGGTACGCGTGCGCGACCATGACGTACAGCGCCACGGAGAACAGAGCCGAACCGAAGCCCTGTACGGCACGACCGAGCACGATCAGTCCCATGCTCTGCGCACTGCCGGCGATCA
Source organism: Micromonospora polyrhachis (assembly GCF_014203835.1). Classification (NCBI taxonomy): domain Bacteria; kingdom Bacillati; phylum Actinomycetota; class Actinomycetes; order Micromonosporales; family Micromonosporaceae; genus Micromonospora; species Micromonospora polyrhachis. Next base: position 3,305,229 of record NZ_JACHJW010000001.1, on the reverse strand, counting down.
GCAGGCCGACCACGAACCAGAAGACGCCATGTCGGATTGGCGCACTCGGGCCCCGGGCGTCGCTCCAGATGCCCGAGACGACCATGCCGAGTACGCCCGACGCGAAGGGCCCACCGAAGGCGAGGGCGTACAACGCCAGTCCGTCCAGGGCGCGGGCCACACTCGGCATCGCGGTCGCCACGGCGAGCGCCTCGAACGCCGACAGCGAGACCAGCGCCACGGCACCCACCGTCAGTGCACGGAACCGGCCGGTGAAGAGTCCCGGCACTGACGGGGATCGTGGGGCGTCGGCCGGCCGCTTCGGTGACTCCTGCGGCGGCGACGACAGTTCGGTCGACACCGGAAGAGCCTCCGATGTGAACCGGGGTTGAAGTCAAGCGGCGGCTGCTCAAGGTAAGCCACGTCTCACCGTTGCGGTGCGGCCGTCCCCGCTGCCAGATAGGGTTCGAGGGCGCCCATCAGAAGCTGGATGACGCGCTCCAGCACCTCCTCTGCCGAGTAGTCGAACCGGGTGGTCCGCTGCGCGCCGAAGATGAGTTCCTGCTGCACCAGGGCCAGTGCCGTACGGATCGCGAAGTCGAGGTCGCGCTCGGCACGGGGACGTTGTTCCTCGGTGACGCAGGGTGCCATCCGTCCGGCGATCGCGATGGACAACGAGGTCGCCAACTCGGCCGCGTGGGCGTACATCACGGCGTTGTCGGCGAGCAGCACACTGCGTAGCAGTCGACGGTTGTCCCGGTAGAGCGTGACCATCTCCCTGGCCACGTAGAACAGGAACTCGTCAAACGGCAGGCTCTTCCGGTCCGGGTCCTCGATCGCGGCAAAGATCTTGCTGACCGTCCGCTCCCGGAACCGCTCGTGGACAGCCAGCAGCACGGCCATCTTGTCGGAGAAGCGTGCGTAGACGGCGGTGGGCGCGCTCGACGACCGCGCGGAGATCTCGGCAATGGTGATCTGGTCGAAGGGCTTTTCGGCCAACAGTTGCTCGACGGCAGACAGGATGCGCTCCATCGTGGCGCGGCTGCGCGCCTGACGGGGCTGGTTGACCCGCAACTCCTTCATGGAACTTCAGCGTAGCCATTGACAGTAATGGTAGTGCGATTACCATTTTGCCGTGACGCAGATCTCTCCCACCTCTCCCGTCCTCGTACTCGGTGGTGGCCCTGTCGGTCTCGCCGCCGCCCTCGAACTGGCCCGCTTCGGCATCCGTTCCGTCGTCCTTGAACAACGCACGGAAACGTCCTGGCACCCGAAGACCCGTAACCTCAACACCCGCACCATGGAGATCGCCCGTGGCTGGGGCAACGCGACCTACCAGCGCCTTCGTGGCATCGACACCCCGCCGGGATGGAAGAGTCCGATCCGGTTCTTCGACACCCTCACCGGCACCGAACTGGGACAGATCGAAACCCACGGTTTCCTCGGCCCGGGACCGGAGATCAGCCCCGCCCAGCCCGTGATGTCCTCCCAGGATCTGGTCGAGCGAATCATGTGGGACGCCGCGCTCGCCACCGGCCTCGTGGAGCTACGGTTCGGTCACCGGGTCACTCGCGTGCTCTCCGGATGGTTGCCCGAGCACACCGAAGCGTCCCTGGAGGTGGTCGACCCGGCCGGGGACAGCTACACCATCGCTGGCAGTGCTCTTGTCGCCGCCGATGGCACGGACAGCCTCGTACGTACGCAACTGGGCCTCGCCCTCGACGGCGCGGAAGCCGTCCACCAATTCGTCAACTGCTACTTCCGGGCCGACCTGGAAGCCCACCTCGGGGACCGGCACGGCGTCCTGCTCTACGTCGCCGGCCCCCGAGCCACCGGGATCTTCCAGCCCCTGGACGCCCGAGGCCGCTGGCTGTGCCAGATACCCGTCCCCCGTGACGACTGGGAGGCCGAGAAACACGACGCCGAGGCGTGTACCGAATGGATCCGGGCCGGCTCCGGTATCGAGGATCTTGACGTGGAGATACTCACCATCGGGCGTTGGCAGATGAACGCGACCATCGCCGACCGACTCGTCATGGGCCGGGTCGTGCTCTGCGGCGACGCCGCCCACCAGTTCCCGCCGACCGGCGGCCTCGGCGTCAACACGGGCCTACAGGGCATGCACAACGCCATGTGGAAACTGGCCCTGTGCATCCGCGGCATCGCCGACTGGTCACTGCTGGAAACCTACGACGCCGAGCGCCGGCCGCCCACGAAGACGACAATCCAACAGTCGCTGGCCAACTTCTTCAACGTCATGCAGGTCTCGGTTTCCTTCTATGGAATGCAGCAACAGCTCAGTCCGGCTGAGGTCATCCAGGCGTCCCACCGGTACGGAAACCACCTCGGCGTCGAGTTCGGCACCGGATACGCCTCCACCGCGGTCGTTCCGGACGGCACCCTCCCGCCCGAGGTCGACGACTCCTACGCCGACTACCGCCCGAGCGCCACTCCTGGAAGTCGTGCTCCGCACGTCTGGTTGGGGCGAGGTGAGAACCAGCTCTCCATCCTGGACCTGTTCGGTCCCGCGTTCACCCTGCTGACCGGCAGCAAGGGCGCGACCTGGCACTCCAGCGCACGCCAGGCCGTCCGCCGGTACGGCGTACCGCTGGCATCATTCACCATCGGTGCCCCCGGCATCGAGGACGACGACAACGTCTTCCTCACCGAGTACGACATCGAACCGACGGGGGCCGTACTGGTACGCCCGGATGGCTATGTCGCCTGGCGCTCGCACTCATTGGCCGACGATGCCGACGGCACCCTCGACCATGTCTTCGCCCAGGTCCTCGGCCACACCTCCGGTTCCTGAGACCTACTCCCCGATCGGCCACTCACCAAGTAAGGAGAAGGCGACCCTGTCGGTTGAGTCAGCTGGCCGTACCTTCGGTGGTACGGCCAGCTGACGCTGGGCCTCGCGTACCGGCTTACCCCCCCAGAGCCGATCCACAGGCTCTTACCGGCCGGTGGCACCGTCGACAAGCTCCCGCAGGATGTCGGCGTGACCGGCATGCCGGGTGGTCTCGTTCGTCATGTGGGCGAGCACCCAGCGAAGCGTACGAAGCGAGTCACCGACCGGCTGCGCAGTGAGAACGTCGGGGCCAGCGGCAGCAATGATGTGGGCGTCACTCTCGGCGATGGCAGCCCGATAGCCGTCGAGGATCTGGTCCGGGGAGCGGTCCGGATCGACCATCATGTCGAAGTCGACGTCGGCATAGCGAGGGTCACCGGCAACCGTGTAACCGAACCAGTACCGTTCCGCGTCGGTCAAGTGCTGGACCAGGCCCAGCAGTGTGGTGTCGGAGACGACCAGCCGTCGCCGAAGCTGCTCCTCGCTCAGGCCCGCGACCTTCTTCAGGACGCATGAACGAGCAAAGGACAGGAAGGCGAGGGCGGTGTCGAGCTCGCCACCGTCGTTGCGTGGCACGGCTTCGCGTTGGGACTCAAGCATGTCCCAAACCTACGCGTGAGGCAGACGCGGACGTCGTCTGAGTAGTCCGGCCCAGGACTGCTGCCGCATCTGAGAGCAGGCGCACGAGTTCTTCGTAGTATGCGCGAGCCAATCCGCGCCCGTCGAGCGAGCCGTCTTGGCACACAGCGTCCGTCGTCTTCGCCCCGTCTGCGGCGTCAGCCATCCGATTCTCCTCGGATTGGGCGCTTCTACTCACAGCCTCCGCCCTGACCTCGGTGACCGCCACTGCGATCGGCTATGCGATCGCGGTGACCCTGCCCCCGTTCGCACACGGATGGGCTGGAAACTGCCGTGGGTGTCTTCCGGAGGGATGACCTTCAACGAGGACTTCGGTGCCACGCAGGACGGCGAGGAGCAGCAGGCGATCAGCGTCTTCATTCGACGCCGCGACCGGATATTTCATTCGTGGTCGACGTTTGCTCGGGGGGAAGAGCCGTTCATGCTCGTCTTCGACCTTCTCGATTTCACCCCCTACGGACGACAGGAGTCCTGGGAGGACTCCCCCGAAGGGTGGCCGCAGGAGCCGACCTACTCCTGGATGCGGCTGCAAGACCGTTACGGCGCCAAGGCTGACCAGTGCGCACACCATGCGGCGCCTCCGCGCCCGACGGAAGGCGCCACGCCCGACCTCGTGTGAGGTTCGAGAAGGGGCCATCGTGACATCTGCCGTGATCCGCCGAGCAGGTGCCCACGAGTGGGCGGGCTAGAGCTGCTTCTTCGGAACTAGCAGGAACACGGACCACGTGTCGTATGTCATGACGGTGATCGCCTGCGAACTCCTGGACATCGCCCCGGGTGACGGCTCCGCCGGCGATCTTCAGGGGTCGCTCTGAAGGGTGACGACGAGACCGGGGCTACTGACGAAGGCGTGGCCCCCACTAAACCGGCCAAAGCGCCGCGCGTCGAGATGATCAGTTGTGGAGTGCTCGTTGCAGGACGGCGCGAAGATGCTCCGGGTCGGCGGGTCCGTTGTCGAGGAGTATGGCGGTGCAGAGTCCGTCGGAGGCAGCGACCACTCCGGCGATGGCGACGGGGTCGTCGGTGAGGGTGGCGGAGAGTTCTGCGATGTTCTCTCGCCACCGGCGTGCCACGGGTCGCAGTGCGGGCCTGCGGGCTGCGAGGGTGGCGAGTTCTCGTTCGGCCAGCGCACGCTCACGGCCCGCGCCAGCGGTCTGGGCGATGAGTTCGGCCAGGCCGGCGAGCTTGTCGCCAGAGGTGTCGATAATCTCGCGGATGCGGGCGGTGTAGGCGTCGGCGACGCTGGTCAGGGCGGCGATGAGCAGGTCGTCGAGGGTTGCAAAGTAGTAAGTGCTCAAGGACGTGGTGATGCCGGCCTGCTTGGCGACGGTGCGGTGGGTGACGCCCGCAGCGCCGTCACGGGTGACAACTGCCAGGGTGGCCTCGATGATCTCGGCGCGGCGTCTCGCGCCGCGGGCGAAGCGTCCGTCGGTGTGTTCGGGGTCGTCCCTGTCGGTCATCTCCACCTCCTCACGACTGCTATCCCCAAGGATAGTCGGACCATCGTTCAAACGTCGGAGCCGATGTGCTGCGTCCGTCCGAGCTGGGGCACGTGGCGCAGCATGCGCAGGCACAGCATGGTGGCGGCGGCGATCGCGAGCCCGGCAACCACCGAGGCGACGTTCAGCCCCGTGGTAAAGGCGAGCTGGGCATCGACCAGTGCACCGGGCGGGAGGTCGTCGGCGATCGCGACAGTACTGCTGAGGCTGTCGGTCAGCGCCGTTGCTTCTCCTTCCGGCAGGCCGGCTGGCACGGTCAGGTGGGTGCGGTAGATGGCGGTGGTCAGGCTTCCCAGGATGGCAACGCCGATGGCGATGCCGAGTTCTTGGACGGTCTCGGACAGCGAGGCCGCCGAACCGGACTTCGCTGCCGGTGCGGCGCCGACCACGATGTCGGTGCCCAGGGCGGCGATCGCGCCCAGGCCGAGGTAAACGAAGGCGAACCCCGCGGCCACAGGCAGCTCGTCGTCCAGACCAGCGGTAGCCAACATGACATAGCCGATCAGTGAAACGCCCAGTGTGCCGCCCATGACGTAGCCCGGCCGGATGCGCCGGGCAAGCACGGGCGCGCCGATGCCGGCGGCGAACATCGCCAGCGCCGGCGGCCCCATCCACAGGCCCGCCACGAACGGACTCAACCCTTCCACCAGTTGCAGATACTGCGTGACGAGGTACATGGTGCCGCCCATCCCTACGAGTCCGACCAGCAGCACGGTCAGCGCGACGCTGAATGCCCGGTTCTTGAACAGGGAGACATCCAGCAGCGGGTCTGCCAGGCGGGATTGCCGGTGCCAGAACACCGCGCCGGCGATCACCCCCACCACCACGGCGATGATGGCGCTGACATCGAAGCCCTCGGCGGCAGCGTGCTTGATGGCATAAACAATCGGAAGGATCACCGCCAGCGACAAGGTCACGCTGGTCAGGTCGAGCCGACCAGCACGCGGGTCCGCGTACTCCGGCAGCAGCACCCGCCCCAGCAGCAGCACGATCGCAGCGATCGGCACCGCGACCAGGAACGCAGCACCCCACCAGAAGCGGTCGACCAGCACACCGCCGACGATCGGCCCGGCCGCCATCCCGGCGGCGAACATCGTGGCCCACACTCCGATCGCCACCGCCCGATGCTGCGGGTCGGGAAACATATTCGAGATCAGCGACAGCGTGGACGGCATCAGCGTCGCACCAGCAATCCCCAGCAGGGCACGCGCAGCGATCAGCAGCTCCGCGCTCAGCGCGAACGCCGCGACCACCGAGACCGCCGCGAACGCAGCGATCCCGAGCATCAGCAACCGACGCCGCCCGACACGGTCCCCCAGAGTGCCCATCGTGACGAGGAACCCGGCCAGCAAGAAGCCATAGGCGTCCATGATCCACAGCGTCTGCGTTGCCGACGGCCCGAGGTCGGCCGCCATGGCCGGCAGCACCAGGTACAGCACCGTCACGTCCAGTCCCAGCAAAAACGTGGGCAGCGCCAATAGCGCCATCCCCGCCCACGCCCGTGCGTCCGCAGGTGCAGTAGCCCGTCCGCTCACCAGTTTCTCCTCGTTCGACCTACAAGCAGTTGTACGATAGTTCAATTAGAACTATCGTACAACTAATAAGGTGAGGTAAGACGAGGGCTTTGCTCGATGACCTCGACCACGACAACCAGCTGACCGGGGATCCCGCCGTCGCGCGGGGCGGGCCCACGCCGTACGTGCTCATTTCCTTGACTACCTCGGCGAAGAAGAGCAAGCACACGAGCACTTCCACTCCGCGGCAGGACTCGCCACCAGCAAGGTCGAGCGCCGCTGCCTCCTCGGTCAAGCCGGGCAGCACGCGTCCCGCCAACACAGGTCCAACCAAGACTGGAGATCGGATTGGTCAGCTCATGAGCGTGCAAGCGGCCGCGTAGCGGCGCGGCAGCGATCGACCCGACCCCGCCGACGGCTGGCCACCCCTGGCGATCGTTACGGCCTCGCATGTGGTCAACGCCGGGACACTGAGCGCATCGGGCCACCGGCTACCTCGGCAGCTCAGCTCATGACTCCAGCTATCGAAGCATGTTGTACTTCTGTCTATGGAACGGCGGCGGATACGGACGGGCCTGGCCCTGCTGATGCTGGTGGTCAGCCTCTCCGCCGTCGGGGGGTGGCGGTGGTGGCACAACCGGGTGCCTTACGGGCCGGAGGTCCTAGCCGCCACCGTGACGTTGGAGTTCGTCGGCAATGAGGCCGTCTCGGCTGCACTGGGACGAGTGAACGCGCCACATGCGGACGAGGGCGACCAACTGGTGTTGGGCCGGGTTACCTGGCAGCCGCCTGCCGAGCCGCAGGAAGGCGGCATGTTCTGGATTGTCGTTCTGGACAAGCGCACCCACGTCAAGCCCACGGCGTTCGGGGTCGCGTCGCCCCGTCAAGACGGCGTTGGCATTGGGTCACACGGATACCTGCGCAAAGCGGCCGACCGCTATCCCTGGCTGGACGGCATTGTCGGCCAAGAGGTCGACGGCGGGTGGATGAACGCCGGCAGTTCCATCTCCGTAGCGGCAGCCGATGCGACGCCGGTGACGTTCGTCGGCATCTTTCCCGAGGCGAAGCGGCTGCAGCAGGCTACGCCCATGATTGCTACAGCTCCGGTGGCCATATCGGACCTGCTGGTCGCCTTCATCAGCATGGGGCCCGACGGTCAGCTGTACTGGGCTCAACGGCTCTTCGGCTAGCGAGCCAGCACGCGTGGCGAGATCTGCCCTGCTTCGTACGCCGAGCCTGCAGCCCGGCGTCTGGGCGTCTGGGCGGCTGCCATCGATCTGGGCCGGGCGGACAACAAGCGGAAGCGAAATGTTAGGCCAGGTCGGAGGCGGAAGTCGTCAAGAAGCAAAATGACCTGCACTGGCAACGTCGCCGCTCCGCCCTGGCTGGGTGACCGCTGGAACGCCCTACGGCGTCCAGTCACGCCGGAGCAGACCGTAGATCACCAGGTCTACGAAGCCATCGCCGTCGTACTCGCGGTCCCGCTGGGTGCCTTCGTGCGTGAAGCCACACGTCTCCGCAGTCCGCCGCATGGCCGTGTTACTGGCGAGCGTCTCCAGTTCCAGGCGGCGCAGGTTGCGGTTGCGAAAGCCGTACCGGCAGAGCAGCCGGATCACCTCGGTCCCGTACCCCTGGCCACGCGCCTCGGGTACCAGCGAGATCCCGAGGTGGGCGTACCGACTGAAGGCATTGATCCCCCACAGCACGCCGCTACCGAGGAAGGTGCCGTCGGCCACCGTCTCGGCCAGCAGCGACACCGCCGTCTGGCCATCGGGCGGCTCGGTGACCTGTTTCTCCAGCCGGGCCCGGACTTGGCCGACGTGGCGCGGCAAGAACGGCTCGTCGTCTGTGATCAGGTGCAGGTCAGGATCACCCGACAGGCGGAACATGTTCGACGCGTCGTCGGGCGTGGGCGGGCGCAGTCGGACCCGGTCGGTGACGAACATGGCGCGACGCTAACAGCCAAGGCGAAGATCCACGACCGGATTTACCGGACATCCGGACCGCGCGGCGTGCAGACTCCGACGCGCTGACGACGCCACGTACGCGTCAATGCCAACCTCCCGAACGCCTTCGCTGCCCGGCAAAATGTCATGGTGCCAAGCACTTAGCTGTTGCGGCCGATGGTTGACAACGGCAGCCTCGAAGCCTGGATGGATCGGTTTCTGGCACAACTACGGCGGTGTGTGCCGACCTGTCGAGCACCGAGTTGACGGACATGGACCGGGTGGTCGAGCGAAAGCTGTACGACCTCGATCGGCAAGAAATCCATGAGTAGGACGAGTTCATTTGCCTGTGTCGCGTCTCGGGACATGCCTGACAGTCGCGTCCCACCAGATGCTTAACAAGATCGCGGGGCACCTGGTGGCAAATGCCGTTACGCGTCAGACGCAGTCCCAGAAGAAGCGGCCTTCGCGGAGGTCCGGAGAGAGGAAACCGTATCCGGTCCCTCCACCGAAGTTGAGGGCGTAGGGGGCATCGGATCCGTGGCCTTCTCCACCGTCAAGTTGGAAGTGAAACCGCCAGTCGGCCGGTACTCCCTGGAGATCGGACTGCCATAGGTGGGCCTTGCCCCCGACGTAGCTGCAGGGCGGAAGAGCGCTGGTGTGTACGTCAACGGCTTCCGGAAGGTCCAGCAGTACGCCTGCCCGCTCGGCCTCTTGGCGTGCGATATCCGCATCCAGAGTTGCCTCGGCGGCTGGGTCCGGGGGGACCAAGTCCACGGCGTATTCAACGCGTACATGCTCGTCCCATGTCATGCCCCGTCGCCACAGGGACGGACCGGTACCCCTGTCTGTCGTAACGATAAGGGGCGGGATGCGGCCGCTGGGTTGAACCAGGAGGGCGTTCTCGCCGGCCTCAGCATCGAAAGTCTCGGCCATGCACTGAGGGTCGTCGGTGACGAACAGGTAGGCGAGAGTCACTGGTTCACCGGGGATGGGGATCTGGCCGACGAACATCATGGGCGTTCCCAGGCTGCGAGACACCGGCCAGGTAGGCGGCCCGAGCACACGGGTTGGCCGCCCAGCTTAGCTTGCGGAGCGTGGATGGGCGCATCGACTGGTCGCAGCCGCATCTGCAATCGGGGAAGTAGCCAGGCATCGCCAGGACCGTTGCAGTCCTGCTGGATCGTGACGGGGACCGGCGGCACATCACTCATCAGGCGATGCTAGGCGGGGTCGGGTGGCATCGGCAGCTGCGGAAGTTGTCTGGGCCGTCCAGCATGTCCTGGAACAGATTCGTCAAGCATCAACTGGGACTGGACAGTTCATTTCACGGCCGGAGCAGGTATGAGCGATCCGGTTCCGTCGTACCCGGGTTAGGGCGTCGCGGCCTGGTCGAGGAACAGGTCTACGTCTTCGTGCGGCGCGTCGTCGACCAGTTGATAGCCCGGAACGCGGTCGAAGACGGGCTCCGGGAAGAAGACGTGTGGCTAAAGCAGGCACTACGCGCCTGGCAGAGCCAACAGGCTGGACCTAGCCATTGCCCGACGTAACAAGGCTGCGGGTAGCTCCGGGATGACGAGGTACGCCTGAGAGTCGTTGACGGATGCCGAAGCGACGCTGAGACGCTCTACCCCACTTACGGGCTATCGGTGGAGCCACGGGGACTCGAACCCCGAACCCCTGCCTTGCAAAGGCAGTGCTCTGCCAGTTGAGCTATGGCCCCGAAAAGCCCGAGTCGTTCAGTATGACGACTCGGACCCGTGCTATCGGAGGTCGGGCGAGGTGGTGGCCTCGTGCCAGAGCGCACGCTCGTCGTTGGCGTCCATGACCTTCTTGGCGATCAGCGCCGCTACGCCAACCACGCCGACAACGATCAGAAGCTTCTTCAACATGGGGCGATCCCTCACGCTCGACTACTGTCGGACGGGTGTGAAGTGGGGCTAGATGGAATCGAACCATCGACCTCAGAGTTATCAGCTCTGCGCTCTAACCGACTGAGCTATAGCCCCCCGTGTGCCGAGCAAGGGTATCGCACCTTGGCGGCAGTCCCCAACTCGGGGCTATCAACCCCGGCAGCCGGGGCGGCGAGCCACCCGGGAGGGCTGGTCACCATCGGGGTCGACGGTACCGGAAGACGAAACTCCGGGGCGACCGGATTATGGTCCGCCCCGGAGTTTCGTCAAGCGTCAGTCGCGTCAGTCGCGTTCGGCCAGCGTCAACTCGATGCCGCCGACCAGGTCTGCGCAGACGTTGTAGACGAACGCGCCGAGCGTCGCGAGCGCGGTGAACAGCACCACGTTCACCAGACCGAGGAGGACGGAGGTGAGGATGACTCCCTTCGCCGTGATCTCAAGGCTGTCGGCCTCCTGCCCACCGGTGGCGCTGAGCAGGTCGGTCAGGCTGTTGTTGACGCTCTCGAAGACACCCATCGCGTCGAGCGCCAGGTAGAGCACGGCGGTCGCCACGACGACGACGATGAAGAGCACCAACGACACGGCGAACGAGAACTTCATGACGGACCAGGGGTCGATCCGCTTGAGGTTCAGCCTGGCCCGGCGGGGACCACGCGAGGCGGCGGAGCTGACGGAGCTGCGGGCCGCGCGTACCGCCTCGTTGACCCGGGCCGCACCGACGGCGGCGGCGCCCCCGCCGGTCGACCCCACGATGTTGCCGCCGGCCGGGTCGCTCACCGACCGGGCCGCCGAGGTACGACTACCGAACGGGCTGGGCGTACCGGTGGCCGGTCGACCGCCAGGGCTGGGGCGAGGTGCCTCAGGCTTGGCCCGACCGGCGCTGGCCGACGGTTCGGCGCGGTCGGCCGCGGACTTCGCCGGAGTTACCTTGGCGGTGGCCGAGGTCGGTGTCGCCCCGTCCGCCCCACCCTGGGCGGGTGTGGGGCGGCTGTCCGCTTCTCCGGCGGGCTGGTCCGGCGGGGGCGGCATCCCCGGGGCCCGGGTGAACTTGGGGGACGGCGCGTCGGCGGGAACGGTCGCCCGGCCGACAGCTGTCCGGCCGGCCGCGGTGGCACCCCCGCTGGGTACCTCCTCTTCGACCGGGTTGGCCGAGGTCCCCGCACTCCCCGACTTCGCCTGTGTCTCCGTCATTAACTAGTCCTGTTCGTCAGGCTCGTCGGCATTGCGAGCAATCGCCACGATGGTCACGCCGTCTGGTAGGTCCATCAACTTGACACCCATTGTGTTCCGATCGCGTGTACGGCGTACAGGCTTCACCGGAGTCCGAATCACGCCGCCGTTACTGGTGATCGCGAACAGCTCGTCCTCCGGGCTGATCACGACCGCGCCGACCAGCGCGCCACGACGTTCTGTGATCTTCGCGGTCAGCACCCCTTTACCTCCCCGGCCCTGGACCGGGTATTCCTCGATCGGAGTACGTTTTGCGTATCCCCCGTTCGTCGCCACCAGGACGTCCATACCCTCCATGCCGTCGCGCACAACCTCCATCGCCAGCAGGACGTCCTCGTCCGAGAAGCGCATACCGATGACACCGGTGGTGGCCCGGCCCATCGGACGCAACGTCTCGTCGGTGGCGTTGAACCGGATCGCCTGCGCGTTCTTGGACACCAGCAACAGGTCGTCGTCGGGGCCCGCAAGCGCCGCGCCGACCAGCTCGTCCTCGTCGCGCAAGTTGATCGCGATGACACCACCGGACCGGTTGGAGTCGAACTCCTCCAGCCTGGTCTTCTTCACTAGGCCGTTCTTGGTGGCGAGCACCAGATACGGCGCGACCTGGTAATTCGGAATTTCGATGATCTGAGCAATCTGCTCACCAGGCTGGAAGGCGAGCAGATTGGCTACGTGTTGGCCCTTTGCCACCCTACTGGCTTCCGGAAGCTCGTACGCCTTGGCCCGGTAAACCCGACCCTTGTTGGTGAAGAAGAGGATCCAGTCGTGGGTGGAGCAGACAAAGAAGTGGCTGACGATGTCGTCCTGGCGCAGCGTGGCACCACTGACACCCTTGCCGCCGCGCCGCTGTGACCGGTAGAGGTCCACCTTGGTGCGTTTGGCATAACCGGTGCGGGTGATCGTCACGACCACGTCCTCGCGGGCGATGAGGTCCTCCATGGAGACCTCGCCCTCGAAGGGCAGGATCTTCGTACGACGCTCGTCGCCCCACTTGGCCACGATCTCGCCGAGTTCCTCGGAAACGATCTTCCGCTGCCGCTCCGGCTTGGCCAGGATGTCCTTGAACTCGGCAATCTCGATCTCGATCTTCCCGAGTTCGTCGATGAGCTTCTGCCGTTCCAGGGCGGCGAGCCGGCGCAGCTGCATGTCGAGGATCGCGGTGGCCTGGATCTCGTCGATCTCCAGCAGCTGCATCAGGCCCTGCCGCGCCTCGTCGACGGTGGGCGAGCGCCGGATCAGCGCGATCACCTCGTCGAGCGCGTCCAGCGCCTTCGCCAACCCGCGCAGGATGTGCGCCCGCTCCTCGGCCTTACGCAGCCGGTACGCCGTACGACGCCGGATGACGTCGATCTGGTGGTGGACGTAGTAGCGGATGAACTGGGCCAGGTTGAGCGTGCGCGGCACCCCGTCGACCAGCGCCAGCATGTTGGCGCCGAAGGTCTCCTGAAGCTGGGTGTGCTTGTAGAGGTTGTTGAGCACCACCTTCGCGACGGCGTCCCGCTTGAGCACGAGGACGAGCCGCATACCGGTACGGCCGGAAGACTCGTCCCGGATGTCGGCGATGCCGCCGAGCTTGCCCTCCTTGATCAGGTCGGCGATCCGCTCGGCCAGGTTGTCCGGGTTGACCTGGTAGGGCAGCTCGGTGACGACAAGGCAGGACCGGCCCTTCTTGTCCTCCTCCACCTCGACCACGGCCCGCATCCGGATCGACCCGCGACCGGTGCGGTACGCGTCCTGGATCGCCGCGGTGCCGACGATGAGACCGTAGGTGGGGAAGTCCGGCCCCTTGACGATCTCGATCAACGCTTCGAGCGTGGTCGCCTCGTCCACTTCGGGGTTCTCCAGGCACCACTGCACCGCCGCCGCGATCTCCCGCAGGTTGTGCGGCGGGATCTTGGTGGCCATGCCGACCGCGATGCCCTCGGAGCCGTTGATCAGGAGGGTGGGGATCCGGGAGGGCAGGATCACCGGTTCCTTGGCGCGGCCATCGTAGTTGTCCTGGAAGTCGACGGTGTCCTCGTCGATGTCCCGCAGGAGCTCCATCGCCAGCGGGGACAGCTTGGATTCCGTGTAGCGCATCGCGGCGGCCGGATCGTTACCGGGCGAGCCGAAGTTGCCGTTGCCGTCGATCAGCGGATAGCGCAGCGACCAGGTCTGGGCCATCCGGACCAGCGCGTCGTAGATCGACGCGTCGCCGTGCGGATGGTAGTTACCCATCACGTCACCGACCACGCGGGCGCACTTCACGTACCCCCGGTCCGGCCGGTAGCCAGAGTCGAACATGGCGTAGAGGATCTTGCGGTGTACGGGCTTGAGCCCGTCCCGTACGTCCGGCAGGGCCCGCCCGACGATCACGCTCATCGCGTAGTCGAGGTAGGACCGCTGCATCTCCACCTCAAGCCCCACCGGCTCGATGCGGTCGTGCGCGGCGACCGGGCCACCGCCGGCAGCCGGCTCCGCCGGCTCGTTAATGGGGTTTTCGGGAGTATCCGTCACTGTCAACCCTTATCAGACTTAAAGCCGTATTCCGCTGTGGATAACGACTGTGGAAACCGTCGAAGCTGTGGATAACTCTGTGGGTAACGGTGCCGCCGGCTGGTTGGGCGGCGACACCGCCACCGACTAGATATCCAGGAACCGCACGTCCTTGGCGTTGCGCTGGATGAACGACCGTCGTGCCTCCACGTCCTCGCCCATGAGGACGCTGAACAGCTCGTCGGCGGTTGCCGCGTCGTCGAGGGTGACCTGACGCAGCGTGCGTGTCGCCGGGTTCATCGTGGTCTCCCACAGCTCGGGGTAGTTCATCTCACCCAGACCCTTGAACCGCTGGATGTCATCCGGCTTGGCGTTGGGCTTCTTCTGCTGCCGGAGGGCGATCAGCCCGTCCCGCTCGCGGTCGGAGTACGCGTACTGGGCGTCGTCGCCCTTCTTGTTCCACTTGATCTTGTAGAGCGGCGGGGCCGCGAGGTAGACGTGCCCCAACTCCACCAGCGGTCGCATGAACCGGAACAGCAGAGTCAGCAGCAGCGTCTGGATGTGCTGGCCATCCACGTCGGCGTCGGCCATCAGCACGGTCTTGTGGTAGCGCAGCTTCTCGATGTCGAAGTCGTCGTGGATACCCGTACCGAGTGCCGTGATCAGCGCCTGGACCTCGGCGTTCTTGAGAACCCGGTCGATCCGCGCCTTCTCCACGTTGAGGATCTTGCCGCGGATCGGCAGGATCGCCTGGGTACGTGGGTCACGCCCCTGCTTGGCCGAGCCGCCGGCCGAGTCACCCTCGACGATGAACAGCTCGGACTCGCGCGGATCGGTCGACTGGCAGTCGGCCAGCTTGCCGGGCATCGACCCGGACTCCAGCAGCGACTTACGCCGGGCCAGCTTCCGGGCCTGGGCGGCGGCGATCCGGGCCCGGGCAGCCTGCGACGCCTTGGTGATGATGGTCTTCACCTCGGCCGGGTTCCGGTCGAACCAGTCCACCAGCCACTCGTTGCAGACCCGCTGCACGAAGCTCTTGATCGGGGTGTTGCCCAGTTTGGTCTTGGTCTGGCCCTCGAACTGCGGGTTGGTCAGCTTGACCGAGATGATCGCGGCCAGGCCCTCGCGGATGTCCTCGCCGGAGAGCTTCTCGTCGCCCTTGAGCAGCTTCTTCTCCGTGCCGTACCGGTTGACCACGCTGGTCAACGCGGCCCGGAAGCCCTCCTCGTGGGTGCCGCCCTCGTGGGTGTTGATGGTGTTGGCGAAGGTGTAGACCGACTCGCCGTACGACTCGTTCCACTGCATGGCGATCTCGACCGACATGCCCTCTTCTTCGGCACCGAACTCGATCACCGACCGGTGGATCGGGGTCTTCGGCGCGTTGAGGTGCCGGACGAAGTCCGAGATGCCGCCCTTGTAACAGAACGTCACCTCACGTGGCTTACCGTCCTCCTCCTGGACCCGCTCGTCCCGCAACTGGATGGTCAGCCCCCGGTTGAGGAAGGCCATCTCCTGGATCCGCCGGTAGATGGTCTCAAAGGAGAAGTCGACGGTCTCGAAGACGTCCGGATCCGGCCAGAACGACACCGAAGAGCCGGTCTTGTCGGTCTCCTCACCCTTCTCCAGGGGACCGGGCTTGGAGTTGTGGTACTGCTGCCGCCAGAAGTAACCCGACTTCTGGATCTCCACCGCCATCCGGACGGAGAGCGCGTTCACCACCGAGACACCTACGCCGTGCAGACCACCGGAGACCGCGTACGCCTTGCCGTCGAACTTGCCACCCGCGTGCAGCACGGTCAGCGCGACCTCGACACCCGGCTTCTTCAGTTTCGGGTGCAGGTCGACCGGAAATCCCCGGCCGTTGTCGACCACCCGGACGCCACCATCGGCGAGCAGCGTCACATTGATCGTGTCGCAGTGACCAGCGAGGGCTTCGTCGACCGCGTTGTCCACGACCTCCCAGACCAGGTGGTGCAGACCCCGCTCACCGGTCGAGCCGATGTACATACCGGGCCGCTTACGGACCGCCTCCAGGCCCTCCAGCACGGTAATCGACTCGGCACCGTACTCCTGCTTATTCTGCGCTGCCACCTTTTCGGCCACTTTCTCGCACCCGCCAGGCACCACATGGGCGTCCGGGGCGCGGGTTCGGCGGACAGGACGCGACGTTGGCACGGGCCGGCACCATCGAAATTCGCAGGGTACGGGCCGAAGCGCCGCTCGCCGCGAAATGCCCGCGGATCGCGATCGGCTCAGACGCGGGGCGGACTGGCGGCCCGGGCCGCGACCGGCCCGTGTCGTCGCTCCATACCGCGTCCTCGTCTCTGCATCGATCCTACTGTGCCGAGGCGACAGAACCGGCACTCGGCACCCTCGGAAACGACCTGAGGGCCCCGTAGCGGCCAAATTGGCCCCGCCCACGACTCCCCCCACAGGCCCAGGTTCGGATCTTGGGCGAATCACCGCGCCGGCAAGCCACCCCTGCCAGCCCGACACCTCAACCGGGCAATCGCCCCCTGCCGCCCCGACATGTCAGCCGGACAGGACCGGCTGTCGACCGGGGGTCGCGGCGAGGCATCTCCGTACCGTAATTTTGCGTCGCCGTTCATGATTCCTGACAATTCGCGTTACGCGCTCCGGGAAACCGGACGCTCGGCCATCAACCTACTCAGAGAGGTGACGCCCGTGGGGCTGGAGAACGTCGCGGTGCACTGGCCACGTACCGGCCGGTTCTACGATCCGGTGGCCCCGGCCGAGTTCGTCGACTTCGGGACGGTCGCCGACCTGCCCGAGGTACCCGCACCAACCGCCACCCTCGCCACACACATCGCGAAGACCGGAACGGTGCCGGCAACCGCCTACACGGAACTGGTAGACCTGCTCCTCGGCCTCGACGGTGTGCTGTACGCCACAGAGGCCGCCGCCGAGGACGAGGACCCGGTAATCGACCCGGACGGCTGCGCCTGGATCGCGGGCGGCCTCGAACGATTCACCGAAGGGCACCGCCCGCACGGGGAGTCAGTGACATTCGACACGGTCGGTGCCGTACTCCGCGCCGCGCTCGCCGACGGGCGCCTCCCCGAACAGCAGCTCCGGTGGCTGGACAGCCGTCTCGACGCGCTTCGCGACGATTCCGGTGCGGCACCGCACTGGCGCTTCTTCCACTCCGAGCTCAGCGTGCTCGCCGGCTTCTACCGCCGGTGCGCCGACCGGGGCTTCGCCGTCTACGCGAACGGCTGACCGCTCCACCGTCTACGCGAACGGCCGACCGCTCCACCGTCTGTGTGTACGGCTGACCGCTCCACCGGTAGGACCTGAAGTCCGGATCGACCATCCCGGTGGACAACCCCGCCGAACGGGCACCACGTACGCCTGCCGGCCGAAGCGGTGCGGCAGGCGAGCCGGTCGGCGTACCGCCCGGCAACGACACCGGACGACGGTCAGCCGTACGTGTCCCGGGGGCCACGGCCCGGCACCCGACGCGGCCCCCGGGACCACGACGGCGCGGCCGGTCCATGAATGTGCAGCTTGCGCACCACGTTATGGCCGACCACGGCGGCGATCTGCTGTAGGAGCGACGCGGCAAGCAGCCGCAGCTGGGTCGCCCACGCGGTGGACTCCGCCTCCACGGTCAACTCGCCGTTCTCCAGCTTGACCGGTCGGCTGTGCTTGGCCACCTCCGGACCAACCACCCGTTCCCACTCGCCGAAGACCGTCGCCTCGGCCGCTGGCCGCTGCCAGCCCCGAGCCTTGACCAGTCGGGCCAGCACGCTGCCGAGCAGCTGCGGGTCGCGGGGATCGGGCCCCGGCCCGGAATAGCCCCGTAGCCGCCGACCAGATCCGCTCCGGCCGGCTGCCGACGTGCGGTCACCATCCGCCAGGTCCGACCCACCCGGGGTACGCCGTCTGGGCCGGGCCGCCTCCCGCCGGGCCCGGGCCGCGTCCAGCACCGCCCGAGCCAGCTCCGGCCCGGCCAACTCCTCCTCGCCCACCGGCCTGCCACCGGCCCCCGTACCGTCCGGTCTCGCCCGGCGCGGCTCGGCATCACTCGACACGACGCACCTCGCCTCCGGCCACCTCGTAGCGGGCACCCCGCAGCGCCCGGGGCACGTCCTCGGCGACCGCGCAGGTGACCAACAGCTGACTCGCCCCGGCGACCAGATCGGCCAGCCGTTCCCGCCGGCCGGCGTCCAGCTCGGCGAAGACGTCGTCGAGAACAAGTACCGGCTCGATGCCGTCGGAGCGGAGCAGGTCGTAGGCGGCCAGCCGCAACGCCAACGCGTACGACCAGGATTCGCCGTGGCTCGCGTATCCCTTGACCGGCAGCGGCCCCAGGCTGAGCGCGAGGTCGTCCCGATGTGGCCCGACCAGGGTCACACCCCGTTCCACCTCGGCGGCCCGGGAGCCGGCCAGCGCCGCCGCCAACGCCGCCTGGAGGGCAGGCCGATCGGGTGGTACGTCGGTGAGATCCACCGAGCACCGGTAGCTCATCCCCGCCGCACCCCGACCGGCCGCGACCGCGTCGTACGCCTTGGTCACATGCGGACTCAGGGCCGCGACGAGTTCGAGTCGGCCAGCCAGCAACTCCGCCCCGTGGTGCGCCAGGTGGGTGTCCCAGACGTCGAGGGTGGACAGGTCGGTAGCGGCTCCGCCCAGCTCCGGGTCCCCGGCCTCCGGACGGGGGCGCGTGCCGCGGGGACGACCGGCCCGACGGGCGAGATACGCCGTACGGAGCAGGGCGTTACGTTGCTTGACCACCCGCTCGTAGTCGGCGCGTACCCCAGCGTATCGGGGCATCCGGGTAACCAGCAGATCGTCGAGGTAGCGCCGCCGCTCGGCCGGGTCGCCCCGGACCAGTTCGAGATCCTCCGGGGCGAAGAGCACCAGGCGCAGCGCGCCAAGCACGTCCCGGGCCCGTCGGACCGGTGATCGCCCCAACCGGGCCCGGTTGGCCCGGCCCGGCACGAGCTGCAACTCGACCAGCAGTTCGCGAGCGTCGTGCACGATGGCACATCGAATCACCGCCGCGTCCGCACCGGCCCGCACCAGCGGCGCGTCGGTGGCGACCCGGTGACTTGCCAGGGTCGCCACATAGCCGAGCGCCTCGACGAGGTTGGTCTTACCCACCCCGTTGGAGCCGACGAGTACGTTCCCGCCGGGGTTCAGGTCGATTTCGACCCGCTCGTACGAGCGGAAGTCGACCAGTTCTAGCCGACGGACGTACACGATCTAGGCTCGCCGCCTAGTTCTTGTGGATGGCGTGGCCGCCGAACTGGAACCGCAACGCCGCGACGGCCTTCATGGCCGGCGAGTCGTCCTGTCGCGAGGCGAACCGGGCGAACAGGGCGGCGGCGATGACGTTCATCGGTACGGCCAGCCGCACCGCCTCGTCGACCGTCCACCGGCCCTCGCCGGTGTCCTCGGCGTAACCGCGCAGGCTGGACAACTCCGGGTCCTCTTCGAGGGCCCGGTCGAGCAGGTCGAGCAGCCAGGAGCGGACGACGGTGCCCTCCCGCCACGACTTGAACACCCCGGGCACGTTGGTGACCAGCTCGGACTTGGCCAGCAGCTCGTAGCCCTCGGCGTAGGCATGCATCAGGCCGTACTCGATGCCGTTGTGCACCATCTTGGCGTAGTGCCCGGCGCCGACCGGTCCGGCGTGTACGAAGCCGAACTCCCCCGCCGGCTTGAGTGACTCGAAGATCGGCATCAGCCGGGCGACGTGCTCCTGGTCGCCACCGACCATCAGGGCGTAGCCGTTCTCCCGGCCCCACACGCCACCGGAGACACCGACGTCGAGGTAGCCGATACCCTGCCGGTCGAGGCGTTCCGCGCGCGGTCCGTCGTCGCTGAACCGGGAATTCCCGCCGTCGATGATGATGTCGCCCGGGGAGAGCACCTCGGCGAGCCCGTCGATGGTGGCCTCGGTGACCGCCGCCGGCACCATCACCCAGACCGCCCGCGGCGCGGTCAGCTTCTCGGCCAGCTCGGCCAGGCTCGCGACGTCGGTCACCTCCGGGCTCTGGTCGTAGCCGACCACCTCGTGGCCGGCGGCGCGCAGTCGTTCGCGCATGTTGCCGCCCATCCGGCCGAGCCCCACGATGCCGAGCTGCATCTACTTCCCCTTCGGTGCGTTCGGTGCGGTTGGTGCCAGCGGGGTCAGCGAGTGACCCGGATCGGCATGATCAGGTAGCGGTACCCCGGAATGATCTCGCCATCCTCACCGGACGGGGAGAGCACCGCTGGCTTGAACGCGTCGACGAAGCGGAACACCGCAGTCGGTGCGCCGAGGTTCTGCAGGCCGTCGATGAGGTACTGCGGGTTGAAGCCGATGGTCAGCGGCTCGCCGGTGAAGGTGGCGTCCATCGCCTCGCTGGCTCGGGCCTCCTCCGTGCCGCCCGCCTCGACGACCAGGCCGTCGGCGCTGAAGCTCAGCAGCACCGGAGTGGTCCGCTCGGCGACCAGGGCGACCCGCTTGACGACCTCGACCAACGCCGAGACCGCAACCCGGGCCTCGGCGTTGTGACTGGCGGGGAAGAGCGAGCGAACCGGCGGGTAGTTGGCGCCGTCCAGCAGCCGACTGGTGGTCCGGCGGGTACCGCCGGCAAAGCCGATCATGCCTTCCCCGGCGGAGCCCTGGGCCAAGGCCATCGTCACGTTGCCACCGATTGGGCCGAGCGTCTTCGCGGTGTCGTGCAGGGTCCGGGCCGGTACGAGGGCGGTGATGCTCACCTCGGGGTCGTCCGGGTTCCACTGCATCTCGCGCATGGCCAGCCGATAGCGGTCGGTGGCGAGCATCGCCAGGGTCGTGCCGGTCAGCTCGATACGTACGCCGGTCATCATCGGCAGGGTCTCGTCCCGGCCGGCGGCAACGGCGACCTGTGACACCGCCGCCGCGAACGCCGCAGCGTCGATCGTGCCGGCGCTGGCCGGCATCTCCGGCAGGCTCGGATAGTCCTCGACCGGCATCGTCGGCAGCGTGAAACGGGCGCTACCGCAGACCAGCTCCAGGTGGGCACCGACGGCGGCGATGTCCACCGGCTTTGCCGGCAACGCCTTGGTGATCTCGGCAAGGAGGCGACCGGAGACCAGGGCGGCGCCGTCCGAGTCACCCTGCACCTCGACGGTGACCTGGCTGGAGACTTCGTAGTCGAACCCGGAGACGTGCAGGCTGCTGTCGGCGACTCGCAGCATCACCCCGGCTAGCACCGGCACCGAAGGGCGGCTGGGCAGGCTCTTCGCTGTCCAGGCCACCGCGTCGGCGAGCGCGTCGCGCTCCACTCGGAACTTCATGTCATGCCTCCGCGTCGACGTCAGCGACAACTGTCTCATGCCGGCGGCTGTCTTCCGACCCGGCCGTCCGTGCGGCTCTCCCTCGCACCTTAGGCCGCCGCATTTTTGTCTGCGTGCCCGCCCCCGGGTGTTCCGGTCGATGACTGCTTCGCTGCGGAAGCCCGATCGAACAATCCACAGAATCCCCAACGGTGATGATTGGTTTTTGTTCTCTTGAAGAGATAACTCATCGTCTTCATCGGTGCTGTGCAAACTGTGGATATCCAACGTTTCCGCAGGTCAGGAAGTTATGCACCGGTGGGTTGTCGGTGGATAACCGGGGGATAAACCGGGGTCTTCGTCCACAGCCCCTGAGTCGGCCTCAGGTTATCCACCGTCATCCACAGGTTTTCCACCGGTTATCCACCGAGTTTCTCCCCAGACCTGTGGATGACCAGTGGGCAGACGAAGGACGTTATCCCCAGAACCTTCAACAGGCTATGCACAGGCCGATGGAGAGCTGTGGATAACTCGACTACCCTTCGTGTTTGTCCACAGTGCTATCCCCAGGGTCTGTCCACAACCTGTGGATAACTATGGCGGGCGACGCCCTGTTATCCACAGGGGCGGTGGACAACCAGGCCGGTGGTGGTGGAGAACGGCGGCCTGGTTGGAAGCCGAAATCTGGCTACCCAGCTTCGGAAAGCGCGAAACCTCACTTATCGGGCGGGCTCGGGGACGTCGGGACAGCGGTCCCGACGGCAGCGGCGAGTGCCGGTTGCGGGGCATGACTGTGCGCGAGGTGTCGTCAGCCGATTACGAACAGCACCGGCATCTCGGGGCGCGGACGGGCGCGTGGCGGCGACTACCGCGCGGACGACAGGGTCAGGGGGTCTGCTTGATCCGGTTGGTCAGCTCGGCGATCTGGTTGTAGAGCGAGCGGCGTTCGGCCATCTGCTGTCGGATCTTCCGGTCGGCGTGCATCACCGTGGTGTGGTCCCGCCCCCCGAATGCCTGCCCGATCCGGGGCAACGACAGGTCGGTCAGTTCTCGACACAGATACATGGCGACCTGGCGGGCGTTGACCAGCACCCGAGAACGGGAGTGCCCACGCAGGTCCTCCAGGCTGACCCCGAAGTAGTCGGCGGTGGCGACCATGATCTGGTCGGCGGTGATGTCCGGCCCGCTACCGTCCGGAATGAAGTCGCGGAGGACCTCCTCGGCGAGCGACAGTTCGACCGGTGAACGGGTCAGCGAGGCGAACGCGGTGACCCGGATCAGGGCACCTTCCAACTCTCGGATCGAGGCGGAGATCCGGGACGCGATGAATTCAAGGACGTCCGGCGGGGCGAACAGGCGTTCCTGGGCGGCCTTCTTCTGCAGGATCGCGATCCGGGTCTCCAGGTCCGGTGGCTGGATGTCGGCTAGCAAGCCCCACTCGAACCGGGTCCGCAGCCGATCCTCCAGGGTCGCCAGCTGCTTCGGGGACCGGTCGGAGGTGATCACGATCTGCTTGTTGGCGTTGTGCAACGTGTTGAAGGTGTGGAAGAACTCCTCCTGGGTCCGTTCACGGGTCTCCAGGAACTGGATGTCGTCGATCAGGAGGATGTCGACATCGCGGTAGCGCCGTTGGAACGCACTGGTCTTGTCGTCCCGGAGCGAGTTGATGAAGTCGTTGGTGAATTCCTCGGTCGAGACGTACCGCACCGAGCGGGCGTTGCCCAACGTCGTGGCGTAGTGGCCGATCGCGTGCAGCAGGTGGGTCTTGCCCAGCCCGGAGCTGCCGTAGATGAACAGCGGGTTGTACGCCTTCGCCGGCGACTCGGCCACCGCCACCGACGCGGCGTGGGCGAACCGGTTGGAGGAACCGATGACGAACGTCTCGAACATGTACTTGGGGTTGAGCCGGTTGCCGCCGGTCTCCGTACCGGGCAGGCCACGGCGGTCGTCCCGTCCGCCCGGTCGGTCGACGGGCGCATTACGCCCCGGTCCGCTGTCGGTGTCTCCGGGGCGGGGCAACCGTAGTGCCGGGTCGACGTGCAGCAGGGGATCGTCGTCCGGGAACCGACGATCGAGTTGCCGGTGGTCGATCGCGGCCTGACCCACTCCGGCGGGTTCGGCTGCCCGGTCGTCGAGCCCGCGTCGCTCCTGGTGCGGCGCGGGGCTCCGGTGTGGCGGCGGATAGGGCGCGGGAAAGAGGGTCTCCTGACCGTCCCGACTGGTCGGGATCAGGCCTCCTCGGAGACCACCACCACCCGGGCGGTGTCCGCCCTCACTGGGGCCGAACTGCTGCCCGCCGCCAGGATCACCGGAATACCCGGTCGGTGACCCTCCTGGGGCGGGTGCCCCCGAAACGGGGTGCTGGCCGGTGTCGGCGGGACCGCCGTAGTTGTCGGGTGGCGGGAACCCACCCACCTCGCTGGCGGAGCTGGTGCCGTAGATGGTGCCGGTGGGGCGTCCCTGGCCGTCCTCCGGCGGTCGTACCGTGACCGCCACCTGGATGGGGCGACCGAGCCGGCGGGACAGGGTCTCGGTGATGGCCGGGCGGAGCCGGGACTCGATCACGTCCCGGGTGAACGCGTCCGGTACGGAGAGCAGCGCGGTGTCCTCGACGATCGCCCGTAGCCGGGTCAGTCGGAGGTAGGCGCGTTGCTGGGCCGAGACGATCTCGTCGGCCATCTCGTCGGTCGTTGCCAGCCACACCGCGGCAAGGTCGATCGATTCGGCCACCGTCACGCCACCCCCATTGCTCCTGCGTTCCCGGCCGCCGTGTCGTCGTCAGTCGGCCGTTCCGGGCCTGCACCGCGCTCGAACAGGCGTGACCTCGCTGGAAAGGCACCTGGCCGAATCGTCATCCACAGGTTATCCACAACCTGTGTACCGACTGACCGCGGCCGTCGCCAGACCTGCGTCGGACCTGTTTTTGCCTTCTGTGGCGCTGAAGCGGGTTCACCGTGCCGAACGATTGACCGCCTTGTTCGGTCTTGCCCGGCAGCGGCAGTGAGTCCCCCTGGGGGCTGGCTCTCCTGACGCTGACCGCAATCGGGCACGCTAACAGCGTTGTCCACACCCCTTCAACCGACGGGCCCGGCGGGGCGGGTGCGACCTGACGGAGCGGGCCCGACGACGTGGGCCGGAAGACGCGAGAAGGGGTATGTCGCCGCGTACCCGGATCCGCCGTGACCGGACGTGTTTGACGCCTCTTGATCTCGTGCGTAGGCTCGATCGGCTGCTCTGTTGCCCTCTGCTAGGGTGATGAGTGCTTGCTGTTCACGGTCGCTGGCTACGCGTCGTCGGGCAGCATCGACCACGGCCACCAGCCGCGGTGACCAAACGCACTATGGCCACCCGGTGAAGTGGCCACCGCATCGCGGCTGCCCGCCGTGGTGACCAACGCCAGACCACTACGACCCCGGCATCTCGGGACGTACGAAGACGGAGAGCCTGACGTGAGCAAGCGCACCTACCAGCCGAACAACCGCCGGCGCGCGAAGACCCACGGCTTCCGGCTGCGCATGCGCACCCGGGCCGGCCGCGCCATCATCTCGACCCGCCGCACGAAGGGCCGTGCCCGCCTGTCGGCCTGAGCGTCGACCGGGGGTCTGAGTCA
The DNA here is from genome assembly GCF_014203835.1 of Micromonospora polyrhachis. Lineage (NCBI taxonomy): Bacteria > Bacillati > Actinomycetota > Actinomycetes > Micromonosporales > Micromonosporaceae > Micromonospora > Micromonospora polyrhachis. The sequence continues at coordinate 3,280,301 of NZ_JACHJW010000001.1, read as the reverse complement.
GGGGATGTAGGCAGTCGTGCTGGCGGCCACGCAACGCCTCCGCCACAGCCGTGAGTTTGCTGCGGCAATCCGAGGCGGACGACGTGCCGGTCGCGGTGCTGTCGTCGTACACCTTGACCTGCCGATCCCCACAGCCCCATCCAGGGGCCTAGACGGAAACTCGTCGGCCGAGCCGGCGCGGAGCACAGGTGCGGAGCAAGCTTCCGTGCCGACCCGCGCCGGCTTTGTCGTGTCCAAGGCCGTTGGCGGAGCGGTGGTACGCAATGCCGTCCGGCGTCGGCTGCGACATCTCGTCCGGGACCGGCTGTCCGACCTGCCGGCCGGCAGCACCCTCGTGGTACGGGCGCTACCCGGTGCCGACCAGCTCTCGTACGTCCGGCTCGGAGCCGACCTCGATGCGGCGCTCGCCGCCGCCCGGACCGCTCGTCGGGCGGGGCGGCGATCCCGATGAGCAGCGAGAACAGCATTCCACGGGCGACTTCACCCGGTGCCCGAATGCTGGCCGGACCCATCATCGCGTACCGTCGTTGGATAAGCCCGGCACTGCCGGCCCGCTGTCGGTTCTACCCGTCGTGCAGTGCCTACGCCTTGACTGCGATCGCGCAGCACGGTGCGCTCCGGGGAGCATCGCTGGCGGTACGACGGCTGCTGCGCTGCCACCCTTTCCACCCTGGTGGATATGACCCGGTGCCGGAGCCGGGCGGCCGCCGCCGTGCCGATGTGACTGGAGCCCCGAATTGAGTCTCGACTGGATCTACTGGGCGATTTCGTGGATCCTGCTGTTCTGGCACTCGGCCTGGGACACCATCGGCGTGCCGGCGACTGCGGTGTTGGGCACCAACTGGTCCTGGATCCTCGCGATCATCTTCCTGGTCGTCACCGTTCGAGCGATCCTCTTCCCGGTCTTCGTGAAGCAGATCAAGTCGCAGCGGGCGATGCAGGCGCTCCAGCCGAAGGTCAAGGCGCTTCAGGAGAAGCACAAGGGTGACCGGGAGACGCTCCAGAAAGAGATGATGGAGCTCTATCGGGAGGAGAAGGCCAACCCGCTGATGGGTTGCCTTCCGATGTTCCTGCAGATTCCGGTCTTCCTCGGTCTCTTCCACGTGCTGCGTCGGCTCAGCCCGGCGAACGAGGGCAAGACGCTCTACGGTTGGGCGGCGGACCAGTTCGACAGCGCGGCCAGCGCCAAGATCTTCACTGCCCCGATTGCCGGTAAGTTCGGCTCTACTGCAGATGAACTCGCCGCGCTCGGTGCCAACGGCACCACCGTCAAGATCATGGCGGGCGTCCTGGTGCTCATGATGATTACCACCACCTACCTGACCAGCCGACAGATGATTCTGAAGACCGGTTGGGCGGAGGACCCGCAGCAGCGGATGATCCAGCGACTGATGCTCTACGGCATCCCCGCCTCGCTGCTGATCTCTGGCGCGATCTTCCCGATCGGTGTGATCATCTACTGGGTGACGAACAACCTGGTCACCCTCGCCCAGCAGCAGTGGGTGCTGCGCAAGTTCCCGCCGCCGCCCACCGCCAACGCCGGCAAGACCACGAAGCCAGCTGCCAAGGCCAAGCCCGGACTCTTCGGCCGTAAGGCCGTCGAGACGAAGCCCGAGGTCAAGCCTGTCCCCAAGGTGGCCGGCCCCAAGCCAGGCGCGAAGCCGGTCAACCCCAAGAAGGGTCGCCCGGCCAAGCCACAGAGCTGAACCGCCACGTTGCCGGTCGGGCCTCGACGGTCTGGCCTGCAACCGGTGGGAGACGGAACCGTGCCGCCGCCGTGTCGGTGCGCGCCGGATCCGGATTTCGCCGCGTACCGGTGTGGTCAGGGGCGAAACTGCCCGAAGAGACGTGCCCGTGGATCCGGCGACCTCCCGCCGACCAGGGGAATCAACGGACCGTACGGTCCGGCCGAGCGACTACGGAGATGAGACCGTGACCGACACCAGCATTCCGCGTACCGAGCAGCCACTCGACGAAGAGGCCGCCCCGGTCGCGGCGCAGGTCGACAGTGACACCGAGGGCGACGTCGAAGACGAGGCGGAGGCCCCGGCCCCGGCGAATGGCAAGGCCCCGTCCAGCACGTCGGACGCCGAACTCTTCCGGCAGAGCGAGATCGCGGCCGACTACATCGAGGGGCTGTTGGACATCCTCGATTACGACGGCGACATCGACGAACTGGTGTCCGGTGGACGACCGATGGTCGAGGTGGTCGGCGGTCGGTTGCAGCCGCTGGTCGGCCAGCGGGGTGCCACCCTGGAGGCGCTCCAGGAACTGACTCGCCTTGCCGTGTTCCGGCAGACCGGATCACCGAGCCGACTGCTGCTGGACGTCGGCGGCTACCGCGCCGCCCGGCGAAAGGAACTCGGTGCCGTCGCGCGTAACGCGGTCGAGAAGGTGAAGGAGTACGGAGAGGCGGTACGCCTCGAACCAATGTCGGCCTTCGAGCGTAAGTGCGTGCACGACGTGGTCAACGCGATGGCCGGGGTCGAGAGCGAGTCGGAGGGCGTCGAGCCGAACCGGCGCATCGTCGTCCGTCCCGTTTCCTGATCCAGTCATGACGAACGAGTCGGCGGCTGACGCCGTTTTCGGGCCGGGTGGCACACCACCCGGCCCGTCCGCTGTCCCGTCCCAGGTCGTGCCGCTGCCACCGGAGTTGACGCAGGCCGCCCGTACGCTCTTTGGCGAACGGCTCCCGCTGGCGGAGAGGTACGCGGAACTGCTGGCCACGGACGGGGTGGTACGGGGCCTCATCGGTCCTCGGGAGGCGCCCCGGATCTGGGAGCGCCACCTGATCAACTGCGCCGCCGTGGCCGAGCTGCTGCCCCCGGACTGCTCGGTGGTGGATGTCGGTTCCGGCGCGGGACTGCCCGGACTTGTGTTGGCGGTGGCCCGTCCGGACCTCTCGGTCACCCTGATCGAGCCGCTGGCCCGACGGACCGCCTTCCTGGCCGAGGCGGTCGCGCTGCTGGGCCTCGACCGGTCGGTGACCGTGCTGCGGGCCCGGGCGGAAGAGGTCGTCTCGAACCGCGCCGGGTCCGGTGGCCTGCCGCCTGCGGATGTGGTGACCGCTCGGGCGGTAGCCCCGCTCGATCGGCTGGCCGGGTGGTGCCTGCCGCTGGCGGCCGTGGGTGGTCGGCTGTTGGCGCTCAAGGGCGCCTCGGCGGCTGATGAGGTGACCGAACACCACGCCGCGGTCGAGCGGCTGGGGGGCGGGCCAGCGAGCGTACGACGGTGCGGGGTCGGGGTGATCGATCCGCCGACCACGGTGGTGGAGATCGTCCGGGAGCGGGCGGTGGAAGCTCCGAAGGGGAAGGCGACGAGGGGGAAGACGGCGAAGACCCCGCAACGGGAAACTCGATCGACTCGGGCCGAACGCCGGTCTGGCCCCCCGCCGGGGAGCGCCTTCGGCGGCAACCGGGGCGGACGATCGCAACCACAGCGGTAGACGCAGGCTTTGCTCTTTCTTGCTTGCTCGGGGGGATTGTGACGACTCACCCTGCCGTCAGCCGTGGCCTCGGCCCGCCTGTCCCCCGTAGGCTGGCCGCGCGTCGATAATGTGGACCGGACCTCGGTGGCGTCCCACAGGAGGCCCCTGCGGTTTCGAACCGCGTTGATTCTGGGGCTGGGTTTCGAGCTGCCACCGACGCCGACCGATCCATCCGAAGCGGGCAGGGATGACACGGTGTATGAAGACGGTAGGTACGAGACAGGAATAGCGAACCACGGCGGCCAACCCTCGAATGAGGTCGCCGTTTCACGTGAAACAAACTACGAGGGCTGGGCCGCCCGGGACCGGGTCGGCCGGCAATGGGCGCGGTTGAGCGGCGGTCAGAAGGACGATGACGCGTCACATCCGCTACGCCGGCACGGTCCTTCCTCGGAGCCTCAGGCAGACCCGGTCGGCCTACCGAACCGCAGACGGTCGACGGCTGGCGGCGTACCGACGCAGGACGTGCGACAGCCACCACCCCCGAAGGATCGTGAAGTCGAGGTCGTTTCGACCGGCGCCGCTCAGGCAGCGGAGCACCAGAACCCAGCTCACCACGACACGCCCATGCCCGCTGGCGGGCCCGCCGCCAGCGAAGGCGAAGTTGACGCGTACGTTTCACGTGAAACGCCGCCGCGCGAAGAGGATGACCCACCGTTGGCTATGGAGGCAATGCGCGCCGTGCAAATCCTGAATCCGAGTGGCGAGGTGACGATGCCTCGGCCGGCCAGGTCCCGGGTCATCTGCGTCGCCAACCAGAAGGGTGGGGTGGGAAAGACGACGACCACGGTCAACCTGGCGGTAGCCCTCGCGCTGCACGGTAACCGGGTACTGGTGGTCGACCTGGATCCGCAGGGAAACGCCTCGACCGGGCTGAACGTGCCCCACCATGCCGGAGTTCCGGATGTCTACAACTGCCTGATCGACAACCTGCCGTTGGCAGAGGTGGCGCAGGGGGTGGAGGGCATCCCGAACCTGTGGTGCGTACCGGCCACGATCGACCTCGCCGGAGCCGAGATCGAGCTGGTGTCCATGGTGGCTCGCGAGACCCGGTTGGGTCGGGCGATCGCCTCCCACCCTGAGCAGTTCGACTACGTCTTCATCGACTGCCCGCCGTCGCTCGGCCTGTTGACGGTCAACGCGCTCGTGGCCGCCCAGGAGGTGCTGATCCCGATCCAGTGCGAGTACTACGCCTTGGAAGGGCTCAACCAACTGATCAACAACATCAACCTGGTCAAGCAGCACCTGAACCCGGCACTCAACGTCTCGACCATCCTGCTCACGATGTACGACCGGCGTACCCGGCTGGCTGACGCGGTCGAGCAGGACGTCCGGAACCACTTCGGTGACAGGGTTTTGCAGGCCGTCATTCCCCGTAACGTCCGGGTGTCCGAGGCGCCCAGCTATGGCCAGTCGGTCATGACCTACGATCCGGGTTCGCGGGGCGCCATGAGTTACTTCGCGGCGGCCCAGGAGATCGCGGAACGTGGGGTCAGAGAGCCGGTCGGCCGCAATGCCTAGGTCGGTCAATTCGGTGGGAGGCGTGGCATGAAGAACCGTCCGCGAGGGGGCCTGGGACGGGGCCTTGGCGCGCTGATTCCCACCGGCCCGGTGGAGCCGGCCGAGTCGACCACCGACCCGTTGGGTTTGGTCGACCAGCCGTCCGGCGGGAGCCCGGTGCGGGACGAAGTCGGGATTGCTTCGGCTAGCCCGGCAGTCCCGGCCAAGTCGTACGTCGAGCCGGTGTCTCAACTGGCGCCGGTACCGGGTGCGCGGTTCGCGGAGATCCCGGTCGAGGCGATCGTGCCGAACCCCAAGCAGCCTCGGCAGATCTTCGAGGACGAGGCCCTGGAGGAACTCAAGGTCTCGATCGAGGAGGTCGGCTTTCTCCAGCCCATCGTCGTCCGCGAGTTGGACGGCGGCGAGCAGTTCGAGCTCGTCATGGGCGAGCGGCGGTGGCGGGCGGCCCAGGCGGTCGGGCGGGAGAAGATCCCGGCGATCATCCGGGACACCCGGGACGACGCGATGCTCCGGGACGCACTGCTGGAGAACATCCACCGGGCGAACCTGAACCCGTTGGAAGAAGCTGCGGCCTATCAGCAGTTGCTGGATGAGTTCGGTGTCACTCATGAAGAGCTGGCCCGCCGGATCGGCCGGAGCCGGCCGCAGATCTCCAACACCATCCGGCTCATGAACCTGCCGCCACAGGTGCAGAGCCGGGTGGCGGCCGGAGTGCTCTCGGCTGGCCACGCTCGTGCCCTGCTCGGCTTGGACGATGCTGCGGCGCAGGAGAAGCTGGCCCTTCGTATCGTCGCGGAAGGGCTTTCCGTCCGGTCGACCGAGGAACTGGTCAAGCTTGCTGGGATGGAGGAGACGCCGACCAACACCACACCGGCGAAGCGGCGGCCCAAACCGCATGCCCCCGGATTGACGGAGCTGGCCGAACGGCTCTCCGACCGGTTCGACACGCGGGTCAAGGTCGACCTCGGGCGGAACAAGGGCAAGATCACCATCGAGTTCGCCAGTGTGGACGACCTGGAGCGGATCGTCGAGATCATCGGCACCGAAGAACAGGAGTCGATCGTCACCTGACGGATCGGCACTCGAATCGGCAGTCGGGTGCGGCTCGATCCAGCAGTAGGGCATGGCCGATCCGGCAGTCGTACGCGGGCGGCGGGTTCTTCCGAGTGGGAGGGCCCGCCGCCCGTTTGTGTCGGTGAACCGGGTTGGGGCCGTATCGCCTCCCTGCCCTGCCCTGTCCTGTCCTGCCTTGTCTTGGGTGCGGTAGCAGGCCTGCATCGCCGCCCTGGTCCCCGAGTGCGGTAGCAGACTGGCGTCACGCTTCGGGCGGGAAGGCGTAGCCCGGGTAGGTCGTGCTGTTTCACGTGAAACCGGCTGCGAAGGGGCAGGGGTGGGGGCAGGTAGGCGGAAGTCCAGGACAAGCCGATTCCAGAGCCGTCCACGCGGCGATGGGGCCCTTGAAGTAATCCACAGGCGTTTTCCACAGGCGCCCGTGGTTTCACGTGAAACCGCGCGTAGATGGCGGTCTGGCCCTGTGGATGAACGACATCGAGTCGGTGTGGTCCATCGGTGGATGTAGGCCCCTGGACTCTCCCGAGGTGTCCCTCACTCGGTTAGGGTCAGCGTCGTGTCCCACACCCCTCGCATTCCCAAGTTCGCCCAATGGCCGTCGTTCCCATTCGAAGGCGATCTCCGCGTCAAGCAACTCGACGAACCGGTCGACGTCGAACCGGCCCGCAAGGGCGAGGGATCCAGCGTTTGCGCGGCCTGCGAGACGCCGGACGAGGCCTACATCTGGGTCAGCGAACGCTGGCGAGTACGCGCTATGGACCGCCCCAGCGGGCTGCCAATGGTGCTCATCCTGGAGTCCCGATCTCACCTGGACCTCGGTGATCTGCCGAACCTGCTGGCCGCTGAACTCGGGGTGATGACCGTCCGGCTGGAGCGAGCCATCCGGTCGCTCGACGGTGTGGCGCGAGTGCACGTCAACCGCTGGGGGGACGGCTCCGCACACTTCCACATGTGGTTCCTGGCCCGCCCGTACGGGCGGTTGCAGCTTCGCGGCACGTTCCTGTCCCTGTGGGACGACATCCTGCCGCCGATTCCCGAATCAGTGTGGCGGGAGAACCTCGCACTCGTCGCGGCATGGCTCGCCGAGTTCGGCGGTCGTACGCTGGCGGAGCCGCCCCGTATCGAGTGGCAGGCACCGTCGAGTCTGGCTCAGCAGGCATCAGCCGGGGTGACCCTCCCGGTGGAGGAGTTGGCGGTCAAGGGGAAGTCGGTAGCGGAGCCTGAGGAAGCATCCCGGGACACCGACCAGGGAGGCGATGTTGGGGCCGACGAAGCCAACAACGGCGAAACCAGCAAAGACACCAACGGCGAAATCGACGAGGACACCAACGGCGAAACCAGCGAAGACGTCAGCAGTGAAGCGAGTGACGAAACTGGTGGCGACATCGGCGGCAGGGCCGGCGCGACTCGCCGTACCGATGGGTGAATGACAGTGCGGCGGGCGGCCTGCGGGTGTGCTGGTTACTAGCCCGGCCTGTCGGGGCGCTAGCCCCGCCGAGCCGCCGCTCGGGCCACCAACGACCCGAGTAGCTTGCCGAAGTCGAGATTGGCAGCCTGTACCGCCAGTGGCAGCAGCGACGTCTCGGTCATCCCGGGTGAGATGTTGACCTCCAGCACGTGCGGGTCCCCGGCCGCGTCGACGATGAGGTCGACCCGGGACAGGTCACGCAGCCCGAGGGCGGAGTGTGCGGCCAGGGCTACTTCGGCCACCCTGGCCGCCACGGCCGGTGCCAGCCGGGCCGGACTGTGCCACGTGGTCAGGCCGGCGGTGTAGCGGGCCGCGTAGTCGTAGACCCCGTTGCGCGGGACGATCTCGACCGCCGGTAGAGCCTGAGGACCATCGCCCAGGTCGACGATGGAGACCGCCACGTCCATGCCCGGGATGTAGCGCTCGACCAGCGCCGTGGTGTCGTAGGCGAAGCAGCCCACCATCGCGGCTGGTAGGGCAGCAGCGTCCCGGACCACGGCGGCACCCAGCCCGGAACCGCCCTGGGTCGGCTTCACCATGAGCGGCAACCCGAGGCGGTCGACGATCCGGTCCAGCACCGCGACCGCACCCAGCTCCGAGAAGCGGTCGTGCGGCAGCGCCACCCAGTCGGGCGTCGGAATGCCCGCCTCGCGCAGCACCGTCTTCGCGGACGGCTTGTCCCAGGCCAGCCGCGCCGACCGGGCGTCGCAGCCGACGTAGGGCACGTCGCACAGATCGAGGACCCCGCGCAGCGACCCGTCCTCACCGGTCGAGCCGTGCAGCGCGATCACCACGGCGTCCGGGGGGTCGGCGGTCAGAACTGGCAGCAGGGCGCTGTCGGCGTCGTGTAGTTCCGCCTCTACCCCCACCGACCGCAGTGCGTCGAGCACTCGGCGACCGGATCGTAGCGACACGTCACGCTCATAGGAGAGCCCGCCGGCCAGCACCAGGACCCGGAGGTCGGAAAGGGCCTCCGGCAGGGGTGGAGCTGGCCGGTCGGTCGGATACGGGCTGCTGGCCGGGGTCGTACTCATGGGGAAGATCATGCCAAGTCGGGACCTGGCACGTCCGCCCCGGCCTGCCCACGACGGCGATGGGACGGTCGTGCCACCGGGCCGAAGACCTGGCGCATCGCCATCTCCTGCTCCATCACGCTGGCCAGCCGACGGACCCCCTCGCGGATCCGCTCCGGCGGCGGGAACGAGAAATTGAGCCGCATGTTCCCGGCTCCGGAGCCGTCGGCGTAGAAACCGGTGCCGGGCACGTAGGCCACCCGGGCGGTGATGGCACGCGGCATCATCGCCTTCGCGTCCAGCCCGTCCGGCAGGGACGCCCAGACGAAGAGTCCACCCTTGGGCTCGGTCCAGGTGGTGCCGGACGGCATCAAATCGGCCAGGGCCGCCAGCAACGCGTCCCGGCGTTCCCCGTAGATCTCGCGGTAGGTTTTGAGCTGCTCCCGCCACGGCATGGTCGACAGGTAGGTGGACACCGCGGCCTGGGCGTAGTTGCTGGGGCACAGGATCTGCGCCTCGCTGGCGATGACCAGCTTGTCCCGTACCGCGTGCGGCGCGAGGATCCAACCCACCCGCAGCCCGGGGGCGAAGGTCTTGGAGAAGGTGCTCAGGTAGAAGACACCATCCCGGCGGCGGGCGCGCAGCGGGGCCGGCGCGTCACCGTCGAAGCCGAGCTGCCCGTACGGGTCGTCCTCGACCACCAGCAGGCCGGCCCGCTCGCAGATGTCGAGCACCCGTTCCCGCCGCTCGTCGGTTAGCGTCACGCCGGTCGGGTTCTGGAAGGTCGGGATCGTGTAGAGGAACTTGGCCCGGCGGCCGGAGCGGGCCACCTCGGCGATGGCCGCCTCCAGCGCCTCGGGCACCAGGCCGTCGTCGTCCATCGGTACGTGCACCACCTGCGCCTGGGCGGCCTGGAAGACCCCCAGGGCGCCGACGTAGGTGGGGCCCTCGGCCAGGACGACGTCACCCGGGTCGAGGAAGAGCCGGGCGACCAGGTCGAGCGCTTGTTGCCCGCCGACGGTCACCACCACGTCCTCCGGGGAGGCACCACAGTTCACGTCGATGCCGGAAAGCGCCATTACCTCGCAGATGCGCTCACGCAACTCGAGAGTGCCCTGACCGATGCCGTACTGGAGGCTGGTCGTGCCCTGCTCGGCGGCGAGTCGACCCAGCATCTCGCCCACCGCGTCGAGCGGCAGCGCGGCGATGTACGGCGCACCGCCGGCGAGCGACACCACTTCCGGGCGGCTGGCTACGGCGAACAAAGCTCGGATCTCCGATGCCGTCATACCGCGGACGCGCCGGGCGTAGCGATCGGTATAGTCGTCGAGCGTCGTGCCGGTCATGACATCACCTCGATCACGCGGGTCGCTGGGCAGGCCGACAAATCTGGCGGCACAGCGTTGGTTTGTCGATCCTAGTCCGCAACAGCGATCAGCGTCATCGGCACCGGAGGCAGTCCACATCGCGGACCTGCTGGTTTTGCGGCTGGCCACGACCCGAAGCTGTGCGAAACCGTCCAACCTCTCCCACAGCGGGTGGTTCCAGCGTACGATCGCTCGTCGGGGGGCAAGGAGGCGGCGATGCTTCACGGTGCTTCAGCCTCCGACCATACTTTGGGGATGCGCCAATGTCGCGACGTCTGGTCAGTCTGACCCTCGACACGCTGGAAGACCTGCCGCGTCCGTGCCGGCAGTGCGTCTACTGGGAGCTGGATCCGGTGGCGGCCGAACGGGCCGGTACGGCTGGCGATCCCGGTTTGGAGAAGGAAGCCTGGGTATCCCAGACCCTCCTGGAGTGGGGCTCCTGCGGCAAGCTGGCCTACGTCGACGGAATGCCTGCCGGGTTCGTCATGTACGCCCCGCCCGCCTACGTGCCGCGGTCGATGGCGTTCCCCACCTCACCGGTCTCCGCCGACGCGGCTCTGCTCACCACGGCACACATCGTGGCGGCCTTTTCCGGCGGTGGTTTGGGGCGGATGCTGGTGCAGGGCGTCGCCCGAGATCTCACCAAGCGCGGTATCAAGGCCATCGAGGCGTTTGGCGACGCCAAGTTCGGGGAGGCGGGGGAAGGGCGCGGCGGATGTGTCGCCCCGGCCGACTTCTTCCTCTCCGTCGGCTTCAAGACGGTGCGGCAACACCCCCGCTATCCCCGGCTGCGACTGGAGTTGCGTACGGCGCTGTCGTGGAAGTCCGACGTCGAGTACGCCCTGGAGAAGCTGCTCGGCTCGATGAGCCCGGACAGTCTGCTCCGGCCGGTCCGGCCGGCGACCCGGTCCACGACGATCGGCTGAGCCCCGGATAAGTCGGGGCCGCGCATTGTCTGGGACTGACGCCCGCCCGGCCCAGGGGCGAACTCGGCCGAGGGGCGTGCTTGTCTGGGATAACGCCCACCCGGCCCAGGGGCGAACTCAGCCGGGGGGGGGCGAACTCAGCGGCCGGCCGCCATCGCCGCCCGGAGTTCGCTGACGTCGATCGACCCAGTCGGCACGTCCTGCTCGACGGGGTAGTACATCCGTTGAACGGCGGCGACGATCGCCTCCACGACCCGGTCTCGGAAACGCGGGTCGATGAGCCGGTCACGGTCGGTGGCCGAGGTCAGATAGCCGACGTCGACGCGTACCGCCGGCATCCGGGTCAGGCGGAGCAATTCCCAGGTCTTGGCGTGGGTACGGCAGTCGTTCATTCCGGTCCGGGCCACGATCTCCCGTCGGACCAGGTCGGCCAGCCGCTCGCCGACTGTCGAGGTGACGCCGTTGTCCGTGCCGTAGTGGTAGCTGGCCACCCCGTTGGCCTCGGGATTGGCGTGGCGGTCGACGTGGAGGGAGATGAAGAGGTCGCCGCCGAGTTCGTTGGCCAGTTCCGCCCGGGCCAGGTCTGGCAGGGAAGCGGCCGGCGCGGGGCCCCGGGTGAGGTGTACTCGCATGCCGGCGGCACCGAGTCGCCCTTCGAGGCGGGTGGCGAGGTCGTAGGTGAGGTCGGCCTCGGTCCAGCGCAGGTGGCCGTCGGGGACCACCACTCCGGGATCGGCTGAGCCGTGGCCGGGGTCGATGATGATCACCTTGCCGACCAGGGTGGGGCCGGACTGCCGAAATGCATCCGCTTCCCGAAGCCACTGCGGCCGACCGCCGACCACCTTGCGTCCCAGCCGGCGTAGCGCGTTCATCGTCTGCGGCCCACACGCGCCGTCCGAGGTGGCCAGCCCGACCTCCCGTTGGAACTGGGCCACAGCCCGAGCCGTCCGAGCACCGTAGACGCCGTCTGCCCGACCGACGTCGTACCCCATCTCCAGCAGGCGTTCCTGGAGCGACCGGACGTCCTCGCCGGTAAGTGGGTCGGGGATGGCGTGGTAGAGCGTACGGGCGCCGAGCCGCCACCGAGCGGCGTCCAGCGCGCGCCAGGTCTCCGCACCGACCTGTCCGTCGACGCTCAGCCCTCGGCTCTGCTGGAAGGCGCGTACGGCACGCTCGATTTTCGCCTCGAACTCGTCGTCAGGCGCTACAGGGTCGTCGTTGGGCCCTACGGGATCGGTGTCGAGCAGGTCGAGACCGACCAGGATGCCACGAATCTCCTGGACGGCAGGGCCGCGGTCACCTCGTCGGATCGGACGCACGAAAGACCCCCTCTGCACGATTCTCTGCTGGTGGGGCCCGTCCCGGCCGGTGGTACGCCGATCGGCGACGCAGACTCCAGCTTTGCTGTGAGCACGCTTCCGGGAGCGTACCGTGACGTAATGGCCGGTGCTCCCGGTTGGCCGGATGCCGATGCGGCGAAAGCCTGCGCGGTTCGCCGACCGGGCCGCTGGATGATACGACTCGCGCCCGCAGCCAACTGGCCGCAGGCGCGAGGTCTGTTCGATGCGGGGCGGGGTGTGACGACACCCTGCCGGATGAGCGGTCTGCGGACCACCCAAGTTGGTTGAGGCGGTCGACGGACCTTCTAGATCGTCAGAGTGCCGCCTCGATCATCTTGACCAGGGTGCCCTTCGGCCTGGCTCCGGCGACCGACTGCACCGGCTCCCCGCCCTTGAACACGGTGAGGGTCGGTACGGACATCACCCGATAGGCCCGGGCCGTCTCCGGGTTCTCGTCGATGTTGAGCTTGACGATCGACACCTTGTCGCCCATCTCGCCAGCGATCTCCTCCAACAGCGGCGCGACCTTGCGGCAGGGCATGCACCACTCGGCCCAGAACTCGACCAGCACCGGCTTGTCGGACTGAAGCACGTCGCCGACGAAGCTACCGTCGGTGACCGGCTTTACTGCTCCCACTGAGACCCTCCTCGGGCAACTTCTGATTATTCGTCTTTCGACGTTGCCTACTCTTCTTCCAACGTCGCGATGAACCGCTCAGCGTCCAGTGCGGCGGCGCAGCCGGTGCCGGCTGCGGTGATGGCCTGGCGGTAGGTGTGGTCCACCAGGTCGCCGGCCGCGAAGACCCCGGGCACGTTGGTACGGGTCCCGGGCGCGTCGACCTTGACGTAGCCGCTCTCGTCCAGCTCGACCTGTCCCTGGAAGAGTTCGCTGCGCGGGTCGTGACCGATCGCCACGAAGACCCCACTGACGTCCAGCGTCTTCGCCTCGCCGGTGTGCACGTTACGCAACCGGATGCCGACTACCTTGCCGTCCTCGCCGAGGATTTCCTCCACGATGCTGTTCCACTCGACCCGGATCTTCTCGTTGCCGAGCGCCCGGTCCGCCATGATCCGGCTGGCCCGGAATTCGTCCCGCCGGTGGACGATGGTCACCGACGAGGCGAACTTGGTCAGGAACGTGGCCTCCTCCATCGCCGAGTCGCCGCCACCGACCACCACGATGTCCTGGCCACGGAAGAAGAACCCGTCGCAGGTGGCGCAGGACGACACACCCCGGCCGAGGTATTCCTGCTCACCGGGGACCCCGAGGGGCCGCCACGCCGAACCGGTGGCGAGAAGGACCGCCTTCGCGCGGTACGCGGTCTCCCCCACGTAAACGGTGCTCGCCGCCGCCGATCCCGGCGTACCGGTGTCGACCAACTCGACCCGGGTCACGTCGTCGGTGATGAACTCGGCACCGAAGCGCTCGGCCTGCTTGCGCATCGAGTCCATCAGCTCCGGGCCGAGGATTCCGTCCGGGAAACCCGGGAAGTTCTCGATCTCGGTGGTGGTCATCAGCGCACCACCGGACTGCACACCCTCGATGACGAGTGGTTTGAGGTTTGCCCGTGCCGCGTAGACCGCCGCCGTGTATCCGGCCGGCCCTGAGCCGATGATGATCAGGTTACGGACCTCGTCCACTGCCATCTCCCGATAGTCGTGTCTTCCTCACCAGTACGGCGTACCGGCACCGGCTCGTCACCGGTATCCAGCGGGACACCGGTCGTGCACAGCAGAACAGCATCGTATGGACGGAGATTCCCGAGCCGGTCATCCGGTGGGTCACGTCACGTGGACGGCCATACCCGCTGGGACTGTCGAATCACCCTACCCGGGTGTGATGCCGCTCGTCGGTGCCGACGTTGGGCAGACCACACTCGGGACCGACTGCCCAGGCCCACCGCGTACCGGCCTGGTCGGTGAAGGAGATCACCAGAGCGGGGCTGCCCTCGAACTTGGCGTAGTCCACGATATCCACCGTCAACGTGCCGGCGCCGCCGTGTGCGCGAGCCACCGCGTCGAGGCAGCCGGTGAGCGCGCCTCGATCGGAGAGCCGTTCCAGGCCGTACGCGCCGGCGGCTCGGGACTGCTCGGGCGTCCCGTTGGGCTGCTCGCCGGAGTCCGTCTCCGTCGTGTTGATCCGCTGCCCGCTCAGGGCGGCCACCCGGTCGGCAAGGGTGCTGGCGGCGTAGTTGGTGCCGCTGGAGGTCGACGTCATCGCGGCGGCATCCACCGGAGCCTGCGGAGCGCCGAGGATGTTGGCCGGTGTCCTGTCGCCCTCGGCACGTTCGGCACCTGGGCCGCTGACCGCTGCTCCGCTGGACCTGTCCGCGCCGTCGGAGCCGGTGAGTCGGGGAAGCCCGAAGCCGGCGAACGCGGTGACGGCGGCGGCGACCGCCACCGGGCCGGCCAGCCGCGACCATCGCCGCCGGGAGCGGGCGGCCCGGCCCGGCCCGGAGGATGCGACGCCTCCATGTGGTGCGCCCGCCGGTCGCCGGCCGGGGCGCTCGCCGGGGTCGGCCGGCTCGGTAGCCGGGCTCGGAGCCCGTACCGTGGTGACGTCCGCGAGGGCTGCGGCATTTGCGAAGTTCGCGTCCTCCGCGAGGGACGCGTCCGCAAGGGGTACGGCCTCCGCGAGCGGTGCGTCCGCGAGGGATACGGCCTCCGCGAGGGCCGCGGTGAGTCGGGCCGTCACCGCGTCCGGCATCGGCTCCGGTACGGCGCCCCAACTCGCCAGGTCGACACCGACCGCGTCGACGGCGGTGGTGACTTCGGCGTACGCCTGAGCCCAAGTGGTGTTCGAGGCGATCAGCCGGGCCACCTCCGCCTCTCCGGGGGTGCCGGCCAGCGCCCCGCCGACATAGTCGGCCAGCAGGTCGAAGTCGACCTCCCCGAACTGGCCCCCCGTCACTTTTCCTCCTGGCTGACGTCGTGTCCCGACCGGCTTGACCCTGATCGGACGCGGTTGCCGGGTGCGGGGTTCCCGAGGGTGACCGCAGGCACGTCGGTGCCGGCTCGGGCGGGTACGGGGATGTCCGTGGCGCGGGCCGTGGTGGGCTCCGTTGCCGAGCCGCCACCTGGCCCTCGGGCCGAGTCACTGCCGTGCCCTCGGGCCGAGTCACTGCCGTGCCCTCGGGCCGAGTCACTGCCGTGCCCTCGGGCCGAGTCACTGCCGGATCCTGGGGCTCGTTCACGGGGCGGGCCCGTACGTAGGTGGCCGAGGATCTGGGCAAGTCTGGCCCGTCCCCGCGCGCATCGACTCTTTACGGTGCCCTCGGCCACCCCGAGTATCACCGCGACCTCGGCGACCGGGTAGCCCTGGACGTCGACCAGGATCAGGGCGGTCCGTTGCTCGACGGGCAACTCGGCCAGGGCCTGCCGGACGACGAGCGCGGTGTCGTGGTCCGGTGCGGGCGCGGCCGGTTCGATTCCGCTGAACCGGTCGGAGTCGGCCGGGCGGGAGCCGTCGGGCAGCGGGACGGTGGGATGGGCCTGGCGGCGGCGGATCCGGTCGAGACAGGCGTTGACCACGATCCGGTGTAGCCAGGTGGTGACGGCGGCATCCCCCCGGAACCGGGGAGCGGCCCGGTGGGCGGAGAGCAGTGCGTCCTGAAGCGCGTCGGCTGCCTCCTCCCGGTCGGAGACGGTGCGCACCGCGACCGCCCAGAGCCGGTCGCGGTGTCGGTGGAGGAGTTGCGCGAAGGCGTCCGGATCGCCGTCGACGTGTGCGCGGAGCAGTTGCTCGTCGGTCAGGTCGACGAGCCGGTGCGGACCACCGGCCGTTGCCCGACCCACGGTCGTGGGCTGTTCACCCGGCCCGCCGTCCGGGCCGGAGGGTGCGAGTTCGGTCATGGCGGACCCCCAGCCGGTTGGCTGGTGACCTGCCAGGACCGGGTGGTCACAGCCCGATGACCGTGATCTCCTGGACGCCGATCTTGTATCTGCCCGGCTCGTCGAGCGGCAGATCGGTGATCCAGAGCAGCAGGTACTGGTATTTCGCGTCCGGGTCGAACGCGCTGAAGTCCATGGTGGATCCGGCGTTCTCGAACGGCACACCGACCGGGTTCTTCAGGTAGGTGCTCACGAGTTGCTTGTCACCGGCCTGGGTAGCCGGTGGGTTGACGGTGCCGGTGAACAGTTGGGCGGTGGCTCCCCGAGCGGAGAGCAGCACCTGCACGGAGTTGAGGGTGCGGGGCTGTTGCAGGTCGATGAGGATGCCCATTCCCCGCTTGAGGTTGCCGAAGTTGGAACGGCCCCGGTAGCTCTCGGTGTACCAGCCCTCGTTGGTGTCGCCGTCGACGGTCTTCTCAGCACCCCTGACCTCAGATCGGCTGCCGTCGCCGTCGGGATCGATGATCCGTACCTGGGTGCCGCTGAGCGAGATCTTTTCGGGCTTGCCGACCGGTTGGGCGGGGGCGCCGCTGGACGGGTCACCGGCGCCGGACGTGGGAGTCGGCCCGGCGGTGGGCTGGTCGTCGTCGCTGTTCAGTGCCTGCACGCCGAGGAAGAGGCCGACCAGGGCGATGACCAGCAGGCTGGCGATGCCGATAATGAGTTTTCGACCGCCGCTCACCGGGGGCGGCATCGCCTCGGTGCTGGTTGTGAAGCGCAGTGGTCCGGTGTCGAGGTACTGCTCCTCGGCGGGAGCGTCGAGCCGGGCCAGTTCCGCGGCCAGTACGTCCGAGGCGGGCACCGCGAGCTCGGAGTCGAGCAGGTCCATGGTCAGATCGTCGAGGTAGGTCGGAACGCCGGCCCGGACCTGGCGTGGTGCGGCGATTGCGCCGCTGCCGTCGCGGACCGCGTCGGCCAGCGCCGAGCGGCCTCGACCACTCGAACCGGAGGTAAGCGAGGCCTCGGCGTGCGGCCAGCGACCGGTGAGTGCGAAGTAGAGGATGCCGCCGACGGCACGTACGTCGGTTTCCGGGGTGTCCGCACCATCGGAGCGCCCGTCAGCGAGCACCACGCGACCGTCGCTGTCCACCATCACCGTGCCCGGATGGATGTTGCCATGCACCATCCCGGTGGTGTGTACGGCGGCGATGGCACCGGCGACGGCGTGGGCGATGCTGGTGGCCCGAGCGGGATCGAGGACCCCCTCGGCGACCAACTCACGCAGCGACCGGCCGTTCACCCATTCCCGTACGACGTAGGCGCGGTCCTCCTCGTCGATGGCGTCGTAGACGCCGACCAGGTTGGGGTGGATCACGCGGCTGGCGGCAACGGCACCCTGCAACATTTCCTTGGCCGAGTCACCACCCGGGTACCGCAGCACCACCGCCACCGGCCGGCGGAGCACCACGTCGACGCCCCGCCACACCTGTCGGCCGGCGCTGTCGTCGTTGATGTGCTCGGCCAACTCGTACCGCTCGGCAAGAACCTCACCGACCGCGGGCGTACCGAAGGTCATTACCGGCGGGGCGGATCCATCCGCCTCCTGGCCTTCGCCGACCTGGGTCACCCGTCCTCCCTCGGTGAACTTGTCAATCGATGGACCCGCACTGCTGGGCATTGGCTTCCCGCTCCGCCGTCGAAGGAACCGGCCGGCAGCGTCCTTGCATAGCGTAGGCGCTTGCCGCACCCGACGGGAGCGACCTTACCCGGGTTCGACTGATCCCCGACATGTCATCTTGCGGTCGTACCCTCCAAGGTGCCAGGAGTGCGGTGATACGTCCAGGTACGGAGACCGTCATCCGGGTTGGCTACTCCAACAATTAGTAACGAATCAGAAGAATCCTCGCAGGTATCGATGAATTTGCCGGTGTCATCCGGGCAAATCGCGAGGTCATCGCCCTTGCTGTTCGGTACGTCGGGACGAGCGAGCCCCAGTGAACCGCCCGCCCTGTCCGGCGTGGCTCCAGTGGGGCACATCCTGGTACGTCGAGAGCCGGCCGGCGTTTCCGAGCTGCCGGTATGTCGGGAGGATCGGGCAGGTCAGCGAGTTATCCACAGGCTGGACGTGGCTGTGGACGGGGAAATCGACAAGTTATCCACAGCCCTGTCCACAGCTGTGCCCGTGGGTGTGGACACCCGCAAGGGAGGGTGGCGCGGATCACCGACCCAGTTTGCGACGGACCATTCCGATCACTTCGTTGATCTCCTGAATCCGCAGCAGCACGGCCAGCCCGACGTAGCTGCCGCCGATCACCGCACCGCCCACCACCAGTTGGAGGATCGCCTCCGCCCGGCTGAGATGCTCTCCGCTCGGCAGCAGGTTGATCACGACCAGGCCGACTACGGCGGCACCGAGCGCGGCAGCCAACACCTTGCCGAGGGTCTGCGCGATCTCACCCATGCCGATCCGGCCGATCCGGGGCCGGAGTAGCCAGGCGGAGAGTACGGCGGCGGCGACGTACGACACCGCGTTGCCGAGCATCAGACCGGAAGCCGTGAACTCGGCGGAGAAGGCCGCGAAGAGCCCGATCTGGACCAGCACCCGGAGCACCACCACCGGAATGTTGATCAGGGCCGGCATCCGGGTGTCGGGCAGGGCGTAGAAGGCGAAGGTGAAGAGTTGGCTGATCGAGAACGGCACCAGTGCCACTGCGGCGACGATCAGCACCGTCGAGGTGGCGAGTGCGCTGTCCGCGTCGTACGCGCCCCACTTGAAGAGGGCGACCGAGATCGGCAGTGCCAGCACGCCGAAGAGGACCGCGACCGGCGCGAGCACGGCGGTGATCATCCGGGTGCCCCGGGACAGGTCGCGGGTCATGTCGGTGAAGCGACCGTCCCCGGCGGCGGCGCTCATCCGGGGCATCAACGCGGTCACGATCGAGACGGCGATGATGCCGTGCGCCATGTTGAGCAGCAGGAAGACGTTGTTGTAGATCGTTGGACCGGCACCGTTCTCCTTGCCAGCCTGGTTGAGCAGACGGAACAGGATCGCCAGACCGACCTGGCTGACCGCCACGTAGCAGATCATCCAGCCGCCGAGCCGACCCAGCTCGCGTAGGCCGAGGGCCCGGAAGTCGAAGCGCCAGCGCCAGCGGAAGCCCACCTTGCGCAGCGCCGGGAGCAGACCGGCCGCCTGGACGATCACCCCGAGCAGGGTGCCGCCGCCGAGCAGGATGATCCGGCCGGGGGTCATCTGGTCGGGCTCGACGATCTTCGCCCCGAAGATGGCGATGTAGAGCCCGAAGGTGGTGATGACCACCAGGTTGTTCAGGATCGGTGCCCACATTGGGGCGGCGAAGTGCCCCCGGGTGTTGAGCACCGCGCTGATCAACGCCGAGAGACCGGTAAAGAAGATCATCGGCAGCATCAGGTAGGAGAGCAGCGTGACCAGTCGCTGGAATCCGGGGACATTATCGCCGCCGTAGAGCGAGGTCAGGATCGGTGCGGCGGCGACCGCCGCCACCGTCGCCACCCACAGGGCGAGCACCGCCAGGGTGAGCAGCCGCTGGGCGTACGCCTGGCCGCCGTCCGGATCGACCTTGCGCCGCTGCACCAGCACCGGGATCAGGACGCTGGTCAGGATGCCGCCGAGCAGGAACTCGTAGACCATGCCCGGGAAGATCTGCGCCGTGGTGTACGCGTTGCTCACCCCGAGCGTACCCAGCGCGGAACCGAGCGCCACGGTGCGCAGGAAGCCCGTACCCCGGCTGACCAGACTGCCGGCCGCCATGATCGCGCTGTTGCCGGCGGCGCTGCCCTCGACGGGTGGCTCCGGTGCCGGCGCGGTGGTCTCGACCATCGGCTGGTCGAGCCGGTCGACCGAGATGTAGGTGGCACCGTCGCGCGGTGGGGGAACCCCGTCGGGCGTGGCGTTCGCGCTGCGGTAGAGCCCGCCACCCATGCCAGCCTCCCAGGGGGATATCGCGGACGGGCTGCCCGCCAGCACCCTCAGACCTTAGTCAACCCGTACCTGGTTCCGGCGTCCCGGCATCCGCATGGCTCTTCGCCGCCCGCCGATCGGGAGGACGGCACCGCCCGATAGGCTGGCGCTCCCATGTCCGAAGCCTCCGTATCCAGCGCCCCCGACCGGCGCGATCTGACCGCCGCGCAACGCAACGCCGTCGCCGAACTGCTCCGGGTCTCCCCGGTCGCCGACGAGCTGGGCCGTCGCTTCGCCCAGGCCGGTCACGAGTTGCACCTGGTGGGCGGCTCGGTCCGGGACGCGCTGCTCGGTCGGCTCGGCGACGATCTCGACTTCTGCACCGACGCCCATCCGGACCAGACCCTGCGCATCCTCAAGGGCTGGGCCGAGTCGACCTGGGAGACAGGCCGCGAGTTCGGGACGATCGGAGCGCAACGCACCGGACTGCGACTGGAGATCACGACCTTCCGGGCGGAATCCTACGATCGCGTCACCCGCAATCCGATCGTCGAATACGGGACCAATCTTGTCGACGACCTGAAGCGACGCGACTTCACCATCAACGCGATGGCGGTCAGCCTGCCCGAGCACCGGTTCACCGACCCGTACGGCGGGCTGGAAGATCTGGCCGCCCGGGTCGTCCGTACGCCGGGCACGCCGGAGGAGTCGTTCGGGGACGACCCGTTGCGGATGCTGCGGGCCGCCCGCTTCGTCGCCCAGCTCCGGTTCACCGTGCACCCGGCGGTACGCGCGGCGATGGCGGCGATGGCCACCGACCTGGACCGGATCACGGCCGAGCGGATTCGTGACGAGTTCACCAAGCTGCTCTGCGGTGCCGACCCGATCACTGGGCTGCGGCTGCTGGTGGACACCGGCCTGGCCGACCGGTTCCTGCCCGAGCTGTCCGGACTGAAGCTGGAGATCGACGAGCACGCCCAGCACAAGGACGTCTACGAGCACACCCTGACCGTGGTCGCCAACGCGATCCGGCTCGAAGCCGGTGACTGTGACTTCGTACTGCGGATGGCCGCGCTCATGCACGACGTGGGCAAGCCGGCGACCAAGGCGGTCGGATCGGACCGGCGGGTCAGTTTCCACCACCACGAGGTGGTCGGAGCCCGGCTGACCAAGCAGCGGATGAAGGCGCTGCGCTACCCCAAGGACGTGACGTCCCAGGTAGTCAAGCTGGTCGGGCTGCATCTGCGGTTCTACGGCTACGGTCGGGGCGAGTGGACCGACTCGGCGGTACGCCGCTACGTCACCGACGCCGGCGACCTGCTGTCTCGGCTACACAAGCTGACCCGGTCCGACTGCACCACCCGTAACCGGCGCAAGGCGGCCCAACTCTCGGCCGACTACGACGCGTTGGAGGAGCGGATCGCCCGGATCGAGGCCGAGGAGGACCTGGCCCGGGTCCGCCCCGACCTGGACGGCAACGCGATCATGGAGCTGCTCGGCGTACCGCCGGGGCCGATCGTCGGGCGGGCCTGGAAACACCTCAAGGAAGTACGCCTGGAGCGCGGCCCACTGGACCGGGACGAGGCCGAGGCGGAACTGCTGCGCTGGGCCCGCGAAGAGGGACTGACCAGCTGAGGGCACTGGCCTTACCCGCTGAAATAGAAGATCGCCGCCCCAGACCGGGACGGCGATCTTCTCGCTCGGTCAGCGGCTACTTACTGCCGGATGCCTCGACGGTGTTGCCGTCGACCACGGCCCCGCCGTTGCGCTTGCCCAACTCGCTGGCCCCACCCAGCTTGGCGAGCAGCCCGGCCAGGTCGATACCGGTCAGGTCGGTGCCCAACTGGAGCCCCTGCGCCACGTTGCTGGCCACCGACTTGGTCAGCGACGAGGCACCGTCGGTGGAGATGACGGTCATCTTGTCGATGCCGCTCATCGGAGCGCTGGCCGCCTCGACCACCTGCGGCAGCACCTTGACCAGCAGGTCGAGTACGGCGGCCTCGCCGTACTCGGCGAACGCCTCCGCCTTGCGGGCCATCGCCTCGGCCTCGGCCTGGCCCTTGGCCAGGATCGCCGCCGCCTCCGCCTGACCTTCCCGCTCGACCGCGTCGGCGATGGCGGTACGGCGACGCTGCTCCGCCTCACCCTCCTTGGCACCCTCGATCGCGTTCGCCTCGGCCAACGCGGCCCGGCGGGCCCGCTCACCCTCACCGGTCAGTCGGGCCTGCTCGGCGGCGGCCTGAGCGGCGGCGATGGTGGCCTGCCGCTTCGCGTCGGCCTCCAACACTGCCGCGTTGCGGGACGCCTCGGCCTCCTGCTCGACCTTGTATCGGGCAGCGTCGGCCGGCTTGCGGACCTCGGTGTCGAGCTGGCGCTGCTTGAGTTCGGCGTTGCGCTCGGCCACCTTCTGCTGCTCGGAGAGGATCGCCTGGTCCCGCTCGGCCTGGGCGAGCGGCCCGGCCGCCGCCGACTTGGCCTTGGCGGCGTCGATCTCTGCCGCGATGGACGCCTGCTTGAGGGCCAGGTTGCGGTTCGCCTCGGCGATTGCCTCCTCGGCGAGCAGCCGCTCCTGCTCGGCGGCCTGCCGGGCGCGGGCCTCGGCGATGGCCGCGTCCTTGAGCACCCGGGCTGCCTCCGGCCGACCCAGGTCCTGAAGGTAGGACCCTTCGGCGAGGATGTCCTGCAACTGGAAGGTGTCGAGCACCAGACCCTGGTTGGTCATCGAGTGTTCGGCTTCCTCGGCGACCGCGCTGGCGAAGGCGGCCCGGTCCCGGATGATCTCCTCGATGGTCAGCCGGCCGACGATCGAGCGGAGTGCACCGGCCAGCACCTCCCGGGTGAAGTCCTCGATCTCGTCCTGCTGGTGCAGGAACCGCTGGGCGGCGGCGCGGATCGCGTCCTCGGTGCCGCCGACCTTGACGATCGCCACACCGTGCAGTTCGACCCGGATGCCCTGCTTGCTGACCGCGCCCTTGATGCCGACGTCGATGCGGCGGCTGGACAGGTCGAGGGACTGCAGCTTCTGCACGACCGGCAGGACGAAGACGGAGGCACCGAGGACGACCTTCTGGCCGGACATGTCGGTGGACCGGGCACCGTCGGCGGTCTGGGTGGTGCGGCCCTTGCGGCCGGTGACGATGAATGCCTCGTTGGAGCCGGCGACCTTGATCCGGGAGAGCACGAAGAGGACGAGAATGATGGCGAGCAGAACCGCCCCGCCGATAGCGACGAGCAGTGGCATGTAGCTCCTTATCCGACGTGAGGGGTTGCTTCGACCAGGACGCTGGTGTCGCTGAGGGCCTCGATGACGAAGACCTGGGTACCGGTCGCGATCGGTTCTTCAGCCTTGGCGTTGAGCTTGACCGGCTGGCCGCCGACGCGTACCCGGACCTCGCCGTAGCCGGCCGCCGGGATCGGGGTCACCACGACACCGAGCGAGCCGACCAGGTGGTCACGGGTGGGGGTGGCGTCGGTACGCATGTTGCGGGCGGCTCGGGCGAGCCGTACTGCCAGCCAACCGGTGGGCACTGCGGCGAGGACACCGACGCCGGCCGCAACGGCGACGGTGCCGGGGGTACGGGCGTCGAGCAGCTCACTGGCGATCGCCCCACCGAACCCGAGCGCGCCGACGAAACCGGCGACCGCCTCCAGGGAGACCGGACCGTCCACATCGGGCTGCCCGAAGCTGAACATCTCGGCACCGAGCAATGCGACGGCGAGCACCACCAGACCCACTCCACCGATGATGAGGAAGATCAGGGTTGCCGTGGCCATGCCCGGAGAGTAGCCCCCATACGCAAGAAGTAGGAGGTCGCGGCAGTCGCCGCGACCTCCGCTACGTCAGTTGCCGTCGGGTCACTCGAAGGCCGTCGTGTAGACCCGGACCTTGTAGAACTCGGCGCCGGTGCGGGTCTTCGCCTCGGTGGCCGTACCGCTGGCGTCGAAGAACTGCACGGTCGGGCTGCCCCAGGTACGGGAACCGGTGTTGTCGGCACGGACCCAGGCCCGCTCGCCGCCGGAGTGGTTGACGTACGCCTTCACCCGGGTCGTTCCGGAGAGCGTCGTGAGGGCGAACGTGGTGGTGTCGACCGAGAAGACCCCGGTGGTGTGGGTGATGAAGAGCGTGTTCGGATCGGTGTACGGCGCGAACAGGTCATGGCCCATGTTGGGCTTCACCACCCCGTCCGAGTTCGTGTACGTACCGAGGTTGATCGTGCCGATCGCGGTGAGCCGGGTGTCCCGGTACGTTCCGGTGATGCGGTAGCGGACGAGTTTGCCCTCGCCGATCGCCCAGAGATACTGGTGGGTCGGGTCGTAGAGCACCCCGTGCGCCCCGGGCAGACTGATTTTCTGCACCTGCGCGAGAGTGCTCGGCTTGCTGATCGCGGTCGGGGAGTACAACGTCAGGTAGCCGCCCGAGCTGGCCACCACGATGGATCCGTTGTCGGGGATGCGTTCGATCGAGTGCGGGTTGCCGCCGGGGGTGGCCTGCCAGAGGATGTCGGCGGTGGTGGCCGTCCGCTGGCCGTCCTTCACGTCGACGATGGCGGCCTTGCCGCCGGAGGCGGTGACCAGGGCGACCGTGCCGAACGCGGCGGTGCCCCGGAACTTCACCCCGGAGAGGTTCTGCCACTGCCCGGTGGTGGCCCGTGCCCGTGGCGTCGAAGAACTGCACGGTCGGGCTGCGACGTTAGCCTCGGTCTTTCGTGCGCCCAGCGGACCTGGAGGTGAGTGTGTAGTTCATCTGGGGTCGTAAGCTCGTCGTCGCCTGCCGGTGGGAGTCCGGTCCGGGTAGCTGCCAGGAGGCCCGGTAGCAGGCTGCCGGCGTCGAGGGGAAACGCTCGGCGTCGAAGCGCAGCGTCGAAAGCCCTATTGGGGGAGCGACTGGGCGGTCCGTAGCATGACGCGAAGCCTGCGGCGTCGTTAGAGGTCCTGCCCTTGTGGTGGGGCAGAGGGAGTGCCGAGCCCCCGAAATCAGGGTGAAGGCCATGGAAGCGGTGTAGCTCCTGGATTGCAGCCGCGAAGAACTCCCCGGCGTATGGGGCGCGGAACGTTCAGATGGTGGCGGCGGGAACTGGGGAGACCCTCCCCAGCCCGGTGACCTGCGGAATCGTGTTGCCGGAGCGTGGTGTCCTATAACCGATGATCTCGGGAAGTGGATCGCTGGCTGGGAGGGAGTCGGAGGCGGCCGTAGTACCGGTTGAGCCGGGCGGACAACACAACCGCCGGTGATGGGAAGGGCCGCTGCTTCGTCGATGCGTACTGCTGATGGAGGGGAGCCTGGTGAGTGCCGGTTCGGCTAGTTCCGCCGCATTGGGGTCCGTGTTGGACCCGGTTCGAGCTTTGCAGCAGGCGCTGTACCGGGCGGCCAAGGCCGATCCTGGGCGTCGGTTCCATGCGCTTCGAGACAAGGTCTTCCGCAGAGACGTCTTGTGGCGGGCGTGGGTCGCGGTGCGCCGTAACAACGGTGCGCCGGGGGTCGACAAGACCACCTTGGGTCAGGTCGAGGAGTACGGGGTGGCCCGGCTGCTCAACGAACTGGCCGCTGAACTGAGGGATGGCAGCTATCGACCGTTACCGGCCAGGCGGGTGCTTATCCCGAAGCCGGGCACGGCCGAGCAGAGGCCGTTGTCGATTCCCGCGGTTCGTGACCGCATCGTGCAGGCGGCGGTGAAGATCGTGCTCGAGCCGGTCTTCGAAGCCGACATGCTGCCGTGCAGCTTTGGGTTCCGCCCGAAGCGGTCGGTGCACGACGCCCTCCAGGTGCTCGTCGACGAGTCCTGGCGGGGTAGGCGGTGGGTGGTCGAGACGGACATCGCCAACTGCTTTTCGGCGATTCCGCACGAAGAGTTGATGCAAGCAGTCCAGGAACGGGTCTGTGACCAGGCGGTCTTGAAGCTCCTGCGAGCGATGCTGCGCGCCGGGGCGATGGAAGACGGCCAGGTCCGGCGACCGGTCACCGGCAGCCCACAAGGCGGTGTGATCTCACCGTTGCTCTGTAACGTCTACCTGCACCGACTTGATCGGGCATGGGACGTGCGGGCGCATGGGGTACTGGTCCGCTTCGCTGACGATCTGCTGGTGATGTGCGTCTCCCGGGCGCAGGCCGAGGCCGCGCTTCAGCGGCTTCGGGACCTGTTGGCCGACCTCGGCTTGGAGCCGAAGGAAGCCAAGACCAGGATCGTGCACCTTGCCGTCGGTGGGGAAGGCGTGGACTTCCTCGGCTTCCATCACCGGCTGGTGCGCGCCTGGGCCCGTACGGGCGGCAAGCAGGTCACCTTCCTGGCCCGCTGGCCCGCGAACAAGGCTATGCAGCACGCCCGCGACCGGATCCGGCAGTTGACGCTCCGGTCAAGGCTCTTGCTGCCCGTGGAATGGATCGTGCAGGACATCAATCTGTTCCTGCGCGGCTGGGCCGGGTTCTTCAAGTACGGCAACTCAGCCCGCCATTTCGAGAAGATCAGGTACTACGCGAAGATGCGGCTGGCATTGGTGATCGCCAAACGGCACAAACGCAGCCGGAAGTTCGGCTGGCAGGTGCTGTCGTTCCAGTCGGGCAACGAGTTGGGCCTGATCGGCCTGGGAACCGTCGTCGCGCCGCGGCCGTTCAAGCCGTGGCGGCGGGACAAGCCGAATGCCGGCGGTGAACGGCGTCGGTGAGCCGTGTGCGGGAGAACCGCATGCACGGTTCGAAGTGGCGGGAGCTGGAAACGGAGCACCATGGCCACGGCCACGGCAGTGGGACACCCGGACGGGGAAACCACCGGAATCAGAAGGCTGCCGGGCCTACCGCCAACCTGGGCCACCGCGCCAGCTCCCGACCCTACATTTGAGTGTGGCCGCATAGCCGATACTCGATGGGTGTGATTCGCGTGGTTGCTGATGTTTTAGCGGCATGCTGAGGACCCGGCGTGGGGCCGGGTTCCTCCGTGTTGACTGGTAGGGGTGTGGGGCTGCGGGATCAGCCGGTGGGTCGGGGTAACGCGGCGAGAGTGGTGAATGCGCTGGTCAACGCGTCGGTCCAGGGCCAGCCGTTGGCGATAGCGAGACGGGTTCGGCGGGCGGTGCGGGTGATCCGGGCTGCGACGTGTAGCAGTCGGTAGCGCAGTTTCTTGGGTTCCGCGGTGGCCAACTCGCCGTTCAGGAGCAGGTTCTGGGTCCAGGCGAGCAGGTCGATGGCGGTCAGGGCGAGTTGCAGCCAGGCCTGGTTGATGGTGAACAGCCGGGACGGGAACCGGCCGAATCCGGTGTCTTTCCCGGTGCGGATGCGGTCTTCGACGCGGGCGTGAGCCCGGTGTCGGGCTTCCAGGAACTGGATGCTGCCACCGCCGGGCGGGGTATCGGTGGCGACGATCTGGTGCCGCCAGCCTTCGATGGTGTCGAACAAGCTCAGTTGTGCGCCGGGGTGTGGGCGTTCCCGGCGGATCAGGAACCGGGTGCCCTCGGGCCAACCGGTGGCGTCGAACAGGCCGGTGATCTCGCAGACTTCGGCATGTTCTCGCAGGTCACCGCCGGTGTCGATAGCGGGGATCCAGCCAGTCGCGGCCCGGATCGCCTCGCGCACGGGTTCGGTGATCGCGGCGCCGACCGAGAACCGGATATCCAGGTGCTGCTGTTGTCGCAGGCCGCGGATGTGGGCGAGGAACCCGTGACTGGAACCGGCAGTGTCGGCGCGGAGCAGGATCGGGCTGCCGTGCCGGCAAACGTCGGGGACCAGGGCGAGGGCCTGGTCGAGGACGGTGATGTGGTCGGTGGTGGTGTTGGAGCCGGCTCGGCCTTCCCGTAGCAGGCCGGCGAGGGCTTCGCCGGTGTTGTCCAGGAAACACAGCAACGGGTGGAACCCGAACGTCTTCTTCCAGGTACGAGTCGCCCCTTCCTTCTCGGAGTGGCAGATCACGATGGTCGCGTCGATGTCCAGGACCAGACCATCAACCTGCTGGCCGGCCGCTATCGGCTGCGGCAGGTCACCGTTCACCTCGGCGTGCTGGGCCCAGGCGACCTCACGGGCGCGTGCCCGCGCGGACTGTAGGCCGGCCAGCATGGGCTGGTCCAGTCGGGACAACATCCGCCATGCGGTTGGGTCGGACGCGACCGGCCCGAACAGGCCGGGCTGGTCACGCAGCACGGCCAGGTCGGCGATGGCCTCACCGCCGCCGGCGAGCATCACCGCCAGATCCACGGCAATCCGGCCCGGATCGTGCCCGCCCTGCCGCTGCCGCAGACCTGCCAAGGCCTCACCGAACGCGCTGGTCAACCCGGTCGCATCAGCGAGATCAGTGAGCAACCGGGCACCGGCATGACCGACCACACCCCGCCCACCACCGGTCACCATGATCTTCGGACGTGTTGCGGTAGCCTTCACCCTGCAAGTGCCTTCCGTGGCGGGACTATGGGACCTTCGACAAGCCCTATTCTCCCTGATCAGAAGGCACTTCTTCGTTCTCGACCCACTCCTTGGACAGCCCTTAACGAAGGGCCGAGGTTAGCTTCACCCGGCAGTTGGGCATCACTGCCGCGCTGAATTGGGCCGCTACCGAATTCGACCTGCCGGCTCTGATCCAGGAAAGCGCAGGCCACGGCAGCAAGACCCGGTCAAGCAGCCCATCGACAACTGGCTGCTACGCGGGCAAGGGAAGGCGGCTTCGCGGCCACTGCGCCGCATCTGACTCATTTCGAGTGTCAATGCCTACCGCAAATTTGTTGAGATCAGCTTATTGTGCCCGACGCGCCGGTGTGCGCCCCAGATCTCAACCCGACCGGGCCCATATGCTCAACTCGTTTAGGCTGGTGTTAAAAAGTTTTTGGCGAGCAATCTCGAATAAATCAATCGAGATTGAGTGACGCTAGCCCGTACGCGATAATGGAAGGGTCGCGTACGGGCTAGCGTGAATCGGCCAATTTGCTCGCCTCGCAATTTTGGTTCGAGCTGAAATTAGGGTAGCGAGACGATGTGAAGCTGCTTAACAGTTTCCAATGTAGATGGTGTTAGAGTTCTTGTTGGCAACGCTGTTGCCATTCTTGTATGCAGTGATCCGTGTGTAGTATGCGGCGCAAGCTCCTCCTCCTGCCTGCTGGGGAGGGGCGCTCCAGACCCACTGTCCAATCTGGGACTTACACGCCGCAGGGCCAGAGTGGAAGATGCTACCCGGGGTGCCGGGCGAAGTGTTGCCCATGATGACGAGGCAGACGTTAGTGTAGTCGCCATTGTTGGTCGTACTTCCGGATCCCTTGACGTATCCGCCCTCGTAAATGGTAACCCCGATATCGATTACCGAGCCGGCGGCTTGCGCTGGCGAGGGAACGAGGGTGGCGGCCATCGTTGTGGCGGTAGCCATGGTTGCTAGAGCGATCCATGCGCGTTTCATCGATGCATCCTCCGTTGGAATTGCGCCAGACCATTCTCGCGCCTGACTTTCAGGCTTTTGGCGCGCTTGCCCTTAACGATAAGGGTGTCGATCTATAAAATCAACTCCCGTCGAAGTCTTGTTTAAGTTTGCGAGGGCTGGTACTGCGCGGGCATGCGGTAGGTTGGGTGGGGCGGGTAGTGTCTGGGCCATGCGACGGGTGATTCTCCCTGGCTGATGTCGATGCGGCTGTCGGTGATCGGGATACTCTGCCAGGGCAAGGCGTTGAGGGCGTCAAACAGCGCCCGCCGGCTCTCTTTGGCCGGGCCCACGAACTGCCCACCTCTGGGGCGGACGAGTTCGGCGGTGGCCTTGACCGTGTGCAACGCGAGGGTGTGCGACACCGATGAATCTGGTCGTCTCTCGCGCTCGCGGACGAGGGTGGTGGTGCAGCATCAGCGTACCGATGACCTGCTCGGCAATCCACCGCTTGCGCACCGCCGCGACCCCGACCAGTCCGGCCAGTGCGGTTCTGCGCATGTTCACTTCCCCAGGGAGTAGGAGCTTTTCAAAACAGTGTCTTGGCAAGGTGAGTTAATGTAAATAATCTCCATCTATGAATAGTCGACTGAAGCCTTCCTTCATCGCCTGCGCGGTGGTGGCGACGCTGGTCAGCAGCACCGTGCTGGCCCCACCGGCAGTGGCCGCCGACGTTCGACTGAGTCAGGTGACCGACCGCAGCGCCAGCGCCTTCACGTTGACCCCGGACTTCAGCCTGACCAGCTACGCCAACGCACTGGCCAGCCGGATCGGTGCGGACAACGTCGCCACGGTCCTGGACACCGCCAACCGCTCGGTTACCGCCTGCAACAGCAGTCAGCTCCAGGCCCAGCCTGAGTACTACGCGCGGACCGACATCCCGCTCGACCCCAGTCAGATCATCAGCTCGTCCGATCGGTTCTGCTGGAACGCCGAGGACAGCAGCACCAAGAACTGGCTCCCGCAGGGCATCACCGGCTCCTCGGACGCCGACGACGACCACCTCTGGGGTGAGGACCGGGTGATGACCGTCGCCTGGCACTACTCGGCCACGAATGCCGGCACGTCGTACGACAAGGGCGCCCGGATCTCGATGGTCGACCGGAACACCGGAAAGTACCGGCATGTCCTACTGGTGGAGCCGACGAGGACCAGCACTCCGAACTACAAGGCGATGGGCATCCACGCCGGTGGCATCGCCTGGGCCGGCAACTACCTGTACGTCACCGACACCGCCGTCGGCCTCCGGGTCTTCGACATGCGCAAGTTCCTCTGGGTGGACGCCGCCAACGGCAACCAGGTGGGCCTGGTCAACGGCGTCTACAAGGGACATGGTTACTCGTACGTCCTGCCGCAGATCGGTGTCTACAAGCAGGCCAACATCCAGAGTTCCTGCGTACCGGCGACCTC
The DNA here is from genome assembly GCF_014203835.1 of Micromonospora polyrhachis. Taxonomy (NCBI): domain Bacteria; kingdom Bacillati; phylum Actinomycetota; class Actinomycetes; order Micromonosporales; family Micromonosporaceae; genus Micromonospora; species Micromonospora polyrhachis. The sequence continues at coordinate 3,249,544 of NZ_JACHJW010000001.1, read as the reverse complement.
GTCGCTCTGCTTCTCGTCGTTGACACTGGACCGCAGCACCACCCCGGACACCCTGGTGGTGGGCGAATACCGCAACAACGTCGACACCGCCAACCTGAACGTGGTGGGCGGCCGGGTGGTCCGCTACCCGGTTGACGCCTCGACCCGGCAGCTCACCCTCACCGCCGGCAAGGCGGTGCCCCGGGATGCGGTCACCATCCCCAAGTCGAACATCCAGGGCGTGCAGACCTGGAACGACACCTACTACCTGGGCCGCTCGTCGGCCGACAAGCACAGCTTCTTCTTCACCGGGCCGCGCGACGTGCCGATGAAGACGTGGAGCTGGGGTGTCGGTGGTGAGGACCTCTACCACGAGCACACCGGTACGGGCAGCACCATGAGCGCCGGCAAGGTCTGGACCGCGACCGAGCACTACGTCGACCCCAACGGTGCGGTGATCGACAAGCGGGTGGTCTTCGCCGTACCGCTGTCGCAGACCTTCTGAGCCGCGCGTCAGGTGGCCGGGTTGGCACCGAGCGCCGCCAACCGGTCACCGACCCGGGCCACCGCCTCCAAGTCACCGATCTCGCTGAACAACCGGTACGCAGTGCGAAGCTGCTGCACGGCGGGGGCGGTACGTCGCGCGGTCCGGTGCAGGTCGCCGAGGCGGACCAGCATCTGCGCCGCCTGCCACCGATCACCGAGCGCCCAGCTCGTCTCCAGCGCCCGGCGGTAACAGTTCGCCGCCTGGTCCGACCGGCTCGCGTCCCGGTGCAGGTCACCAAGGGTGCAGAGGGTGAAGCGCAGTCCTTCGCGGTTGCCCGCCGCCTCCTGTAGCGACACCGCCTGCCGCAGGTGCTCGGCCGCCTCGGTGAACTCCCCGCGCTGCCGGTGGACGTCACCGAGGTTGGTCAGGCTGTACGCCTGACCCCGGCGGTCTTCCGCCACTTGGAACAGCGCCAGTGCCTCCCGATGGCGGTCGACCGCCTCGTCGAAGCGACCCAGACGGTCGTACGTCACCCCCAGGTTGTTGAGGTTCCAGGCGGCCAGGTGCTCGGTTCCGGTGCCGGTGCCGGCGAACAGCTCAGCCGCCCGCAGATGGCATTCCAGCGCCTGATCGAACTCCTCGATGTCGTCGTAGGCGGCACCGAGGCCGTTACGTACGATCGCCTCGCCCACCCGGTCGCCGATACGCGTCGCCGAGTCGACTCCGGCCCGGTGGGTGGAGATCCAGTCGCCCCAGTGCTTGCTGATGTTGAAATAGGCGAGTGACGCGGCGGCGAGCCGCCAGGCCAGGTCGTGTTCCCCGGTCCCGGCCGCCGTCGCGACCAGTGTCACCAACGCGGACCGTTCCACGTCGTACCAGGCCAAAGCGGCACCGCCGCTGGCGAAGACGATCTCCGGTGAGCTCGTCGCCCGGCCAAGCGGAAGCTCGGCCAGCTGCGGAACCAGTGTGTGTCGTGCAGCCATTGCGGCGTGTAGATACCAGGTGAGTACGCGCCGCAGCGCGGCCTGCCGTACCGCCGGGCCGTCGCTCTCGGCGGCCCGCTCGGCGGCGTACGCCCGCAGCAGGTCGTGCATACCGAACCGGCCGTCGTGTAGCTCCTCGATCAGGTGCGCTCGGGTCAACGTCCGGATCGACCGTCGGGTGCTCCGCTGGTCGCTGCCGGTCAGCGCGGCGAGTGCGGCGGTCGACGCGTCGAAGGAGAGCAAACCCATCAGCCGGAAGAGGCCAGCCGCCTCGGGGGACAGTTGACGGTACGACCAGGAGAAGACTGCCCGGATGTCGGTGTGCGGGTCGGTGCCCGCGTCGAGGACGTCGAGCCGTTCGCTCGGGCCGTCGAGATCGTCCACCACGTCGGCGAGGCGCAGCCCGTTACGTATCCGGATGGACTCGACCGCGATCCGGAGTGCCAACGGGAGGCGGGCACACCAGTCGACCAGGGCGACTGTCGCCTCTGTGCTGGCCCGGTTTCCGAGCAGCGTGCGTACCAGGTGCGTGGCGTCGGCGGGGGTGAGCCGGTCGAGGTCGATGCGGTACGCCCCGTCCCGGACGACCAGGCCCGCCAGCGAGTCCCGACTCGTCACCAGTACGAAGCAGGAGCGGCTGCCAGGTAACAACGGTCGGACCTGCTCCACACTTCGGGCGTTGTCCAGCACCACGAGCATCCGGCGACCGTCGACCAGGGATCGGAACCGGGCGGCCTGTTCGACCACGCCGACCGGGATCGTCGCTGCATCCAGCCCGAGTGCCCGTAGGAACCCGGCCAGTACGTCCGCCACCGAGACCGGGTCGCCGGGACCGTAGCCGTGCAGGTCGACGTAGAGCTGCCCGTCGGGGAACCACCGGCGGTGGTGGTGCGCCCAGCGGACCGCGAGTGCGGTCTTGCCGGCCCCGGCTGTTCCGGCGATCACGACGACCGGCACGGGCTCGTTCGTAACTGCCACCGGGTCGCCCGTAATCACCACCGGGTCGCCCGTAGCGGCCACCCGGTCACCCGGAGTCGGCACGGGTTCGCCCGTAATTGCCACCCGGTCGTCGCCGTCCGCCGCCGGGCACAAGTCGTCCAGGATGGACATCTCGCCGGCCCGACCGACGAAACCGGGCACGTCCCGGGGTAGCTGCGCGGGCGCGGTCCGCCGGGCGACCTCGACCGTGGCCGGACCCGACGCGGTAGTGGTCCACAGCGGCTCACCGTCGAGGATCAGCGCCGCCAACTGGCGTAGCTCGGCGCCGGGCTCCAGCCCCAACTCGTCGACGAAGGCGGTCCGAGCACTCTGGTAGGCCGCCAGTGCGTCGGCCCGGCGACCGGTCGCGTACAGGGCGGTGACGAGTAGTTGCTGGGAACGTTCCCGCAGCGGATGCCGGCGCACCAAGTCGGCCAGCTCCGTCACCACGGCAGCCGCCCGTCCGCACCCGATCTCCGCCTCGTAGAGATGTTCGGTGGCGATCAGCCTTCGCTCGGTCAGCCGAGCCGACTCGTCGGTGAGGATCGGGACGTCCAGCCCGGCGAAGGCGGTACCCCGCCAGAGGTCGAGTGCCTGCCGGAGCAGCCTGGCCCGCCCGTGCGGCTCGTCGAGCCGGTTCGCCTCGTCGAGAAGGCACTCGAAGCGTCGGGCGTCCACCTCGTCCGCGCGTGCCGTCAGGCGGTAGCTGTCCCGGCCGAACCTGATCCGATCGGGATCGCCGAGTACCCGGCGCAATTTGTGTACGTGCTGGTGGATCCGCTGACCGGCCCGCCGGTCCGGCGCACCCCACAACGCTTCGACCAGCACGTCCATTGGCACCTCGACGTTGGGCTGGGCTGCCAGGACACCGAGCAGCACACTCTGCAACCGGCCCGCCATCGGCAGGGTTCGGTCACCGTCGAGGACCCGTATCGGGCCAAGCACCTCGAAGTCCATCCGCCCCCGCTTCCTGCTCTGCACGACTGAACGAAGCGGCAGCGAAGTGGGAGGGAAGTCGCCCGGTCCACCGTGATGTGTCCGCATCCCACGTACCGGCCGGTGAGTCGACGCTACCCGGCCGGGTCCAGTCGAGAGGAGTACACATATGCGTAGACGACGTCGCGGCCTGCTCGGGGCCGTCGTAGCCGGCCTCACCGTCCTCGCCTCGTTCCTGGTCGCCCCGACGCCGGCGCAGGCCTACGGCTACCTCACCGTCAAGACCGCCCGGATCTACACCAACGCGGGCTGTAGCCGGGCCGGTGACGGAGTGATGCTGCCGGTTACTCGGGTTTCCGGTGGCTGCATGCTCTACGACAGCGCCGACAACACGTTCTTCCAGGACGATGCCGGTGGCATCGCGATGAAGTTCGAGCTGCACGACAGTCAGGGCATGGTCGGCAAGGTGGAGTTCCACCCGTACGACGAGAAGGTCTACGTCTACGACACCCGCAACGACGGGGACACCATCTACGTCAAGACCCGGATTGGTAGCGGTAGCCTCCGCGGCCCGTACAGCCCGACGGGAACCAGCAACCCGATCGACTACACGGTTGTCGACCACGATGCGGCAGAGGGCGCGACGTTCTACGTGTACATCTACGACGACGCGGCCGGCAGTGACCTCATCGTCTCCATGTACGGCATCGCCTGAGATTTTCGAAGCCCATCCCACACATTCCCGACCCGATCCGTCTGCCAGGCGACGCATCGACGCCACCGGCCAGCCGACTCGACAGGAGAAAGTGCATGCGTTCACGCCGTGGGCTGCTGGGGACCGCCCTCGCGAGCCTCACCATCCTCACCTCGTTCCTACTCGTTCCCTCGCCCGCCCAGGCTTATGGCAGCCTCACCGTTAAGTGGGCCCGGGTGGACACCGACAACTGCAACCGACTCTCCGGCAACCTGCCCGTGACCAGCTTCAGCAATGGCTGCATGCTCTACGACAGCGCCGACGACACCTTCTTCGAGAAGGATGCCGGCGGCGTGGCGGTGAAGATCGAGCTGCACGACGGCAGCGGCCTGGTCGCGAAGGTGGAGTTCCACCCGCTCGGCGAGAAGCTGTACGTCTACGACACCCGTAACGACAGCGACACCGTCTATACCTGGCTGCGGGTTGGCGGGCACTCCTACGGACCGTGGAGCGCGCCCGGCACCAGCGCCCCGGTCGAGCACCGGGTGGTGGACACCAGCATCGCGGAGGGCACCTACCTTCTCGTCGACATCTACGACGACAACGGCCACAGCGACTACATCACCTCGAAGTCGGGTTCCGCGTAGGAACTTGCTTCCTATTGGTGTGGCCCTCTACCGGGGGGAGAGGGCCACACCACGGCCTCAGGCGTCGGGTAGGGCATTCCCGGCCACAGCGGCTCGTCGACGACCCGGGGGCGGTGGAAGAACGCGTTCGACGTCGGCAGCGCCAGCAGCACCGAGGCCGCCACGACCGCCAGCAGTACGCGGCTCAGCTTCGACCCCGATGACCCGCTCGCCGAACCACCGCCGGACTGTCTGCTGCCCACCGTCTGGCGGATGGCGTACGCGTTGTATCGCGCCCATCAACCTGACAAGGGCAAGCTGTGCCGGTGCGGGGCGCGCTATCCCTGCGCCGGCTACCGTCAAGACCAGGTGCCGGCTACCGTCAAGACCAGGTGCCGGCTGCTAAGACCAGGTGCCGGCTGCAACGGCCCGAGCGACGTAGCTGCCGAAGTCGATCGGGTCGCGGCCGAGGAGTTCCCGCACCGCGTTGGTCGGCTTGGCGAGATGACCGGCTCGCATGCCCGCGAACATGATGTTGAGTGCCGTGGCGACGGCCTCCGGACAACCCTCCGCGATCAGCTCGGCGCGGTATTCCTCCGGCGTCAACTCCACGTATTTGATGGACCGCCCGGCTGCCTGGGCGATGGTTGCCACGGCCTCGCCGAAGGTGAGCGCCTGGGGCCCCGACAGGTCGTACACCTGCCCGTGGTGGCCGTCGGAGGTCAACAGCGTCGCGGCGACGTCAGCGATGTCCTGGGCGTCGATGAAGGGCTCCGGCGCGGTGCCGATCGGTAGCGCCAGCCGGCCGTCGAGCAGCGGTTGGCGCCAGGTGTCCTCGTCGAAGTTCTGGTTGAAGTTGTTCGCGCGGATGATCGTCCACCCGCCACCGAAGTCACGCAGGGCCTGCTCTGCGGCGACCATGCCCGGGGAGAAGTCCCCGAGCTTGTCGAGGCCCCGTCCAGAGAGCATCACGAATCGTCTGACGCCCAGCTTCACTGCCTGCGCCACGAAGTCGTTGGCCGGTGCCGGGTCCTCGGGAGCGATGAGATAGACCGCTGAGGTTCCCGCCACGGCCGACTGCCAGGTGGTTGGTTGCTCCCAGTCGAATCGCACCTCGCCGGAGCGAGAAGCCGGCCGCACGGATCTGCCCATCGCTCGCAGCGTGCGTACCAGCCGACGCCCGGTCTTGCCGGTTCCGCCAAGAACGAGGATCTCGTTCGCATTGTTCGTCATGGTTCCGAGTCAACCGGCCCGACCACTGACCGCACATGGCTGGTCGTACGCGGAGCATGTGTGATCGTCCGCGACCTACTGTGGCTGCCATGGACCTGTTCGACAGTCTGCTACGCAACGTCCGCGCGGAGGGGGCCGCCTTCGGCCGGTCGGTGCTGGCATCGTCGGGGGCGCTGCGGTTTACCGATGGGGCACCTCTGACGCTCTGCGTGCCGATGCGGGGCGAGGGTTGGATCGTCCACCCGGAGCGCGACGAGCCCCTTCTGGTAAGGGTCGGCGAGGCGGTCGTGGTGCGGGGACCGGAACCGTTCGTTTTCTCCGCCGAGCCACGGTCGAGCTTCCGGCCCGACGAACTGCGGGACGTCAGCTGCGGCCAGTCACTGGTGGCCCGGCCCTCGGAACCGAACCCAAACCCGAACGCGGACCCGAACGCGAACGTGGAACCGGCCGAGCAGATGGTGCTGCTGGCCGGGGCGTACCACGTCCAGGGCCAGGCACCGCAGTGGCTACTCAGGGTGCTTCCGCCGCTGCTGGTCGTACCGGATGCGCATGACTGCTCATCGCTGCGCGCCTACCTGGACTTCCAACTCGGCGGGTGCCGCCCGGGTCGGCAGATCGTGCTGGATCGCCTCCTGGACTGGCTGCTGGTCTGCACGATCCGGGACTGGTTCGACCAGCCGGGGGCCGAGGCTCCTCGCTGGTATCGGGCGTTGGGCGACGGCACGGTGGGTCCAGTGCTCCACGCCATGCACACCGATCCGGGTGAGCCGTGGACGCTCGCCTCCCTGGCCGCCCAGGCCGGGGTGTCCCGTACGACGCTGGCGAAGCGGTTCGCCGAGTTGGTGGGCGAGCCGCCGTTGACCTACCTGACCAGGTGGCGGATGACGCTCGCCGCCGACATGCTGGCCGAGTCCACCGCGACGGTCGCCGCCGTGGCGCGCCGCCTCGGGTACGCGGATCCCTTCGGCTTCAGCACGGCGTTCAAGCGGATCTACGGGATGAGTCCCAGCGAGCATCGACAGGTCGGCACGATGCCCCAGGTGCCCGAGGCGAATGTCCACGGCCGAGGAACAATGGTCGGATGCACTGGGCCGTGATCGACTCGCTGATCGGCGTATTCTCCGTCGCCACTGATGAGTCCGGGGTGTGCGGGGCGAACTTCGGGCCGGTAGAGACGGCCACGGCGATGCCCGACGATCGGCTTGCGGCGGCCGTCGCGCAGCTGCGGGCGTACTTCGCCGGTGAGCTGACCGAGTTCACCGTGCCGCTGTCGGTACGACGCGGGTCGGAGTTCGAACGGGCCGTCTGGGGTGAGATGACCAAGATTCCCTACGGCGAGACACGCACCTATGGCGAGGTGGCGAAGACGCTCGGCGATCCCGGGGCGGCGCGGGCGGTCGGTGTCGCCTGTAACCGCAACCCGATTCCGGTGATCGTGCCGTGCCATCGGATCGTTGGTGCGGGCGGCAGACTCGTCGGCTTCGGTGGCGGCCTGCCTCGCAAGCGCCAACTGCTCGAACTCGAAGCCGGGGTGGCCCTACGACGCGCGTGGTCCGGTTGACAACGGCCGTGCTGTCGCCGTACCCGAAGATGTTGGGTTGAACGACGCGAGGGCCGGGTCCATGCGGACCCGGCCCTCGACGGCGATGCGTCTGGGATCAGCGCTCGATGCTGCCGGCGATGAACTCCTCGACGGAGAGCCGGGCGATGTCGTCGGCCCGCTGCTCCGGCGGGGACTTCATGAAGTACGACGAGGCGGAGAGGATCGGGCCACCGATACCCCGGTCCTTGGCGATCTTCGCGGCGCGAACCGCGTCGATGATGATGCCGGCCGAGTTCGGCGAGTCCCACACCTCGAGCTTGTATTCCAGGTTGAGCGGCACGTCGCCGAAGGCACGCCCCTCCAGCCGGACGTAGGCCCACTTGCGGTCGTCGAGCCACTGCACGTAGTCGGACGGCCCGATGTGGACGTTGCGGCTGCCCAGATCGGTCTCGATGTTGCTGGTGACGGCCTGGGTCTTGGAGATCTTCTTCGACTCCAGCCGCTCCCGTTCGAGCATGTTCTTGAAGTCCATGTTGCCGCCGACGTTGAGCTGGTAGGTGCGGTCCAGCAGAACGCCCCGGTCCTCGAAGAGCTTGGCCAGCACCCGGTGGGTGATGGTGGCACCCACCTGGGACTTGATGTCGTCACCGACGATCGGCACACCGGCGTCGATGAACTTCTGCGCCCACTCCGGGTCGGAGGCGATGAAGACCGGCAGCGCGTTGACGAAGGCGACCTTCGCGTCGATGGCGCACTGCGCGTAGAACTTGTCGGCCTCCTCGGACCCCACCGGCAGGTAGGAGACGAGTACGTCGACCTGGGCGTCCTTGAGCACCTGGACGACGTCCACCGGCTCCTGGTCGGACTCCTGGATGGTCTGCAGGTAGTACTTGCCGAGCCCGTCGAAGGTCGGCCCGCGCTGCACGGTCACGCCGGTCGGCGGTACGTCGCAGAGCTTGATGGTGTTGTTCTCGCTGGCGACGATCGCCTCAGCAAGGTCCATGCCCACCTTCTTGGCGTCCACATCGAACGCCGCGACGAACTCCACGTCCGAGACGTGGTAGTCGCCGAAGGTAACGTGCATGAGACCCGGAACGCGGTCGTGGGGGTCGGCATTGCGGTAGTACTCCACGCCCTGGACCAGGGACGAGGCGCAGTTACCGACACCGACGATGGCGACGCGGACGGAGCCCATCGCGTTTGCCTCCTTCTTGTTCATCACGGCCGCTCCGGTTGGTTCCTGGACCGTCCAGGCGGATGCGGACTGCTTGCTGCTTCTCTTGCGGTTTTCGCGGCTTAGTTGTCTCGCGGTTCTCTCGGCGTGCCGAGGTCATCGCTGGTCGTGCTGAGATCGTCACCGGGGGCCCGGCCGGAGCGTTCGTTGGCGATGAGTTCCTCCAGCCAACGGACTTCCCGTTCGCAGGCGTCCAGGCCGTGACGTTGCAGTTCGAGGGTGTACGCGTCGAGCCGTTCGGCAGCGCGACCCAGCACGTCCCGCAGCCCCTCCCGGCGTTCCTCGATCTTGCGGCGGCGCCCCTCCAGGATTCGGAGTCGGGTCGCCTGGTCGGTACGGGCGAAGAACGCGAAGTGCACGCCGAAGCCGGTGTCGTCGTAGGTTTCCGGGCCGACCTGGGCGATCAGCTCGGCGAACCGCTCCTTGCCCTCGGCGGTGATCTTGTAGACCACCCGGCCGCGTCGGCTGGTGAGCGCCGGCACATCCTCGGCGTCGGCCGGCGTCTCGGCGGCCTCGGCTATACAGCCGGCCGCCTGTAGCCGGCGCAGCGTCGGGTACAGCGAGCCGTAGCTGATGGCTGCCCGGATCGCGCCCAGTTTCGCGGTGAGTTCCTTGCGTAGTTCATAGCCGTGCATCGGAGACTCCTGTAGGAGGCCGAGGATGGCAAGTTCGAGCATTGAACTCCCCTCCCTGTACCCACTACCGGAGCGGTGCAACCGCCGCGATGTATCGGACCGATACATCGCACGCTAGACCGGAAGGCGGCCGAGGGCAAACCGCCACTCCGCGCAATTTTTGTTACGGAACGTTACGGCGGTCGCCTCGTCGGTTCTGAGCGCGTACCCTTGCGCGCATGCGCACGCAGCGACAGGTGGTCGACTACTCGCTTCAGAAGCGAGCGCTGCTGCGTGAGGTGTTCTCCGGCCGCGTCGGCACCTATGAGGTCTGCGACGCTTCGCCGTACCTGAAGAACGCTGCTCGATTCCACGGTGAGCCGACCGAGGAGAGATGCCCGGTCTGCCGTCAGGATAATCTCACCCACGTCCATTACATCTATGGTGACGAACTCAAGCAGTCAGCTGGTCAGGCCCGCGCGATCGCGGAGTTGTCGATCCTGGCGATGACCCTGCGTGAGTTCCAGGTCTTCGTGGTGGAGGTGTGCCGCAGCTGTAACTGGAATCATCTCGTCGAGCAGTTCCTGCTTGGGCGGGATGGGTCGACCGGTGATGCTGGCGAGGCGCAGGACGGCCCCCAGGCCGCCTCGTCCGGAGCTGCCACCGGTGGACCCACTACTAGACGAAGGCGTGAGGCGCAACGGTGATCCCGGTTCCTCCGGTGGACCTTGATGCCATCCGTTCAGCAACGGGCACGCGCCAGACCATCGATCGGATCAGTCGGATGACTTCGAAGTGGCAGCCTTGGTTCGGCGAATCTGGCTCAGCGCGTGGCCTAACTCACGGCAACCCGGTGGTAGCGCATGCGTATCCCACCGCGACCGGCAGGGTGTGACAAATGAACTCGAACGGCGATCCCAGTTCCCCGCGTGGGCGGGCCCGGATACCGGGCTCCAATGGTGATCAGGGGCCAACGGCGGACGACTCCTATCAGCGTCGCGGCCCCGATGGTCCAGCGCAACAGTGGCAGCCGACGGAGAGCGGCCCCGGTGCTGGGTGGAGTGGCGGTGGTGATCGGCCCACCACCTCAGGTCCGGGCCGGGCGACACCCGGATCGAGCGGACGTGCCTCGGTTGGCTCGGCGGGCGTGGGCAGCGCCTCGGTCGGCTCCGCCTCGGCGGGCCGGGCCAGGGTCGGCCGGGCGTCGATCCCTGGATCGGCCCCGAATCCAGGTGGAGCCAATGACGACGCCGCGCCAGCGGGCCGGCGCTCCGCCGGACGGGCCTCCGTGGGTTCAGCTTCCGTAGGTTCAGCGTCGGTAGGCGGGCGGGCGACCGTCGGCCGGGCCGTGGTGCGTCCGGTCTCGCCGGCCGGACCCGGCACCCCGGACTTCGGTGGGCCGGGTACCCCCGGGGGTCGCACCGGGCGTCGGGCTCGGCCGGACGACAAGGTCCCGCCGGACGCGGCCAAGAAGGCCAAGCGACGCAAGAGGCTCAACTGGATCATCGCCTCGTTCGCGGTGTTCATCATGCTTGCCGGCATCGGAGTGGTGGGCTTCACCTACTACTCCACCAACATGGTGCTGCCGAATGAGATCGCCCCACCGCTGGTGACCACCGTCTACGCCAGCGACGGCAAGAAGGAACTGGTCAAGCTCGGCGAACAGAACCGCGTATTCGTCACCAAGGAGCAGATCCCCGACCACGTGCAGAAGGCGGTCGCCTCGGCCGAGGACCGCAACTTCTACGACCACTCGGGGGTCGACTACAAGGGCATCATCCGGGCCGCGTGGAACAACCTGACCGGCGGCGGCCGGCAGGGTGCCTCCACCATCACCCAGCAGTACGCCCGCAACGCGATGGAGAACCTGAAGGACGACTCGTACGGCCGGAAGGTCAAGGAGGCGATCATCGCCTCCAAGTTGACCGAGAAGTACACCAAGCCCGAGATCATGCAGCACTACCTCAACGTCATCTACTTCGGGCGGGGGGCGTACGGCATCGAGGCGGCGGCGCAGACGTACTTCAGGGTGCCGACCAAGGATCTGACCGTCGCCCAGGCGGCGGTGCTGGCTGGGCTGATCAAGCAGCCCGTCCCCGACAGTTCCACCGGACACAAGGGCTACGACCCGGCGGTGAACCCGGAGGCCGCGAAGGACCGGTGGAACTACGTCCTGAACGGTATGCAGGAGAAGGGCTGGTTCCCGCCGGGGCAGGCGCGACCGACTGACGCGGAATACCCGAAGGTTCAGCCACCCAAGGAAGGTAACGGCCTGGGTAACGGGGTCAAGACGCCGGTAGGCAACGTGGTCAACTACGTCTACGAAGAGATGGCCGCGATGAAGCTGTGCCAGCTCGGGAACGACCCGGCGAACAAGCTGCCCAACTGCGTCACCGAGGTCAAGGAGGGTGGTTACAAGATCAGGACCACCATCGACGCGAAGATGCAGGCTGCTGCTGAGGCCGCCGCCATGCGGGCCAAGAAGAACTCGGTGCTTGCCGACCAGCCGGCCAACCTGATGGCAGCGATGGTGGCGATCAACCCGAAGAATGGCCAAGTGCAGGCCTACTACGGTGGCGACGACGGCACGGGTATCGACTTCGCCGGGAAGAACACCCTCGGCGGCGTACTGACCGGGGGACATCCGCCGGGCTCGTCCTTCAAGATCTATACGTTGGCGGCGGGTCTCCAGGCGGGCAAGAGCCTCCAGTCGCACTGGAAGACGAAGAACTACAAGATTCCGGACACCAAGATCACGGTCGTGAACGCCGGTCGTACCGCCTCCTGCGGCGACTGGTGCAGCCTGGAGTGGTCCACGGTCGAGTCGTACAACGTGCCGTTCTATCACCTGACCAAGGAGATCGGCGCGGACAAGGTCGTCGACATGGCCAAGGCCGCCGGCATCACCACCATGTGGACCACCTCCGACAACCCGCCCGCGCCGATGGACCTCACCAAGAAGAAGGGGAGTGAGCTCTCCCCCGCCCCGTTCTGGGACATGGTGGCCTACGGGCAGTACCCGGTGACCGTGCTCGACCACGCCAACGGGGTGGCCACGCTGGCAAACCGGGGCAAGTACAACAAGGCCCACTTCGTGATCTCCGTCGAGAAGCAGAACCGGGATACCGGAAAGTGGGACAAGGTCGGCGGTGAGCAGTTGAAGCCGCAGCAGCGCATAGAACAGCCGGTGGCGGACGAGGTCACCTCGGCGCTGACCAAGATCCCGAGCAACAGCGGACTCGGCCTCTCCGGCTCCCGGCCCTCCGCCGGTAAGACCGGCACCTGGGAGTACGCCGACACGGCGTTCAACGCGGATGCCTGGATGGTCGGCTACACCCCGCAGCTCGCCACCGCGGTCTGGGTCGGCAGCAAGGACCCGAAGAAGCCGATGATCAAGGACAAGAACGGCCGCAGCGTCGGTGGTGCCGGCCTGCCGGGCGAGATCTGGCAGCAGTTCATGAACAACGCCCTGAAGGGGGCGGAAGTTCTGCGCTTTGCCCCGGCCACGGGGATCGGTGACCCGAACTCCGGCAACGGGATACCAACGACGCCGCCCAACCTGCCGGGCGGCGACGGCCAGACGCAGAACCCCAACTGCCCCATCCCCGACCCGAACAACATCTTCTGCAACATGATCCCGGGCGGCGGTAGTCCAGGGCCCACCACCCAGCCTGGGGACCCGAATGACGACAACAACCGAGGAGGCCGTGGCGGCGGGTTGACACCGACCCAGACACCACGAACCCGACAATGATCGGATGACCGTCGAGGGCGGCCGGGGCGACCCGGCCGCCCTCGACGTTTTCCGCATACCGGGCCGACACAGCCTGAGCCGGCCGGACGAAACCCCGCCCGGTACGGCAGGATGCCTGTGCATGAGCGCGCAGTCGACGGCCGGTATCGACGAACCTGAGCAGCCGGACCATCCGTCCCGGTCGGACGGGTTCGTCCGGGGACTCTCCCAGGCGATCGGTGGACCGCTCGGTTCGCACGCCGTCGGCATCGACAGCCCGACCGGCCGCGAAGGCCGGTTCTGGACCGCTGCCCGGATCGTGCTGGCCCTGGTCTGCCTGACCCTTGCCCTGCACTGGGTGCAGAAGTCGCCCTGTCAGGACGGCGCCTGGCAGAACAACATCCAGTACACCCGGTTCTGCTACACCGACGTACTCGCCCTCTACTACGCCGAAGGGCTCAACGAGGGCAAGGTGCCCTACCGGGACCACCCAGTGGAATACCCGGTGGTGACCGGCTACTTCATGGGGGCGCTGGGACTACCGGTGCACAGCCTCGGCGAGTCGAACCCCGAAATCAACCAGGGCATGTGGTTCTACAACCTGAACGCGTTGGTGCTCAGTGTGCTCGCGGTGGCCACCGTCGCGGTCATCCTCTCGCTGCGCCGCCGACGACCCTGGGACGCCGCGATGTTCGCCCTATCCCCGGCGTTGCTGGTCACCGCGACCGTCAACTGGGACCTGCTCGCCATCGGACTGGCCGCGTTCGGGCTCTACGCCTGGGCGAAGAGCCGACCCACCGCGGCGGGCATCCTGCTCGGCCTCGCCGGAGCGGCGAAACTGTGGCCGATCTTCCTCCTCGGTCCACTGCTCGTGCTCGCCCTCCGCGCCAACCGGGCCAAACAGGCCCTGGTGGCGATCGGCGCCGCCGCCGTGTCCGTGGTGGTGGTCAACCTGCCGATCGCACTGCCGTACCGGGAGAACTGGGGAAGGTTCTTCGACCTCAACACCGAACGGGCGATCGACTGGGGCACCCTCTGGTACATCGGGCGATACCTGGACGGCAAGTGGAACTCGGGCATCCCCGGTGACCAGGGACCGTTCCAGTGGCTGAGCAACAACATCCCGACGCTCAACTACCTGTCGTACTTCCTCTTCGGCCTGGCCTGCCTCGCCGTCGCGCTCCTGGCGATACGTGCACCGCGTCGTCCCCGGCTGGCCCAACTCGCCTTCCTGGTCGTCGCCGCGTTCCTGATCTTCAGCAAGGTGTGGTCGCAGCAGTTCGTACTCTGGCTGTTGCCCCTCGCGGTGCTGGCCCGGCCGCGTTGGGGGGCCTTCCTCGCCTGGCAGTTCGCCGAGGTCGGCTACTTCCTCGCCTTCTACGGCGAACTGCTCGGTGCCTCCGGCAAGCCGGTCATTCCCGAAGGGGTCTTCGTACTCGCCGCCACCCTCCGGTTGATCACCGTGGCCGCACTCTGCTGGCTGGTGGTACGCGACGTTCTCCACCCCGAGCGGGACGCGGTCCGGGCCACCTACCCCGACGACCCGGACGGCGGTGTCCTCGACGGCGCGCCGGACGCGCCCTGGGTCTGGTGGTGGCGACGGAACGGGAAGCCCCACACTGCGGCGTCCCAGCCACCGGATCTGGCCGCACCCGCTCGATGACCAAGAGCCGGCCGGCGCGGTTGAGCGCCGGCCGGCTCGATTGGTCCACGGGAATTCGTGACCCGAGTGGGCTACGACAGCCGGAATACCACCGTCTCGCCGACGTCCTCGCGCTGGATGCCGAGGTGATCGACCGGCAGGTCGATGGTGGTCTGCCACGGCGTGCCCGCCACCTGCTCGCGCATCATGATGACCGTCCGGACGCCGAGGTTCCGTAGGTGGCCGATGCTGGCCGGGTCGGGGAAACTCGCGGTGATCTGCCGAATCTCGTCCAACCGCTGGGGCGTGAATCCGCTTCCCCCGTTGACCACGTTCTGAAAACGGGTGGTCGACCAGAGCATGACGTTCTGGTCGACGTTCTGGTTGCTGGGCAGCACCAGGATCGGCCCCTGGGCGGTACGCATCGCCTCCGGCTGGGCCGGCACGACCGGGTGCGGCGTGACGTTGAGCCCCTCTGCCAGCACCAGCACCAGCGGAAGCAGGGTGACCAGCCGCAGCCACGGACCGGGCCAGGGCGGGATCCGTTCGGCGGCCACCGCGTAGGCCCTGGCCGCCAGCGCACTGACCGCGCCAGCGGCCAGGATGCCGAGCAGCAGGGTCGTCCAGATCATCAGCCGACCGGGGGTACGGATTCCGTTCCAGCCGGGTAGGTACTCGAAGAGCAGGTTGAAGGTGTAGGTGCCGCCGAAGAAGCGTGGACCCATCGCCAGGATGCCGGTGGCCAGCGCTCCGGCGAGCAGGAAGAGTCGCTGACGTACCGTCCAGATCGAGAAGAACAGGCCACCGAGGGCGAGCGCGTACAGCACGTAGCCGGGCAGCACCGTCGTCTCCGGCAGGCCGGGCAGCGCGGCACGTGCCTGCTCGTGCAGGTCACCCCAGATGAGGGACTCCGGCGGTGCGGTGAGGAAGCCGGTCGGCGGGATGGAGTACTGCTCTGCCTGGTTGAGGGTGCGCTCCGCACCGGGGTGAGCCTCGGCGACGGTGAAGTACGGGATCGCCAGCAGGGCACCGGTGGCCGCGAAGACCAGGCCGCCGACCGCGTCGGCGAACAACAGCTTGAAGCCGAACGGTCGCTGGACCTTCCGCATCCACCGCTGGATGATCCAGGTCACCAGCGCGACCAGCGCGATCACCGCCAGGGCGTACGCGAAGGGCAGGCCGATGCCGAAACCGAGGCTGATCTGCCAGGCCGCCACCAGCCAGCCGGCGAACGCCCAGCCGGCGTGCCGGCGTTCCGGCCGGTAGCCGTGGCGGAGCGAGTAGCCGTGTCCCCGGGCCAGCATGGCCAGCGCCAACGGGATGCCACCGTGGGAGATGACGTGCAGGTGTCCGGCCTGGGCCAGCAGCCACGGGGCGTACGCGTAGGCCACCCCGGCCACCGCCGCGCCGATCCGGCCCGAACCGAGTTGGCGCACCAACGCGTACGCCCCGAGGACCGCCAACGCGTGGGCCAGTACGAAGATGATGTTGTAGCGGAGGATGGCAGCGACCGGACCCTCACCGATCATGCCGGCGGGCGCGTAGCCGAGGAGGGTGTCGGAGAAGGCGAAGCTCCACTGCTCGGGAAAGAACGTGTT
Organism: Micromonospora polyrhachis; assembly: GCF_014203835.1. Taxonomy (NCBI): domain Bacteria; kingdom Bacillati; phylum Actinomycetota; class Actinomycetes; order Micromonosporales; family Micromonosporaceae; genus Micromonospora; species Micromonospora polyrhachis. The sequence continues at coordinate 3,233,264 of NZ_JACHJW010000001.1, read as the reverse complement.
GGAGTGCCACAGTTGTAGCGGATCCGTCTTCAGGATGTGCCCGGACCAGGCCATCTGCCAGGCCTGAAGGGTCGGGTCCATGACGTCCTGCGGAATCGTGTGCAGCGGATAGCGCAGCGTCGGCCAGGTCATCAGGACAGCCAGCGCCACACTTGCCAGGCTGGCCAGGGTCCATTCGTGGATCAGGACCCGACCGACCGCCCGTACGCCTCGCCGAATCCGTCCCACCACCGGCTCGGGAGCCGGGGCGAAGGCGGACCATGGGTCGGCCGCGCCCGGCTCGGCCGCGTCGCCGTCCTTCTTCTCGCCGCTGGTCTTCTCGTCGCCGTCCTTCTTACCGTTGCTCTTCTTGTCGTCGTCCTTCTTGCCGTTGCTCTCGTCGTCGTCCTTCTTCGTGAGGTCGGGAGCGGTTCCGTCGACCTCGGTCTTGTCGTCGGCCGTCTTCGGCTTGGCCTTGCCCTTCTCCCCGACGGGTTCGCTGCTGCTGGCGGCTTCGCCGTCTCCAGCGGATTCGCCTTCCCCGGCGGTGTTGTTCTTGCCAGCGGGTTCGTTCTTCTCGGCGGGCTTGTTGCTGCCGTCAGGTTGGCCTTCTCCACCGGCGTTGTTCTTGCCGATGGGTTCGCCTCTTTCAGCAGATCCGTTGGGCCCACCGCTCGTGGCCTCGCCGGGCTTCGCCGTGGCGGGGGAGCCTGTGACGTTCGACTGATCGGTGGTCATGACGTCCGTTCCTATCCGCCCACGCGGTCGCGTAGGAATGCGATGTCCGCGGTCTGCCCGGCGGCTCCGCCCGGCGTCTCGACGACCACCGGTGCGTCTGCGGCTCGGACCACTGCGACCAAAAGCTCAGGATCGATCATTCCGTGTCCGAAGTTGTCGTGTCGATCCCGTCCAGAGCCGAAACCGTCCTTGGAGTCGTTCGCGTGAATCAGGTCGATCCGCCCGGTGATCGCCTTGATCCGGTCGACGATGTCGAGCAGGTCCTCCCCACCCGCGTGGGCATGGCAGGTGTCGAGGCAGAAACCGACGTCGTACTCGCCCACCGCGTCCCAGAGCCGGGCCAGCGCGTCCAACCGGCGGGCGCAGGCGTAGTCGCCGCCCGCTGTGTTCTCTATCAGCACCGGGGTGGCGAACCCGCCCTGCTCGGCGGCGTAGGCGAAGGTCTTCCGCCAGTTGTCGAAGCCGACCGCGATGTCGTCGCCCTTGCTCACATGGCCGCCATGGACGATCAGCCCCTTGGCGCCCACCGTCGCGGCGGCCGTAGCGTGGCTGAGCAGCAGCTTGCGGCTGGGGATCCGGATCCGGTTGTTCAGCGTTGCCACGTTGACGACGTACGGGGCATGGACATAGACGTCGATGTCGGCGGCGCGCAGTCGGTCGGCGTCCGTACGCGGCTCCGGAGCCTTCCAGCCCTGCGGATCGGCCAGGAAGAACTGGACCGTTTCCGCCTCTCGGGTGGCTGCCGCGTCCAGCGGGTCGGTCGGGTCGACGTGGGCTCCGATACGCATGAGGGCGAGCCTACGTCGCGCTACCGACCAGGCGGGGTATGCGGGCGGGCGAGGCAACCGACCCCCCGGGGGGTCGACTCTGGTCCGGTTCTGGTCCAACCCAGGTCTGGTCCGGGTCCGGCTCTGGTCCCGTCTGGGCCGGCTCTGGTCCCGTCCGGGTCCGGATCCGGGTCCGGCTCTGGTCCGAGCCCGGGTGCGATCGGCGGGCGCGTCACCGGACTGTTCGCGACTCGTTGGACCAGATGGAGGTCCAAGGGGCCTAACGGCTCTCGGACCCTGACGGTTGACCTTCCTGTCGAACTTGGAGAAGCCGTGCGGTCGCTGACTCGACAACATCGCCTTCCGGTGGCTGCCGTCGACCTTTGCGACAGCTCCGTGACGCCGGCGGGTGGGACTGCCACGTCGATGGTGACCAGGACAGGGATATCCCGTACCGGTGGACCTGTCGATGCGGGACGCGTTGACCTTGTCCGCGTTCTGCGGGTGCCCTTCGCCGTGCGGCCCGGCGCGGCGAAGGGCACCACCCCAAGTAGCAGGCGAAGTGAAGTGGCAAACCGGGTGAAAGCCTCTTTTGCTGATTAGGGCACAACACGGACTCTTGTTGCGTAAGATGACAACAGGATAGGCTCCGCGGGGCGCCTCCCGTCCAACCTCATCGGTGTGGTCGTTCCTCCCCAGGTCCCACCCAAAGAATGCGGACGAGGCGCCCCGCGGCTCTGCTGCGAGAAAGGCCCCTTCCTACGCGGAACGCGATAGGAAGGGGCCTTCCCAACGTCCCAGCTGGGTGTCAGCTCAGCGAGGCGGGACCGGCCAAGTCAGGTTGACTTGCTCCGGGTATCCTTGCCGGGTTGTCCGTGTGACCGTGGGATCCGCCCACCGACCACGCGGGCCACGACGCACGACCTCCTGCCACGGAAGGACCGTGGCCGCTAGCCCATAGGAGGTGAGCACGTCTTGCGTCATTACGAGATCATGGTCATCCTCGATTCCAGCCTCGAGGAGCGCACCGTCGCCCCGTCGCTCGACACGTACCTCAACAACGTGATCCGCAGCTCGGGTGGTTCGGTGGAGAAGCTCGACGTGTGGGGCCGCCGGCGCCTCTCGTACGAGATCAACAAGAAGGCCGAGGGCATCTACGCCGTCATCGACCTGCAGGCGACGCCTGAGGCGGTGGCTGAGCTGGACCGTCAGCTGCGACTCAACGAGTCGGTGCTGCGCACCAAGGTCATCCGGCCGGAGATGCGCTGACCGCATCCCCGGCACGTCCCCGTTCCCGGCACGCCCGGATCAGCCTCGTCAACTCTGTCGTACTGCTCTGGCAGCCTGACGACAGAGACTGATGAGCGCGCGAGGAGTTGGTCATGGCAGGAGAAACCACCATCACGGTCATCGGCAATCTGACCGATGACCCCGAGTTGCGGTTCACCCCGTCCGGCGCCGCAGTCGCCAAGTTCCGAGTCGCCTCGACGCCCCGGACCTTGGACAAGGCCTCCGGCGAGTGGAAGGACGGCGAGCCGCTGTTCCTTTCGTGCACCGTGTGGCGTCAGGCGGCTGAGCACGTCGCCGAGTCGCTACAGCGGGGCGCCCGCGTGATCATCTCGGGTCGGCTGCGTCAGCGGTCGTACGAGACCCGCGAGGGCGAGAAGCGTACCGTCATCGAGCTGGAGGTCGACGAGATCGGCCCGTCGCTGCGGTACGCCACGGCGAAGGTGCAGAAGATGTCGCGTTCCGGCGGCGGCTTCGGCTCCTCCGGTGGTGGTGGCGGTAACCAGGGCGGCGGAGGCAACTTCGACGACCCCTGGGCCACGGCGGCCCCGGCTTCATCCTCCTCGCGCTCTGGTTCGGGCGGCGGCGGGAACTTCGACGACGAGCCTCCGTTCTGATGGCGCCGAGCGCCCGCGATCGCAAACCAGGAGCAAGAGCAATGGCAAAGGCTGCGGCACTGCGCAAGCCGAAGAAGAAGGTGAACCCGCTCGACAAGGACGGGATCACCTACATCGACTACAAGGACACCGCGCTGCTGCGCAAGTTCATCTCCGACCGCGGCAAGATCCGCGCTCGGCGGGTGACCGGCGTTACCTCGCAGCAGCAGCGTCAGATCGCGCGTGCGGTCAAGAACGCCCGCGAGATGGCGCTCCTGCCGTACACCGCCACGGCCCGCTGAGAGGAGGCACCGATATGAAGATCATCCTGACTCAGGAGGTGTCCGGCCTCGGTGCCCCGGGCGACGTCATCGAGGTGAAGGACGGCTACGGCCGTAACTACCTGCTTCCGCAGGGCTTCGCCATCGCCTGGACCAAGGGTGCGGAGAAGCAGGTCACGGTTATCAAGCGGGCCCGCTCGGCGCGCGAGATTCGCGACCTCGGCCACGCCAACGAGGTCAAGGGTCAGCTTGAGGGCCTCAAGGTCAGCCTGCGGGCTCGGGCCGGCGAGGGTGGCCGCCTGTTCGGTTCGGTCACTCCGACCGAGATCGTGGAAGCGGTCAAGGCCGCTGGCGGTCCCGCTCTCGACCGGCGTCGGCTGGAGCTGACCAACACCGTGAAGTCGGTCGGCACCTACCCGGTACGCATCAAGCTCCACCCGGAGGTCACCGCCAAGTTCGACCTGAACGTGGTAGCGGCCAAGTAATCGGGTAAGGCTGAGCATCCGACGGTCACAGGCTGTCGGTAGACCCAACGAACGGGGTGTCACACCACTGGGTGTGGCACCCCGTTCGTCGTACCCCCGTTCGTCGTACCCCGGTTCGGCAACGGCGTCGTCTGGCAAGGCGGCAACGGCGGCGGGCTCGACAAGACGGCAAGTGGTAACTCGGTGGCTGGCGGGTTGGCCAGCGAGACTTTCGGGATGACACATGGCAATGGGCCGTACCGGCAGATTCGTCGACGATGATCGGACGTTGTTCAGCCAGCGGCAGGTTATCCCCAAGGTTTTCTTTATCCACAGCCTGTGAGTTGAGGAAGGGCAGGTCAGGGTGCGTTTCCCCAGGCTTCCCCAATAGTTGTCCACAGGCTGTGCACAGGTTTCCACACATCAACCCGCCCACTGTCCACAGGTTGTCCCAAGGCTCGTCCACCGCTGCGGTTGAGGTGCTGACCTGCTCTTTCGTATGGTTACCGCTCGACCTTCGGCCCGGAGTAAGCGATATCCCCCGGTCGAGTTGTCCGGACCAGGTCGAACGAACGAGTCGTACTCCGGTGGTATCGCAGGAGACAGCTGAGGCTGCGGAGGGGGACCGGTGTCGATCAGCGACGACGTACGGGCAGATCTTCGATCTGCCGCTCCACAGCAGGGCGTACCAGCTCAGCGGGACACCCAGTTCGACAAGACGCCGCCGCAGGACATCGCTGCGGAGCAGTGTGTGCTCGGCGGCATGCTCCTCTCCAAGGACGCCATTGCCGACGTTGTGGAGATCCTGAAGTCCAACGACTTCTACCGGCCCATCCACGCGACCGTCTTCGACGCGATCCTCGACCTGTACGGCCGGGGCGAGCCGGCAGACGCGATCACCGTCGCCGCCGCTCTCGCCGACTCGGGAGACCTGGGACGGGTCGGCGGTGCGCCCTACCTGCACACGCTGATCGCCAGCGTGCCGACTGCGGCCAACGCCTCCTACTACGCCCGCATCGTCGGCGAACGGGCTGTGCTGCGCCGGTTGGTGGAGGCGGGCACCCGGATCGTGCAGCTCGGCTACGGCTCGGCGGCCGGTGGGGGCCGCGACGTGGACGACGTCGTGGACCTGGCCCAGCAGGCGGTCTACGAGGTCACCGAACGGCGGGTGAGCGAGGACTTCGCGGTGCTCGCCGACATGCTCCAGCCGACCCTTGACGAGATCGAGGCGGTGGGTGCCCAGGGCGGGGTGATGACCGGGGTGCCGACCGGTTTCAGCGACTTGGACCGGCTGCTCAACGGACTGCACCCCGGACAGTTGATCATCGTCGCGGGTAGACCCGGCCTGGGTAAATCGACCGCTTCTATGGATTTCGCCCGCAATGCTGCAATTCGGGCAAATAATGCCAGTGCCATCTTCTCCCTGGAAATGAGCAAGGTCGAGATCGTCATGCGGCTGCTCTCAGCCGAGGCGCGGGTGCCGCTGCACGTGCTACGCAGCGGGCAGCTCTCCGACGACGACTGGACCAAGCTGGCCCGATGCATGGGGGAGATCAGTGAGGCACCGCTCTTCGTGGACGACACCCCGAACATGAACCTGATGGAGATCCGGGCCAAGGCGCGACGGCTCAAGCAGCGGCACGACCTGAAGATGATCGTTGTCGACTATCTCCAGCTGATGAGTTCGCCGAAGCGTACCGAGAGTCGTCAGCAGGAGGTAGCCGAACTGTCCCGTGGCCTGAAGCTGCTGGCCAAGGAGGTCGAGTGCCCGGTCATCGCGGTGAGCCAGCTCAACCGTGGCCCGGAGCAACGTACCGACAAGCGGCCCCAGTTGTCCGATTTGCGGGAATCTGGGTCAATTGAACAGGATGCTGACGTGGTCATCCTTTTGCACCGAGATGACTACTATGACAAGGAGTCACCGCGGGCCGGTGAGGCCGACTTCATCGTCGCCAAGCATCGAAACGGCCCCACCGACACGGTGACGGTGGCTGCGCAGCTGCACCTGTCCCGCTTTGTCGACATGGCGATCGTCTGACCCGACGATCTGTCCGATCGTCCGTCCCGCGTCCCGCGTCCCGCGTCCCGCGTCCCGCGCGCGATTGTCCACACAGAATCATGATCATCCACTGGCAGACGCAGACGCAGACGCAGACGGTCCCCGTGACCAGGGAATGGCCGCACGATGTCGCTGTCGACATGCGCGGCCCGGTCCCCGATCACGAGGACCGAACGATCACGACGAGCTAACCGATCACGACGACCGGGTGGAGCAGATCAGTCGAAGAGTTCGCCGAGGAAGCCCTTGTGCCGCTTGTGCCGGTAGTGCCCGTGGTAGCCGTGGTGCTGGCCACCGTAGACGGGTGCCGGCGGGTAGCCGTGCGCCGGTGGTGGTGGCGGCGGGACGTGCCCCGGCGCAGCGGGGTAACCCGGCTGGTGCGCCGGGGGCGGCGGGGGCGGCGGGTACGCACCACCGGGCGCGGGCGGGACACCGGGCGTTTGCGGGGCGCCGCCCTGCTGACGGTTCCACTGGGCCTCGGCGTCGAAGAGCTTCTCAAGCTCGCCCCGGTCGAGGAAGATGCCGCGGCACTCGCCGCACTGGTCGATGGTGACGCCACTGCGCTCGTACTGGCGCATGCCGCCATGACACTTGGGACAGGTCAGTTGCATTCCTCGAAGGTACCGGCTCTCGTCACCCTTCTGCCGCCAGCGTCGCCTGCACTTCCGCGTCCGAAACCTCATGAAAGTCTTCGTAGTACAGCCCGACCGCGCCGAAGTCCGGCGGTCGTTGCAGGCAGACCACCTCGTCGGCTGATGCGACCAGCAGTTCGTACGCCTCTTCGGAACCGACCGGCACGGCGAGGACGACACGCTGTGCTCCCAGTTGCCGGGTCACCGCCACGGCGGCGCGGGCGGTAGCCCCGGTGGCGAGTCCGTCGTCGACGATGACGGCGGTGTGACCGTCCAGGTTGAGCGGTCTCCGACCGGCGCGATAGAGCCCTTCCCGGCGAGCCAGTTCGGCTTTCTCCCGCTGGACGACCTTGTCGATTTCTTCCTGGTCCAGTCGTCCGGCCGGTCCGTCGGTGAGCACCTGCACGCCGCCCGGTCCGATTGCCCCGAAGGCGACCTCGGGGGCCCAGGGCACGCCGAGTTTGCGGACTACCAGGATGTCCAGTGGCGCACCGATCCGTTCCGCCACCACAGCCGCCACCTCCACGCCGCCCCGGACCAGGGCGAGCACGATGACGTCGGATCGACCGACGAGCGCGGTGAGCCGTTCGGCGAGCGCGGCTCCCGCGTCCGCTCGGTCCCGGTAGATCGTGGCCATGCCTAAGGTTTACGCCTCGATGGCCGGGCCTGCCCGACAGTCGGCGCAGAAACCTAGGCAAAGACAGAAACCCAGGCAAAGACAGAAACCCGGGTACGGATTCAGCCCGGCCGGGTTATCGACCAGCCCAGCGCGGCGGCACCCAATCCGATGGTCAGCGTGGCGACGACGTTCAGCAGGGCCCTGACCCGACCCCCCGGGCTGCCGTCGGCCAGTCGGACCGTCTCGTGGCTGAACGTCGAGTAGGTGGTCAGTGCCCCGCAGAGACCCGTACCGAGCAGGTGACCCAGCCAGCCCGGCAGGGCACTGCCCGCGCCGGCGAGCAACCCCAGCAGCAGTGAGCCGGAGGCGTTGACGACGAGTGTCCCCCAGGGGAGTGCCGAACCGATCCACACGGTGACCCAGCGGTCGACCAGGAACCGGAGGGTCGCGCCGAGGGACCCACCGATCAGCACCAGCAGCAGGCTCACCGGTGGTCACCGCTCGCGTGCCTGGTCACGATCATTCTCCCCGCCGGGGCCGGGTGGGGAAGGGACCCTTCCTGTCGCTTCTTGCCCTGGCCGGGACCCTTCCCGACAGCCACATCCCGAGACGTACGGCGAACAGCGCGCCGACCAGGGTGCCCAGCGCGTACGCCAGCGCCAGCCCCGGTCGGCCGGAGGCGAGCAGTTGCCGGGTCTCGACGGCGTACGTGGAGAAGGTCGTGAAGCCGCCGAGGACACCGGTGCCGAGGAACGGCCGTAGTAGCCGGTGTGCCGTGACCCGTTTCGTGACCGCCTGCATCAGTGCCCCGAGTAGGGCACAGCCGAGCAGGTTGGTGGTGAGCGTGGCCCACGGAAGGCCACCAGGGTTCGGCCAGAGCACCGCCAGTCCGTAGCGGGCGGCCGAGCCGAGGGCGCCACCGACCGCCACAGCGGCTAGTACGCCCTGTTCCAGCCGACCGGCGGGGTGGGCGGGTCGGCCGGCAGGGCTCATGCGGGGGTGGTGACGAGCGGCTCGGCGGGCTCGGTCGCCGGGCTGGGGGACGTGTGCCGGAGTGCGGATGCCCAGGCCAGGAAGGCGACCGGGTACAGCAGGTAGCCGAACCGGGTGGAGGGCATCAGCAGGATCGCGGCCAGTAGGCCGTACCCGCAGATCAGGGCGACCGTCGCGGCGGTGCGGGGCGGACGGAGGGCGAGCCGGACGGCGATCGCCAGCCCGGCCGCGACGAGCAGCCCGGCGGCGATCAGCCGGCCGGCGGGCAGCGCGGCGGCGATCAGGTAGCCGGGGAACGGGGACGCGGCTGGGCTGGTGACCAGTCCGTCACCGAGCGGGAAGCGCAGCACGTTCTCGACCAGCGCCGCCGAGTCGACCAGTTGGGCGGGGACCAGGGCGAGGATCGGCAGGCCGACCGCTCCGGCTGCGAACCGGGCGACTGTGCGCCAGCCTCGGGTCAGGGCGAACACCAGCAGGACGAGCACCACCGGCCAGGCGAAGAGCTTGAGCGCAGCCGCGAGGCCGACGGCCAGGCCGGCGGCACCTTCCCGGTGTACGGCGCAGAGGGCGAGCGCGAGCAGGCACAGGGCGAGTACGGGGATGTCGTCGCCGCCGGTGGCGAGGGTGAGGGCACAGACCGGCAGGACGGTGGCGAGTTGGATCGCCCGGACGAGTGCAGCGTCCCGGCCGGCGGCGTTCCCGATCATGGCGTTCCCGATCATGGCGTCCCGGCCGGCGGCCGCTTGGAGTGCGGCGTTGTTTCGCGCGACTGTCCCGGTGCGTCGTCGCAGCGCCACCACGGCGAGGATCAGGGCACCGGCCGTCATCAGGGCGAACCAGATCCGGGCGTCGGTCCACCAGGCGGTGCCGGCCACCGCCCGGGGCAGGCCGAAGATGGCCATCCCGGGTTGGTACGGCGTGTAGCCGAGCAGCTGCTCGGCTGGCGGCAGGGCGGCGATTGCGTCCCGCCCGAGGAACGGGGTGCCGTGTTCGAGCAGTCGGCTGCCGGACTGCTCGATGACGACCACCTCTTCCTGCGCCCGGTCGGTACGTCCGCCCGCGCGTTGCACGCTCTGCCACACCATCGGCAGCAGGGCGGTGCTCACCCAGGTGACCACGGTCAGCACCGCCCGGCCTGTGGTGCTGGCCAGTGGCGAGTTCCCGGACTTGCGGCGGGCGACCAGTTGGCCGAGGACCACGACCGTGGCGAAGAGGTATCCGGCCGTAGCCACCGCTCCCCAGGCCCGGTGTGGGAGCAGGGTGGAGGTCATCGCGGTGATCGCGGCGAAGATGGTGGAGAGCGCATAGAGGGCCAGGTCTCCGGCCAGTCCGTCACCTGCCTGGTTCAGGCTCGACCAGAACCGGCGGGGACTGTGGGACGGATCTGCGGCTTTCACGCAGGCTAGTGTGGCAGACGGTCGGTACGGCCTCGGCCGCTCGCCCGTCGGCCAGGGGGGAGCCGAATCACCTCGCCCTCCTCGTGTAGCGGTGGTGCGAGGGTGCCGGGGCGACCGCCGGTGCCCCGGCGTAGGGCGGCCAGCAGTTGGTTGTTGGCCATCGGCCGGGCGAAGAGATGACCCTGTCCGACGGAGCAGCCGAGATCCCACAGGGCTCGGCGCTGGGGTTCGCTCTCCACCCCTTCGGCGACGACTACCAGGTCCAGGCTACGACCAAGATCGACGGTGGAGCGGATCACCGCGGTGGCCTCGGTGGAGGTCTCCATCGCCATCACGAAGGCTTTGTCGATCTTCAATTCGTGTACGGGGATCCGGGAGAGCACCGACAGCGACGAGTAGCCCGTGCCGAAGTCGTCGAGCGCGAGGCGTATTCCCGCGCCGCGTAGCTGCCCGAGTACCTGGTCGACCACCTCCAGTTGGCTGATGGTCAGCGTCTCGGTCAGTTCCAGGATGAGGTGGTCCGGGGCCAGTTCATGGGCTTGGAGTCGGGTCAGCACCGAGCTGGGGAAGCGGGCATCGAGCAGGCTGCGGGGGGAGACGTTCACCGCCACCGACAGGTCGAAGCCGGCTTCCCGCCAGCTCTTGACGGCGATCAGGGACTGGTCGAGTACGGCGTCGGCGAACATCGGCAGCAGTCCGGACCGTTCCACCGTCTCCAGGAACTGGAGCGGGTCGATGAGTCCGTGGGTGGGATGCTGCCAGCGGGTCAGTGCCTCGGCGGCCAGTACCCTGCCGGTGTTGAGGTCGACGATCGGCTGGAAGTTGACCGTGAACTCGTGGTCGGCCATGGCCCGGGGCAGGTCACCACCGAGGGCGAGTCGAGTGATGTCGGCGGTGTCCCGGGCCGGTACGTAGGTGGCGATCCGCTGTGCAGCCCGTTTGGCCTGGTACATCGCGACGTCGGCGCGACGGAGCAACTCGGTCATGCCGCCGGTGCTCGGGGCGACGGCGAGCCCACCGCTGGCCTCGATGCTGAGCCGCATTCCGTCGATGTCGATCGGCGTGTGCAGCGTGGCGAGGATGGCTTCGGCCCGGTGTGTCGCCACCGCCGGGGCCGGTAACCCGCGGAACAGGATGGCGAATTCGTCACCCCCGAGCCGGACCACCAGATCGTCGGCTTGGGCGGCGGCGCGGAGCCGGTCGGCGACCTGGGTCAACACCCGGTCCCCGGCGGAGTGGCCGAGGGTGTCGTTCACTTCCTTGAAATGGTCGAGGTCGATCAGAAGGAGGGCGGTGACTCCTTCGGCGTGGTCCAGGTTGAGGTGTCGCGTACCGCACTCGACGAGGTGTCGCCGGTTGGCCAGGCCGGTGAGGGCGTCGTGGGTAGCGGCGTGGGCGTTGGCGTCGGCGACTCGGACCAGTTCGGCGTAGGCCGAGGCGTTCCGGATCGCGGTGCAGAGCGCGGCGGCGAACGTCTGGAGGGTGTACTGCTCACGTTCGGACAGTTTTACCGGCCCGCGGAATCGTAGGCGTAATGTGCCGACGTCGGGGCCGTCGTCATGGCCTTCGAGGCGTACCGGGATGAAGTCCTCGGAAGCGGGCGGGGCGTCGTCGGCGAGCCCGTCGAAGGTTATGCCGGTTGATTTTCCTCGCACGATTCGCCGGGATTCGCCGGCACTCAACTCGATCTCTACCTCATCGACCGAAAACAATTCTGTCGCGTTGCTGATAGCGGTGGTCAGAACGGCGTGGAGGTCCACGGCGTTGAGGGCGTCGGTCGCGGAGGCCAGGCGTTGCCAGGCGGCCTGTTCGGAACGACTACGGACCCGGCTGGAGTAGGCGAGGTGAAGACTCAACACCATGGGCGGCACGACCAGTAGGAGATTGGTGTCGACCCGCAGAATGAGCAGGGTGCAGATGATGATGAGGAATCGGGCGACCACGCTCGCCGCGCGGAGGTCCCAGTCGGTGCGGAAGAGGCTGCCGAGTCGGACCCGGGTGGCGAGGGCGATGACCGGTAGGGTGAGCACCTCGTCGAGCACCACCGCGACGAGGTAGGCGACGGCGATCGGGCCGATCAGGTGCCGGATCGGGTCGTTGGTGGACCAGTTCGGGCCGAGTGCCATCAGGACGAGACCGGCTGCACCCGCTACCAGCGTGTCCTTCGCGATGGCGAAGGTGATCTTGAGCGGTGCGGGGCGAAGGATCGCTCGGGCGATGCCCACACCGAGCCCGGTGCAGAGGACGACCCAGGGCGTCGGGGCGATCGCCAGTCCGATGATGTAGGCGACCTCGGTCCAGGAGATGCCGTGCCGGGTCGAGCGGATCCGAATGCCGACCCTCGCCGTGGAGCCAACCGCCACCAGGAATGTCAGTTTGGCCGCGGTGTAAAGATCATCGAAGGATGGTCCTCCGTCGGTCAGGATGACGTGGACACTCAGGCCCACTGCCGCCGCCGCAGAAACGGCGACGAGACCGACAAGCAGCATCAGCCGCCGATCGGTCCCAATGTCGCGTCGCTGGGTTTCGGTCACACCTGTCCTCTGGTCGCCGTTCGTCCGAACCGACTGGCGTTAGGTGGTTCTGTAGCGTACGACCCGATGCAGGTTAATGACACCTCTACTCAGTACCACTCGTGTGCGCGCATCGTATTCACCCTTCCGTCGTTTTCCTGGCCGAAGCTAAATCGCTGGGGCCGTTGTTGGCGATGAAGGGAACCCTAGTCGGTCGGCTAGCAAATTTGCACTGTTAAATGTCGCTATATGCTTATTCCGCTAATCTCGCGCTATCTTGCTACGTTGTGTCCGCATATGGAAGCTGAGCGCAGTGGGTCGGGCGGCGAAAGAGGTATTTATTCACATTCCCGGTAGGTGGCTCGTCACACCGGTGCCACCAAGGGTGGGCCCAACCGGAGGGTTTGTATAGCAGCCAAGGAGCCGAGTCGCAGGTAGCGGCGTCGTTCCCGATCATCCCGGGCCCGAGCAGGCCCGCATCCCGCCCCGATAGGCTCATCTGGTGACGGTTCCCCAAAACCTGACGCACGTCGACTCCGCCGGGGCGGCCCGGATGGTGGACGTGTCGGAAAAGGCAGTGACCGGCCGCCGGGCGGTCGCCGCCGGTCGGCTGCACACCACCGCCGAGGTCGTCGAGCTGCTCCGCCGAGACGGCCTGCCCAAGGGGGACGCGCTCGCGGTGGGCCGGCTCGCCGGCATCATGGGCGCCAAACGAACCCCCGACCTGATCCCACTCTGCCACCCGATCGCCCTACACGGCGTCACCGTCGACCTGACCCTGACCGACACCACCGTGGAGATCACCGCAACGGTCCGGACCGCTGACCGGACCGGGGTCGAGATGGAGGCGCTGACCGCGGTGGCCACCGCCGGACTCGCCCTGATCGACATGGTCAAGGCAGTGGACCCGGCCGCCTCCATCGAGGGCGTACGGGTGTTGCGCAAAGAGGGCGGCAAGACCGGCGACTGGACCCGACCCCAGGACCGGTCATGATCCGCGCCCGGGTCGTGGTCGCCTCCAACCGGGCAGCCGCCGGGGTCTACACCGACACCAGCGGCCCGCTGCTCGTCACCGGGCTGCGGGAACTGGGCTGCGACGCCGACGACCCGGTGGTGGTGCCGGACGGCGAGCCGGTCGGGCAGGCGCTGCGCCAGGCGCTCGCAGACGGAATGGACGTGGTGGTCACCAGCGGGGGCACCGGCGTGAGCCCGACCGACCGTACCCCCGAGGTCACCCGGACCATCATCGACCGGGAGATCCCCGGCATCGCCGAGGCGATCCGGGCGCACAGCCGGGCCAAGGTGCCGGCCTCGGTGCTGTCCCGGGGCCTGGCCGGTGCGGCCGGTCGGATGCTGGTGGTCAACCTGCCCGGTTCGACCGGCGGAGCGCGGGACGGGCTCGCCGTACTCGGCCCGATCCTCGCCCACACCGTGGACCAGCTGCGCGGTGGCGACCATCCCCGGACCGACACCGAGGTCTACTCCGACTCCGACGCCGACGAAGGGTCAGCCCGATGAGTGCTGCCGATCCGGTGGCCGCCGCCGCCCAGCCCGTCGACTGGCCGCAGGCCCGCGCTCGGGTGCACGCGGCCGGACTGGCCGCCGCGCCGCCAGCCGTCGCCGTCCCGTTGGCCGAGGCCGACGGACAGACCCTCGCCGAACCGCTGACCACCCTGACCGACCTACCCGCGTTCCCGACCTCCAGCGTGGATGGCTGGGCCGTACACGGTGCCCCGCCGTGGCGGATCGTCGGCCAGGCGCTGGCCGGCAGCGTGCCGACACCGCTGACCGAGGACGGTACGACGGTGGAGATCGCGACCGGGGCGATGGTGCCGGTCGGTGCCGACGGCGTACTGCGGGTGGAGGAGTCGACCCGTACCGAGGACGGCAGGGTCACCGGCGCCCTGCGTCCCGCCCCCGAATGGCGGGCACCGGGCGAGGAGGCTCGGGCGGGTGAGCAACTGCTCCCGGCCGGAGTGCCGGTGGACCCCGGCCTGATCGGGCTGGCCGCCTCCTGCGGTTACGACTCACTGCCCGTACGACGGGCCCCCCGGGCGGCGCTGCTCGTCTTCGGTGACGAGCTGCTCACCAGCGGTCGACCCGGTGCCGGGCGGGTACGGGACGCGCTCGGCCCGGCCGTACCAGCCTGGCTGCGTCGCTACGGCTGCACCGTCGACCCGGCCGACGTGACCGGCCCGGTGGCGGACACCTTGCCGGCACACGTGGCCGCGTTGCGCGCCGCCCTCGACCGTGCCGACCTGGTCTGCACCACCGGGGGCACGATGCACGGCCCGGTCGACCATCTGCATCCCGCGCTGGCCGAGGTGGGTGCGGAGTACGTGGTGAACACTGTCGCCGTCCGTCCCGGGTTCCCGATGATGGTGGCCCGGGTCGTCGGGACCGACGGTCGTCCCCGGTTCGTCGCCGGACTGCCCGGCAACCCGCAGTCCGCGATCGTGGCGCTGGTCTCCCTGGTCGCCCCCCTGCTGGCCGGCCTACAGGGTCGGCCGTTGCCGACGCTGCCCCAAGCGGTCCTGGCCGAACCGATCCGAGGCCGGGGCAACTACACCCACCTGGCACTGGTCCGGATCGACTCGACGCGCGGCACCGCCCATCCGGTCCAGCATGTCGGCTCGGCCATGCTGCGGGGACTGGCCCAGGCCGACGGCTTCGCCGTCATCCCGCCGGGCCGGCAGGGCGAACCCGGCGAGCGGGTCGCCGTCGTACCGTTGCCGTTGATCTTTGGAGAGCGACCATGAGCACGTCGACCACCGGACGTACGGCGCACGTGGCGGTCACCGACGAACCACTCGACCTCGCCGCGCACGAGGCCGCGGTCGCCGACCCCCGGGCCGGGGCGGTGGTCTCCTTCCAGGGCGTGGTCCGCGACCACGACCACGGGCGGGTGGTGACCCGCCTGGAGTACGAGGGTCATCCCAGCGCCACCGACGTGCTTCGGGAGGTGGCGGCGGAGATCGCCGCCGACCCGGCGGTGTACGCCGTCGCGGTCTCCCACCGGCTCGGTCCGCTGGAGATCGGGGAGTCGGCCCTGGTCGCCTCGGTGAGTACAGCCCACCGGGCCGCCGCCTTCGCGGCGTGTGCCCGGCTGGTCGACGAGGTCAAGTCACGCCTGCCGGTGTGGAAACACCAGGTCTTCGCCGACGGCACCGAGGAGTGGGTGAACTGCCCCTGACCCCCGGGGGCGACGCCCGCTCGGTGCGACCGCAGCAGACTTCCGTGGCTGGGCCGGCATCTGCTCGGTGCGCGTGGTAGCACTCTCGCGTGGCTGGGCCGACGCCCGCTCGGTGCGGCGTGGTAGCACTTGTTCGGTGGGGTCGGCCAGCCCCTGTTCAGCGGTTGGCCAGGCTCCGCTGGGCGGCCCGCAGGTGTTCGGGATAGAACACCGGTTCGGCCCCCGGCCGCCACGGCAGCGCGGCCACCAACGCGATCAACGCGATCGCCAGGGAGTTCTCCATCAGGGCTCCGAAGAGCCCGTCCTGGTAGTGCGACACCTCGGGAAGTTGGTGCTCGTACGGCCAGATCGGCGAGATCAGGAAGAGCAGGTAGAGCCCGAGGGCGGCAACGCCGTGCCGGAGCCCGGTCAGCGTCGGGAACCAGATCGGTGGCCGTAGTGCGACCCCGGGCGGAGCCGGATGGGCGTTGGGCCCGACCCGCAGGCTCGGCCCCCGACTCGCCTCGCGACGACGCACCGCCGCGTCGGCGAGTACGACGATCGCCGGAATCACGAACACGAGGTGATGCGACCAGGAGATCGGGCTGATCACGTTGGCGGTGAGGCCGACCAGCGTGAACGCGGTCAGCTCGTCACCGTCGGAGTGCGCACTGGATGCGCGGGACAGTCCGACCGCGAGCATCAGCACCGAGAACGCCAGCCAGAGCAGTCCGGGGGTCTCGATCGAGTCGTAGAGCCGGGCGAGTAGCCCCGCCAGCGACTGGTTGGGGGTCATGTCCGCCGCGCCGACCCGCTCGGTGTTCCAGAGGACCGAGGTGAAGTAGCGCGACGACTCGGGACCGGCGACGGCGAAGGCCGCCACCGTGACCCCGACCAGGGTGCCGAGCGCCGTCCACACGGCCCGCCACTGCCGGGTGAGCACCAGGTAGAGAATGAACAACCCGGGGGTGAGTTTGATCGAGGTGGCAAGACCGATACCTACACCGGCCCAGGCGCCGCTGAACCACAACCGCCGCAGTGGGCCGTCGGTGGGGCGAACCCGGGGCCCGCGCCGGGCCCGCCACCGCAGGGCGACCAGGTCGGCCATGACGAGCGCGAAGAGCAGCAGGTTGACCTGCCCGTAGCCGAGGGTCTCCCGGACCGGCTCGATCGCGATGGCGGCCGGTACCGCGAGCCCCACGGTGAACCAGAGGGGCCAGCCTCGGCGGTGCGCGAGCGGGCGGAGCAGCGCGGCCAGGATGACCGCCAGCACCGCGATGCTGGCCAGGATGTTGATCCACCCCGCGACGGCGACGGGAAGCTTCGCCATCGGCAGCATGACCAGCCCGGCGAAGGGCGGATAGGTGAAGCCCAGGGTTGTTTTCGGCGCGACGAAGTCGTAGAGCTCGTTACCGCCCGCCCACCACACCACCGCGCCGTGATAGATCTTCATGTCGAAGAAGTTGTACGGGCGGCCGAATGCGCCGATGGCGAGCCACGCGACGTAGAAGGCTCCGGCGACGATGCCGATCCGTACGATTGCCCGACGATCGATTCCACGAGCGACGCGGCGGACTGGGGCGAGGCGGCCCAGCCGTCTTTCGACGGTCGCCGGCATGGCGTGGCCACCCCCGTACCGATGTTGTGGTTCCCGTCCAGGTCCACCAAGGAGCCTAGAACGGCGCATCACCTCTTCGCCTCCCGCGTTATGCGACCGTGTCCGATCCCACATGAGTTCGCGACATTTCTACCGCGTTAACGCGGGGCGGGTGCTTCAGGTGATTCGCTCCCTCTCACCGACTCCCGTCGTCTTTTGGACAGTATCGACATGTTCAACTACCCGCCGTCATCCTATGGTGCGCCGACGGCTGCGGCTTGGACGCTCAGCCCGACGGCTGCGGGCTTGGACGCTCAGCCCGGGTACTGCGGCTTGGACGCTCAGCCCGGGTACTGCGGCTTGGACGCTCAGCCCGGGAGCCGGCGCGCGGTCGCCGCCGACAACATGGCGATCCGGGCGTCGCGACGTGCGCTGCGCAGTGTCCGGCGCACCGAACGTCGTCCATCCTGAACGGCGTGGCTGGCCCGCCACCGCAGTCCGGGTCGTCCCTGTGTGTCGGCGGCGGCGAGCAGAAGACCGCCGAGTAGGCCGAGGTTCTTCATGAAGTGGATCTGATGGTTGGCCCGGTCCGCCGGGTTCTCCATGGCCCAGAAGGAATGCCCAGCCAATGTGGTGGGTACGAGGGTGCCGGCCAGCGCGGCGGCGGCTGGCCGGGACAACCGGCCGGTCGCGAACAGCAGGCCACCGACGACCTGTACGACACCGTTGACCCGGACCAGCGTCTGAGGGTCGGTCGGGATGCGGGGGCTCGTCTTCGCCAGCAGCGGGGCTACCCGGTCGGTGACCTGTCGGGCGCGACTCACGAAGGGCTCCGGGTTCGCGACAGCCCGGACTCCGCTGACCACGAAGATCCCACTCAGCAGTACCCGCGCGGCGCTACGTAGGGGTCTCATGGATAACTTCATACCCTGCCGGCCCATTGATCACCCCGCCAACCGCTGGACTGATCGGCCATCCTTTGCTGACTCCGGCAATTCGCCCCCCCGAAAGCGGTGCCGCACCGGTAGCGTCGCCAAGCGTGACTACTGTGCGGCTGCGACCCGAGGGGCCGGCCGACATCACGGCGGTACGACAGGTGGTGACCGAGGCGTTCGCCCGCCCGGACGCACCGGTTCCGGCCGAGGTGGGCTTGGTGGAGGCGTTACGAGCCAGCGAGGCATGGATTCCCGAACTGTCGATGGTGGCCGAGGTGGGGGGCGAGATCGTCGGCTACGCACTACTGAGCCGGGTCCGGGTGGACCCGGGGATCCTGCCGGCACTGGCACTCGGCCCGGTGGCGGTACGCCCCGACCGGCAGGGCCTCGGCTACGGCACAGCCGTGGTGCAGGCCGTCCTCGATGCCGCAGCCGAGTTGGGCGAGCGGCTGGTCGTCGTGCTGGGCAACCCGACCTTCTATCGGCGGTTCGGGTTCGAGCCAGCCGCCCGGTTCGCGCTGACCAGTCCCTGGTCCGGGTTGGGCGACCCGTGGCAGGCACTGGTCCTGCCGGCTGCGGTCAGCGGTGCCGAGCCACCGCCCAGCGGGGACGTGAGCTTCCCGCACGCCTGGGCCCAGGTCTGAGCCCCCGTCGGTCGGTCAGCCTGGGCGGTGCTGGCGTCGGCCCTGGCGGGCACCGGTCGGTCAGCCTGGGCGGGCACCGGTCGGTCAGCTCGGCTGGGTGCGCAGGTATCGGCCGAAATGCGGCACGGTGAACGCCACCGTCCCCCGTTCGCCCGAGTAGATCAGCCCCTTCTTGATCAGAGCGTCGCGGGCCGGTGACAGGCTGGCCGGCTTGCGCCCCAGCGACCTGGCGATGTCGGCGGTCGGTACAGCCGCATCCATGTCGTCCCGGTGCTCGGTCTCCTCCTCGCCCGCAACCGGGGATAGCGTGGCCATCGCCCGCATGTACTCGCGTTCGGCGGGAGTGGCCCGCTCGAACCGTGACCCGAAGAAGCCGACCGCCAGCTCCGCCTCGGCCTCGGGCGCGGCCACCCGTACGTCGGCGGCGGTGACCGGGGAGCGGGGTGCATGGTCCCAGGTGGCCTTGCCGTACGCCTGCACGAAGTAGGGATAGCCGCCGGACTTCTCGTAGAGCAGGTCGAGCGCCTTCGGCTCGTACTCGACGTCCTCCCGGCCCGCGGGAGCGCAGAGCGCCCGGTCGGCGGCGAGCCGGTCCAGCCGGTCGATGCGCTGGTAGCGGAAGAGCCGCTCGGAGTACGACTTGGCAGCCGAGAGTACGGCCGGCAGGTGCGGCAGCCCGGCACCGACGACGATCAGCGGGGCACCGAGCTGGGACAGCTCGTGGCAGGCGGCGCAGAGCCCGGAGACGTCCTCCGCCCCGAGGTCCTGCATCTCGTCGATGAAGACCGCGATACCGGTCCCCACGTCGGCGGCCACGTCGGCGGCGTCGGTCAGCAACTCCACCAGGTCGATCTCGATGTCCCCCGAGTCGGCCCGACCGGTGGCGGCGGGCACGTCGATGCCGGGTTGCCAGCGGTCGCGCAGTCGGGGGCGGGCCGCGCCCCGACCGCCCGAGGTCGGCTCGCCACGTAGCGCGAAGGCCTTTAGTACGCCGAGGAAGGCGTCGATCCGATCGGGGGCACGATGGTGCGGGGCGAGTTCGCGTACCGCCATGTGTAGTGCGGCGGCGACCGGGCGGCGTAGCGACTGGTCCGGGCGGGCCTCGATCTTTCCGGTGCCCCAGAGCCGGCCGATGGCCTGGGAGCGCAGCGTGTTCAGCAGGACGGTCTTGCCGACCCCGCGTAGGCCGGTGAGCATCAGGCTGCGCTCGGGCCGCCCTCGGGCCACGCGTTCGAGGACGATGTCGAAGACTTCCAGCTCGCGACCCCGGCCGGCGAGTTCAGGCGGTCGCTGGCCGGCACCGGGCGCGTACGGGTTGCGGACCGGATCCACGTATCGAACCGTATCCGCATCTCTAGCTGGCAGGCTAGATGTGCGTAGATGCCGCTACGGCGTGTCGCCGCATCAGGCTGTCGAGATAAAACTAGGTCTGTCTAGCAATTCCGCTAGACAGACCTAGTTTTGGTTATCGGTGCTGCGTCAGCGCTTCTTCAGGCAGAGCACGTAGTCGGCGCTGTTCACGGTGGAGTCGTAGTAGTAGTTCGCGTCGGCTTCCTTGGCTCCGAAGAGCGGGTCGGTCTTGCACTTCTCCACGTCGGTGGTGAACGGGATCCGGGACAGCACCTCGTAGGTGCCCGGACCGCACGGCACCTTGCGCAGCTTCGGCGAAGAGTTGGTGCCCTCGTTCTTCAGGCAGTCACCCTTCTTGTAGGAGGTGGTGTCATCGTCGTCGCTGGACGACCTGGAGGGAGTGGGGTCGGCCGACGGCCGGTCCGTCGGCCGGGCGGTCGGCGCTGCGGTCGGTTGGGCGATCGGGTCCTTCTCGTCGTCGTCAGAGGTGAAGAACCAGATCCCGACGCCGCCGCAGACGCAGAGCAGCACCAGGGCGAGGATGCCCCCGATGATCAGGGCGATCTTTCCGCCGCCGCCCTTCTTCGGTGCTACCGGTTGGCCGAACTGGCCAGGCTGCTGGGGCTGTCCCCATTCCGACGGCGCGGGCGGCACCGACTGTGGCTGCTGTCCCCACTCGGATGGCGCGGGTGGCACCGACTGCGGTGCCTGTCCCCACTGCGGCTGCGCTGGTGGGACCGACTGTGGCTGCTGACCCCACTGCGGTTGTTCGGGCTGTGCCGGCTGACCCCACTGCGGTTGCTCGGGCTGTGGCTGCTGTCCCCACTGCGGCTGCGCTGGTGGGACCGACTGCTGGGGCTGACCCCACTGCGGTTGCTCGGGCTGCGCGGGTTGCCCCCACTCTGGCTGTTGTGGCTGCTGCGACGCACCCCATTGGGGCTGGCCGGGCGGTGGAGGTGGGTAACCACCGGACGGCGGAGGCGGGTACTGGCCCTGCGGCGGTGGGTAGCCGCCAGGCATTGCCGTGGTCTTCTCGCCGTACGGGTCTTCGGGCTGGTTCGGGCCGGGCGGTCCGTAGGTTGACATGATTTCCCCAGAGAATCAGTGATGGTTAGCGCAGTTTGAGACAGAGCACGAAGTCGAGCGCGTCAAATCCGCTCTTGTAGAAGTACCAGTCGGTGTAACCGGGTACTCCCGAGCATTTGGCTTCGGCATCTCTATCGTCGTCGACGGATCCCTCGAAGCGTTGCAACACCTGGTACGTATCCGGCCCGCACTCTGTGATCCTGAACATCAGTGTTTCGTTGTCGTCTCCAGACTTCACGCACTCGCCAACCTTGACGAACCGTACGTCCACCAGGGACGGTCCGGCGGTGGCCTCGGTCGTCGACGCAGGGCTGCCGGACGCGACCGGGGTGGTCTGTCCGGTCATGCTGGTCGGTGTTTCCACCGCCTGGTTGGTTTTTGCTCCTCGGGATTCACCGAAGAGGTAGGTCGCGGTTCCACCGGCACCACAGAGCAGCGCCGCCAACACCACCACGGCGGCGGTGAGGATGTTACTGCGGCGCTTCTCCTGCAGTGCTGGACCAGCGGGCAGCCAGGGGTGCGGGGATTGCCAGGGGTCGCGTACCGTCGGCGGGATTCCGGCGGGTGAGCCGGGTGGAGGGGTTGATCCGTACGCCTGACCGGGAAGGTGGTGACCCGGCTGCGGCGCCCCGCTCGCCGGGGCGCTGGATGCACTGTTGTGCCAGGGATCCTCGGCGCTCCACGGGTCGGACGGTGGAGTGTATTCGTTTGGTTTGTCCGACGATGCTCTCGACGGCTGGGAGAAGTACGGCCCACCGGGTGGTCCGTGCTGAGACATCGATCTTCCTTCGAGCGGCTTCGGCGGAAACACCGACCAGCATCGGGAGTGCGCCGGCTCTGGTCACCGTAGCGTGCGGTTGCGACAGGCCCTATACCGAAATCGCGCCAACCCCGCCAGAGGTCGCCCGTTTTTGTCCTCTGTGATGCAATTGGTCAGCATCTGTCGCGTGTGTGATGTCGCCCGCTCAAGGGAGGATTCGTACTATTGTCGGGCTACCACATATTTGGCAATCGTCAATATCATCTGGTCGCGTGTCCGTCGCAATCGCTGTTGCCGCCGTCGTACTCGGTGCGGTCGGTGGGGGAGTCACTCCCCGACTCGCCTATCGACTCGCCATCGAGGCGGGCACCGTATCGCGCTCCGCGTGCCACTGTGCCCGAGCACCACGGACCGGTCCTTCCAGATGGCTGGGCCCGGCCACCCGCTGTCCGGTCTGCACCGCCCGTCAGGGACCACCCACCTGGTCGACCATCGTGGCCGGCGCGGCATCGTTCGGTCTGCTCGTCGCCGGGTTACGTGACGACCCGGCACTACCGGCCTTCCTCGCTGTCGCGGCGATCGGCCTCCCCCTGGCCGCCATCGACCTGACCAGTCTGCGACTCCCCGACCCACTGGTGGCAGCGGCTGGCCTGGCTGCGGTGCTCGGGCTGGTGGGCGCGACCCTGACCATCGGTACGCCCCAACCGCTGCTCCGCGCACTGGCCGGCGCGCTGGTTTCCATCGGCGCGTACGTGCTGCTCGCCCTGCTTCCCGGTTCCCGGCTCGGGTTCGGCGACGTCAAGCTGGGCGGCGTACTCGGTCTGCTGCTGGGCTGGCTGGGGTGGCCCGCCGTACTGCTGGGGTTGGTGCTGCCCCACGTCATCGCCGGTGTGATCGCGCTCTGCCTGCTACTGACCGGCCGGGTCGGTCGGCAGGCCGCCCTGCCGCTGGGGCCAGCCCTACTCGTCGGCGCGCTGCTCGCCGCCCTGCTGTGCGGTTAGGAAACCACAGACACCAACCCGCGCGGCGTCACAGCAGCCGAAGTTGGCGGTCCTTCGGTCGGCGCGGCTCGGTGTCACCGAACCGCTCGAAGAGCCCCGCGTCGATCGCGTCCAGGAACGGCGTGGGGCGGCAGTCATGTTCGCGACCGTGCCGGTGCCGCCGCTGTACGTGGCTGACGTAGAGGCGATCCTGCGCTCGGGTCAGTCCGACGAAGAAGAGCCGCCGTTCCTCGGCCACCGCGTCGTCGGTGGGATCGTTACCCGGGAACCGGAACGGCAGCAGCCCGTCCTCACAGCCGACCAGGAAGACGACCGGGAACTCCAGCCCCTTCGCGGCGTGCAGGGTGAGCAGGGTGACCGCCTCGGCGCGCGGGTCGAGCGCGTCGACCTCGGCCCCGGTGGCGATCTGGGCCAGGAACGACGGAAGGTCGTCGCCACAGCGCAGGGCGAGCGGGGTGAGCACCTCCACCGCACTCCAGATGTCCTCCGGTCCCACGCCGGTCGGCGCGTCCAGCGTCGGGGCGGCGAAACGCTGGGCGAGCACCTGCCCGGCGAGGCGTACCCGGGCGGCCAGCGACCCACCGAGCCCGTCGGCGTGCCGCAGCTCGCGGGCGATCAACGCGACCCCGGGCCGGTCCCGCAGCCGGTTGTGTGACCGCTTCTGCACCGGCACGTTCGCCCTGCTCAGCGCGTCGATGATCGGTGCCGACTGGGCGTCCGTACGGTAGAGGACCGCGATGTCGGAGAACGACACGTTCGACGAGCGGCCGTCGATCCGCCCCGAGTCCAGCGACCGGTGGGAGAGTCCACCCACCAGGTCGTCGACGGTACGGACCACGAAATCGGCCTCGTCGGCCACCGACCGGGCCGGGTAGCGCCCGACCAGGGGAGCCTCCGGATCCAGCCGGGCCGGGTCCAGCCGCCGCCCGCGTACCAGGGAAGTCGGTGCGATGGCCTGCACCGCCGCGGCCAGGATCGGGGCGGACGACCGGTAGTTGCGGGTCAGCCGGACCAGCCGTGCGTCGGTGAAGTCCTGCGAGAAGCGCAGGAAGTAGGTGACGTCGGCCCCCCGGAACGAGTAGATCGCCTGATCGGGGTCGCCGATCGCGCACAGGTTTCCGTCGGCCGGGCTGAGCAGTCGCAGCAACTCGTACTGGACGGCGTCGACGTCCTGGTACTCGTCCACGAAGATCCACCGCCACCGGTCCCGGTAGCGTTCGACCAACTCGGGGTCGTCACGCAGCAGACTCACCGGCAGGGTGACCAGCTCGTCCAGGTCAACCAGGTCCTGGGCGCGCAGCAGCTTGACGTACGCCGCGTCGTCGGTGCCGGCCTCGGTCCGGGCGGCGGCCCGCTCGGCGTCGTCGGCGATCCGGAAATCTTCCGGCAGGCCGGCGGCGCGGGCGTTCTCCCGCAGGATCGACAGGCCCAGCGAGTGGAAGGTGCCCACGGTGACGGCCTCGGCGACCGGCCCGAGCAGACCGTCCAGCCGGTGCCGCAGCTCCTCGGCGGCCCGCCGGGTGAAGGTGATCGCCAGGCAGTGCTCGGGGAAGACGTTCAGCTCCGCGCAGAGGTACGCGATCCGGTGGGTCAACGTACGGGTCTTGCCGGTGCCCGGACCGGCCACGATCAGCAGCGGCCCACCCGGCGCCGAGGCGGCGACCCGCTGCATCGCGTCCAGCCGGTCGAGCAGACCGGTGCCGACCTCCTCCATTCCGGCCAGCATCGGCTCGAACGGTTCGTGCGGCGAGGGCGGCGGGGCGATCGGCGGGGGCGGTGGCAGGCTCGCCGCCGCCCGGGTTGCCCGCCGCTTCGGCTCGGCCTTCGCCGGGGTCCGGGTGCGGGGCTTCACCGCCGGCTCGGCGGGCTTGCGCTGCGCCGGCACGGGTACGTCGAAGAGCGCGTCCGCCTGCACACCGGGTGCGGAACGGTCCAGCTCGCCCGGCTCGAAGACGGTGATCACGCCGTACTCGCCGTCGTACCCGGGAATTCGGCGGACCTGCCCACGGCGGACCCGGCCGATGGCCTCGGCGAGCAGTTCGCCGCCGGCCGTCGAGATGTCGTCGAGCGGGGTGGTGGTGAGGATGTCCAGCTCCGCGCCAAGGTTGGCGACCAGGTCGTTGAGCTGCCCCTGCACCGTCTTCGACTTCGGCCCGACGTTGTTGATCTCGCCGACGATCTCGGCCAACTGGATGAGGTGGGTGACCTTCGGCGCGTTCGCCGGCTGGTGCCCCTCGGGGCGGTCGGCAAGGTCCTCGACCCGGCTGAGTACGCCGACGGTGAGCCCCTTGCCGCACTCCGGGCACTGCCCGCCCACCTGGCGGGTCTGCTCCGGTTGCCAGTTCACGCCGCAGACCCGGTGCCCGTCGGCGTGGTACTTGCCCTCCTCCGGGAAGAACTCGATCGTGCCGTGCAGCCCGTTGCCGGTACGCATCGCCGACCGGACCGCGAAGTAGTCCAGCTCGGTGTCGAAGACGGTGGCCTCCCGGGCCAGCGCCGGCGCCGAGTGCGCGTCGGAGTTGGAGACCAACCGGTAGCGGTCCAGGCTGGAGACCCGCCAGTTCATCTCCGGGTCGGAGGAGAGGCCGGTCTCGACGGCGAAGATGTGGTCGGCAAGATCGGCGTAGCAGTCGGCGATGGCGTCGAAGCCGGACTTCGAGCCGAGCGCCGAGAACCACGGCGTCCAGATGTGCGCCGGCACGAGGTAGCCGTCCGGGCTCGCCTCCAGGGTGATCTCCAGCAGGTCCCGCGAGTCGAGCCCGAGGATCGGCCGCCCGTCGGAGCCCAGGTTGCCGATCCGCCCGAGCGCGGTGTTGAACCGGGCGACCGCGTCCAGATCCGGCAGGTAGATCAGGTGGTGCACCTTACGGGTCCGGTCGTCCCGCTTGTAGATCGTGGAGATCTCCACGCTGAGCTGGAACCGGACCGGATTGGCCTCGGCGACGCTGGACAGCCGGGGCGGCAACCGGCGGGCGATGTCCCGCTCCTGCTCCGGGCTGAGCCGGTAGAGGCCCGGCTCGGCTGGTTGCAGGGTTTCGCGTAGGTGCTCGTACCACGCCGGGTGGGTGAAGTCGCCGGTGCCGAGCAGGCTGACGCCCTTGCGCCGGGCCCACCACGCGAGGTTGGGCATGCTGAGGTCACGGCTACAGGCCCGCGAATATTTCGAGTGGATGTGCAGGTCCGCGACGAACGGACGGGTGCCCACGGAGGAGCCGCCGGGGGGCGCGGCGCTGAACGGAAGCACGCCGCATCCTTCCATGCCCGGGTACGCCCGCACACCGCGCCACGCTCAGACGTGACCTGCGCTATCCCACCCATCGATGATCACTCGCCGCCGTGGCCCCGGCCTGTGCCCGGTGCAGGGCTTGCTCCGGCAACCCGTACAGGGCTTGGCTCTGGCAACCCGGTCACCGGCCACCCGCGCTTGCGCCAGTCCAAACCTGGACCATAATTCGATCGAACCGCAGTGCCCTCCCGCTCGTAATGTGAGATAGCGGCAATGACTGAAGGGGCGCAAACCGTGAGCCTGTCGAGAGTGCGCTCGTGGCCCGTACGCTGGCGGGTCACCTCGGTGGTGGCCGCGCTCGTCGTGGTCGCGGGCACCACGGCAGCCTTCGCTACGACCAATTCCGGCAGCGACGACTCGCGGCCGTTACCTGGTGTGGTCGTGCCGGCGGCGCTCCGCCAGCCGATCGTCCAGGCCGCCAGATCCTGTATGGCGTTGACTCCCGCGCGGTTGGCTGGCCAGATCATGGAGGAGTCGCGGTTTGCCGCCGGAGAGACCAATAGCAGGAATGGCCGTGGTCTGGCTGGGTTGACCGACGAGGCGTGGAATGCGTGGCATCCCTGGCCAGGCGCTGATCGACTGGATCCGAAGGCCAACATCGCGGCGCTTGCCCACTACCTTTGCGACATGGTGGGCCAGGCCCGCGTAGCCAAGGCCGCGGGTGACACGTGGCGGCTGGCCGTGGCCGGGCATCACTCCGGCCCGGCAACGGTGAAAGCCTCCGTGGGTATGCCGGAGGAGGCCGACAAGTACGTGAAGCGGGTAGCCCGCTTTACGGCATGGTACGAACGTCAGCCCTATTTCGACGGTGTGCCCGCCGTAGGGAACGACAACAGTGGCGGCCCCACCACGCCACCCATCGCACCTTCAGCCACCGCCACGCCATCGCCGCGGACGTCCCCCTCGCAACCAGCCGTGAAGCCGACCAAGACCACTGCGGCTCCCGCGCAAACCTCGGTCCGTCCCACCAAATCGACTCCACCGCCGGGTTACAAGCTGGTTGTCGACCTGTACCTCGGCTGCGTAACCGCCACCCCGTTCGGCAGCCGTATCTACCTGGAGGTGGTGGGGGAGTGCCCCGGCTCCGCAGCTCAACGCTGGGAACCGCGATCCGACGGCACGATCCGATCGGGGGGTCTGTGTATGGACATCGAGAATGCTTCGATGGAGAATTTCGCCGGGGTTCTGATGGCACCGTGCAACGGCACTTCGACGCAGAAGTTCTACTTCAACGGTAAAAAGCAGATCTACAGTCCGTACGCGAGCAAGTGCGCCAATGTCCATGACTTGTGGGGGCGCAGTCTGGTTCTGCTGTTCCCCTGTTTGGACCAGGGCAACCAGTACTTCCGTCAGGTGCGGTGATGACTCCGGTCGGTGTGAGTCTGCGACGACTGGCCAGCATCGCCCCGGCGTTGGCCCGCGACTCGCGCCTTCCGGGAGGCTGTCGGGCCGATTGGTGCAGGAGGCAGGGAAGAACGTTGGACGGCAGTAACGATTGAAGGGGTGCGAACCGTGAGCTTGTCGAGAGTGCGCTCGTGGCCTGTACGCTGGCGGATCACCTCAGTGGTGGCCGCGCTCGTCGTTGTTGCGGGTACCACGACTGCTTTCGCAGCGACGAATAGTTCTGGTGATGAGTCGGGGCCGTTGGCGGGCGTGGTGGTGCCGGCGGAGTATCGTCAGCCGATTGTTGAGGCAGCCAAGTCCTGTGCGGCGTTGAGCCCGGCACGGTTGGCTGCGCAGCTTATGGAGGAGTCGCGATTCGTTGTTCGAGGAGCCGCTGACGGGGGTGGTCAGGGGTTGGCTGGATTGAACGACGAGGCGTGGAAGACTTGGCATCCTTGGCCGGGCGCTGATCGACTGGATCCGAAGGCGAACATTGCTGCACTTGCCCATTACCTGTGTGACATGGTGGGGCAGGCTCGGGTCGCGAAGGCCAAGGGGGATTCGTGGCAGTTGGCGTTGGCTGGGCATCGTTCCGGGGCGACGATGTTGCGGGCTTCCAGCGGGACGTCGGCGGACGGGGACAAGTACGTGAAGCGCGTGGCTCGTTACGCGGCGTGGTACGAGCGTCAGCCCTACTTTGATGGTGTGCCTTCTGTCGGGAAGAGCAGCGATCCGACCGCCACACCTACCTCCGTCGCTACCCCCGTCGTTACCGCCACTGCTTCACCCAGCACCGCGCCGTCGTCACCGACAGATCCCTCGCAGCCAGCCGTCAAGCCGACCAAGACCACCGCCTCGCCCACGCGGACTTCGTCGCCGCCGACCAAGCCGACCACACCACCGCCGGGCTTCACGCTCTTCAACGACGAGCGCGGACGCTGCTTGACCGCCTTCCGGGCGGCGGATGGCACCCATCTGGGGGTGGCGGTATGCGACGGCTCCGCAGTACAACGCTGGGAAACCCGATCCGACGGCACGATCCGATCGGTGGGTCTGTGCATGGACGTCGCCAACGCTGTGACAGCAAACTGGACCCCCGTCCAGGTGGCGGTGTGCAGCGGCAATCCGGCGCAGCAGTTCCGCATCAACAGCAAGAAGCAGATCTACAGCCCGTACGCGAACAAGTGCGTCAACGTCCACTCTGACTCGGGGCGCATATTTGTCGTAATCTTCTCCTGCCTCAACCAGGGCAACCAGTACTTCAGCCAGAGGCGGTGACGACCCCGGCGGCCCTACACGACTGACCTGGACACCCACCTACGTCATCGAGGTGAAATGACGTAGGTGGTGTTCAGGTCACGGGATCGAGTAGGGCGGGCAGCCGGAATGGTCGATCGCTGCGGTTTGCCGCATCTATTGGGTCTATCGCGTTTGTCGCGGTTTTGTCGCGTCTATAGCGTTTGTCGCGGGTTTTGTCGATCGTCAGTGCCCGGCGCTCGGTTGCAGGTGTTTCCATTCGCCGCCGCCGCCACCACCACCACTGCCACCACCACCACTGCCACCAGCGCCGCTGCCACCACCAGCGCTGCTGCGACCACCAGCACTGCCACCGCCGCTGCTGCCGTCGGCATCCCTGGCGAAGGCGCCTTGGTGATCTGAACGCCATGGACGTTACAGCGGCCTCGTAACGTCCATGGCGTTCAGATCACCTTCGTCGGCAGCGTGCGTCCGTCCATGATCGGCCCTGCATAGCCACCCCGCGACATGCCGAGGCCCTGGCGGCGCGTTGATGATGGCCCACTCCCCGCATCCCGGGGAGGAATCAGGCCGCCTCGTGCTGATAGGTGGTGAAGGTGAGGTAGCCGGCGTCGCCGCCGGTGTACCAGATGTCCTGGTCATGGCCGGCGAGGGGCAGATTCTGGCGGAGCCGCTCGACCAGGTCGGGGTTGCTGATGTACGCCCGACCGAAGCTGATCAGATCCGCGCCCAGCTCCAGCCAGCGTTCGGCCGCTTCCCGGTCGCTCCACCGAGGCCCGGCCGGGTGCGCTGGATTGACGATCATTGTGCCTCGCCAGGCCCTACGCAGCGGCAGCAGGACCTCGTCGCCGACCGTCGCCTCGAAGTGGACGTAGGCGAGCCCGAGCGGTGCCAGTTCGGCCAGCAGCGCTGTATACAGCTCGGGGGCATCAGTCTCCTCGACACCCCAAATGCCGGAGTTCGGGGAGAGGCGGATCCCGACCCGGGCCGCGCCGATCGCGTCGGCGGTCGCGGTGACTGCCTCGACCGCGAACCGAATCCGGCCCGGGATCGAGCCGCCGTAGCGATCTGTGCGCAGGTTGGCGTTGCTGGAGAGGAACTGGGCAATTAGGTAGCCGTTCGCCCCGTGCAGCTCGACACCGTCGAAGCCGGCCATGATCGCCCGTCGTGCCGCGTTCGCGTAGGACTGCGCCTGCTCCGGCACTTCGGCGGTGCCCAAGGCGTACGGCAGGGGCGCCGGCTTCGGGCCACTCGGGGTGAAGACTTCGCCGGGCGCGGCGATCTCGGATGGTCCGACCGGTCGGTGCCCGGTGGTCTCCGGGTGGGAGACGCGGCCGCCATGCATCAGCTGCGCGAAGATTCGCCCGCCGTTGGCGTGTACCGCGCCGGTGACCTGCCGCCACGACTCGGTCTGTGCGTCGGTGTGCAGGCCCGGGGTGCCGGGGTTGGACTGGCCGACCAGGCTCGGCTGCACTCCCTCGGTGATGATCAGCCCGGCGCTGGCCCGCTGCGCGTAGTAGGCCGCCATCGATGGGGTGGCCAGGCCGCCGGCCGCCGCGCGTACGCGGGACATCGGTGCCATCACGATCCGATTGGGCAGGGTCAGCTCGCCCAGCTTGGCGGGGGTGAAGAGGGTTGTCGTCTCGGTCGTAGTTGTCATGGGCAGTACGCTAAAACCTGACATGCATGTGAGCTGCAAGTCTCGTGGCGTACGACATAGGGGGCGGTCATGCGGATCGGAGAGCTGTCGGCGCGGACCGGCGCGAGCATCCGCTCGCTGCGCTACTACGAGGAGCAGGGGCTGCTGGCCAGCACTCGCAGCGTCGGCGGCCAGCGCCACTACACCGAACACGAAGTCGAGCGGGTCGAGCACCTACAGCGGCTGTATGCGGCGGGACTGTCGAGCAAGACCATCCACGCGTTGCTTCCCTGCATGGACGCACCGAGCGACGAGACCAGCGACGCCGCATTCGTCCGTATGGTCGAGGAACGCGACAAGCTCACCGCCTACATCACTCACCTCGCCCAGACCCGTGACTCCCTCGATGAGCTGCTCGCCGCCCATCGCGGAAGCCGCTCTCGCTATTCGAGTGCCCGCAGGAAGTGATGCATACCTGAGGACGGGTTGTCATCAGGAAAGGTAGTGCTGTTATTTGTGTGGCGCTTCTCCAGAGCCTCGGCTCGGTGTGCTGCCTGCTTTCGCAGCGGCATATAGGTGGCGCTGTCGATTCTCTTCCCGGTCCGTCCGTCGAGCTGGCGACTCATGCGCTCAGCGTCAGCGGTGTTGACGAATCTGGTGAATTCGCGATGGTGCAGGATGAGCCAGAGCTCGAAGCACGGGTTCGAGATGGCCAGCTTGACACCTTTGGCCTGCGCGAGCTGCCGGGCGTCGGACAAGTTCGGATGATGCTTCGGCCACTCGACATCGAAGAGGCACCAGCATTCGTCGACCTCTGGGTCAGCCAGCCGAGCGGCTGCCATCTTTACCAAGGTGAGTGGCACACCCTGCTCGGGGTGAAGTTCGAGATTCAGGGACGTGTTGTCCGCGATCTCGGGCAACCTCTTTAGCCCATTGATGTAGTCAGGCTCAGAGTTTTTGCCTTCACAGAAGACCACGACCGTGCGTAGCTCTGGTCGGCGGGCAATCTTACGTTTGAGGGATTTCGTCTCACGATGACGTTGGCTCATCCTTAGTCAGCCGATCAACCCGAGCGCTCGGAGGAAATCTGTCTGGTCAACCTGGGGAAGTGCGCCGAATCGGCCATGGAGGTAGGCGTTTTCCAGGTTTTGTGACTTGCGTACTCGTTCACCAGCGAACTCGGCGAGTCCGCCAAGGCGGGTGGAGCCGTCGGCTCGCTTCTCGGTGAGCCAGACCTCATCCCGGTTCAGATGGTTGAGCAGGCTGGTGTCATGGGAGGTGAAGATGAGCTGTGCGCCGTACGGGTTCGTGACAGGGCTTCGGAAGACTTGCAGCAGCTCTGCGGAGAGAGTCGGATGCAGACTGGCGTCCAACTCATCGAAGATGACGACCGACCCCTGCTGTAGTGCCGTCAACACCGGTCCGATCAGACCGAACCACGTCCTCGTGCCCTCCGACTCGGCGGAGAAATCGAGCGGCGCGGCGTTATCGCCAGACCGGTGTACAAGACGTAGTCGGCGTTGAGTTCGTGTCTCGCCGGAGCCGGAATATACAACTTGCTGCTCATCGATGACAACATCCTCGATGCCCAGGTCAGCGAGACGCAGCAGAGCAAGTGCCTGGTCGCGTCGGCTCAAGGTGGGCCACTCTCCCTCTTTGTCTCCGAGGGGGAAAAGAGGGGGCTGCGCGTTCTCCAGGCTGTCGAACCAACGGTGCGTCCTCGCCCTCCAAGTGCCGCTGCCGCTACCGAACGCTCTCGCGCGAACTCGTCGCGGCATCTGACCGAGGACCTGGATGCGCAGGATATCCTTGGCGAAAAGCGACACGAGTGGCTCATCGAAGCGTCGCGCGACAGACAGCGCCAATGTCCGTTCGGTGAGCAATTCGCGAGTGCCAGACAACGCGCCGAGGCCGCGCTGAAGCTTCAGTTCGGAGCCTTCGCGCTCGAAGATTCTGCGGCGCTTCTTTTCCGGGTAATGGAAGAGCCCCTCGTACCGGACCTGGCGGGTGTCGAGTTCCAGGACGTACTCGAAGCGCACACCGTCGACTGTGGCTTCGATGACGAACTCGCTGGGGTGGGATGGACCAGACCCGAAGGCGAAGGGCTCCAACGGGATCTCGTCCTCCCAAAAGCGGAGCGAGTCTTCTACCGCGTCGCGTAGCCAGGCGAGCGCGCTGACGACGTTCGACTTGCCGGAGGCGTTCGGTCCGTAGACCGCCGCTAGCGTCAGAAGGCTCTCCCCGAGGTGGGGTGCCTCCCGAGCTGCCTCCCGATCGCGGTCCACGGCAACCATCGATAGTTCGACGCCCTCGGCGATCGACCGGTAGTTGCTGGCCTCGAACCTGATCAGCACAAGCCCACGTTACCGCACCTCGTGACGTCGGCACCCCCGGCGCTTCGTCAGATTATGACGAAAATCTGGCTCTGCGTGCAGCGGTGGCGTCGACATCAAGTTTGGGATGTGCCCATACCGACATGTGCTGGAGCTGGAACGGCCGGCTACGGATCTGGCGTGCGATCTCTTCGGCTGGCCAAAGCTTCATGCCTCAGGCGCGCGTACGTAGACACCCTTGCCCTGGTGCCCCTCGGTCAAGCCAGCCTCGCGCAACACCAACATCGCGTTCCGGACGGCGGTGTTGCTGGCGTTGTATTGGGTGCGTAGCTGAGCCATGGAGGGCAGCTTGTCGCCGGGCTTGAGCTCGCCGGAGGCGATCCTTGCTCGGATGTCAGCGACAATTCGGGTGTAAATGGGCTCGATGGGCATGGCGGACTCCCTGCTTGGCGGCCCATCGATTTGATCACGCCATGGCGTTCTACATCAAGCACATAGTGTTGCTAGCTCGTTGACTAGACGCACATAGAATTCTAAGTCACTGACGGGAAGCCTGCTTGGCGGTAGGTCATCCCAACCCCGGGTGCACCCGATACCGGGGCGGCCGGTGTACCTGCGCACCTGTCGTCCCGGTCCCTATCACAAGCACAAGCACAAGCTGCCCCGCTCTCGTGTTTGCCGAAAGGCTGTGGTCGTGGGGCTCGGGGTAGCCCTGTCGAACCCCGAGACGGGGCCACCCACCCGTCCCTGCTGCTGGAAGGTTGGTTCGTTTCGTGAGTGAGGTTCGTAGGGTCGCGTCGGGCTCGTCGGTGCGGTACGTGGCGCATCTGCCGTTCACGGCGTCCGACATGAGTTCGGCGTTGATCTTCACGCGTACGTTGGTGCGGTCGTTGGCGTTCCTGGATGAGTTGGACGGCGGC
Source organism: Micromonospora polyrhachis (assembly GCF_014203835.1). Classification (NCBI taxonomy): domain Bacteria; kingdom Bacillati; phylum Actinomycetota; class Actinomycetes; order Micromonosporales; family Micromonosporaceae; genus Micromonospora; species Micromonospora polyrhachis. The sequence goes on along the minus strand of NZ_JACHJW010000001.1, from coordinate 3,199,576 downwards.
GAGGCCACCGTCTCGGCGTACGTCGATGAGCGGGGCGACCAGCAGCGGGTCTTCTGCGACCTGTTGCTCGACAACGGGCGGCGCTGCGAGCGGCGGCCCGGTCACGAGGGTTCGTGTCAGCCCCGAGGTGGGCTGCGCCGGTGACCCTGGAGACCTTCACGCCGCCAGTGGTGGTGTGCGACCACTGCGAAGGGCAGACGGCGCTACTTCGGTACGGCGACGAAGCTTCATGCCTCAGGCGCGCGTACGTAGACACCCTTGCCTTGGTGGCCCTCGGTCAAGCCTTCGGCCTGAAGGATGAGCAGCGCCGAACGTATGGGCTCGGCGGATACGCCGTAGTGCTCGATCAACTCGCGAAGCGAGGGTAGCTTCGCACCCGGCGGATACTCGCCGGAGGCGATCCGATCACGGATGTCTTGGGCGATGCGTTGACGGTCTGAAATTCGCGGCATGCTGGCAACTCCTGGTAGGCACCAAGATCTTCCCATGCCAGCCAGATGAGGTACAAGACTTTGAGTGCAAAGCATGCATAGGCCCCTTGTCTTGCAATGCTTTGCATTGTAAGTTCCTCGGTGCGGACGCCTGGCGCACAGGAAGCCTGGTAGGCAACCGGCTCTCCCCGGTTGGGCATCCGTGTCCATGCTGGCGCGGCTGGTTGAGAGGGAGACCAGCCGCGCCAGCCCTCCGCCTTCGCTGTGTGCGCTGCCAATCCCGTACCCCCTGGGATTCCCTGCTGGCGGCGCGGGTGGCCCGGTCCCTGCGGCAGGGGCTGGGCCACCCATCCGTCCCTGCTGCTGGAAAGGCTGGTCGTTTCGTGAGTGAGGTTCGTAGGGTCGCGTCGGGCTCGTCGGTGCGGTACGTGGCGCATCTGCCGTTCACGGCGTCCGACATGAGTTCGGCGTTGATCTTCACGCGTACGTTGGTGCGGTCGTTGGCGTTCCTGGATGAGTTGGACGGCGGCGAGGCCACCGTCTCGGCGTACGCCGATGAGCAGGGTGACCAGCAGCGGGTCTTCTGCGACCTGCTGCTCGACAACGGGCGGCGCTGCGAGCGGCGGCCCGGTCACGAGGGTTCGTGTCAGCCCCGAGGTGGGCTGCGCCGGTGACCCTGGAGACCTTCACGCCGCCAGTGGTGGTGTGCGACCACTGCGAAGGGCAGGGCCGCATCCTCCAGCTGTGCCGATGCGTACGTTGGGGCGACCGGTTCCTGGTCGATGCGGACAAGGACCAGCCTGGGGACGGGCAGGTCTACCACGACTGCGAGCTGTGCCTCGGCAGCGGCTACATCGGCTACGACTGCGGGCAGTGCCGACGTACCGGCAAACGCCGGGCGCAGTTGGTGCTCACCGTGGTCAACCAGGACACCGGCGTGGTGCGCTCGGCCAACGTCGTACCCGGTGGGTTGGAGCCACGACGCAACGCCGGCGGGCGGTGGGAGCTGGCTCTGTCGCCGATCCTCGCCGCACTCGCTGCCGAGGTCGGGTCGGCCGAATGCCGAGCCGCCTATGGCACTGAGAACTTCGCAAGATTCTCGATTCTGCTACCCACCGCCTGGTCGCCGGACTTACCGGTGGCGCAACGCCAGCGGCTGGAGGGCGAGGCGATCGCCCGACACTGCTGGCACCCGTGGCGGCTCTACTACGCCCGCACCGACCCCATGCCCACCCGAGACCTGGCTGCTGAGCTGGGCCGGCTCTGTCACCTGGCCGACCAGCTCTGCTTTGACCTGGTGGTGGAGGCGCGACGCGGTGAGCGTGGCAACCTGAGCTGGGACATCCGTTATGAGATCCCCGGCAGTGAGGTGCCCGCCGGGAGTCGCGGCTGGCCCGGTGATCTGTCTGGGGCAGTCGCCGACAGCAGCATCGACGACGCGATGTTCGACCTGGTGGAACGATCGGCGACCGCCCCCGCCCACTACCTGCGGCCACACTATGTCGCGGCATCCGCTCCGCCCGAGGTGGACCTCGACCAGGTCGAACGGCGCATCTACGCCGACCTGGACGGTCTCGGCGGCGAGGCACCCGGTGCGCAGGCGATCTGGCGCGACGGCAAGTGGCGACACACCAGCCTGCGGCCCGCCGAAACCATCGAGGTGCTGGCTACGGAAAGCGCCGGTCAGGTCGTACGCCGCACCGTGACGCTGCTGGATCGTGCCTGGGAACCGCCGGCCCCCACCTGGCAGGGCGACCCCATCCCGTACGGCCCGTGCCCGGACTGCGACCCCCACCACCGGCTCCGGCCCTGCCTGTGCACCCTCGGCAGCCGGGCACCCGATCCGGAGTGCCCCGGCTGTTCCGGTGCGGGAGTCGCCCCGGCCACGGGGAACTGCGACACCTGTCAGGGCACCCAGCGGGTCTACCACGGCACGGTCGTCACCCTCACCGACCTGGACCAGACCACCATGCACCGCAACTGGTTCGCCCCGGACCAGCCGGTCGACACTCCGCAGGTCGCCACCCAACCCGGTGGCAAACCGGTCCACCAACTGCCTGTCGGCTATCAACTCCGGCACTGGGCGCGGATCATCGGAGCCCGACCGGCCGACCTCACCCACCTCGACGGTGGGCAGCACGTCGGGCAGGACCTCCGTGAAGGCGTCGTCACCGTCGACCCTGCCCGGGGTACCCCAGTCGCCCAGTACATCACCGAGGCCAACCGCGGCCAGCCCGCCGGCCGGCTGCTGGTCAGCGTCGTTCCACCAGTGGCCGTACCCGTATCCGACCCGATCCGCCTCGCCCTGGGGCTGCACCTGACCCTGCTGCTCACCCTCGAAGACCACCGCCTCAACGAGCCGGACGCACGCTGGATCCACGGCGAAGGCTGGAACATCGAAATTATCCCGGCCGAACGTCCGGTCGAGTCGGACCTGCACCCGTACCGGCCAACGGTCGAAGCTGCCGCCGCGTACTTCCTCGAATACCTCGAAAACGCGGTCTACGCCGCCGTACCCGCCGATCCTCGGCAGGGCATCCCGGTCCCGCAGACCCCGCAGCCGATCCCACCCGTCGAAGACCCCGTGCCGCTGATCCGCAGCCTCGCCCATCACCACGCCGGCAAATCCGGTGAGCATCCGCTACCACCACACCGGCTGTCACCTGTAGGTCCACGAACCGGACGGTCTGCGACACCTGGTCAGTGCCCCCACCGTCACCATCGCGCTGGGTGCACTCGGACTCGGCAAGCCCTGACCGCTTGCCCTGACCGCTTGCCCTGGCACAACCGCCCGATCGGAGAGAGGACCAACCATCGGATGGGCTCTACTACGTCGTGCCCTCGGTCGACCGGACCGGCAACCCAGGCTCGACCGGCAACCAAGGCTCGACCGGCAACCAAGGCTCGACCGGCAAGCAAGGCCCGACCGGCAACCAAGGCGCGACCGGCAACCAAGGCGCGAGCCGAGGCACCGGACGGGCCGGGCGTACCGCTCCAGGTCGTACCTGCCGTTGCGGCCCTGGCAGGTACGGGGCCGGCGGTTCTCCACGGCCCGGCGCGGGTTGGACGCCGGGGAGGTCACCGCCTACCTGGACCGGGTCGCCGACGACCTGGCCCATCTTTACGCCGAGCTGGCCCGTAGCCAGGACGAGACGATGCGGGTCAAGGAAGCACTGCGGCAGTGGCAGTCGCGCCAGGCCCCCAGCATGCGGGAACTGGCCCGTCGATGAGCTTCGATTCTGCCCGTTTCGTGATCCACCTGCCGATCATGGTGCCCGACCTGGCCCGCGCCCGGATCATGGCGCGGACCGCCACCCGTTCGTTGGCGTTCCTGACCGCCATCGACCCCGGCGAGGTGACCGTTTCCGAGGAGGACAACCAGGGCGTACGGTATCGGGTCTTCTGCGATCGGTTGCTCGACGACAGCCGGCGCTGCGTGTTACGGGCCGAGCACGAGACACCGTGCGCCGCACGGGTGCCGCGATGACCGGCGCCGGATCGTGACGACCGGTACGGATCAGGCGGAACGGAGTTCGACCAGGGTCACCTGCGGCGGTGCCCCGACCCGTACCGGCGGTCCCCAGAAACCGGCACCGTTGGTCACGTACACCTGGGTGTCGTCGATGGTGGCGTGCCCGGCGGTCACCGGCTGCTGAAGCCCGACGAGCAGGTTGAACGGCACCATCTGCCCACCGTGGGTGTGCCCGGACAGTTGCAGGTCGACGCCGTGCTTCGCCGCCTCGTGTACCTGGATCGGCTGGTGGGCCAGGAGTACGACGGGCCGGCTCGTGTCCCGGTCGCCGAGCGCGGCGGCGAAGTCCGGACCGGCGGCGAATCCCAGGCCCTCGCCGGCGGGGTCGTTTACCCCGGCCAGGTCGAGCACACCGCCCCGGGCCTGGATCTCCTGCCGCTCGTTCTGCAACACCCGCAGACCGAGCCGGTCCACCTCGACCACCCACTCCTCGACGCCGGAGTAGTACTCGTGGTTGCCGGTGACGAAATAGCTGCCGTGCTTGGCACGCAGGTCCCGCAGGGGTGCCGCCGCGCCGCCCAACTCGGCGACGGTGCCGTCGACCAGGTCGCCGACGACCGCGACGATGTCCGCGTCGAGCCGGTTGATCACCGAGACGATCCGTTCGGTGTGCGCCCGACCGGCCAACGGCCCGATGTGGATGTCGGAGACGGTGGCGATGCGCAGTCCGTCCATGCTCCGGGGCAGTTTGGCGAGCGGGATCTGCACCCGGTCGACCTGGGGCGGGGAGAGCGCCGTGCGTACGCCGTACCCGGTGATCCCGGCGGCGGTGAGACCGGCGAAGATGGCCGCGCCCCGGGCCAGCAGCAGCCGACGACTCGGATCATGGTCGGTGGGCGACGGTTCGACGGGGGCCGGTGGTGGCGGCGGCGGTACGGCGGCGGCCGGGCCACCGCTGCCGCCGACCAGCGCTGGTTCGAGCGCCGGCTCCTTAACCAGGTCAGCGGCCGGTTTGAGCGCTGGCTCCTCGACCAGATCAGCGGCCGGGTCGGCGACGGGTTCGGCAACCGTTTCGGTAGCAGGCTGCTCGGCCGGGGTACGGGCGGCCGACCTTCGCCGCAGCACCAGTTTTGCGGCCAGCATCGGCAATTCCAGCAGGAGCAGCAGCACCAGCAGGTAGAACATGGTGGCCAGCCAGAGGAACCCGGGCCAGGCCAACCAGTGCAACCCGATCCGGGTGCCGACGAGGGTGGCCAGGATGAGCAGGCCGAGCGCGAGCATGGCGAAGGTGCCGATGAGGCGTCGGCGGCCCCGTCGGGTGGTGTCCTGGACCAGCCGCTTCCAGAGGTAGAGGTGGATCAGGCCGGTGATCACCGTGACTGCAGCGACGAAACCCATGATCGCTAACCTGTTCGCCTTTCTCAGCCGCCAGCGAAGGGCGGCAGCACGTCAATCGTGGCTCCCTGCGGGAGCGGCGCTTGACGATCATGCCAGGCGACCCCGTCCACCAGATAGCTGGCGGCGGCCAACACCGTGGCGAGTCGTGGGCCGTGTTGATCGACCAGGCTCTCGGCCAGTCGATCGAGGCTGGGGCTGAGCGGCACGGCCTCTTCATCGACCCCGGCGGCGGCGCGAGCGCCAGCGAAGTAGCGGACGGTCAGGCCGTCCCGCATCGTCAGCCTGTCTGCCACGGGTCACCCACCGATCGCCGACATCGGCCGGCTCGGTTGCAGGAAGGTCGGGTCGTCGATGCCGTGTCCGGCGCGTTTGCCCCACATCGCCGTACGCCAGCGGCGGGCCAACTCCGCGTCGTCCGCACCGGCCCGCATCGCCCCGCGCAGATCGGATTCCTCCGTGGCGAACAGGCAGGATCGGACCTGCCCGTCGGCGGTGAGGCGGGTCCGGTCGCAGTTGCCGCAGAAGGGCCGGGTGACGCTGCCGATGACGCCGACTCGGGCCGGCAGGCCGGCGTCGCTGACGTAGCCGTCGACCAGCCAGGTCTCCGCGGGAGCGCCGCCGCGTTCCACCGGGTCGGGCAGCAGGGTGAATTCGGTACGCAATGCGGCCAGGATCTCCTCGGCGGTGACCATGGTGTCCCGGTTCCAGGCGTGCTGGGCATCCAGCGGCATCTGCTCGATAAACCGCAGCTCATAGCCGTGCTCCAGGGCGAACCGAAGGAGCGCGGGTGCCTCGTCGGAGTTGACTCCGCGCATGAGCACCGTATTGATCTTGACTGGGGTAAGCCCGACGGCCGTGGCGGTGCGGAGCCCGGCCAGCACGTCCGGCAACCGGCGTCGACGGGCCAACTGCGCGAACCGCTCCGGATCGAGGGTGTCCAGGGAGACGTTGACCCGGTCGAGCCCGGCCGCCTGCAACGGCTCGGCCAACCGTTCGAGCCCAATGCCGTTGGTGGTCAGCGAGAGCTCCGGCCGGGGAGTGAGTGCGGCGGCAGCGGCGACGATGGCCGGCAGCCCGGGACGCAACAGCGGCTCGCCCCCGGTGAACCGGACCTCGGTCACGCCGAGCCGATGCACCGCCACCCGGACCAGCCGGACCACCTCGTCGTCGGTGAGCACGTCCGCGTTGGGCAGCCAGGGCAGGCCCTCCGCCGGCATGCAGTACGTACACCGCAGGTTGCACCGGTCGGTCAGAGAGACCCGCAGGTCGGTCGCGACACGGCCGTACCGGTCGATGAGAGGTTCGACGGTCGACTCAGAGGCGATCACCGTTCGACGGTAGCGCGTCAGACCTGGAGTGCGCTGGTCGCTGTGGCGCGTACCGCCTCCCGGTAGCTGGATCCGAACGATGCCGTGTGCACCAGCAGCAGATGTAGCTGATGCACCGACACCCGGACTGACCAGCCCTCCGCGAGCGGCCACACCTCCTGGTAGGCCGCCAGTAGGCGGTCCAGGTGCGGTGCGCCGCCGAAGAGGGCGAGCTGGGCGAGATCCGTCTCCCGGTGGCCACCGTGCGCGGCCGGGTCGACCAACCAGGCCCGGCCATCTGTTGCCCAGAGCACATTTCCCGGCCACAGGTCGCCGTGGATTCGGGCGGGTGGCTCGGCACCGCCGTACTGGTCGATCTGGGCGATGACTCGCTCGACCAGGGCGACCTCGGTTGCGGTGAGCGCGCCGTTGTCCGCCGAGAGCCGCAGGTACGGGGCCAGCCGGTGCTCGGCGAACCAGACCGGCCACGGGTCGGCCGAGGGGGTGTTGTCCTGCGGCAGGCGGCCGATGAAGCCGGGCCAGTCGGCACCGAAGGCGGAGGATCCGGCGCGGTGCAGCGCGGCCAGCTCCCGCCCGAGGCGGGCCGCCGCCTCCGGGGTCGCGGACCCCGGCTCGATCCACTCCAGGGCCAGCAGCCCCGGCAGAGCCACGATCACTTCTGGTACGGGCACCGCCCCGGCCGACCGCAGCCAGTCGAGACCGGCCGCCTCGGTGGCGAAGAACCCCTCCGGTGCCGTCCTGCTGGCGTCTGTCCCGCCGGCGTCCGGCCAGGTCTTGGTGAACAGGGAACTGCCGTCGTCGAGGGTGAGCCGCGCGGCGGCGCAGATGTCGCCGCCGGAGACCGGCGTCTCCCGGATCCGCTGGTGGGTGAGGAAGGTGGGGAGATGCTGGGGGTGCGCCCGGAGGTACGCCAGGTCCATCAGGGCAAGGTATCCGTTTTCCCGGACCAATGGGCGCCAGCATCGTTTTGACTGCGGTCAATATGTACGTTGACCAGGGTGACTACGCTCCGTATCTGTGGACAGGATGCGTGTCGTCCACAGGCTTCGTAGACGGTCTTCCGATCATCGAAGGTCGATAGCACGCTCCCCACATGGATCCTGCTGACCTGCCACTTCTGTCCGTACGCTCCCCGGCCGACCTGCTCGCCGCCGTGCCCTACCTGCTGGGCTTCCACCCCGCCGACAGTCTGGTGGTGGTCGCGCTCCGGGAGAAACGGGTCGTCTTCGTCGCGCGAGCCGACCTACCCGACGGGTCGGTCCGCCCCTTCCCGCCTGACCTTTCCCTCCCCCCTGACCTGGCGATGTCAGGAGGGCAGAGCGGAGGAGACACACTCTCCGGGATCGCGGCAGCGGCGCGGGAGGTCGCCAAATACATCACGGAGGTCGTTACCCGACAAGACGCTGACGCGGCGGTCGTGGTCGGCTACGGTCCCGCCGAGCGGGTCACCCCGGCCGTCGACGCGGTACGCCCCGCCCTGGAGATCGCCGGACTGCTGGTGCTCGACGTCCTGCGCGTGACTGATAGGCGCTACTGGTCCTACTTCTGTGTCACGCCGGAATGCTGCCCGCCGGAAGGCAACCGGTACGACCCGACGGCCAGCCCGATCGCCGCCGCCGCGACCTTCGCCGGCAAGGTGGCGTTGCCCGATCGGGCAACCCTCGTCCGGCAGGTCGCTCCCGTGGACGGCCCGGTACGCGAGTCGATGCACCAGGCCACCCGGCGAGCCCAGAGTCGCGCAGCCACCCTGATCAACGCGGCCCCATCGGCGGACCTGCTCGGCGAGCGAGCACTGGGCCGAGCCGGTGAATCGGCGATTCGAACGGCGATGGAGCGGCAGCGCACGGGAGGTCGGCTCACCGACGACGAGGCGGCCTGGCTCAGCGTCCTCCTCACCCACCTGCCGGTCCGTGACCACGCCTGGGAGCGGACGGACGACGTCGACTGGCACCAGACGCTCTGGCTCGACCTGACCCGCCGCGCCGAGCCGGGCCTCGTTGCCGCCCCGGCCAGCCTGCTCGCCTTCGCCGCCTGGCGTTCGGGGGACGGAGCACTGGCCGCTGTCGCGGTAGAACGGGCTTTACGGGACCAGCCCGACTATTCGTTGGCGTTGCTGCTGGGGGAGATCCTCCACAACGGTGTGCAGCCATCCACACTGGATGGCTGGCCGGGCGGTCCGGCGGGCGATCCCGGAACCGAACACGGGCCGTACCGGAGGAGACCGGGCAGACACCGATCGCCCCGGGACGCCCGGAATCGGGACAGCCGACACCGAGCTGCCCGGAACCGGGCCAGTCAGCGTCGGAGCAGACCCTCGGTCAGCTGAAGCTCGCTTTCTGATCAATTGCAGGTCAGCTGAAGCTCGCGTTCTGATCAATCGTGCGGCCAGCACGAAAACATGCGATCAGTTAACGCACGCGGTCGGCTGAAGCATGCCCGGTCGGAATCGATCAGACGGTGACTCGGGCCGGTGCCGTATAGACGTTCATCGTGCTGCCGCGCAGGAAGCCGACCAACGTTACCCCGGCCTCCTCGGCCAGGTCGGCGGCGAGTGTGCTGGGTGCGGAGACGGCGGCCAACACTGGCAGCCCGGCCATCCACGCCTTCTGCGTCAACTCGAAGCTGGCCCGGCCGGAGACCAACAGCACCTGGCCACGTAACGGCAGCCGTCGTTCACGTGCCGCCCAGCCGATTACCTTGTCCACCGCATTGTGCCGACCGACATCCTCCCGAAGGATCACCAATTCCCCGTCGGCGGTGAAGAGTCCGGCGGCGTGCAGCCCACCGGTGCGGTCGAATCCGCGTTGGGCGGCGCGCAGCCGGTCGGGCAACGCGGCCAGTACGGCGGCGGGCACGGTGAGCGGGTCGGCCGCGACGTCGTAGCGGGACCGGGTGCGTACCGCCTCGATGCTCGCCTTACCGCATACCCCGCACGAGCTGGTGGTGTAGAAGTTTCGGGCCGGATCGACCTGTGGGGCCGGTACGTCGTCGGCGAGCACGACATCTACCACGTTGTACGTGTTTGGCGTCTCCGCGCCAGCGCACAACTGGGCGGTCACCACGTCCTCGGCGGATCGAATGAGTCCTTCGGTGAGCAGGAAACCAATGGCCAGATCCAGATCGTGTCCAGGCGTGCGCATCGTGACCGCGAGCGGTGGCCGACGACCCGGCCCGACCACCCCGGCCCGGATCTCCAACGGCTCCTCGGCGGCCAGACTGTCCTGCCGGCGCACCGAGGCTCGCATACCAGCGCCCGAGTCGGAGATATCGATGCGCAGCACGGTGCGGCGATCAGTGGCACGGCCCATGGGCCCATCCTCCACCGTCGGGCGGCGAGGCGGGCGGGACTGTCCGGCCCAATCGACGGGACTGCCCGCTTTGGCCGATGGGACTGGACGGGCCTGGTGGACAAGACTGCCCGTTTTAGTCGGCGGGGCTGCCGGGGCCCGGTGGACGGGGCTGCCGGGGCCCGATGGACGGGACTGCCCGGAGCCGGTCGACTGGGCGGGGCTACGGTGGCGGCATGACGGGCTTCGCGGCGGTGGTGCTGACCGGGGGCGCTGCCCGCCGGATGGGTGGTGCCGACAAACCGGCGATGCCGGTGGGCGGTCGACCGATGCGGGACCGGGTGCTCGACGCTGTTGCCGGGTGTGTGCCGCGGATCGTCGTGGGCCCGGGACGTACCTCTGGTGTCGATAGCGATCTGCCGACCGACGTCCGGGTAACCCGGGAAGATCCGCCGGGTGGTGGACCGGTTGCCGCAACCGCCGCCGGCCTGGCCCTGGTCGACCCGGCGGTAGCCACCACGGCCCTGCTCGCCGGTGACCTGCCGATGCTGACCGGCGAGGCGATCCGGCAGCTGGCGGAGAGGCTGGACGCATCGGGTGCCGACGGCGTGGTCTATCTCGACGACACCGGCCGACGGCAGCCGCTCTGCGGGGTGTGGCGTACCGACGCGTTGCGGGCGGCGATCGACCGACTGCGCACTGAGCGCGCCGCGCGGGGCGACACCCTGGCCGGCGCATCGATGCGGGCGCTGCTGTCCCGATTGCGGGTGGTAGAGGTTTCCTGGGCTGGTTCGGGGCCGCCCCCGTGGTTCGACTGCGACACTGACGACGACGTACGCCGGGCAGAGGAGTGGAATCGATGACGGTCATGGACAACTGGGTGTCGGCTGCCTGCGCCGAGCTGGGCCTCGATCCAGCCGGGGTGGAGGTGAAAGTCGTGCTCGACCTGGCTCGGGACGTCGCGCACCAGGTGCTCCGTCCGGGGGCGCCGGTGGCGGCGTACCTGCTCGGTGTTGCGGTGGGGCGCGGTGCGGACCCGGCCGAGGCGGCGGCCCGCCTCGCTGACCTGGCCCGGGACTGGCCGGACGCCGAACCTGACCCGGTGCGCGGCTCCGAACGGTGACCCGGGGCTGACGTGACTCGCGGCTCCGAACGGTGACCCGGGGCTGACGTGACTCGCGGCTCGGCTGACGTGACTCGCGGCTCCGAACGGTGACCCGAAGCTGGGCCTTCCCTGAACTTCGGGCTCGCTGGGTGCGTTGCTGAGTGTCCGATCGGGGTCCGGGCTGTGCCCCACCGGTCACCCTCTGGATAGGGTGTGGGTGCCTGACGGACGGAGGCGATCGTGATGGCAAACCACCCCCCGGTGACCGAGAAAGACGCGGCCGAAGACCACTTCTCCGCTCACCACGAGTCGGTCCTGCTCGACGAGCCGACCACCGCCGACCTGCGGTCCAAGGTGACCGAAGCGTGGCAGGAGTTCGCCCGTGCCCTGGCTGCCTGCGTACGGACGCTACCTGCGGGGGCGCGCGTCGACGTGACTCTCGACCCCACCGCATCGGGCACCGACGACGCCATCTACTCGGTGAGCATCGAGGCGGCCAGCGAAGGGCAGGTCGGCGCGCGGGCGGTCGGCAACTCGGTGTTGCCGCAGGGCTACCGGTTGGATCGTTCCGCCGTAGCCGACATGATCGCGCTTGGCTGGTCGCCACCCGGGGTGGTCGCCGGCTCCGGCGAGCACTTTGGACTGAGCGCCAACGTCAACTCGGCTACCCGTCTCGCCACCACGGTCTCTCGTACGTTGCGGGACGTCTACGGTGCGCCGCACCCCGCGTTCCTCGTCTACCTGGTGCACGACGAGTCTGACGAGCCGATCGCCGTCGAGCCGCTCGGCACCGCCCGTCCCGAGGTGGCGGCGGACCAGAGCCTCGCCCTGGAACTCGACGAGGCGTCGGAGTCGGCCCAGGCCGCCCAGGCCGCCGTCGAGGAGTCGCTCCCGCTACCCGAGCGGGTCCGTACGGTGGTCTCCGCCATGCTCAAGTCGTCGTCGGAACAACTCCAGGTCGACTCCGACGGCGACATCAACATCCGGGCCGGCTCCGCGATGGTGTTCGTACGGGTCCGGGACAACCCGCCGCTGGTCGATGTCTTCTCGCCGGTGCTGACCGAGGTCGAACCGACCGAGCAGCTCTACGTCAAGCTTTCCGAGTTGACCAACCGGATGCCGATCGGTCGGCTCTACTGCACCGACGACACCGTTTGGGCCTCGATCCCGGTCTTCGGCCGTAACTTCCAAGCCAGCCATCTGATGCTCGCCGTCCAGGTGATGACCGGCCTTGCCGACGAGTTGGACGACCGGCTACACGGCGAGTTCGGTGGCAAGCGATTCTTCGGTGAGGGCGACAAGGGCGGCCGACGGGATTCCGGCGAGCACCGGACCGGGATGTATCTCTGACTCCTGGAGGGATCTATCTCTGACTCCTGGAGGGGGGAGGTGGGGCCCGGAACCCGAGACCGGGCCCCACCTCTTTCAGGGGAGGAGTCACGTCATGGGTAGCCGGCCGAGCGTGGCCGTCGTTGACACGTCGTTGCCTCGGAGACTGGCATCCGAAACGGTCCGGAGCACGCCGTTGACCAGGACCAGCCCTCCGGCCGGGGCGATGTCAGCGCGGACTGGCCGAGGCCGGCGACGGTCGGCGGATCGAAAGCCCCGGATGTTACTCATGGGCCTTTCGACGGAGCGGGAACCGGACAGGTTCCCCCGTTCGCTGATTGATTCAGCCGGGTGCCGGTACGACGGTCGGCGACTCGACGAGCCGAGACAACACGATCATGCTTCGGGTCGAGGTGACGAACGGTTCGGCCCGCAGCCGTTCCAGCGCCTGTTCCAGATGGCCGATGTCGGCCGCCCGTAGGTGGACCAACGCGTCGGCCTCGCCGGAGACGGTGTAGGAGCCGACGACCTCGGGGTGACGCCGAGTCGCCACCGCGATCTGTGCCGGGGTGGTCCGACCGGTGCAGAACAACTCGACGAACGCCTCGGTGTTCCAACCGACCGCGGCCGGGTCGACGACGGCGGTGAATCCCCGGATGACGCCGGCCGACCGGAGTCGGTCCACCCGCCGCTTGACTGCGGGAGCGGAGAGTGACACCCGGGCTCCGATGTCCGCGTACGAGGAACGCGCGTCGGCGACCAGTAGTGCAATGATTCGCTGGTCTACCTCGTCGATCTGCAACGTTTCGCCTCTCGGAAGCAATGCTTACGGCTGTTATCGAAAGTTCAGCCTACCTACTCTTGGTGTCCGTGAGCCACCAGCAGATCCCCCGAAAGCGGACATTTCTCATGTGTTCGCCGGAGCACTTCGAAGTGACGTACGCGATCAACCCATGGATGGACCCGGCGGTCTCGGTCGATCGAACGTCGGCGGTCCACCAGTGGGGCCGGCTACGCGAGACCCTGGTAGGTCTCGGCCACACCGTGCACCTGCTCACCCCCGAGGCGGGCCTGCCGGACATGGTCTATGCGGCCAACGGGGCGTTCGTGGTCGACGGCACCGTCTACGGTGCCCGTTTCAAGCACGAGCAGCGGACGGCCGAGGCCCAGGCTCACCAGGCGTTCTACGAGACGCACGGCTGGCGGTACGTCGCGGCGGCGGAAACCAACGAGGGGGAGGGTGACTTCGCCTACCTGCCCGAGGCACATGGTGGACTGATCCTGGCCGGGTACGGCTTCCGTACCGAGCCGGTCGCGCACGCCGAGGCGCAGGAGGTGCTGGGTCGGCCGGTGGTGTCCCTGCGTCTGGTCGACCCGCGCTTCTACCACCTGGACACCGCGCTGACCGTCCTCGACGACCGCACCATCAGCTACTTTCCCGGGGCGTTCTCCCACGCTGCCCAGCGGGTGCTCGTGCAGCTCTTCCCCGACGCGGTGATCGCCGACGAGGTCGACGCATTCGCCTTCGGGCTGAACCTGGTCAGCGACGGCAGGAACGTCGTACTCAACAGTGCGGCGACCGGGCTGGCGGCCAAGCTCGAAGCGGCCGGTTACACCCCGGTCCCCGTCGAGCTGACGGAGCTGCGTAAGGGCGGGGGCAGCGTCAAGTGCTGTGTCGCCGAACTGCGGCACTGAGCAGCGCCGCCCGGGTGTGGTGCGAGGCAGACCCCTCCCTGCCAAGGCGCTAAGCGATAAGAAGGGGCCCTCCTTCCTTACCCCACCAGAATGCTCAGCCCAGCGTCGCCAGTTCGTTGACGAGTACGTTGGCCAAGAGTTGCCCGTCGTGCTGGACGTTGCGTAGGTACCACTTCTGTAGCGGGGTCCGGAAGTCGTTGAACTGCCAGACCCCGCGCGGACTGTCGATCCGCCCCACCTTGCCGAGCGCCACGTTGACCTGTTGCGGGCTCGGGCGCACCCCGGCGATCCGGATCGCCTTGTCCAGCACCTGGGCGGCGTCGTACGAGGCCACCGCGTACGTGGTCGGGGAGGCGCCGTGCTGTTTCCGGTAGGCCGAGGCGAACCGACGGTTGACCGCGTTGGTCAAATCGGTTGAGTAGTTCAGGGCGGTCATGATGCCCTCGATCTCAGCTGGTTTGAATTCGTCGAGCACGATGCCCTCGGTGAGCGAACCGGGGCCGTAGACCTGGTTGCGGTAGCCGGCGGCGCGAAGTTGCCGCAGGAACGCGATTGCCGCCGTCCCGCCGTACGGGCAGAAGATCGCATCCGGTTTCGCAGCGGTCAACTGGGTGATCTTCGCTCGGTACGTGCTGGGGGTGGGGTTGCTGGTGGCATCGGTCCAGATCACCGGTTCGACGAGGCGCGGGTCAGTCCGTCCGAAGCTCTCCTGGAGCCCGGTGACCGCGTCGCGGCCGGCGGGGTGGTCCGGAGCGATGATCACCAGTTTGCCTTCGCGGACCAGCTGGCTGGCGACGTACGCCCCGAGGGCCCGGCCGGATTCGTCGTCCCGGAACGAGGTGCGCCAGATGTAGTCCACCTTTTCGAGGGCGGTCGGCGAGGCGTTCGAGCCGACCAACGGCACCTGGGCCTGCTCGACGGTGTCGCGGATGCCGAGCATGACCGCGGAACCGGCCACCCCGGTCAGCGCGAGCACACCCTGTTTGAGCAGGTCGTCTACGGCCGCCGTGCCGGTCGCGACGGTCTCCCCCTCGTCGGCGGTCACCAGGGTCACGGGGTGCCCGCCGAGCAGTTGGTCGTTGAGTTCGAGGTAGAGCCGGAAGCCGTTGACGATCTCGTCGCCGATCGGCTTGTCACCCCCGTTTCGTGGGGCGACCAGGCCGATCCTGATCGGATCGTCGCTGAGCTGGGGGTCGGTCCGGGGATCGCTGTCGGTACCGCACGCCGTGGTCAGTCCGGCCGCGCCGAGCGCGGCCAGAAAACTGAGTGCCTGCCGGCGGCTTATCTGAGACAAGGATCTTCCCTTCCGGAGTACGGGCAGGAGTGCGTCCGACGGCGTTGTATCCAGTGCGCGGGCTTCGTAAATTCCGCTACCGTCGACGCGACAGCGACCGTATCGCCATCGACACGTGTAACCAGGCCGACGCGGTGGGGTCGATGAGACCGTAGTGCTCACAGCCGGCAAGTTCGACCAGTCGCACATCGTCGCCAGCCGATCGGGCGAGGTCGACGTACCGGCGACTCATCCCGATCGGGACCTGTTCGTCCCGAACGCCATGTATCAGCACCGTCGGGACCTGGATCGGCAGTCGACGGACCGGGTCGACCGCCGCGTACCGGTCGGGCAGGTCGTCCGGCCCACCGCCGAGTAGGGCCGCCACCGCGCCGCCGTCCAGATCCAGCCGGTACGCCTCGGCGAGGTCGGCGACGGGGGCCAACGCCACGACCCCACGTACGTGTTCCGGCGCGCTCGCGGCGCAGTACAGCGCGAGGTGACCACCGGCGGAGTGGCCGAGCAGGATGGGTCCGCCGGGTGCCAGTGCCACCTCCGGCAGGGCAGCGGCGAAGAGGGCCGGCAGCGTGGTCACCCCGGTGATCACATCCGCCATCGTCCCTGGCCAGCCCCCATCTGGCTGTCCGGTGCGCCGGTATTCCAGCTGGACCACCGGATAGCCCTGGGCAGCGAGGTCGGCCGCGAGCGGACCGGTGTGTGACCGGTCGTACTCGGCCCGCCAGAAGCCGCCATGGATCACCACCACGAGCGGTGGGGGCACGTCGGCGGGTGCCGCAGGTCGGCGCAGGTCGGCGAGTTGTTCGGGCTGGTCCCCGTAGCGGACCGTGACGTCGGGGGCGGGTGCGGGACGGGTGAGCACGGATCTCGGGTCGGCGACCATGGGCGAGACGCTAGCGCGGTCCCGGCTCATCGATCGGCCCCGGAACAGCGGCGGCCGGCTGATCGATCGGTCCCGGAACAGCGCCGGTCGGCTCAACCGGTCCCGGTCGGACTGCTGCCCTCGGATTGCGGGAAGATGGATGGCATGACCGAAGCCATACACTCCCCCGAAGAGAACGACGACGAGCCGAAGCGCACCGGTGGTGCAGCGCGTCCCGGCACTGTTCTGGTCGTGGGCCCGGATGGCCGACCGGTCGGCACGACGCATGCCGACAGCGAGTCGCCGGGCGACGATCCGGCGCGACTGATCGAGCAGCCAGCGAAGGTGATGCGGATCGGCAGCATGATCAAGCAGTTGCTCGAAGAGGTGAAGTCCGCGCCGCTCGACGACGCCAGTCGGCACCGGCTGCGGGAGATCCACCAACGGTCGATCGTCGAGCTGGAGGACGGGCTCGCTCCGGAACTACGGGAGGAGTTGGCCCGGATCTCCCTGCCGTTCAGTGAGGGAAGCACGCCGAGCGAGAGCGAGCTGCGGATCGCCCAGGCCCAGCTGGTCGGTTGGTTGGAGGGCCTGTTCCACGGTATCCAGGCCGCGCTGGTGGCGCAGCAGATGGCCGCCCGGTTGCAGTTGGAGCAGATGCGTTCGGGTGGACGCCAGGCGCTGCCGATGGGTCCCGCCGGAGCGGACATCATGCCCAGCATGCCGGGGGGCGTCGGTCATCCGCATCCGCATCCCGGCGAGGGCGGCACCGGTCAGTACCTCTGACCGCGACGGACCGGCCCCAAGAACCGCGACGGACCGGCCCCAAGAACCTCGACGGACCGGCCCCAAGAACCTCGACGGACCGGCCCCAAGAACCGGGTGCCGGTCCGTCGAGGTCAGGCCGCCGGGAAGAACTTCTCCAGGTACGCGGCCACGCCGTCCTCTTCGTTGGTGAGCGTCACCTCGTCGGCGATCCGCAGCACGTCGGGGTGTGCGTTGGCCACCGCGATCGACCGACCGGCCCAGGTCAGCATCGGTACGTCGTTGGGCATGTCGCCAAAGGCGACCGCCTCGTCGGCGGTGATGCCGTGCCGGGTGCAGAACCAGGCGAGCCCGGCGGCCTTGGTCACCCCGGAAGCGGAGATCTCCACCAGGCCGGAGCGGGACGAGTGGGTGGCCTCGGCGAGCCCTTCCAGCGCCCCTGCCACCACCTGTACGAACGCGTCCGGGTCCTGGACACCCGCCCGGGCCAGCAGTTTGACGGCCGGGGCGGAGAGCAGTTCCTCCGGGGCGTCGATGACCCGGAGGGTCTCCGGCAGTTCGTACTGGTGGGTGGGGTAGCCGATTTCGTGGCGCATCTCGCGTCCGTCGAGGATCTCCACCGCGAACCGGACGTCGGGCACCTCGGCCCGCAGTCGCCGGGCCACCTCGGCGAGCAGTTCGGGGGCGAGCGGGTCGGCCCGCAGCACGGTGTCCTCGATCGGGTCGTAGACCACCGCCCCGTTGGCGCAGATCGCCGGCACCTGGATGCCCAGGTGGTCGTACACGTGGGCCATCCACCGGATCGGTCGGCCGGTGACCAGCACGACCTGGCCGCCGGCTGCGATGATCCGGTTCACCACCTCGGCGGTACGGGCACTGATGGACCGGTCGGAGCGGAGCAGGGTGCCGTCGAGATCCGTGGCGACCAGACGAGGCGGTTGTTCCATCAGCGCGACAGTAGTTGATCGAGGAAGATCGCTACCCCGTCGTCGTCGTTGCGCAGGGTCACCTCGTCCGCCAACGCCCGTACCGTGGGGTGGGCGTTGGCCACCGCCACCCGGCCCCAGCCCGCCCACTCGAACATCGGCAGGTCGTTGGGCATGTCCCCGAAGACGAGCACCTCGGCGGGATCGACGCCGAGGGCCTGGGTGACCACGTCGAGCCCGGTGCCCTTGTCGACGCCGGGCGGGGAGATCTCGATGTAGCCGAGCCCGGCCTGGGTGAGCGAGGCCACCTTCGGGGAGATGATCCGCCGAGCGGTGGCGAGCAGCACGTCCACGTCGTGGTCGGTGGTCCGGGCGAACGCCTTGATCACGTCGGTGGACAGGCACTCCGTACGGCTGCGGGCCTCGAACCGGTCCGGGTAGGGCCAGCTCGGATCGAAGTCGCCCCACAGTGGGGCCTCGTGTCCGTCCGCCGCCTCGACCATCACGATCAACGGGCCGACCTCGGCCTCCAGGGTGGCCAGCAACTCGGTCAGGACCTCGCTGCGCAACCGCTCGTCGCGCAGCACCACCGGCCCGATCGGGTCGGTCTGGTCCACCACCCAGCCGCCGCCCGCCATTACCAGGAAGTCGGCCGCTCGGATGTCGTTACGGGTCAGCTCGGTCAGTCGGGGACCACGCCCGGTCGCGCCGACGACCGGGATCCCGGCGGCCCGGACCCGGTCGAGCACCTGATGGGTGTACGCCGAAACGGTGTTGTCGCTGCGTACGAGGGTGCCGTCCAGGTCGGTGGCGATCAGCTTCGGTAGTCCGGGGCGGGGCATGTCTCCTCCTTTTCCCCGCCGTCGGAGCCGACTGGCTTCCTGGAACCTGTGTCTCGACCAAACCCGTGTCTCGACATAACCCGGGTTTCGACAAGCCGGCAGTCCAGGCATCCGCCCATGACGACGGGGAGCAACCGTACCTCGCGTGGTCCAGGGGTCAGCCGGCTTTCGGGTGAATCCGGCCGGTCAACGTGAGGGTTCGAGCACGTCCCGACCGCCGAGGTACGGCTGAAGCGCCTTCGGTACCCGTACCGATCCGTCCGGTTGCTGGTGGTTCTCCAGGATCGGAATCAGCCAGCGGGTGGTGGCGAGGGTGCCGTTCAGGGTGGCTGCGGTCTGCGTCTTGCCGTTCTCGTCCCGGTAACGGATGTTCAGTCGGCGAGCCTGGAAGGTCGTGCAGTTGGAGGACGAGGTCACCTCACGGTAACGCCCCTGCGACGGTACCCACGCCTCGCAGTCGTACTTGCGGGCGGCACTGGTGCCAAGGTCACCGGCGGCCACGTCGATCACCCGGTAGGGCACCTCGACCTTGGCCAGCATCTCCTCTTCCCAGGCCAGCAGTCGCAGGTGCTCGGCGTGCGCCTCCTCCGGTCGACAGTAGGAGAACATCTCGACCTTGTCGAACTGGTGCACCCGCAGGATGCCCCGGACGTCCTTGCCGTACGACCCGGCCTCACGGCGGAAGCACGACGACCAGCCGGCGT
Organism: Micromonospora polyrhachis; assembly: GCF_014203835.1. NCBI lineage: Bacteria > Bacillati > Actinomycetota > Actinomycetes > Micromonosporales > Micromonosporaceae > Micromonospora > Micromonospora polyrhachis. Next base: position 3,180,141 of record NZ_JACHJW010000001.1, on the reverse strand, counting down.
AGCGGATCGGCGCGGTCAGCGGCAGGATCTCGCCGGAGTGGAGGCCGGCCAGCGGCACCTCGCTGGTGCCGACCAGGAAGAGGTCGTCGGCTTCGAGCCGGTAGACCTCGCTGGCGTGTGCGCCGAGGAAGCCGGTGCCCTCCATCGTCTCGGGCTTGACCAGCACCGGGGGAATGGCCGGGATGATGCCGTTCTCCACCGCCTGGGCCATCGCCAGTTGCAGCAGGCCGAGTTGCAGCAGCGCGCCAACCCCGGTGAGGTAGTAGAACCGGCTGCCGGAGACCTTGGCACCCCGTTCGACGTCGATCGCGCCGAACCGTTCGCCCAGGTCCAGGTGGTCGCGGATCGGGAAGTCGGCCGGGTTGTCCGCCGACCCGAGCGGTGCCTCACCGGTGGGGCGTACCTCACGGAGAACGACGAAGTCGTCCTCGCCCCCGGGTGGCGCACCCTCCTCGACCACGTTGGGGATGGCGTACTGCGCTCGCCGCAGTGCCGCGTCGGCCTCGCCGGTCGCCGCCTCCGCCGCCTTGACCTCGGTCGACAGCTCCTTGGTACGCCGTAGCAGGTCGTCGCGTTCCGCGCCGGTCGCCTTGGGCATCTGCTTGCTCAATTGCTTCTGTTCGGCGCGTAGCGCCTCGAAGCGCTGGACCGCCGCGCGGCGCTCCTCGTCTGCGCGCAGCAGATCGTCGACGACGGACTCGGACTCGCGCCGGGCTCGCTGGCTGGCACGGACGGTTTCCGGATCATCGCGGATCAGGCGCAGGTCAATCACGAAATCCGATCCTACCGGGGGAAGGATCAGGGGGACACCGCGATACCGGCCCGGCGGGCCGCCCGGCCCGGTCGTCGTTGTCGGTCACTGGCTGGAGCGGGTTCTCCGGCCGGGGCGGCTGGCCCAGCTACGTCGGTCGGTGGGACTCGTTCGGGTGGGCGAAGGGAACGGTAGGCGTGACTGTCAGGTCCGCTGGTCCCGCCTGCTCCTCGCCGGACTCGAACTCCGGTTCGGGGCGCCGCCGCCACCGGCCACCATCGGTGGAGCTGTTCCTTGTTCGGCCAGCCAGGTAGAGCGCCAGCCCGAAGAGAGCGGTCCCGACGAAGGCCATCACCAGCCCTCGGCCGGGTTCCACCCGGAATCCGTCGTCCGACAGCGACAGGCTCCGACGCTCGTCGCCGAGGGACGAGGCCATCGCGGCCAGCATGCCGAGCAGGCCACCGCTGAGCACCAGCCCGACCACCCGGGCGTTGTGCCGGACCGTTGGTGTCGCCCCGACGAGCGCCAACGCCAGTGCGCCGATGATGCCGAGCAGCCCGACCAGGTAGCCGACGCCGAAGGTGCCGCCCGCAGCCACCCCGGCAGGCACCCGGACATTGGGCAACTCGCCGGTGGAGCCGTGGTTGGCCAGGGTGGTGATCGTCCACTCGCCCACCAGCGAGGCGAGAACAGCCACCGCGCCGAGACCAGCGACCACAGCCACGAGCCGACGGTCCCGGAGCAGGCCATCGACGAATCGGGACGGGCGGGCCGGTGCTTCGTTGCCCCACTCGATCACTGCCGGGCTGTCGGATCTGCTGTCCTGCCGAGGAACGAGTCGATCGTCAGACATCCGAACGCCTTTCCGTCGATGGCCCGGCTTCGCCGCATCATGGCACAGCCTTCCGGGTTCGACGGCGGAACGCGGCGGGGACGCCAGCTTTGGGTTAGCGTCGATCCCATGCCTATTCGTACCGCTTCCGCCCGCTGGCAGGGCAATCTCACCGAGGGTTCCGGCACTATCCGCACCGGCAAGGGCGGCTACGAGGGGAACTACTCGTTCAAGTCGCGCTTCGAGGAGGGGGAGGGGACCAACCCGGAGGAGCTGATCGGTGCGGCACACGCCGGCTGCTTCTCGATGGCGCTGTCCAAGGCGCTGGCTGACGCCGGCTCCCCCGCCACCTCCGTGGAGACGACTGCCCGGGTGCACCTCGACAAGACCGACGCCGGTATGACCGTCACCCGGATCGACCTGGATACCGTCGCCGAGGTGCCGGGCCTCGACGGGGCGGAGTTCGCCAAGTTCGCCGAGGGGGCGAAGGAGAACTGCCCCATCTCCCGGCTGCTCGCCCCGGGCGCCGAGATCACCCTGACTGCCCGCCTCGCCTGATCCGACCGGTGATCCGGGTGGTCACCGACCGATTGTCGGCCTACTGCTGGCGGCCGTCGGCTGCGGCTGGCGACTGGCGGACGTTGACCGGCGGCTGTGCCCGTCGGCTGTCGGCCGGTGCGGGGGGCGACTCCAGCCCCACTGGCTGATCACCCGGATCGCTCTCGTCCGGCACAATGGTGCATGTGCCGGTGGAGATGAGCCGCGAACACTTCGAGGAGTTGGTCGCCGAGGCCCTCGATGAGGTTCCGGAGGAGTTGCTCGGTCTGATGAGCAACGTGGTGATCCTGGTCGAGGACGAATCCCCCGCCGACGAGCCGGAGCTTCTCGGCCTCTACGAGGGCCACGCGCTGACCGACCGGGGCTGGGACTACTCCGGGGTGCTGCCGGACCGGATCCTCATCTACCGCAACCCGATCCTGCGGATCTGCGACAACGACGAGGACGTCGTCGAAGAGGTCGCCGTCACCGTCGTACACGAGATCGCCCATCACTTCGGCATCGACGACGACCGGCTACACGAGCTGGGTTGGGGCTGAACCACCCCACTGGACTGCGGTTTCATGGCTCTTGCGGCAGGTGCCTAGGCTCAGGGCGACCAGCCAGATCAGGAGGAACCGTCAGATGCGCAGTGCGCTGTTCTCCCCGGAGAACATGGAGAAGGAATCTGCCCAGCCCGGCATGCGGCTGCAGAACCACAAGATGCTGAAGATCGAGCTCAACGGCGAGGCCATGGCCCGGACCGGCTCGATGGTCGCCTACCAGGGGCAGGTGCAGTTCCAGGCGCTCGGCTCCGGCGGGATCGGCAAGTTCCTCAAGCAGAAGCTCACCGGCGAGGGCGTGCCGCTGATGAAGCTGACCGGCCGAGGTGACGTCTTCCTCGCCGACAACGCCTCCGACGTGCACCTGATCGACCTGGAGCCGGGGGATGCCCTGTCGATCAACGGCTCCAGCGTGTTGGCCTTCGACTCGACCCTGCAATACGACGTCAAGATGGTCGGCGGGGCCGGCATGATGTCCTCCTCCGGACTGTTCAACTGTGTCTTCACCGGGTACGGCCGGATCGCCATCACCACCAAGGGCACCCCGGTAGTGCTCAACGTCGACCAGCCGACCTATGTCGACCCGCAGGCCGCGGTCTGCTGGTCGGCCAGCCTTCAGACCGGTTACCACCGGGCCGAGCAGTTGGGCCTGGGCACGCTGATCGGTCGACGTACCGGTGAGGCGTTCACCATGAGCTTTGCCGGCCAGGGGTTCGTGATCGTCCAGCCGTCCGAGGAGCCGCCGATCGCCGGCAGCGGGCAGCAGGGACAGGGCGGTGGCGGACTGCTCGGCGGACTCATGGACTGAGCCGAGGCGGGTAGCCCGAGCCGAGGCACGCATCCGCCCGACCGGGCGATACCCGGTCGGGCGTGGTCGCTGGTCAGGGCGAGGCCGCTGGTCGGGTAAGAGCGCCGGTCAGGCGATGTCACCGGTCAGGTCAGGTCGCCGGTCGGGCGAGGTCGCCGGTCAGGTCAGGTCGCCGGTGCGCAGCCGGGCCAGCCAGGCCGACGCGTCCGCGTAGTCGACGTCGGTGCGTCCCTGGGCCGGGGCCGAGGGACGGTCACCCGTCGCGCCGCCCCAGCGATGCCTCGGATACGACCCGAGGAAGCGCACGTCGGCGCAGACCTGCCGGAGGCCACGGAGCGCCTCGCCAAGCCGTTCGTCGCAGACGTGGCCGGTGCAATCGAGGAAGAAGACGTACCGGCCCAGGGCCTCGCCGGTCGGGCGGGATTCGATGCGGGTGAGGTTGACGCCGCGTACGGCCAACTCCATCAGCACGTTCAGCAGGGCGCCGACCCGGTCGTGAGCGATGTAGACGGCCAGGGAGGTCACGTCGTCGCCGCTGGGTGGCAGGGCCGGGCCGGGGCGGGACACCAGGACGAACCGGGTCACCGCGTCCTTGTGGTCGGCTATCTGGTCGGCGAGGACGGTCAGCCGGTGTCGGGTGGCCCCGATCGGTGCGCAGATGGCCGCGTCGTACTCGCCGCTGGCGGCAGCGGCGGCAGCCGCGCCGTTGGAGAGCACGTCGACCACCATCGCGTCCGGCAGATGGTTGCCCAGCCAGCCCCGGCACTGGGTCGACGCCTGGGGGTGGGCGGCCACCGTACGGATGCTCTCCTGGACTGTCCCGGTGCGCGCCGCGAGCACGAATTCGACCGGTAGGACGATCTCCCTGGTGATCACCAGCGACTCGCCGGCCACGATCTCGTCCAGGGTCACTCCGACCGCGCCGCCGATGGAGTTCTCCAGCGGCACCAGGGCCGCGTCGGCGTCCCCGGCCCGTACGGCGTCCAGCGCCTCGGGCACGCTCCGGGCCGGCGTACGGCTGCCGTGCTCGGCGGCGGAGATGGTGCGCAGCGCCTGCTCGGCGAAGGTGCCCTCGGGGCCGAGGTAGACGAAGCGGGTGGGTGGGGTGCCTGGCATGGCGTTCAGCCTAGCCACCGGGGGCGGGGACTACCGTCCGCTCACAGGCGATGAACCGGATTCCGGTGGGTGCTCCGATTCGGACCGGGATGTTGCAGACGTCGGTACCGGCGGTGACCAGGGTCAGGGCGTTCGACTCGCCCTTGGTCACGACCTGTAGCGGTTCCCGGTCGGGGATCTGGACCACGCTGTACTGCCATTCGCCGGAGCAGAGCGGCCCCGTCGTCACGGTGATCTGGGCGCCGGCCGGCAGTAGCCCGGTCTGGCGGCGGAGCAGGGCGGTCAGTTGGGTCCGGCTCGGGCTGCCCTGACAGTCCGTCGTCGTCGACTCCGGGAAGCGTACGGTCGGTGAGGGGGTTGGGGTCGGTGCGGCCGACGGCGGTGGCGGGGTGGCCGTCACCGGCCCACTGGCGGTCGGGCTGACCAGGGTGGGCAGCGTGCTTCGTGGTGGCTCCAGCTCGGGTGGGACACCGCACGCGGCCAGCAGAGCGGCTACGGCGAGCACGCTGGTGATGTTCAGCAGCCGGGCCGACATGGCGCCGGGGGTCGGTACGTGCACCACGAGCCGACTCCTTGAAACATAGGCGTTTGCCATTGTGTCTGTTGTCGGGCCCCATGGTAGAGCTTGTGGATCGCGGGTGGGTGCTCAGGTGCTGATGCGGTGCCCGGCGTGGGTGAGGCTGGCCAGCGCCTCGGCGAGGCGTACCGAGGGCACCAGGAGGTAGTCGGTGTCGTAGGTCGAGAAGGCCACGATGTTCACCCGGGCATCGGCCAGGGGGACGACCATCGAGGCGAGGATGCCGGTCAGGGCGAGGTCCATCGGTCCGGCCACCTGGAGACAGCGCCACGGCGTTTCGACGGTGGCCTCGGCTGGTACCCGGTCCGCCGGGCAGATGATCGACACCTCGTCGGCGGTCCAGGTGACCGAGACGATCCCGGGATCCGAGGGACCACTCAGCAGACCGGGCGGCACCGACGAGCCGGCGGGAAGCCGGCACACGGCGTATTCCTCCGGCAGCAGAGCGATATCCAACATGATGGGAACCTAACCGTGAGTGGGGGCATGTCCCAACTCCGTAGGGTGCGGCGATCGCCACAATGGTGTGGCGTCGGCCGCCGACCTATTGCGGACGGTTACGTTGCGCTAACGGTCTGATGGCCGCAGGGTGGCGTATCGGGATAATCGTCAGATCTTGGCAAAGAAGGTGAGCGAGCCCGCTACCAGGCCCTGTTCCAGGATAGGGGTGCTGATGGCGTCGACAGTGGCGTCCGCGCCGCCGGCCGGGGTATTTGGGCGGACCCGGAGGAGTCCTCGGGCGAGACGGCCGGAGGCCAGTGCGAGCAGCGGTGGAATCTTGTCTATCTCCTGCTCGGTCAGTTCGGCCCGGGCGGCGGTGAAATCGAGCAGACGCAACTCTCCGCCGAGTAGCGGCCGGTCGACCACATCTACCGGCCGACCGAGGCCGAGTAGCTGGCAACAGGAGTCGGAGACCGCCGCGATGATCATTTGGAAGTCGATGAGCAGGCAGGGCTCGGCCGCTTGGGAGACCGTCGCGGACCATCGGGTGAAGCTGTCGTCGGGATCCGCCTCGGCCTGCATGCTGGCGGGGGGCAGGTTGGCGGGGGGCAGCGGTGCTTCCGAGAGCGAGAGTTCGACGTGCGCCACCGCGCCTCCTATGCACCCCGCCGGCTTATCCACGCTAAGCCGGTTCAGACCGGAACGCCGACGCCTGCCGCGACGTGGAACCGATCAGCATGACGTGGCGCGGCTCCGATGAGCCTCGCCACGTCACGGAAACGGCACTGGATGTTCGCCCCGGCAGGGTGGCACCGGTTGGTGACGTTACCGGTGGGTCGCCCGCTTGTCAGCGGCCGTTCGGCCGTCCTCGTACCACCGGTAGTCGGCTCCTGGCCGATATGACGAGCTTTGCCAGGTGCTCGGTGCCTGCGCGACCCGAGCGAGTTTCTCCGCGGTGGCGGCACTGATCCGGCTACCGCCGGCGATGAGCAGCCGGTCCAGCTCTCGGTGGGTGGCGACGAGGCATTCCTTCGGCAGTCCGTAGACGCTGATGACGCCCGACCCGACGAAGGTCAGCACCGGGGTGACCGGCACGCTCAGGCCGACCGCCTTGCTCAGCGCCTTGCTCGCCCGTTTGGCCTCCCGGCGTGCCTCGGCCACGTACGCCGGGCGCTTGCCGTTGATCTGCACCACGTCTCCAGCGACCATCACCCGGGACCGACCGTGGTCGGCGATGGTGACGGCGAAGAGCCCGCTGGGGCCGATGGCGAGGAATCCGGCCCGCTCGTCCTGGGCGCCACGACCCAGGTCGAGTGGATTCGCCTCGGGTACGTCGGTGCGTGGCCAGTCGATCACGTGCCAGGACGGACCCAGGTGGTCGAGTTGGTTGAGCGCCCGGGCACCGGCTGCCTCTACCCGACGGGCATCGCGTTCGGCCCGACGCCGCCGGGCCCAGTCCATCGGACTGGGGCGAAGCGGTTCGAGCATCCCGGGCGAGTCGGTGGCGGTCCGTGCGGTGGGGGAGGGCAGCGCCCGGGGGGAGGGCACCGCTCTACGCGCGGGAAATACAGTCATCGTGACCTCCGGCAAAAGGTCCTCGAAGTTATCCTTCCACTACAGTACGTGGTGACACCGGTAGTTCGGCAAGTCGAAGCGCCGGAGTGAGTCCGGATGAATGCCACATTCACGGAGAGCCCTATTTCCCGGATGGCGTCAACCGCTGCCTTACGCTGCGGAAATGAGTCATTACGCTGACAGCGAAGTGGGGCGACTCACTACGGTCCTGCTGCACCGGCCCGGGCCAGAGCTTGCCCGGCTGACGCCACGCAACAATGACTCACTGCTCTTCGACGCCATTCCCTGGGTCGGTAGGGCTCAGGAAGAGCACGACGCCTTCGCCGCCGCGCTGCGCGAGCGTGGCGTCGAAGTGCTCTACCTCGGCACCCTGCTCGCCGAGACACTGGCCATCGACGAAGCCCGGACGGAGCTGACCGACTGGGTGCTACGCGATCCCCGGCTGGGCGGTACGCTGCGCCGCCGGGTCGCCGACCATCTGACCTATCTCGACCCGGTGGCGCTGGGCGACATACTCGTCTCCGGTCTCGCGCACGAGGAACTGCGGATCGGCTGGGACAGGCCCGGCGGCCTGGTCTACACGCTGATGGACCGGCACGACTTCGTCATCGATCCACTGCCGAATCTGATCTTCACTCGGGACCAGTCGGTGTGGATCCGGGACCGGGCGGCGGTGATGAGCCTGGCCATGCCGGCCCGCCACCGGGAGACCAGCCTCACCGATGCGATCTACCGGCACCACCCCCGGTTCGGCGGCACCCAGTTCGTCTACCGGCCCGACTTCGAACACGTCGAAGGCGGTGACGTATTACTGCTGGCTCCCGGCGTGGTCGCCGTCGGCGTCGGGGAACGCACCACCCCCGCCGGAGCCGAACGGTTGGCCCGACAGGTCTTCGCGGGCGGGTTGGCACACACCATCCTGGTGGTGCCGGTGGCCCAGCGACGGGCCACCATGCATCTGGACACCGTCTGCACGATGGTCGACGTCGACGCGGTGCTGATGTATCCGAACCTCGCCGACTCGCTGTCGGCGTACACGGTGGTCGTCGACGCCGACGGCGAGTTGCAGATCGACGGTCCAGCACCGTTCCTCCGGGCGGCGGCGGACGCGATGGACCTCGACACGTTGCGGGTCATCGACACCGGCCTCGACCCGGTCACCGCCGAGCGTGAGCAGTGGGACGACGGTAACAACACCCTCGCCATCGCGCCCCGGCTCTGCGTGGCGTACGAGCGCAACGTGGAGACCAACCGGCTGCTGGAACGGGCCGGCATCGAGGTGATCCGGATCGCCGGCTCCGAGTTGGGCTCGGGCCGGGGTGGCCCGCGCTGCCTGTCCTGCCCGCTGGTCCGCGACGGTGGGACGGACGGTGGGACGCCGTAGCTCCGCCCGCTTTGCGGTTGGGAAGGTCCCTTCCCACGGCAGGAAGCGATAGAAAGGGGCCCTTCCCAACACCTAGCGAATCACCTAACGAAGCGTCAGTTGACGACCGAGCAGGCCCTGCCGGGAGCGGCGGGCGGCGGCGTCCAGCGGCGTCGAGTCGGCCAGCGTCTCGGCGTACCGCTTGGCGAACTCGGCCAGCGGGGTCTCCCACTCGCTGGCGGCCGGGTCACGGGGGATGTCCCACACGGGCACCAGGCGACCGTGCGCCCGGAACATGCCGGCGAACTTCGTACCGTCGCCAAGCAACAACTCACCGGCTGCGCTGAGCCGGGACAGCGCGTCGAGGGCGGCGTCCTCGCTGTCCGGCAGGACCCACCGCACGTGTGCCTTCTCCGGCACCTGACACCAGTACGCGGCCGGCGCGGCGGCGAGCCGAACGGTGGGGTAGATCGAGGCATCAGCACGTTCGAGCGAGGCCCGCACGTTCGGGTCGTCGGTGGCCCCCTCGTCCAGCCAGAACTCGAAGCCGTCATGCATGGTGACGTCGAGCGGCCCGTCCACCAGGATGTCCTGCAGGCGTGGTCCCTCGCCCGGCAACGCGGGGACGGACACGGTCCCGCCGGGCGTGGTCTCCAGGGCGCACAGGACGGCTACGGCGAGGTCCCGGGAGATGTCGCCGGACTGGACGTGCCGTTGCAGGCCCAGCATGATCTGCCCGTCCGGCTTGGTGATCGCGGGGGCGGCCATCGGCAGGACGGTGGCCAGGGTCAGCGGGCGGTCGCCGTACTTCTCCACGAGGTCGGGAGTGAGCCGCAACGGTGCGGTGGCGGCGGGTACCAGCTCGCGGAGGGCGATCCACTCGGGCTCGTCGACCAGGCCCTCGAAGGGGCGGGGCACGAACACGTCCCGCAACTTCTGCCGCTTGGGGGCCGATTCGGTGGTGGATCGGGCTTGTTTTCGACGCTTGCTCACGGCGAGACAGCCTATGCCCCGAAGCGCGGCATCGTCGGCCCGGACCACATCCCGGCTACTGCGGTGCCGCAGTGACCCCCTGCTCGGCAGGAATACGCACCCCCTGCTCGGCAGGAATACGGAGCCCCTGCTCGACAGGAATACGCAGCTCCGCCCAGACACTCTGGCCGAGCCCGTCCCGTTCGACCCCCCAGCGCATGGTGAGCGCGGCCACGATGTGCAGCCCGCGACCGTCGAGCGCCTCCGGCCCGACGAGGCGCATCTGCGGCGCGGCGGCCGAACCACCATCGGTCACCCGGACCCCGACCACGTCGCCCTCCGGCCCGGACCGGAGCCGCCAGGCCAACCGGATCACACCGCCGGGGAGTGGATCGGCGTGGCGCACCGCGTTGCCGACCAGTTCACCGACGACCGAGACCACATCGGCCAGCAGGTGCGGGTCGATCACGTCGGACAGTTCGACGGTGAGCCGGTGGCGGGCCATCCGCGCCCCCTGAGCATGGTGTGGCACGACCACACACCATGAGCGCTCGGCCATTGCCGTCGACACGACGTTCCTCCTCGGACCCCGCAGTGAATCGGTCGCTGCGGCTCACCCTCGGGGAAGTCGCACTTCTGCGACCGTACCGCCCCCTTCCCGCGGACGGAGGGATACCCATCCATTTTGTCGTTCGACGATCCGCCGGACCAGATAGAGACCGAGCCCGGCCCCCGGGTAGCGGCGTCGGTCACCCGACTCACCCTGCCAGAACCGCTCGAATGCCCGCTCGACGTGCTCCGGGCGGATGCCGATCCCCCGGTCGCTGACCCGGAAGCTCACTACCCGCCGGTCGGCGCGTGCGCTGATCTCCACCGGCGTTCCCGGCTCCGAGTACTTGCCGGCGTTGGTGGCCAACTCGGTCAGCATCGTCGCCAGACTGGCCCGATCACCGAGGGCCTTGGGCAGGTCGACGGGCAGGTCGAGGAGTAGCCGGTGGCGCAGGTCCGCGGGCAGGTTGGCCGCTGCGGTGCGGAGCGCTTCGCCGAAATCAAAGGGTACGACCGGCGCGTCGCCCACCGTTCCGGCCTCGTTGGTGGCGGCGAGCAGCCGGTCGACCAGTCGGGCCAGTTCGTCGGCGCGTTGCCCGATCACCCGGGCCGCCTGCCGGCGCTGCGGTTCGGAGAGGGAGTCCCAGTGGTCGCTGAGGGTGTCCCCGTACCCCTTGATGACGGTGACCGGCGTGCGGAGCTCGTGACTGGTGACCGCGACGAACAGGTCGTGGTCCGGGATGCGTCGGTGCTGGTCGGTCACGTCCCGGAAGGTGACCACCCGATGCGCCGACGTACCCGACAGCTCGCCAGAGGTGATCTTGATCCATCGTCCGTCGGGGAGTCGGTGGTCGATCACCTGCCCCGACGGTGGAACCGGGAACGGCAACGGGCGGTTGAGGAGCTGCGCCGCAGGGCGACCGGTGATCCGTTCGGCGGCCGGGTTCCACAGCCGGACGAAGGTGTCCTGGTCGATGATGGCCAGTCCGTCCGCGAGTGCGGCGACCACCGGGCCATCGCCGTGCATCGGCAGGCCGGTCTGGTCGCCGTACAGGTGCGCGATGCAGGCGGCCAGATAGGTGAGGACCACCCGCTGCTCGGCGTCGTAGCCGATGTCGGTCTCCGCGAAGAGGGCGTGCAGGCTGCCGACCGTCAGGCCGCTGATCTCGGCTCGGGCGGTGAGCATCTGTCGCATGCCCCGGCCGATCAGTTGGTTGGCCAGGTCGGCGGGTAGCGCGTCGACGCGGAGCTTCTGGGTGCGAGGCCCGGTCAGCAGGTTGCCGATTACCGGCTCGGCAGTGGACACCGGGCGGCCCACCGTCCACCGGGTCGCACCGGAGGCGGCCACGATGCGTCCCCCGGTCGGGCTGTACTCCACGAACACCATGCCGACCGCGCCGATGGACCGCTGTGCGACCCGAAGCAGCTGGTTCAGGACCGGCAACCCGGCGTCGCCGGAGTTGATCATTTCCAGGACGGCGGTGTGGCCGGCGAGGAGAGCGGCGTAGTCAAGGCGCTCCGGCATGCTCCGAGTCTGCCTCCTCCGGTCGGCATTGGGCAGTGCGGGTCACCGACCCAGACGGTCACCGACCCAGACGGTCGAGGACCAGGGCGGGCCGGTCGGTGATGATGCCGTCGACGCCAGCTTCGAGGACCAGGTCCAGATCGGCGGGTTCGTTGACGGTCCAGACGTAGACCGGATGGCCGGTGTCCCGCAGGGCGCGGATGAGCCGGGGGCGGGCGCGTACGAGGCTGATGCCCGGACCGGCGATCTGCGCCCCGAAGGGCAGCCGGGTCATCCGGGGCCACCTCGGTGCGACCTCCAGCAGTAGCACGGTGGGCAGCTTCGGGGCGAGTCCCCGGATCAGGCGTACGGCCAGCGGCGAGAAGGACATGACGGTGACCCGTACCGGATCGTCGGGTTTCGGGTCGGCCAGCCCATGCTGCCGCAGCATCGCGATCAGCCGGCGCTCGACGGTCGACCCGTACCGGGAGGGGTGTTTCGTCTCGATCAGCAACTGGACCGGTCGGCCGGCGTCCCGGACCGCCTGGAGCAGCCGGTCCAGGGTCAGCAGCCGGGTACGATCCGGATCGGCCGGCACGTCGCCCAGGTCGTCGCCTGGTTCGCCCTGGTGCCACGAGCCGAAGTCGAGCGCGTCCAACTCGGCCAGGGTGTGGGCACTGACCCGGCCCCGGCCGTTGCTGGTCCGGTCCAGCCGCCGGTCGTGTACGCAGACGAGGTGCCCGTCGCGGGTCAGCCGTACGTCGCATTCCAGACCGTCGGCACCCTCGTCGAGCGCGCGGAGGTAGGCGGCCAGGGTGTGTTCCGGCAGGGCCGCCGAGGAGCCACGGTGTGCGAACACCAACGGGGTGGCCATGAGGTCAGCCTAGAACCTGCGCACTGTGCGGCCGGCTGTCGCCCCGCTTGATCGGCACCGCGCCCCTTGACTCAGGAGTTGAGCTGCCAGACGGCGAAGTTGAGCGCGCCGGCGAAGGTCACCCACGCCCAGTAGGGCAGGAGCAGCGCAGCGGCCGTCCGGGAGATCCGCCAGAAGGCCACGACGGTCGTGCCGATCAGGAACCAGAGCACGACCAGGTCGGCGAAGGCCAGGCCGAGCCAGCCGGCGCCGAAGAAGAGCGGGGTCCAGATCGCGTTGAGCACGAGTTGGGCCGCGTACACCACGAGCGCCGGCCCGAAGCCGACGCGCCGCCAGACCAGCCAGCCAGCGAGCGCGATCAGCAGGTACAGGACCGTCCAGACCGGTCCGAACAGCCATGACGGCGGAGCCCAGGACGGTTGCTGGAGATCCTGGTAGGTCTCGGTGGTGTTCTGTACCCCCAGCCCACCGATGGCGGCGGCCACCGCGACCGCCGCTACGAACCCGAGCAGCACGACCCAGGGTCGGGCACCGCTGGTACGTCGGGACCGTTCCTCCGGGGCCGTCGTGCTGTCGTCCGTCGCCATGTCGTAGCTCTTCCCACGGCTGGCGACGGACAAACGACACGCCGGTGTCGTGGGGTGAGGGAATCGGTGCGATCAGTGCGCTAGTGCCGTGACCACGAACGTTCAGAGTGTCGGGGTCAGGCTGCGCGGGTGGCGGGTTGGCCCCATTGTCGTTGTCGTTCGCTGCGAATGCGGGCGCGTTCGCGGCGTTGGGCTGCCAGGACGTCGGGGTGGCGGGTGTTGGCGTTGCGCCAGCGCAGGTAGGTCTGCAGTTTCCGGGTCAGCGTGGGGTGGTTGGGGTGGTTCGAGCCGGCGATGACGAAGGTGCGTAGCGGCCCGAACTGGGCCTCGATCGGGTTGGCCCAGGAGGCGTAGGTCGGGGTGAAGCACAACTCGACCTTGTTCCGGGCTGCCCACCTGCGAATTTTGAGGCCTTTGTGTGCGGACAGGTTGTCCAGGATCACGTAGATCGGTGCCCCGTCCGGACGGGCGGCGCGGATCGACTTGAGTGCGGCGAGGGTGTTCACGGCACTCTTGCGGCATCGGACGACGCCCCAGAGTTGGTCGTCACCGATGCTGTAGCAGCCGTGGAACTGCCGGACGCCGTGCAGTTTGTGATAGTTCGCGGGCAGCCGGTGTGGGTGTCGGGCCGGTGCCCACCCGGCGCCGGCCTGCGGGCGGATCGTGAGGGGACCGAACTCGTCGAACGCGAACACCCGCTGCGGGAAGTGGCTGCTCACGTACTCGATCCGGGCGAGTTTGGTGTCCCGGTCAGGGTCGGTGGACTCCTTCCACGTTTTTGTCCGCTGGAAGGTGATCTTCTGCTGGTGCAGGATCTGCCGCAGCCGCTCCCGCCCGATACGGATCGGGCGGGCAGTATGCGAGCCCAGGTAGTCGGCGAGCTTACGCACACTCCAGCGGGTGAACGGTTTCCCCAGCTTCTCGGGGCGGGTGTTGGCCGTCTCGACGATGAACGCTTGATCGTCAGGACTGATCTGGCGGGGACGGCCACCCGCCCACTGAGGGTCCAGGCTGGCCATCCCCATCTCGTTGAACCGGTGGATGACCTGCCGGATCGTGTCCTCGTCGGCTTGGACGAGGCGGGCGATCGCCGGCACCGTGTTCCCGCCGGCCGAGGCGAGCACGACCATCGCCCGCCGTAGTCGGATCGCTGAACCGGTTCCCCGGCGAGTAATTCTGAGCAGCTGCTGACCCTCCTGGTCACTGAGCCGCCGCACACGTACAGGATCTGCCACCGCCACAGCCTGACCGCCACGACGCCGCCCAGCCGACAGGCCGGACGGCGTGTCACCCAACACCGCGAACGTTCGTGGTCACGGCACTAGATGACCCGGGCCGGATTCCCGTCCTCGCTGAGCATGGGCCGCTCGGCCGCCGCCCACGCCCGCATCCCACCTGCCAGGTTGCGCACGTTGTCCCATCCGTTGTTCATCAGGTAGCCCACCACCTGTGCCGACCGTCCACCGGAGCGGCAGACCACCACCACCTCGCCGTCGGTGGGCACCTCTGCCAGGCGGGACGGAATCTCCATCATCGGCAGGTGGTGGGCGTCGGGCGCATGGCCGGCGGCCCACTCGTCCGGCTCGCGTACGTCGAGCAGGTAGGCACCCTCGGGCACCTCGGTCGGGGTCACGGCGGGAATCTCAGGTCCGAACACGGTCACCAAGCCTAGGGCCTGATCGGCTGAAGGCGACCGTCACCACTAGATCTGGTTGATCCATTTTGGGTTGCTGCTCACCCAGTCGTCCACGTGCCGGCCGCCCAACGACTGGAAGAGGTCCGCCGCGCCCTCGTCGAGCATCTCGAACGAGGTGCCGTCCAACATCTCGGAGTACGCCGGCACGCGGATGCCGGTCAACGCGTCGGAGCGCATGCCGCGGAGACCGAAGATGAGATCCTCGATGGCGACCCCGTTGGTGTCCATGGTGATCGAGGATCCGATCGCCCGTAGGACCTGATCGAGCTTGACCGGATTGGTCAGCAGGTTGTCCGTGGAGATCTTGTCGAGGATCGCCTTGAGTAGCTGCTGCTGGTGTCGCTGCCGGTCGTAGTCGCCGTTGGGCAGGTCGTAGCGCTGACGGGCGAAGTCGAGCGCCTGCGCGCCGTCCATCTGCTGACAGCCCGGGTTGAACTGTCTCTTGGTGTGGATCGACCGGACTGGGGCGTCGACGCACATGCGTATCCCCCCGACGAGGTCGATGACCCGTTGGAAGCCGGTGAAGTCGATCAGGGCGGCACCGTCGAACCGTAGGCCGGTGAGGCGGGTCAGAGTGGCGGAGAGTAGTTGGGTGCCGCCCTGACCACCGCCGCCGTGCTGGAACGCCGCATTGATCTTGTCGGAGCCGCCCTCGTAGCCGGTCACCGTCGATTGCGGGATCGTGACCAGCAGATCGCGAGGAATGGAGATCAGGTATGTCCGGTCCAGGCTGGCCGGGATGTGGGCAATCATGATCGTGTCAGCACGTTGTTCGCTGTCTGGGCTGCTCGGGCGCCGGTCAGAGCCGACCAGCAGATAGTTGAGCGGGCCGGTGACGTTGGCGTGGTGCCGCCGGGCCGCCGGATCGAGCAGGTCGTCCTTGGTGATGCTCCGGTCGTACCGGTCGAGCAGCGCGCGTAGTCCGAATCCGGTGACTCCGGAGAGCAGCAACAGCGCTAGTCCGAGGCCGATGCAGAGTCGGGCCCAGCGAGGGGACCGGTGCCGGGCCGGGCCGGAGCCGGTCCCTTCCGGCGGCGTTCCATCGCCGGGGTTGCGGTCTGGGCGACCCGGTTGAATGGGATCTGCCCACTGCGATCTGGACGTGACGCCTCCCGGACTCCGTAGCCTGAGACTCCCTCACGTCAGGCTACGGGTCCGATTCGCGCCGCTCATGGCTTTTGCGGCATTGGGTGCCGCTGACTTTCGGTGCCGTCGGCTTCGGGTGCCGCTGGCTTCCGGTGTCGCTACTTCTTCTTGGAGACCACACCCGGGTTGTTGATGATGAAGTCGGCGAGCGTGTCGTTCTTGACCGCCTTGAACATCTCCAGGCTGACCGGTTTGAGCGCCTCCCGGCCGCTGTCGTTGCCGCTGAACGTGCCGTCGTTGGTGCGCAGCAGCACCATCTCGTTGGCGGTGACACCGCGCAGGGTGAAGACGAAGTCCATCAGTGGGGTCTTACCGGTATCCAGCACGAACGCCTGGCCAGCCGCCTTCATCAACTCGTTGAGCTTGGCGGGGTTGGTCATCACGCCGCTGTCGATCGCCTTCTTGGCCATTCCCTTGATCAGCTGCTGCTGGTTCTGCTGACGGTCGTAGTCACCGTTCGTCAGGCCGTACCGCTGACGGGAGTAGTCCAGCGCCTCCCAACCAGCCATCTGCCGGCAGCCCTTCTTGTGCACCACCTTCTTCTTGGTGCCGCTCATCTTCTTGGCGTCCGCGTTCCAGTGCGGCTTACCGTCCACCAGCGTCATGTGGTGCGACTCGACCTCCTGGCTGACGCACATCGGGATGCTGCCGAGCGCGTCGATCACGCCCTTGAAGCCGTTGAAGTCGATGATCGCGGCACCGTCGAAGCTGACCCCGGTCAACTTCTTGATGGTCTGCGCCATCAGCTGCGCACCGCCCGCCCAGCCGCCGCCGTTCTGCGCGCCGTGGAAGAACGCCTCGGTCGCCTTGGTGGTGCCACCCGGGTACTTACTCTTTGCGAAGGGCGGCACCTGCACCTCGGTGTCCCGGGGGATCGAGATCAGGTATGCCTGGTCGTGCGTGGCCGGGATGTGCAGCACGATGATCGTGTCGGCCCGGGTGTCGTTGACGTCCCAGCGGGCGCGGGCGTCGACCCCGAGCAGCAGCAGGTCGATCGGACCGTCGAGGTCCTTACCCCCCTCGGCGTCGGACTTGCCGGCGTCACCGATGAGGTTGTCCTGCTCGATGCTGTTGTTGATCTGGCTGCTCATCGCCTCGACACCGACGATGCCCGCACCGCTGGTGAACATCAACAGGGCACCCAGGATTACGACGAGGCGGGCCCAGAGCGGGTCCTTCCGGCGACTGCGTTTGGCCGCCTTACCGGTTCTACCGCCTTTTCTGGTCTTGCCGCTCCTAGCATCTTGGGCTGTTGTTCGGACGCCGTAGGTGCCGCGCGGATGCGCGCCGTTCGGTTCCGGAGACGGTGGACTATGGCGGGTCTGAACCGGCATGCCTGCTCCAGGTCATGTATCGGGGGGCCAGCCCACTTTACGGACACCGAACCGATCCTGCGAGTTTCCCCTCCTCAAAGTTCCCTGTGTCCTGCCGCTGTCGCCGTACGCGGGGAAATGTCGGACAAGCCTCGCCGGATGGGCCCCGGTCGGCTCAGCCGCCGTTCGACTGCGGAGCCGGAGAGGCATTGGCCTGCACCCAGTCGCGCATCTTGTCGGCGGTGATCGCCTGATACATGGCCAGCGCCTTCTCCCGGTCGGAGACGACCACCGATTCGCCGTTGATGGTCTCGCTGCCCTTGTGCGGGCTGGTGACGAACTCCAGGTTCTCGCCACGCAGGTTACGGAACTGGATCCCCATGTCGATCAGGGAGAAGTCCTGGTCGGCGGTGAGCGCGTTGGTGGCCGACTTCAGGAAGGCGTTCAGCTTGGCGGGATTGGCCAACGTGCCGGAACTCGCCGCCTTGTCCATCAGCGCCCGTAGGAACTCCTGCTGGTGGCGCATCCGTGCGAAGTCGCCGTCCGGGAACTGCTTGCGCTGCCGAATCCAGTCCAGCGCCTCGGCACCGTTCATGTGTTGGGTGCCCTTGGTGAACTTCCGGAAGGGCTTGTGGATCGAGGTGATGGTCCGCTCCACCTTGAGGTCGACCCCGCCCAGGGCGTCGGTCACCTCCTTGAACCCGGCGAAGTCGATCGCCAGTACGTGGTCGAGTCGGACGTCGGTGAAGCATTCGACCGTACGGACGGCAAGGGGAAGACCGCCGAAGGCGAAGGCGGCGTTGATCTTCGCGCGCTGACCGGTGTCGCAGCCGGCGCTCGCACTTTCCGGGATCGGAACGTACAGGTCACGCGGGATCGAGACGAGGTAGGCCCGATCCTGGCTTGACGGGATGTGCATGACGATGACCGTGTCGGCCCGCCACTTGCCCGCCTGGTCCAGTGGGGCGTCCGGATCCCGGGAGTCGGTCCCCACCAGCAGGATGTTCATGGCCCCGCTGACCGTCTTGGGGGGCCGCCCCCCGGTGATCTCCGAGAACGGATCGGTACGGGCCAGGTCGTCGTTGAGCCTGCCGGCGTAGATCCAGGCACCGATGCCACCGACCAGGGCCAGGACGAGCACCGCCGCACCGAGGACCAGCGCGATCCGCCCCCAGCGCGGACGAGGCCCGCGTCGGCCGGAACCGCCCGGACCGTTCGGTCCACCGGGTCGGCCCGGACCGCCGGGTCCGCCGGGTCCACCGCCGTGGCCGCCGGGCCCCCCGCCGTACGTCGAGCGGGTGGGCTGGTGTTGGCGTGGCGGCCCGGCGACACTGGCCCGGCCGGAAACCCGTTCGCCACCGGCCGTGCCCGGCACGGACGCCCGCCACGAGGAGGGGCGCTGCGACCCTCGGTGGTAGGCGTTGGCAGGCAGTGAGCCGGCAGGCATGGACGTCGACATGTAATTCAGGGTACGTAGCGGTACCAAGAATGGCTTCTGCCCCGCCCGCGCGGCGCTCTCCTGGCGCGTCCGGTCCGGTCAGGCGAGTCGCTGAGTGAAGTGCTCGATTGTCCGCCTTAGGCCTTCGTGCGGGCTCACCGCAGGCTCGTAGCCGAGTCGTTCCCGGGCCAGGGTCAGGTCGGGACGTCGCATTTCCGGGTCGTCAGCGGTACGCGTGAGATACGTCACCGCCGAGCTGCTGCCGGTCAGCGACACGATCAACTCGGCCAACTCCCGCATGGAGACCTCGTGCTCGGTGCCGCAGTTGATCGGGCCGGTCTCGGTCGAGTCGAGCAGTAGCAGGATGCCGCGGACCAGGTCGTCTACGTAGCAGATGGAGCGGGTCTGTGCCCCCGTACCGTGCACGGTGATCGGCTCGTTGCGCAGCGCCTGGGTGATGAAGGTCGGGATGGCCCGGCCGTCGTCCGGCCGCATCCGGGGACCGTACGTGTTGAAGATCCGTACGATGCCGGCGTCGAGGCCCCGGTACCGGTGGTAGGCCATGGTGGCCGCCTCGGAGAAGCGCTTCGCCTCGTCGTAGACGCTTCGGATGCCGATCGGGTTGACGTTGCCCCAGTACGTCTCGACCTGGGGGTGCACCTGCGGATCACCGTACGCCTCGGAGGTGGAGGCCATGAGGAACCGGGCGCCGTCGGCGACCGCCCGGTCGAGCAGGTGCAGGGTGGCGAGCGAGCCGACGCGGAGGATCTCGATCGGCAGGGTGGAGAAGTCCTTGGGGCTGGCCGGAGAGGCCAGATGCAGGATCGCGTCGAAGCGCTCGGCGATGGCCGGGTGGTGGTGCGGAAGTCCGTCCGAGACGTCCGCCTCCACCAGGGTGAACCTCGGGTGGTCGGCGAGGTGGGCGACGTTCTCCTTCGAGCCGGTCACGAAGTTGTCGACGGCGACGACGGTGCAGCCCCGCTCGACGAGGGCGTCGACCAGGTGCGACGGGACGAAGCCGGCCCCGCCGGTGACGAGGATGCGATGACCCGGACCGAAGCGCTGCGCAACCACCATGCCGCTCAGCCTACTCAAATAGTTGATCTTCGGGCCGTGTGGGCCAGGTTGGGAAGGGCCCCCTCCTACGCGGAAAGCGATGGAAAGGGGCTCTTCCCCACCACGCGGCGGTGCGCCGATCAGTGCTCTTCTTTGCTGGTCAGTGCTTGCCTGTGTTGTTGTCAGTGTGCTCCGGCACCGGTCAGGGCACGGACCTCCAGCTCGGCGTACTTTTCTTCGTCGCTCTCCTTCGAGAGCATCGTGCCGATCCAGCCACAGAGGAAACCGATCGGGATCGAGATGATGCCCGGGTTGGACAGCGGGAACCAGTGCCAGTCCGCCTCGGGGAACATCGAGGTGGGCGCGCCGGAGACCACCGGGGAGAAGAACACCAGCAGTACGGCGGAGACCAGGCCGCCGTAGATCGCCCAGACCGCGCCCGAGGTGTTGAACCGCTTCCAGAACAGGCTGTAGATGATCGCCGGCAGGTTGCCGGAAGCGGCCACCGCGAAGGCCAGCGCCACCAGGAAGGCGACGTTGAGGCTCTGCGCGTAGATAGACAGCACGATGGAGATCGCCCCGATGACGAACGCCGAGATCCGGGCGACGTTGACCTCCTGCCGTTCCGACGCCTGGCCGCCCTTGATGACGTTGGCGTAGAAGTCGTGGGCGAGGCTGGACGAGGAGGCCAGCGTCAGGCCGGCGACCACGGCCAGGATGGTGGCGAAGGCCACCGCCGCGATGACGGCCAGCATCGCCGCGCCACCGATCTCACCGCCGAGGAAGTCGATGCCGAGTGCCTGGGCGAGCTGTGGGGCCGCCGTGTTGCCGGCCTTGTCCTGCTCGGTGATGGCCGCACCGCCGACCAGGGCCGCCGCGCCGAAGCCCAGGGCCAGGGTGAACAGGTAGAACGTACCGATGATGCCGATCGCCCAGAGCACGCTCTTACGGGCCGCCTTGGCGGTCGGCACCGTGTAGAAGCGGATCAGGATGTGCGGCAGGCCGGCCGTGCCGAGCACCAGGGCGATGCCGAGCGACAACAGGTCGACCTTGTTGTAGAAGGTCTGGGTGGCGTTGCCGGCCACCTCGACGCCGTACCGTAGCCCCGGTTCGAGGAAGTCGTCCGGCTTGCCGGAGGCCGCCGCCGCGTCGCCGAGCAGGGCGGACAGGTTGAACTTGTAGTGCGCCAGCACCATGATCGTCATCACCAGGGTGCCGCCCATCAGCAGTACGGCCTTGATGATCTGTACGTAGGTGGTGCCCTTCATGCCACCCACCGTCACGTAGATGATCATCAGAGCGCCGACCAGGATGATGGTGGCGACCTTCGCGGTCTCCGCGCCCATGCCGAGGAACGTGGTACCGGGGCGGATGCCCAACAGCAGCGCCACCAGCGCGCCCGCGCCGACCATCTGCGCCAGCAGATAGAAGATCGAAACGGTGATGGTGGAGACGGCGGCGGCGGTACGTACCGGCTTCTGCCGCATCCGGAACGCCAGCACGTCGGCCATCGTGTAGCGGCCCGAGTTACGCAGCAGTTCCGCCACCAGCAGCAGGGCGACCAGCCAGGCCACCAGGAAGCCGATGGAGTAGAGGAAGCCGTCGTAGCCGTACAGGGCGATCAGGCCGGCGATGCCCAGGAAGGACGCGGCCGACATGTAGTCGCCGCCGATCGCCAGGCCGTTCTGGAAACCGGAGAACGACCGGCCGCCGGCATAGAAGTCGTTGGCCGTCCGGGTCTGTCTGCTGGCCCAGACCGTGATGCCCAGCGTCACCGCCACCAGCACCAGGAACAGCGTGATCGTCAACGTACGAGCGGTGCCGTTGGTGGCCGCCGCCAACACCTCGCCGGTCATCGCGGCACCTCCTCGTCCTCCAGTTCGGCCCGGATCCGGTCGGCCACCGGGTCGAGCCGGCGGCTGGCGTACCGGGAGTAGAGCCAGGCGATCAGGAACGTGGAGACGAACTGGAGCAGCCCGAAGACCAGTGCGACGTTGATGTTGCCGACCAGTTTGGTGCCCATGAACCCGCGCGCGTACGCGGACAGGATCACGTAGAGGGCGTACCAGAGGAAGAACGCCACCGTCATCGGGAAGACGAACCGACGTAGGGCGTTTCGCAGACCGATGAACTCTTCGGACCGCTGTACCTCGACGTACCGGTCGGCTGCGGGGGCGGCGGCCGGTGCGGGAGTGTCCGTTGACATGCGCGAATCACCACCTTGACAGGTGTGGAGGAAAGTTTCGCGCACGGTAGGGAGCCGGGTCGCTACCCCGGAAGCGGTAAGCCGGACGGTGGTCGGCGGCTGCGCCGAACGGGCCGATACGTGCGCCGAGTGACCCAGGTCACGTCGCCCAGTGGTCGATGGTGGCCAGGGCCTGTTTCGGGACGACCCCTAGGCGAGCCGCTCCACGGCGCGGGCGACGAGGTCGTCGGCCTCCTGCTCGGAGTACACCTCCGGCAGCGTGAGACGCTCGACGATCAGCCAGTTCAGCGCCATGTGCAGCAACCGCACCGAGGTCGCGTCGCCGGGTAACCCGGACGCCTGGTGACCGGCGACGTTGGCATCGACGTCGGCGCGCACGCTCCGCGTGAGTACGGCCCGCAGTTCGGGACGCCGAGTCGCCTCAAGCCGCAGTTCCAGCAGTGCCAGGTAGCCCGTACGGAATCCGGCGACCCGGCGGACGGTCTCGCGCATCACCGCAGTGAACTTCTCCCGGTCCTGTGCGCCCTCCAGGTGCCGGACGATGGTCTCCTCGTCCGGCTGGAGGCGCTCGTAGATGCGCGCACCGATGTGGGTGAACAGGTCGTCGCGGTTGGCGAAGTAGTTGGACGCCGTCCCCGTGGGGACCCGTGCCGCGCCGTCCACTGCCCGGAAGGTCAGCCCTCGCGCGCCCTGCTCGGCAAGCACCTCGATGGCGGCGTCGATGAGCGCCGCCCTCCTCTCGTCGTTCCTGCGCATGGTTGACACCACTCCAGTTGTAGTTCTACTGTCTGAACAACGACACCTATAGTACTACGAACGGAGTGCTAACTTGCGCAAGCTGGTCTACTACGTCGGCGTGTCCATCGATGGCCGCCTCGCGGGCCCGAGTGGGGAGGTGGACTTCTACCCGGTCGGTGAAGGGGAGGCCGCTGCCGCGTACATGGCCTGGGTCAACGGGCGCTATCCGGAGACCGTTCCCACGCAGTACCGTCCGCACGTCGGCCTCGCGGACGCCCCCAACAAGCGCTTCGATACCGTCCTGATGGGGCTGAACACCTACCGGGCTGTGCTTGACCAAGGGATCAGCAACCCGTACGCGCACCTGCGGCAGTACGTCGTCTCCCGTTCCCTGGACCGGATCGAAGACCCTACGGTGGAACTGGTGCGCGACCCGGTTGCGCTCATCCGGGACCTCAAGCGTGAGGACGGGCTGGACATCTGGCTCTGCGGTGGGGGAGGACTGGCCGGCTCACTGCTGCCCGAGATCGACGAACTGATCATCAAGAGCTATCCCGTGATCGCGGGCGCGGGTGCCACCCTCGTCGAGGGCGGCTTCCGTCCCACCGCGTTCGCCCCGACCGGCCACAGGTCGTTCCCCAACGGTGCCAGCATCACCTGGTACGCGAGGCGCGCGGACGCATAGGGCCATTCGTAATTCTGCTCGGTCAGTTCGCCAGCTCGCGGTATCGGCCCCGGTGGTGCAGTAGCGGCGGCAGGTCGCCGACCAGCTCGACCGCCTCGATCGTCGCCTCGACCAGCAGGTTCCAGCCGTACTCCCGGCTGCTGTCGAGCCGGCAGCCGGCCCAGGCGGTGGCGTCGGCCGGCACCGGGCCGTACTCGGTGGAGGTCCAGGAGCCGGTGGCGAAGAGCCCGCCCGGCGCGGGAAAGAGCCCGGCGAAGCGGTCGGCGAGCTGCCGGTGTCCGGGATGCAGCGCGGCGACCGCGAACCGGCCAGCGGCCGACGCCGCCGCCCAGAAGTCCGACTCCTCGTCGACCAGACCGAGCAGCCGGTCCGGCTGGCCCTCGGCGACCACCGTGGAGGAGACGGTCAGACCCGCCGGTCCCGGGGCAGTCCAGAGGGTCACCGTCGCGGCCAACCGACCCCGCAACCGGCGTACGGGGGAACGTTCGCCGGCTGGCGTGGCGAACGGATCGGTGTGGTGGATCTGGGCACCCGGTTCTGGATTCACGTGAAACATTCTGTCCCGTCCGCCCTGTTCGCAGCCGGGAGGACGGGACCGTGTCAGGTTTCGTCGGCCGGCGAATCATCGGGCGACCGCTGGCCAGCATCGGGCGACTGCTCACCGGCGTCGAGGGTTTGCCGGGCGGCGTCGAGCACCACCGGGTCGGTGCAGCCCTCGGCGTAGCCGGCGATCCGGCGGTGGATGTCCCGACGCAGCAGCCAGACGCCGATCCGGTCGGCGATCGGGCGGACGAGCGCCGGCCGGCACCGGAAGCTGTACCGCCAGGTGGCAATGGTGTGCCCCGGCTCGGGGGCGGGCGCGAACCGCCAGCCGCCAGCGAACATCTCGAAGAACCACGGTCCACGCACCATCTTCATGCCGACGTGGCTCGGTGGGGCGAAGGAGACGTACTCGCTGACCATGCCCAGGCCGTGTCGGGAGCGGGTGAAGGTGCGTACCCCCTTGCCAGGGTGGCTCGCGCCGTCGGTGAAGTGTTGCTCGCGGACGAACGGATCCCACCGGTACCTGATCGGCGCGGTGGTCTGGGACACCGCGAAGGCCAGGTCCGGCGGGACGGGAACGGTGGTTACCGCCTCGACGACAGGCATCGGCCCATTCTGGGTGGCGACGGCAACCCGCCGATGGTCCAGTCGGGTCAGCGGCGGGGCGTGACCGCGATCAGCAGTTCGGGCATCCGCCGGTCGAGCACGTCCCCGGCCAGGTAGGTCCCGAACAACACCGCGCCGACGCCGTACGCCGCGCCGACCGGCAGCGCCAGCCACAACCAGACGTCACCGAGCAGAGCCGTCGCCAGCACGGCTGGGATACCCAGCACGGCCGCAGCCAACATCGCCACGAAACTCAACAGACTCTTGGCGATTCCGGCACCCGTGTTGATGGCGAACGGGTTGCTCGTCTCCGGCAGCGCGTACGCCGCGAGGATCGACACGTACATGTTCACCGCCAGACCGGCACCGTACGACGCGAGCAGGGTACCGGCCGCGACACCGATCCAGGCCGGCTCACGTAGGAAGAAGGTCAGTACAACGGAGATGACCGTCAACAGCGGCACGATATAGAGCGAGAACGCGACCACCCGGGCACGCAGTTCCAACCGGCCCGGCACCCCGGCGATCACATTCGCCGCGTACGCGCTGCCGTCGAAGCCGAACTGGTTGGCCAGGGTCAGCGCCGCGAGGATGCCGACGAAGAGCAGCGACAGGCTGAGCATCGTCGGGGACGCGTCGAAGTTGGCCCCCTCGATGTCGGCTCCCCCGAAGTTGGCCCCCTCGAACATCCCCTGGCTGCCGACGTTGACCATCACCGGCACGAAGACACCGATCACGGCAACGGTGATCAGGTTGGACCGGCGACGGGCGTCCCGCCACCAGTACCGCGCCTCGCGGGCCACCAGTGCGCCGTACCGGTCCCGGGGGATCCACGACAGGATCCGGGGGAAGAGCTGCACCACCGCGCCACCCGGCAGGGGCTTGCCGGTGGCGGCGGGGCCGCTACTGGCCGCCCCCACCATCGCCGACTCCAGCGACCGGGACCACCAACAGAGCAGCACCACGATGGTCGCCACCGCGATCAGCAACTTGACCAGCGCGGCCCAGGCGCGGCCCTCGGCCAACTCGATGCCCGCCGTGTACGGCGCACCCAGCGGCGTCCACCCGACGACCCGTGCCACGGTCTCCAACTGGTCCAGGTCGACCCGGCCGGCGGAGCCGACGACGAGGAGCTGCAATGGGGCGATCAACGCGGCCAGGACCGCGAGTAGGACCGCCGCCAGGTCGCGGACCCGCCGGGACCGCAGCATGGTGGCGAACGCGCTGGTCACCGCCCGGCTGGCCGCGACACAGACGAACAGGCCGGCGACGGCGCCGAGTCCGGCGACCAGGGCGGCCGACCACCCGCCCAGCGCCCCGGCGGTGACCACTAGGCCGAGGGTGGCGATCAGCATGGCGATCGCGGGGATGCCGACCAGGGCGGCAGCAAACAGACCCGTGACCAGGGTGCGGCGGCCCAGCGGCAGCAGCGCGAAGCGGGCCGGGTCGAGTGACTCGTCCACGCCGAAGTACACCAATGGCAGGAGCAGCCAGCCAAGCACCAACAGCCCGCCGCCCAGGCCGGCCATGGACATGGCCCAGCCCGGCTCGTCGGCCAGGCCCGGGAGGGCGAAGAGCAGGAAGCCCATCCCGGCGAACCAGAGCCCGAAGAACGCGCCGACGATGAAAAGCGCGATCCGCCAGCTCTGGCCCCGGAAGTTGTTGCCCATCACCCGCAGCTTGAGGCGTACGAAGTGTCGGGCGCGGACCGGCCGGGTCTGGGTGACCTCGTGGGTCACCGGAGCGGCGACGTTCACAGTTCCCACCTCACGTTCGCGACTGCGGGGCTCGCAAGCTCAACTCGCATTTCGGCCCGGCTGTGTCCCACGCGAGCCACCCCGGAACGCTCGCTCCTCGCGCTCAAAGCCATGCCAGCTCCTCGCCGGTGGCGGTACGGCCGCCGACCACCTCGACGAAGACGTCCTCCAGCGAGCGGCCGGCACGTACCTCGTCGATGGTGCCGACGCGCTTGATCGTGCCGCCGGCCAGGATCGCCACGTGGCTACAGAGCCGCTCCACCACTTCCATCACATGGCTGGAGAAGATCACCGTGCCGCCGTTGGTGACGTACCGGTGCAGGATGTCCCGGATCAGCGCGGCGGAGACCGGGTCGACGGCCTCGAACGGCTCGTCGAGCACCAGCAGTCGGGGGCTGTGCAGCAGGGCACAGGCCAGGCCGATCTTCTTCTTCATGCCGGCGGAGTAGTCGACCACCAGGGTCCGGCCCGCGTCGGCCAGGGCCAGTACGTCGAGCAGTTCCCGGGCCCGCTGGTCGACCACGGCCGGGTCCATGCCACGCAGCAGTCCGTGGTATGCCAGCAGTTCCGCGCCGTTGAGCCGGTCGAAGAGCCGTACGCCGTCCGGCATCACGCCGAGGAGCTGCTTGGCCTGCACCGGGCTGGCCCACACGTCGTGGCCGAGCACCCAGGCACTCCCGGCGTCGGGGCGGAGCAGCCCCACCGCCATCGAGAGGGAGGTGGTCTTACCCGCGCCGTTGGGGCCGAGCAGCCCGTAGAACGAGCCAGCCGGCACGTCGAGGTCGACACCCGACACGGCGATCTTGGTGTCGAAGCGTTTGACCAATCCACGGAGAGCGAGGGCAGCGGGCGCGGGACCATTCATGTCACAGACCGTATCCGCTGGTCGCGCCGCATTCCTCGGGCCGGGGTATGAGCTGCACCTCCCCTTCCAGCGGGATTGGCCCTCCACCCGCCGACGGACCTCACCGGCCGGGCGTAGCCGACTGCCGCGACGACAGCCCCCCGGGGCGACTGGGTCACAGCCGGAGCGTCTCCGGGGCGTGCAGCCGGAGCATGGTGGCGCCGACCTCGGCAGGTACGCGGTGCCGGGTGAGCACCGACACCGCCACCATCACGGTGAAGGCCAGTGGTACGGACCAGGCGGCGGGCTGGGCGATCAGGGTTGCCGGCCATCCGCTCAGCGGTGGACCGACGACGGTGAGCAGGACGGCGAGCACAGCGGCGCCACCCCCGGCCAGGATGCCGGCCGCCGCCCCGACGTCGGTCAGCCCTCGCCACCAACTGCCGAGCACCAGCAGCGGGCAGAAGCTGGAGGCGGCGACCGCGAAGGCCAGCCCGACCACCTGCGAGACGTCCAGCCCGGAGACGTTGAGCGCGAGCACCACCGGCACCAGGCCGGCGAAGAGCGTCGCCAACCGGAAGTCGCGGACCGACCCGTGACCCAGCACGTCCGTGGAGATCACCCCGGCGACGCTGGTGAGCAGGCCGGAGGAGGTGGAGAGGAAGGCCGCGAACGCTCCGGCGGCGACCAGGGCAGCCAGCAGCCGGCCGGTCAGGCCGTCGCCGACCACGGCCCCGGGCAGCAACACCACCACTGCGTCGGTCTGCCCGGTGACCAGCAGTTGCGGGGTGTAGATCCGGCCGAGTACGCCGTACAGGGTGGGCAGCAGATAGAACGCGCCCACCAGGGCGAGCACGACCAGGGTGGTCCGGCGGGCCGCTGCCCCGTCCGGATTGGTGTAGAAGCGCACCAGCACGTGCGGCAGTCCCATCGTGCCGAGGAAGGTCGCCAGGATCAGCGAGTACGTGGCGAACAGTCCCCGATCGTCGCTGCCCGCCGCACTGGGCAGCAGCCAGTCCAGCCCGTTCGCCACGGTCACCCCGGAGACCTCCGGCACCGGGTCACCGGCGGCGAAGGAGAGTTCGTCGCCGGGGCGTACCGTCCGGGTCGTGCCGTCGGCCAGGGTGAGGGTCGCGGCCTCCTCGACAACGACGGTGGTGGCGGTCCGGAAGGTCGGCCCCTCCGGCGGGGTCACCGCCGGTCGCCCGTCGGCCTGCCAGTGCAGCACCAGGAAGATCACCGGTACGGCGAGTGCGGTCAACTTCAGCCAGTACTGGAACGCCTGCACGAAGGTGACGGCCCGCATCCCGCCCAGCGCCACGTTGGCGGTCACCACCGCGCCGACCAGCAGCGCACCCACCTCGTACGGGGCTCCGGTGACCGTGGTCAGGGTGAGCCCCGCCCCCTGCAACTGCGGTACGAGGTAGAGCCAGCCGATGAAGACGACGAAGAGGGTGGCGAGTTTGCGGAGCCGGCGCGAGCCGAGCCGTAGCTCGCAGAAGTCGGGCAGGGTGAAGGCACCCGAGCGGCGCAGCGGTGCGGCCACGAAGAGCAGCAGGGCCAGGTAGCCGGCGGCGAAGCCGACCGGATACCAGAGCACGTCGACGCCGTTCTTGAGGATCAGACCGGCGATGCCCAGGAACGAGGCGGCCGACAGGTATTCGCCTCCGATGGCGGCGGCGTTCCAGGTGGGGCTGACCATCCGGGAGGCGACCAGGAAGTCCGAGGTGGTCCGGGCCAGCCGGAGACCATAGAAGCCGATCGCGACGGTGGCCAGGGTGACCGCGACGATCGCCGGTACGACGAAGGCGTGGTCCACGCTCACCGCTCCACGTCCACGCTCACCGCTTCACGTCCACGCTCACCGCTCCGGCCGCTGGACCAGGTCGGTGAAGTCCTGCTCGTTGCGTTCCGCCAGGTGCACGTACGCCCAGCCGACCGCGACCAGGAACGGGAACGAGATCACCCCGAGCAGTAGCCAGGGCAGGTGGACCCCGAACAGTTTCACCGTTCCCACCGCCGGGGCGATCGCGAACAGCAGTGGCAGTCCCCCCAAGCCGATCACGACGACCAGTGCCATCCGTACGGCGAGGGTGAGCTGGGCCCGGACCAGGCCCCGGACCAGCGCCTCACCGACCCGGGTCTGCTGGGTCAGTTCGGCGCGGGTCCGGTCCGCCCCGGTACGCCGCGCGGACACCTCGGAGAGCACGATGCGGGTCCGACCGGCGGTCGGCGGTGACGCTGGTTCACGGGACGGTTCGGTGGGGGCGGCCACTTCGGCAGTCTCACCGCCCACCACCGAATGTCAAGAGCAGGGCGTGATCGATGAACCCCGTCAACGGGGATAGATCGTGAGACACCTGGCGGGGTTGTAGTCGACTGGGTTGGTCGCGATCAGCTGCCGGGCCCGGCTCCGACCGATGTTCGCCGCGCGCCAGTCATGCTGCTCAGCCGCCAGTTCGTCGGCGATGGCACGGAGAGCGCAGGCGCGCTTCTCGTCCGGCAGGCGGTTGAACGCGGGCGCGGCGTCGGCGGAGAGCTGGGACAGGTAGTTCACGTCGAGACGGTCGGTCCGTTCGTACCGGTCGATGTTCTGCTCGGCGATGAACCGGTCCGGGTTGAGCGCGGCGAGCCCGAGGAGGGCCAGCACCGCCGCACCCAGCACGAGCCGGGGCAACCAGGTGGCGCGCAGCCGGATGCCGGCCAGCAGGACGAGCACGAAGATCACGCCGAGCCACAGCTCGCAGGCGGCCACCAGCAGCCGCAGCCGGGTCGCGCCGTACGCCTGGGTGTAGACGTTCATGCGGTAGAGCGCGGAGGCCACGATGACCAGGCTGAGCAGGGCGAGCACCCCGAGCAGCAGGCGCAGCACGATCCGATCGGCCCGGCTGTCCCGAGGTGCCCACCGGCTGGCCCCGGCGATGACCAGCAGGGTGAGCCCGGAGACGATCAGTAGTTGCCAGAAGCCGCCCCGGGCGTACTCGGCGTAGGTCGGTCCGGCCTCGGCCAGCACGTGCCGCGAGCCGCCGAACAGCACGGTGATCTGCACCAGCACGAACGCGGCGAAGAGCAGGTCGAGCAGGGCCACCGGTAGTGCCCACTCCAGCCGGCGGACCCGCTTCGCCGGCTGGTTCTCCAGGCCGGTCAGGTCGGGCGGGGCGGTGAGCAGGTGGGCCGCCCCGAGCAGCCCGATGAGCAGGATCGGGAAGAGGAAGGACCAGCGGACGACGTCGCCCACGGAGAGAGTGGGCAACAGCCCGCCGAGGAGGTCGGCGAAGGCGGCGTCGGCCGAGGCGAACAGGGCCCCGAAGACGCCAAGCAGGCCGACCGAGACGGCCACGGTGGCGAGGAGCCGCCCGACGGAGTAGCCGCCGGTCCGTGGGCCGCTACGGTTCATGCCGCGCGCCGTCCAGGGCATCGCCCGGAACACCGCCACGACCGGCAGTCGGGCCGCGTACAGTATCCCGCCCAGGGAACGCCCGCCGGTCACCGCCAGGCACGCGGTCACCCCGGCGGTCAGGACACAGAGTACGAAGAGCCAGCCGGCTGCCCGTACCGTGCCGACTCCGATCAGGGCCACGGTAGCCGCCGCCCAGATCAGCCGGTCCAGGCCGATCCGGGTACGACGTGCCACCGGCTCGACCGGGGCCGCTGCTGACGGCCGTGGTGCTGGCCGTTGTTGAGGTGTCGCCGGGCTGGGTGCCGGTTGCTGGTTCGCTGCTGACGGCCGTGGTGCTGGCCGTTGTTGAGGTGTCGCCGGGCTGGGTGCCGGTTGCTGGTTCGCTGCTGACGGCCGTGGTGCTGGCCGTTGTTGAGGTGTCGCCGGGCTGGGTGCCGGTTGCTGGTTCGCTGCTGACGGCCGTGGTGCTGGCCGTTGTTGAGGTGTCGCCGGGCTGGGTGCCGGTTGCTGTTTTGGCTGGGACTGGTCCGTTCCGGTCTGGCCCGGCACCCCCGTGCCGTCGGGCCGGACATCGTTCCGGGACCAACCGATCACCGCAGCGGTGGTCAGCGCCGCCGTGCCGGCGACGACGCCAACCAGCCAGCCGACACCGGGCCGGGTCAGGGGGATGCTCACCGCACCGATCGCCGCTGCTGCGGCGACCGCTCCGAGCACCGGCCGATGGATCCCGCTCGCTGGCCCTGGCCAGCGTCGGTACATCGGTGACGGCTGGATAGGTGTGAACAGTGGCCGGGGCGGATTCCAGTAGCTCGCCGGTGGCGGTGGAGGCGGCGGTGCCATCCGTACGCCTGGCGACCCGGCTGGCGGCCGGATCGGTTGCGCCCCGATCGCTGCTGGCGCAGGCGGTTGCGTGGTGGCGGGCGATGTCGGCCCAGGCCTGTCCGGTGCCGCCGCAGCCGCTGCGGGCTTGGGTTCCGCCCGCTCAGGCTTTGCCGGTGCAGGCTGCTCTGCCTGCTCGGGCATTGTCTGCTCGGGCTGCTCTATCGGTGCGGCTGGGGACGGGTCGGCCGCAGGCGGAGCCGGCGGTTCGGGCGTCGAACCGGTCGCCTCGGGCGGGTTGCTGGTCAAGCTGCCTCCGATCGGATGGCGGTCAGCGGAAGGGTTACCTGAATGCGGCACCCGGTGCGAGTCCGGCCCGGGGACGCCTCTGGTGGGTCGGTGACGGTGATGGAGCCGCCGTGTAGCTCCACGGCCCAGTGTGCGATGGCCAGGCCCAGACCGGTGCCGCCACCGCTGGTGCGGTCGCCCCGGGTGAACCGTTCGAACACTCGCGAACGTTCCTCGACCGGAATTCCGTCGCCCTCGTCGATCACCTCGAACCGCAGATGCCCGGCCTGCGACTCGGCGGTGACGAGGACGGTGCCACCGGATGGGCTGTGCCGGGCCGCGTTGTCGAGCAGGTTGGCGAAGACCTGGTGCAGCCGCCACGGGTCAGCCTCGATGGTCAGGTCGGTGGCTGACTGGCGTACCTCGAAGTGCACCACCCGTCCGGCGCCGGTGGCGGTGACCTCGGCCTGCCGGACCGCGTCGTACAGGAAGTCGGCGACGTCCAGCCGGACCGGCCGTAGCGGCACCACCCCGGCGTCCAGGCGGGACAGGTCGAGTAGTTCCCTGACCAGGTGCCCGAGTCGTTCGGTCTGGGCCAGGGCCACCCGGAGAGTGGTGGGTTCCGGTTCGGCGACGCCGTCGACGATGTTCTCCAGCACGCCCTGGAGCGCGGTGATCGGCGTACGCAGCTCGTGCGACACGTTGGCGATCAGCTCGCGCCGCCGCCGGTCGGATTCGGCCAGGTCCGCCGCCATCTGGTTGAACGCGGTGGCGAGTTCGCCGACCTCGTCGCGGGAGGTGGCCCGGACCCGGCGGGTGTAGTCGCCCCGGGCCATCGCCCGGGCTGCCGCCGTCATCTCCCGCAGTGGCGAGGTCATGCCGTGCGCCATCACCTGTGAGGCCAGCAGGGCGACGGTGATGGCGACGATCAGTGTCTTGGGCGGCACCCAGCCGATGCCGAGCATGAAGACGCTCATGCCGACCGCCCCGGCGGTGACCAGCAGGATGCCCAGCTTCACCTTGATCGAGCGGACCGGGTCCAGGGGGCGGGGCAGCAGGTCCAGCGCCCGGTTGATCCGGTCCCAGAACGCGCTCACGGTCGTACGTCCAGGGCGTAGCCGACGCCGTGCACGGTGCGGATCAGGTCCGCCCCGAGCTTGCGGCGCAGCGCCTTGACGTGGCTGTCGACCGTACGGGTGCCGGAGCCTTCGGGCCAGCCCCAGACGTCGGCCAGCAGCCGTTCCCTGGGCAGTACGGTGCGCGGCCGGCCAGCCAGGTGCACCAACAGGTCGAACTCGGTGGGGGTGAGGTGGGCCTCGACACCGGCCCGGCGTACCCGCCGTTCGGCCTGGTTGATCTCCAGGTCACCGATTCGGAGCGTGGTCGGGGTCGAGGCCGGGGCCGTGGTGGCAGCCGTCCGCTCCACCCGGCGCAGCAGGGCGTGCACCCGGGCGGCCAGTTCCCGCAGTGAGAACGGCTTGGTCAGATAGTCGTCGGCCCCGACGGCCAGTCCGACCAGCAGGTCTGTCTCGTCGTCGCGGGCGGTCAGCATGAGCACCGGCACCGGCCGATCGGCCTGGATGCGTCGGCATACCTCCAGGCCGTCGAAGCCCGGCAGCATCACATCCAGTACGACCAGGTCCGGCTGCCAGGTTCGGACGGTTTCGACCGCGCTCGGGCCGTCCCCGGCGATGGTGACGATGAAACCCTCGGCCCGGAGTCGGGCGGCCACTGATTCGGCGATGGTGCGTTCGTCCTCCACGACCAGGACGCGACGTTCCTTCATGATGCTGGACTCTAGGCAGCGCTCGTGGAGAGCCATAGAGCACGTTGTGAATAACCTGTGGAGAACCGGCTTTCTCTGTGGATAACTTTCCGATCCTGTGGATAACCGCGGCTGCGTGATGGTCCTACAGTGACGACGGCAGTTCATGAACGTACGGGGGATTTGTGGTGGGTCGAACGATGGTTCGTCGTCTGGGTTTGCTGCTGTCCACCGTGGCTCTGCTGTCTGCGACGGCGTGCGGCGACAGGTCGGTAACGGAGACTTCACCACCGATGGGATCTTCGACGCCGGAGCCGTCGAAGTCGCTGACGGACCGGACCATCGACGCCTACGTGCGGCAACTCGATCCCGGACGGGGCATCGTGGGCTACGACCCGATCGAGTTCTTCGGTGGGGACGCGGCGACTAGGGCCTGCGACGAGGACGGAATTCCCGCCCAGGATCGCTCGGCCGAGTGGTGCAACGACATGTACATCCGTAACCCGGTTCAGGAGACGGTCGAGGCGACCCTGGCCGCTGGGGCGACCATGACGATGTACTACAGCATGGCCGTCTCCTGTGCCGAACAACCGTGCAAGTTGACCCTGGAGCAGTTTGCGGCGGAGGTCGCACAGCGGGTGGCCGGTGATGGTCCCGGCTTGTTGGCCCACATCGTCATCAAGGACGGGGCGGTTCTCTCGATTGCGCACATCTATACGCCCTGACCAGGGTCGCGTCAATGGTCAGGCGGTGACTTGGAGG
This sequence comes from Micromonospora polyrhachis, assembly GCF_014203835.1. NCBI lineage: Bacteria > Bacillati > Actinomycetota > Actinomycetes > Micromonosporales > Micromonosporaceae > Micromonospora > Micromonospora polyrhachis. Next base: position 3,146,030 of record NZ_JACHJW010000001.1, on the reverse strand, counting down.
TCGCCGCCGGGCAGCATGGGACCCCACCTCGGCCAGGAAGTCGTCCAGCGCGACAGGGTCTCGACGCGACGGAAACCGGCGGCCGGTGGCGAGCACGAATGCGGCGGCGAGAAACTCGGCGTAGCGGTGGCCGCGCTAGTGGCGGATGAGGAAGTCCGGCCAGCTCTGGCACCGTTGCGTCAGGTCGCTGTCTAGCCTGACTGGAACACCGCATACGTCATTACGGCGGAATCAGGTGCATGGTGTTCCACCGAAGCCGAAGCCGAAGCCGAAGCCGAAGCCGAAGCCGAAGCTGAAGCTGAAGCCTTCATTGTCGGCCGGACCCGGCTGACGAGGCCGGCTGCGAGCCCGACCGACGGTCGTTCGTACGCGGCTACGTCCGGGCTCCGACCCGTGGGCCAGCCGTAGTTCGGTGATGAGCCGCAAACAATCAGTGGTGTGCAGCCGCGCGTAGTCGCCCTGCGCCTCCCTCCCAGTTCACCGCCACCGGAAGCTCTGCTTGGTGAAACGGTCGAACGCATTGGGCAAACGCCTCAGGCGAGCGCATTGCGCAGACGCCCAATTTCTGTGTAGGGTCATGCCGTACCCGCCGGCCCAAGGAGATGTCATGAGCCACCCCCGCCCCGTCAGCCGTCGCCGCCTGCTCGGCCTGGCCACCGCCACCGTCGCCGTACTCACCGCAGGGACTCTCAGTGCTGCTGGCACCGCTGCCGCGGCAGAGACCGCACCGAACGCAGGGCCGGTGAATGCCCTGAACCGCAGTGCGCACCCCCTGGCCGACCTGGGCGCCCTGGGGCGCATGATCGGCGACGCCCGCGTCGTGGGCGTAGGCGAGGCCAGCCACAGCGGCCACGAATTCTTCACTCTCAAGCAGCGCGTCTTCCGCCACCTCGTGGCCACCAAGGGCTTCACCACCTTCGCCCTGGAGGCGAGTTGGAGCACCGGCCTACGCCTGGACGCCTATGTCACCCGCGGTGTCGGCGACCCCGCGCAGATCATGCGGAACGAGTTCCAGGGCCAGTACGTCTTCTGGAACACCCAGGAGTACCTCGACCTGATCCACTGGATGCGCCGCTACAACGTCGCCCACCCCGACCGACTGCAGCTGCACTTCGTCGGCAACGACCTCGGCTTCGCTGGCAAGGCCGCCTTCGACCAGGTCTCCGACTACCTCGCCACATACCGTCCGGACCTGACCGCCGGGATCGAGATCTCGTACGGTTCCCTGCGGCCGGAAGTCAACACCGAGGCCGGCCCGTGGATGGTCAACCAGCTCTACGTAAAGAGTGCGACCGAGCGGAAGAGCGACGCCGACATGGCCGCCTCGGCCCTCGCGCTGCTGCGTGACCAGGGCCGCCCGCACCGCGCCGACCAGCACAGCCAAGAGGCGTACGCCTGGGCGGTGCAAAACGCCACCGCCATCGCCCAGAGCTTCACCGGCTATGCCTTCCCCGACGAGCAGTTCTCCGAGCGGATGCGCTACCGCGACGAAGCCATGGCAGCCAACACCGCCTGGTGGCTGCGCCACCGAGGCAGCGGGATCCTGCTCGCCTCGAACAACGGCCACATCGCCTACACCAGCGACAACCCATCCGAGTTCCCCGAGACCACCGGCGCGGTCCTGCACCGCGAACTCGGCGACGACTACGTCAGCATCGGCCTGACCTTCAACAAGGGCACCGTCAACGCACTGCCCGACTACACCGCGCAGCAGCCCAAGACCTATACCATTGCCCCCGCCCCCGCAGGCCACAACGAGAACGTCCTCGACAGGGTCCGCTACCGCGACTTCAGCATCGACCTGCGCACCGCGCCCGCAGCAGCCCGAACCTGGCTCGACACGGCCCGCCCCACCCGCTCCTACGGCCTGTACTGGTCGACTGACGACCCGGCAACCGCTCTGGGCCGTTCCTACGACATCCTCATCCACCTGCACCAGGTCGAAGCCGGTCACCTTCGCTAACCCGAGACCAAACAGGGCAGGGCAGGGTAGCCGGACACTAGAGGCAGCAGGCCACGATCGACCGCCGAGGTGGCGGTAGACAATCGCCCGAGCAGGACGCTGAGCCTTACCGCGTCCTGCTCGGGCGAACCGGTCGAAGCTCCATCACCGGTTCCAGTCCTGCTTGGCGGCGCGTACGAGTTTGTCTTTCAACTCGCGGGTGTGTCGGCGGCTGACCGGCAACTCGCTGCCGTCGATGATCACGACGTAGCCGGAGTTGGCCAACCGCAGTTCGGCGATGAGCCGGATCTGCACCAGGAACGAGCGGTGGATCCGGACGAAACCCGCGTCCCCCCAGCGGTCGGCGAGAGTCGCCAGCGACACCCGAACCAGATGCGAGCCGTCGGCGGTGTGCAGCCGGGCGTAGTCGCCCTGCGCCTCCACCCAGCGCACCGCCGAGCGGGGCAGCATCCGGGTCGTACCGGCCAGTTCGACTGGGATCGTCGGATCCTCCTCCGCGCGGGCCAGCGCGGCCGGATGGGACGGTACGACCCGGGAGCTGACCACCCGACGCAGCGACTCGGCAAGCCTTTCGGCACGTACGGGTTTGCGGACGTAGTCGGTGACGCCGAGGTCGAAGGCGTCCACCGCCCCGTCGTCGTACGCGGTGACGAAGACGATCGCCGGTGGCCGGGCGAACCGGCGCAGCACCCGGGCCAGTTCCATACCGTCCAGACCGGGCATCCGGATGTCGAGGAAGACCGCGTCGACGTCGGCGTCCCGGAGCACCCGTAGGGCCTCGGTGGCGTCGGCGGCGGTGTGCAACCGGGCGACCCGAGGGTCGGCGCGCAGGTGGTAGGCCAACTCGTCCAGCGCCGGCGGCTCGTCGTCCACTGCCAACACCCGCAGGAAACCCGTCACGATCCCACCTCGCTGCGCTCGGTCACGTTGTCTCCTTGCTGCGCTCGTCGTCGCCGTGACCGTCGGGGCTGTGCTGGCTGGTGACCTCGCTGCGCTCGGTCACGTCATCTCCTCCCCGGATCATGGGTTTGCCCGTACGTGACGGTGGAACTTCGGTACCCGCATGCTCACCTTCGTACCGGAACCGAGGCCGGTCTCCACGACCAGGCCGAACTGGTCGCCGAAGACCGACCGCAGTCGCTCGTCCACATTGGAGAGACCGACGTGTTGGCCGGTGTCGTCGCTCGGATCGGTGGCTGCCAACTCGACTATGCCGGTGGTCAGCAGCTCCGGGTCCATGCCCACCCCGTCGTCCTCCACCGTGATGTGGCACTCCGTCCCGGCGTCGCGCGCCTCGATGCTGACCATGCCGGTGCCGGGCTTGCGCGACAAGCCATGCTGTACGGCGTTCTCGACCAGCGGTTGCAGGCAGAGGAACGGCACACTGACCGGCAGCACCTCCGGGGCGATCTGGAGGCGTACCTGGAGCCGGTCACCGAACCGGGCCCGTTCGATGGTGAGGTAGCGGTCGATCGACCGTAGCTCCTCGGCCAGCGTGGTGAACTCGCCATGTGCCCGGAACGAGTACCGGGTGAACTCGGCGAATTCGAGGATCAGTTCCCGGGCCCGTTCCGGGTCGGTACGCACGAACGAGCCGATCGCGGTCAACGCGTTGTAGATGAAATGCGGGCTTATCTGGGCGCGCAGTGCGCGTACCTCGGCTCGGGCCAGCCGCTCCCGGGACGAGTCCAGCTCGGCCAGGGCGAGTTGCGCCCCGGCCCAGTCGGCGGTCTCCAGGGTGGCCTGCACCAGTCCCGGAGCTGGTTGGCCGTCGGCGATCGCCACCAGCGCCCCGGCGGCCCGACCGCCCGGCCCGGTCAGCGGTGCGACGACCGCACCCCGGACCGGGCAGTCGACCCGGTCACAGGGCAGTTCCGCGTCACCGAGCACGGTCGACCGGTCGGCGGCGATGGCCCGCTGCGCGGCCAGTACCAACTGTTCGCCATGGTGGCTGCCCCGCCCGTCGATCGCCAGCACCTCGGCGGCGTCGACCAGGGCCAGGCCAGCCGCGCCGACGAGGGCGCGCAAATGCCGTACGGCCTTCGCGGCACCCGCCGGGGTCAGGCCGGCGCGCAGCGGTTCGGCGGCGAGTCCGGCGGTGTGCAGGACCTCGTACGTGGCCCGCTGGGTCGCGGTGGCGATGCCCCGTCGCCCGCGCAGCCGTACGACGGCGAAGAGCGCGGCGCCGAGCGCGCTGACCAGCGCGACGACCGCGAACGCGGCGAACAGGTTCGAGTCCACGCACGAATCCTGGCGAAGTTGGCACTGTTCGCCAAGGGGTCGCCCCCGATGCCACTCGTTGCCGAGACCCTCAGTACGCGCCCTTGCGGGCAAGTACGACTCCGACAGTGCGCCACAGGATGCTCAGGTCGTACGTCAGGGACCAGTTGTCGACGTAGTAGAGGTCGAGCCGGACCGCCTCGTCCCAGGACAGGTCGGAGCGGCCGGAGACCTGCCACAGTCCGGTCATGCCGGGGCGGACCAGCAGTCGACGCCGTACGTCGCCGAGGAAGTCGCCGTCGTCGGCGGGCAGCGGGCGCGGCCCGACCAGGGACATCTCGCCCCAGAGTACGTTGATCAACTGGGGTAGCTCGTCGAGTGAACTGGCCCGGAGGAACCGACCGACCGGGAAGACCCGGGGATCCTGCTTGATCTTGAACAGCATCCCGTCGGTCTCGTTCTGGTCGACCAGTCCGGCGAGCCGTTCCTCGGCGTCGACGTACATCGTCCGGAACTTCCAAACCCGGAAGGTACGACCCTCGTGACCCACCCGAGGCTGGCGGAAGAAGACCGGGCCGCGGTCGGAGAGCCGGATCGCGATCGCGATCGCGACGAAGAGCGGGATGAGCAGCATCAGGCCAAGCCCAGCGGCCACCCGGTCCATCAGGTTCTTGAGCAGCAGGGCCGGGCCGGAGAGCGTCGGCTCCTCGACGTGCAGCAGCGGCAGGCCCTCGATCGGCCGGATGTGCACCCGGGGACCGGCGATGTCGGTGAGCTGGGGGGCGACGACCAGGTCGACGCCGGAGCCTTCGAGCTGCCAGGCCAGGCGGCGCAGCTCACCCGGCTCGGCGCTGGCCGAGCCGCAGACCGCGATCGTGTCGCCGCCGACCTCGCGGACCAGGGCGAGTACGTCCCGCCCGGCGTACACCGGTACCGGCGTCTCGATCCCACGTGCGGCGGCATAGCCGTCGGTCAGGTGGATCGCGACCGGGATCAGGCCGGCGGCCGGGCTGCGGGTCACCGCCGTGTAGACCTCAAGTGTCTCCGGCAGGGTGCCGACCAGCACCATCCGGTGGGCGGCCTGGCCGGCTCGCCTCCGGACCGTGTGTAGCGCGAAGCGGGCGACGAACCGGACCAGCAGGATCAGCACCGTCGCGCCGACCAGGGCGAAGCCGACCGTGAACCGGGACAGGTCGGCCTTGATGGCGAACGCCAGGAACGAGACACTGGCGGCGACCGTCACCGACGCCCGGATCACCCGCTTGAACTCGTCGGGACCGAGCCCGAGATAGCGCCGGTCGTACGCCCGGTTGCCCCACAGGATGATCAACCAGCCCAGTGGTAGCAGGAGGTAGGCGACGGTGTGGAACCAGGCCGATGTGTTGAACCAGCTCGGATCGTTCCTGTTGGCCGCGAATCCAGCGGCAGCCTGGTCGAACAGGGAGATCGCGAGCCAACTGGCCAGGGCGGTGGCCCCGAAGTCGAGCACGGCCAGGATCAGGGCATAGGGGCGATGCCATCGGGAAACCCGTCGCCGGGCTCGCGCCCACGCCGACCGAGGTACGCCGTTCGGTGAATGAGGCGTCGGCGGCTGGATCTCGAAGCTGTCGACGTGCCGCACGAGTTTGCTCCGGCCTGTGTTGGTTACCGGGCGCTGGAGGCTTGTCGTCACCTCACCTACGTCCTCCCGCATGACACGTGTCGCCCATCCCCGAAAGGGGTCTGGTCGCCCACTGTCCCAGTCTCCCACGCAGGCCCCGAAGGGACGCTGGCCCGAGGGACATTACGCCTACCGCTGCGCGGCGAGGAGAGCTCGTCGCTGCTGCGGTCAGAGCCGCAACCCGGGTCACTATACCGATGGATGAGCGCCCCGGTAGGGCTGGACGGTGGGCGGTTCCTCGCTCACTGGGCGATTCCCGTCGTCGACCTCGGCATCGTCACTTACCGCACAAGTCGGGACAACCGTCGGTCAGCTAGGGTTTTTCCTCCGGTTTGGCAGGTGGGGCAGTACTGGAGGCTGGAGTCAGCGAACGAAACTTCCCGTACTGTGTCGCCGCAAACCGGGCAGGGTAGTCCGGTGCGGGCGTGCACCTTCAGCCCCGACCGCTTCTCGCCCTTCAGCTCGGCGGCCCGCTGTCCCATCGACCGGGCGACCGCATCTCCCAGCACCTGCCGGGTTGCCTCGTACAACTCGGCCACCCGGTCGTCCGGCAGTCGGTCGGTGATCGCGAACGGCGACAGCCGCGCCGCGTGCAGGATCTCGTCCGAGTACGCGTTGCCGATGCCGGCGAAGACCTGCTGGTCGGTGAGCACCCCCTTCACCTGTCCTCGTCGCCCTCGCAGCCGCTCGGTGAAGGTCGGCAGATCGATCGAGAGCACGTCCGGTCCGAGCCGGGCCACCCCGGGCACCTGCCCCGGATCGGTGACCAGATAGACAGCGAGGCTCTTCTGCGTACCGGCCTCGGTCAGGTCGAAGCCAGAGCCGTCGTCGAGGCGTACCCGGATTGCGATCGGACCCTTACCCGGCTTGAGCGGGACCGCCGACGGGAAGGCGTCCCGGTAGTGCAGCCAGCCGGCGCGGGCCAGGTGCACCACGAGGTGCAGGTCGCCGTCGAACACCACGTCGAGGAACTTGCCGTGTCGCCCGGCGTCGACGATGCGCCGCCCGACCGTGGCTTCCGGCCCCGGGTCGTACGTCTTCAGGGCGCTGATCGCGGCGACCTCGAACCGGTCGACGTGCCGCCCCACCGCGCGCTCGCGCAGGTAGCCGGCGAGCGCCTCCACCTCCGGTAATTCAGGCACATCAGTAACGGTAGCCTCTGCCGGCGTGAGGCAGGCGGAACGAGCATCGAACATACGGAGTGACCAGTTTCGGCCGTTCCCTGTCCCGCGTGAGCCGCACCGGAACGCGAGTCGCGCTTGCTGGCCCCGCCGCAGCGAAGGAAGGTTGAGCATCTGTGAGCGCGAGGAGCGAGCGTTTCGGGGCGGCTCGCGTGGGACGCGGCCGAGCCGAAATGCGAGTAGAGCGAGCGCAGCGAGTGAGCCCCGCAGTCGCGAACGAAAGGTTGGCACCTGTGAGCGCGAGGAGTGAGCTTGCGAGCCCCGCAGTCGCGAATGAAAGGTTGGCACCGTGAAGGTGGTCATCGCGCACAACCGTTACCGGGCGGCCCAGCCCTCCGGGGAGAACACCATCGTCGACCTGGAGATCGCCCAGCTCACCGCCGTCGGGGTCGAGGTGCTGCCGTTCCAGCGCAGCTCCGACGAGATCCCCGCGATGCCGAAGACCGCCAAGGCGCTGCTGCCGCTCTCCCCGATCTACGCCCCCCAGGCCCAGCAGGACCTGAGCCGGCTGCTGGTGGAGCACCAGCCGGACGTACTGCACCTGCACAACCCGTACCCGTTGCTCTCCCCGTGGGTGGTGCGGACGGCGCACGCGTACGGCGTGCCGGTGGTGCAGACGGTGCACAACTACCGACAGGTCTGCTCGTCCGGGCTCTACTTCCGGGATGGCAAGATCTGCCAGGACTGCCGGGGCCGGGCGTTTGGGCTGCCGGCGATCCAGCACCGGTGCTATCGGGGTTCCCGGGCGCAGAGTGCGCTGATGGCGACCACGCTCGCCGTACACCGGCCGACCTGGCGTTCGGTGGACCGGTTCATCGCGCTCACCTCGGCGGTCGCCGCGCACCTGCGGGACTACGGCATTTCCGACGATCGGATCGTGGTCAAGCCCAATGCCATTCCCGACCCGGGGCAGCCGGCTCCCCTCGGGGACGGCTTCCTCTTCATGGGGCGGCTCTCCCCGGAGAAGGGGCTCGGGCTGCTGCTCGACGCGTGGCGGCAGCACCCGGTCGGGTCGCTCGGCCCGCTGCGGATCGCGGGCGACGGTGAGCTGCGTTCGTTGGCCGAAGCCGCCGCCGCCGAACGCTCCGACGTCGTCTTCCTCGGCCCACAGGACCGGTCCGGGGTACGCAAGGCACTCGACGACTCGGCGGTGGTGATCGCCGCGTCGACCTGGCACGACGTGCTGCCGACCGTGGTGATCGAGGCGTTGGCCAGTGGGCGGCCGGTGCTCGGCACCGCGCTCGGCGGCATTCCGTACCTGGTCGGGGCGGACGACCCGGCAAGCGCGGCCGGCTGGGTCGTGCCGGCGGACCCGGCGGCGCTGGCCGCCGCGCTGCCGACTGCCCGGGCCGGGGCCACCACGCTGGCACCGTTGGCGCGGGCCCGCTACGAACGCACATTCCACCCGGATGTGGTGACCCGACAACTGTTGGACGTGTACGCGGGCGTGCGCCGCCGCTGAGGCGTCAGGAAGGGCCCCTTCCTATGCAAAAAGCGATAGGAAGGGGCCCTTCCTAACATCAACGTAGGGAGGCGCGGGCGGAGAAGGCGATGCTGGCGAGCAGGAAGCCGCCGTTGACGATCGTGAACGCGACGATCAGCCACACTGTCCACGCTGGGACGAGGGTGAGGAGCAAACCGGCCAGGGTGATCACCGCGCCGTAGTCCCGGAGCAGCTTGACCAGTCGTACCGGCAGTGAGGTCGAGGTGACCATGCTGGCCGCGTTCGGCCCGGCCTGCATTACCGAGGTCACCAGGTTGACCATCCAGGTGCCGGCGAAGGCGGCCACCAGCCACACCGGGGTGCTCGGCGTCTGCGCCACCGCCACCGTGCCCAGGGCGGTGACCAGCGCGATCTGCGCCGCCACGTCGCAGAGCACATCGACCCGGGCTCCGGCCGGGCTGCCCCGACCGGTGACCCGGGCGAGTTGCCCGTCGGCGCAGTCCAGGGCGTACGCCACCTGCCAGCCGACCAGGGCGACCAGCCCGACCACCCAGGCCGGTACGTCCCCAGCGGCGACCCGGTCGGCGAGCGCCACCACGGTCACCGATGCGGCCAGCCCGAGCACCAGGTTGGCGATGGTCAGCCCGGTGGGGGGCAGGCCGAGCCGGTGCGCCGCCAGTGCGAAGCCGGCGCCGAGGCGTTGGCTGATGGTCTCACTGAACAGACCGCCGCCCCGGTTGACGCGGTAGAAGTCGGCGGTGGTCGGACGGGACAGCTCAGCCGAGGGGGTCGCGGAGTGCATCGGCGTAGTCTGCCAGTCGCCCACGGATCTCGTCCGGCGCCATGTCGAGGTGTTCGATGATCGTGTAACGGTCCGGCCGGGTACGCGGCGCGAACGCCACCGCCTCGACGAACTGGTCGTCACTGAGCCCCACGTCGGCGGGGGTACGGGGCAGGTTGTGCCGGGCCAGGCAGGCGGACATCTGGACGAACCGCTTCTCGTCACCGCGCAGGAAGGTGCAGAACAGCGCCCCGAGTCCGGCCAACTCCCCGTGTGATCCGGTGCCCGGATAGAGGGCGTCGATGGCGTGCATGATCTCGTGGCAGCCGCCGCTGGACGGGCGGCTGGTGCCGCAGACCGCCATCGCCAGCCCGCTGGAGATCAGCGACTCGGCCAGGACGGTGACGAAGCCGTCGTCGCTCATGTCGCCGGGGTGGTTGATGACCGCCTCGGCGCCGGCTCGGGCCAGGCTCGCGGCGAGTCCGTCGACCGGCTCACCGCGTACCTGCCGGGCCAGCTCCCAGTCGGCGAGCGCGCTGATGTTGCTTACCACGTCGCCGATGCCGGCCCGGTTGTGCCGCTCCGGGCCGCTCTCCACAAAGTCCAGGTCGACGATGACCGCGATCGGGATGTGTACGCCGTACGAGCCCTTGATCCCGTCGGTGACCAGGCTCGCCACCGGGGAGGCGATGCCGTCGTGGGCCAGGGCGGTGGCTACCGAGACCATCGGTAGGCCGCGCCGGGTGGCCGCGTACTTGGCGACGTCGACGGTCTTGCCGCCGCCGATGCCGACCACCGCGTCGTACGAGCGGGCCCCGAGTTTGGCGCTGAGGTCGGTGGCGGAGTCGATGCTGCCGCCGGTGACGGTGAAGACGTCCGCCGAACCGAGCGTCGGGCGGATCAGCTCGCCGATCTTCTCGCCCTGACCGGGGCCGACCACGACGGCGACGTCGCCACCGGCCGAGATCCGCCCGTCGGAGAGGATCGCGCCCAGGTCGGCCACCGCCCCCCGGCGCACCTCGATGGCCAGGGGCGTCATGACGGAACGGGCTAGTAGTGGCACGCGATCTCCCGAGCCCGGGCCAGGTCGTCGTGGTTGTCCACCTCGACCCACGGTACGTCGCCGATGGTGGCCGCCCGTACCTCACCGCCCCGGTCTGCGTACTCCTGGTAGCCGTCCTCGTAGTAGAGGTTGGGGTCCCGCTTCCAGGTGGTCTCCAGCGCGTCGGCGAGTCCGGCGGCGGCGTGCGGCTCGATCAGGGTGGCACCGATGTACTCGCCGAAGGCGTCCGCCGGGTCCATCAGCTTGGTGATCCGGGTGAGCTGACCGGTGGCGTCGAAGGTGGTCTTCATCTCCTCGTCGGCGAGCTTCTTGACCGAGTCGATGGCGAGCAGGATGCCGGGGCCACGCTGGGCGAGCAGCGTCTGTTCGATGCTTACCGGGTGCACGGTGTCGCCGTTGACCAGCAGTGCGCCCTGGGCGAAGTGCTCCCGGGCCAGCCAGAGCGAGTACGCGTTGTTCCACTCCTCGGCCTTGTCGTTGTGCACCAGGCTGAGCTTGACGCCGTACCGGTCCTCCAGGGCCGACTGGCGGCTCTCGACGGCTTCGGCCGCGTAGCCGACCACGACGGTGACGTCGGTCAGGCCGACCGCGGCGAGGTTGCGCAGCGAGATGTCGAGGATGGTGGTCTCCCCGTCGACCGGGACGAGTGCCTTGGGCAGGGTGTCGGTGTACGGGCGCAGTCGACGTCCCGCGCCCGCGGCGAGCACCATACCGATCATTCGTGGATCCTCTCTCGCGACGACGAGGGCCGCGAAAACCATGACAACAGTCCCCGGAACGATCAATAGCGACGATTCGCGACAACTGCTCCGGGACACTTGGGCTACTCGGGTTAATCGGGTTACCGCTCGGAAGGATAGCGTTGAACGGCAGCACAGCCCGCCGCCGGCCAAGTTCCGCCGGGCAGAGCGGCCAGGTTCAGCCGGGCTAGAGCACGGCCAGGTTCAGCCGGGCAGAGCGGCCAGGTCCGCGAGCAGCGCCAGCCGCTCCGGTGCGGTCAGTGCGGCGTACGGCATACCCGCCCGGCGGTTGGTCTCCAGCTCGATGGTCTGCCGTTGCGGACCCGGCGTGAGCTCGGCGATGCTGCGCGCCGTGTGTCCGGCCGCCCCCCATGCGGCAGCGTGCGCGTCGGCTCGGTGGTAGCGCAGCGCACCCAGCCGGTTGAGCAGCAGTACGGCCGACGGGGTGCCGTCCGGCTCGTACGGTGGGGCCATCGCGTGGAACGCGGCGGCGTCGGCGTCCTCGGCGGCGGCGGTCAGCAGCAGGCCGAGCATGCCGACCAGCCGGGCCACCCGCGCGGTGTACCCGTCCCAGATCTCGCGGGTGATCCGGGCGTGCAGCTCGTAGAGGTCGGCGAGGAACGACCGACCCCGGTCGGTGGCGGAGAAACCGCCGTCACCCTGCCGCACGATCATCGCGTGGGCGACCTGCTTGTCGAGTACGCGTTGGCACTCGACCGAGTCGCGATAGCGGGTCACGGCGGCGAAGCCGGGGCCGCTGACCACGCCACCGGGGGCGGCTGCCCGGCTGCGGAACTCGACCAGGAAACCGGTGGCCGCCGGCCCGCCGTAGCGCTGGTTCAGTTCCGTGCCACCGAACTCGTGCGCGGTCGCCATGGCGGAGATGAAGATCCGGTCGATGGCCGGCGCGACCAGTGCGGCGAAGTCGGGGGGCGCCAGCGGAACGTCGTCGTTCACAGGCCGATCGAACGTAGCGCGGCGAAACCGTCCTCGGCGATCCGGCGGATCAGTCCGTCGTTGACCTCGCGGTGCTCGTCGAGTACGGCGATCTCGTGTTCGGCCAGCCACCGGAACTCGGTGTGTTTGCCGACCTCCAGACAGGGCCGGGTGAGGTCGCCGTCGACCCGGATCAGGAAGTCCACTTCGATCCGCTCGATGCCATCGTTGCCGGTGTAGCGGTATTCGCCGACCAACCCGAGTACGTGGGAGACGGTCCAGCCGGTCTCCTCCGTGACTTCGCGGTGGAGCGCGTCCTCGGTGTCCTCGCCGGGTTCGAGATGCCCGCCGACGATGTCCCACACGTTGGGGAACAGCCGACGGTGCGGGGATCGCCGCTGGAAGAAGATCCGCCCGTCGTCATCGACGATCAGGGCTCCGGCGCAGCGTAGGGGCTCGGGGGGCACCCCTCGACAGTAGCGACCGGCAAGCTGCCCCGGACAGTACGGAGGTCTTGTACTTCGATGCCCGCAAGGTCAGTATTGCCGTACTGATGCTGCCGTCCGCAGGAGTGATGTCTGATGCGGGTACGTGAAGCGATGTCCAGCCAGGTTCTCGTCGTCGGCCCCGAGCACACGCTCCGGCAGGCCGCCCGGATGATGTCGGAGCGACGGGTGGGTTCAGCGGTCGTCGTCGATCCCGAGTCGCACGGGATCGGGATCATGACCGAACGTGACGTACTTAACGCCATCGGAGCCGGACTCGACTGCGATGTGGAACGTACCTCCGCCCATCTCACCTGGGACGTGGTCTACGCCGGACCGGACTGGACCCTGGAGGAGGCGGCGGCGTCGATGGTCCGGGGCGGGTTCCGGCACCTCGTGGTCTTGGCGGATGCCGAGGTCCTCGGCGTGATCTCGGTTCGGGACATCGTCCGGGTCTGGGCTGGACAGCGGGCTGCCGCATCCCGCTAGTCCCGCTCCGGACCCGTCCCGCAGTGGCTGATCCGGTACGCGGGAGGAGCGTCCGGCTACGGCTCACCATTCGGACATGGCCATACCTGCGTCGTTGTGGCCATGGTCACCCGTACGCTGAGTAGTCATGACCGCTGAGCAGCTGATCTCGTTTGCCCGTGGGGCACCCTCGCTGGACATCGTCGATATCGATGGGCTCAAGGCCGCCGCCGTGCGGGCCTTCGATGCGGACCCGGCCGGCATCACCGCGTACGGCAACTCGCTGGGCTACCTGCCGCTGCGTGAGTGGATCGCGGCCAAGCACGGTGTCGCCGTCGACCAGGTGCTGGTCACCAACGGTTCGTTGCAGGCCGACGCGTTCCTCTTCGACCGGCTCGTCAAGCCGGGTGACGCGGTCGTGGTGGAGCGGCCGACCTACGACCGGACCCTGCTCAACCTCCAGCAGCAGGGTGCCGAGGTGCATGCGGTCACCATCCAGCCGGACGGGATCGACACCGACGAGCTGGGCAAACTGTTGGAGTCGGGGGTACGCCCGACGGTGGCGCACATCATCCCCAACTACCAGAACCCGGCCGGGGTCACGCTCTCCCTGGAGAAGCGGCAGGCGCTGCTCGCCCTGGCCGTCGAGTACGGCTTCACCATCTTCGAGGACGACCCGTACGCCGACGTCCGGTTCCGGGGCGAGCCGCTGCCGTCCATGCTCTCCCTCGACGAGCACGACGTCGTGGTGCACGCGTCCAGCTTCACCAAGACCGTCTGCCCCGGCGTACGGGTGGGTTACCTGGTCGGGCCGGCGGCGCTGATCGCCGACATCGCCAAGCGGGCAACCAGCCTCTACATCTCGCCCGGCATGGTGGCGCAGGCCATCGTGCACCAGTTCTGCGTCTCCGGCGACATCGACCGTTCCGTCGAGAAGGTGTGTGGCGCGCTGGGCGAGCGGGCGACGTTGCTGGCCGCGGCGTTGCGCGAGCACATTCCGGGCGTACGGTTCATCGAGCCGGACGGCGGCTACTTCCTCTGGGTCGAACTTCCCACGGACGTGCAGGTCGACAAGCTCGCCCCTGCTGCCGCGGAGCGGGGTGTGGCCGTTGTCAAGGGCAGCGACTTCCTTCTCGACGGTGGCCAGCACGCGTTGCGCCTGGCCTATTCGGCGGTCACCCCCGACCGGATCGACGAGGGTGTACGACGGCTGGCGGAGGCTGTCGAAGCGGTCCGCGGACAGGGATAAGAAAGTTTGTCGGATATCCGACAAACGGTCGAGGTTGCTTGTCGGGGGTTTCCAGAGAGGTGCTGCACAGCTCACAATGCTGCGAGCGCCAACCGTTCCTGCGGTTGACCTCCTGTGCATAACCCCCCGCCCCCCAAAGGCGCCGGGTGGGCCGGCCGCACCTACCCCCCGAGCGGCCGGTCCACCCGGCGCCACCCCAACCACGCCCGGCCGACCGTTCCACCCACCGGCGTAGCCTGCATCCGGCAGAGGTCACGCTGGCGGGAGGGAGGTGGGCCCCGATGGCGGAGCGATTCGACCGCGGCCGGGCCGGGACCGGTGCAGAAGCTCGTAAGGATCGGATACCCCGATCCCGCGCCTGGACCGCCCCGGTACGGGCGATGACGCGCATCCTCAACGCCGACGGCAGTCAACAGCCGTCGGCGGTGAGTACCCCTGATCGCACTGCGGTGGTGGACTGCGCCCTCTACATCGACGGCGTACGGCAGACCGGCGACTGGGACTACGCCGAGGCGCTGGCCCAGGCGCAGCAGCGGCGCGACGCCTTCGTCTGGCTGGGCCTGCACCAACCGGGCCTGGCCGAGATGACCAGCATCGCGGCCAGCTACGGGCTGCACGAGTTGGCGGTCGAGGACGCGGTCAAGGCCGAGCAGCGACCCAAGCTGGAACGCTTCGGTGAGGTCAGCTTCCTGGTGCTCCGCACCGCCCGGTACGTCGCACACGGCGAACTCACGGAGAACTCCGAGGTCGTGGAGACCGGGCAGGTGCTGCTCTTCATCGGCCCGCAGTTCGTGATCAGCGTGCGGCACGGCGACGCCTGCCGACTCGCCCCGGTCCGGGCCGACCTGGAGAGCAGCCGGGAACTGCTCGCCCAGGGGCCGTGGGCGGTGGCCTACGCGATCACCGACCGGGTGGTCGACCTCTACCTGGAGGTGAGTGACCGGGTGGAGGACGACCTGGACACCCTGGAAACCCAGGTGTTCGGTCGTCAGGCGCACGGGCGAATCCAGCGGATCTACCAGATGAAGCGGGAACTGGTGGAGTTCAAGCGGGCGGTGGTTCCGCTCCAGCGTCCACTGATGACCCTGACCGCCCAGATCAACCGGGAGGTGCCGGGGGAGATCCGGCGCTACTTCCGCGACGTGCAGGACCACCTGACCCGTACGGTCGAGCAGGTCAACTCCTACGACGACCTGCTCAACTCGATCCTCCAGGCCCGCCTGGCCCAGGTCACCGTCGAACAGAACAACGACATGCGCAAGATCGCGGCGTGGGCGGCCATCGCGGCCGTGTGGACCGCCATCGCCGGCATCTACGGCATGAACTTCGACGTCATGCCAGAGACCAAATGGACGTACGGCTATCCCGTCGTACTCGCCCTGATGCTCGGATCCTCGCTGGTGCTGTACCGGATGTTCCGGCGTAACGGCTGGCTCTGACCAGACGTCGGTACCGCGACCGGTGGATCTGGTCGCGGTACCGAGCCGAGGGTCTTTTCAGTTCCGGCTGTTGCTCGTCGCCGTACCGGCGCTGCCGAGCACCCCGTCCCCGCTCTTGGTCGGGCTCTTGCGGCTGGCCTCCGCGAGGGTGGCCGGGGACGGCCGGTCGCTGGCCTTCTCCGCCACCTTCTCCGCGGTCTTGACCAGCGGCTTGTCGGTGGCCTTCTCCGTGGCACCGTTACTCGAACCGGTCGTGGCCCTGGCCGACTCGGATCGGAGGGCGGAGGTCGAGCTGGCAGCCAACGTCTCGGCGTCCTCCCGGACGGACTCCAGTGCCCGACCCGCGTCGTACGCGTCCCAGTCCTGCTGCCGACGACGGCGTACCGCCGCCGCACCCGCCACCCCGACCACGGCGCTGGCGGCCAGGATCCCGGTCAACATCGGCCACCGTCGACGTGCCATCAGTGACTCCTTCTTCCGCATCGCTCGCATGTTCTTCGGCTTCACCTTCTGGGCGGTCGATCCGGCGTGCCGGGCACCTTCCGCCGCCGCCACGGCCAGCGGTGCGAGCGCCGTCACGGTCGTCGCCCACCCGTGGGCGGCCTTGCCCCTGACCTTGGTCGCCGTCGGGCCGACATAGTCCCGGGCCGCGTTCATCCGCGGCCCGAGGGTCGCTCCGACCCCGCCGGCCGCGTGGGTGGCGGCCCGCCTGAAGTGATCGAGGCTCTCGCCCAGCTCTGCCTTCGCGAGTTGACCGTGAGTCTTACGCCGACCAATTCCGAACACCGTTCCACCTCCTGGGTGTTGTTCCTTCGTCATCCTCCACCTTTGGATGCCTCCGCACTGCCAGATCGGGCACATGGGAGGATCCGCATGGAAACTGACCAACAACAGAGGAGTACCCGTGGCTGAGGCGATCTACGCCACCTTGCACACCAACGCCGGCCCGATCCGGTTGGAACTGTTCCCGAACCACGCGCCGAAGACCGTGCGCAACTTCGTCGAACTCGCCGAAGGCACCGGTAAGTACACCGACCCGCGCACCGGCGCGCCCGGCTCCGGGCCCTACTACGACGGCACCATCTCGCACCGGGTGATCGCCGGGTTCATGATCCAGATGGGTGACCCGACCGGCACCGGCCGGGGCGGACCGGGCTACCAGTTCGCCGACGAGTTCCACCCGGACCTGCGCTTCGACCAGCCCTACCTGCTGGCGATGGCGAACGCCGGACCGGGCACCAACGGTTCGCAGTTCTTCATCACCGTCGACCGGACGCCGCACCTGAACAACCGGCACACCATCTTCGGCAAGGTGGCCGACCAGGACTCGGTGAAGGTGGTCGATGCGATCGCCAACACCCCGACCGGTCCCGGCGACCGGCCGCGCAACGACGTGGTCATCGAGCGCGTCGAGATCGAACGTACCTCGGCCTGATTCCCCGATCGGGGTACCTTTGCTCGCATGAACGAGCACGGCAAGGCGGCATCGTGAGCGAGTCCCCGCCGACCACGCCGGTCTGCTACCGGCACCCGTCGCGGGAGACCTACATCCGGTGCACCCGGTGTGAGCGGCCGATCTGCCCGGAGTGCATGCGGGATGCTTCGGTCGGTCACCAGTGCCCGGAATGTGTGGCGGAGGGGCGTCGGACGCAGCGGCCGGTGCGTACCGTCTTCGGAGGCGGTGCCGCCGGCCGTGCCGGCTACGTCACCAAGGCGATCATCGCCGTCAACGTCGTGCTCATGTTGCTCTCCATCGCCCTGGACTCCGGGGGTGACGCGGCCGCCGGTGGACGCGGCTTCGGGGGGTTGCTCGGCGGCAGCACCCCGTTGACCACGTGGGGCTCGGTGCTCGGGCTGGCGCTCTTTCCCGACTTCACCGTGCACGGGATCGCGAATGGCGAGTACTACCGCCTCATCACCGCGATGTTCCTGCACTACGGTCTCATCCACCTGCTCATGAACATGTGGGCACTGTGGGTGCTGGGCCGATCGCTGGAGGCAACTCTCGGCCCGGTCCGGTTCCTGGCCCTCTACCTGGTCGCCGGGCTCGGCGGCAACGTCGCCGCGTACGTCTTCACCGCGCCGAACAGCCAGACGGCGGGTGCGTCGACCGCGGTCTTCGGTCTCTTTGCGGCGCTGTTCATCATCATGCGTCGGCTTGGCCGGGACACCTCGTCGGTCATCCCGATCCTGGTGATCAACCTGGTCTTCACCTTTGCCGTGCCCGGCATCTCCATCGCCGGGCACCTCGGTGGCCTCGTCTTCGGCGCGATCGTGGCGCTGGTGATGGCGTACGCGCCCCGGTCCCGTCGCGCCCTGGTGCAGACGGTCGGCACCGCCATCGTCGTGATCGGGTTGATCGTCGCGACACTCGTGCGGACGGTGTT
Source organism: Micromonospora polyrhachis (assembly GCF_014203835.1). NCBI lineage: Bacteria > Bacillati > Actinomycetota > Actinomycetes > Micromonosporales > Micromonosporaceae > Micromonospora > Micromonospora polyrhachis. The sequence goes on along the minus strand of NZ_JACHJW010000001.1, from coordinate 3,128,014 downwards.
CCTGCTCGGCTGACGGAACCGGGCTACTCGGCGTGGCCCGGGTGTAGTCGACCGTTGCCTGCGTTCGACTCGGAGTGGCCCATGTTCAGCCGACCGTGGCCCGTCGCCACCTGGTCTGGAGGATCGCGGCGACCTCGTCCGGCGCGGTGCCGAGGTCGTGCCGCCCGAACAGGTGCAGGGAGTCGCCCGCGTCGATCTCCAGGAGTTCGGTGCGCAGGCCGCGCCGGGGGCGCGTGTCCACGGCGATCCGCTCGATCCGGGCCCAGTCGAGGTGTCGCCGACCGGCGAATCCGGTGATCACCGTGATGCCAGCCCCGTCGACGCCGAGGCGGACCGGAGCGACCAGGTCGCGCAGTGCCCAGCCGAGAAGCCCGGCGGCGGCCAGGGCGGCCAGACCCCACCGGACCGGGTCGCCTTCGGCGAGCAGTGCCCCGAGTACGGCGAAGCCGCCGGCACCCACCACCTTCAGCACGGGCAGGAGTGCGCGCACGCGCCAGGTCCTGGGTCGGTCGTCGTCCGGCAACGCACTGCTGTCGTGCCGCTCGTCGTCGGTGGGGTCGGTGTGCACGCCTCCAAGGATGAGGCACGGCCGGGGAGACGAGGCGGTCAGCAGGACGTAGTATCGAGAAAAGCTTAGTTACTGGGGAGTAGAAAATGCGGGACGCGGTCATCGTCGGTACGGCACGCACCCCGATCGGCCGACGCAAGGGTGGCCTGGCCTCGGTGCACCCGGTCGATCTGTCGGCGTACGTCCTGCTCGCGTTGGCCGAGCGCTCCGGCCTGGCGCCGGCCGACGTCGACGACGTGATCTGGGGCTGCGTGTCCCAGGTCGGCGAGCAGTCGTGGAACATCGGCCGCAACGTCGTACTGGCGGCCGGCTGGCCGGAGTCGGTGCCCGGCACGAGCGTCGACCGGCAGTGTGGCTCCAGCCAGCAGGCGCTGCACTTCGCCGCCGCCACCGTCATCTCCGGTCAGGCGGACCTCGTCGTCGCCGGCGGAGTCGAGGCGATGACCCGGGTACCGATGGGCTCCTCGGCCACCGGCGGCCTGCCGTACGGGGATCTGGTGCGCGACCGCTACCGCGACGCCGAAGGCTTCGGCGTCGACGAGCCGGTGCCGTTCAACCAGGGGGTCGGGGCGGAGATGATCGCCCAGCGGTGGGGCTTCTCCCGTACCCAGTTGGACGAGTTCGCGCTGGCCAGCCACCAGAAGGCGGCGGCGGCGCAGGACGTCGGGCTGTTCGAGGCGGAGATCTCCCCGGTCGCGGTGGCCGACGGTGGCAAGGTCACCGCCGACGAGGGCATCCGGCGGGACACCACCCTGGAGCGGCTCGGTGAGCTGAAGACGCCGTTCAAGGCCGATGGCGTGGTCACGGCCGGCTCGGCGTCGCAGATCTCCGACGGAGCCGCCGCCGTCGCGGTCACCACCTCCGAGTGGGCCCGGCAGCACGGCCTCACCCCGCTGGCCCGGATCCACACCGCCGTGGTCGCCGCCGACGACCCGGTGATCATGCTGACCGCACCCATCCCGGCCACCGCGAAGGCGCTGCGCCGCGCCGGGCTGGGCATCGACGATATCGGCGTGTACGAGGTCAACGAGGCGTTCGCGCCGGTGCCGCTGGCCTGGCTGGCCGAGACCGGAGCCGACCCGGCCCGACTCAACCCGCGCGGCGGAGCCATCGCCCTCGGCCACCCGCTCGGTGGATCCGGTGCCCGGATCATGACCACGATGGTGCAGCACATGCGGGACAACGGCATCCGCTACGGCCTACAGACCATGTGCGAGGGCGGCGGTATGGCCAACGCCACCATCGTCGAACTGCTGTAGGTATCTCCCTGACCATCCGGTTGACGGCACTTGGCCTGTGGTGACGCAGGTCGGAGTGCCGTTACATCGGCATGCGCACGACATTCAGGGAACGCTAATCTCACTTTCATCCATGTAAATGCCGCACCATCTGCCGTCAACGCCTCGTTGGACAGCGCATGGACGTGTTCTCCCAGACGCTTCCACCCACGGCCGTAGTGGCCGGGGTGTCCGCCACGAGGGCGGGTCGACACCTGGCCAACCTGCGGCGATGCATGGAGTCCGGCGACGACGCCGTGCTCGTCACCCGATGTACCCGGGTCGATCGGCCGGCCCAGGGCGACTACCTGCTACTGCTTACCCATCGTCGACTGGTGGTGATGCGGCGGACCCGACTGCTGCGTCGACTGCGCCTGCACCTCAACGCCGAGCTGCGGCACCTGACCAACGTCACCTGGAACTCCGACCCGAATCTGTCCGCTGTGGAGCTGGCGGCGACCGCGATCGACGGGGTACGCGAGCGGTTCCTGATCCAGGTCGGCGATCCGAAGCGGGTGTGGCAGTTGGACGCCGTACTCAACCACCGGTTCCGGCCCGGCGGGGCGAGCCGGGTCGCCCCGGCCCTGGCCACCTGACGTTAGGAAGGGTCCCTTCCATGGCTGAAAGCGATGAGAAGGGACCCTTCCTTACATCTCAGTAGACGCGGGAACCGATGAAGTCGTCGTGACCGTAGCCGACGGGGTTGGCGAACGAGCGGGACTGGAAGGACCACTGCTGACGGTTGCTGCTGCCGCAGGCCGCCAGGCGTAGGCGTGGGTTACCACTGCTCGGGCTGTCGAAGGCCAGGCAGAGGTTGGTGTTGCCGGCGGCCTTGATCTGGCTGCCGGAGAAGACCCACTTCTGGTTCGTGCCACCGTGACAGTCGTGGATGTTGACCGGGGTGTTGGCGGTCAACGAGCCGCCCGCGACGTCCAGGCACCGGTCGTGGGAGAGTTCGGAGTGCAGCGACTTGCGGGTGGAGTCGTACCAGAAGCCCTGGTTTCGGCCACCGTGACAGGTGTACGAGATTTGCGCCGTACCGTTTCGGGAGTCGTAGCCCTCACCGTCGATACAGTTGCCGGTGCCCGTGTTGCGGAGCTGCTTGAACTCGAACAGCCCCGGATAGAACACGGCCTGGTTGGTGCTGGCCGGGTCGACGCAGGTGCCCTGCTGCTGGCCGGAGTTGAAGAACGCCGTCATGCACTGGGCGAACATGCCGTGTCCCCGATAGTTGGGGTGGAACGACTGCCGAGCGGCGTTCTCGTCCCAGACGCCAACCTCGATGAAGAGGCCGCGTACGGAGGTGCTCTCCGAGCACACCTCGTGACCGTGGAACAGTCGGCTGGCGTCGATGTAGCGGGTGCCGGTGTTGACGGCGGCGGCCCGTAGTGCCTTCTCGAACAGTGGCACCGCCTTGTTGCGGGCGAACGCCAGGTCGGCGAGGTACATCAGGCAGCCACCGTTGTACCAACCCGGGAAGTCCGCGTTGTCCTCGATGTCCGGGCCCCCGGGACTCGGGTATGACATGAACACGAGTTCGTAGTCGGACTGGAGGTAGCCCGCGTTGGTCATGGTCTGCCGGATGCCGTTGAGCGCCTGCTCGACGGCCTGCCGGCTACCGTCGGTACGGATCGACCAGTTGTCGGTGTAGTCGGGGTAGCACGCGCCCTGGAAGAACACCCGGCTGATGGTGCAGTCGGTGGCGACCGGTCCGAACTGGATCGTGCCGTCACCGTTCGCGCCGACGATCACCCAGAGTAGCTTGATCTTGGTGTTCCGTGCCTTGATCGCGAGGTGGTCACCCTGGTTCAACTCGTTGTGCTGGGTCGGGCCGCCGGCTATGAGGTTCCACGGGGTGGCACCCGAGCAGGCGATGTTGTACTGCACGTCCGAGGAGATCCCGGTACGGAACACCGCCTGGTCGTACGACCGGTCGCACCAGTTGCCCGGCTGGTGGGTGCCGGGAACGTAGTTCCCCACGCCCTCGCCGGAGATCTGGCTGTCACCCATCGTGAGTAGCGCGACCTTCCGCTGCTCTATCGGGCGGATGGCCGGGCTGCCGTAGAGCTGGGTGGCCTCGGCGGCACGGATCGATTCGAGGTTGGCCGGCAATGCCTGGATCGGCGGGCGCGCCTGGGCCGGTGCGGGGGCGGAGGAGGCGGGGAGAGGGCTGACGAGCATCGGCAGGACGAGGCCGGCGACGAATGCGGTCACGACGGCGGTACGTCGTCGTGGCATCCGAAGCGGGCTGCGTTCTCCCGGTGGGCGGGGGTCGCTCATCGACGCGGTCCTTCCATCCAATCGTTACTGGTCAATCGGATGGTCAGACGGTAGCCCCCCGGGCGGGGAATGTGAATACCTCTCAGTAACTTGTTGCGCGCAGATGTCGTCGCAGCTCAGTACGGCGTGGCGCACCATGCCCACGACGTGGCGGGGCGACGGCTCGGGCGGGGCGACGGCTACGACGTCGGGCGGGTGGCTGGGGTTCAGGGAGTGTGCGGTGGCAGGGCGTAGCCCACGTAACCGCGGAACTCGACCCGCCAACCGGGCGGCACCAACCTGGTGCACGCCTTCCGGTCACCGGTACACACAATCGCGTCCACAGTGCGCGGATCAGCTGGCGGTCGGCCGTCCAGCACCGACTGCAGCGCCACGATCTCCCGATCCGAGTCACTGTCGCCAGAGCGCAGCAGCAACCACCAGGGGTACTCCCAGTTGTCGTTCTGCTGCACCAGGCCGATCCGCCGGGCACCAGCGGCCTCGACCTCCTGGGCCGCCCACCGGAACTCCTCCGCCCACTGCGGACGACGCAGGAACCGGGTCTCCCAGTCGGAGGTCGTGAATAGCGACCCCGTACCGACCAGTCGGCGGGGGAAGCCGTACGAGATGGCGAGCACCCCGGAAAGTGCGGAGGTGGCGAGTACGGCCACCGCCGCCAGGGTTGCCACCGAACGCCGACCACCTCGGCCAGCGTCCTCTGCTCGGCCAGCGTCCTCTGCTTGGTTGCTGGACCGACGCCGGAACATCGCGTCCAGCCACACCCCGGCCAGCGGTACGGCCAGCAGCAACGCGTACAGCACCAGCCGATTTCCCCAGGGCTGCCACTTGATCATCGCGCTGTGCAGGACCACGGTGACCCCGATCGCGACTGCGTACGCACGCAGCGTGCCGGCGCGCTCCGGTGAGATCCGTTGTGGACGCGCCAGCGCCAGTACCCCGCCGATCAGGACGAGCGCCCCGACGAGGGGGAACGCGACCCGGTCCTCGTCGGGATACCAGGACCGCACCGGGAACGTGGTCTTGCCGAAGGTGATGCCCGGATCCTGCGGGTCGACGCCGACCAGCTCCGCCACCTGCTTGATGACGGACGCGGTGACGTCTCGCAGCGGACTCAGCGGGGTGTCCAACGCGGTGTGCCCGATCCGCAGCCCGTTGACCAGGACAGCGGGCGGGTCGTGTCGGGTGGTCGGGATCGACTCGCGCAGCCGGGGCGGCCCGAGCGGATTGCCGAACTCGACGGTCATCCGCACCAGGTACGGCCCGGTGATCATTGCGGCGACGGCCAGGATGGCGATGGAGACGCCACCGATGCCCAACACCGCCCGTACCCGCCCCGTACCGGACGTGGCGGCCGCACGGTCTGCGGATGGCGCTGGCCGGAAGATTTGCCGGAGTTGGGCGACCCCCCACACGACCAGCATCGGACCGACCCCGATCAGCCCGCTGGTCTTGGTGACGGCCGTCAGCCCGGTGGCGGTGCCGAGCGCGAGCACCGCGCCGATGGTGGCCCGCCGGGACAGGTTGTCCAGCACCAGGGTCGCTGCGCAACCGGCCCAGGCGGCGGCCACCAGGTCGGTCTGCGTACTTGTCGCCTGAAGCGCCACCATCGGCGTCGTCGCCACCAGGAAGGCGGTGATGACCTGGGCCCGCCGGCCCCCGCCGAGTTGCGCGGCGATCCGCGTCGCGACCACCAGACAGCCGATCGCCGCCGCCCACTGCGCCAGGTTGTAGAGGGTGTCGCCACCGGTCAACAGGCGTAGGTGCAGCAACAGATATTCGGCGCCGGGCGGGATGCTCACCTGCCGGTGGATGGCGGTCGCCCACATCTCCAGGCTGCCCTGCTGCACCCAGTGCTCGACCTTCGGCAGGTGGTAGGTCTGCGAGTCGAAGTTGTTCGGTTCGGCGAGCAGGGCGATGACCAGTTCGGCCAGTACCAGGAAAGCGATGACACAGATCATCAGCCGCTCGGCCAGGCTGGCCTGCCGCCACCCCTCGGCCCGGATGGTCTCCCAGCCGCTCGATGCGGCGCGGCGCGCGTCCCGCAATATCGACCGGGGTTGGTCCGATGATGCGGCCGAGCGGCGCCACCGCCAGACCGCCAAGGCCAGCGCGACCAGCAGGAAGAGCAGCCAGACCGCCGCGATCGCGGGCGCGGTCAACCAGCCGTACGCGCCGAGCAACTCGACGGTCAGCACCGCGTACGCGCCAGTGACCAACGCCGCTCGGACCACCGACAGGCGTACCGGCTGACCAACGCTCTTCGGCGCTGGACGGAAGGCATACATGATCGCGAAGAAGGCGATTACGGGTGCCACCACGAGCGGGGACCATGCAGCCGGCATGGCCGGAAGTAAACACCATGATCCTGGCTGCCCCACGCGAAGGCAGCCTTGTGCGGGTGTCGGACGGAGTAGGCACCGCTGCCGGTGGCGGCAGGCTGGGTACCACTGTCGGTGGCGGCAGGCTCGATAGTGCCGGCGATGGCGGTTGGAGCAGACACGGCCGGATGCGGCAGACGTCAGGACAGACCTATTCCTCGCCGCAGGCTAGGCTAGCAAGGATCTGTCGTCGCCACCGTGGAGATGTCCCCGTGAAGCTCTCGATCCTCATGCCGGTCTACAACGAGGAAGAACGCATCGCGGACGCCCTGAAGCAGGCGCTGGCGGTGGACTACCCGTGCGAGATCGAACTCGTCGTGGTCGATGACGGAAGCCGGGACGGCACCGGCGAGATCCTCGGTCGGGCCGACGACACCCGGGTCCGGGTCATCACCCATCCGCGCAACGCGGGCAAGGGTGCGGCGATCCGTACGGCGGTAGACAACGCCGAGGGCGAATACATGGTGATCCTCGACGCCGACCTCGAATACGACCCGCAGGACATCACCAAACTGCTCGAACCGGTCCTGGACGGACGCGCGACGGTTGTCTACGGAAATCGGACATTCGGCAGCCACAGCTCCTACAGCTTCTGGTACGTAATGGGCAACAAAGCCGTCACCACCGCCGCCAATGTCCTGTTCAACTCCTACATCGGCGACCTGGAGACCTGCTTCAAGCTGCTGCCCGTCGGGCTCTACCGCTCGCTGGACATCCGCTCCCGAGGCTTCGGCATGGAGGCGGAGGTCACCGGCAAACTGCTCCGGCGGCGAATCCGCCCCTACGAGGTGCCGATCAGCTACCACGCCCGAGGGCGCGACGAAGGCAAGAAGATCACCTGGAAGGACGGCGTCGAGGCGCTGTGGATCCTCGGTCGCGAGCGCACCCGACGCCGGGGCGTCATCCCAGGAAAGCGCTGATCTCAGCTCAGGAAAGCGCTGATCGAGGCCCGCAACCCCGCTGCGTCCAAGCCGTGCCACCGGGCATGATCCTGCGGCGTGCCGTAGCGACGGATCTCGGCGTGACCCACCCCGAGTGACAACAACCGGTGCGGTACGTGACTGAGCACCCCATTCACAAGCGCGCTCGACGTACCCGCCAGGTAGGGCTCCACCAGGATCACCTCCGACCCGGCCAGCGCCTGTAGACCGGTCGTGTCGAACGGCCTCGGGGTGTGCGTGTACGCCACCGTCACATCCAGCCCCGCCACCGCCGCCAGCGTCGGATCCAGCATCGGCCCGACCGCCACGATCAGCGGCCCGCCCGGTGTACCCCGCCGCAGCACCTGCAACCGGGTGTCCCCGCCGTACGACAACCGGTTCGACTGTGTGGACAGCCGCAGATAGACCGGATCGTCGTGTGGGGTGGCCGCCTTCAACAGCGCCGGCACCTCGTCCCGGTGCCCCGGCACCTGCACCGTCCAGCCGCCGATCGTGTCGAACAGTGCCACGTCCCCCGGCGACATGTGTGTCCGGCCCATTTCCGACCCGTCGTACGACGCACCCACGCTGACCAGGATCGCGCCCACTCCCTGGTGGCCCAGATCCAGCTTGATCTGCTCGTACGCCCGGTCCACCAGGAACGTCGCGTACGAGTGCACGATCGGCCGCAGCCCGGTCAACGCCAACCCGCCCGCCACCCCGATCATCAACTGCTCACGGATGCCCACGTTGAGCACCCGCTCCGGATGACGGTGGGCGGCCGGGGCGAACACGGACGCGGAGATGTCGGCCAGCACCAGGGCGGTACGCGGATCGTCCGCGAGCAGCGCGCTGGTGGTTGTCACGAAACTGTCCCGCATGGTCACTTCCTTCGAGTCCACGGTCACTTCCTCGGGTCGACGACCGCGGCGACGACGTGCGGCTGGTCGGGCTGGTGGGCGGTCAGAGCGGCGTGGATCGCGTCATGGTCCCGACCGTCCACGGTCGCGGCGGTCCATCCGTTGACGGTGAACCGGCTGGCGATCCCGCCCGGACCCGGCCAGCCGTGCGTGGCAGATTGGTTGTCGAGCACGATCGCAGTCAGGTTGGGCAGATCGGTGGCTCCGGCGTACGCGATCGCCTCATGGTTGGCACCCTCGTCCAACTCGGCGTCGCCGAGCAGGACGTACACCCGGGGTTGGGTGATGCCCTGGGCCCGCAGCCCCAGCGCGGTGCCCACGCCCAGTCCCAGGCCGTGGCCGAGCGAACCGGAACTGATCTCCACACCGGGGACCAGCAGCCGGTCCGGATGGTGACCGAGCCGGCTCTCCGGACCGGCCAGATCGTCCAGCCACGCCTCGGGAATGAACCCCTTCACGGCCAGTACGGCATAGTAGGCGGCCGGACCGTGCCCCTTGGAGAGCAGGAACCGGTCACGTTCCGGGTCGTCCACGCTCTCTGGAGTGACCCGCAGCACGCGGTCGTAGAGCACCCAGACGACATCGAGCGTCGAATGGGCGCTGGCGGAGTGTTTCTCGTCGCCGGTGAGCCGGCGCAGCAGGCCGTCGAGGTCGACGTAGCCGGTGGTCGTCGGTGCGGTCATGCGGCTAGCCTGCATGTTGAAGTGCACTTCAACTCAAGGCGAACGTGATGCAGGAACCACTGACCATCGGCGAACTGGCCATCCGATCCGGGGTGGCACCCTCGGCGCTTCGATACTACGAGCGGCTCGGGCTCATCCGGGCCACCCGCACCGGCGGCAACCAACGACGGTACGAGCGGACTGTGCTGCGCCGCGTCGCGTTCATCCGGATCTCCCAGCAGGTCGGCGTCTCCCTGGAGGAGATCCGCACCGCGCTCGACTCGCTGCCCGAGTCCCGCACCCCCACCAAGGCCGACTGGGCCCGGCTCTCCGCCGGCTGGCGGCACAAACTGGACGAACAGATCGACCTGCTCACCCGGCTCCGCGACGACCTGACCGGCTGCATCGGCTGCGGCTGCCTGTCACTACAACGCTGCAACGTGATGAACGCCAGCGACGAACTGGCCGAGGAGGGAGCCGGCGCCCGGCTCCTGGTCAGTCCACGGTGAGCACGGTCAGTCGACGGTGAGTACGGTCAGTCCAGATGAGCGTGGTCAGTCGACGGTGAGCAATACCTTGCCCAGGTGATCGTTGGACTCGACGATCCGATGCGCCTCGGCGGCCTGCGCCATCGGCAGCCGACGGTCGACGATCGGGCCGATCGCCCCCGACTCCACCAGCGGCCACACCTCCTCGCGAACCCCCCGTACGATCGCCGCCTTCTCCTCCATCGGCCGGGACCGCAACGCCGTCGCGGACACCGACCCGCGCTTCGCCAACAGCGCACCCAGATCCAACTCCGCCTTCCGACCACCCTGCATGCCGATCACCACCAACCGGCCGCCGGTCGCCAGCGCGGCCACGTTCCGCCCCAGGTACGCCGCACCCATGATGTCCAGGATCACGTTCGCGCCCCGACCGTCGGTGATCCGCCGGATCTCCTCGACGAAATCCTGAGTCGTGTAGTCGATCGTGTGCGCCGCGCCAAGCTCACGAAGGCGCTCGTGCTTCGCCGGCCGCGCCGTCACCACCACCGTCGCCCCTAGGGCCACCCCGAGCTGGATGGCGAAGGTGCCGATACCGCTGCCGCCACCATGCACCAACAGCGTCTCGCCGATACTCAGGTGGGCCAACTGGACCAGGTTCGACCAGACCGTACAGGCCACCTCGGGCAGCGCGGCGGCGTCGACCGGATCGACCCCGGCCGGCACCGGCAGCAGCTGGCCCGCCGGCACCGCCACCCGCTCGGCGTAGCCGCCGCCGGTCAGCAACGCACACACCACATCACCCACCTGCCAACCGGAAACCCCCGGGCCGGTCGCGCTGACCACGCCGGAGCATTCCAACCCCGGGTACGCCGAAGCACCCGCCGGCGGCGGATAGTGCCCCTGCCGTTGCAGCAGGTCAGCGCGGTTCACCGCGCTGGCGCGTACGTCGACGACCACCTCACCGGGGCCCGGCTCCGGATCGGGCACCTCCGTCCAGGCCAGCACGTCAGGTCCACCCGGCTCGGTAATCGTGATCGCACGCATGGCTCAGTCATACCCCACTGCCGGATCCCTCACCACGGCCTCGGTCCACGCCCGAGCCAGGATCTCGTCCACGGTCTGCGCCGGGGTCTGCTCCGAGGTGTCCAGCCAGAGCCCGAGACGTGGTGTCTCCGTACGCAGACCCGCGTCGAGCTGCTGTGGCGTCCACTCGCCGTACCCCGTCTTGGAACGCTCCTGCTCGCGGAGCGCCACCACCTCCGGGCGCGGGGTGAGCGCCACCACCAGCAGTGGGCGGCTCCGGATCGTGTCGACCAGGAGGGCCAGGTCCGCCCCGAGCACCACATCCTGGAGTACGACCGTGAAGCCGGCGGCAAAGTAGGTGTCCGCCGCATTGGCGGCCAGGGTGTAGCGCAGGTGCAGTTGCCGGACCGCCTCGGCCTCGGTCTCCGGGGTCATCTCCACCCGACCGTTGATGATCATCCGGCGGAAGACGTCACCCCGCAGGTGTACGGATCGGGGCAGCCGGCTCGCCAACTCCTGCGCGACGGTCGACTTGCCGGCGGCCATGATGCCCGTGATCAGGACAACGGCGGGCGGCGGCGGTGGCGTGTCCGGCATGTCCTTGATCATCCCAGTGTCCCGGGTGGTGGGGGCACCCGGCCCGAGAGACCGGCGTGGCACACTAGGGGCGGCTGCGTGAGGTGACTTACCCAGCCACGGAGGGTTCGCCTAGTGGCCGATGGCGCTGGTCTTGAAAACCGGTAAGGGGGCAACCTCTTCGTGGGTTCGAATCCCACACCCTCCGCTTACCTGCGATCTCCATAATCGCACGTCATCCCGCAGTTGCCGGGCAGCCCCCCACGATCGTGGGGGGCTGGTGGGGGGAGTCATGCCCCGCGCGACCTTCGATCAGCATGAGGGGCAAGATCGATAACAGTGGCACCAGGCCTCTGAATCGCTTCGAGTGCGGCCAGGATTTTCAACATTCGCACACCGTTGACCTCAGATTGCATATCCGCGTCGGTAACTCGCTTTAGGAGTGCGCGGTGTGCTGAGCGTAGATCCGCGACCTGACGGTGCAATGCCGCAACGGAAACTGCGGCTGCCGTGGCGGTGAGCGCCGCGACCGAGCTATGCGTCGCGTCGCTCCAGGTAAGAATTGCGGCGGCGCCAGCCGACGCCCATAGGCCGATTGAGAGGTACGTCAGGGCTGTTGTGAGGGTGGTGCGACTCGGCCCCCGAGTCTCGTGCATCGGACTTCTCCTTCGACGACGGTGAAGGTGGGCTGGCTGCACCTTCATTCCTGGGCGGCTGGTGTGGTGCCGCTGTCGGCATGAGCCCGTCGTGGGGTGGCGGGCGGTTAGAGGGCAAGCCCCCCAACCCGTACATCTGCAAACAAACCGTTACGTAAGTCCTGATGGATCACTCATGTTACGACAGGATCTCCATCGGAGACATCGAGACAGGCGCTCTGATCAATGCAAATTGCACGTCCGGGCGCGGTGCAACTGACTGTCTAGATAGGACGGGTGAGGGCGTTTCGTACGAGTGTACGAGTAGGCCAGAGTCGATCAGCCGATGTCAAGCGACCGGATCGGCGAGTCGCACTGCCAGCGCGATCTCGGCCAGCGTCCTCGTCGACCCGGTCGCCTCCGCGAGCACGCGCGCCTGGGCGGCAGTTGCGCGGGCCCCGTCACGCTCCCCGGAGAGGGCGTAGGTGACGGCGAGCCGGGCCAGGTAGGAGCCCCGGTCGCGGGTGTACGACGCGGGCAGGTCGCGTAGTCCCGCCTCGACCAGGCCGATGGCGGCTTGGTGGTCGCCGGCCTCGCGCAGGCACAACGCCCGCTGCATCTGCAGGCGCACCGGGTCGTGGAAGTAGATCCACGCCGGCTCGCGGTCGGGCTGTCGCCGGGCCTGGTCGAGTAGGTGCTCGGCCTCGTCGAGTGCCCGCAGGCTGGCGTCTCGCTCCCCGGCGGCGGCCAGGCCGCGGGCCAACTGCTGTTGGGACAGGGCGAGGGTGCCGGGGGTGGCCGGCTGGCGGCAGGATGCCTCGGCCAGCGTGACCGCCCGGCGGTGGTCACCGGCGGACCAGGCGGCGTTGGACCGCATCGACAGGATGGACGCCACCATGGACGGGTCGCAGGCCTCGGTGGCCTGGCTGAGGGCGCGGGCGTACCACTGGGCCATTGCTGACCGGTCGGCCTGGTCCTGGTAGAGCCAGCCGGCGAACTGGGCGTACTGCGACTCCAGCGACAACAGCTCGTCATGCAGTGGCCCGTCCGCGTTGCCGCGGACGGCCTGGACGGTGGAGATCTGCCCGAGCACCGGGAGCAGCACCGCCCGCGCGCCGACTGAATCCTCCAGTGAGCGCTGCACCGCGAGCGCCTGGCCGAGTTGATCGACGACGGTGGGGTCGGGCCGGCACCGTCCGGTGCTCACTGCGCCCACCCGCTCATCGGCCCAGTCCGGCAGGCGCTGGATCGGGGCGGACAGGTGGGCGACGAGCCGGCCACCGGCGTCGAGCACGCGGTCGAGCCGCTCGGCGACATCGTGGGTGGGCGGCTTGCGACCGGTCTCCAGCTCGTGGAGGTAGCTGCGGGAGTAGTGGGCGCGTTGGGCCAGCGCCCGGAGTGAGAGGCCATGCGAAGAACGTAGATCTTTCAGCGCGTTGCCGAAGCTCACGATCGTCCGCCCCCCGTCTGCAGACACCAGCGGACACATCCACCCTTACGGATCATCGTTGCGCGATCAAGGCTTGATCGCGGAGGTGGTAAGGGTGCGACTGCTACTCGGCTGGCGGCGTGGATGCCGTCTTGCGTTTCGCGACAAGCCGGTCCACTGCCGCCGGACTGACCATGCGGTACCCGCCGCGTTCGGTGCGGTACCAGTCCGCACCCTCGGTGCCGAGGTGGCCGGCGTCGATCAACCTGCGAACGGTCTGCTGGCTGTCGTTGTAGCCGGCGGTGTGGAGGCGTGCGGTTACCTGTCGGATTGTCAGGTATCCCTGTTGCTCGGTCACGCCGTCCCCCTCTGCCAACCATGCCAGGTTGACCCATGGTCTCAGATGCGGGGGCGGTGGGCGATCACTGGCCTGAATGAGCATGACTCACACTCTCACAACCCTACCAAGCTTTACAACTCTTCCATTCGTGTGGCAGTCTGACCGCCATGAAGCTGTTCCGCCGCCCCCAGCGCACTCCGGTGGTTGCCCCCGACGCCGCAGCCATCGCTGCCGCCCTTGCTGCGGAGACCAACGCCCTCATCGAGCGTGAGCGGTTGTTGTCGAAGGTGCGTCGCGAAGACGAGGAAGCCGCCCGCGAAACCGCCAAGGCTGAAGCGCGAGAGCAGGCCGAAGCCGAGGAGCGACGCAAGAAGGAAGAGGCCGAGCGCCGAGCAAAGCGTGTCGCCCAACTCCAGAAAATTGGCCACCTCGCCCGGACCGCTGGCCCTCTGCTGCTGTCCAACGCCGCGTCGATCGGTGGGCAGATCGGCTATGTCTACGGGGAGGCCCCCGAGGATTGGCCAGCCCCCGTGAAGGTTGCCGTGGCCATCGGGGTGGCCGCCGCCGCCGAAAGCATCTCCCTTTACATCGGCTGGCAGGCCCACGAGCATCTGCTACGGAAGGCCCACTCGACGGCGGCAAAGTTGCGCCGCGCGTCGTACGGGGTTGCCCTGCTCTTCGGGGCCGTCAACTACAGCCACTTCAGCGATGGATGGCAGCCGACGGCCATGGCCGTAATCCTCGGGACCTTGTCTGTCTCATCACCCTGGCTCTGGGGCCTCTACAGCCGCTGGAAGCAGCACATCCAGCTGGTTGCCGAAGGCCTGATTGATGAGGCCGGCGTCGAGTTTTCCCCAGCGCGCCGTAGAGCCTTCCCGCTCCGGACGTGGGCCGCCAAGCGGTGGTCGATCGAACACAACGAGCGAGACCCGCGCAAGGCTTGGGAGGGCTACAACAAGGAGCGGCAGCGCCGGACTCAGGCCCTGGACGGTGGCCGGCTGCGCGTAGCCGGCCGAGTGCTACGACGTGGGTCCGCTGCCCTGCCTGCTGCCCCCGCGTCCGGCGAGTTGGATGACGCGACCCGTGCCGCGTTGGAGGAAATCAAGGCCGAGGCGAAGCGGGCCCGATACCGACTGGCCATGGGTGCCCACGCGTTCTACCAGTCGCCGACGGTCGGCATTGTGGCGGCCAAGCCGGTGGCCACATGCGCGGCCATCGACGGTACGCCGCAGGTGGCCATCGCGAGCGCTGCGGCTGGCCATCTCGATGGCCAACTCTCTGGCCACGACGGTGGCCAGGATCGCGGCCAGGACGATGTGGATCTGTTGGCCATCGTGACGGCCACGCAAGACGCTCCCACTGTGGCCAGCAAGGTGGCCATGTCGATGGCCACTGAGGGCGGCCACGAGTCAGGTGGTGGTGTGGCCATTGCTGTGGCCAGCCGCACCGGTCGCCAGGTGGCCATGGGGGGCCGCGAGGGCGACATCAAGCAGCGCGACGCGCAGATCAAGCGTCTCGCCAAGAAGAACACTCCCGACGCCGAGATCGCTGCACAGGTCAACGTCAGCATCAGCACGGTGCGCCGGGTGCTCGGCAAGAAGAAGTAGCAAGCGGGGCGCGGCCACCGACTCTCACATCCCGGCCGCGCCCCATTCCCCAGAGGAGGAACCACCATCATGACCGCAACACAGCTACCGGTCATCCACCGGCTGGACGAAGACCAGGAGCGTCTCCTGGATCTGGTCGAGGGCCAGGCCGTGACCCAGACCGACGAGGGCGACAACGTCGCCTACCTCGACCTCGAGGTGCGGGCGGCGCTGCTGGCGGGGCACGTCGCGCTGGTGCCGGACCCGGCTCGTCGGGTGTGGCAGCTCACCCCGGCCGGGGTGCGGGCCCTGCAGGAGTCCCGGTTCGCCCGTCACGTCGAGGCCGCCGCCGGGTTGCCGCCGGAGGTGCTGTACGCGGTCGAGGTCGACATGGACATGGACCAGCCGTGCGCCGACGTCGACCCGGAGCCCCAGGTCAGCTACGACACCACCCGCTGGACCACGGTGGCGTACACGCTGGCCGGGCTGATCGCCCTGATCGCCGTCACCCTGATCGCGGTCGAGACGCAAGGCGAGGTCAGCGCCACTCTCGGAGCGACGGGGGTAGGGGTTGCGTTCCTGGCCGGGATTGGCATGGTCGCCGCACTAGGGATGGACCAGCGGGCCGGGCGTTCCACCGAGTGGGACATGCAGGCCGATCAGGATCTGGACATTGCGGGTCAGCGTTTGTAGGTCCCTGCACATTCATCAGCGTGGAGGGCGACCACGCCCTAGACCAGCAGGTCGCCCTCCGCATCCCCCAGAGAGGAACACCAACCATGACACAGCCCGCCAGCAAGTCGTTCTTCGTCGGTGCGGACGCGCTCACCGACAACCTCGCCCTGATCGAATGGTGCGAGAACTCTCGGCGCATCCTCCACGCTGGCGCCCTGGAGTTGGGCATCTGCGCAAGCGAGTTGGACGCCAAGCTCCGCACTGTCTCCGGCGGCCTGTCCGTCGGCGGCCTGTCGGGACGCCGTCGCGCCAACCAGGTGTCCCGGCCGATCGGCCAGGCCAGCGAGGCGCTGGTGGTCGCGAGCCAGTACATCATCACCGCCTCCAACCGGTTTGTCGCCGCGTTCGACCCCGAGCTGTCGGCGGCCGGCTACCGGGGAGCCCGCAAGCCCGACTTCAAGTTCAAGGCGTAGACATGGCGAAGACGAAGATGCCGAAGAACGCCGGGATATCCACCGGCGACACCGGATTGGCCAGCGTCCACACGGTGAAGCTGCCGCTGTGGCCCTATCTGGTCACCCCGGCCGGCTCGGTCGGCCTGGCGGTGGCCACCGGTTTGGCGCACTGGCGGTGGGCTGATGACCCGGCCGCCATCGGCGGGGTCGCCGTTGGTCTCACCCTGGCAGGTACCGCGCTGACAGCGCTGACGTGGCGGGCCGCCGCCGCACGGGGCATCGTTCGGCGGGCGGTCGCCACCACCACCTGCGTGGCGGGGTCGGCGTGGGCGATCGGGGCCACCATCGCCGCCCCCTGGTCGTCCCCGTGGCTGGACATGTGGCTGCTCGGGGCACCGACGGCCAGCATCGCGATGGCGGTCGTGCGGATCCTGCGGTCCGTTGGTGAGGACCCGACCAGCTCGGCCGGCGGTGGCCTGGCAGAGGCAGTGAAGAGTCTGCGTAATGCGACCGTTGGTCGACCGACGATCAATGGTGCCAAGGCGGCTGCCGCCATCACGCTGGAGCCGGGTACCTCGGTCAAGGAGTTGGCTGGTGACCGGGCGGCTCTGGCCTCCGCGCTTGACGTGCCGGAGACGGCGGTACGGGTCCTGCCCGATCCGGACTCTGCGCGGCGTGGCCGGGTCGAGGTGGTGCCGGTTGACCAGCTCCGGGAGACGCTTACCTGGCCTGGCCTGTCCGCGCCGGGAAGGTCCATCGCGCTGCCGCTGGTGCTCGGCGTGATGGAAGACGGGGAGCCGCTGATGGTGTGGCTACCCGGTGACCATGCTGCTGGACGCAACGCCGCCCACTTCCTGGTGGTGGGCATGACCGGTGCCGGCAAGACCGAGGTGCTGCTCAACATTGCCGCCGAAGTGCTGTCCCGCATCGACGCCGACTTGTGGCTGGCTGACCCCCGCAAGGGCCACCAGCTGCCGCAGTGGGCCAAGGATGGGGCGGCCCGGCTCGCGATGACCGAGGACGACACGAGCGACATGCTGGAGGTTTTGTACGCCGACATCGCCACCCGAGCAAGGCAGATCGGCCAGCACGGGCACAAGCAGTGGACCGAGGGCTGCGCCCAGTGCCCGCGCTACCGGGTTGCGATCGTGGACGAAGCAGCGCAGGTAGCCGCCGGGAACCCGCTGGTGACGGAGCTGACCGAGGCCGCGCGAAGCGCGGGCATCAGCCTCATCTTCGGACTCCAGCGAGCCAGCCACGACCGATTCCCCACCAGCGCACGGGCCAACATCGGCGGGTCGATCTGCCTCGGAGTCGACAGCGAGACCGACGCTGGCATGGCCCTGTCCGACGCCACCCTCGACGCCGGGGCGATGCCGTGGGCCTGGAAGAACACCAAGCCCGGCTACCTGTACGCCGAGGTGCCCGGCACCGACCCCGCCCGCTGGATCATGCCTGCCCGGTCGTTCGTGGCGGACGAGGACGACCGGGCGGCAGCCGTCGCTCCGTACCGGCCGGCCGGGGCGGCCACCCGGCAGACAACGCCAGCGGAGAGCATCCACCCCTCCGCGCCGACGAGAGAGGAGACTCCGACGCCACCCCTCAACAAGGCAATCGACCCGGGAGACCCGCCGGACGACGTTGACCCGGCGACGCCGATCAGCGCCCCACCCGGCATGCCCCGGTTCTCATTCGGCGAGCGGCCGAAGATGGCCCCCGCCCAGGCCCGGGAGACGCTCCGTACCCATCTGTTGACCCTCGCCGACGCTGGTGTCGACGTGGTCCGGCCGACCGAGTTGGGCGACGTGCTCGCCGAAACCGGCTTGTCCGGCTCGTGGTTGTACCAGCAGCTGCGAGCACTCACCCGTGGCGCAGACGCACTGCTCACCGCCACCGACCGGGGTCACTACCGCATCCGTGTACCAGAACCGGTGTGACCCGCAGTAACCGCAAGGCGGGCCGTGTGCACCATGCGCACGGCCCGCACGGTTGCCGCCGACCCCCAGGTAGGGGGCCATGTGGATGGCCGTGCACACATGTTCGTGCAAATCGCGTGATCCGTGTGAAGTAAACGGAGAGTGAATCATGAAACTCGCTCTGGCGTTCGCGGTCGGAGTCATCGTCGGCGTTCTCGGAGCCTGGGAGGCGGGCCGCCGATTCGAGCGTTGGGCGTTCGCCTGGTCCCTCGCTGCCGAGCGGTTGCGGGTCGCGCGGCTGTACGCCGGCGACGCTGCTGGCTGGGTCATCGGTGTCGGCCTGGTGCTGCTCGCCGGTGGCGCTTTGGCCTGGATCGCGTTCTGAGTCGATATTTGAGGGGACGATTGCTATGACCACCACCACGATCAGTCCGATGCGGATCCTCGGCCAGCCCGAGCGGCTCGCCACCGTCGGCAACACCAGCCTGGACCGAGTCCGAGCCCAGCTGCCCACCTACCAGGAACCGTGGGAGTGCGGCCTGGTGCGCCGACCGGTGGCAGCCGCTGTGCTGCCCGTCGACTACGAGGCCGGGGAGTACCTGCTGGTGCGGCAGCCCCGCATCGGGGCCCTCGGCGCACCAACCTTGGAGGCGGCGGCAGGGGTGCTGGACTGCCCGGGGGATGACCCGCGCGAGACCGCAGCCCGCGAGCTGGCCGAGGAGATGGGGCTGACCGCCAAGGTGTGGACGACGGTGGCCGCCGGGGCGTACGTGTCGCCCGGCTACTCCGACGAGCGCATGTGGGCGTTCCTGACGTCGGGTCTCCGTACGACGCCGGCCCGCCCGGTCGACGGGTACATCACCACGGTGCACCTGCCGCTGTCCGGGCTGGCGGGTCACATCGCCCGGTACCGGCAGTCGCCGGAGGCGGACCTCAAAACGCTGACCCTGCTCTACGCCCTGCAGCTCACGCTCTAGCCCTCTGACACGTACAGTCCGCGGCCTGGTGACCCGATCACCAGGCCGCGGTCCTTTGTCAACTCCAGGGCGCGCTGGATGGTGCTGACGCTGACGGAGTAGAGGGCGGCAAGCTCCCGCAGGGACGGCAGGCGGCTACCCGGCGGGTACTCCCCGCCGCGGATACGGGCGGTCAGGTCGTCCGCGATCTGACGCGACGACATGGGGATAGGCATGGCGGATCTCTCCCTGGCTGGCCCGCCCATCCGATCATGTCCGGCACTCCGCCTCAAGCGCACAGTTGACCCTGTGCACACTGTGACCTAGGTTGACCTGCAGATGTCTCTCTGGCTGGCGTTGGAGGGCATCTTCCGGGGCCGGGCCTAGCTAAGGGGCCTGCGCCCGGCCCCGGGTCAGACCCCCTGCAGGTGCGGCGCTCCGCGACTAGGTCTCCGGGGCGTCGCGCTGTGTTCGGGCACATACCACGCCGGGCACATGATCAGGGTGTCGTCCACAGCCGCCCCCGTTGTCCACAGGCGGCGCGCGGGCGGTTGCCCGGCTCCGGTGCGGCGGGCAGGCTCGACCCGTCGGCGAGGCCACTGCCACCGCCAGCCGGGTGGTGGCGGAAGGTCACCGGCACGTCCGGGCCCGGGCATTGATCTTTCTCTAGATTTACCTCAAAGAATCTTGTAAACCCTCTTTACGTTCTAGTGCTCATATGCGTAAGATAGGTTTACAAGCAAGCGGGACATTGAAAACTACACAGAGGGAGCCAGAAATGGACAAGGTACTGGTCGCCATCACCCTGGTCAAGGACCTCTTCAACGGCGGCGACTACGACCCGGCCGAGACCCACTGGCGCAACGCGCGCAAGCGCGCCGCCGAGGCCGTCAACGCCGCAGTGATCGCCGGGGCGAGCGTGTGGGATATGGCCCTAGAGTCCGGGATCCACCCGCAGACGCTGCTCAACATGGTCTCCGACCCGGCCGCGCGAGAGCGGGAGTTGGTGAAGGAGTACCGGCGGATCATGAAGGACGCGCTCTTCATCGAGGCCGACATGCGCAAGCTCTCCGGGGATCTGCTGAAGACGGCGGGGGACACCCCCGAGGCCCGCAAGGAGATCGCCACCCGGCTCAAGCTCCAGGCCCACGAGATGGACCACTTGGTCGAGCCGGTGCTGTAACCAACAAGGCCGCCGCACCCCAATCCCGGGGTGCGGCGGCTGAACCACATGAGAGAGAGGCGCTGATGACCAACACGGACCAACTGGCGGCCACGGCCGTCGACGCGGTACGCGCGATGCTTACCGCCCGCACCCCGCACGTCACCACCACCTACCACCGCGTCGAACAGGCGGCAGCCAGGACCGTCACCGCCGCCGTACTGGCCGGCGTCAACCACCGGACCATCGCCGAGCGGGCCGGATGCGACGGCCTGACGGTGATCGGTTTGATCCGGGATACGGAGGCCACCACGGCCGTACTGGTCGCCGAGCGACACCACGCCGAGCAGTACGTGACCGCCGTGCGTGAGGCGACCGCCGCGCATGCCCGGCAGGTGATCGCCGCATCCGGGGGGCGGGGCAAGTCCAGCCTGGCCCGCCAACTCAAGGTGTCCAGGCCAACCCTGGATGCGTGGACGGCGGACAGCTAGCGGGTGTCGAGCGCGGAGCACCGATATCTCTAGTCAGGTAGCGCGCGGTCGCCCAGGCCGTGCAGGAATGCCCTGCCGCCGGCGGTGGGCACCTACGCGTCGGGAAATTTCGGCCTCGCTGACGCCGAGCTTATCGGCCACAGTGGCATACGGATGTTGGCCGGTGGCTCGTACGACAGCGGCGTCGAGTGCAGCGGCGAGGCCGGTTTTGGTTGCGTCGGCGAGCGCGCGTAGGTGTCTGGCCAGGGCGATTGGGTCCTCAATGTGTGCGGCAGCTGATATCACAGCCCCAAGTGCGATGAGGTTTCCGTCCGTGCCGGGGATATCGGCTGCCATGTGGGTCCTTGGTGTGTTGTCGACTGATGTCGAACCATTATTCCGCAGTAAGATTTTCGGTCAACCAACCCCTGCTTGCTCTGGTAAACCCTTGACTTGAAATCCTATTGCACCCTATGATTTCACTTGTAAGTAGGAGCCCAGACCTGGAGGAGCGATGGCAAAGTCCAAGAAGCCCAAGAGGCTCTGCATGCGCGCCGGATGCGGATACGAGGTGCCGGACGGCAAGTTCTACTGCACGAACCGATGCGAAGCGAGGAGCGAGGGGGTATCCCTAGCTGTTCTGCAGGAGATGAAGAAGAGGCGCTGAATCGCCTGACCCCGGACGCACGAAGCCGCCCCGCTCTCCACACGGGAGAGCGGGGCGGCTTCGTGCTGCAGAAACGCCCCCTCACCACCTCGCGAGAGGCAGTGAGGGGGCGTTGATAATGTTCTGACCAGGCAAAACAGTCTGAGACGGCCGCTAGGCCAAGATCTGCGGCACCCTGGGGTGATGTGCTACCCCAAGGGTGGATATCGGCAGGTCAGAGGCGGTTTCGAGACACGTGGATCAGCCGGTTGACCGTCGCCGGGCTGTACACCCGACGTCGGCCGACCGCCGCCACCACGAGCGGGGCGATGACGGCTACCACGCCGAGGATCGCCGTCTGCTGGGTGTCGGAGATCGGCACAGCGAACGCAACGAGCAGCGCGAGCAGGGCGGTCACTCCGGCGGTGATGGTGCCGACCGTCACCAGCGGCTCGGCCGGCTCCGAGCCGGAAGCGGGCAGGTTGTGGGACATGGAAACCTCCAGGTAGAGGGACAGTAGGGTTGCGCGGTGGTGCGCGGATGGTGGATGCGGAACCGGGCAGGCCAGCGGGTTTGGCGCGAGTGGGCGCCCGCCGCATGCCCCGCCGGTCACCCCGGACCGGTGCCGAGCTGGGGTGGCAACCCGTGCGGCTGCATGGGCCGCGTCTGGACATGCCGGACGTGTGAGCAGGTCACCACCGACCCGGACCACCAGTGCCGGTAGCTACGGGCAGTCGAAGTCCTCACGCAGGGCAGCGAGATCCCGGGCCAGCCGCTGACCGATCTCCGTCTGCGGCGGAGCCACCCGGTACGCCTCATCCATCGTGGTGATGACGTCACACCAGCGCCGCTCCGACTCCCGCGCGGCCCGGTCAGCGATCACCAGCGCAGCAGCGGCGGTGACCAGCACAGACACCACCACGGCCAGCAGCGTGTACCACAGGGGCTGCGACGGTCGTCTCACCGCGGTTCACCCCCCGCCCCCGCCGACGAGCCCGGCCGCGATGACCGCGCCGGCTCCGAGGGCTGCGAGGGAGACGACGACGATGGCCCGGTCGTACCGGTCTCGCCAGTCGTCCCACTCGACCGCAGCGACAGCAGGCCGATCCCCGCCGGCACGCCGAGCAGTGCCACGTACACCGCCAGCAGGGTCTCGCTGACCTGCCCGGTGATCTGCTGGTGGGTGATCCCCCCGAGTCCGACCAGGATGCAGCCGGCGTCCCGGGCCATCGTGATGAGCCTCTCGGCGCGCACGCACGTCAGCTCGCCGGGCCGGTGGGGGTGAGCCGCCGGCCCAGCTCGGCCGCGCGATCCGGCCCCATCGCCGCGACCAGCACCTCGACGACCTCGTCCAGGTCCCGGCCGCCGAGCCCGGCCAGCACCCCGTCGACGATCTGCTGCTCATCTACCCAGTCCTTGCCGGCGAGCTGGCGCAGCTGGGCGAGGACCTGCGCCTGCCACGCCTCGTCCCGCATCCGCCACTGCACCGGCTCTACGTTCTCGCCGGCCGGTGTCTTGGGCAGGCCCCGCGACCATGCCTCCACGATCCGGCTCGCCGCCTCACTCATGTCGTCATCCCCTCCCGCCAGTACCGACGCGACGTCCCGCCGAAACTGGTCCATGTCGAAACTCGGATCGGTCTTGGTGCTGGCGTGCCCGTAGCCGGCGGGCTGGTGTTCCTTGTGCCCGCCCACCCGGTTGACGGGGATGCCGAGCCGGCGCACCAGGGCGGCCACACCCCGCACGTAGGACCGGTACTGCCGGTCCGTCCATGGTTCCCCGCCAGCGTGTTGAGCCTCGATCCCGACCAACGTGTTGTTGCCGTGCCCCTGGTTGGGCCCCGACCAGCCGACCAGGTTGTGGTTGCACCTGCCGGACGCCACGACCCACCAGTCGCCGGTGCGAGACAGGTACAGCTGCGCGATCGGCGGCGGTGCCGTGTTCGACCCGTGCAGCAGGACGTTGATCTCACCAGCATCGGTGGACTGTCGGGAACCCCTCGTCTCGTGGATCGTGATACCCCGGATCGTGGAGAGGTCTGAGCCCCGGCCGCGCCACCCGGACACCTCGTGCACGGTCAGACCAGCGTCCCGCAGCACCTCCGGCAGCCACGTCAGGCGGGCCATCACTCGCCCCCGGTCGGAACGGTCGGGGGCGGCTCGACGACAAGGTTGAACACGTTGCGACAGTGGCCGCAGGCCAGACGCGACGCAGAGCCGTCCACCATGCTCAACTGGTGCCCCTGCAGGGCACACCTCTCCTCCAGTAGCAGCTGCCTCGCCTGGGCGAGCGTGTACAGCGGCTCAGGCGGCTGGGTCATCTCGACCACCGTCCTCTCATCGTCGGGGTGGCAGCTTGCGCTGCAGTAGGTCGGTGGCGGTGGCGAGCAGCCGGGGCGTGGAAGGCGCGTACGAGTCCAGGTCGAGGACGGCGGCACCGTCGGACGCCCGGTACTCGACGCCGCGCACCCGGAACACGGTCACCCCATCTCGCACCGAGGTGTTGAGGGCGTCGGGGCGGGGCAGGATGCCGCGCACTCGGATCAGCCCGGGACGGATCTCCCACGGCTGCACCATCCGCCCGGTCTGCAAATCCAAGATCGGGCGGGCGATACGAAGCCTGCCCGCGTTGGGCGGGTAGCGGCGGTCAGCCAGCCACTGGTCCCCCGCGCGCTGCGCGTCGGCTACGGATCCGACCGCGCTGCCGAGGTCGATGCGGCCCTGCCGGATCAGGCCGGCGGCGTCCAGCAGCGGCACGGTGGCGGTGCGTTCGGTGGTGCGGATGTGCCCGCCGGAGTCTCGCCACAGCACGGTGACCCGGTTGTAGAGGCCATCTGCGCTGCCCTGGCTGTCGTAGCCGTCGACCACGCTCGCCTCGTACCGCACCTGGGATGGCGTTGGAACAAACTCGAACCGATATCGGCCGGTGGGGCCCCGCTCCCACACCCGCCACGTGTGGCCGGCCTCCAGAGTTAGCAGGTCCTCCAGGATTCGGGCCGGGTCGACCCCGTCCGGGTAGGCGAGCTGGTCGATCTGGTGGGTGGTGGTGACAATCGTCGCCCCCGGCCCGTCGTACTGGGTGAGCAGTCGGCCGAGCAGATCCTCCGCCACCTCGGAGGCGAGCACATAGCTGTTCGGGTAGACGCCCAGCTCGGTGCCGGACTTGTTGTACCGGGTGCCCAGCACCACCATGTTCCAGATCGACGCCCAGTTGTCGTCGGTGGTGACGGTTCCGCCGCCACCGACGTAGGTGAGCCGCCAGTCCAGGGTGTTGCGGTCCGTGGACCAGTGGGTGCCGATCACCCGAGGAGACGACCCGCCGCCGGCGGTGGAGATGTTGTCCGAGCGGGCCACCGACCCCCCGCCGAGGCTCCCGTCGGTGCGGGCTATCGCCTCCACCCGCAGGTTGCTCGACGTTTGCCCGCCGTCCCACTGGTAGTCGCAGCGGGCCAGCCGCTGCCCTGCCCGCTGTACCGCGGTGTACCGGACGGTCACCCGCGAGTTGGTCACCACCGGCTGGCCAGACGGGAATTGCAGGACGAGGGCCTGCCGGAGGCCGGTCGTGTCGCCCGGGTCCGCGCCGACCGAGTCCTGCGCCCCCGGGGTGGCGTTGTCGACCCTCTCCAGTCCGGTCATCGGCTGGTCCACGTAGATCAGCGGAATCGTGCGGTCCCTCGTGTGGACCTGGCCGCCGAGGGCCGCCAGGTCCCACACCTGCCCATCCGAGCCGGCCGACCGGCCCGGATCCTCCAGGCGGCCCTCCCACACCGTCATCCCGGTGCGGGCATCGTGCACGGTGAGGATGCCGTAGTAAGCGATCTCGTCCGGCTGCAAAGTAAGCGGCCGGTCCAGGGACACCCGGCAAGATGTGTATCCGCCCGGGTCCGACCAGCCGAACGTTAGGTCTCGCACGTCCCGGGTGATGTGCCGCAACGCCCGCGACGTGGACAGCCGCACCGTCAGTGGGATAGGCAGGCTCATGACGCCACCGGCCTCACGTACAGGTACCGGGGCCAGTAGTAGGGGTTGACGTCGACCGAGATCGTCAGTCCAGCGCCGGGGGCGCTGGTCGATCCCACATCCCAAATCCAGTGCAGCCGGTTGGTGACACCGGGGCTGACCATCGGATATCCGCCGGCCACCTCCACCAGTTCGCTGGCACGCACCTCACCAGACGCGCCGACCCCGTACACCCGATCAGCGGCCGAGTCGACCACAAAATGGATAGGACCGCTGAACGCCGACCATTTGATCAGACACAGCCGGTCATCCGCCGGGACGAACGCCAGTGCGTCGATGTCGAGGTTGCCGGTGCCGAGCAGCCGCGCCGCCTCCAGCAGCAACGTTTGCCCCCGCACCGCCAGCGGCGTTCCCGAGTAGCCGTCCGTAGCCGGATCCGGCCCCATCGGATACTGCACCAGCCCCAGATCCACCCACCGGGGCACGATTCCAGTCGGCAGGGTCACTGTGTCACCGGTGACCGTCGCACCGTCCAGGGACACTGTCAGCCGCATCTGGATCGTATCCGCAGCGACGGTCTTCCGCGCCCGGCACCACACCCGATAGGTGCCGCGCACCTCAGGGCTCGGCGTAGCCGGGTGGGTCGCCGACAGGCGGGTCGTCATGCCCGAAATGCCGAACGTACACCGCTGGTAGTTGCTGCCGGCACCACTCATCGCCGGATCGTTGGGCTGCACAGTGGTACTCGCGGACGGCGACATGGACTCCGCCTGCAACACATACGGCACCGCCGCCGGGTCACCCCAGCGGCGCACACCGATGGCCGACATGCGACGTCCAGTATCGATCACCCCGTTGTCGACCCGCAGGAACAGCGGCGTCTCCACATCGCCCTGCACATCGGCTACGTCGAGGTACATGCCGGTAGCAGGGTCAGCGACCGCCGACCACACCGGCAGGTCGACCCGCAGGCCGTAGGCGAACGGGTCGGCCGGGATTGAGGCAGCGACCTCCTTGGTGAACGGATTCCACACCACCGACCCCGGACCGGACCGAAACGTCCGGAAGAACACCGGCTCGCTCGTGCCCGGCCGATATCGCAGCAGGCCGGTCGGCCGGTCCAACTCCCGATGCAGCCGCTGCAGCTCCGCAGCGACCTCGTCATCCGTGCCGGCTACTTGTAGAACCACGTGGAGCGTGCGGTTGCCGTACGCCGCTGCCGGATACCGCTCGCCGTCAACCAGCAGTGTGGACACCGCGGACCGGCGCAACTCCGGCAGCCCGAAGCTGGTGCCATCACGTAGCCTCCACGGCGGCCGAGCAAGATCCAGCCGTACAACAGGATCCGCGGTGATCGTGTCAACGAACTGCAGCTCGTACAAATCAGCCTGCCTTCACACTCGGGCGAATACGTTGGCCTCGCGGCCCTGGATGTAGCCGACCGTCCGGCCGTCCATCTGCACAGACACCCCGACCAGGGCGGACCGGACAGCAGCGGCAAGCATCTCCGGCGACACGGATGACGCGGCCGGGACGGCGGTGGAGGTCGGCACCGACTGGTACGACACAGGCGCGGGCCGCAGCAGTGACTGCCGCCACGCCTCCACCGCCGCATGCCCGCCAGCCGCATCAACCTCCCGGGCCGTCAGGACGTGCTCACCAGGGGCGGCCAGCACCGGCACGGAGTCGACGCCTTTCGGCCCGGTGCCGTGGATCGGGCCACCGGCGGACCGCTTGACCTGGGTGCCGCCCGGCACTTTGAGGTCACCCTTGCTGGTCCAGTACACGGTGCCCGTAATGTAGATTTTCCGATCGCGCAACTCGGCGATCTTCGCCTTCACCGCAGCGATGGCTGCGTTCGCGCTGGCCGTGTTTGCCCAGATCCCAACGACCTTCTTGCTCGGCACAACACCGAGGTTGTAGTTCAGATCCTTGACGTTCTTCGTCGCCGCGGCTGTTCCTGGCGCGGACACCTCCGTCTGCACCTGGTCCGGGATTGCCAGGTAGGCGCCGAGCAGCTCGTCGACCGCCGCCTTCGTGTAGCCGGCCGCCAGCAGGGTGGCACGCAGGCCCTCGACCTCCCGCTGGTACTTCGCGTTCGCGTCGTCGAGCGTCATGCCATGCGCAACGCGCGCCTGCCGCAGGGCGTCGATCGCCTGGAGCTGCTGTAGCACGGCGGCGCGGTTGTCCTGACCGGCCTGGCTGTTCAGGTCCAGCGTCCGCTTCCCGTCGAGCAACTCGGCCTTCAGATCGGCCAGGCCCTGGTGGTACTTCAGCGTGGCCTGGTCGAGGGACATCTGCGCGCCGAAGAGGGCATCGAAGGCTTCCTTGAGCTTCTCGACCTCCTGGGCGCTCTCAGCGGCTGTCGCACCGAGCCCGCCGACCTGGCCAGCGGTCTTACCGGTCGCAGCGCCCGCCGTTTCGAGAGCAGCGGCGTAGGCGGGGAACAGCTTGCGCAGCTCTTCGACCGAGACGCCCTCCTTCTCAGCAGCCTCGGCCAGCCGCTGGAATGCGGCGCTGGCCGATGCGGCGTTGCCGCCCTGCACCAGACCAGCGAGGGCCTGGTCCATTGCCTCCACCCGCTCACGCGTCCGGGTGAGGCTGGTGTTGGTGCCGTCGAGGCCGGGCACGACCGTCTCCAGCAGATCCTGACCCCATCGGGCGAACTGCCGGCGGTTGTTGTCCGTGTCGGCCAAGAACTTGAGGCCGACGTTGAGGTCGTCCAGGTCCTCGCCGAGCAGGCGCGCGGCCTCACCTGCGAGCTTGCCGGACTTGCCCCACTCGGCGAGCCCGGTACCGAGAGCCTCGATCTGCGGATTGAGGTCTTTCTGCATTGCGTTGAGGGCCGCCCCCGCGACCTGCAACGCTACGAACGCGACGGCGGCCCTGGTGGCACCCCGCTGCGCGGACTGCATACCCCGGGCGGCACGCTCCCCGACCGGACCAGTCGCCCGCAGCTCCGTCAGCATCTCCGCGTTGGTGCGCCTCGCCTTGAGCCAGCCCGCGCCGAGCAGCAGCGCCGCACCGGCCGCGCCGGCCAATGCCACCGCCGTACCGGACACAGCCGGCGGCAACGACCCGAACTGCGACACGAGCGCCTCAGCAGCTTGCACCAGCCAGCGAAGACCGCCATCGGAGGTCGAGCCGGCCTGAATCGCCAGCGTCTCCAACTCCCCCTTGAGCCGCTCAATGTCGCCAATCAGGTTGTCGGTCTTCCGCCTGGCCGTATCAGCCGCGTAACCCTGGTCGTCGACCTTGGTGATCCACGTCTGGATGCCGTCGGCACCCTGCTCGTAAAGGATCGACGCGGCCCGGATCGCGTCCGCCCCGAAGATCGTGGCGAGCGCGCTATTGCGCTGCTCCTGGGTCAGCCCGCCGAGCTGGGTCTTGAGCTGCCCGGCCAGCGCGGTGATGCCCACGAACTGGCCGCTGGAGTCGTAGACCTGGATGCCCAACTCCTCCATCAACCCGGCGGCCTTGTCCGTCGGGTTGGCCAACATCAACAACGCGGTCTTGAGCGACGTGCCAGCATCAGAGCCGAGCAGGCCGGCGGACGCGAACGATGTCAGCGTGCCGACGGTGTCCTCGATGGACAGACCCATCTGCGCCGACACGAGACCGGCCTGGTTGAGGGCCATGCCCATGTCGTGCACGCTGCCCTGCGCCTTGCCGGCACCGGCAGCGAGCAGATCCGCCACGTGCGGCACCTGCGACCCGGCCAGGCCGAACTGGGTCATCGCCGACGCTGCGGTTTCGGCCGCCTCCGCGACCTCCATCTGACCGGCCGCCGCCAGATCCAGGGCACCAGACAGGCCACCGCCGAGAATGTCACTGGTCTCGACACCGGCCTTCGCCAACTCTTCGACCGCAGCCGCGGCCTCGGTGGCGCTGTACGCGGTGTCCTTGCCGGCCTCGAGCGCGGCAGCCCGCAGCTGCTCCATCTCGGATGCGCTGGCGTGCGTTGCCGCCTCCACCGCCGAGAGTTGCTTCTCGAACCGGGCGCTGGCAGCCACAGCTAGGCCGAACCCGGCGACCAAGCCCAGACCCAACTGACCGGCCTGGTCAGCAACCGCGTCCAACCGGCCGGCGCGGGCGGCCTTGTCCAGCTCCGCGACGAAATCCCGAGTGGCGGACCGGGCCTGCCGCAGGCCGGCCATGTAGCCAGCCACCTCCGCTTGGAGACGCACCCCCACAGTCCGCAGGGCCACAGGTCACCGCCTCCTCACCTCGGTACGCCACAACAGCGCGCCAGCGCCCGGCTTGTCCTTGTGCTGGTCCGTTGCCAGCCGCAGCTCGTCCGTGGCCAAGCACCGCCGCGGCGGCGGAACCGTCACCACCACGTCGTCCTCCGGGGCGGTGCAGTCCCGGATGTCACCGCCGCACAGAGGGCAGCGGGTGTCCCGGTAGTAGGCCAGCGCCAACATCCACGCGCGGTCGTCGTCGGACCATTCCGGTTCGCGGCAGGTCACGGACCGGACCAGCCGACCAGACCGGTCGTAGTAGTGCCGGGTTGTCTCCCGGGGCTCCCACCCGTCCAGTCGGCGGGGAGAGATGCCGAGTCGTTCGGCCGCCTCTACTCGGACTCGGAGGTCCGCAGAATCCGCGAGGCGGCGAGCGAGAAAGGGACGTCGACCTCTTTGCGGTTGATGGCCCACGCCACGTCGAAAAGCTGGTCACACTGCCGGTCGGACAACGCCCCGTCGACCTCGTCGGACCCGAACAGCGCAGTCCAGTCCTCGTCGTCCAACACCGGAGACACCAGGCAGCGGCGCACCAGCGCCGGGAAGAACTCGTCGATGTTGACACCGAGCGCCCGGTCTCGCGCGACCACGTTGCCGTCGCCGTCTCGGCGTGGCGGGTGCTGGTCGAGGAACGCCTGCCACCGGTTGCCCGGGATGGCCCGTAGACGGAACTCGACGGTGCTGTCGGCCATCGCCGAGCGGAGCGCCTCGATCCGCTCGGCGACCTCGCGCAGCTCCCCGCCACCGTCGAGGCTATCCGCCGACGGCTGTTGAGACAGTCGCTGTAGCTCCCGGTCGGCCGCCTCGATCTCTGCGACCAGCGCGCCGTCGAGGCACAGCGGCACGTCCCGCTCGGCGAGCCGTGCCCGCTTGATTTTGTCCTTGATGCTCATGTCCTGGCCCTTCGCCCTGGCCCTGGACGCGTGGAGAGGGCAGACCGGGCCAGGTGGTCTGCCCTCTCGTATAGGGGGCGCGGTCAGGCCGCGACGGTGGCGCGCAGCTCCGGCTCGTCGGTGATGGTGATCGGCACCTCGTACCGGCTGACGGTGTTCTCCTCGATGGCGAGGCGCTTCGTCTCGCCGCACTGGGCCGGGTACATCTCCACCGGCTGGCCAGCCGCCCACGCCACGTCACGGTCGATGTCTCGGCGGATGGCGACGATGCCCTCCGCCTCCTTCACCAGCGTGTTGTAGATCGTGTCGACGCCCGTCTGCTTCTTGAAGCGGAACATGGGGTCACCGAACGAGGATCGACCGACCTTGTTGGTGTTGAACTTGCCGTCCAGTGGGGTCGTCTCGACCCGGGCAGTGTCCGGTTCCCAGCCCGGCAGGCCGTCCTTGGTCAGGATGCGGGACAGCTTGATCCCGGCGTTCAGCTCGGCCACCGTCGGCGCAGCCAGGTTGGCGACGGCCGGCAGCCAGTAGACGAGGATCTTGCCGTCGACGATGATGTCCGCCACGGTGCTACTCCTTTTCTTCTGTGGCGGATGCCCGCCGGGTCTTTGTGGTCACCGGTGGGGCCGGCTGCTCGGGGGCGGTAAGCGCGGGGTGATCCCCGCCGATCGCCAGGTTGGGTTCGGCGGGCGGGTCGCACGGTTCCCAGCCCTCCGCCCGCCAGGCTGATACGGCCGCGTCGGCGAACCGCTGCACACCCCCAGTCTGCGGGTGCCGCATCCACGTCCAGGTCGTCATCTCCGCCTCACAGCCGGATCAGCTTGTAGGTAACCGACGCGGCCGCAGACACGGTCACCGTGGCCACACCGGTCGCCGGATCCACCAGGGCGGGACCGAGCCGGAACCACCGGTCGGTGCCGTTGGCCACCGCCTGCGCCGACACCAAACCGGCGTTACCAGCCGGGGTACGGCCCGGATCGACCAGCGTCACATCCACGCTCGCCGCCGCCCCGTTGATGACGTTGAGCAGGCACCCCCGGGTGCCGATGTCCCCCGCCGAAATCGTGTTGCTGGTGCCGATCGCCGCCGGAGCGACGTTCGACGCGGACTGTGTGACCGACGAGGCGGTCAAGAGCGCCATGCTGATGTCACCTCCATGACAATGACCTCCACCGACCAGGGGAGGTTGAAGATTGCAAATGGCCGGTACGGTGGCCGGCATGACTCAGCAGGAATCACGGTGGAGCCTCGCCCACACCGGCAACCGGGTACTCCTTGCCATCGCGGTCGGGCTGCTGCTATCGGCCCTGTGCGGTACGGCTGGCCTGACTGGCGGTGTCCGCGTCACCGTGTTCGCGGCGGTCGCCGGGGTGAGCTACGTGCTGGTGACCCTGCTGCACCATTTCCGGCAGCGCTAGGCCGGTAGCGTCTCCAGCCTGTAGACGTCCACCTGATCCATCACCAGCACCCCGGTGGTCTCGTCCCGCTGCGGTGGTTGACCGTCGTCCTGACGGATCGGCCAGCATTCCCGACCGGCTATCACCGGCACCACGTTGAGCAGTTGTCCGCGGACTCGCCCGGCCACCGCTCTGGCTGCTGCGGCGTTGCCGCCGACACAGTGCAGGTAGGCGGTCAGGACGATCCGGTCGGAGTCCATGTCCAGGCTGGTCGAGTCGGCCGGCATCTCGCCGGAAGGCGTTCGTACGGTGAGGTAGGCCAGCACGTACGGCGGTGTTCGACCCGCCGGCACCGCGCCGTCGAGCACCACCAGCGGCACCGTGCCGGGAGCGGCAGCAAGAAGGTCCAGCAACGCCTGGGCGTGGGCCTGGATGATGCTCATCGGCCCTCCCAGTGCTTCGCCGCCAGGTCTTCCAGCGCCCGCTCGAACCGGGGCAGTTCTTCGTCGGCGGCCGGCTTGATGTGCGGAAGTGGCGCGTTCTTCAGCGTTCCGTACTCCAGGATGTTGCCAAGTGCGCCCTGCCTCTTGCCCTTGTCCGGGCCGATCTCCGCCACGGCCGAGTTGCCCGTCACCTGCGTGTCGTAGGTGATGCTGTACGGGTAGGCGGGGGCGTGGGGGTGGCCGGAGATCCGCT
The DNA here is from genome assembly GCF_014203835.1 of Micromonospora polyrhachis. NCBI lineage: Bacteria > Bacillati > Actinomycetota > Actinomycetes > Micromonosporales > Micromonosporaceae > Micromonospora > Micromonospora polyrhachis. Next base: position 3,095,466 of record NZ_JACHJW010000001.1, on the reverse strand, counting down.
GACGGGCGTCGGTCTTGATGTTCAGCGCACCCTTCTGGACGACCTTCCGCACCTCGGGCATTGCGTCGACCAGCACTTCGTCGAACTCGCCGACCAGGCTCTGGATCTCGTGGTACTCCCACTGCTCGCCCACGTCAGCTGGTCCTTTCCTGCACCTGCACCCGCCTGGCCGTGGCGTGGGTCTTGTGCGCCAGGTCCCGCACCAGGAACACCCGGCCCGGCAGGTCCGGGTCGTGCGCGCTGGCCGTGATCAGCACCTCGTCGTCCACCGCCAGGCCGGTCACGGACATGGGCAGTTGCACCTCCAGGCGCAGCATCAGCACATGCGCCTGGCCCGGGTCTTGGGCGGTGGCCTGCGCCGTCGGCTGTTGCACCCTGCACCGGCCGGCGTACAGCTGCTGGTAGGTGGGGGTGATGACCCCGGTGTCGGGGTCGGTGGTCTCACCGGTACGGCGACGGATGGTGCAGGCGTCGACCATCAGCGCCTCGGCGGCTCGACGTCCCCGGGCCAGCAGAGCAGCGGCAGCCAGCGACATCAGCCGCCCCCGATCTTGGCCAGGCCACCGCGCTGCCCGTACTGCCGGCGCAGCGCGGTACGCAGATGCGTGGACGCCTCAAATCGCGCGGCGATCGCCGAGTACGTCTCGGCGTAGTCGTCGATCTTCAAGCTGGTCGCGGCGCTGGGGTTGGCGGCCCAGTCCCGGACCACCGCCAACACCGCGCCCCGGGCCAGTTGCAGGCCCTGCGCGTCCGGCGCGTAGCCGTGCGAGTAGACGACGGCCACCGTGGACGGACGGTAGGCGCCCGCAGCCCAGCCGCCGGCACGCCACAGCCGGGACCCGAATCGCTGCCAGTCGCTGATCGGCTCACCGTCGAGGGTCACCGACGTAACCGCGGTGACCGGCCGCTGAGGAAGCCACAGCCACGACCCGGTGTCACCGAGCAACGTGATGCTGTCGTCGGCCACCGCGACCAGGCGCTGCCGAGGCTCCGCCTGCACCACCGCCGTGCCGACCTCCACCAGCATCGTCAGGCTCGCCTGCTGTCCGGCGTCGAGATCGGCCCAGACGAGCCCGAGCAGGGAGGCGAGATCCTGCGGACTCGCCAACTGGTCAGCCATCGGTCCCCGCCTCCCCTCGTGCTACTCGCCGGCGTCGACGATCGCGGTGAGATCCGCGACCAGGGTGGACCGTGCCTTGCCTGCCTGCTCGACGTCGAGCGCCCGAGCGGCCCGATCCGGGTTGCCGTCGACCCAGGCGAGGATCTCGGCGATGGTGCCGGTCGGCACCTTGTCGTCCTGGTCGTCGTCCGGGCTGGCGGGCTCGTCGTCGACCGGCTCGATATGCCCCTGTTCCAACAGGGCACGCACCTCGGACTCCGGCACGTCGCCCGGCAGCAACAGCCCCTGACGCACATCTCGACGGGCACGAGCACTCGGAGCCTCCGGGACGCCCATCTCCACAGTCACGTACCCGGCGATCACCCGATACGCCATGACGGTCAGGCCTTCAGACCGCGGATGACGGCGTGCGCGGCCTGGTTGCCGTACTCCAGTCCGATCTCGCCGTACAGCATCGACCGGTCCGCCGACCCCTCCTCGGGCAGTTCCTTCTCGAACAGGAATCCGCGGCCCGGGATGTTGAGGAACCGGGGGGCGAGCTGGTCGAGGGTGACGACCGCGAGCGCGTCACGCGGCACGGCCTGGTCGAGCAGGATGCCGAAGGTACCGAAGTCGGTCTTGATGGTGTCGACGGACACGCCGCCGACAGTCCGCGACGGGCCGATCGGATCCGTCTTGGCGTACGCGTTGGCGTAGGCAACGCTGAGCGCCCGCCGCTGCGTCGAGTTGCACAGGAACACGGCGGTGGACTCCTCACGCATGCCGCCGCCGTCCCACGCCATCTGGATCAGGTCCTCCACCACCGTGGTGTTCAGGTCCGTGGTCCACGGCACGGTGTACGACACGGTGGCCGTGCCGATGGTGACCGCCGGCCCGCCCACCGTGGCCGCCACCTTGAAGGTGTTGGTGGCCACGTCGCGCACGTAGTAGACCCGGCCCGGGAAGATGCCGGTCGACGCGCCCACGTCGGTGAACACGATCTTGTCGCCGTTGACCCGGTCGGTCGTGGTCTCCGTGATGGTGTCCGTCGCGGCGGACAGGCCGGTCGCCCCGTCGGTGGCCTTGTTGACCACGTTGCTGGTGATGGCGGCCAGCAGGCCTCGGGTCTTACGCGGGGTCGCGTTCGTCGTCGGGTTGCTGTACGTCCCGTTGATGAAGCTGAAGTTGATGTCGAGCGCCATCTGCTTCAACGCCTGGACGACCTGCCAGGAGTGCTCGTCGTCGACCGGGTTGCTGCCCGGCAGCCCCCGGTACGGGGCGGACGACGGGGTGGCGATCTGACGCGAGGTGGCCTGCTTCGTCCACGACGTCTCGACCGTCTCCTGGTGGATCTCGACGACGTTGCGGACGTTGGCCCGGACGCGGGATTCGGCCGTCGGCGCGTTTGCGCCTTCCAAGCGCTGCCGCTGGTGGCTCGCGTCGCGCAGGTCATAGGTCTGCCACTCGAACTCGGTGGCGCCGGCCTCTCGGCCGCCGGACAGTCCGCCGATCGCGCTGAGGAACGGGGTCGTTTCCCGCGACAGGGCGAACAGTTCGCCCACGTAGTTCGGCAGGTTGAAAGTCGTGCCCTGCCCGGTGATTCCGGCCATGCTCGGCCGCTCCTTTCGGTATCGGGCGCCGGATACCGGGCCCTGGTCACTTGCTGGTCTGGCTGGCCTTCTGGCGCTTCAGGCTGATCACGCGCTGCCAGTCGCCACGCGTCTCTGCATCGGCAATCTGGACGTCCAGGTCGGCCGGGGCGGTGCCGCGTGCCCCCTGCGACGGGTCCGGTGCCGGCATACGCGGCCCGGCCGGCGCGGTGGGGAACAGAGCCAGCAGCGCGTCAGCGTCGGCCAGCAGCTCCTCCCGGGTCGCCCCCTGAAGCCGTGCCGCCTGCTGCGGGGTCAGGCCTCTCTCCGCGGCGACCTCAGCCCGGTATCGGGCGGACCGCTCGGCGGCCAGCTCGGTCTCGTGCTGGGTGAGTCGTTCGGTAAGCCGCTCCAGGTCGGTCCGGCCGTCGCCGCTGGGCTTGCCGCCGAGCAGGTCAGCGATCTGCTTCAGCGGGGCGAGTTCGCCGAGCTGCTTCTCCAGTGCCTTCCGAGCTTCACGCTCGGCGGCGAGCGCCTTCGTGCCCCCGGGGCCAAGCGGCTCATCGGCGGGCGGCGTGGACGGCGCCGGATCAGCCGGCGGGGTGGTGGGGGGCGTCGCCGGATCGCCCGGCGGCGGGGTAGTCGGGTCAGGCTGGGTCATCGCGACCTCTCGGGTTGGTGACCCGGCATCGCGCCAGGTCAGATGATGTATCCGTGCAGCCGCAGCAGGCGTAGCGTCTCGCTGCGGTCGCGGGCGTCGCGGTAAATCTGCTCGGGCATGAGCCGTATCGGACGGCCGATGCCGCGCCGGGTCGTCGCCTCCCGCGTCAGCAGCCGCCCGCCCGCCTCGTACATGCCCCGGCGGGCGTTGACGACCCGCGCCGGATCCGCGCCGGATCTGATGGCCTCAGCGCCGGCCACCGTGAACGCCTTGGCCTGCTCCTCACGGGTCATCGCGTCGAACGCCGCACGCGGGTCGGTACGCAAGTCGCCAGCCGTGTTCTCAGCCGCCGGAATGTGGATGCAGTCGCAGCGGTAATCGAGGGTGGCGCCGGAACCCGGTCGACCACCCGTACCACCTCCCCGCGAGGATCAAACACCTGCCGCACGTCCGGCCGACAACCATCCGCACATAGCCGGTCGCCTGCCTACGTGCCACCGTCGCGACCTGATCCGCGACACGACCAGCGTCCGCCACTTGCGTCCGCACAATCATGTCCAGGTGCACGTACCCGCCGGCCAGTGCCCGGCCAACCGGTGCACCCTGCCCGATCGCAGTCAGGGACGTCACCACCGGCTGGTACAGCAGGCTGTCCAGCGGACGGCCGTCCGAGGCGACACCGGTCAACGCCGACGACACCAGGAGTCCCACCGGTTCCGCAGCCACCCCCTGAGAGGCGAGCACCGCCGACAGGTAGCCGTCCGCCTGCTGCGCTGCGGCCTGCTGCGCCCCGACCAGCGTCACCAGCAGCCGCACCAATTCGCCATGCCACGACCCGGCGATGTTGGCCGGATCGACCCGACGCCACGCGTCCCGGGCAGTCTGGGCGACAGCCCGAATCAGCCTGCGCCGGTCCCGATAGTGGCGCAGCGCCACAGCCTCAGGCGACACCAGCCGGCTCCGGCTGCGGCACCGACGCCCGGTTGGCCAGATCATCGGCGATCAGCCGGACCGGGTCCTGCTCAGCCGCCGCCTGGTCCTCCGCCTCCATCCGCCGAATCTGGCCCGGCGTGTAGCCCATGTCCTCCCGGGCCTGTCGCTTCGTGATCGCACCAGCGGTCAGCAGCTTGGTAGCGGCGTCCGCAGCCTGCGCCCTGGTTGGGGTAGCTGCGTCACGCCACATGACCTCGATGCGCTTCGCCCGCGGATCCTCCTGGCCACCCTCCTGCAACCGGCGTACCTGCCGGGCCGCCCGCCGGTGACCACCGCCGAACGCCACCTGAGCCCGCTCGGCCCGGCGGATCAGCCGCACCTCACGCGCCTTCAACGCCTCCGCCGAGGCCGGGTTGTCAGTGGTGTAGCCCATCACCGACGGATCCAGCCCGAGCAGACCAGCACACAACCGGGCGAGCTGGTTAAGCGTGTCGTGGAAGTTCGCCAGGCTCGACGCTTGGAACTCGTGCGGCTTGACGTCACCGGCCGTCTCCGTCGGCACCGTCAACAGCCGGCCCATGATGACCTGCAACGCCGATTGACGGTTACCGTCGGCGTCCTGTAGATCCTCGGGCCCGATACCGAAGATGGCCCGCAGCGGGATCGCGTGGAACTCAGCCGCGACCATCATGTCCGTGGCGATCTTGTTCGCCGCGTGCGACAGGCTGAGCATCGCCGGAGTCAGTTCCGACCGCCCGTACCGGTCCGCCGTACGACCCCGGTTCACCAGCGGCGAAACCAGCACCTCGCCCAGGCCGTGCTCATCCCGGCCAGTCTCACGCCAACCCTGCGGCCCCTGGTCATACCAGACCGTCCGATCCGGCAGGTACAAGGTCGCGTACTGCTCCGGCAACCGCGCCAGCGAGTCCTGATCCTCCCGCCACCGTCGCAGCGCCGCCCTCGGCACTCTCGTACGCGGGTCGATGTCGGCGTACATCTCCAACGGGCTTTCGACCGCCACCAGCGGAGTGTCCGAATCATCACCGGTGCCGACCGAGATGTACGACCGGCCCATCACCAGCGCATCAACGTGCGCCATGGTGACCTCGGCATCCATCTGGTTATCCCGCCACACCCGCAACAGATTCGCGTCAGCCGCGTAGGACGCCAGCTCCTCCGGCGACGCGTCCGTCAGGTCGTCGTCCTCCGGATACCGAAACGCCAGCAGGTCCAACCGCTCCTCAAGCGGGTCAACGGCCAGCATCGGCCACCCGAGGCTGACCGGCTGGATCCGGCCATCCAGCTCACGCTGGATCTCCGGGTGCAGGTAATGCAGCGGCGCAGTTCCTTCGTACAGCGAGTTCAGCTCTTTGAGCTGTGGCAGGCGTGCGTCGTGGCGTTGCGCCAACCACGTCAACCAGCCCAGGTCATCGGTAGGCAGCGCCACGGCACCTCCTTCACCTCACATCACGATCAGCTTCCGGCGGGTCTTCGGCTTCGGCCACAGCCCTGCGGCGGTCACGTCACCAGCCGCCTCGTGGCAGATAATCGACGTGACGCAGGCGTCGATTTTTTGAGCCTGCGCCGGCTTGCCGAGCACGTACCGGCCGTTGTTTCGAGCGAGCTTCCGAGCGTTGCGCACCTGAATCGCAGTGATCCGGCACCCGTCGTGGGTCCACCCGGAGTCGACCTTGTTCACGTCAGTCAACAAGCGCTCGGCAGCAGCGTGCATCTGCACCGGCCGGTACGTCTCCCAGCGAACCACCCGCTTCTCGCCGTACTGAGCGGCGAACTCGTCCAGTTCGGTCTCCCAGTACGGCGGGTCGCCATACATCCGAACCACCTGGTAGCGGGCGAACAGTTCGTCAACGGCGGCGCGCACCTCGGAGCGGGGCACCTGCCCGGACCACTGGGCGGGATCCCAGATGGTCGGCCGCCGGTCCGGCCCGTACGTCGGGGTGAACTGGTAGCCGGCCTGCGTCTCGGCACGGATCACGGTCCAGTCATCCACGTCTGAGCCGTCGAGGCCCAACACAATCGGCGTACCGTCCGGCACCTCGCGGGGCGCTGCCCGGGCATCCCACCGTTCGCCGTTGCACCACGAGCCCGACCCGTACACCAGCCGGTTACCGAAGAATCTTTCGGCCTGAGCCGGATCGGTCTCCATCAGCTCGGCCGCGTCCGCCTCGATGCTATCGAGGTTGACCCACCAAGAACCGGCGTAGACGTACTCGTGGATCAAGCGCCGCTCCCGCTTGACCGCGTACCGCAGCGGCTTCCCGTCCCGGCCTCGCAACGCCTTGTCCGGGTCCCGATAGAACCGGAAGATGTCCTTGCTCGCCGATTCGTAGGTTCGCTGCGCGTAGGAGTCCTCGGCCGGGTTCCACGCATTCGTGGTTGCCACAGTCCGGCCGCCCATGCCGGCGGCACCCCGGCGCTGGGTCTCCGCGACGTCGATCATCTTGTTGGCCTTGGTGTACAGGCCAGCCTCGTCCTGCATCGCGAACGTGATCGGGTTGCCCAGTCGTGTGCGCGCAGACGAGGTCACCACATCGATCCGGTCCAGGTCCTCATCGTCGGACAGGCCCGCGATGCGGATGAACCCTTCTCGGACCAGTAGCAGTTCGCTGAGCGGGCCGAGCCGGATCATCGCCTTCAACGGCTTGTAGACGTTATCGACCTGGTCCTCGGCGTTTGCCGTCAGCTGGATCAGCGGCGACGGGTGACGCATCCCCTTCGGCTCACCCGGCAGGTACTCGTACTCCCAGCCGCAGCCGCACCCGTTGTTATCGCACCGGTAGACGTCGCCCTCTTCCGCCCAACCAGCGAACAAGCTCGGGCCGCATGCCTCCACCGCAACCAGCGACGCCGACCACGGGCCCTTGCCAGTCTTCTGCGGCGCAGCAATCAGCGACCGTCGGTAGACAAACGCCTGGTTCAGCAGCACCTGGTTGTGCTCGTCGGCGTCCTCGGGCGCAACGAACCGGATGCCCTCGCGGACCCGATAGTGGTTCGCGGTGCACCAGAACTGCCAGTCGGCCTGCCGAAACGGGTCGCCCCGCTTGAACTTGTCCGGGACGCGGCAGTGCCGCTCGATCCAGGCGTCGATCAGGTCGCCGAGGGTGGGGAAGTCGACAACGAACTCACTCATCGCCGACGGCGCGCAGCCGCCGCTTGGGCTTGGCCGCCACGGTGGTGGTCTGCTCGCGCTTGGCGGCGACCTCGTCGACGGCGATCGCCCAACCGTTCTCCTTCATCCCGGCCGGGCTCAGGCCGATCTGGTCGGCGAACCGGTGCAGCGAGTTCTTGTCGGCGGCGGTAGCGTCGGACGACTCACACAGCGCCGAGGTACGCACCCACATCGCGACCGCATGCCAACGCCACGGCTGCGTCGACCAGGCGCAGGCCTGCGGGGTGCGCCACGCCCACCGCCACAACTCCCGCTCACGGTCGCTCCGGTCCTCGGTAGCCTCCTGGTCAAGCTCGCGGACCTTCTGCTTGTCGACGAAGTACTCATGCCAGACGGGCAGGTCCGGCAGCGGAAAGTCCGGCACCTCGCCGTCGTAGCCCTCCGCCGGGAGCGCGGTCAGTTTGTAGCTGCGCCGGTCCGATCGGGCCGACTTAGGGTCGGGCGTGGGGCCTGACCGGTTACGTGCTCCACCACGTGCCATGTCGATCGCTCCTCAGCCGCATCGCGCGGCATCGGGTGGCCGTCACATCGCGTGACGATCCTTGGTCGTTCTGAATGTCTGAACCCTCCGCACATCCCGGAGCCCTCCCCGGCGGTCCCCTGACCTGGGCGTCTAGGGGGTCACCCCCCACCCCTGGTGACGGAGCGTAACGGCGGTCAGGTGGTGTGCCATCCGCCTGGCTGATGCTGTGCCGTCTCCTTGCTGTGGCATGGCGCGCACAGTGGTCGGAGTTGGTGGTCTGCGTCGGGGTCTGCCGCGCCCTGGGCTACAAGGTCGCGTCGGCTAGTGGGCCAGTGGTCGGCGACGGTGGCGAGGCCGTGGCAGAGGCGGCAGATGGGGTTGCGTTGTAGGTAGGCGGTGCGTCGTCTGCGCCAGCGTGCGTTGTAGCCGCGCGATGCTGCGGTGCCTCGTGCCTGCTCGGCTTGCTGTCGGTGTTGGTCGCAGCGTCCGCCAGTGGTCAGCTCTGGGCAGCCTGGGGTTGAACAGACTCGGAGCGCTCGGGGCATGGTCACCTCCGTGCTGTGCGGGCAGGCGCAGCCATCGCCTGCCCGCTTCCCCAGCGACCCAGCACCGTTCCGCCACGGAACGTTTGTGTTAGACGTGCTCGGGCCAGTGCCAGGTGCCGCCGCGGTGGGCGGCGTCGGCCTGGTGCACGCCGCAGTTGAAGAACAGGCCTTCGGGGTTGAGCACGGCCAGGTCGACGTGTCCGATGTGCTGTCCGGCCTCGTTGACGGCGGGGGTCTGGTAGTTGTCGACGGCGGTGATGGCGGCCCGACAGACGCTGGGGTACTCGCCATTCGGCGTGCCGTAGCTGGTGTAGTGGACGATGCGGCCAACGCTGGGCTGTGGCATGGCGGCTCCTCGCTGGAATGGCAACAGCCCGGGAGCGTCACGCTCGACCGGGCTGTTGTTGGGCCTCACTGCCGTTGGGTATGAGGCTGCGCTGAGCGCAAGCGTAGCAGATCATGACCCTGGTTGGTCATTTCGGACACGCTGCTATCGGAGCTTGCGGAGTTGCTCGGGCCGCCACCCGGATCCGACCGCTGCGACGCGCCACCAGTCGTGGATTTCGTCGCGCAGGTAGTCGGCGATGGCGGGTGCAAGGTCGGGTACGGCTGCGGGGAACGCTCGCAACACGGCTTTCTGCCAGTCGGCGTTGCGGGGTGGGCTGGGCAGGTTGAGGCGGCTGTGCCAGGTGGAGATGCCTACGTAGATCTCGGCGAGGCGGTCGATGGTGTCGAGGCGGGCGGGTGGCCGGCTGGTGGGGGCTCGGCGGGTGATGTTGCCGCCGCTGTTGGCGCTGGGGGTGCAGGCGTCGCGGAGTGCGTCGAGGAGGCTGGGGTGGGTGATGATCCGGCCTTGGATGGCGACGTGGATGGGTTTGGTGAGTTGGTCTACGTCGGCGGTAAGTGTGTCCGCGTGGGCGGTCGGGGTCATCACGTTGGTCTCTCCCGGGTCGGTACGGGTGGTGCGGGGTGCGGGGTGGTGGCCGCCCCGTGGTGGCGGCGGCCAGCGGGCGTCAGGACGGGTCGAGCCATCCGAGGTGGCGGGCGGTGGAGGTCAGGATCTGCATCAGCTGGTCGCTGATTCCGTAGCGCTGCTGCTGGATTGGCAGGCTGGCCGCGAGGCTGCCGTCCGGGTGGCGCTCAGTGGCAGCCCGCCAGTCGGCGAGCATTTCGATCAGGTCGACGAGAGTCATGCCGCTGATTCCGCCCTGGTGGTGCTCTGGGTGGTGCCGGTTGTGGGCGTAGTGGTGGGTGAGCGCATCGCCCATTGCTGTCCGGTGGCGTTCGTACTCGGCGGTGCCGTAGGTGGTGGTCCGTAACAGCGGGACGGTCTCGTTGTAGGCGGATAGCTCGGGATCAGCGAGCTTGCTGAGGTCGTGCTCGACGGCTCGGCGGGCCAGATCGGCGACCACGGGGGCCAGGAGGGCGCCAACGCGGAGGCTGTGCTTGAGGGTGTCGGCGGTGCTGTCGTAGCCGGCCATGGGGCTCCTTAGGCGGTGTGTGCGGTGTCGGGGGTGCTGGTGGGTGCGTCTGGTGTGGACGGTGGCTGTACGGCCGTCTGGGCGGGCTGGCGGGGCATTGTGGCGGTCACCGGTCACCGCCGATCACGCGGTCGTCGACGTCGGCCTTGGCGGCGATCTGGCGGGCGCGAGCAAGCGCATCGAGCAGTTCCCGCGTCGACCAGCGGCGATGCGGAATCACCTCGCCGAGTAACGCGCCAAGGCCTGCGCGGGCCCACTCGAACGGATAGTGGCCGGCGGCGTGCGAGTTAGCCACGTTGCGGGTTACGGCGATCCACTCGTCGAGGTCGGCGACGGTGAGCGGTGCGCCATCAACTGGCGCGGTGGTTGCGAAGAGTTCGAGCTGCGTGGTCACCGGTCACCGCCGGTGGCGCGGTCGGTGGCGTGCAGGGCAGCGGGGCAGCGGCCTTGACCGGCCTGGCATAGCCACGACCAGTGTTGGGTGCAGAACTGGCCGGGCTTGGGCCGTTGAGTGGCGGCACTCTCGGCGGCGGGCTCCTCCGCGCGCGTGGCGGAACCGGGGGCCGGGGCGGTGTACGGCGGCGGGGTGCCGTAGTGGGCGAGTGCATCGGCGAGGGTCATGAGTGCCGACCGGCTGAGCCGGGTGGAGTCGGCCACCGCTCGGGCGGCGGTGATGACGGCGTCCCCTGCGGCGAGGTCGTCCTTGAGGGACTCGGCCTCCCGCCGGGCCTGGGCAAGGTCGGCGCGGGCCTGCTCCAGCTCGGCGGCGAGTTGGTCACGTACGACGTACATGGCGTCGAGGGCCTGGTGGGCGGTCTCGGCGGCCAGTGGCGGCTGGCCGCTGTCGAGCCGGCCATAAATGCGGACGTACGACGCCAGGCGCCGGTATTTGGTGTTGGTGCTGTGTCCGTCCCACTCGCCGTCGTACGCGGGCAGGTGCCAGGAGACCTGCCCGGTCGGCAAGTCGATGTAGACCACAACCGGCCGCGGGTCGCCGACATCCACGCCGACACCGGCCGGAATGCCGGCGTCGCGGGCCAGGGTGAGCGCGGCCCAGACCAGCCGGTTACGCCGGTTGTAGCGGGCGGTGGTCTCCGGGGTGTCGGGGCCGGTGTGTCCGTGTCGGGATGGGTCGGTGGCGGCGATGGCGGCCAGCACGTCGGCGAGGCGGGTGTGGGTGGCTGGGGTGAGTGGCACGTCGGTGAGGCGTACTCGGTCGGTCATGACTGCGGGTCTCCCTGGATCTCTCGGTGGCGTGCGAGGTAGCCCTCGACCCAGCCCTCGCGGTAGGCGTAGCTGGCAACGGGCGCAAGGGCGGCTTCGGTGGCGTGGGCTACGTCTTGGCCGGCGTCGAGGATGCGGCGGATGACCGCCGGGGGCAGCTCGACGGCGGTGGTGCGGTCGGGGTCCTCAGCCACGGGCGGCCTCCGACTGGATGTAGCCGGCGTCGGCCAGGAGGCGGATCAGGTTGTCGCCGGTCATGACGACGTATGCGTCACCGGGGCTGGTCTTACCGCGACGTTTGACCCAGGCGAGGCCGATGCGGGCCCCGTCGTTGACTCGCTCCTGCTCGGCTTCGGTGACGTACGCGCTGAGGGTGATGGTCTTTTCGTTCTTGGCTTCGATGACAAGGCCGGGGATGCCGGCGATGTCGCCTCGGTCGAGGTTGCCAGCAAGGGCTCGGCGTTCGGTTTGGGTGGCTCCGGCGGTGCGGAGATAGCCGACGATGGCGGTTTCCCAGGCGGTGCCCTTGTCGCGGTTGCGGCTCACGCGGGCACCTCGGTCTGGTCGAGCCGGCCGGCGGCGATGTCGACCAGCAGGGCGTCAATGTCGTACGCCCACCGGGTGTGCCGTCCGACGAGTTGGGCGTAGGCCATCTCGCTGCGGGTGGCGTCGCCGGGCTCACCGTCGGGGCAAATGGCGATGACGAGGTCGCTGCGGCGGATCGCGGCGTGGTGTCGCAGGACGAGGTTGGCGTACTGCTCGGGGGTGGGTGTCGGCTCGCCCGGCAGCGGTGGGGTGGGTGCGTGGACGAGGTGGCCGGCGAGGGCGAGTGCGCGATGTACGCGGGTCAGGTCGCGGCCGGCTCGGGTGAGGCTGCCGCAGAGGGTGATGGTGAGGCGGGTGGTCATCGGGGTCTCCTCAGAACGGGCAGTTGCCAGTGGTGGCAACGCGAGCGGGCGGTGGGGTGTTGGCGCGGTGCTCGGCGGGGATCTGTCGGCGGCAGGTGTGCTGGGCAAGCACCGGCCCGGCCTTGGCGAGCGAGGTGCCGGCGATGCGGCCGGCGTCGCGGTGGATCAGGCCGTGGCGGGTGAGGGTGTAGGTCTGCAGTCCGGCGATGAGGGCGTGGATCTCGCCTGCGCGGTTGAGTGGGGTGAGGTCAACGCGGGCGAGTAGTCCTTCGGCGACGCCGACGATGACGGGGGTGCCGCAGCGGAGGTGGATGCCGGCGGCAACGGGGGTGGTGATCAGGTGGGCGGTCATCGGGGCCGCCAGCCGTTGCAGAGTTTGCCGAGTTTGCAGAGTTCCTCTCGGCGGCCCCACATAAAGCGCCTAACAACTTGATTACGCACTGTGATTACTTCGTAAGTCGTACGCGCGGTAAGGGCTAAAACAAACTCTGCAAACTCGGCAAACTCTGCACCCCGATTACTCATCGCTACAAAAGCGGCTTTCATCGTGACTCTCCGACCATCTGGATCTTCCAAAGGCCAGCGCCAGTCCGATCCTTGCCAAGAGACCGGACGGTCAGGTTTCCAGCCCAACGGCCTTCTCGGTTGGCCAGCCACCGCCCGAGCGACCGGCCGATGCCGGCAACCCCAGTGGCGGATCTGGCTGCCTTCTCGGCGAGGTCGGTCGGTAGCGCGTCGATCGGGATGGGTCGCCGGTCGATCAGCGAGCCCGTGTCAATCGAATCGATCACCTCTTTGCCGGTCCACGGTCGGTTGCTGAAGACCTCGCGAATCTTTGCCAAGAAGTCGCGCCACTCGTCGTCGTCGGACCCGGTTTCCTGCCGGGCGGACTCGGCGTCGGCGAATCGACCAGGCACGCCAGCGTGGGCGAAGATGCCGTCGACTGTCTCAATCCAGCGGGCGTACGAGTCACTGCCCCGCTCGCCACGGGTTGGGGCACCGTCGCTGATCCAGCCGGCGGCGATGGTGAGCAGCGCGCAGATCAACTCTCCCCGTCGAGCACGGACCCACTCCTCCAGGTTCTTGATGGCGAAGTCGGTGCGCAGGTGCGGGTCTGGCACGCCAGGGTCGATGGTGCACCAGAGGGCGCGGCGGCTGAGGTCACCGCCGAGGGACAAGTTGTTGCCAGTGATGACCCAGAGCCGATCGTTCTTGGCGTTGATCATCTCGTTGGCGCCGAGCCTGCGGTCATCCCATTTGGCCGACGTCAGCAGGCCGGCCATGACCGATGAGCGCAGCACCCCAGTGACGTTGTCGAAGTGGACGACCGGCCCGGTGGTGTGGTCGAGGATGGTGGAAATTTGCTTGCGCAGCTCGTTCTCGTCGCCGGGCATCTCGGACCGGAATACCCCGCCGTGGATGATGCGGGCGATGTTGGCGAGCAGGGTCTTCCCGCTGCCTGGCTGCGGTGCGCCGATCGCGCCCAGCTTGTACGGCGGCGGAACCAGGTCACGTAGCAGCGGCGTGATCAGCATGCCGTAGTAGTTGACCCGGTCGTGCTCGCTGAGGAACGCGAACCCGGCCACCATCTCGTCGAGCAGGGCGACCGCGTTGGCGACCTGGACGACGGTGGGCCGCTCGGAAATCGGCGGAATCGTCAGCCCCGGCTCGGGCAGGTGAAGCAGTCCGGTGGTCTGGTCGTAGCCGGGCTCGGACAGTACGGTGCCGTCTGCGCGCAGGATTGGCGAGTGGGTGACGCCTCGCAGCGGCCGCAGATTTGGCAGCATGTCGGGGACGTCAACGGCGACGTGGGCGGCTGCCCGCGGGAACAGGGCGGGTACGGCCTCCCAGTCCTCGTCACGTTTCGCCATCTTGTAGACGCCGTACGTGTATTGGATGCGAGAGGCGAGGGTGGAGTCACTGACGACACGCACCTGGGCTGGCCCGTCGTCGTCCTTATCGGTGCCGGTCGGGATGTAGCCGTCTTCGCCTTCGCGGGGGGTGTGCACGATCTCAGGAGCCCGGTAGAACATGCCGGCCAGGCGACCTCGTCCGATCTCGTCGCGCAGCCACTCCGCAGCCATCGCCGCGTTGCTGACGTCGAGTTCTGCCGTCCACGCTCGGGGCTTCGGTCCGGTCGCTGCGGGCACCGCGCTGTCGAGCACCCGGGCGGCGGTGCCGTCCACGGCGGCCAGGTTGCGGCCGTTGGCCCTGGCCGGCGGCACCAGTTCGGCGATTGCGGCCCGCTGCTCGGCGGCCGGGTCGCGGGGCGGTAGTGGGGTGCCGTAGCCGAGGCGGGCCAGTTCACGGGTGGCCGCGCGGGTGTCCCCGCCGTGGTGTAGCAGGGCGTACACGTAGGGCTTGGTCATTTCCTGCTGGACGGGCAGGCCGGCGTCGTCGGAGAACACGTAGAGCCGGTCGCGGGCGGGGTCTTTGCCGGTGGTGGCGGAGATGCCGGCGGTGGTCTTGCCGGGGCGTCGCCATTCGCAGTAGGTGCCGGGTGCGCCTTTGGTGATGGTCCAGCCGGCACCGCCGAGCAGCAGCTGGTCGTCCCAGGCAACCTGCTGCTCGAAGTCGTCGTTGGGGGTGATCTCGCCGGGGCCGCGCACCACTTCGAGCCGACGCTGCACGGGCACCGGTGGCGGGGCGGGTTCGGGGTGCCGCTGCTGGGCTGCGGTGAGGCCGGCGCGCAGCTGGTTGAGGCTGTATCGCTCGGGTTGGGCGTCGACGATGCGGCAGGGCCGGGCGAGTCCTTCTTTGCGGTTGACGGTGCCGGGGATGCGCAGTACGCGGGCGAGGTCGCTGACGCCGGTGCCGTAGTGCCAGCCGAGGGCGGCGGCGGACCGGCCGATGGCGGCCTGCCAGCGGATGGAGAGTTGTTCGATGTCGGCGAGGTTGTCGGCGGTGATGTCGACGTGTTGGTCGAGTAGCCACCACGGGTAGAGGCCGCCGCCGGAGTGCACCCACAGGGTGGGGTCGGGTAGGCCGCTGTCGGTGATGATCTGTCGGGCGGCGTCGTCGGTGGGTGGCAGGGGCCGGGTGATGTGCACGTGGGTCTTGGTGCAGTCGTCGGCGCACACCTGGTGTTTGTGTCCGGGCCCGTCGATGTCGAGGTCGGCCCACATGCCGGGTAGGGCATGGCTGTCGGCGGCACTGCCCCGGCCACCTCGCTCGGGCTGGCCGCGCAGGGTGGTGGCCCGCAGGTAGATGCCTTCGGGCTGCCCGGCGTCGAGCCGGGTGACGTAGTCGGCGGCCTGGTTGTGCTCGGTGAAGGCGCGGCCGGCCCAGTTTCCGGTGGAGCTGATGTGGATGAGGCCGGGGGTGTTGACGTAGAGCACGTTGAGCCAGGTGCGGACCATGGTGGGGTCCAGTTGGCTCGTCTGCTGCTCGGTGCTCGTCGTCACTGTGGCTCCTGAGCTGTCGTGGTCTGCGGTTTGGGCTTGTGGGTGTTTCCGGGGCTCCGGGGCCGCTGCCAGTCCGCCCTCTCGACGGGCTGGCAGCGACGCTGGTGCTCCGGCTACTGGTTGACGCCCATGGCGGCGAGGAGCTTGGTGCGCTGTTCGCCGCTCATCTGGTCCCAGATGGCCTGGTCGACGCCGGCCGGGGCGGTGGTCGCCGCCTGCGGTGCCGGGCTGTCCGGGGCGTCACCCATGAGGGCGTTGTTGCCCTGGCTGGGCGGCGGGGTGTAGCGGGCCTCGTAGACCTTCTTCGGCTTGCCGCGTCCGCGGCTGTTCGGCTCGTCGCGCACGTAGGTGACGTGCAGTTCCCCGCCGACGAGCAGCCCGGGTGCCCCGGCGGCCCGGACCGCGTCGCGGACGGCCTGCTGTATCTGGCCGCGCAGGTACAGGGCCCGGACGCCGTCGTCGGTCGGGGTCATCGGGTCTCGCTGGGTGGTCTTGACGTGCACGATGATCTGCATGACGGGCTTCCCGTCGTCGTAGACCTTGGGCTTGCCGGAGTCGAAGTCGGTCTGCTGCCGGACTTGGGGTTCCCGGACGATGGGGCCGCCGACGGTGGTGCCGTACTGCTGGTCGGGGAATGCGGCCGACTTGATGCCGCCTCCCATGAGCAGGTCGTTCGCGTCCACTAGGGGTGCTCCTGTCTTCCTGGTTTGCTGGTTTCCTTGGCCGGCACCTGCTTGGGTGCCGGGGTCTATGGGGCGATGAGCCCGTTGGTGATGCGGTCGATGCGCCGCTCGTGGGCTCCGGTGTCACCTGCGCAGCCGGCCCAGCCGGAGGGCTGTCCGGGGCGGTGGAAGGGGCACCACTTGCAGCTGTCGCTGCTAGGTGCGGCCGGTACGGCGGCAAGCATGTCCGGCTGGTTGGCCACATCGAGGGCGGCGAGGATGTCGAGCGTCTCGTAGTAGCGCATGATCGCGATGTAGGCGATGTCCGGGTTGAACTCTTCGGTCCACTCGTCGGAGTCGTCGTACTGCCAGCTGCGGGCGAGCAGCACGAGCCGCACGTACCGCACGTCGCGGCCCTTGCGCTGGTGTCCGAGCCCGTACAGGTGGGCCTGTACCCGGTACTCAGGTGATACCTGCTGGGCGGGGTGTTTGCCGAGCCGCTTGGCGGTTCGCAGCTTGTTGAGCGCGGTGGTGCCGACGTGTTTCCAGTCGACGACCATGCCGTGGTCGAGGTCGAACGCGTCGCCGTGGCCGCGGATGCCGTCGATGCCGGGTAGCCCAGGGTCGACTTCGAGGTCGTCCTCGGCCAGCCACCGCTCCCAGCCCAGCTGCTGGTTCCAGAAGTTGACGACCTGTTCCATCTCGGCGTGGACGGCGGTGCCCTGGAATGGGGCCCAGGTGGGGGCGGTGATCGGCCGGCGGGGTGCCCCGGCGAGCTTGCGGGCCATCTGCTGCTGGCAGGGGGTGCCCAGCTCGGATGGTCCGAGCCGCTTCTGCATCGACCTGGGGCGGGACGCGTCGTAGTCGATGAGCACCTGGCGTAGTTCGGTGACGGTGGACGGTGGTGGCCCGGCCGGTTGCGGCGCGGGCGGCTTGGGTGTGGTGAGGCTGGCGATGACGTTGGCGAGCGCGGTGTCGGAGATGGTCACCGCTGCCTCCTCTCGGGTTGTTGTTGGGCTGGTGGGTGGCCCGGCCCCCTCGACCGGGCCACCCGGGTCGGGTCAGGACTGCGGTAGATGGGTGTCCAGGGCGTCGACGTACTGGCGCTGCCACTGGCGGTACCGGTCGCAGGCGAGGCTGCCGTCGAGCGCCTCGGCGGCGCGGGTGCAGTCGGCGCAGTTGCCCTCGACCAGGTGGCCGCCCCATTCGTGCTGGCTGACCATGGCGTCGCGGTAGATCAGGGCGACCTTGCGGGCCTCGGCCAGCTCGGCGGTGAGGCGGGCGAAACCGTCGTGGGCGTCGGCCAGCTCGGCGCGCAGCCACTCCAGCAGCGCGTGCCGCTCGGCGAGGATGCTGACGACCCGCCGGGTGTTCTCGGCGGCGGAGTAGCCGGTGTTGCCGAGGCAGCGGATGGTCCACTTGACGAGGGCCCGGTCGCGGATGTCCTGGGTCTCGTAGTGCATCCACTCGCGGGTCTCGTAGTTGTGGTGGCTGGCGGCGACCTGGGCGCACCAGGTGGTGAGGGTCTGGTCGTCGTCGGCGGTGGTCGGGGTCGGGTTGGCGGTGGTGGTCACGGCTGTACCTCCTGGCTGGTGGGGCTGGTGGTGGCTACGCACTGGGCGCAGTCCGGGTCGGGCTGCTGTTCGGCGGCGACGGGGTGGCCGGCGGTGAGGCTGGCGATGATCCAGTGGCCGGGTGGTGGGCGGCGGCGGGCGGGTTTGAGCACGCGGGCGGTGTCGGCGCGGCGCATCACGCGACCGCCCGTCCGGTGTCGCGGCGCTTGATGGCGGCCCGCTCGTCGGGGTCGAGGCCGCCCCAGATGCCGTGGGCCTGCCGGTGGGTGATCGCCCACGTGAGGCACTGGTCGCGGACGGGGCAGCGGCGGCAGATGTCCTTGGCCTGCTCGGCCAGCTCCCGGTCGGCGCGGCCCCATCCGACGGGGAAGAAGGTCTCCGAGTCGGTTTGTGCGCATGCGGCGTTGGGTCGCCAGTCGAGGTCGTCGCCCTGCGGCCGGATTCGGGTGATGACCCGGGTCTCCAGGGGCTGCTTGGCGGCCCGCACGGGTGCCGGCTGCTCGACAAGCTGGGTGAGGCCGAGCAGGTCGTACATGTGGTCCCGCCAGCGTTTCGCGGCTTGCAGTGCGGTCGGGTCGCCGGTTCGGGCCCCGGGGTGCAGGTCGAGGGCCTGCTCGGAGAGGACCCGGCGGGCGGTTGCGGCCTGGTCGGCGCGGACTGCTTCGGCGTCGGGGCCGGCGGTGAGCCGGGTGACGGCCGGCCCTTCGTCGATGGCTTGTGCGCCGAGCATCACGACACCCCCGGCAGGGACACGGTCTGCGCGGCCTCGGCCAGGGCTTCGGCGTGGTGCTCGCGGTTGTGCTGGTCGAGCTGGCCGACAGTGATCAGCGCGAGCGGCGTGCAGAGCAGGCAGGCCACGGCGGCGTCCGGGTTGGTCGGCTCGTCGGGGTGGTCGTGGTCGGTGCCCTGCTCGCCCTCGCCGAGTGCGTCGGCGGCATCGGCCACGACCTGGCGGAGGGTGGCGATCGTGTCCCGGGCCTCGGCCAGCTCGGCGCGCAACTGCTCGACCTGGTCGGCGTGCAGCTCGTCGTAGTTGGCGCGCATCTGCCGCTGGTAGTCCAGCTCGACGCGAACCTCGGTCAGCTCGGCCAGTAGCAGCTCGATGTCGGCCCGGGAGTGGGCGATGAACTCGGCGTCGGCCAGCTCAACGGAGCCGGACACCGGGTCGCCCGGGATGGCCTGCTCGGTCCAGACGAGCCCGTCGGGATGTGCGATCCACGGTCCAGGGCTGGCAGCGTCCATGCGCCGGCGGATGGCGTCCAGGTCGAGCGGCGGGGTCGGGTCGGTGGTGGTCATCGCGTTGCCTCCAGGGCGGGCATGACGGTGGTGGTGGCGGTGGCGGTGTGGGTGGGGGCCAGTCCGGCCCGGACGTCGTCGGCGAGCGGCGTCCACCCGGCCGGCACCCGGTCAGCGGTGGGGATGAGCCGCCGGCCGCCGGTGGTGGGGTTGGTGTTGGCGGGCCGGTGGCGGCCGGTGTAGGCCGGGGCGGTCACCGGGTCACCGCCGGGCGGTTGCAGGGCCACCACGGGCCGGTCGGCTGCGGCGGGGTCGTCGGCCGCGGTCCGGCGGTCACTGGTCCACCTCGCCCGGATTGGTGTAGACCTGGCAGATCAGGTCGCCGCGGGCGTCGGTCCACCGGTACGGCACGCCGTACGAACTCTTTCCGTGCTCACCGGCCTCGCCGACCAGCGCCTTGCTGAGCCGGTCGACGGTGGCGAAGCGGTCGGCGGTGACGCTGGTCGGGCGCTGCACCACCTGCAGGCTCAGGGTGACCCACGTCGGCGCGATGCTGACGTCGCCCATGGCGCGCAAGTCGGCGGCGGCCCGCTCGAGGGCGACCGCGATGCTGGCGGGGCCGACGTGGATGCCGTTGGTGACGGTCGGCGTGGGGGCGGGGCCGAGGTTGGCGACCAGGGCCGGCACGTCACCCAGGTCGTAGGGGCTGTGGGGCTGTGTCACTGGTACGGTTCCTTTCGTTCTGGCGCTCCGCGTGCTCGTGGTTGGGGATGCGGGGCGCTGGTTTCTGTCCGGGTCAGGCGGCCCGACGTAGTGCCACCAGTTCGCGGCGACAGGCGCGGCAGTCACGCCCACCGCGCGGGCGGCGGTACGTGTTTGCAGCGGTGTACGCGTGGCCCGCCGGGCAGTGGGTCTTGGCGGCGTTGATGTTCGGCATCGTCTTGACGCTGCGCAGAACGTTCTCTCGCTGCGTCGTGGCCCGCAGGTGCAGCGGGTTGACGCACACCCGCACCTCGCACAGGTGGTCGATGACCATGCCGGGCGGGATCGGTCCGATCGCGAGTTCGTAGGCTCGGCGGTGTGCCCGGTGGCCGCCTTTGCCGAACTTGCCGTAGCCGTCCCAGGAGGGCTGGCCACCCCAGATCCAGCAGGCGGTCATGCTCGGTGCGGACGCGATGCCGCGAAAGAAGGCGTTGAGGCTGCGCGTGCTCATGCGGCGGCCTGCCGAGTACGGGCGGCAGCCCTGGACGGGGTGTCAGTGATCGCCGGCTCGAAGAACATCTCCTCGATGGCGGCGACGTCCTTGGGCGTGAAGCGAACGCCGCCAACGCGACGGTGGGGAAGCACTCGGGCGGTGACCTTGTCGCGCACCCACGTCCGCTTGACGTTGAGCAGTTCCGCGAGGTCGTCGATCGTCAGCCACTTCTCGCTCATCGCTGCTGTCCTCCTCTCTCTGCTCCGGCCTTCTCCGGTCTGCTCCGGTTTTCGGCCGCGCACAGAACATAGCGTGTGCGTGCGCACGCGCACAAGAGGGCCAAGCGGATGTGGCGTATCAACCAAACGGGCTATGCTGCCCACGCGCACATCCATGAATCTGCTGGGAGAGCCGAGGTATGGCAGCCGTCTACAACAGTTTGGCCTTGACCAGCAACGATGTGTGTGAGGGCACGCACGTGACAGGGCGCGCAGATGTCCCTAACCTCGTGCGTGTGCGCACAGTCGAATGGCCGGAGCGAGAGAGCTTCATTGCCCACCTGGACCGTTTGAAGAAGTCCAGGGGCTTTCGCTACGACATCGCGCTCGCCGAGGCCGCCGAGATCAGCCACTCCGCGATCAGCAACTGGCGGTCGGGGAAGCAGCGTCCCAGCTTGGCGGCGATCGGAAAGCTGGCTGCTGCGCTCGACGTAGACCAGCGTGACCTTGCGGCCCGGGCCGGGGTTGCCGAGGGCTTCACTCACGCGTCCATGCCGACACAGCTCCCCCCAGAGCTGGAGACGCTGTTCGACCAGTACCAAACCGCTGACCCCAGCCGTCGCGATGAGTTGCTTCAGCGCGTTGCCTGGGTGAGTGAGTGGTTTGACGCCACCACGTCTAAGGCCGGCGACGAACGACCGCGCCGGGCGGGCTAGCGAGCGTGTGGGTCGAGCGGCACGGCCCCGGCTGGCGCATTCGAGAGCAGCTCGGCGACCGGAAGCTGACTATCGAGTCCGGCTATCCGACCAAGACCGCCGCGAAGGCGGCGATGACCCGGATGCGCGCCGACCGGATGCGTGGCGAGTACATCGACCCCCGCGCCGGCCGGATCCCCCTTTCCGCTTGGATCGACGCGTGGTGGCCGTCGTACGCGAGCACCCTGAAGCCGACCACTCAGCGGACAGAGGACTCTCGGGTGCGCAACCACATTCGGCCCCTGCTCGGAGACCTGTCGCTCGATGAGGTTGACGCCTTGGCCGTGCAGCAGTTCGTGTCTCGGCTTGCCGCCGGCAAATGGCCGGGCGGGCGGAAGCTCAGCCCGAAGACGATCCGCAACAGCCACGCGATCCTGCACAAGCTCCTGGACGCGGCTGTAGCGCAGCGGTATCTGCGGGTTAACCCTGCGGGGTCAACGGGCTTGCCGCGGGTGCGCCGCCAGGAGATGCGGTTCCTCACCACTCCCGAGATCGGCCGGCTGCTCGCCGCCACCCCGGAGCACTGGAAGCCCCTTGTCACCCTGCTCGTCGCGACCGGTCTCCGGTATGGGGAGGCGACCGCACTGCGGGTCGGCCGGGTCGACGTGCTCGCCGGCCGCTTGGAAGTCCTCGAAGCGATGCACGACGGGATCGGGGGGGTGCCCATCTTCACCGACCCGAAGTCGGAGCGGTCGCGTCGGACGGTTACGTTCCCGCCAGCGGTCGGCCACGCGCTGGCGCCGCTGCTCGTCGGGAAGGACCGCGACGACATGGTCTTCACCGACCTGGACGGTGTCCGGCCGGTGACTCGGAACTTCCGGCAGCGCGTGTGGCCCCGCATCCTTGACGAGGCGGGGCTGGGACGGGTCCGACTGCACGACCTGCGGCACACCCACGTCGCGCACCTCATCAGCGCGGGGCGGCCGTTGACGGCAATCTCCCGGCGCATGGGTCACGCCTCGATCGCTGTCACCTCAGACGTGTACGGGCACCTGTTGACGGAGGTCGACGAGGGCATTATGGCCGCCGTTGCCGGCATGCTTCCGGCTCCTCCTGATGGGGGGATCGTGGGGGAAATGACTCCGGAGCAGACCGGAGAAGGCCGGACGACTCCGGCGCAAATTACGAGGTAATCAGCGTGTTGATCGGCTGACCTGGGGGGTGAACCGGGTTCGAATCCCACACCCTCCGCTTTTGTGGACAGCAAATCCCCCTGACCACCGCGAACGCTGATCAGGGGGCGCGTTTGTGGGTTGTGAACCTGTTTCGTCTCGCTCGGGGCTGCCGCGTCTCACTGGTCATGCCGTTTACCTGTCGGCATCTCCCGGCTCTGTCCTGGTTGTTGCGTCAGTGGCCAACAAGTCGTATGACCGCCGTGATCGAGGCGTATCGGCGGAGCGATGTGACCGCCGCTCTGCAGCCGTCAGATTACCGGCAGGTGCATGGTGATCCAGTCCCTCAGCCGTTTCAGCACCAATGGGCGGACGTCGACCATTTCGATCCGCTCGGCGACTACTGCTGGTTCGATGAGCCCGGCTCGGATCAGCGCGTCGGCGAAGGCGTAGTCCTTCTCCCTGCCAGCTACCAGCTTGGACACGACGCAGTCGTGTGGTTCGAGCGTGTAGCCGCGCCCCGGTTGGGTGCTCTGAGACTCCACCAGAACTAGCCGATCCTGCCACCCCTCGGGCAACGTAGCGGTCGACACGCTTACGCCCTGGGCGTAGTAGCCGTTCATCTCGTGAAATGAGAACTCGCCGATAGCGCCGTCGACCTGGTCAGCCTTTTGGTCGTCCGGGTCATTGAAGAATGCCACGTCGACCTCCATCGAGGCGGTGGCTTCTAGCGGAAGTCTGCTCTCCGGGATCGCCCCCAGCACCGACTGGCTGCCGATGACGAGGACGTCCGGGTCTCCGGCGATTTGGCACGCGGACCGCAGGACATGCTCCAGTTGCTCGCGTCTCATGCCGCTCGCGTCTCATGCCGCTCGTTTCCAGCCGCTGCGTGTGAAGGACTCAAGAACCTTCTTGCGCTGTGCCTGTGATAGGACCCCAGCAAAGGGCGAGTTCTGTCGTAGCTCCACAGCTTCCGGATCATCCGAGGTCAGCACCTTGAGGACGACACTGACGCCTTCGTTGATCTTTTCCTGCCAGCGCTTCAGCCACACCTCGGTCATGGTCTCTCGGTGCTGCCGGAGGAGTCGATCGAGATTCTCCCTGGCCTTGCCCAGTACCTCGTCCGGGTCGGTGACCAAGCTGCCCGCTACCGCTTGGTGCAGCCACAGCGACTTGAGCTGATCACGAGTCAGCTCCGGCTTGGGGCGCAGCAGCGCCTCAACATGGTCCCGCTTGATTCTCCGATGCCTGCCGACCTTTACGAACGGCAGTTCTCCACGCTCGCACAGGTTGACCACCTGCTGGCGCGACGACCCCAGCAGCTTGGCAACCTGACCGGTGGTCAGGAGGTCTCCACTTATTGTCGCCATAGTTGGAGCATGCGCCACAAACGCTAAAAACACAACTCGCTTGATCGCATTCCCGCCGGTCAAGCCTTCGTAGGAGCATCTGGGCCAAGCACATCGGTGTACCCATGGACGTGAACGAGGCTGAGTGGGTGGCCTGGTTCCCCGGCGGAGACTCGGGAACTCGTCCATCGAGGAGAGATTGTCGGCGCAGGCGCCGTTATCGCGATCTTGGAGTTAGTCGCTCGACAAGCTCGGGGCGAGTTGCAGTGATCAGTTGCGCCTAATCTAATTGGCCTGTATGGCGATCTTCGTGGATGCTTAGTAAATTATTGTGTGTTAGCGTCGATCGTGCCGTGCTTGTTCAGGTAGCGGCCGGGTAGGCTCGCATCAGCCCGTTACGGGGAAGGGTAAATGTCACAATTCGATGCGTCATCGTTCGCCAGCCGCCTACGGCAATTGCGCGCTTCGCGCGGCCTGTCCCTTCGCGCCTTAGCAGGGGTCAGCTACTACGCGAAGAGCTATATTCACGAGTTAGAGACTGGGCGTAAGCAGCCCACGCATCAAGTCGCACAGCGGATTGATGATGCGCTCGACGCGGGTGGCGAGTTGGTGGCAATGGTTGACGTGCGGCCAGAGGGGGTGCGGCGACGTAGCCTGGTCGCGGCAGCGGGCATCGCTGCCGCCCTTCCTCGTGCTCTCCTTGATGGCGGGCCGAAACTAGGCTCAAGCGTTCCTCGACAGCTTCTCGACCGTACTGCCCGACTCCGGCGTGTCGACGATTACCTTGGCGGTATTGATACCTATTCAATGTACGTATCTGAGCTTGACTCTACACTCCGATTGGTCAAGGAGTGCTCGTATTCAGAGGTCACTGGTCGTGATCTGTTGGCGGTCGTCTCGGAGCAGGCGCAAATGGCAGGTTGGGCAGCGTTCGATGCTGGGCGGCATGGTGAAGCGGACCGCTTATACCGACTGAGCCTCGATGCTGCCCATGACGGGGCGAGTGCGGCGCTTGCTGCGAATGCAATGGCGTTTCAGGCTTATGGGGCGACCGGGAAGAAGGCCACGGAGTTGGCCATCGCTGCGTGCGAAATCGCCGACAAAGAGGCTACTCCTCGTGTGCGGACGCTCCTCCATACGCGTAAAGCGTGGGCGCTCGCGGTGGCTGGAGATGTTGGCGAAACCGAAACTCATCTGAATATTGGGGCTGCGGCACTGACGGAGCAAGATGATCGGCCAGAGCCCGATTGGGTCTATTGGGTCGATGAGACCGAGGTCGAGATCATGACGGGCAGATGCTGGGCAATCCTGCGCCGTCCAGTGCGGGCGATACCTGCTCTTGAATTGGCGCTCAGCGTCTACGACGATACGCATGGAAGAGACAAGTCTCTCTACCTACTGTGGTTAGCGGATGCCTATATCGACGCGAACGAAATCGAGCAGGCATGCGAAGCGGTAAGTAGAGCTATGAAGTTGTCTGTAGGTGTTGGCTCGGTCCGTCCGGGTAGTCGACTCCAGGCTGTCCTTGATCGCCTAGCGATCGAGCCTCTGCTCCCCTGTGTCGCCGACGTAATGGCGGAGGCGACGGAGTTCATTCATCATCGACAGACTTGCGTAGCCACTCCAGACAGGTAGCGGAGCCTGCCACGATCGAGGTGGCAGTAACCTGTGGGTTATCCCACGGGTGATGTGCCAACAAGTATGCTTCTAGATCTTCATATCGCCTCTCCGTGGTGTACAGCAACAACCGCCACTCCTGGCCAGTACCACGTTCACCAAGATGCCAAAACACGCTAACCACCGGGCCGATGACCTGTGCATTTCCTGCTAAACGGGCGGTGACGGCAGATTCCGCGAGCCTGATTGCCTCGTCTTGCGTTGCAGTTGCTGTCGATACCTCAAGGTAGCTGGTCACGCGATCAGATTAGCCGAACCAGTGACTGTCGGGTGTCCGCGGACATCGACCAGCGCCCGGCGGACAGCCAATACCTGGCATCCACAAGTGCCTTTCGACAGCCTGTGACCAGTGGATGCGGCTGCCCATCACTGCCGTCTCCATGTGGGACGGTGCGGCATGGGATCGCCCTGCCGTGCCTTTGTTGGGTGCGGCGGTCGACGCAGGTGCGGGTGTCGGGCACTGCACCCTCCCGGAGAAGGGAGAGATGCCTTGCGTCGACCGAGATGGCTAGGCAGAGGCAGCAGCGACGAGCCGGACCAGTCGCCGGAGCCGCCACCGACGCCGCCGATTCCTCGGCCGCTGTTCGTACGTCTTGAGGAAGGCCAGGAACCACCTGATCCGCCTGGGCCGGTGCGGATGTGTGGTGACCTGCGATGAGCCGGCATCGGCGAGCTGTCCGCCCGCGTGGCTACCAGGGCAGACACCGGCGCGACGCCATACGTCCTGCCGGTCCTGGCCGTAGCCGGCGCGGGAAGTCGAGCCGTCCGTTGCTGCTCTTCGGTCCGGCGTGGGACGACGCACCCACCACGATCCTGTACGGACCCCTGCTGCCCCTTGGGCAGCAACTGCGTGCCGCACCTGCTGTCGCGGGCATGGGAGGTTATCGGTGAGCGACGACGACTCCGAGCTGTACGCCCTGGCCCGCCAGGCCAGCTTGTTGCACGACACCCGCCGCGAGCCATGGACGTTGCACGCTGTCTGCCCGCAGTGTGAGCCCGACGGCTGCATGCTCGACGAGTGGTCCCGGGAGTTGCTACACCTGCCGCCCCGCTGGTCGCTGCGGGCCACGAACCACCAGCGCCTCGTCCGTCCCGCCTGGTCGTGTGGCACCTGCGGTCAGCCGTGGCCCTGCTCGCCGGCCCGCGTCGAGCTGGGTGAGGCGTACGTCGATGATCCGGTGGGCCTGTTGGTGCACCTGTGCCGGCTGCTGATCTTGGCTGCGGGGGAGACGACCGTACCCGCCGAAGAGCTGCGCGAGCGTTTTATCGCCTGGTCAACGATGGTCCGGGATTGACCGGCAAGCTGGCACCGGGAGCTTTGATCAAGATAGACCGGCGAGCCTCTGCCCAGTTTGCCGGTCAGCCTGGGTTCACTTTCCGGGTCATTTCGGTGTGCGACAAGCCCACCTATCGGGGCTGGGCGTGGATTACCGGCTACGTCCTCGACCAGCACGGGCAGGCGACGGAGAAGCGAGAGATCTTCGTACGCCTCGCCGGTCTGCACCTCATCCCATCAGCAGATTGCAGTGCGACGTCACGAGTAGGCCGCTGAGTTTTCGCTCGCGCATGAAGCGGGCTGATTCAATTCGCTATGCGCGGGCGAGCTCGAATCGTGAACCGGACCGCGCTGCCGACAAAGGTGATCTGAGCACCATGGATGTTACCGGGCCGCCGTAACATCCATGGTGCTCAGATCACCAAGGTGCCTTACCGGCTGATTATCGGAGTCTCCTCACAATGGCCGGGCTTCGCAGGTATTGCGTGGGATCTTGTTCGGGCATGCGGAGGGAATGCGAGCGCCGGGACTCGGTCTCACTCCGGAGTCCGAAGACGAGCAGAGGCGAGGTCCGCTGCTGCTCGGCCAGCTCAGCCACTTCGGGTACGGCATCTTCGTACCCGAGTGACTCGGCCGCACACGGAGGGCCCGCCGTACGGGATCGTCATGCATCCGGAGCCTGTGGCATCGCGGTGTACGACGGCAGTCGACCTGTCGAGCCACTCGCGATCGTCGTTGTAGTGCCGTGACGCTCGTTCCGTCAGGGGATTGCCACCTGATGCATCCGTACAGGTGAGGCCTTCTCCAACCTGGGCGGTTGCGGAGAAACTCGGTGGGTTAATGGGGGTATGTCAGTCCTAGCGATCATCCTCGGCGGTGGCATCGGTGCCACCCTGCGGTATGTCCTGGGGCTCGGCCTTGCCCCACCCACGCCACCGGACTTTCCCTGGGTCACCTTTGTGGTCAACCTGGTGGGTGCCTTTGCTTCTCGGTGCCGTGATGGCGCTGCTCGCGGCGCACCGGCTGCCGGGGCCGTGGGGTAAGCCCTTTCTCGCGACCGGTGTCATCGGCGGCTTCACCACCTGGTCGCACTTCATCGTCGAGGCCGATCAACTGATTGGGGCGCAGCGCACCGGAGTGGGCATCGCCTACCTCGTCGCGAGCATCGTCGGTGGAGTGTTCACCGCAGCGCTCGGCGCTCGTCTTGCGGAACTCCGGGTGGGGCGGCCGACGGGCGGGCGATCGTGATGTGGGTGGGCATTGCGGTGTTCCTGGCGGGCAGGCTCGGGGCGCTGGCCCGTGCCGGTGTTGACGCGCTGGTGAAGCCATGGTGGAAGGCGCGGGTCACCGGGGCCAGTAGGGCATTTCCGGCGAGCACATTTCTGATCAACGTCTCCGGTGCCTTTCTGCTCGGCATCGTCACCGGCTATGCCGCGAAGAACGCCTCCGGCGGAGCGCAGGACTTCGCCGCGGTCGTCGGAGTCGGCTTCCTTGGTGCCTACACCACCTTCTCCACCGAGGAGTTTCAGAGGCTGGGACTGCTGCGCAAGAACTCCGCCGTCCAGGCATTCAACGTGCTCGGCGGCCTCTGCGCGAGCCTTGTGCTGGCCGCGTTCGGCCTGTGGCTCGGCGGTCTGATCTAGCTGCTTACGTATCTGTCGGGCGTGGCGCAGCAGCTCGGCACAGGCGCCGGAACCAACCGGACCGGCCGGTGCAGCGGTGATGGGCTCGTAGAGTTCCTGTGCGACGTAGCCTTCAGCCGAGGCCACAGCAGGTGTCAGGCGGGGAGGGACGCGATGCGAATCGGCGAGCTGGCGGCCCGGACCGGGGTGAGCGCGCGGTCCATCCGGTACTACGAGGAACAGGGGCTGCTCGTGTCGACGCGGACGGCGAGCGGCCAGCGGGTCTTCGCGGAGGCGGCGGTCGAGCGGGTCGTTCTGATTCAGCGGCTGTTCGACGCCGGCCTGAGCAGCAAGCGCATGTACGAGTTGCTGCCCTGCATGACGAACCCGGACATTCGTACGTCGTGGTTGACCGATCGGCTGTGTGCGGAGCGGGAGCGCATCGTCGCGGAGATGGCCCAGCTCGCCCGTACGGTGTCGGCGCTGGACCGCATCGTCGACGACATGGCCGTCGCCGAACGGGCCGAAGGGCGCTCCGCTCGCGTCGCCGTGGGATGAGACCGGTGACACTTCGGGCTTGCCTCTGACGCTGGTGTCAAGTCCTAGCGTGCGGGGCATGACAGCGAACCTCACCCTTCACCCCGACATCGAACTGCCACTGGCACCGCTGCTCGAACCGGTCACGTTCGCCGGTATGTCGTTGGCCTCCCGGTTCGTCATGGCACCGATGACCCGGTTCCACTCTCCGGGCGGGGTGCCCGCCCCCGAAGTGGCCCAGTACTACCGGCGTCGGGCCGAGAACGGCGTCGGGCTCATCGTCACCGAGGGGATCTGGGTCGACCATCCCACCGCCGGTCACGAGGACACCGTGCCGAGGATGACCGCGGGTGCTGCCGAAGCGAGTTGGCGGCACGTGGTCGACGAGGTGCACGCGGTCGGCGGTCGGATCGCCGCGCAGCTGTGGCACCTGGGCAGCCTGCGTGAGCCGGTCGACGGGGTGACGTCGTGGACGCCGTCGGGGGTGCCTGAGCCGGGTCGGCCGGCGAGCCATCCGATGACGGTCGTGGATATCGACGAGCTGCTGGAGTCGTACGCCGAGGCGGCCCGGGTCGCGGCCAGGGCCGGATTCGACGCGGTCGAGATCCACGCCGCGCACGGCTACCTGCTGGACGAGTTCCTGTGGCCGTTCACCAACCGGCGCACCGACGCGTACGGCGGCTCACCGGCACGGCGGGCGGCGTTCCCGGCTGCGGTGGTGCGTGCCGTCCGCGCGAACTTCCCCGCAGACCGGCCGGTGATCGTGCGGTTCTCGCAGTTCAAGGAGCGGCAGTTCGACGCCCGGATCGCGGAGAGCCCCGCTGAGCTGGACACGATACTGACCGCGTTCGCCGAGGCCGGCGCGAGCGCGTTGCACGCGTCTCAGCGGCGGTTCTGGCAGCCGGCGTTCCCCGGCTCCGAACTGAACCTTGCCGGCTGGGCCAAGCGGCTCACCGGACTGCCCACGATCACGGTGGGCTCGGTCGGTTTGACCCGTGACTTCCTGCGACCGGGCAGCCCCGAGTCCGTCTCCGGCCTGGTTCAGCGGGTGGCGGCCGGCGAGTTCGACCTTGTCGCGCTCGGCCGGATCCTGCTGGGCAACCCCGCCTGGGTCACCCACACCGCTGCGGGACGACTCGACGATATTTTCGACTACCAGAAGTCCCACGAGGACACGTACCACTGATTTGCTAGCGGCCGGCGGTGGGTCACCTGGGTGATTTTTCTCGTAGCCGCCGTACCGGTTCGTCAGAAATCCCGGATGCCCAGCTTGGCCGGATCCCGCATGATTGTCTTTGTGCGCTACTTGATCTCCCACCCTGACGCGTTGGCCGAGCTTGGCGACTTGGACGTCGCGCTGTACGACGGCACGCAACCCGTGCCGGCAAACCTGAACGATGTCGAGTTCTACGCGGTTCCGTTTGGGATCATCGATCCACGCTTCTGCGAGCCGATCGCCCGGATGCCCCGGCTCAAAGTGGTGCAGACCCTGACCGCCGGCTACGACCATGTCCTGCCGTACCTGCGGCCCGGCGTGACCCTGGCCAACGGTCGGGGCGTACACGATACGGCCGTTGCCGAGCTGACTGTGGCGCTCATCCTTGCCGCCCGGCGCCGGCTGCCGGACTTCGTCCAGGCGAAGAACGAGAGCCGGTGGACCCCGACCTGGTCGACCGGGCTGGCGGACGCCCGGGTGCTGATCGTCGGGTACGGCTCGATCGGCGCCGCGATCGAGCGCCGGCTCGCCGGGTTCGAGGTGGAAATCAGCCGGGTGGCCCGGAGCGCCCGCCCCGGCGTACAGCCAATCTCCGAACTTCCGGAGATGCTGCCGCGAGCAGACGTCGTTATTCTGGCCACCCCACTGACCCCGGAGACCGAGGGGCTGGTGGACGAGGATTTCCTCGCCAGGATGGCCGACGGTGCCCTGCTGGTGAACGTGGCCCGGGGCCGGGTGGTGGATACCGATGCGCTCCTCGCCGAGCTGAACGCGGGCCGGCTGCACGCTGCTCTGGACGTCACAGAGCCCGAGCCGCTGCCCGCCGACCATCCACTGTGGTCCGCGCCGAATCTTCTGATCAGCCCACACGCCGGTGGCCTGACCGCCGCGTTGGCACCCCGAGCCCTGCGGCTGCTGGTTGACCAGGTCCGGCGGTACGCAGCCGGCGAGCCGCTCGCGAACGTCGTCGTCGCCCCGTAACTGTCGCGTTCCGTCGGGGCGAGCGTAGGCCGCGCGGCCCACGGGCTGCACAAACGGATCGGGGCACGCCGAACTCGGCGTGGCCCGATCCGTTGCTCATGCCTGATCAGTGACGGCGACCATCATCGCCGCGCGTACGGATTCACGCTGTTTAGTTCGTAGGCTGAGCTGGCTCGGCCGCCTCGTCGGTTTCGCCCGCCTCGTCGGCCTTGCTTGCCTCGCCCGCCGACTCGGCTTGCCCACCGCCGAACACCTCCTTGACGAGTCGCTGCGTCGCCTTCTGGAATTCCACTGCCAGGGACATAGTGGCGTCGTCGACATAGTTGAGCGCGGCGGTCAGGGTCTTACTGCCGTCGGGCGTGCTGTACATCAGAGCCGCGTGGCCGGAGATCCCACCGTTGTGGGTGATGATGGTGCCGCCGTTGTTCGGGCCCGTGTCCTGCACGAACACCCCCAGCCCGTAGCCGACCTTGGGATGCGGGTCGCACATCTCGGCCAGCAGCGGGGGCGGCAGGAGCTTGCCGGCCATCAGCGCGGAGATGAACGTGTGGAGGTCCTGGGTGGTCGAGATCATGTCACCACCGCTGGAGATCCAGGACGGGTTCTGCTGGGTGACGTCGACCGTCTTTTCCTGGCCTTCTTCTTCGTACCGGTAGTAGGCGTGGGCGTGCGGCTCGGAGATCTCCGACTCGGTGGTCGGTGCCACGGTGTCCCGCAACCCGAGTGGCTCCAGGATCAGCCGCTGCATCTCCTCGGCGTACGAGCGGCCGGTGACCTTCTCGATCAGCAGCCTGGCCAGGACGTAGTTGGTGTTGGAGTAGCTCCAGTCCGCGCCCGGCTCGAACCGTGCCGGCTTGGACAACGCCAGCCGTACCAGCTCCTCCGGCTGGTAGGTCTTGAACCGGTTGTCCACCCACTCCTGGCCGGACCAGATGATCCCCGGCACGACTGTCCCGTCCTCGTAGAACTCACCCGTGAAGTTGAACACCCCGCTGGTGTGCTGTAGCAGCATCCGCACCGTGATCCGCTCGTCCAGCCCGAACTCGGGTAGGTGGTTGGCGGCCGGGTCGTCCAGGCCGATTTTGCCCTCGGCGACCAGTTGCAGCACGAGAGTCGCGATGAACGTCTTGGTGTTGCTGCCAATCCGATGGTGCCCGTTCGGCGGCGGCTTCTCGTCCCCGCCCAGCTCGGCCGCCCCGGCGCTGCCGACCCACTCGCCACGCTCATCGTTCACGCGTAGCTGCACCCCGACGAAACCGGAATCAACGATGTCCTGGATGACCTTCTGCAGCTCTGGGCGATCCTGCCCGGCAGTGGCCTGCGGCACGGCCACACTGGCCGCGGTGGCGACCTGGAAGTCCTGGGTGGTGTTCATTTGGGGCGTCCTTTCTTGGTGCCACTTTTGGGCACGGTGATTTCTCTGCGGGTTCCACGGTGGTTGCCATTGCGGCAGGGGGCGGAGGGTGAGCAGGCTCAAGCGAGGGCCCTGGGCATCTCGCGAGCAGGCTTGCGGTAGGGAAGGTGGCGCTTGGTCGGGCGGCAGGGGTTAGGGCGCGGCGGGGCAGGGGTGCCTCGTCGGCGTCGTGCTTTTCAGAGGCTGCGGGCGACGATGTTGCCGTAGGAGGTGGTCGCTTGGATGTTGAGCTGGGCGGCGACACCTTCGCTGTTCTTGAGTGAGTTCTGGATCCGACCGTAGGAGGTGCCGGCGTCCAGGGAGGCCGAGACTCCGGCGGCGGCGCCGACCGACACCTCGCCGGCCTCGGTACGCAGCACGACCGTGCCGCGTACGGCCTCAGCGATGCGGATGTCGCCCTTTGCGGTGCTGATTTCCGCAGAGCCGCCCAGGCGGCCCACCGAGATATCCCCGGCGAGGAGGGTGAGAAGGGCGCTTTCAGTTTCGTCGAGCTTGACCGAGCCCTGCGCGCCCTCGATGGCGACGTCGCCGAGCCGTCCGACGCCCCGGAATTCGGCGCTGGCGGCCTTTGCCTCGACCCGGGAGCCAGCGGGTAGCTGGACCGTCACCTCGACGGATCCGGAAGAAGGGCCGAGGACTTTGTTCTTCACCGCGGGGGCCTCGATCCGCAGGACGCCGTCGCCGTACTTGACCTTGGTCTGCTCCGCCATCTTCACGTCGCGGCCCTTCGATGCGTCGGTGGGCAGAATCTCCACCGTGGTGTCGGCCCGGTCGGCGGCGATGAACCGGATGCGCCCTGCGGGGATGTCCAGGACGGCGGAGATCGGGGCGGTGGTGTCGAACTTCTGCATCGTGTTCTCCTGCGAGTCGTTGTTTCGAACAATGGAAACGCTACGTTGCCTTCAGTGATTCTTCAAGCTGTTCGTTGCGAAGTGGTGGCATTTTTGCAGGTCAGCAGAGGTAAATCGTTGCAACGACTTGGGGCGCAATGCAACGAATGGCGGTGTTGCTTGTTGCAATGGGATGAGGGTGAACGCTATCTTGACGGCATCAATGCACAACGGAGGTTGCGATGCCCGGAGGCAGACTCACCCAACAGGAACGCCAGCAAATCGCGCTGGGGGTGGCCGACGGCCTCGCCTACGCGGAGATCGCCAGGCGCCTCGACCGTCCGACCTCGACGATCACGCGTGAGGTGATGCGCAACGGCGGTCCCACCGCCTATCGAGCCGACCTGGCCCACCGCGCCACCGAACACCGCACCCGTCGGCGCAGACAAACCGCGCCCCGGGGGCCGGAGACAACCCCGCAGGCATACGGACGCGACCCCGAGGCCGTACGGGAATACGAGGAGGTGTTTGCCACCGCGTCCATGCAAGGAGGGATGCCCAAGATGGAGGCCCGGGTGTTGGTCTGCCTCTATACCACCGACTCGGGTAGCCTCACCGCGTCCGAACTCGCCTCGCGTCTCCAGGTCAGTCCGGCGTCCATCTCCAAGGCAACCACGTTCCTTGAGGGCCAGGGCTTCATCCGCCGGGAACGCGACCAACGTCGCCGCGATCACTACATCGTTGACGACGACGTCTGGTATCAGTCGATGATGGCCAGTGCCAAGGCTCTCGCCCAGATCGTCCATGCCTCCCGGCAGGGCGTCGGCATCCTTGGTCCCGACACCCCGGCCGGTGCCCGCCTCGAGAACGTCGCCCGCTTCCTCGACTTCGTCAACGAGAGCACCACCCGTGCCGCCGAGCAGGCCCGCGAAGTCCTGCACACGAAACCCGGAGCGGCCACGGGGGTGGTGCCAGACTGAGTTCAGCTCGCGGATAGGCAGCCGTCGGGTCAGCGGCCTTCCAGATAACGGAGTACGGCGAGCACCCGGCGATGGTCGGTGTCGGAGGCGGGTAGTCGGAGCTTCGCGAAGATGTTGGCGATGTGCTTCTCGACGGCGCGCTCGGTGACCACGAAGGACTTCGCGATGGCCGCGTTGGTCCGTCCTTCGGCCATCAGCGCCAGCACTTCCCGTTCCCGTGGGGTGAGCGTGGCGATGCCGTCGTTGCGGCGTCCGGTGCCGAACAGTTGGGTCACCACCTCGGGGTCCAACGCGGTCCCACCGTTGGCGACCCGGGTGAGCGCGTCAACGAAGTCGTCGATATCGACCACCCGCTCCCACTGGAGCAGGTGGTGGCCTTGCCGGACCATGCTAGGCAGGGTCGAGTGGCGAAAAGCGGCGATCGGCGGCCGGGGCGGAGAGAATCTGGTGGTGGCCGGGCGTCGGCGGCCCTATGAGCAACAGGAGATATATCGATGGAAGTCACCCTGTTGGGTTGTACCCCGACTGAGCGGAGGACACCTTATGCGTACCGGTCATTCCGCGCCTGAGGCGCAACTGGCCCTGTCCGATGTGACCAAGCGATACGACGACAATGTCCTGCTCGACCGGGTCTCGCTCACCATCAGGCCCGGCGAGAAGGTCGGGGTGATCGGGGACAACGGTTCCGGAAAGTCGACCCTGCTGCGGCTGCTCGCCGGCCGGGATCGCCCCGACAACGGGTCGGTGACCGTCGTCGCGCCCGGCGGCGTCGGCTACCTGGCCCAGTCCCTGGACCTACCCGACCACGCGATCGTGGGTGATGCCATCGATCTCGCACTGGCCGACATACGCAACCTGGAGCAGCAGATCCGGCACGCCGAGGCCGGGCTGGCCGACGCCACTGCCGACGGCTTGGCCGAATACGCCCGGCTGGTCGCCGAGTTCGAGGCACGCGACGGTTACCTGGCCGACGCCCGGGTGGAGATCGCGCTGCACGGACTGGGACAACCCGGCCTCGATCGGGACCGGCCGCTCGGCACGCTGTCGGGCGGGCAGCGGTCCCGGCTGGCGTTGGCCGCGACCCTGGCCGCCGCACCGGAACTGCTGCTGCTGGACGAACCCACCAACGATCTCGACGATGCGGCGATCGACTGGCTGGAGGAATATCTGCGGCGCCACCAGGGGACGATGGTCGCGGTCACGCACGACCGGGCGTTTCTCGACCGGGTGACCACGACGATCCTGGAGGTCGACCACGACCTGCACGCCGTACACCGGTACGGCAACGGCTACACCGGCTACCTGGCCGCCAAGGCTGCGGCGCGGGCACGGTGGACCCAGGAGTACGAGCAGTGGCGCGCCGACGTGGCGCGGCAGTCCGTACTGGCCGAATCCAACAGCGTCCGGTTGACGGCCATCCCGCGTAAGCTCCCGCGCGGCTTCAGCGGCGCAGGTGCGTTCCGGGCCAGGTCCCGGACACACGGGGCGATGAGCCGGATTCGTAACGCCCAGGAACGGTTGCAGCGACTCACTACCGATCCGGTGCCACCGCCACCCCGACCGCTGAGCTTCACCGCCCGCATCACCAGCGAGGTGACCGGAGACAGCGGTCCGGTCGCCGAACTGACCGAGGTACGGGTGGTCGGTCGACTACACGTGCCAGCGCTACGGATAGAGCCCGGCCAGCGGCTGCTCGTCACCGGTCCCAACGGTGCGGGCAAGACCACCCTGCTCCGGGTCCTGGCCGGTGACCTCGCCCCCGACTCCGGCGCGGTCCATCGGACGGGACGGGTCGGTTGGCTGCGTCAGGGGATCCGGTCCGGGGTGGACGATCGGCGTACTGTCCTGGCGGCCTTCGCCGCAGGGCGTCCGGGAGTCCCGGACGAGTACGCCGACACGTTGCTCGGCCTGGGGCTCTTCCGCGCTGCCGACCTCGGCAAACCAGTCCGTACGCTCTCCGTCGGCCAGCGGCGTCGGCTCGATCTGGCCCGGTTGGTCTGCGAACCCACGGACCTGCTGCTCCTCGACGAGCCGACCAACCACCTGTCACCCGCGCTGGTCGAGGAACTGGAACAGGCACTGGCGGACTATCGGGGCGCACTGGTGCTCGTCACACACGACCGCCGGCTACGTGCCACCTTCACCGGCCCGGTTCTCGCGCTTACGAATAGCCGGGTGTCGCAGTTGCAAGCGGTCTAGCAGACAGTAGAAGCCGGTGTGCCGGTGGGACAGCGAATGTCCCACCGGCACACCGGCTTGCTTATTCCAGGCGTACGCCTGATGCGGTCAGTGTTTCGCCACCGGTCCGGCGACGGCAGCCGTCTCGGCTGCCGCTTCCTCCTGGGCGAGCCGCTCGGATCCGCTGGTGGTGAGCAGCGGCTTCTCCTTGATGAAGAGCACCGCGATCAGCGCCAGGACGGCGAACGGCGTACCGATGAGGAAGAGTTCGGCGGTGACGGTGCCGTACACGTCCTGCACGATCTTCAGGAGCGGGCCGGTCAGGGTGGTCAGGTCCGGGACCTTGGCCTCGCCGCCGCCCTCCGCGCCGCCCTGGGCCATCGGGCCGAGCTTCTCGGTCATCAGGGTGGTCACCCGGTTGGCCAGCACCGCGCCCAGCGCGCTGACCCCGATGGCACCGCCCATGCTGCGGAAGAACGTCGTGACCGAGGTGACCGCACCGAGTTCGTGGGCGGGTACGTCGTTCTGGGCGGCCAGTACCAGGTTCTGCATGAGCATGCCGACGCCGACACCGAGGACCGCCATGTAGATCGACAGGAGCACGATGTTGGTCTGTGCGTCGATGGTGCCGAGCAGGAGCATGCCGATCGTCATGATCACGCCACCGGCGACCAGGAAGATCTTCCAGCGGCCGAACTTGCTGATCAGCTGACCGGCCACCGTCGAGGAGATCAGCAGACCGAAGACCATCGGCAGGCTCATCAGGCCGGCGACGGTGGGCGTCTTACCCAGGGAGATCTGGAAGTACTGGGACAGGAAGACGGTGCCGCCGAACATCGCCACACCGACCAGGATGCTGGCGAGGGTGGCCAGCGAGACGGTGCGGTTGCGGAAGATGTCGAGCGGGATGATCGGCTCGGCGGCGCGGGACTCCACCAGCACGGCCAGGACGAGCAGGATCAGACCCCCGGCGACCAGGCCGGCGGTCCACCAGGACGCCCAGGCGAACTTGTTCCCCGCCATCGAGGACCAGATCAGCAGGGTGGAGACACCCGTGGTGATCAGCAGGGCGCCGAGCCAGTCGATGCTCACCTTCCGCTTCACCACCGGCAGGTGCAGGGTGCGTTGCAGCAGCACGATCGCGAGCAGGGTGAACGGCACGCCGATCAGGAAGCACCAGCGCCAGCCCAACCAGGAGGTGTCGACGAGCACGCCGCCGATCAGCGGGCCGGCGATGGTGCCGACACCGAAGACCGCACCGAAGATGCCGGCGTAGCGGCCCAGTTCGCGTGGTGGGATCATCGCGGCCATCACGATCATGGCCAGGGCCGTCATGCCGCCCGCACCGATGCCCTGGACGACCCGGCTGACCAGCAGGATCTCCACGTTCGGGGTGAGCCCGGCGATCAGCGAGCCGACGACGAACAGGCCGAGCGAGAGCTGGATGAGCAGTTTCTTGCTGAACAGGTCGGCCATCTTGCCCCAGATCGGGACGGTGGCGGTCATGGCCAGCAGTTCGCTGGTGACGATCCAGGTGTAGACGGACTGGCTGCCGTTGAGGTCGGCGATGATCCGGGGCAGCGCGTTGGCCACCACCGTGGAGGCCAGGATCGACACGAACATGCCGACCATCAGGCCGGAGAGGGCCTGGAGGACCTCCTTGCGGGACATCGGGCCGGACGCGGTTGCGGCGTCGGCGGGTTCTGGTGGCGCGGCGGTGGCCGTCATGTGTTTTCTTCCTTGTGGTGCTTACATGGGCGGGTCGACTCAGCCACCAACGGATATGTGGTGGCTGTCGATGGGCTGGGGCCGCCGACGTCGATCGGCGGGGACTACCGGATCAAGCCGGTCACACGGTGGGACGGGGGTCGGGTAGCCCGGCGGCGAGCGCGGCGAAGACCTCGTCGACCAGTTCGGTGAGGGACTTCGCGCCGTGGCTGGCGACCCAGCAGGTCATCACCGTACGGCAGGCGGCACTGATCATGCCTGTGACGAGCAGTGGGTAGCTGTCGGTGTCCGGGTCGACGCCGACCCGCGTGGCGATGGCTTCGACTATCTCCCGCTCGGTCTCCTTGCCGCTGGCCACGAGCCGGGGGAGTAGCGAGGGGTTGCGTTCGACGACTCGCATCCGCAGGAGCCACATCTCGTGTTCGGTCTGGACCTCCTGTAGGGCCGCGCCAAGCGCGCGGCGGACGGCCTCCGTCGTCGGAACGTCCGCCGGGATGGCCGTCAGCAGTTTCAGGAACTGTTTGGCCTGACGATCGCTGTTGCTGGTGAGTACGTCGTCCTTGCAGGCGAAGTAGTTGAAGAACGTCCGTGCGGAGACGTCGGCGGCGTCGCTGATGTCCTCCACGGTGACCGCATCCATACCCCGCTCGGCGACCAGGCGTAGCGCAGCCATGGTGAGGGCGGCTCGGGTCTGCTGTTTCTTGCGGTCCCGACGCCCCACGACGGCATCCTGCTCCATGGTCATCGTGTTGCACGCTACCGCCGATCTTTCTGGCCCCGCAAACTTTCATAGGCTGCAACGAAGTGAGCTGGCGCACGTTACGAGGCTGACGGGGTAGAAAGAGCACGAGTCAGACGTCTTGGAGAGGACACCCGATGTTCCTTGATCGACCGATCGCGCCCGACCCGTACGAGATGCTGCCGCCCGTACCGTCGTTCACGTTGATCAGTGACGACGTCCGCAACGGCGAGCCGATGGACCTGGAGTTCGCCCACGACAGCGTCGGTGGCGCGAACCGGTCACCCCAGCTGGCCTGGTCGGACTTCCCGGAGGCGACCCGTGGCTTCACGGTCACCTGCTTCGACCCGGACGCGCCGACCGGCAGTGGGTTCTGGCACTGGGTGCTGGTCAACATCCCGGTGAACGTCACGGAACTGGACCGGGGTGCCGGCCGTACGCCCGCGCCGGGGGTGGGCGGCGCGTTCAGCGTACGCAACGACTACGGGGTGGAGGGGTACGGCGGTGCGGCTCCGCCGGCCGGTGACCGGCCGCACCGGTACGTCTTCGCGGTGCACGCGTTGGACACGGAACGTCTCGACGTCACGCCCAACTCGACGGCCGCGTACGTCGGGTTCAACCTGACCTTCCACACGCTGGCTCGGGCGGTGATCCGCCCGACGTACCAGATCGCGCAGTGACCCCCGCTGGTCAGATCACGCAGTGACCCTTCTGCCGGTCAGGTCAAGCGGTGGATCTTGCCGGTCGTCGCCGGCATCGCGGCTGGTCCGCGGTGCCGGCGGGCGGTGGGGTGGTGAGTGCGACCGGCCCACCGGCGGAGGGTGGTGGGGTGGTGGGTGCAACCGGCCCGCGGGCGGAGGGTGGTGGGGTGGTGGGTGCAACCGGCCCGCGGGCGGAGGGTGGTGGGTGTCAGTGCGAGATCAGTCGGGGACCCGGGCCACGGCGAAGACGGACTGGCCGAACGGCGGGCGGACGACCTGCTCGGCCGCCTTGGTGACCGGAAGCACGAGGCTGTCGTAGATCTTCACCATCGGCCCTTCCTTGGGCATCAGGCGGAAGACGCTGGTCGCCATGAAGTAGCCGATCAGGCCGAGTGCGTTGGCGTAGTGCAGCTTCTCGATCTGCAGGCCCGCCTCGGTCAGCGCGGCCGCCATGGTCTTCTTGGTGTAGCGGCGGACGTGGCCGGTGGCGATGTCCGCCGGGCTCATCGCGAACTGGAATGCCGGCACGATCAGGACGATGGCCCCACCGGGACGGACGAGGTCACGCATGCTGCGCAGCGCGTCGACGTGGTCCTCGATGTGTTCGAGGACGTTGTAGGAGACGGCGGCACTGTAGTCGCCCCGCTCGGAGTGCGGCAGCAGCATCTGCCGTACCTCGATCTTGGGGTGGTCGGCGAGCCGCTCCTTCAGTGCGACCAGCCGGTCGGGGTCGGCCTCGGTGGCGGTGAACCGCTCGAAGTGGGGGGCCCATTCCAGGGCGTAGTCGCCCAGGCCGCTGCCGATTTCGATGGGGTTGTCACCGAGGTACGGGATGGCCAACTCGACGAACCATCGCCGGTGGTTGACCGCTGTCGCGAGCCCTTCAAGGACCTCCGACTGCACCCGCTGATCCCCAGTGATCTCTACCATGCGTCGATTCCTCACGATCTGAACTCGACCTGCACCTCGACCGACAGAGTGAACCATCTACGACGACGGTAGGGAAATCGGGGCACCGGTGGGGCTGAATGTGAATGATTCTCAGAATACCGGGTTCGCCTCAGGGACGTTTCCGGACAGACTTCGCCGTTGCTGGCAAATGGCTTCCAGGTCGATCACGCTCCGCTACGGTCCGAGTCATCATGACTACTTCTCGTATAGGAGCCGACGGCTCGTCCAGGGAGCCGCCACCTGTCGGGGATGGTATTCGATCGACGGCGTCGGCTGGCAAGCGTGCGGACGATAACAATTCAGCCCAAGATCTGGCTGATCCATCTGCTGAGGGGCCCGCCGATCCATCTGCCGAGGGGCCCGCCACGGCCAGATCCCGCCGATGGCTCCGACATGCCTGGCTGCCGGACCTCGCCGCCATCCTGAGCTTCGTCGTACTCGGCCTGTGGGTCACCGCCCAAATCTGGCGGCAACCCAGCCACGGACTACGCGACAACCTGGCCGACCAGGCGTTCTTTGAGTGGATGATGGCGCACGGCGCCCGGGTGGTCACCGGCCCCACCAACCCGTTCGTCTCCGACCAGATGAACGTCCCGGACGGGGTCAACCTGATGGCGAACACCTCCGTGTTGGCCATCTCGATCCCGATGACCCCGGTGACCCTGGCCTTCGGGCCGCGCGTCGCCTTCAACGTCTTCCTCACCCTCGCGTTGATCGTCACCGCGAGCACCTGGTACTTCGTGCTCTCCCGGCACCTGGTCGGCTCCCGGGTCGCGGCCTGGGTCGGCGCGCTGTTCTGCGGCTTCGCGCCGAGCATGGTCTCGCACGCCAACGGCCACCCCAACATCGTGGCGCAGTTCCTCGTACCCCTGATCATCTGGCGGACGCTGCGGCTGCGGCAGCCTGGCCGCTGGGCCCGCAACGGGGTGTTGCTCGGCCTGCTGATCGTCTGGCAGGCGTTCATCAACCTTGAGGTCCTGCTGATGACCGCGATCGGCCTCGGCATCGTGGTGGTGGTGCTGGCCGTCCTACGCCCCGGACTGCGGTGCGAGCATCGCCCCTTCCTGGCCGGGCTGGGGATCGCCGCC
Source organism: Micromonospora polyrhachis (assembly GCF_014203835.1). Classification (NCBI taxonomy): domain Bacteria; kingdom Bacillati; phylum Actinomycetota; class Actinomycetes; order Micromonosporales; family Micromonosporaceae; genus Micromonospora; species Micromonospora polyrhachis. The sequence continues at coordinate 3,053,950 of NZ_JACHJW010000001.1, read as the reverse complement.
GGGGTCGCCGTGGTGCTGCTCGCCTACCCCCTCTACGTCCAGTTCTTCGGTCCGCAGGCCTACCACGGGCTGCCCAGGGACATCCGGGAGTACGGTGCCGACCTGGCCTCCTTCGTGGCCTTCTCCCGAGAGTCGATCGCCGGCCATCCCGAGACCGCCCGGCGGTTGGCCCAGAACCCCAGCGAGGAGAACGCCTTCTTCGGCTGGCCGCTGGTCGTACTGGTGGGGGCCCTGGTGTGGTGGCTCCGCCGCAACGCGGCGGTGATCGGCCTGGCCGTTGCCGGACTGATCTTCGCATTGCTGTCGTTGGGGCCGACGATCCTGTTCGAGGGTCGGTCGACCGGGATTCCTGGCCCGTGGCGCCTGCTGGGCGGGCTGCCGGTGTTCGACTCGGCCGTCCCCACCCGCTGGGCCCTGGCGACCACCCCCGTCGTCGGGATCCTGCTCGCGCTCGGCGGGGACCGCATCGCCCGGCTGACCCGGCAGCATCCGGCGTCGGCCGGGCAGATCCGGTTCGCCGCGGTGACGGTGACGGTCATGGCGTTGTTGCCCAACGCGCCGACCCCGGTGCCGTCGACCCGGATCACGCCCACGCCCGAGTTCATCTCCTCCGGGGCCTGGCGCGAGTACGTCGCCGGTGACCGGTCGATGGTCACCCTGCCGTTGCCGGCCAGCACCTACCCGGACCCGCTGCGCTGGTCCGCGGAGACCGGGCTGGAACTGCGACTGGCCCGGGGCTACTTCCTCGGCCCGGGTCGCCATGGCGACGCTTCCGGAGACCGGGTGGCGCGGTTCGGTGGCCCCGACCGGCCTACCAACGCCTTCTTCAACACGATCCGGCGCAGCGGCAAGGTGCCCCCGGTCGACGCGCGACGGCGGGCAGAGGCGGTCGAGGATCTGAGGTACTGGCGGGCCGGGGTGGTGGTTCTGGCCCCGCACCGGCATGAGGACGCGTTCCGGCGGGGGATGACCGAGCTGACCGGCATCGAGCCGAAGCGGACCGGCGGAGTGTGGGTGTGGGACGTCCGCCCGCTGGTCGGGTGAGGCAGCCTTCCTGCTGGTCGGAGAACTGCCTCTCTTCCTACGGGTCGGGTGGCCCGACTACAGGTTGGGTGGCCCGGCTACAGGTTGGGTGGCCCGGCGGGGTCAGGACGGGCGGATGCAGCAGCCGGCGCAGTACTTCGGCTGGGGCAGGGTGAACGCCAGGCAGCAGGTCTTGCGCTGCACGGTCAGCCCGCCGTTCGGCCCGGTGGTCAACTCGATCAGGTCGTCCACGCCGAGCGCGGACAACAGCGTGCCGATGTTCTGCGTCGAGGATCCGGGCAGGGCATCGGCGGCGCGCAGGATCCCGTTCGCCACGCCGGACGCGACCGAACCCAGCAGCGTACGGGCACCGACCCGGACTCGCGCCTGGATGGCGTCGAGGAGCGGGGAAAGGTGCTCGTCGAGCAGGGCCGTGCGCAGGGTGTCGAGCAGTTCCGCCTCGTCGGCGACGACCCGGACCTCCGGCAGCCCGGCAAGAGCCAGCGGGTCGCTGGGGAGTACGGCGACCGTGGTGGCGGGGCGCAGCCCGATGGCGAGTAGTGGCCGGTGGTCGCCGAGGTCGACCAGCACGTCCGACGGCCGGGGCAGCGGCACTCGGCGGGCGGAGGCCCAGCCCAGTACGGTGGGCAGCGCCAACCAGTAGGTGTACGACTTCCAGGCCAGCGCGGCGGCGGCATGCGGAGCCGCGTTCCAGGTGTTGGTGGCGGCGTCGAGCAGTTTGGGTAGGCGGGAGCCGTCGACGAGTTCGGTGGCCGACAGCCAGCCGGCGGGATCGTCGACCAGTAGGCCGGGCGCCAGACCGGGTAGGTCGTCGGTGCCGAACATCGTCCGCAGGGTCGCGGTCACCGGGGCCAACGGGCCGGCGATGCGGCTGCTCTGGTCGAGCGCGGCGGTCACGGACGGCCGCCGAACCGGACGGCGGGGTAACCGACGGTGGTGTGGTCGAGCGCTGGGCGCAGATCCGGAGCGGGCTGGTAGCCCGTCGGGTTCCGTCCCTGGTTGGTCGCTGTCACCCCGACCCCGTTCCCCTTGATAGCGGCCCGAATGCATCGAGTGGGCCAACAATTCCGCGTACCGACAGTCACCTTAACACTAAGGTTAGCCTAACCATGGAAGGTGTCGGTCAAGTGCGTCTGGCTGCGGATATGGGGTGTGTTGCGTCACCCACCGGATGGGGGTGGTTGGGGTGATGTGCGTTGGTTTGCTGAACGTGAAACCCGGTCGCGGCTCACGGTAGGATCGACGATAATAGCTGAATGTCAAGGTGAATGTCGTGAATGTGGCACTTGTGCCTAGATGGGCGACTTGAAGGGCAGACTGAAACTCCCGGCCATGAGGACCCCCATGACGACCTCGCCCATCGAACGGGCTGCCGACTCGTTCGCGGCCGAACTTTCCCGTCGGCGTGTCGAGCAGGGCATGACCAAGAAGCAACTAGCCGCCCAGATGGGTTTCGACCCGTCCTACGTCAGTCACGTCGAAGGCCGCCGCCATCGACCCACCGAGGACTTCGCCCGCCGCGCCGACGCGGTCCTCAAAGCGGCCGGTGCCATCTGGCAGCGCTTCCAGGAGTACGACGACCTGCGGCACGCCCGCTCCGTCGCCCGCCGGGACCCGCCCGTACCCGAACAGTGGTTGCCCCCCGGCGCCGGCCTCATCGTCGAACACGAACTGGCCACCCTCACCTACCAGGAGAACTCCTACCGGTGCGTCATCCGCCGGGCGTTGTACAACGCCGGCACCGATCCGGTCAGTCGATACCTGGCCCGGGTCGCCGTCGACCGCTACCCCAGTGACCCCGGCCGTTCCAACCGGCACCACCGGGAACACCCGTTGACCTTCGCCGAACTGGACCTACAGGCGTACTGCGACAACGAGGGCACCCGGGAGCCGATGGAGTGGCGTAAGAAGCACGACCGGGACGCGTTCAAGGAGGTGTGGCTGCTCTTCGAGAACACCCAGGGCCGCTTCCCCCTCTACCCCGGGCAGCGCGTGACCATCGAATACGCCTACACGGTCGGTCACGAGAAGTGGGGGCAGTGGTTCCAACGGGCCGTACGGCTGCCCACCCGGCAGCTCACCGTCCGGCTCGACCTGCCGCTCGAACTGGAGCCGCACGTGTGGGGGGTGGAGACCTCCATGTCGGCCGAGGAAGGCCCACTACGTACGCCGATCAACCGGTACGACGAGGACGGCCGGGCGCAGTTCGAGTGGTCCACCGAGAACCCGTCACTGAACGCCCGCTACCGCCTCGAATGGCGGTTCAAGGTGCCTCCGCCGACCAGCCCGGAGGCACTGACCGCACCCGAGGCCAAGGCCAGTGATCGGATGCGTTCGGCCGGCATCGTCCAGCGCGGAGCCGACCTGCTCCGCCAACCCGCCCGCCACTTCGACCTCCCCCGAGACGGGGCCACCGCCCGCGACGTGGTCGCCCGGCTCCGGGCGGCGCTGACGCGAATCGACGAGCTGCACCCGTTCAGCAAGGGGGTCGGGCTCGCCGCCCCACAGATCGGCCTCTCCTGGGCCGCCGTCGTCGTGCGGCCACCCGACCGGGACGCGGAGCCGGTCGTACTGCTCAATCCGAGGGTGGTCGACGGGGCTCCCGAAACCGACGAGCAGTACGAGGGCTGCCTGTCCTTCTTCGACGAACGGGGACTGGTGCCCCGACCGTTGCGTCTCGACGTCGAGCACGCGCACTGGGACGGCAGCCGGGTCATCACCTCGTTCGAGTTCGCCATGGCCCGCCTGGTCGCCCACGAGATCGACCACCTGGAGGGTCGGCTGTACGTCGACCGGATGGCCCCCGGCGTGCCGCTCGTCCCGGTCGAGGAATACCGGGAGACCGGCGTCCCCTGGCACTACTAGCCGGACCCCTACGTTCGACGGGGATCTGCCCCACGGTCGACGGAGACCGGCCTCACGGTCGACGGTACCCGGGCCCGAGGAAGACGGGGACCGGGTCTCGTGCCCCGAGGAGGCGAGGCACGAGACCCGGCCTTTTTTTGGGGGGAGGCGGGTCAGTGTGGGGCGAGGTCGACGACTACACCTCGCCGAAGGTGTCGTACCTGATGTTGGTCGGGGGCACCTCGTCCTCGGCCAACGCACGCAGGGTGGACCGGACCATCGCCGCCGAGCCGGAAACGAAACAGTCGTGCGAGGTCCACGGGCCGTAGCGGGTCATCACCTCGACGACGTTGCCCTGCTCGCCCGGGAACTCCGGATCGTCACCACAGCACGGGATGACCGACAGCCAGGGGTGACCATCGGCGAGGTCGAGCAGCTCGGCCAGGGCGTACAGGTCCTCGCCCCGATCCGCGCCGTAGAAGACATGCACCCAGCGGGTGCGGTTGTACCGGGTCAGCTCCTCGATCAACGCCTTGATCGGGGCCAGCCCGACCCCGCCGGCCACGCACAACACGTCCCGCTTGGAGGTCTGGTCCAAGGTCATCGAACCCATCGGCGCGGCGACCCGGAGCAGGTCGCCCGGCTTGACCCGGCGGACCAACGCCCCGGAGAGCCACCCCGCGCCGAGACTCCGTACGTGGAACTCCAGGGTGTTCTCGTCGTTGGGCGCGTTGGCGATCGAATACGTACGCCACAGGCGCGGCTGGTAGCGGGGCGCTTCGAGGCTGACGTACTGGCCGGCCTTGTAGGGCAGTGGCTGCTGTAGTGGCTGGCAGGTGAAGACGGCGATGTCCGGGCCACGTCGTTCGTGGGTGAGCACCTCGGCATGCCAGAACGGCGGGTTGTCGTCGCTGGCCGCCCCGGCGAGCATGCGATCGGCGATCACCCGGTACGCGTCACGCCACGCCTGGTCGTACTCGACGGTCCACTCGTCCCCGGCGCAGGTACGGAACGCGTCCAGCAGCGCGTCCCCCATGATGTCGTAGTCCTCCGGGCGGACGTGGTACTTGCGGTGGTCCCGCCCGAGGGAGCGGAGGTACTCGTCCAGCCGTTCGGGATCCTCGATGGTCTGCATCGCGGTCAGGATCGATTCGAGCAGTCGGTCCCGTTGCCCGGCCATCTGGACCGGAAAGAGGTCGCGGAGTCGGGGCTCGGTCAGGAACATCCGTGCGTAGAAGTAGCCGGATACCTTCTCTCGCTGCTCCTCGACGAGGACCCAGCTCTCCTTCAACAGACGCCCGAGGTTGTCCATGTGCACAGCGTGCACATTCCGCGTCACGTCGTGTCGTACAGATTGTGCGACCCGGGACGGGAGTCGAGCGGTTGGACACTTCAGCGGTGCGGTCGGGTCAGGCAGAGTGTTCGGGTGACGGTTGATCAGGCTCCGCTGCTGCCCCGTAGGACGATGCGTGCCGAGGTGCTGCTGGTCCTCGGCGTGTCCCTCGGACAGTCGGCGGTCTACGCCATCGTGGCGATCATCGCCCGGATGACCGCCGAGCGGCCGCTCGGCGAGCAGACCGCCACCATGAACGCATCGCAGTCGGCCCGGCCCTGGCTGGACCTGACGTACCAGCTACTGAAGATCATCTTTGCGTTGGTGCCGGTGCTGCTCGCCGTACACCTGCTCAACCGCGAGAACGGCAAGGCGCGACGGACGCTCGGCCTGGACGTCCGGCGGCCCGGTGGCGACCTGGCCTGGGGTACGGCGTTGGCCGCCGCGATCGGACTGCCCGGGATCGCGCTGTTCTGGGTCGCCGCGCAGCTCGGGATCAACGCCAGCCTGGTGCCGGCGAAACTGCCGGAGCTGTGGTGGGCGGTACCGGTGCTGATCCTTGCCGCCGCACAGAACGCCATCCTCGAAGAGGTGATCGTCGTCGGCTACCTGATGACCCGGCTGCGGGAACTGGGCTGGCGGGTCGGCGCGGTGATCGCCGCCAGCGCGGTGCTGCGCGGTAGCTACCACCTCTACCAGGGGTTCGGCGCGTTCGTCGGCAACGTGGTGATGGGCCTCGTCTTCTCGCTGTTCTTCCTGCGTACCCGTCGGGTGTTGCCGCTGGTCGTCGCGCACACCCTGCTGGACGTCGTGGCGTTCGTCGGCTACGCGCTGCTGCCCCGGGAATGGTTCGACTGGCTGTGAACCGGTGCGGCGATGTGGTTCAGGGGTGCCGGTGGGGCCGGTAGCGGGCCACCGCCCGTGCCGCGAGCCGTTGGGTCATCGCCGCGTCCCCAGCCGCGACGGCCAGGGCCGCCGCGCCGGGCAGCAGCCGCGCAGCCAGGCGCAGTGCCAGCCAGCCACCGGTCTGGGCAGCGAGCGGCGCGGCGAGTCGCCACGCGGCCTCCATGATCCGGTACGCCGGCAGCTCGCCCTCCGGGCCCGCCTGGCGGCTGGCGGCCAGGGCGACCCGGGCACTCTCGTCGTCCGGATGCACCTGGGTCAGCACCAGCAGGTCGACGGCCCGGTCCGGGTGGGCCGGATCGTGCCCGTACGCGGCAGCCAGGTGCAGAGCCAGGGCAGCCTGGGCCCAGGAGACGGTGGCCAGCTCGGCGAGCGGGGCGAGCAGACCGGCGGCGGTGATGGAGACCACTCCGCCGATGCTGGCCGACCGGACGAACCGCTGGGTCGCCAACCGGGCCAGCCCCGCCGGGGACGCGGTCGGATAGGTCGACCGGGTACGTCGAGCCCAGGCTGCGGCAGTTGGTCCGAGCGATTCGACAGCGGCGGTGGCCAGCAGTTCCGGGGCGTAGCCCGGGTGCGTCAGGATGATCCGTGCCGTGACCGGTGTAGCTGTCGTTGGCCGGTCGTCGGTGCGGTCGTCGGTTGGCGTGGCGGGTGGCTTTGCGGTGGCCGTCTTGCGCGGCTTTGCCTGTGTGGCGGAGGTCGCCTTGCGGGCGGCTTGCTTGCTGGGAGTCGAGTCGAGCGGTGGCGAGTCGAGCGGTTCGGCCGTGGCCCCGGCGGTCGCGGCGGTCTTGCCGGTTGTCCGCCCTCCGATGGTCTTGCCGGTCGTCCGACCTCCGGCGGCCGCAGTCTTGCTCGTCCGCTTCCGGGGTGTCGTCCGGGGTGTGCCGCCCGGCTCGCTGGGGCTCGGCCCGGCCTGCTCGGTTACGGACGGCCCGGCCTGCTCGGTTACGGACGGCCCGGCCTGCTCGGTTACGGACGGCCCGGCCTGCTCGGTTACGGACGGCCCAGCCTGCTCGGTGGGCGGCTGGAAGATCACCGACGGTGCCGTCTTGCCGGATCGGGACCGGGGAACCGCTTTCGCTGGTGGGGTCGATTTCGCCGGTGTGGCTGATGCCGACCCGGAACCCGGCTCGAAGCCCGCCTCGCCGGGACGCGTACGAGGTGTCGACTTCGACCGTGGCTGGCGGTTTCGCGATGGCTCGGTGGCCGGCTGCTCCTCCATGACCAGGGAGCCTAGTCGGGTGGGTGGCTGTTCTCACCTCGTGGGGCATCGACGGAGGTGCGGTTGCTCAAGAGGTCTTGCGATCTGCGTCACGCCAGTCCGACGACGTTCGTGAGGTCGTTGGGTAGCTGCTTTGCCCCCGACCGCCGGGTCCATGTATTCTCGACCGGCGGTGGTCTACAGGCCACCGAGGAGACTTCGCCTAGTCTGGTCTATGGCGCCGCACTGCTAATGCGGAGGGGTCTTAAAGCCCCACCCGGGTTCGAATCCCGGAGTCTCCGCGCTAGAGGTCGGTGTGTAGACTGGCCCAGCAGCTGCGCCCGTAGCTCAATGGATAGAGCATCTGACTACGGATCAGAAGGTTAGGGGTTCGAGTCCCTTCGGGCGCACCACTAAAGCAGGGAATATAGCCGACTGGCTATATTCCCTGCTTTTATGTGGGGCACGTGTGGGATGCGGCCGCAGCCCACGTTTGACCCATGCTTGGGCAGGTCAGAGGGTTTTTTCTGGCCGTCGCATCCCTCGGGCGGTGTCTCGGCGGTCAGGCGGTGGCGGAACTGGTACGGGGTGCAGTGGCTAGTGATCAGAGGGTCGACAGCGGCTGCTGAGCGCTCGCCGCAAGCCGCCCTACCGAACGAAGAGCTTTTTCTCAGCGTTGGCAGACAACCCCTGACGGGCCGTCCCTAGCTTGGCGTGAGTGGATGCCAGTGGCGTGAGGCAGTCAGAGCACGCCGACGCGGCCGGCGAACTCACGCCTGCCTGGCAGGCTGTGGCTGTTGCGGGAGAGCTGGTCGGCCGCACCGGTGACGGCCTCGGGGTGTTCCGGCGGCACTTCGCCCGGTTCCGGCCGCTGGTCACCGCGACCGCACTGGGCGTCGCCGCCGGGGTGCACACCCTGGTCACCGATGCCCTGGCCGCCAAGACCCGGGTCGGGATGCTGCCCCGGGTGCGCGACAGCGCAGTGGCAGACCTCGCGCCGTTGATCGGCGCGGCGAAATTCCAGCGGGCCCACCCGGTCGCCAAGGCCCGCGCCGACCTGACCGGACTGCTGTACGCCGACGGCATCCACGACAGCCTCTACTGCTCCAGTGGTGCCACCCTCCTGACTGACCTGGTCACCCCTGCGGTGCCCGTCCGGCCCGGCATCGCGGCCACCGACCGCTACGACAAAGCGGCCTGAACAGCCAGGCGGCGCTCCCTCCTCACCAGGGAAGCGCGCCGCCGACGCACATCAGTGCATGTGGAAGCCGTTCTCCAGATCGACCATCGTGCCCTCGGCCCTGGCCCGCAGCGCAGCGATGACCCGGCGTGCCAGCAACTCCGACATCCGCTCCCGGATCTGCTCCTCCGTGCACCAAGCCCAACTGCTGAGCTCCTCCGGCGGCAGGTGAATGTCGGCCGTGCCCACCTCATCGAGGGCGCCGCCGTCGTAGACGAACATGACCCCCTCGGTGCGGCCCGGCCGGGGCGGCACCCAGTCGGTCACCAGCAGCCGGCCGGGCACGATCGACTTGCCCAGTTCCTCCTTCACCTCGCGGACCGCCGCCTGCCGAGGGGACTCATCCGCGTCAACGCACCCGCCGACGATCTCCCAGTAGTTCTTGTAGACGGGCTCGACCAGCAACGCCCGCCCGCCAGCGTCGGTGAACAGAACTGCCGCGCCCATGCGCTTGCGTGGAAGCGTTGCCGTGTAGTCGCCGGACGGTGTGCTCACCTCCGCAGGCTACCCGCGCCAGCCGGCCCGGCACGTCACCTCCGGCGGTCCAACACTGGCAGGGCGAGCCAGTCCGTGGCGGCGCACCGCAGACACGATGCGTCGCGTCAGGTGGAACCTTTTGCCCTTTTGTCAGAAGGATGTCGCGTAGGGACGTAGGGTTCGAGTGTCTTCGGGCTCGCAAGATCGTCAGTGGCCTGATCTGCGGAAACGCGGGTCCGGCCCCTGAAGTTTTCGTACCTTGTGGACGGCCGGCTGTCGGTGGGTGCTTGTGCGGCGAGCAAACGTCCCTCAGGTCCGACCCGGTCCGTAAAAGGTTTGTTGTGTCCGCATTGGTTTGATCATGGCGTCCCGAGTCGGCCCTCAAGTCCGAGATAGTGGGACGGGTTCTGCGGGGGTGAAGAACAGCTTCGGTGTCGGCGTGAGGGCCCCGGGCGGAATCCGGACGACGCGTCACCGCACCACAGCACAGGGTCGCTGATGCGGTGCTAGTCGAGATTCAGAACCTCATCGTCCGTCGGCGCGCTCGTCCATGCGCGCACCGTTCTGCCGGACGAGTTCTTCGTGCCGCCGCACACCGCGTTCGGACCGGACGGCAGGTGGAACCTGGACCTCGGGGCACCCGCCTTTCCGAATGCCCGCTACGTGCTCCAGCACACCGAGGTCGCGGCCCTGGAAGCCGGTGCTGACGCCATGCTGGACTACCTTGTCGAGCCATTGCGGCGGGCCGGACAACTGCATGAGGTGGACGGTGCGACCGCGCTCATCGGTGGCGCCAGGGGTCGGGGTGGCAGCACGGTCCGGGTCGTCCCCACCCCCGGTCACACTCCCGGTCACCAGTCGGTGCTCGTCGAGCACGGCCAGCGGCAGATCGCGATCACCGGTGACGTGTTGGTGCACACGGTGCAGCTCGTAAACCCGACGTCGGTTACCGGTTCGAGGGCGACTCGGACGCCGCTCGGCGCAGCCGACGGGCACTGCTGGCCGAGGCAGGTCGTCGTCGGGCCCTGCTCGCCACCGCACACCTCAAGCAACCCTTCGTCCAGGCGCACGGCGTACCGGCGGCGACCGGCGGCTGACCGCCTCGGCCGGCTGGGCGGGCGGTCGACCGGGCCGGGGATCGGACCGTGGACCGGGGCGGGGGCCGGACCGTGGACCGGCTGGGCTCGGAGTGGGCGAGCACGGCAAGTAGACGGCTCCGGGCCAACTCGGGCGGGTGTCCGACGGTCAGCAGGTTCAATAGCTCCCCGACCGTGTCGGCTGCCCTCCGGTGCTGAATGTCAAGGCGAGGAAGAGTCGAGTGAGGCGATCACCGCATCCCTGCCGGTGCTGGTATCTCGATCATGGCGGGCCATCCGAGGGGTAACCCGGCAGTCCCCGGGTGTACGCGGTCATCGCATGAACGACGATTTCGGCGGGGGACAACACCGACGTCGAGTCGTCGCACGCCCAGTGTTCGAGTGATACCCGGATGGCGGCAGTGGTGGCCGCGGCCCACAGTCGTACTTCCAGGTCGCTGGGCCCGTGCCCCAGCCGCTCGCGTATCGCGATGGCGAGTTCCCGCTCACAGTCGAAGTTGACCTGCTGCCATACCCGTCGAAGGCAGGAGTCGTCGATGGTGATGCGCAGCAGCGCTCGTTGGTCCTCGGACATGCGGTTGTCGGTGCCGGGTGTCAGCGCGGCGACGGCGGTACGACTGAGGGCCTCCCCGAGTGGCAGGTCCGGGGGTGCGGCCCGGAACGCGGCGATCCAGGCGGTGCCTCCCGCGGCCACGAGAGGCTCGATCGCATCCTCTTTGGTCGGGCAGTAGCGGAAGAACGTACGGAGGGAGACCCCCGCGGCGGTCGCCAGTTCCTCGGCGGTCACATCGCGAGGTTGACGCTGCGCGAACAACCGGGCCGCAGCCCGGGCGATTTCCAGCCGGGTGGCCTGTTTACGGCGTTCGGTGAGGTTGACGCTCGTCACGGAGCCAGTCTACGAGCCAGCCTTGGCATGAAGTGCCAGCTTGGCATAGGCTGCCATCGCGGTTGCCTCGGCGGATGCTTCTACAGCAGGCGCGGAGCCCCCGACGGAAGGAGTCGGCATGCGGCGTGTGGGGACAGACGGAGTTCTCGCCACGCGGGCGGGTCCGGCATCGGTAGGCGACGACCTTGCAGGCTGAACTGCTCCTTGCATCCGTATAGGCCAGGCGTATCCGGCCATTCGTGATTAACTACGAAAATACCGCATTTTATCGCGCGGTAGTACTGGACCGTGGGTGGCGGTAGCTCAACGAAAGGAATCGACTATGCAGCTCGATGGCAAGGTCGCCATCGTCACCGGTGGCGCAACCGGCATCGGTGGTGCGGTGTCCCGGGTCTTCGTACGTCGCGGTGCCAAGGTCGTCGCGGTGGACACGAATCCCGAGGCCGGCAACGCCCTTGCCGCCGAATTGGGTGAGCGGGTGGCGTTCCTGCACGGGGACGTCCGCGACCCTGACATCGCACCCCGGGCGGTGAGCATCGCCGTGGAGCGGTTCGGTCTGCTGACCACCCTGATCAACAACGCGCATGCCTCCCGGCAGGCACCGTTCACCGACCTCACCGACGACCAGTGGGCACTGTCTTTCGGGACCGGCTTCGAGGCTACGAAGAGGTTCATGCTCGCCGCCTATCCGGAGCTGAGGAAGCAAGGTGGCTCGGTGGTGAACTTCGCCTCCGGTGCCGGACTTCTCGGCCAGGTGACCCAGGCTTCCTACGCCTCGGCCAAGGAGGCGATTCGTGGGCTGTCCCGGGTGGTCGCCAACGAGTGGGCCAACGAGAACATTCGCGTCAACGTCGTCAGTCCGGCCGCCCTCACCAGCGGGGTGAAGGCCTGGCGTGAGGCCTTTCCCGAGCTGTATGCGGCGTCGGTCGGGAAAATCCCGCTGGGCCGCTTCGGCGACCCCGAAGAGGATGTCGCACCGATCGTTGCCTTCCTCGCCAGCGACGACTCCAAATACATGACGGGTCAGACGCTCATGGCCGATGGGGGCGGGGTTCAGCTTCGCTGAACAACGTCAGGCGGGGGCCGGTGCGGTCCGTCAAGGGCTACCGGGCTGGCGGCTTGCTGACGGATTCCGCGTCCTGCCCCTGTCCGGTCCGTGACGGACCAGCTGGCGAGTAGCTGTAGACCGTTCTCGGCGGCGGTTGCGGGTGGCGCAGCGTCGCCGGGTGAAGCTGCTCAAGGCCGTCGGTGCCGGACCCGCCATGATCGCCGCCGTTCACCTCGCCGAGTACCTCGTGATCAGGCTCGCCGCCGCCGCCGCCGGCACCGGCCTGGCGGTAGCACAGCCACCCGCCATACCCGGGCGTCGTCGCCGGAACGCCCGTCGACATTGGACTATTCCTATTCCTCGGTAACGGCGATCTTCGGTACGCACCCACGTCCGGGCTGCTCACCACGGCGTGCGGAGTCCCGCTTGCCATCGCCGCGCTTCGCCGCCCTTCCCGCGATGACCGCCGCACGCCACCCAGCCGCAGACACCCTCCGGTCGCGTTAATTACTGATTGTGCTGCTGGCGGTGAACCGGGGCGCCGTTGTGTCCGTTGCAGGGGGATATCGGGTGCGGCTGGTGTTTTGGGGGGCGGCAGATGGTGGATGCGACGGGTGTGGCGTGTCCTGAGTTTCTTTCGTCTTGGGTGCGTTCTGGTCAGTTTCTGAGTCTTGAGCCGGGGGGTGTGCCGGAGGAGGTTCGGGTTTTCCCGTCGGTGTCGGGGGCGCATCTGGTTCATGTGGCTGAGGGTGCGGCGGGTGCGGCGGGGTTGGTGGCGCAGGGGTTGTTGGCTGCGTCGTTGGATGTGGTGGCGCGGATGGTGGTGGTGCCGCCGGCTTCGGTGGTGGCCTCGTTTGGTTTGGTGGGGGCGCTGGGGTGGGCTGATCGGTTGCGGTTGCCGGTTCGGGTGGATGGTGGGCCGGGGCGTGCTCTTGCCGATCTGGGTAGTGATCGGGTGTTGCCGGTCGATGAGCGGGGTGGGCCGGCGGATGCTGGTCGGGTTGCTTATGTGTTGGTGTTGCCGGTGGCGCATTTGGTTGCGGAGCATGTGTCGTCGGGTGTTGACCGGAATTTGGGTCGGGTGCGCTCGGGTGGGCCGATGCCGGGTCAGGTGCGGTTGACCTCTGGTGGGGTCGAGTTTGGGTTGCCGTTGGCGGTTGTTGCTGCTCGTCATGGTGGTTCTTTCGTCACGGCGGTGGCGGTGGGTGCGCCGCGTGTGGTGCGTGGTGGTGTGGTTGGGCTGTGGCGGGAGTTGGCTGGGCTTGCTTCTGGTTCGGCGATGAGTGTGCGGGTGGGTGAGGGGGAGTCTGCTTCCGAGTTTTTGGTGTTGGGTGATCCGGATGGTGTGTCGGTTGTTCGGCAGACGTCGTCGGGGTTGGTGGGGGCGGTGTTGCCGGGTGAGTTGAGCACTGTCGCGGTGACCCCGGTTGCTGTGCGGTATGGGGAATGGAATTTGGCGTCCTTGGCCGAGCCGGATGTTGTTTTGTCGGTGTATGAGGCGCCTGATGAGGTGGCTCGGTTTGTGTGGCCTCGTCCGGGGTTGATGTTGTTGGATCCGGGGCAGAGTGAGCAGGTTGAGGCGGCGCTGGGTTTCCGGGCGGCGGACAACGAGTATCCGGTGTTTGTGCATGGGACGGTGGCGGGGCCGGTCTATGACGGGAAGTTGATCACCGTGGAGAGTCTGCGGGATCTGATCGCGGCGGATGCTCGTGCCCGGGGTATGGACATTCTGCTGGTGGTTTGTGATTCGGCGGGGTCTGCCGCTGTTTTGGCCGACTATGGGGCCAGGCTTTTTGCTGTGTTGCCGTCTGAGCATGGCCGGGTGACGGCGATGGGCGGTGTTGCTCGGGTGCAGCCCTGGTCGGCCGGCGGGTCGACGGGTGAACTGTCTGAGGTGTTGGTGTCGCCGACGGTGTTGGGGGCGGATGGCCGGTTCCGACTGTCGTCGGGTGGTATCCGGAGTTACGTGGATGCTCCTGATGCTTCGGTGGGGTCTGGTCAGCGGGTTCCGCTGGTCATTCAGCATGGTCCGCGGTTGTCTGCGGCTCGGACGGGGCGTGGTGTGCCGTTGACCGATGTCCGGGGCGTGGTGCTCGTCGGTGAGCAGGCACCCAAGCCTGGGGATCTACGGCGGCTCGGTCTGAACACACCACAGGAGAACGTTACGGGGAATGTCGAGCAGACCGGGGTCGCGTTTCCTTGGCCGAGCACGACATACGCCCCGTCACAGGAAAGCAGAAGAGTCAACTTCAGTCAGGCTTTCCACGGGGTCACCAATGCTCGGCTGGCCGCGTACAACAGCGGCAAGGCCCTGCATGGGTACGCAGAGGCCAACAATCCCGGCGGCCACGACCCCGATCTCGCGAACATGCAAAGTTTCGCGAGAGAGTACACGGAGCTACTCGAATTTCTGGGAAAAGGCTGGGATCAGCTTTCTGTTGATGAGCGGAGCCGCATCGAGGAATTGGGGGGAAGATACGATTCAATCCTCTCGAATCTGGTCGAGGCCGCCACGCGGGTAGCGGGAAGAACCAGGGGTGCAAGTGTTGAGCTGGACCGCCAGAAGGGCGAGCCGCAACGCCTGCTGAATCTGGCATGGGGCGGGAACCGTGATGCTTTCGCCGAGATGGTCGAGCAGTACTTTGGCGCAGGCGAGCGAGACAAGGTCGAAGAATATATCGGGTACGCCTATGAGCTGAGCCTGATTCAACGCAAGGCTGACGATACTTCCCGGGAAATAGCCGGGATTAAGCAGGACTTGTCGGCCAGTCAGCAGGCGTATTCCGGCGTGGAAGGCGAGTTGGCGAGCCTCAGGGCGGAGCTTGTTACTCACGCCGGGGTGAGTCTTCGCCGCGTTGACAACAAGCTTGCCGAGGTCAGCCGAGATTTACGAGACGTCGAAGCGGCCCTGTATTACCCAAACGAGCCTGGTCCCTATAGTGGATGGTCGCAGCAGCAGTTGGTTGCGGAAAGAAGCCGTCTGATCTCGTATCAAGAGACTCATCAGGAGTTGCTTGGCCGAATTGGGCAGCTGGAGCAACAGCGAGCCGACCTGTCTCAGCGTATCGGTGAGCTGCAAAACGAGTCGAGAGCCCTGCGTAATCAACGGAAGACTCGACAGGATGAACTGAACGGCATTAATCCCGCTGGGCAACTTGCCCTCGTGGTCACGAACCTGGAGGCAGCGCGAGCAAGGCAAGTGCTGGCCCTCAACCAAAATGCTGATGTAATAGCGCGCGCCGGCAGTAGGATCGGAGGCCTGCTGACTGCGGAGACGGTGTGGCGTCGAGTCTCGCGAGACATGGCCAGAGAGGCGATAGCCTATGTGCGGAGAAAGCTTCCGTATGGGCCGGCTAATAATGTGGTCAACGGCATTAAATACGACGGCGCGGCTCAGCTGCGGGTCGAACAAATTAGGGATGAAGACTATCAACCTTCCTCACCGCCTCCTGCTGTCTTCCAGGACGAGGAGGAAGACTATGCGTTCTGGGCACTGGCGGAAAACGCTACTCTCGCCAAACATGTCAAGACCGGGAACTGTGCAGAGCACGCGGCAGTGGCTTTCGGCTACCTATGGAACCATCCGAGGATGGTCGGCATCCCGATCTCGCAGGTAGAACACGGTGTCGACCACGTGTATCTCGTGGTTGGTCCGCTTGGGCATCCGAACTCGTTGGTGATCGACCCGTGGCCCTTGCGGCCCAGTTCGGTCACAGTCAGGAACTACTGGCTACGGCAGGGCGAAGTTGAATCCGTCCGCACCTTTGTGCCGAACGGAAGAATCGACTTCTTCGCCTACGGGCGCAGTCTGATCGATTGGAATAAGGTGCCGGCGTTTCCGGCACTTCAAGAGGTGGCTGATCCGGTCGGTGAATACCTAGAGGAGGACGGCTACTGGTCAACCATTCACTCGTACGATGAGGCTTTGGGTACTGCTAATAGCGACAGTGAGGATGATCGTGGCGGTGTTGGTGGGAGTGGTGGTCCGACGTTTGGTGTGGCGGTAGCCGGCGATCTGCTGGTGCATGATGCTCCTGAGTCTGTGGCGAGGTATTTGCCGGACTTTCCGGGGTTGCGTTTGTTGGGTGCGGATCGTGGGGCTCATATCCGGGCTGCGGAGGGTTTCCGTGCGTCGGATCGGGAATATGTGGTTTTTGTTGAGGGCACTGTTGCTGGTCCGGTGGTGGATGGCAGGTTGCTGACTCCGGCGCAGGTGCGTGATTTGATTGTTGCTGATCCTCGGGCGCGGGGCCGTGACATTGTGTTGGTGCAGTGTGATTCGGCGGTGCCGTTGCAGGCTGGTGCTGTGTTGGACGATTTCGCCACGAGGTTGTTTGCTCTGCTGCCGGAGGGCAATCGGCGGGTTTTGGCGATGGGCGGGGTCGCGAAGGTGATGCCGTTGACGGCCGGCGAGGCTGCGGCTGGTGCGTTGACGGAGGTTGTGGTTTCTCCGACGGTGCTTGGTGATGATGGTCGGTTCCGGTTGGTGTCCGGTGGGGTGCGTGAGGTGCGGGAAGCGCCGGATGCCGTACGGGTTTCGGGCGTACGGACTCCGATGGTGGTGCAGCACGGGCCGAGGTTGTCCCAGGCCCGGATTGGTGTGGGGGTTGCGCTCACTGATGGTCTTGGCCGGTTGTTGACCGGGGTGCGGGCGCCGGCGGTGAGCAGGTTGCTTGCTCTTGGCCTGCCTGACCCGGCACGGCTCCAACGTCTCGGTGAATCCTTCGCCGAGCGCGCGAGGGAGACCCCGTCGGGGTTGGTGGGGGCGGTGTTGCCGGGTGAGTTGAGCACTGTCGCGGTGACCCCGGTTGCTGTGCGGTATGGGGAATGGAATTTGGCGTCCTTGGCCGAGCCGGATGTTGTTTTGTCGGTGTATGAGGCGCCTGATGAGGTGGCTCGGTTTGTGTGGCCTCGTCCGGGGTTGATGTTGTTGGATCCGGGGCAGAGTGAGCAGGTTGAGGCGGCGCTGGGTTTCCGGGCGGCGGACAACGAGTATCCGGTGTTTGTGCATGGGACGGTGGCGGGGCCGGTCTATGACGGGAAGTTGATCACCGTGGAGAGTCTGCGGGATCTGATCGCGGCGGATGCTCGTGCCCGGGGTATGGACATTCTGCTGGTGGTTTGTGATTCGGCGGGGTCTGCCGCTGTTTTGGCCGACTATGGGGCCAGGCTTTTTGCTGTGTTGCCGTCTGAGCATGGCCGGGTGACGGCGATGGGCGGTGTTGCTCGGGTGCAGCCCTGGTCGGCCGGCGGGTCGACGGGTGAACTGTCTGAGGTGTTGGTGTCGCCGACGGTGTTGGGGGCGGATGGCCGGTTCCGACTGTCGTCGGGTGGTATCCGGAGTTACGTGGATGCTCCTGATGCTTCGGTGGGGTCTGGTCAGCGGGTTCCGCTGGTCATTCAGCACGGTCCGCGGTTGTCTGCGGCTCGGACGGGGCGTGGTGTGCCGTTGACCGATGTCCGGGGCGTGGTGCTCGTCGGTGAGCAGGCACCCAAGCCTGGGGATCTACGGCGGCTCGGTCTGAACACACCACAGGAGACACAGGAGAACGTTACGGGGAATGTCGAGCAGACCGGGGTCGCGTTTCCTTGGCCGAGCACGACATACGCCCCGTCGCAGGAAAGCAGAAGAGTCAACTTCAGTCAGGCTTTCCACGGGGTCACCAATGCGCGGCTGGCCGCGTACAACAGCGGCAAGGCCCTGCATGGGTACGCAGAGGCAAGAAATCCCGGCGGTCACGACGGCAATCTTGTGTATATGCAAGAGGTCGTACAAGAGTATGTCGACCTCTACAATTCTCTGGATGTGGCTCCGGGTGAGATTTCTCCTGATCAGTGGACTCGCCTCGGGAGCTTGGGCGGGAAATACGACACCATCCTCTGGAATCTGATCGAGATCGTCGAGGAGATGGCGGAGAGCGTCAGGGGTGAAAGCGCTGAGCTGGACCGCCAGAAGGGCGAGCCGCAACGCCTGCTGAATCTGGCATGGGACGGGGACCCTGATGCTTTCGCCGAGATGGTCGAGCAGTACCTTGGCGCAGGCCAGCGAAGAAATTTCGAAGGATACATCGCGTACGCCTATGAGCTGAGCCTGATTCAGCACAAGGCTGACGATACTTCCCGGGAAATAGCCGGGATTAAGCAGGACCTGTCGGCCAGCCAGCAGGCGTACTCCGGCGTGGAAGGCGAGTTGGCGAGCCTCAGGGCGGAGCTTGTTACTCACGCCGGGGTGAGTCTTCGCCGCGTTGACAACAAGCTTGCCGAGGTCGGCCGAGTTTTGCAGGAGATAGATTCAACTCTCTACTATCCGGATGCTCCTAGTCGTTATGCCGAGTGGTCGCAACAGCAGCTGCTTACGGAAAGAAGTCGTCTGATCTCGTATCAGGACACCCTTCAGGATCTGATCGGCCGGATTGGATCATTGGAGCGGCAGCGGGTCGACTTGTCCCAGCGATTGGATGAGCTGCAAGAGAAGCGGAGTGTCCTGCGTGATCAACGGAAGACTCGACAGGATGAACTGAACGGCATTAATCCCGCTGAGCAAATTGCCCGCCTGGTCAAGAACCTGGAGGCAGCGCGAGCGGGAGAGGTAGTGGCCCTCAACAAAAATGCTGATAAGTTAGAGCGCCACGTCGGTAGGTTCAAAGAACTGTTGACCGCGGAGACTGCGTGGCGTCGAGTCTCGCGAGATGTGGCCAGAGACGTAATTTCCTATGTGCGGAGCGAGCTCTCGTATGGGCCGGCCAATAATGAAGCCATCGGCACGAAATACGATGGCGGGGCTATGCGGCTGGTGGGGCATATTCGATCTATAGCCTATCTCGATCTTACGAAGCGGCCTCTTGGTATCTTCCAACAGGACAGGATGAACAACAGGTTCTTGCAGCTGGCGATAAGTGCAGTTCTCGCCAAGCACTTCAAGACCGGGAATTGCCACGAGCACGCGGCGGTGGCTCTCGGATACCTGTGGGACGATCCGAAGATGGTCGGTATTCCGATCACGGTGGTATCGCATCTCGACGACCACGTGTATCTCGTGGTTGGTCCGCTCGGGCATCCGAACTCGCTGGTGATCGACCCGTGGCCCTTGCGGCCCAGTTCGGTCACAGTCAGGAACTACTGGCTGCGGCAGAACAAAGTTGAGGAAACCCATACCTTTACGCCAACAGAAAGAAGAGTCGGCTTCTTCGCCTACGGGCGCAGAATGGTCGCTTGGAGCAAGGTGCCGTCGTATCCGCTTGAGGAGGTGTCGAATCCCACCGGAGACTACCGAGGAATGTCGCAATATTGGTCAACCATTCACTCGTACGATGAGGCTTTGGGTACCGCTAATAGCGACAGTGAGGATGATCGTGGCGGTGTTGGTGGGAGTGGTGGTCCGACGTTTGGTGTGGCGGTAGCCGGCGATCTGCTGGTGCATGATGCTCCTGGGTCTGTGGCGAGGTATTTGCCGGACTTTCCGGGGTTGCGTTTGTTGGGTGCGGATCGTGGGGCTCATATTCGGGCTGCGGAGGGTTTCCGTGCGTCGGATCGGGAGTATGTGGTTTTTGTTGAGGGCACTGTTGCTGGTCCGGTGGTGAATGGCCGGTTGCTGACTCCGGCGCAGGTGCGTGATTTGATTGTTGCTGATCCTCGGGCGCGGGGCCGTGACATTGTGTTGGTGCAGTGTGATTCGGCGGTGCCGGTGCAGGCTGGTGCTGTGTTGGACGATTTCGCCACGAGGTTGTTTGCTCTGCTGCCGGAGGGCAATCGGCGGGTTTTGGCGATGGGCGGGGTCGCGAAGGTGATGCCGTTGACGGCCGGCGAGGCTGCGGCTGGTGCGTTGACGGAGGTTGTGGTTTCTCCGACGGTGCTTGGTGATGATGGTCGGTTCCGGTTGGTGTCCGGTGGGGTGCGTGAGGTGCGGGAAGCGCCGGATGCCGTACGGGTTTCGGGCGTACGGACTCCGATGGTGGTGCAGCACGGGCCGAGGTTGTCCCAGGCCCGGATTGGTGTGGGGGTTGCGCTCACTGATGGTCTTGGCCGGTTGTTGACCGGGGTGCGGGCGCCGGCGGTGAGCAGTTTGCTTGCCCTTGGCCTGCCTGACCCAGCACGGCTCCAACGTCTCGGTGAATCCTTCGCCGAGCGTGGGTGGGTGCCAGAACAGCGGGACGGGGCCGGGCCCGGGCAGGTGGGTTCGGTGTCGGCCGGGTCGGTGGATCCACCGGTGAGGGTGGCGGTGGGTCCGCCGTCGTGGGATTTGCGGTTGGGTGATGGGGTTGTTGTTGAGGGCAATGTGTTTGTGGTGTCGTCGCAGGTGCGGGGTGAGCCGGCTGGGTTGATTGCTGATCTTCGTGCGGGGGCGAGTGTGGATCGTCCGGTGGTGGTGCTTGGTGTGGCGGGGCCTGGTCGTGATGCGTTGTCGGGTGATGTGGCTGGGGTGAATGTTCTTTTGGAGCAGTTCGCTCAGCGTGGGCAGTCGGTTGTTGTGGTGACGCGGGGTCGTGTGAGTGGTGATTTGCTCAGTGTGGTTGGTCGCTATGGGGCGGCGGTGGTTCACCAGACTTTGAAGAAGTCGGCTGGCGCTGGGTTGGGTGGCCTGGGTGGGCTGAAGCTGAGTGTGGACAACAATTGGACGGTTACCGCGTCGAATGCTGCTCAGGGGGTTAGCGGCGCGTCGGATGTGTGGGATCGGGTTACGCCTGCGGTGTTGGATGCGGCGGTGAGGCTTGCTCGTCCGACGGCGGCGGTGAAGCGGGTTGATGACGGACTCGGTGAGCTGATCTGGGCGTCTGATTTTGGGGTGGCGCGGTCGACGTTCGGGCGGTTGGGTTGGTCGCCTGATCAGATGAAGTCTCACTTGGCCAGTGTCAGGGAGATGGTGCTGCGGGTGCCGGATCAGCCTGCTTTGGCGGTTTTTGAGCCGGTTTTGGAGTTTGGTGCGGTGGGGCAGTCGGACATTGTGTTCGACTATGCCGCTGCTGAGGTGGTGGATCGTCCGAGGGTGTTGCTTGATTCGGTGGCGCAGCTTGAGAGCGTCGGGCAGCTTGGTGGTGGGCTTACCACGGATCGTTTGGCGGCGATGGTGGTCGCGGCTGGTGTTGGTGTCAGGGATATTTCGGTGCCGGTGTTGGCGGTGATTGGTGATATCCGGGCGGGGAAGTTTACGGATGTCAGGCAGTTTATTGATGACAATCGGGGCAAGCTTTCGGTGGTGGAGCGGGGTCAGTGGGTTGATGCGATCACTGGGTTGGGTTCTGCTATGCCGGGTCGTGTGAGGGAGCTTCAGATGTTGTCGGAGGCCGTACTGAACTGCTGATCTTGGACATATCGGTTGTTCTGCTGCTGGTGTGAACCGGAGCGTCGGCGTGGCCGTTGCAGGGGGCAGCGGGTACGACAGGTGATCCTGGAGGCGGCAGATGGTGGATGCGACGGGTGTGGCGTGTCCTGAGTTTCTTTCGTCTTGGGTGCGTTCTGGTCAGTTTCTGAGTCTTGAGCCGGGGGGTGTGCCGGAGGAGGTTCGGGTTTTCCCGTCGGTGTCGGGGGCGCATCTGGTTCATGTGGCTGAGGGTGCGGCGGGTGCGGCGGGGTTGGTGGCGCAGGGGTTGTTGGCTGCGTCGTTGGATGTGGTGGCGCGGATGGTGGTGGTGCCGCCGGCTTCGGTGGTGGCCTCGCTTGATTTGGTGGGGGCGCTGGGGTGGGCTGATCGGTTGCGGTTGCCGGTTCGGGTGGATGGTGGGCCGGGGCGTGCTCTTGCCGATCTGGGTAGTGATCGGGTGTTGCCGGTCGATGAGCGGGGTGGGCCGGCGGATGCTGGTCGGGTTGCTTATGTGTTGGTGTTGCCGGCGGCGCATTTGGTTGCGGAGCATGTGTCGTCGGGTGCTGACCGGAATTTGGGTCGGGTGCGCTCGGGTGGGCCGATGCCGGGTCAGGTGCGGTTGACCTCTGGTGGGGTCGAGTTTGGGTTGCCGTTGGCGGTTGTTGCTGCTCGTCATGGTGGTTCTTTCGTCACGGCGGTGGCGGTGGGTGCGCCGCGTGTGGTGCGTGGTGGTGTGGTTGGGCTGTGGCGGGAGTTGGCTGGGCTTGCTTCTGGTGCGGCGATGAGTGTGCGGGTGGGTGAGGGGGAGTCTGCTTCCGAGTTTTTGGTGTTGGGTGATCCGGATGGTGTGTCGGTTGTTCGGCAGACATCGTCGGGGTTGGTGGCGGCGGCGTTGCCGGGTGAGTTGAGCACTGTCACGGTGACCCCGGCGGTCTCGGTCGACGCCCGGCAACGGGACGGGGTCTGGGCCGCGCTGATGCTGCCCGTACTTGAGCAGCGAGCAGAGCATGCCAAACAGGGACTCCTGCCCAACAGCGCGGAGCGCCAGGGGTTGGACAGGGCGCTCCGCAAATACCGGGACGCGGTGGCGAAGGCACACATTGATGGGCGGCTTCCAGAGCAGTCCGTTGTCGAACGCATGCTCAACGCCGGCCCCGAACAGGAGCGAGACTGGCAGCGGTGGTCGAAGGAGCAGGCCGAGCGGGCGCTTACCCACGGCACGGACCGAGCCGAGCAGTGGCTCCAGCGGGTGTTGTATCTCGAGTTCCCGCTCTGGGCCGGTGCGCTGGAGCGTACCCCGGACGCGATGCGGCCCGAGGACTTCCTGCCGCTGGTGCGCGCGGTCTTCGGTGAGGCGGTCTCGGCCGTCACCGAGCGGCATTTGACAGAGCTGCGCGGGCATGTCAACACCCTGCTTGCCGAAAGCGCGGCGGTGACCCGTGCGGCGTTGATACGCCGCGAGCAGTTCGCCGTGCTCCGTTCGGAACTTGGCATGGACCGGGCCAGCCCAGTCACCTCGGACAGCCAGGCCACCGACCAGCCGACCGTCGGCGGGGCGGAGGGCAGGCTCCTGCAGTGGCTGGACCGGAATCATGCTGGCCTCTCCCCGGACCGAAAACTAGAGATCCGGGGCGTGTTCCGGGAAATGCCGACGGGGACGATACTCGAACCCGCAGCCGATGCGGCAATGAGCGACCCCGCGGCCAAGGTCAAAGTCCAGGCCGAAGCTGAGGCCAAGGCCAACGCCGATGTGGCCATCCTCGTCCACGCCGTGGAGTTGGCCTACCGCCGGTATACGAAGCAGAATGACGGCGTCACGCCCAACCGGCCGCTGCGGTGGGATGACCTGGAGCAGTTGCTCGGTGACGGCACACCCCTCACCTGGCAGCGGCTGGAAACCGTGGCGACCGAGGCGCAGGCCCGGCAGCAGTGGCGGGACCGCAAACAGGTGGCGGCCCTGGCTCGTCGGGGTTTCGACAAGCATGTCGTACGGATCCCGGGGGTCCAGAGCTCCGGGCGCTACCAGTCGATGCTGGAGCGGCAACGCCGCCGCGACCTCAAGCAGCCGGGTCAGCCCGACTCACCGGCCGCGCGTCAGGCGGAAGCGGATCTGCTGTGGCGGACGGCGTACCCCGCTGCGACGCCAGAGACCAGCGCCACCTCGGCGGCCCGGGTGTCGACACCGGAGTCAGCGCCAGAATCAGCCCAGGCATCGACGGCGACCCCGGCCCCGCTTACCCGTGCGAACTTCGAGCGGCTGGTCCGGGTGCGGCGCAAGTTCTTCACCGAGCGGGGTGACCGTCGGTTCACCGACCTGTCCGACTACCGGCCGATGACGCTTGAATTGCTCGGTAGTAGCCGCACGGCGGGTGCCGACGAGCTGGTTCGGATGGCGGTACTGGTCCGGGACGCCGAGGCGGAGCTGGCGAAGGACCTGACCAAGCCGGGCAGCCTGATCGACCAGCGCAGCCTGCGTGAGGTGCTTGCCGAACTGGTCATCGCGAAGTGGCACGAGGGCAATCCGTCGACCCGTCCCATGCCGCCGGGGATGGCCGCCGACGTCGACCACAGCAGGTTGGTCAGCTCCTTTCACGCCATCGGTGAGTTGCCGTTCGTGCCGGAGTTGACCGACTGGCTCAACGGGATCATCCCAGCAGCGAACCGTCCGATCGATGCGACGGATGTACGCCGAAAGCTGATGTCCCTGTTCGGGCAGGGCCTCGACGACGGTTTCAACATTCCGATCGATAGCAAGCGGTACGACGTCCGGCTGTGGCCGGTGTCGACCGACCCGCCCAAGGTCGCACCGGGCAGCCTGCTGGGTGCCAAGGAGGTGGGGAGCACCCGGCGTTCGGCCAAGTTGGAGAACCGGGCGTATCGGTACCGCGACCTGGCCGTGTCGCAGACCGAGACGAGTAGCTTCAGCTGGGACCTGGGCCCGGCCTATCGGGCGGAACTCGGAATTCCGGAGACAGTTGCTTCAACGCGATTTGACGTCTCCGGCACGTACGGCCAGTCGGGCTCGACGGATCAGCGTTCCCAGGCAGGGACGGCGATCTCCGACTATCAGCAGTTGCGGATCAAGGAGCCGGTTGGCGACGCGCAGTTGCCGGTGGTCTGGGTGGCCCGGGTGGAGGACCGGCAGACCCTCCGGTGGCAGGGGTTCTTCTTCGAGGAGCCGGCCGGTGGCCTGCGGCGGGACACGGTCACGTACGCGGTGGCGCAGTTCCAGCTGCCGTACACGGCGACGGAGGCGCGGAGCCAGCCGGGCACCGACCCGGACTATCTGCGGGAGATCCAGGTCACCAGCGCGGAGCAGTTCCCGCTGTGGCGGATGGACTTCGCCGCGTCCCGGGTGCAGCTGGCGGACAATGCGTTGGCCGGGCTGCGTGCCAAGCTCTCCCCGGCGGACTACGCCTTCTGGAAACAGGTGGCCGAGGCATACCTGACCAACGACCAGGTGATGATGGGGCTGAAGAACATCCTGCGGCCCCGCAACGAGCAGAACTACCAGCAGGTGTTCCGGCAGACGCTGGAACGGGACGGAAGGTTCCTCAGTTTCAGCCTGACCAGCGGCGCTCAGGAACAGCCGATCAACAAGATCATGAAGATCAGTGAGGTGAGCCGGAGCGGGGAGACCCGCTTCGACTGGGTCAACGCGGTCGTTCGCAAGGTCCTCCGCAGCGCCAACCGGGCGCGGGGGCATCGGGCCACCCTGATCGGGGCGGTGCGGTTGCTGAAGCGGGTGTTCAGACTCGGTGGTAGCGGACGGTATACGTGGCGCCGGGCACTGCAGGAAATCAGGCACCATCGCGCCTGGTTGACCCGGGCCCAGCGGGTCGTCGGGACGCTTCAGTACGTCCTGGCCGACTTCACGGTCCAGTTGGACGTCGACCATCGGGGCGGGGACGGGCAGGTCGACCGCGATCCGGTGGCGATCGCCGGCTACGCGCATCTGATGATGCACTCGGCCGATCTGCGCGAGCTGGCACGTCCCAACGCGCGGAACGCGACGCCGCTGCAATGGTCCGAGGCGACGGTGCCGGCACACCAGCAGGCGGACGCCGCCGAGGACGCCAAGTTGGCCGAGGATGCCAAGCCGGACGACACGAAGATCTGGTGGAACCTCGACGGGTTCGGGTTGACCATGGACTTCCCCGAGGGCTTCGACGGGGTGCCGCAGCTGTACGACAGCATCGTCCCGACCCTGGTCACCGCCGGTTACCTGCCGAAGGCGGCGGTGCCGGGCGACGTGACGCCGTGGGAGCACCTGCAAAAGCTCTCCCCAACCGGCGCGGACACCAACCTAGCCGGGCAGGAGTACGCCAACTGGCGCATGCTCCTGAGCCAGCTCTCCGAGGAAGCGTTGCGAGCCCTGTCCGACGACGTGCTGGGGGCGGAGGCGGGGCAGCCGGGCGTGCCCCTGGTCTTTCCGCACCCGGACCGCCCCGAGGACCCGGAACAGCGGCTCGTCGTCGGGCTGTGGGCCGAGCTCGCCGCCGACGACAGCACGCATCAGGGCGTGACCAAATACCAGATCCAGTACGGCCACACCAGCATCGACACCATGACGATCAAGCGAGCCACCGGCAAGGTCTGGGACCTGTCGGGATATGGGGCCGCGGACCTGCTGCCGGTCGACGGCAACGTCCTCGGCCAGTACGGCCGCCAAGGCAGCGGCTCGAAGACCGACAAGCTCGGACGTACCCAGTCGACCGCCGTGACCTCCGACACCGACGGGCAGAAGATGCCCAGCTCCCGCTATACCAAGCGGCTTCATTGGCGCTGGTTTGCCGAGCGCGGTGACATACGACTGGCCAAGGACGCGCTGCCAGGCGCGGTGACCCTGCTTCAGCCGGACGCATTGCACGACACCAAGGGCCAGGTTCCGCTGCCCCCGTTCGAGCCGGATCTCGGGAAGTCCTCCGTGCTCGAGCGCATGATCTCGGCCATCTACACGGCGATCGGCACCAAGGGCGTAGGGCACATGCAGAAGCGGCTCATCGAGGCCGCCGTACCGGGACTGTCGAAGGTGGACACCTGGCAGGGGTTGACCACCATCGTCTACAAGACCGCGCTGATGCGGGCCCTCTCCGCAAGCGCGTCGCTCCCGATCGGAGGACAGCAGGTCGACCTGGTAACGCGACCGGTCGGTCGGCCCCAGATCGTCAAGGTCTGGTTCCCCTATACCCAGCAGATCGTCGAAAGTCAGGTCGGCCGCGAAAAGGGCAGGGACAAGCTGCGACAGCGGGGCTGGCAGGGACAGTTCGGCGGCCGATCCGACCACATCAACCTCGATCTCTCCGTCACCAGGAACAAGGGGGAGGGGGAGGGGGAGTCCTCGCTCTACACCGTCGGTAGCTACCGGGCGATCTACCAGGACACCAAGATGGTGATCGTCCGGACGGCGGTCATCAACCGGCTCACCACGGCGAACGGCGAAGTTATCTCCAGCCCGGGCGAGATATTGGTCAACGTGCCGTTGAGTGAGGTGATCGCCAACTGGTACGAGTTCGACAACAATGTTCTGCTCAACGAGCACGTGACCGAACCCCTTCCGCTACCCTCCCCCGCGTCGGCGTTGACCCGCGCCCTGACGACGAAACTCGATCCACCGGTCGCCCTCCAGGACGGCAACTTCTGGTCTGCGGTGTGGCCGATGCTATTCACCGGCGACAATACTCAGTCCGGCTTCGGCATGCTGATGAGGCAGCTGGACCGGGTGGCTCGGAAGATCGGCGGACCCGAGCTGGCCACACAGATCAAGTCGCTCCCCGGCGGCTTGGGCGGATACATGGAGCGGTTGAACGACGGTGGCGGGTCGTGGCAGTTCTCGGTGGGCAAGCGGCGCTTCGAGTTGGTCGTGCTTGCCAAGTTGGCCGGCCCGGCGCGGGACAGTCGGCCCGGTGCCACCGGCGCGAAGCTCTACGAGCGGGGCAACAAGTCCGAGGACGCCAGTCGAAACAACGTCTCCTCGGACGGCCTGGGCGCGGGCCTGCTGGGCATCGGTGGACCGGTTGCGGCCACCTTGTCAGGGGCCCTGACCAAGCGGACCGACCAGCGGGACACTCGCGGGTCGAACCTGCTGTTCATGAACGGTCTACGCGCCAACAAACTCACCGACTTCACCCAGGCCGTCCGGTACTACGGCTATGTGCGTGAGGTCAGGGGGGTGGCTGCCAAGGCCGCTGACAAGGCCAAGACCTGGGCGGGGCACGCGAGACCGGCGAAAGAGCCGTTCGAGGTAACCCCTGAACACGTGGTCGGTGTGCCGACCGAGGGAACCCTGCCACGGGGTCTTCCGGCCCCCGTCTTCGAATTCCAACTCGTCAACGGCAGGATGCCGGACACCTACCGCATCCTCGGGCTCAGTCTCCTGCAACCGATCTACGACGCGCTCGTCGGCACCCAGCTGGCTCGACTCCACGACCCGGCCACCGTCACGGCCAAGCCGGAGCAGGGGACACACGGCACTATCGAGCCGCTCACCTTCGAGAACCGGCGGGACTTCCTGCCCAGCATGATCACCGACGGTGCCCCGCTTCGCTGGGTGGTTACCGCCCTCGGGGCGCTCCAGGCCCGCAATAAGGACCTCAAAGTGCGGGTCCGATTCGATACACTGCGACACCTTTACTTCATGGAAAAGGCCGAGCTGGAGAACTACGACCACGGCACGGACCTGGCCGCCCACGTTCATAACCAAAACACACAGAAGAGCGTGAGCGGCGCGGCCACCGTCGTGTTCCCCGTGACAATGGGGCAATCCGTCGGTCTGAGAATCGCGGGCAGCAAGGAGAACAGCAAGGCCATCGGGATCGACCAGACCAACTGGATCGAACACCGGGCCTGGCTCCGTAACGACACCTCGGTCTACTTCGTCTACAGCACGCTGGGCCTTGAAATCGAGGCCCCGGGCCAGCCGGTGATCCACACTACCGGTGCTGTCGAACTGGTCGTCGACCAGAAGGGTGCACTCCAGCTGGGCATCCCGATCGAGGTCCTCCGGTCCGTCGTACCGGAGAAGCAGCGGGCCAAGGAGTTCGGTGCCGATGGGAAGACCCCGGTCCGGCCGCTGGCCAGAAAGAGTCCGATCGCCCTGTCGCCGCCCATCGCCGAAGAGATCGGTGCGCAGTACCGGAAGGTGGTCCGCGCGCTCCGCAACGCACCGGATCATCGTCCTGGGGCGAGGTCCAGGGTGACCGGGGCCAAGCGGGTGAAGCAGGTGGCTGCGCCGCGGCTTTCGTCGGTTGGCGATCCTCCTGCGCGGCCGGCGGGGGCGTTGGCGGGGAGCCAATCGACTTTGTCTGTCGCTCGCCCAATGCAGTGGTACGACGACGTTCTTTACGACGGCAACTGTCTGTTCGATGCGGTGCCGAAAAGTGCTGTGCGACAGGGTGTCGCGCTGCCGCCGGGCGTTACCGGCATGGCATCGCTGCGCATCTACGCCTCCGCCGAGGTGGGGAGGCGCCCCGGTCAGTTCGCCGACATCCTGGGCCGGACGACAGGCCGGCTGGTGACAGACGAGCTGAGGGCTCGGGGAGGAGGAGGAGTGGGTGCCGGATCGTATGATTCGCGCCTCTACCCGGGCTTCCGTCCGTCCCCACCGTCGAATGAGAAGCGTGCCGAGTGGCAGAGAACCGCGAGGAACAATGCCGTATATGTGGAGGCAAGGCGCCGTAAGCTCCCCATAGCCGATCTTTCTATCGATGCGCTTCTCGGGAGAATGCGGGACTGGCAACCGCCGAACCTCGATAACGCCGTACGGAACTTGGAACAGGTTTACAATCGTGAGCAGGTTTGGGACGAGATCACCCGCCTCATTGACGACGGCGACGCGGCCGTACTTGCCAGGTTGAAGGGCCTGACCAATGCTGGGCCACTCGTCAACTTCGTGCAAAACCTGCTGGCCAGCACCAATGCGCTTCCGGAACCCGAGGAGCTGCTTGTCAAAGCAATGGCCGGACCGGAGCTGTGGGACACCTCGATCGGTGACGACGTCCCGGCGGCGCTGGCTCGAATATTGAACCTCAATATCGTGGTGGTCGAAAACGGCTATGAATCGCCACTGAACCCGGCCGGCCAGCAGGCGCTTTACCTGCCACGAGTCAACGGCAACCACTATCAGTCCGGCGGCCCGGGACCCAGTGACCAGCAGTTGGGTTCGGGGCAGGCACCGTCGTGGGATTTGCGGTTGGGTGATGGGGTTGTTGCTGAGGGCAATGTGTTTGTGGTGTCGTCGCAGGTGCGGGGTGAGCCGGCTGGGTTGATTGCTGATCTGCGTGCGGGGGCGAGTGTGGATCGTCCGGTGGTGGTGCTTGGTGTGGCGGGGCCTGGTCGTGATGCGTTGTCGGGTGATGTGGCTGGGGTGAATGTTCTTTTGGAGCAGTTCGCTCAGCGTGGGCAGTCGGTTGTTGTGGTGACGCGGGGTCGTGTGAGTGGTGATTTGCTCAGTGTGGTTGGCCGCTATGGGGCGGCGGTGGTTCACCAGACTCTGAAGAAGTCGGCTGGCGCTGGGTTGGGTGGCCTGGGTGGGCTGAAGTTGAGTGTGGACAACAATTGGACGGTTACCGCGTCGAATGCTGCTCAGGGGGTTAGTGGGGCGTCGGATGTGTGGGATCGGGTTACGCCTGCGGTGTTGGATGCGGCGGTGAGGCTTGCTCGTCCGACGGCGGCGGTGAAGCGGGTTGATGACGGACTCGGTGAGCTGATTTGGGCGGCTAACCTGGGGGCGGCGCGGTCGACGTTCGGGCGGTTGGGTTGGTCGCCTGATCAGATGAAGTCTCACTTGGCCAGTGTCAGGGAGATGGTGCTGCGGGTGCCGGATCAGCCTGCTTTGGCGGTTTTTGAGCCGGTGTTGGAGTTTGGTGCGGTGGGGCAGTCGGACATTGTGTTCGACTATGCCGCTGCTGAGGTGGTGGATCGTCCGAGGGTGTTGCTTGATTCGGTGGCGCAGCTTGAGAGCGTCGGGCAGCTTGGTGGTGGTCTTACTACGGATCGGTTGGCGGCGATGGTGGTCGCGGCTGGTGTTGGTGTCAGGGATATTTCGGTGCCGGTGTTGGCGGTGATTGGTGATATCCGGGCGGGGAAGTTTACGGATGCCATGCAGTTTATTGATGACAATCGGGGCAAGCTTTCGGTGGTGGAGCGGGGTCAGTGGGTTGATGCGATCACTGGGTTGGGTTCTGCCATGCCGGGTCGTGTGAGGGAGCTTCAGATGTTGTCGGAGGCCGTACTGAACTGCTGACCATCGACCGAACTAATGGCCACCCCGGCCAACAGGACACGGCGTTGGATCGGTGCCCCGGCCTGATCCAACGCCTCGGTATGAAGACCTTGCCGGCCCCTCAGTGGCAGAAGTAGATCTCGTCCCTGATTTCGGTGAGCTCTTCGTGGAGATCTTCGGCGACACCCAGTTGTTTGAAATGCGGCACGAGGACTTCCTTGATCCGGAAGTGCCACGGGACTCTGTCCGCGCCGGTCAGGCAGTCCGCGATGCTGAGCTGTGCTTTCCAGTTGACCCTAGGTCCCACTACGCCATCGCCCGGCAAGTCGCCCTTGACGGACTTTTCCACCAGGCTACCGAGAGCATCGAAGATCATGGCGTGGGCCTGTGATGTCTCGGGCGCGCCGGCTACCCGCCGGGCCCGTTCCGCATCCACCTCGCCCACTCCCCGGGCCAACGTGACCGCCTCCGCACGGGTCAGCTGCTGCCCCAGCATGGCCTGGAACAGCAGCCCATCCCAGAGCAGCCTGGTCTGGTGTGCGCCGACTGGCTGTGTGTCGGCCTGCGCCGGCAGGCCCCGGGAGGTCAGATAGTCGAAGACGAACGTCAGGTCGATCGGCCGGTTCGGCGCCAGCGGTGGCTCGGCGTTGATCGAGTCTCGTACGGCCGGCTCAAGCGGGGTCGCACCGGCCAGAAACGGCGCGCGTTGGCTGATCTCGGTCGCCAGCCGGAAGACCTGAAGCGGATTGTCCTGCGGAAACCTCGCGGCGACGACCCGCATGGCCTCGCCGACGACGGGATCCCGCAGTTTCTCGAAGTTGTCGCGGAAGTGGGCCCCGGCCTCGTCGTAGGTATTGAAAGACAACAGCTCGACGAGTACCGGCGGCAGCGGCTCGTGCACCGGCCCGAGGGCGGCCAGGGCGGCGGCGGCCTGCTCGACCATGGCCTGGGTCAACTGCGGGTCGGCGAACGTGGTGGTGAGACCCGCGTCGGGTACGTGTAGTTGCCACTCGGAATCGAGCTTGGTCGGCACCCGAGAGAGGAGCGCCCCACCGAACTGCTTGGCCAACTCCGCAACCTGCGAATTTGCGGCGGTCGAGACGATGATCGGGCGGGCGTTGTTCAGGAAGTGGCGAAGGCTCGCGTTCCTGAGCGCGTTCAGTTGGGTCGGCTCCAGGCTCTGCCGTAGCTGCCGGACGTCCACCGCGATTACCGGCAGGTTGGTCGAGTCGAGATTGCTGAGGCCGTACTTTGTCTGGTTTCCCGGTGGCCACGCGCCAATCAGCACCACACCGTGCTCTCCGGCGCGGGCGTCCGTCGGCAGGCTGATCGGCGCGGTCGGCGTCCGGGTCTGCGGGACGGAGCGGTCCAACTCGGTACGTCGGCCGGTCGCGTCGACCATGAGCACCTGCGTGCTGCTCCGCTCCAGCACCGCGGTTCGCCAGTCCTGGGCACCGTCGACGTCGAACACCACCGGCGTACGTCCCGACCGGGGGTCGACCCAGTGGGGTGCGCCGGCGGCGTCGGACAGCAGCCAGAAGAGCTGGTCCGATGCGGTTACGAGAGCCGCGTGCCCGGGGTTGCGTAGCAGGTGGTTGGCCACCACGGTCGGGGTGGCGGAGGTGGTGGCATCCGGGCCGCCGATCGCCTCGGTGACCTGCTGCGGGGTCAGTTCGGTGTGGTGGAGCAGGTCGACCAGGGCGGGCAGGGTGGTGCTGCCAAAGCGGGCCAGGTAGGTGCCGACCGCGTACATCGTGGTGTGCGTGGGTCGCGCCCCGGGCAGTGGCGCGTCGACGGCTGGCGACAGGCCGAGCGTGGTGCGGATCGCTTCGGCCCGGTCCAGCCACCGATGCACGTTGGCCATCGCGGCGGAGACGTTCGTGTTCGCGTTGGCAGCGGCCGGCGGTGTATCGCGTAGCGCCTCCAGCGCAGCCTGGCGTTGCGCCGCGATTCCGCTCGGCAACACCTGGTAGGCGATCGGCGGGAGTGCGGTCTGACGTGCCGTTTGGTCCACCGGGATGAGGCCGTCGCGATGCCCGACAGTCAGCGGCGCGTGCACCGGCAGGTCGAGCCAGTCGGCCATGGACCGTAGTTGGGCGGTATCGGTGACCACGTTTCCGCTGTTGTCCAGCGCCACCACGGACAGCTCTCCCCGGACCGCCGGGTCGAGCTGGTCCAGGTAACGGCGTAGCATCTCGTCCCGGGCGGCGTGCTGCCGGACGAACAGGTGCACTTCGCCGGGCACGGACAACTCTTCGGCGACGTTGATGAGATGACTGTCCACCGCATCGGGTTGGGCCGCCGGCTGATGGTAGAAACCCTGGCCCAGTACGGTGTGCAGGGCCCCTTCGAGGCAGTCGGCGATGCTGGCTCCGGCCATGTCAGTTCCTCACTCCACGACCAGACGGCCGCCCATCAGCCGGCATGAACAACGCGGCGATCGCCCGGTGGCGGCCGACCGAGGTCACCTCGGGTACGGCGTAGTCGCTCTCCCGGATGGCGGCGAGCAGGTCCGGATCGGGCGCGAGCCCGTGGGTGCGTAGGTAGTAGGGAACGGTGTCGGTCCACGCCCAGAGCCCGTCCGTCCGGTGGTCCGTGGACACCTTCGAACCACCACGGGGATCGAAGATGTCGACCATCCACTCGGTGGACGTCAACAGCACCGGAGCGTCCTCCAGGTAGCGCAGTACGGCGTCGCGCTCCTCGTCGTCCAGCCTGGGGTGGGTGTCGTCGAAGAACGGACCGGTGATCGGGTCGACGCCGTCGAAGGCCCGCGCGATCGACACCGGGCGGGTCGCCTCGGCCGCCCACAGCAGCGCTGCTCCACGTCGGGCGGCCAGGAAATACGCTGAAGGCAGGCTGCCCACGGCGTGCATCTCGACGAGCGGGGGTGCGTCGTCCTCCGCGCCGATCGCGGTCATCACCTCTGCGGTCCGCGCCGGCAGGTCGGCGACCGGCAGGTCGACCTCGACGAGGTAGACCCGCGTCGGGCTGCCCGCCGCCGGCCCCGATTCGGTCGGTGGCCGGGTCCGCCAGGTCCGCCACAGCGCCACCGCACCAGGCAGGGAGGCTGCTGCTGTGGCGGTGGCCCAGTCGATGTCGTCGGTGGCCGCGTCGCGGAACGGCGTCGGCGCACCGGTCAGGTCGACGATCGGTGGGATCCAGAGGTCGCGCAGCAGCAGGTCCTCGGTTGCGACCGGCTCGAAGGTGTACCGAGGCACGTCGGACTGCCCGTCGATAGCGGGCTGCCCCGGGTCGGCCGGTGCCCGGGTCGCCCGCAGCGCGTCCTGCGTCGCAGCGTCGCTGGTTGCCTGCAGCAGCAGATCAAGGTCGTCGTCGGCGAGTCGCCCGCGCGTCACCCTCAGCCCGGCCACCACCGAGGCGGCCAGCGCCGAAAGGTCACCTCGGGCCAGCGCGAACCGGGCATCGGCGAGGTCCTGCGCGGGCATCAGGCCGGCTGCCCGCAGCAGCAGGCGGTGTAGGAGAGCCTCCTGCGGCGCGCCGTCGTATGCGTCCATCCCGGTACCGCTTTCTCACTGGGTGGGTTGACGCAATTGAGACGTCTGGTGGGCCGTCGTGGTTCACGACGAGTGATCAGGTGGTGGTCGCCTCACGCCGTCGGTGGTGTCTGGAACGCCCCGAAGAGGTCCTGCAGGCCTTCGAGCTGCCGGGTGGTGTGCTGGCGCAGCTGGAAGGCCGTGTCACGGAGCGCGTCCAGGACAGCCCGTTCCACCTCCTCAGGCCCGTCGGCGTGCACTTCCGGATCGATCCGTATGCTCTGAAATTCGCCGCCGACCGTCATCCGGACCGCGACCGCACCGCCACGCGACGTCCCGGTGACCTCGATCTCGACCAGGTTGTCCCGCATCGTGGCGAGCTGGTCCTGCAGCGCGCTCGCCTGCTGCAGCACATCATCCAAGTTCGGACCGGTCATGGCCGCAGCTTCGCACCCTGCTGGGGAACGTCTGTAGTCCTCCATGTGTGGGACAGCGGCACGTCCACCGATCAGCAGTCCATGATGCGGGCGGCGAGCTCGCTCAGCTCGGGGTGGGTCCGACTGAGCATCATGACATGCTCCATCAGCGTCGCGCGGGCCGTCGATCGGACCTGGGCCGCCCGCGTCAGCGCGTCGTCCAACGCGGCCTGGGCCCCGTCCAGGTAACGCCGCACATCGGCCAGGATCGCGGCCAGCGCCAGCTCCTGCGCGTCCGTCCTTGGCAGCGTGCCGACCAGCGCGGGCAGCGCCGCGAGCGCGGCGGCGTCCATCGAACCGGCCAGGTCGACGAGTGCGCGATCGCGGACGTGCGGCTCCGGCTCGACGAGGTAGTCCCGTCCGGCGTCGGAGGCCAGCAGGTCCCGCAGAGCCACGTCGCGTATCACTGCCCCGGGTGCGGGGTCGAGTTCGATGCTGGATGCCACCAGTGCGTCGAACCGGGAGCCGAGATCGCGGGCGAGACGATCGGCCTGGTCCGGTGCGAACCGCAGCACCGCGGCCTGGTCGGCAGCCTCGGTCAGAGCCGTCCGTACCGGTGTCCGCAGCTGTTCGATCAGCAGACGGTGGGCGATGTCCGCCTGTTGGGGCTCGAGCCCGTGGCTGCGCAACTCCGGTACGGAGATCCGGTCCATGAGGCGGATGAGTTGCTGTGCGGTCTGCCGGTCAAACCGCATCCGGGCGGGCAGTTCGGCCTCGATCGAGTCCAAGGAACGGTGCAGCAGGGCCGCCGAAGCCGGCTCGGCCCGGTGCGACCGTCCAAGGAGGCGGGTGTAGACATCGAGCCCGTTGCGGATCACGGTTCGAGCCATGGTGACCGGCAGTTGGAAACTGGCCAGGGCCGCCGTGAACCGGCTGAAGACCACCGCCATGTCGAGTTGGTTCCGCAGGGCCGGCTCGGACTCGGCGAGGGCCCTCTCGTTTAGCGGCTGCCTCGCACCGGTACGCGGGTGCGTTGTCAGATAGCGTTCAAAGCCGGCCCACGCGACCGCGACGGCCGCTTCGTCGAGGACAGTTCCTTCCTGTTCCTGCCGCTGTTCGACAGCGGTGGCGAACGTCTCTGCGGCGTGCTTGCGCGCGGCGGCCGCCTCCTTCGCGGCGGCAAGGTACTTGTCCAGCTCCCCGACCAGAGCGGCGTGGATACGCACGAAGACCTCGGCCGCGCTCACGGCACGCTGCCAATCCCACTGATGTGTCGCGGCGAACGCCTGGTGGATGGCGGCCTTACGGTCACGCTCAAACGCTTCGAGGGCCTGCGTGACGAGTGCGGGATCCTCCCGCGACCACCGCTGCCGGGCGGCCGCTTGCGGGTCGTCGGTCAGGAGCGGCGCGATCTTCTGCTCGTACGTGATGTGGATCTGGAATTCCTTGAGGAGCGAGCCGTACCCGCCGTCGCCCACCCAAGGCTGCCGGAAGCGGGCGATTGCTGCGTCGAGCTCTGCCCGGGAGCGGTGGCCCAAGCCCAGCCGCTCCCACAGCGCCTCGGCGCGCCTCCGAAACACGTCGAGCGCGACCGAGGACCGACCACCCGGCATGGCACGAAGCTCTTCGGCGAAATCGGGTCTGTTCTCGGCCAGGAGGACCTGCACCTCGCGACGCGATAGCCCGGTCACCACCGACGGCAAGGCCGGGTTCGTCTCGTCGGCCATGTCGTGGCTCGGGCTCGCCTGACGGGTATTGGACGCCGGTCCGCCAGACTGGTAGTGGTTCCGGCTGACCCGCTGCACGTAAAGCGTCTGCGAGGCGTCCGGATTCAGTGCTCTCTCACTGTCACCCTCGACCACCACAATGTTGATGTCCAGCAGCCGAGCCAACACCTCGGGCACGGCATCGCCGATCGAGGTGTTCCACAGCGCCGGACCAGCCATCGCCTCGACCATCAGGTCCTTGGCCGTCGGCATATGCCGGGTTTCGTCCAGGCGACGTAGCACGACCTTGACGAGCGGCAAGGTTCCGGCCCGGGACCTCAACCTGTCGAGTACGTCCTCTACCCCATCGTCGATGAGTTGACTGATGTCGTCCCAAGACGGGTTACCGTCAACACCGAAGTCTGAGCGAGCCATGTGCCGGCCGGATCGCAGGTCGTCGACCACGAGTTGACCGACACTGAACACACTGTCCAACTCGCCCGGGTCCGCCTGCACCGCTTTGGTGGCATAGGCACGCAACGAGGCCATGTCGTTGACGCCCGGCGGCAACGCAACACCCTGACGGAGGGCGCTGTCCACCACCGAATGGAACAGGCAGTTACCGTCGGCAGGGATGGGGAACCACTGCTTCGGGCGGGCGACAGGCGAGGTGGACTCGGTCTTACCCGACGCCTCGGCTGACCGGGTGGCAGCCGTAGCCGGCCCCTTGGACTGGGCACGTACCCGGTCGATCGCGGCCTCTGCCGCAGCCCGCAGCCTCGGTGTCAGGGCAAGCAAACCCGGACCGATGTCGTCCCGGCCGGTCAACTCGTCGAAGACGGATACCAACGTCTGCTCGACACGCGACACCAGCTCCACCGGGCCGAGCACCCGCGCGGCGGTGATGGCCGGCTGCGTCGACATCACCGCCGTGCGCAGCTCCGCACCCAGGGTCCGTAGTTGATCGAGTTCCCAGTCGGGCACCCGCTGATCGGACCAGGCCCTGAGCGGTAGGGCCATCGCGGATTCGATCTCGTCGCGAATCTGCTGAAGCCGCGCGTGACCGGCCAACCAGGAGTCCAACGCCGCGAGCACCTGATCGACTCGACCACGCCACGCCTCGCTCGCCTCGGCGCTGAAGGTATCGGCCCCCGGATGCCGGCGCTCGAACTCGCGGATGAGGGCCTGGCGCACGGCATCGGCGGCCTCGTTGTCCGCGCCCGCCAGGGCGACATCGAGCCGATCACTCAGGTGATCGAGTTCCTCGGCCCGCAGCAGGCGCGCATCGATCCAGGCATCGACGCTGCGCTCCGACAGTCGGCCGGTGAGGTGCTGCTGCCAGGCGGCGCGGTTGAAGTTCCACGCCGACCGGTACCGATCGTCCAGATCACCGAGGACCGATGTGCGGAGCGCCTCGGCGTCGGTGTGGATCGTCGGTACGTCCGCGCGCCGTCCCACCAGATCGGCGACCCTCGCGTCGAGGCGGCTCTCCAGATCGGCCCGATCACCGACGATCCCGGCCTGCTCCGACACCGGCACCGGCTCGAAGCTTGGCGTGTCGCCGTACCGCTTCCTCCCGGTGACCTCTGCGGCCAGGCGGAGCTGCTCATCCAACCCCATAGATGGTGGTAGCGACGACGGCCGGCTGAGATCGAGATACCGCAGCAGCCTCCGGTCGGTTGCCTCACGTTGTCCGAGCCACGCCCGCCGGTCGGCCTGCGGCAGCGTCGTGTCCGCCAGGACCAGCCCGGCATGCATCTGGTGGACGACGAGCCAGGACTGGACCCCGGTGAGCATCTCCGGCACCCGCGACTCCCAGGCCAGTGCCTGCTCCGGGCCGAACGTGGTGAAGGTCGGATGGTCCGCTGCGAACTGTTCCCGTACCGCCGCACGGAACGCGTCGACCGCAGCCTGCAGCCGCGGCCCGGACAGTGTTGCCGCCACCTCCGTCAAACGCTCGGTGATCGCCCGCTCGGTCTTCGCCCAGGCCCCCAGGCGCGCCGACTCCACGGCGATCACGTCCGAGGCGTCAGCCAGCCTCGGCTCCAGCACCGTCCGCTCCCATGAACCTCGGTCGAAGTCCCACCGCTGGCGGTGGACGGAGGTGAACTCCTCCAGGAGGTGGGCCTTGAAGGCGGCTGCGGCCGCACCCTGACCGGGCTTGTCGGCGGCCGCCGCGATCGCGACATCGATGCGGTGCGCGAGCTGTTGCTGCTCGCCGTCGAATCCGGCACCGCGCCGGACCGGCACCGGCGCGGCGGCGATGTTCCGCACCAGGTCGCGGGTCCCGCTGGCGTCGAGGGTCTGGCTGACGCTGGGGGTGCGGTTGGCGTCGAGGGTCTGGCTGACGCTGGGGGTGCGGTTGGCGTCGAGGCGGGCGGTCACCTGCTTGGCCAGTTGGATCTGGTCATCCACACCCAGCGAAACCGGCAGTGCCGACCGGCCGGAGACGTCGAGATAGCGGCTCAGCTCCTGGTCGACGACGTTCGTGGCGACACCCGGCTGCGCGACCATGCGATCGCGGAGCACACGAACCGTCAGCCACGAGTCCAGCTTTTCGGCCAGCTGGCCGTACCGGCTGCGCCAGTTCTCGACGGCGTCCTCGATGGACTGGCCCGGAGACGTACGGATTTTCTGGAAGTCGCCGATGACGGCCTGGCGGAACGCGGCCCCGGCAGCCTCCGTCGCGGCCCTGGTCGCTTCCGTCAGCGCCAGACGGCCGTACGCCTCCGCGAGGTGATCGTCGACGGTGCGCTCGATCTGCGGCAGGGCGTTAGCGGAGACGGCACGACGATGCAGGTCAGCCTGGAGCCCACCGATCAGCTCGGTGTATCGCCAATCGAGGGCCGCCCAGCCGACGGTCCACTGCTTCTGGTGCATGCCGTCGAGGTCGGCCAGCAGATCATCGCGGAATCCGTTGACTCGTTCGGCAATGCTCGTATCGCTGGGATCCAGGTGCTGTAGCTGGGCCGTTTCCTGATCCAGCGCCGCGTTCAGTTTGGTGACGAGTCGCTGGCGGTGACCGTCGTACCCGGCATCCTGGCGTACCGGAACAGGATCGTGCACCAGCGAGCGTGTCACCTGGGAGCGTAGGTCTCCGGTGAGCTTGCGTATCTCCGCGGGGGCGGTGGCGAACTTCTTGTCGACCTGGCGCCCGATCTCGGTCAGCAGCAGTTCCTGGTCCGACCTGCCCATCGACGGCGGCAGCTTGGTGGTCTGCTGGCCGAGCGTGGCGCGGAACTGGCTGCTCAGCTCCGCCTTGACGTCGTTGGCGACCTTGTCCAGACGCTGTACCTGGTCGGCCGAGGACAGCTGCGAGTGACGCTGAGTGACGAACCGGTCGACCGTAGCGCTGGCACGCAGCTCCAGCATCTGGATGGTGAGCCGGGACTCGAGCGAGGCAGTGAAGTCGGTGAGGTTCTTCTGCGCCCGGGTGACGAATCCCCCATCGACGCGACCGGCACCGTGGGACGCCGTGTGCAGGCCGTTGGCAAAGTCCCTCTCCAGCTTCGCGCTCGCCGCCGTTACGAGAGGCAAGGAGTCCTGGTCCGGCGCGAGCTGGTTGCGTACGGTGGCCAGTTCCGCCGACAGTTGCCGGTTCAGGTCCTGAATCCGGCTCGCGTGCAGCGAGGACCAGAATTTGTTGCCCGCCTGGTGCTCGTGCTCGAGCCAGCGCTGTAGATTCCCCAGTCGCGGCAGATCGGAATGTTCGGCCAGGTAGTCGGCGCGGTAGCCGGCAGCCAGATCGTCCAGCTGTTTCTGCGGGAGAGCGGACCGGTTCGCGGTCAGGTCGGCACGTTCGATCCGATGGAAGTCGTCCGCTGCGCGCGACATCCTTATCTGGGCATCGAAGTCCCCTTCAAGCCAGTCGTCCAGGCCAGCCCGCGTGTTCCGGACAATCTGGTTCCACTCCGCGTCGAACTCCCTCGGGGTCAGGCCGGCGGCCTGCAGTTCGTCATACGCCCGAGTCAGCCTGGTCGTCGCCACGTCGAGGACCCGACCGGTGTCGCCGAGGGTGAATGCGGCGTTCAGTTCGATGTCGTCGAGGAGGTCGCGTTCCAACAAGCCGACTGCTTGCCGGACCCGGTCCGGCTGGGCGGCCAGGTTCAACTCCTCAACTAGCCGAGGACCGGTCAACTCCTCGAATCGCAATCGCCAGGCGTCCCCCCAGGCCTGCGGGTTTTCGATGTCCGCAAGCGCCACGTTGCGGTTTCCGGTCCGCAGTTCGGCGTCGACTCTGGCGATCAGGGTGTTGCGGAACTCGGCGACCTGCTGCGGAGTGAGATCGTCGGGCAGGCCGGCTCGCAGCCGGGCCAGCGCCCGGTCCGCGACCATCTGCTCCACCCGGGTCACGACGGTGGCCGCGACCACGATTCGCGCGGCCGACTCCGTTGCCGCCAGGTCGAACGCGGGGTCGGCGGCACGCAGCCCCACGTGTGCCTGATCGAACCGGCTCATCACGAGGCCAACCTGGTCCGGGGTCAGCATGTCACCGACGTACGCGGAGAAGGCA
Source organism: Micromonospora polyrhachis (assembly GCF_014203835.1). Taxonomy (NCBI): domain Bacteria; kingdom Bacillati; phylum Actinomycetota; class Actinomycetes; order Micromonosporales; family Micromonosporaceae; genus Micromonospora; species Micromonospora polyrhachis. The sequence continues at coordinate 3,013,221 of NZ_JACHJW010000001.1, read as the reverse complement.
GCGTCGGGGTCCTCGGCCCCAGGTTTCCACCGCTCCATGCTCAGCTCGCCGTCGCGACCGAACAACTCCTCATGCTGCTGCCGGATTCGCTGGCCGAGAACCGTCCGCACCTCGTTACTGGCCGGCACACCGTCGGCGGCGCTTGCGTAATGGATGGACCGGTTGCCGGAGATGAAGTACTCGACGCGCTGGGGCAGGGAGTGGAGCATCGTCGTCAGCCGTTCGTCAACGGCCCGGATGAACGCGCTTCCGTCGCGGCCCGCCTGACCAGCACCGGCCGAGAAATCCAGGGCGACGTCGTCGGCGGACTTCCTCAACATTTCGTTGAACCGCGTACTGAATTCGTTACGCAGCGCCCCCACCTCGGCCCTGCCGCCTGCGCCCAGCAGCGATTCGAAGTTCTGCGCCCACCGGTTGCCGGCGAACGCCTCGTCGATCTTCGCCTGCGTTCGAGGCAGCCACTCGTCCATCAGCGAGCGAGCCTCGAAGCGGAACGCCATCTGGATGCGGAGCTCGGCATACCGGGTGACGAACCCGGCAACGTCCGGAAACTCGTGCCACCCCTCGGCGCCGCCCTTGCCGAGATACGTCGTGACCAGCTTGTCGACGTCGGACTCGATCCCCTGCCGTACCGCCACCGCCCCGTCTTCGGAGCCAAAGACGCGGAAGTCGAAGGGCTCCGCCTGGTCGATGTCATCGACCATCTGCTTACGGAGCAGATCACGGGTACGGGCGAAGTCCAGCGCGCCTGCGTACTTTTCATCCAGGCCGCGTCCCGCGAACTCGGCGGCGGTTGGGCCCGGCCGAGCCACCTCGTCGCCTATGCGTCCTTCGGTACTCAGCCACCTGATCGCTGGGGAGCCGCCGGGGGTTGGCAGCCCGTGCGCCAGGTCACGCACCTGGGCGGCCACGGAGGGGGGCACCACGACGTCGGGCGTGCCCACCACCATCGTCGAACCATCGGACTGCTGACCGGCGCGGATCGGCAACGCGTCGGCTGCGGACACGTCGGGCGGCCGGGCCCACACACCCCAGCTGTGCCACTCCAGCGTCCACCCTTCGGCGAGCCGGGCGGCACCGGGCCGGCCGGAGTGCTCCAGGCCGACCGGGAGACCGTCGTACGACGTGCCGGAGGCGGACCCGGGACGCGGCGAGTGCCATTCGACGGCGGCGTGCGGGAAGGTCGGGTGGCCGGCGTGATCGACCGGAACGGCCCGACCGAGGTCGGCGGCGGCCGGGCGTCCGTGCAGGACCCCGGTGAGTCCGACTCGCTCACCGAGGGCTGCCAACTGCGACTCACCCACGAGGGGTGCGTGTACCACCAGGTTGCGGCCGACCCGGGAGCCCACATCAGCGAGGAAGTTCGCTTCGACACCCGGGCCGAGGAACACGCGGGTGCGGCCGGGGATCTCCGTGAACGACCGCGCGGCGTTCACCAGTTTGCTCAGGCCGTCTCCAGCGGCACCGGAATGCACGACGATGCCGGAGGGCACCCGGACAGCCCCCAGGTTGTGGGCGGTGATCACCTCGTCCAAGCGGGCGTACTGGTCGAGGCGAGTGGGCGCGGCGGTGGGCGGGACGTCGGCACCGCGGGCGAGGCCGACCAGCCCATCCCCGGACTGCACGCCCCGACCGCCGTGGAAGATCTGGTCGAACGCGAGCAGACGTTCCTGGACGTACGCGGTGGTGAGCCGGCCCGCGACGGGTTCCGGTAGCTGGGCGAGCGACTTCGAGTCGAGCCGGCCGAACGACTCCACGGCGGCATTCCGCTGTTTGGTGAGATCGGGATGGTGCGTCGGCGCGGCGGGCGGCGAGTTGTCTGCCATGCGGAAACCGGTCGTCGGCCCCGGCTCCGGGAGTACCGGATCGGCCGGTCCCGACGTCGGGCGTACCGGCCCGGCCGGACGCGGGACGGTGAATCCGCCCGACACGTGCTGGTCGACCATCGTGATCCAGTCGCCCCGGGCGAACTTCCGATGCCGGACCAGGTCCTCGATGCCCTCGGTCCGTACGTTTCGGGTGATGCTCATCAGGTCTGCCTGCCTGACCATCGCCGTCATGTCGGCTTGGACCGTGGACCTGATCTCCTGCAGGACGGCCGTCATGTCGGCCCCGCGCGGGTTCCGACCAACAGCCGAGGCGACGGCCCGTACCTCGTCCTCGAGCTGCTTCAGCTCGTGGAAGACCATCCCCTCGACCTGAAGGCGGGACTGCATGCCGTTGTACGTCGACTTCCAGTGCGCGGCGGTGGCCGTGAACCGTGCGCTCCCCGATCCGAGGCCAGCCTCGATGACCGGCCGCCAGATCCGGTTGAAGGCCTCGTCCACGGCGTCCCGAAACACCATGCGCAACTCGGCAGTGGCCTCGGGCGGCAGCGACTCCAGCGATGGCAGCCGCGGCTGGCTGCCGGGTCGTGACCGCGACATCCCGGCGATCTCCGCAGACCTCTGGACAGCCTTGTCGAAGTCGGCGACGGCGTTGGGGCGCAGCTTCTCGACGGTCGCGGCGGAGGCGACCTTCAGCCGGTGGCTGTCGTCCAGCGCGGTGCGGACCTCGGCCCAGTGGGCGTCGCGGGCGGCTCCGGTCAGGCCGGACTTCGGCTCCGGCGCCAAGCGGGGCTGGTCCACCGGCGCGGGCCGCCGAAGCGGCTGGTAGAGCCGGCCGATCTCCTTACTGAGATTGCCGAACTCCTTGTCCCGCTGTTTTGCCCACGCGGCAGCGTCCTTCTCCGACTGGTGGAGAAGCCGACTCTGCTCGGCGGTACGCAGTGACTCGTCCATGACGGGCCGCTCGCCGACCGGTCGCCCCGCGCGAAAGTCACGCAGACCGGACCGAAACTCCTTCAACGCCTGAGCCAGGGCCTGCCGCTCGGTGGCGACCAGAGCACCGGTCAGCTTCGCGACCTGTGCCGTGGGCATTCCGGCGCGGGTGGCGATGTCGGCTGCGACGGTGCGTACGGCCTGGGACATCTCCCCCTGAACGAGGGTTGCGAACTTCTCGTCGATCAGGTTGCGGATCGCCGGAAGCTCCTTGGCGACGCCAGCCTCCGCCGCAAAGTGGTTCGCGAAGCGGGTCAACTGACTGTGCCCCGTCGTGGCGTACTCGGTGGCCGTCCAACGGAACTGCCGGATGATGCCGTCCTTGACCGACGGCCAGAACTCGGCCAGCAGCGCCTTGCGCTGTGCCTCGCGCAGCGCCTTGGCCGCCTCCGCCGGGGTGAGTGCCCGGCTGCCCTTGCCCGCCGCAGCCCCACCGTCGGCCTGCACAGCGGAGTCGAGTTCCGCGCGGGCGGCGCGGGCCGCCTCGAAGTTCGCCGTCGGCGGTACGTCCCGGCCCCGCGCCGTCGTGCCGACAGGTGGGCTGTCGGGTGGCGCTGGTGTCAGGTCTCGCGAGGTGGTGCCGGTCGCCGGTTGCTCGACGCTTGGCCTGCCGCGTCCACCGGTACCACCGTGCCCGGCAGCACCAGCCAGATCCGCCCGACTGTTTACGGATTCCAGTGGTGTGCTGTGCGTCGTCCGGCCCGAATTGGTGCCGGTCGTGTGCGGGCTTTCGGTCGGCGTGACCGGACGACGGGAGAGCGTGCTCGCCTCGCTTCCCAGGTCGCGCTGCTGGAGGTGGGCGGGAGTGCGATCTGGGTTCCCGGGTGTCCGCAGATCAGCCGCAGGGGACCGGACTTCCGACGCTGGGGTGCGTACCTCGGGCCCTGGTGTGCGGATTTCTGACGCTGGGGCACGCACCTCGGGCCCTGGTGTACGGATCTCTGACGTTGGGGTGCGTACCTCGGGCCCTGGTGTGCGGATTTCTGACGCTGGGGCACGCACCTCGGGCCCTGGTGTACGGATTTCCGCCGTCGGACTGCGCATCTCTGGTGCCACGGGACGGTGTGACATCCCGCCCGTTGACAGATCCGGCCGACCGGTCGACAGCGGCTCTGACCGTACCGGTGTCTTGCCTGCGTTGATGTCCGTACCCAGCGGCTCCGGACTCCGAACCGTGCCGGCCGGGCGGTGTAGTCCACCGCTCACTTCGGACATTTCCTGTAGCGCGGTCGGCGTCCGCACTGACGGCGGGTTTGCAGCGCCGCCCGTCGTCAGGTGCGGCGAGGTGACGCCACCCGGCACCGCCTCCGGTGCGGTCAGTGTCGGCGTATGCAGGTTCGCGGGCGTCTTCGGCGGCGGCTTCAAAAAGTTCGACGGGACGGACGGCAGCTTTCCCTCCGCGCCGACCTTGGTGTGGGGCACCTGGGGAGCGTCCTGCGGGGACAGGGTGATCTCGGTGGGACGTGAGGGGGGCGTGACGGCCTTCGGCGAGGCGGGAGGAGCGCCGACGGTGATCTGGTCGGCCTGCATCCGGGGCAGTTCCACACCGTTGCGGCCGGTCTGGGGCAGCACCGTCGTGTCGGGATGTTGCAGCGAGGTTGCCGGGCGGACGGGAGTTGGTGGCGTGGCTTCTACCTGTGGCGTCTTGCCGCCCCCGAGCGGGACACCTGGCAGCTGGTCGGGGCTCACATGCGTGAGGTTGGTCTCGAGCCGCAGCGGGGGAGTGCCCCCCGGCTTGCTGCCGTTCGGAAACGGGCGTCCCGGCTCAGGGGTGATGTCGCGCGGCCCGCCCAAAGCCGGATCGGTGCCGCCCGAACGGATCTCGGCAGGGGGCCGAACCGGCGGAGTGGGCTTGACCGCGGTCGGGACGTTGACGATGTCGCCGCCCGTCGCGACATCCGGGGCGCGCGCGGCGCGACCAGCCGGTGAACCACCGCCGACGTCGAAATTCTGACCCGAGCCACCGATTGGCGGCCGCCCGGTTAACGGCGGCGAGGTGACTGACGGGATGTCGGCGGTATGCATGTTGCGGGGCGGGGTGACGCTCCTCGAGACGGATGAGGTGGTTTCGATGGTGGAGTCGAACGACGATCTAACTCGCCCGCCGGACATCGACGATGGCGGTGGCGCACCGTGCAGGCCGCCGACCTCCGGCTGCGGCACCGTGGTGTTACCGACAGCCGGGACGTCGAGGACTGTGGAGTTGTTGCCGGTGGTCTTGGGGGGCAGTTTCCAGGTACGGATCGAGAAGAGGCCGCCGAGCAGGGCGGCCAGCCCGACGTTGAGGGCCATCCACGGCGACGGCGTGAAGCTGGCGCTGCCGGTGACGGAAAGGTGGGCGATAGCCTCGCCCGCCATCTCGATACCTAGCTGGAGGGTGCCGTAGACGAGGATGCCCAATGCCAGGTCCAACACCAGGTTGGCGACGTAGGACGCCACCCGGCCGAGGTTCGCCAAGCCGACCAGAAGGCCGGCGAGGCTGCCCAGAAGCGGTCCGAGTACGAAGGAGAGCGGGATCAGCAGGATGCTGAAGATCCCAGTGAAGATCGCGACGATGCTCGCGATTCGCTCTTTCTCAATCTTCTCCTCGACCTTTTTGGCCATTTCGTCAAGATTGTCGGCCCACTTTCGGCAGGCGCCTTCCATGTCGGCGACCTTCTGTGCCGTGGCCGTGATGACCCGGGCGCCGGCCACCTGCCCCGCACCGCGCCACTTTGTCATCGCGTTGAAGTCGGTGGCCAGCTTTTGGCGCAGGGTCTTCAGTCGGTCCGCCTGGTTACGCCATTCCGTGGCAAGCGCGCGGATTTTTGCCGGATCGGGATTGATCGACATCGGGTGCTAGTCGCTCGGCGGTTTCACGAGAGCTGTTCCGTATTCGATCGAGACGGGGCCGTTGGGGTTGGACTCCGGTTGAGGCACGTCCTCGCCCTCCTCCACCTTTTCCTCAAGCGCAGCGGCGAATTTATTGAGGTACTCCGTGGCATTTCCTTCGGCGGCACCGAAGTTGGCAGCCGCGTGTACCGCGCCGTAGCGAAGCAAATCCAGGATGCCGGCCTTGGCCCGGTCGCCTTCCTCCTCGGACACCCCGAACACATCGGCCTGCACGTTTATCAGCCGCTCGGAGAATGCCTGGGCGGCCTCGGCGGATTCACCAGCCCATCCGAGCTTCAGATCCTCCAGCGTGTCCGCGATCTTCTTCCAACTGTCCTTGATCATGCCGAGGTAGTGCAGCAGGTCCCCGTGGGCGATGTCGTGCACCTTGCCGGGGTCCATGAAGATCTGCACGGTCGCATCGTGGTAGACGGCGGGCGCATTCGATGAAAAGTCGCTGCCCATCATCGCTCCTTGACCCGTTGTCCCAGTCTGGACCTGATTTTGACGCTAGCCGCCACGTCCGGCAGCGCCCCAGTCCCCGTTCGTGCCCAACCAGTCGCCCCAATAGGGACGTGTGCCAGGACGCGCCCTTCGTCCGGCCGGGCGACGCAGGACCGCCCCAAGAGGCCCCAAGAGGCCCCATGAGAGGGAGAGGGACCTTGCGCCGGCGATCGAAGTGGCACGACAGTGCACTTATGGCAGCCGATGGGCAAGATCTTGTCGATCTCACGGTCGAGTGGACCTCGAAGGACCTCAACGGCGAGCAGGAGAACTTCTCCGTACCTCCGGAGAAGCCGGAGTCCGACGGCAACGGCGGCTGGGTCAACGACGAGGGAGAGCCGGTCGACAAGGACGGCTATCCCCTGCCACCAGAGCCACCCAAGCCGGATAAAGAGGGCGATCCGCCGCCGGATCCGCTCAGGCCAGACGAGGCGAGTTTCGCGGTCGCACCCGGCGAGATCCATGATTACCAGGTGGCGATCATGGGCGAGGTGGGAACCCAGATCACCGATTTCGAGGCGATGCGCGACCGGGTAATGAAAGATGAGGACTGGATCTTCTGGTCCCCGAACGCCTACCCGATAAAAGTTCGGCCGGGCGCCGGCAGGCCCGCAAATGAGATCGGTCCCTACCATTACTTCGATTTGGAGAAGGACCCCAACCCGGAACAGACCGCCGAAATCATTACCGGCCACCACCAGCTGCTCCAGAGCGTCGGTGGCGTCATCCACCTCGTCGGCACCGCGATGGGCGTGTTCAACGACGTGGGTCAGATCTACGCCGGTGCCGACCGGGGCGCGTGGATCGACGAACCGGAATGGTGGATCGAAGGAATGGACTGATCGAGCGGACCCGACACGGCACGACGATGCCACGCCCGGATCCGTCCGAGCGTGGCATCGTATCGCCGGAGGTGCGAGCGGGTCAGCGTCCGCCCGGGAGCCAGGTCTTCAGGTTCATCCACTTCGCCTCCGAGTAGTTGTTCCAGCTCAGGTTGAGCGCCGAGGCGATCTGGCCCATCACGCCGGTCTGCCCGAACAGGCCGTCGGCGGCCAGGTTCCACTCGCCCTGGAGCCCCTCGTAGTAGGTCTTGGCGTCGCCCTGCCAGGTGTCCGCGATCTTCCTCCAGCTGTCCTTGATCATGCCTAGATAGCGCAGCAGGTACCCGTGGGCGATATCGTGCACCTCGCCCGGGTCCATATAGATCTGCACCGTCGGATTGTGGTAGACGGCAGGCGCATTCGATGAGAAGTCGCTGCCCATCACCGCTCCTTGACCCGTTGTCCCAGTCTGGATCTGCTTTCGACGCTAGCCGCCACGTCCGGCAGCGCCCCAGTCCCCGTTCGTGCCCCATCAGTCGCCCCAATGGGACGTGTGCTGGGTGCACCCAGCCAGCCGACCGCCGCTGGCGACGCGGGATCGCCCCGAAAGGGACCTTGCGCTGGCGATCGAAGTCGCGCGACAGTGCGCCTATGGCAGCCGATGGGCAAGATCTTGTCGATCTCACGGTCGAGTGGACCTCGAAGGACCTCAACGGCGAGCAGGAGAACTTCTCCGTACCCCCGGAGAAGCCGGAGTCCGACGGCAACGGCGGCTGGGTCAACGACGAGGGAGAGCCGGTCGACAAGGACGGCTATCCCCTGCCACCAGAGCCACCCAAGCCGGATAAAGAGGGCGATCCGCCGCCGGACCCGCTCAGGCCAGACGAGGCAGCTTTCGCGGTCGCACCCGGCGAGATCCATGATTACCAGGTGGCGATCATGGGCGAGGTGGAGACCCAGATCACCGATTTCGAGGCGATGCGCGACCGGGTAATGAAAGACGAGGACTGGATCTTCTGGGCCCCGAACGCCAATCCGACGAAACATGTGTCAGCCGTCTCCGGCAAGGGCGGAAATGAGATGGGTCGCAACATAGCTTACGACGTAAAGGAGAAGGACCCCAACCCGGAACAGACCGCCGAAATCATTACCGGCCACCACCAACTGCTCCAGAGCGTCGGTGGCGTCATCCACCTCGTCGGCACCGCGATGGGCGTGTTCAACGACGTGGGTCAGATCTACGCTGGCGCCGACCGGGGCGCGTGGATCGACGAACCGGAATGGTGGATCGAAGGAATAGACTGATCGAGCGGACCCGACACGGCACGACGATGCCACGCCCGGATCCGTCCGAGCGTGGCATCGCATCGCGGAAGGTGCGAGCGGGTCAGCGGCCAGCCGGGAGCCAGGTCTTCAGGTTCATCCACTCTGCCTCCGAGTAGTTGTTCCAGCTCAGGTTGAGCGCCGAGGCGATCTGGCCCATCACGCCGGTCTGCCCGAACAGGCCGTCGGCGGCCAGGTTCCACTCGCCCTGGAGCCCCTCGTAGTAGGTCTTGGCGTCGCCCTGCCAGGTGTCCGCGATCGGCGTGAGCTTCGACTTGAGCGCTTCGAGCTTGTCCACGATCACACCGGCCTGGCGGTTGATCTCGGCACCCGCGAGTTCGAGCTCCAGCGGCACCCGGAGATGACTGGATGCGGGATCCGGCATTGTCGGTCCTTCCGTTCGGTTGGCTGGCGCTCAGAGCCGAGCGCCGGGGATGTCGCCGTTGACCGCGACGAGGCTGTTGATGTTCGCCATCTCGGACTCGACGTAGTTGACGGCGTTGCCACGCAGGCCGCTCGCGATGTCCGACAGCGAGTTCTGCAGCATCCGGCCATAGATGTCGAAGTCCTGCATCAGCTGGTTGAACTGGCCGGACGCGACACCCTGCCAGACCGTCTGGAGGTCGATCACGTACGACTTCAGGGCCTTCAGGTCGGCCTCAATCTCAGCAGCGGTGGAGTCGCAACTCGCGGCCGCCGCGCTTACCAGTTCCGGGGTTACCTGTGTCGTCTGCAAAACACTGCGCCCCTCTCGTTGGGATTCACTCGTGAGGATTTACTCGTTCGGTCCAGCGTCCCAAGCTCTGGCCGGACAGCCCAGAAACCGATTTGGATGACTCGACGGTGGCCGGTACCCGCCTCGACGTCCGCCTTTGAGGGACATCAGCGCTCCCCGGCCCGATCACGGCGTTCGCTCCCAGTGACCGTCCTCGTACGAGAGCGGCGTGAGGTTGTTGAGGTTTCCTCCTTCGGCCTCTAGATACCGGTTGTACGCCTGGCCCAGCGCGGTCACCATTTCGTCGAGCACGGTCTCCAAATTGTTCGCGATCTTCGTGACCTCGTCGTAGATCGCGTAGTACTGATCTGCGGCCGGACCGTTCCAGTAGAAGTTCATGGCGTGGAACCACGACTTCATCACGCCGATGGTCTGGCTGATGCTGTCGCGTTCCGTCGCGACCGTGGTCTTCGCCGCGAGCAGCTTCGGGATCTCCACCCGGTATTCGGCGGCGATGCCGTCGACGGTTTGGGCCAGCGGCCGTCCGTTGTCGTCAGTCACGATGACCGTGCCGTCCGAGTAGGTCGACTCGATCAGACCATCGTGGTAACTGATCTGGACGCTCTCGTCCCCCTTTGTGCCGTACGTTGGCCGGCCCTGGTCGTCGAACTTGGTGTAGGTCCAGCCGTCCGCTTCAAGCTTCACCACGTTGCCGTCAGCATCGCGAGTGATCGTGGTGTCGCCGTACTTCCAGACGCTGCCACCGTCACTCGTGTACGTGATCTGCACAGTTTCGGCGGGGCCGCCGTCAGCACCAGGCTTTGTTCCGTAGGTGGGGCGCCCGTCGGCGTCGAACTTGGTGTAGGTCCAGCCGTCGGCCTCCATCTTCACGGTTGTCCCGTCGGCGTCCTTGGTGATGACCGTCTTGTCGCCGTCGGGGTCGGTGTAGGTCCAGACGCTGCCGCCGCTGTTGTAACGGATATCGACCGTCTCGGTCCCCGCGCCGTTCTCACCCGGCTTGAAGCCGTGCGTGGGGCGACCGGCGTCGAACGCGTCGAAGGTCCAGCCGTCGGCCACCATAATGATCGGTACGCCGTTGGCGTCCTTGGTGACCGCCGAGGTCGGCTTGCCGCTCGGGTCGGTGTAGGTCCAGGTGCTGGTGCCGTCACTGTTGTAGTTGATCGTGACCGTCTGCCCAGGCTGCCCGTCCGACGGTGGGACTGTGCCGTGTAGTGGTTTGCCGTCTGGGGTGAACCGGTCGTAGACCGTGCCGTCCGGCAGCCGCTGCGAGACCACCGCACCATTGGCGCCCCGCGAGACGATCGTGTTTCCGTCCGGGCCGTGATAGGTCCACGTCGACGACCCGTCAGCCTGATAGGCCACCGTCACCGTCTGCGGCGGCTGGCCGTCCTTGCCCGGCACTGTGCCGTGTAGTGGTTTGCCGTCTGGGGTGAACTGGTCGTAGACGGTGCCGTCGGGGAGCTTCTGCCATACGGTGTCGCCGGCGTTGTTGCGGACCACCGTGGTGCCGTCGGCGTAATGCCAGGTGCTGTTGTCTCCGTCGTAGGTGATGTCGACGGTCTGCGCTGGTCTGTCGTCTGACGGTGGGATGGTGCCGTGTGTTGGTTTGCCGTCTGGGGTGAACTGGTCGTAGACGGTGCCGTCGGGGAGCTTCTGCCATACGGTGTCGCCGGCGTTGTTGCGGACCACCGTGGTGCCGTCGGCGTAATGCCAGGTGCTGTTGTCTCCGTCGTAGGTGATGTCGACGGTCTGCGCTGGTCTGTCGTCTGACGGTGGGATGGTGCCGTGTGTTGGTCTGCCGTCGGCGGTGAACTGGTCGAAGACGGTGCCGTCGGGTAGTTGCTGGCGGATGACGTTGCCGGCGGTGTCGTGGACGACGATGGTGCCGTCGTCGAAGGTCCAGGTGCTGCCGTTGTCGTTGTAGGTGATGTCGACGGTTTGTGCGGGTTGGCCGTCTGATGGGGGGATGGTGCCGTGTGTTGGTCTGCCGTCGGCGGTGAACTGGTCGAAGACGGTGCCGTCGGGTAGTTGCTGGCGGATGACGTTGCCGGCGGTGTCGTGGACGACGATGGTGCCGTCGTCGAAGGTCCAGGTGCTGCCGTTGTCGTTGTAGGTGATGTCGACGGTTTGTGCGGGTTGGCCGTCTGATGGGGGGATGGTGCCGTGTGTTGGCCTGCCGTCGGCAGTGAATTGGTCGAACACGACCCCGTCGGGTGTGGTCTGCTGAACGACGTTGCCGGCGGTGTCGTGGACGACGATGGTGCCGTCGTCGAAGGTCCAGGTGCTGCCGTTGTCGTTGTAGGTGATGTCGACGGTTTGTGCGGGTTGGCCGTCTGATGGGGGGATGGTGCCGTGTGTTGGCCTGCCGTCGGCAGTGAATTGGTCGAACACGACCCCGTCGGGTGTGGTCTGCTGAACGACGTTGCCGGCGGTGTCGTGGACGACGATGGTGCCGTCGTCGAAGGTCCAGGTGCTGCCGTTGTCGTTGTAGGTGATGTAGGCGTTTTGTGGCGGTTGGCCGTCTGAGCCTGCCAGTACTCCGTGTGTTGGTTTGCCGTCGGGAGTGAATTGGTCGAAGACGGTGCCGTCGGGGAGTTGCTGGTGTGTGACGTTGCCGTCGGTGTTGTAGGTGACGGTGGTGCCGTCGGTGTAGCGCCAGGTGCTTGTGTCGCCTTGGTAGGTGATGTCGACGCTCTGCGTCGGTTGGCCGTCTGAGCCTGGCACCGTGCCGTGTGTTGGTTTGCCGTCAGCAGTGAACCGGTCAAATACCGATCCGTCCGGCAACTGTTGGTGTGTGACGTTGCCGTCGTTGTTGTAGGTGACGGTGGTGCCGTCGGCGTAGTGCCAGGTGCTCGCATCGCCTTGGTAGGTGATGTCGACGCTCTGTGCTGGCTGGCCGTCTGAGCCTGCCAGGATTCCGTGTGTTGGCTTGCCGTCGGCAGTGAATTGGTCGAAGACGGTGCCGTCGGGGAGTTGTTGGCGTGTGACGTTGCCGTCGTTGTTGTAGGTGACGGTGGTGCCGTCGGTGTAGTGCCAGGTACTCGCGTCGCCTTGGTAGGTGATGTCGACGCTCTGTGCTGGCTGGCCGTCTGAGCCTGCCAACACTCCGTGCAGTGGCTTGCCGTCGGGGGTGAATTGGTCGAAGACGGTGCCGTCGGGGAGTTGTTGGCGTGTGACGTTGCCGTCGTCGTTGTAGGTGACGGTGGTGCCGTCGGCGTAGTGCCAGGTGCTCGCATCGCCTTGGTAGGTGATGTCGACGCTCTGTGCTGGCTGGCCGTCTGAGCCTGCCAACACTCCGTGCAGTGGCTTGCCGTCGGGGGTGAATTGGTCGAAGACGGTGCCGTCGGGGAGTTGTTGGCGTGTGACGTTGCCGTCGTCGTTGTAGGTGACGGTGGTGCCGTCGGTGTAGTGCCAGGTACTCGCGTTGCCTTGGTAGGTGATGTCGACTGCTTGCGCAGGCTGGCCGTCGTTGCCTGCCAACACTCCGTGTGTTGGCCTGCCGTCAGCAGTGAACCGGTCAAATACCGATCCATCCGGCAACTGTTGGTGTGTGACGTTGCCGTCGTTGTTGTAGGTGACGGTGGTGCCGTCGGCGTAGCGCCAGCTGCTTGTGTCGCCTTGGTAGGTGATGTCGACTGTTTGCGCGGGTTGGCCGTCTGATGGGGGGATGGTCCCGTGTGTTGGTTTGCCGTCGGTGGTGAATTGGTCGAAGACGGTGCCGTCGGGGAGTCGTTGGCGTGTGACGTTGCCGTCGTCGTTGTAGGTGACGGTGGTGCCGTCGGCGTAGCGCCAGGTACTCGCGTTGCCTTGGTAGGTGATGTCGACTGCTTGCGCAGGCTGGCCGTCGTTGCCTGCCAACACTCCGTGTGTTGGCCTGCCGTCAGCAGTGAACCGGTCAAATACCGATCCATCCGGCAACTGTTGGTGTGTGACGTTGCCGTCGTCGTTGTAGGTGACGGTGGTGCCGTCGGCGTAGCGCCAGCTGCTTGTGTCGCCTTGGTAGGTGATGTCGACTGTTTGCGCGGGTTGGCCGTCTGATGGGGGGATGGTCCCGTGTGTTGGTTTGCCGTCGGTGGTGAATTGGTCGAAGACGGTGCCGTCGGGGAGTCGTTGGCGTGTGACGTTGCCGTCGTCGTTGTAGGTGACGGTGGTGCCGTCGGCGTAGCGCCAGGTACTCGCGTCGCCCTGGTAGGTGATGTCGACTGCTTGCGCAGGCTGGCCGTCGTTGCCTGCCAGGATTCCGTGTGTTGGTTTGCCGTCGGCGGTGAACTGGTCGAAGACGGTGCCGTCCGGCAACTGTTGGCGTACGACGTTGCCGTCGTCGTTGTAGGTGACGGTGGTGCCGTCGGTGTAGCGCCAGGTACTGGCGTCGCCCTGGTAGGTGATGTCGACGCTCTGTGCTGGCTGGCCGTCTGAGCCTGGCACCGTGCCGTGCAGTGGCCTGCCGTCAGGGGTGAATTGGTCGAAGACGGTGCCGTCGGGGAGTTGTTGGCGTGTGACGTTGCCGTCGTCGTTGTAGGTGACGGTGGTGCCGTCGGCGTAGCGCCAGGTACTCGCGTTGCCTTGGTAGGTGATGTCAACTGTCTGTGCTGGCTGGCCGTCGTTGCCTGCCAGGATTCCGTGTGTTGGTTTGCCGTCGGCAGTGAACTGGTCGAAGACGGTGCCGTCGGGGAGTTGTTGGCGTACGACGTTGCCGTCGTTGTTGTAGGTGACGGTGGTGCCGTCGGTGTAGCGCCAGGTACTCGCGTTGCCTTGGTAGGTGATGTCGACGCTCTGTGCTGGCTGGCCGTCTGAGCCTGGCACCGTGCCGTGCAGTGGCCTGCCGTCAGGGGTGAACCGGTCAAATACCGAACCGTCCGGCGTGACCTGGCGGATGGGGTGCCCGTCTGAGTCATAGGTGATGACGGTGCCGTCGGAGAGCGTCTGGACAGTGCCGTCGGTCGGCACATCGGCCTCCTCGCTAGGCGGACGGATGCCCGTCGAGGCTAGGAGCGGGTCCGGGAACGGGCGCAATACCTCCTTCGGGGACGTACCCCAGACATCCGTCGGGTGATTTGTGAACCGACCCGTGCCCGGACCCGTCTTAGGGCCGAGTTCCCGCGTGTGCGGGAGGCCGCATGGAGGAGCCGTGTACCAAGTAGCGATCGTCGCGGACCACCCGGTATCACGCGCCGGGATGGAGAAGTTGGCGTCTGACGATGCCAGGATGCGGGTCGTGACGGCCGTCGCGTCGGTCGAGGAGCTGTACCAGCGCGCGGATTCGTACGACGTGGTGGTGCTGGATCTGCCACACCTGTCGACGGCCGCGCTCGACGCGGTGGCCAAGGTGGCGACCGTAGGTCCTCCGCTGGTCAGCTCGGTGTGGGAGGGCTCGCCGACACTGCTCGCCACCATCCGGACCGGTGCCCGGGGCTGTATCAGCCGGTTTGCCGAACAGCGTGACGTCCGCGAGGCGATGCGGGTCATCGCCCATGGTGGCTTCTACATCTGCCCGCGTATGGTCGGCCAGTTCCAGGTGGAGTTGGCCGGGCATACCGAGGAGGAGCAGAGCGGCCTGGCACCGCGCGAGATTGAGACACTGCGCTGGATCGCGTCGGGCCTGACGCATGCGCAGATCGCCACCCGGATGGGCCTGTCGCAGGCGACGGTCAACACATACGCGAAGCGGATCCGCGCGAAGCTGAACGTCAGCAACAAGGCCGACCTGACCCGCATGGCGATCGAGTTGGGGCACGTCGCGCAGAAGCGACGCATCACCCCGGCGGCGTAGTGATGCCGGTCGGCCGGGGCCGGGTGCCGGGCCTACCCCGCGCACCCGGCAACCATCAGAACAGTGTGCGGCCGACCATGACGAGGTGGCTGAAGACGCCGAACACGCCCATCGTGAGCGGGGCGATGGCGATGCCGGCAACCATGCCGATCCCCTCAGCGCGGCTGCGCTTGCGGGGCCGGACGAGGCCCCCTGGCGTCTCGGGATCGTCGTCGTCAGGCCCGGTGACCAGGACCGCCAACGCGACGCCGATGCCGACGACGGCGAGGCCGGAGCCGAGCGACAGCACGGTCAGCAGGGTCACGGATCCCCCGATCATGCTGATCAGCTTGAGGAGCATGCTGAAAAGGCCGACCATCGCGGCACCGCCGATCAACAGAAGCTCGCTGGTGAAGGCGGACCTCCGGACCCGGGTGAGCAACGCGATGGTGACGACGGCCGCCACCGCGACGGCGAAGGCTCGTTCGGACAGGGCCAGCATCGGCAGCACCACGACGAGAGCCAGCGCCGGCCCGGTCATGACGACGCCGAGAGTCCGCCCGGACTGGGCCACCAACTGGGCCGTGGCGTTGGCTGCCGTCTCCCGGCCGCGGGGGCGCTCCCGGCCCCAGGCGGTGACCGTGGCGGCGGTCCGCCGAGCCGCGGCGAGCAGCCCGGTCGAAACGGCGGCGATCGCCGCCATGGCCTCGAGCGCGTTCGCGTCAAGGGCGAGAAGCAGGAACGCGAGCACGGCGGCCACGAACAGCTGGAACTGTACGGCCATCAGGACCAGGTTGGGGCCGATCGCGAGGGCCATGAGGGTGGCTAGGTTTGCGCCGACGATGGCACCGGCCCAGCGGTAGTCCGGGCCGCCCAGCCCGTCGGCGACGAACATCCCGGCGACCGCGAAGCAGGGCACCGCAGCGAGGGAGATGACCGGCAGCAGGCCGCCGGGCACCGCCGTTTGCCGCTGCCCGAGCCCCCAGCTGGCACCGAGCAGCGTGACCCCGGCTAGCACGAGCATCGCCAGAGCACCGACGCCAAGGCCGGTCCGCCACGCTGTCAGCACGGTGGCGGCCAGCAGCCAGACCAGGCCGAACGCCACGACTGCCGGTCCGGCGTGCATGCGTTGGCGGCGCTGCTGTGCCGACTCGTCGGCGACCACCTCGTCGATGTCCTTGACAACGGGCGCATCACCGGGTTCCTGGGCGAGGTCGCGCAGGTAGAGCACCTGACCGTCGACGATGCCCAGGTCCCGCAGGGTCGCGTCGAGTGGGTAGGCGGCGTCTTCGGGGGGTGCCAGCGACCAGGCCGGCGGCATGATGCCGGCTTCCTTCTGGCCACACAGTTCTGCCAGCCGGGGTGCGTACTCACCGATCGGGGTGGCGGACGGCACGGCGATGTCGACCCGGCGGTGCGTGCCGACGACGGTGATTCGGCTCTGTTCGTTGGCCATCGATGTTGCCTTTCGAGGGTCACGCGGGTCGTCAGGAGGAGGTCGGGGCGGGTGCCTCGGCGGTGGTGGCCACCTGGATCAGCCGGTTCGGGCGGCCGCGCTGTACCAGCACGCCGCGACCGGGCGGGCGCTGGGCGGCCCGTTCGTCGCCGAGCACGACGCCTTCGCGCTGGTCACCGGAGAGGATCAGGCCGCCGGTGCCCATGTCGCGGATCCGGGCGGCGAGCGGATCGCCGAGACTGCGGGACATGCCGGCCACCCGCCGGGCGAGGACCACGTGCAGGCCGACCTCACGGGACTGCGGGATGAACGCGGCGAGGGGGTTCAGTGGAGCCCCCGCACCGCCGGCCAGCAGGTCGTAGTCGTCGACGACGACGTACAGTTCGGCCCCCTCCCACCAGTCCCGGGCTCGCAGTTGCGCCTGGGTGATGCCGATCGGGGGGATGCGTTCCTTGAGCTTCTCCACCACCTGCTGGACGTACACCTGGGCGGTGGTGGCGTCGCCGGCGTACGCGCCGAGGTGCTCCTCGGGTACGACATCGAGCAGGCTGTGCCGGTAGTCGAACAAGACCACCCGGATGTCGTAGGCCGACTTGCGGTCGGTGAGTCCGGTCAGCCAGGTCTTGAGCAGGGTCGACTTGCCCGATCCGGCGTCGCCGTACACCAGGAAGTGTGGGTTTTCGTCGGTGAGGTCGATCGTGACTGTCTGTAGGTTGTCCTCGGCCAACCCGATCGGTACGGCGCTGGTGTCCGGCTTGCTGGTCAGCTCCCGCACCTCGACGCGGTGTGGCAGCAACCGGATGGGCGGTGCGGTGTGCCCGGTCCAGCCGGAGACAATCTTGGCCAGCATCTCCTCCTGGGCCTCCCGGAGCCCGTCGATGCTGTCCCGGCCGTCCAGGCGCGGCAGCACCAGTTGGAAGAACGCACCCGGCGGGCTGATGCCCCGGCCGGCGACGTCGTTGGGTACCCGTGCGGCGAGCCGGCGGTGCACCTCGGACTCGGTGGGGTCGTTGAGCCGCAGCTCCATCCGGGTGCCGATGCTGTCGCGCAACTGGGGCCGGATGTCGTTCCAACGGCCGCTGGTCATCACCACGTGGACGCCCACACCGAGTCCGCGGCTCGCGATGTCGGAGAGGATCGCGTCGGCGTTCTCGAACTCGGCCCGGAACGCCCCCCAGTTGTCGATCATCAGGAAGACGTCGGCGCTGCGCAGGGTGCCGGGTAGTCGCCCGGCTGCGCGGCGTTCCCGGAAGTCGCTGATCGAGTCGACGCCGAGTTGTCGCATCAGCCGTTCCCGTTCCGCGATGAGCTGACGGATCTCGGCGAGCGTCCGGCTCACCAACTCCCGGTCGGTGCGCCCGGCCACCGAGCCGACGTGCGGTGCCTGCGCGAACGGGTGCAGGGTTCCGCCGCCGTAGTCGATGCAGTAGAACTGCGCCTCCTCCGGTGTGTGGGTGAGCATCGTGGACAACATGATGGTGCGCAGTAGTGTGCTGCGGCCGGTTCGTGGCGCGCCGACGGCGGCGAGGTGCCCGTGCGCCCCGCCGAAGTCCATCACCAAGGTTTCCTGTTCCTGCCGGACCGGCAGGTCCAGCAGGCCGAGCGGTACGGCCAGCTTGCCGTTGTACGGCCACAGCCGGGACGAGTAGCCACGGCCGGACTGTACGGCGGGACGGCCGATGAGGTGGTCGAGGGCGAGGGCGGCGGGCAGCGGTGGCAGCCACACCTGGTGTGCCGGTGCGGTGACCGAGCTGAGCCGGTCCACGACGATCTGTAGCTCGGTCGGTCCGGTGCCGACGCTCAGATCGGGCTCCTCGGGTTCCGGCTCGACGATGTCCGCAGTCGTGCGGATCTCGAACGGCACCAGCCCGCCGGTGGCGCGCCCCGCCGCCGCGTCACGTTCGGCGGAGCTGACGTGGCGGGCGGAGACGTGCGCGACGCGCAGCCGGGTGTAGATGGACTCGTCGACCTTCAGGTAGGCGGAGCCGGGAATCGGGGGCAGCTTGTACGCGTCCGGAGTGCCGATCACGGTACGGCTCTCGGAGGCGCTGAACGTGCGCAGGCAGATCCGGTACGACAGGTGGGAGTCCAGCCCGCGAAGCCGGCCCTCCTCGAGGCGTTGGGTGGCCAGGAGCAGGTGCATGCCGAGGCTGCGGCCGAGCCGGCCGATCTGTACGAACAGGTCGCTGAACTCGGGTCGGCCGGTCAGCAGTTCCCCGAACTCGTCCACGATGATCAACAGGTACGGCAGCGGCTCCAGCGGCTCGCCGTTCGACTTGGTGGCGCCGGCACTGCGGCGCATCTGGTACTCCCGGATCGTGTCCAGGTTGCCCGCGTCGCGCAGCATCTGCTGGCGACGCTGCTGCTCGCCGATGAGCGCGGCGAGCACCCGGTCGATCATGGCGCTGTCGTCGACCAGGTTGGTGATCAGCCCGGCCGTGTGGGGGAGCCCGGCCAGCGGCGCGAACGCCGCACCACCCTTGAAGTCGATCAGTACGAAGCTGAGTAGTTCCGGCGAGTGGGTCAGGGCGAGCCCGGTGACCAGGGTTCGCAGCAGCTCGCTCTTGCCGGATCCGGTGGCACCCACGATCAGCCCGTGGGGGCCGGATCCGCCCTGCGCCGACTCCTTGATGTCGAGGACCACCGTCTCGCCCTCGCCGTTCGTTCCGATCGGCGTGCGCAGCATCCGCGAATCGCCAGCACCCACCCAACGGCGGGTCAGGTCGCCGTCGAACGGCTCGGCGCCGAGAACCATCTCAGCCAGGGAGGTGACCCGGGACAGGACCTGCTCGCGTTCGTCGCTGAGGCGCAGTGGTGCGAGGCTGCGGGCGATCAGTTCGGCGAAGTCCGGGGTGATCGCGTCCGGCACGCAGCCCACCGCGGGGGTGGTCACCAGTTCGGTGCGTCCCTCGGTGACGACCCGGCCGTCGCCGCCTACCCGGATGCGCAGGTCCACCCGGCCCGGCTCGTCCGGATCGTGGTCAGCGAGGAAGATCAGGGTGAGGCCGAGGTCCGGGCCGGCGGCGCCGAGCAGCGCGTTCATCAGCTCGGAGCGGCCCCATTCGGAGACCGGGGCGAATCCGGTGAAGACGACGATCAGCCGACGCTGGCGGGGTGCCTTGCCCTGCTCCAGCGCGCTGCGGCGGTTGCTCTGCTCCTCGGCTCGCCTGACCAGTTCCTGATGCAGGTACGGGCCGAGGAGTTCGGGCTGGGGCGAGACGAGCGATACGGTGCCGGCCTCGCTGCGGGCCTTCGGCTCGAACGTGTGTGGCAGCCACTTGGCCCATTCCCACTGCGACGCCCCGGAGGTTTCGATGGCGATGGTCACGTCGTCCGGCGCGTGTAGCACGGCGATCTGGCAGAGCATCGCGCGCAGCAACGGCTCGGTGCGGGCCGTGCCGCCGACCAGGCTGACCACTCCGGCGGCACCGATGTCGATCACCATGGGCTGCCGGTCGACCCGGCCCATCCGTTCGATGAGCAGGTGCGCAGCCTGGGCGGAATCCCAGTCGTACTCGGTCAGTGGGTCCATCTGACCGTCCATCTGCATCGGTGTGGCCAGACGTACGGACCCGCAGCCGACGCGGATGCGCAGGAAGTCGCTGTCGTGCTGGCGTCGCTCCCATACCCGCATCCGGGTGGTGGCGATCGACCAGAGTCGCGCCGGTTCCGGGTTGGCCAGAGCGGCGACGGTGCGCTGCGCGGTGGCCACCTCGCGGGCGCGGGCCCGGGACAGTTTGAGGTGGCCGCGATAGCGGGTCCGCTGCCTGCGGAGCTGCTTGCCGGCCGTGCTGCGCTGTTGCATCCGAAGCGCGATCACGGCACCCACTGAGGTGACGAAGAACAGGACACCGATGATGATCAGAGTGGGCCGGCCGAAGGTGACCATGTAGGCGGCCATACCCACGCTGCTCAGCAGGGGCATCACCAGGCTCCACACGTTGGAGGCGCCGTTCTCCTTGGGCGGTTCCGGCGGCGTGGGCAGCGTGACGCTCTCGTTGGGCAGCTCGGGCAGCAGGAACCGGGCCGGACGGTGGAAGGCGAGCTTGGTCATCGGGCCTCCTCAGCCGCGTACGTCGAGGTCGATGCCGGCGAGATCGTCAGCCTCCAGGGTGCTCAACTGCTCGGTGGTCGGGTCGGGCAGTTCGGTGACCCGGCTGGCGTGCTGCTCGGTCATCTGCTGGAACACCTTCCGGGCGAACCGACCGTTGCCGAAGCCCTCGCCGCGGTAGACGGTGTCGAAGTATTCGGCGAGCGCGGCACGGGCGGTGTCGGACACCCGGTACTGGTGCTGTTCAGCCTGGTTGTCGACGATTCCGACGAGTTCGGCCGCCGAGTAGTCGTCGAAGGTCAGGGTGCGGGAGAACCGCGAGGACAGACCCGGGTTGGCCGCGATGAAGTGCTGCATCTGGTCCGGATAACCCGCGACGATGACCACCACCTCGTCCCGGTGGTCCTCCATCAGCTTGACCAGCGTGGAGATGGCCTCCTGGCCGAAGTCGGTGCTCTGCCCCTCGGGCACCAGGGCGTACGCCTCGTCGATGAACAGGACCCCACCCAGCGCGCGGCGGAACGCGGCCTGCGTCTTCGGGGCGGTATGCCCGACGTATTCGCCGACCAGGGTGCCCCGGTCGACCTCGACGAGGTGGCCGCTGCCGAGCATGCCGAGCGCGGCGAGCAGTTGTCCGTACAGTCGGGCGACGGTCGTCTTGCCGGTGCCCGGGTTGCCGGCGAAGACCAGGTGCCGGGACATGGGCGGCGGGGAGAGACCGGCCTCGCGGCGCCGCTTGACCATCTGCATCAACTTGACCATGGAGCTGACGTCCTGCTTGACCCGGGTCAGGCCGACCAGGGCGTTCAGCTGGGCGAGCAGGCCGTCAAGGTCGCCGCCGGCGTCGCCCGCCGGGGTGATGCCCGGCTTCGCGCTGGGCAGGCCGCCCACCCGCCGTCCGTCGGCCGGCATCTGCCGGTTGGCCGGCGTCTGCCGGTTGGCTGGCCAGACCGCGGCGGCGACATCGGTGCTCCAGCAGTCCTCGTACGCGGCGTCGGCGCTGTCGTCGGCACTGACGTCTTCGTCGGCGTTGCGTACCTGGCACCGGACGAAGGACGGATCGGCGGCGGCACCGAGGTAGATCGCCGGGTATTCGGTGTGCGAGACCTCGCTGTCGATGATGCGCCCATGCCCGCCCGGCGCGAAGTACAACCCGTTCTTGCGGCACCTGCTGACTCGCAGGTTGCGGATCTGCGGGCTCGCATCCTGCCAGACGGCGAGGCCGCTGCCACCGGCCCCGGTGATCTCGCAGTCCTCCAGCACCGGGGCGGCGCCCTCGTCGATGAACACACCCGCCGCTCCGCACCCGGAGACGGTCGTGCCCAGCACGGTGGGGGTGGCTCGGGCAGCGATCTCGATGCCGGTCTGTGCGACGTCGGTGATCCGGCAGTTCTCGATCAGCGGACGGTGCGGCGTGTCGACGTGCACCCCGATCCGGCCGCCGGTGAGCGCAACGTCGCGCAGCACCGCGTCGGCAGTGCCTTCGATGCGTACGCCGTGCAGGCCGGCAGCTTCGATCACGCCGCCCCGGACGTGCAGCAGGGCGCGCTCTCCGGCCCGGATGCCGATCTCCGGGGTGTTCGCGACCACGCAGTCGAGCAGCACGGCCGAGGCGGTGCCGTCGAGGTGCACGGCGGTGAGCCCGCTGCCACGGATCTCGCATCCACTGAGCAGGACCTGCCCGCCGGCAGCGTAAAGGCCGTTGGCGGCGGAGTCGGCGATCGTGCCACCGGTGCACCGGACCTGCGCGTCGTCGTGCACCGCGAGGCCGGTCTTGGCCGTATCGACGATGCGGGTACCGACCAGTGCGACGCGGCTTTCCGCTATGGCCAGCAAGCCGGCCGTACCGGCCCGCTCCACCGTCGAGTCGGTGAGCTGCGCCTGGGCCAGCCCGCCAACTAGCAGGCCGGACGCCTGGGTCCGGCTGATCGTGCATCGGTCCAGCACCACACCTCCGGCGTCACCGGATTCGCCAGTCTCGACGGAGGCGACCCGGCCGGGCTGCATTGCCGGCCACCACCCGGAGGACAGAGCGGCGCTACCGAGCACCTGCACTCCGCTGCCGGCGATGTCGTGGATCACGCAGTCCCGCAGTCGTGCCGAGCCGGACTCCGACACGTCCACCCCGGCTACTGCGGCATGGCCGATGTCGCAGTTCTCCAGCATCGCGGTGGCGGCCCCGCCGACACTGACGCCGGCACCGGACAGTGCCGAGAAGCGGGCCCCGGTCAGCACCAGCCGGGCGGCATCGTTGGCCCGGGCCCCGATCCCCGCGATGCGTTCCAGCCGCAGATCTGCGGCCTCGACCTGGGCACCGTCGGCGGCGACCAGGGCGGGACCGTCGGTGTCCTCGATCGCGCACTGCCGTAGCGTCGCGGTGGCGCTGCCGCCGACCTCGACGCTGCCAGCCGTGATCAGCGCAGACTCCAGGGCGAGACTGCCCGCGGTGACGCTGACCGCAGGCCCGCGTCGGGGCCCGCGAATGATCAGGCCTCGGACCGTGACCCCGCCGAAGCGTACGGCCAGGGCGGGGCCTTCCGCGCAGACGAGTTCGACACTGCCGGTGTCTTCCTCGGCCACGATGGTGACCGCGCGGTCGAGCACCAGCCGTTCCCGGTATACGCCCGCGGCGACGGAGATGACGCTGCCCTCCCGGGCCGCGCGGACCGCCGACCCGATGGTCTTGTGCCGGCTCCACGCCCGCGTCGAGACCCGTTCGACCCGGGCACTCGTCGAGGGCGCGGTCCGGCCGCCGCCTGACGGCGCCACGCTACTGTCAGTGACCACAGTGCACTCTTATCTGGCCGAGGACGACGCGACTGGCACGCGCTCCGCTGGCGTCCGTTGGATCGAGGGATATCGCAATCTGGTTCTGGTGGACCGGGTACGAGCCGACGTCGACCCACTTGCCGAGGTTTTCGGCCTGGTTGACGGTGAAGACCGCGTACGGTGTGCCGTTGCCGCCGGCCCGCATCGAGTAGCGCACCGTCTTCGCGGAGGGGTAGCCGGCTCCCGGTACGTGGATGGAGACCCGGCAGCTGTTCATACCCGAGGGTGGGGTGAACCACCAGTTCGCCGACTGTGGCGTCCCGTTCTCTTTCTTGTCCGGGATCGGCAGGATCGCGAAGGTGCCGTGACATCCGTCGCCGGCCCACCCGCCGGACGGCATCGTCTGCCAGCCCGCCGACCGACCCTGGGCGTCGAAGCCGCGGTCGGTTGCCGCAGCACAGTCCCACCCGGCCACGGCGGTCCAGGTGGTGGGCGCACCGGCCGACGGTGCTCCGTTCGGGCCGGAGGCCGCCCGCCGGGCAGCCTCCTTCTCCGCGTCCGGCATGGGCCGGAGCAGGCCCCAGAACACGCCGACCACGAGGGTGCCCAGGCAGACCAGGGCGCTGACGGTGATGAGGGTGGGCCACCGTACGGTGAGCCGCTCGCTGGCTGGTGGGTCGCCAGCGTGCTCCACGAAGGCGCGGACGAACTCACTGCGCTGCGCGATCGCCGCTGGGGCACTGGCCTCGTCGGGCGTGGGCATGACGACCGAGGTGCCGCTGCCCCGGCTCCGGTCACTCATCGGTGGACCGGGCCGGGGCGGACGACTTGGCGCCAGCGGTCGCCTTGTCAGCGATCGTCGCCTTGTCCGCGCTGGTCGACTTGTCTGCGGCAGCGGGGGCGGGGGCTGCCGCCGCAGCGGTGGCGGGGGCTGCGCTGGTCGACTTGCCTGCGGCAGCGGTGGTGGTGGCGGGGGTTGCCGCCGCAGCGGTGGCGGGGGTGCCGGTTGCGGTATCGGCCCCGGCGGGCTGGCCGGCCATCATGGCCTCGGTGTCCTTCGCTCGGGCTCGCCCGGTCGGCTCGTCCACGGAGGCACGGGCGTCCGTGGACGGCCGGGACAAGCCGCCGCTGGGCCTGGCCGCCAGGCTGACTGTCGGCCGACCGGTCTGGTCGGTCTGGTTGGCTTGGTTGGCCTGGTCGGTCTGGTTGGCTTGGTTGGCCTGGTTGGTCTTGACGGCCTGGTCGGTCTGGTTGGCTTGGTCGGTCTGGTTGGCTTGGTCGGTCTTGACGGCCTGTTCGGTTTTGACGGCCGGAATGGGCCGGCCTGGCGGGGCTGGCGGGCCGGCCGGCGGCACGTCGTCGGATCGGTCGATGACTGGCTCGGTCGTGCGCCGTGGGATCCCGCCGGCCGGATCATCGGGCTTGTTGGCCCCCACCAGCCGCCGGATCCGGAAGAGCAGCAGGACCACGGCCGCGAGGGCGACCAGCGTGACGATCACCAGTAGCGTGGTCTGGCCGCTCGGTGTGGTCGGACCGGCTGCGCTCGCGTCCCCGCCCGCCGGTTCGGTGTGGGTTTCCTCGGGCAGCACCGTGGAAACCGACGCGGCCGGGTCGATGAGGCCCCAGCCGTACTGGTCGTCGGGGACGACGCCGTTGCCCAGGCTTTTGGCGGTCTTCCGCACCCGGTGCGCTACCTGTTGCGGGGTGAGCCCCGGGTAGGCCGTCCGGACCAGGGCCACCTCGCCCGCGACGAAGGCGACGGCGTAGTGCGTGCCGCTGCCGGCTATCGGCCCGGTACCGGTGATACCGATGCTGCTGACGTTGACCCCGGGGGCCACCACATCAATGCCACCCCGTCGGTAGTTGTCGGCCACCTGGCCATCTATCCCGATTCCGCCGACACGCAGCACGCCCTCGCCGAGCCGGGCGGCCGGGTTGACCGGGACCGAGCTGAGCGCGGCTCCGACCACCACCACCACGCCCTTCTCGACCGCGGCGTTGGCGGCCTTGGCCACCTCCACCTGGTTGAGATCGACGTGCGGGCCGATCGCGATGACGGTTGCCCCGGCGGCCACCGCCGCCTCGATGGCCGCAGCGCCATCGGCGGGCCGAGCCTGGGCGTCCTTGTCGACGACGCGCAAGGGCAGCACGATGGAGTCGGGAGCGATGCCCGCCACCGCGCCGCCCTTGGTCGGCTGTGCGACGATCAGGCCGGCCATGGCGGTGCCAGAGCCGAGGCAGTCGGTGTCACCGCGGCCACTGCCGGTGAGGATGTCCATTCCCCCCTCGACGCGGCCGGTCAGTTGCGGTAGGGCACCGTCGACGCCGGAATCGATCACCGCGATGAGCTGGCCCGCTCCCCGGCTCTGCGGCCACGCCTGTTCAGCGGCGAGCCGCAGGCTGGCCCAGTTCGAACCGGAAGTAGACGCCGCAGCGGTAGTGCACCCTCCCGCCTTGGCCGGGTTGTCGGTCTTTGGCGGGGTGCTGGACTGGGATGGGTCGGGCTTGGTCGTACCGGTCTTCGGTGACGTGCTGGCCTTTGGCGTCGTGCTGGGCTTCGCGGTCACCGGGGGCTGGTCGGGCAGGAGACCGTACTGGACGCCGGCACCGACGGCGTCCCACGGCAGCACCAGCAGCCAGCCGGCGTTCAGTCGTGCCGGGTTTGTCAGCGCCATGCCGTCCGGTTGTCTACGGCCGGCGTTGAGGTTGAACAGTTCTCCGGACCGGGAACCGTCGCCGAGCAAACGATCCGCGATCCCGGTGAGATTCCGGTCGCTCGAGGTCACGGCGTAGTACTTGACGTACTCTCCGCCGGCTTTCCCGGATGCCGATGGGACAGACAGGCCCAGCAGTGCCGCGGCTACCCCAGCGGCGAGGGCGACACGTCGTGTCGTTCGTCTGATCCAGGACATACGCGTCTCTCACCTTTATGGTCGCCAACGGCCGTCTCGCTAGAGACGGGGCGGACGACGGCTTGGTTCACGCTTCGTCCCGCCAATTCCGGTGCCATGCCCGCTCCGAACTCTGCCGAGGAGCACATCGGATCCGCTGAACCGGCGCACCCCGCCGGCCGTTCTATCGCTGAGGCGGAGTTCGTCCCGGGAGGGCACATGGAATTTGGGGTTTACAGCGTCGGTGACATCACACCTGATCCGACCACTGGACGCGGGCCCGCCGAACACGAGCGGATCGCCGCCATTACCGCGATCGCGGTCCGCGCCGAGGAGACCGGCTTCGACGTGTTCGCCACCGGCGAGCACCACAATCCGCCATTTGTGTCGTCAGCTCCGGCGGTTCTGTTGGCGGCCATCGCCGCCCGGACCCACCGGCTGACGCTGAGTACGGCCACCACCCTGATCACCACCAATGACCCGGTCCGGGTGGCCGAGGAGTACGCCGTCCTGCAACACCTCGCGGGCGGCCGGGTCGACCTCATGATGGGGCGCGGAAACTCTGGCGCGGTCTTTCCCCGGTTCGGCAAGAGGCCCGAGGACAGCCAACCGCTGGCCGCCGAGAACTATGCCCTGCTGCGCCGGCTCTGGCGCGAGGAGTCGGTGACGTGGTCCGGTGAGTATCGCACTCCGCTGACCGACTTCACCTCCGTGCCGCGTCCTCTGCACGGGGTGCCGCCCTTCGTCTGGCATGGAGCGGTGACCAGTCCGGAAACCGCAGAGCAGGCGGCGATGTACGGGGATGGGTTCTTCGCCAACCACATCTTCTGGCCACCGGAGCACACCCGTCGGATGGTCGCACTGTATCGGGAGCGCTTCGCGGCTCACGGCCACGGCGATGCCGACCAGGCGATTGTCGGCCTGGGTGGGCAGGTCTTCGTCCGCCGCAACTCGCAGGACGCGATCCGTGAGTTCCGGCCCTACTTCGACCGAGCACCCGTGTACGGTCGCGGCCCGTCCCTTGAGGAATACTGCTCCACCACGCCGCTGACGGTGGGCAGCCCGCAGCAGATCATCGACCGGGTGCTCGGCTTCCGGGAGTACGTCGGCGACTACCAGCGTCAGCTGTTACTGATCGACCATGCCGGCCTGCCGTTGGGCACGGTGCTGGAGCAGCTCGAACTGCTCGGCGCGGAGGTACTTCCAGTGCTGCGGGCCGAGTTCGCAACCAGTCGCCCGGCACACGTTCCGGACACCCCGCGGCACCCGGCGGTCACCGCCATCATCGGGGCGCCGTCGCGCACCCGAGGAAACACCGGCTGAGCAGGGTACGGCCTGATGGGGCCCAGAACGGAAAGTGTTCTGAGCCCCATGGTCCCTACAGTTGGTTCCCCTGCTGGATGATCGGCCTTCAGTAACGCGTTCGGCCGTCTGCATCTGTTTCAGCTGTTCGGGCTTGAGTAGCTCGCCGCCAAGCAGCGCGGTGAGGAAACGGACGTGTCCCAGCATGTCCCCAAAAGGGCGAACTATCGATCCCTGTACTGGAAACTGCTGGTGTAGCCAGCGCTACGATCACGACCCGACGGGTGGGCAGCCGCCAATCAGGTGTCGCTGCAGACCCAGCCCGTACCGGGTCCGCTCAGCGGGGGGCCTCTGCTGGTGACGGCGATGCGGGGTCGACGACATCGGCCTGCACGGCGAGCGCACCGTCGTGCCCGCTAACGCTGAATCGAGCCAGTGCGTCGAGCGGAACCGGGCAGTTGGCTTCGACCTCCTGCGGTCCGTCACTACCCGTCAGCACGGCCAACTCCCATATCCGACCGTCCCGGTCGGTCGCGTAGAGCCGGTAAAGCTGTCCCGGCCGCAGACCCATGACGGTGGCACGGACAGCGGCCCGGTCGCTCTGCCCGTCGTCGACGACGACCACCGACAGCGAGGCACCAGTAGACCGGTCGGCGGCGTCAGCGACAAGCGTGACTTCGTTGGGCAAGGGTGGCGGTTTGTCGAGGGCGGACCGACCCCATATGCCGATCGACAGCAGTAGAAGTATCGCCACTCCCGCGAGGACGAGCAAATAGCGGGATCGTCTGCGGCCGGTTGAGCTGGGACCCCGGGGCGGACCGGTTCGCGCCGCCGGTTGCCGTCGGGGACCTGAGCTGGTCGGGCGGTGGCCTGAGCTGGTCGGGCGGGGACCTGAGCTGGTCGGGTGGTGGCCTGAGCTGGTCGGGTGGTGGCCTGAGCTGGTCGGGTGGTGGCCTGAGCCGGTCGATGGCTGCGGCGAGGATGGGGACGACCCAACCCCGGGCTGCGGGCTACTGGACGGAGGACCTGCCGGGCCCGCCGGTGCCTCCCGCGACTTGTGCGTACCGAACTGCGCGACCAACTCCCGCCGATCCGTTTCGGTCAGCAGCGCCAGTGCGGCCACCACCTGGCTAAGCTCGTCGGCCTCGCCCAGACACTCTTCGCAGTCGGTCAGGTGTGCCTCGATGCGCGTCTGTTCGTCGCCAGATACCGCGCCCGCCAGATACAGGCCGAGTGAGGACCGGACATGCTGCTCGTTGTCCTCGGAGTCATCCACGACACACCAGTCCTCAAATCCGCCCCGCCCGCCGTGCGACTATCCCGCGTGTCGTCAGGACGGATGCGCGTAGTCTATTGGTCCAAGTCATGAGCTGGGGACCGCGAGATCCCGCGAAGCGCAGTCGGCTCGCCACGGTCGGTTCTCGAAGGTTCGCTTCAGCTCGATCAAGCCGGTCGACATGCCGATCATGAGCGCGATTTACCCTCCTCGTCCGAATCAGATGGCTGCTGCCCGGCGGAGACCGGAGCGGGTGTGTCTTCAGTTTCGTCAGGTACCTGGTCGTCGCCACCGCGTTTTCCGTGCAGTACTCGCCGCAACCGGAAGGCAAGCAGGGCGGCCAGGGCGAGCACAGCGAATATCGGAAACAGGAACAGCAGACGCTTGCTATCGGTGGAACCATCGGGGTCCGTCGAAGACTGACCCCCCGAGGTGGTCGACTGCGCCTCTGCGGGTAGCTCCCTCGTCACCGACGTCGCCGGATTGATCATTCCGTATCCGTACCGTCCGTCCGGCTGGGCTTCGCCCATGGAATCGGCGGTCATCTCGATGCGGCTCGCGACTTGGGCGGGGCTGAGATCCGGGTACGCGGAGCGCACCAGAGCCGCCTCGCCTGCCACCAGCGCGACCGCGTACTGGGTTCCGCTGCCGACGAACCCCTTGGTGCCAGCGATGCCGACGCTGGTCACGTTGACCCCCGGCGCTACGACGTCGATCGCTCCGGTCACGTAGTTGTCGGCAGGCCTGCCGTCAACTCCTACCCCGGCCACCCGGATCACCTCGTCGGGGAGGCCCGCCCGCTCATTCGTCGTGCCGGTCACCGGTGCTCCGGCCACCACGACGACGCCCTGGTCGACCGCGAACTTGATCGCTTGCGCGACGGTGGGGTCGTCGGGGTCGAGGTACGCCCCGAGAGCGAGTACGGTCGCACCCGCGGAGACCGCCACCTCGATCGCGGTGGCCTGGTTGGCCGCACTCACCTTGGGAGAGTCCGTCGCCACACGTACCGGCATGACGACCGCCTCAGGCGCAACACCGGCGGGGCCACCGTTGCCGGCCGACTGAGCTGCGATGAGCCCTGCCATCGCCGTGCCGGATCCCAGACAGTCGGCGTTGCCGTGGCCGCCGGTCACGATGTTCGCACCGACCGAGACCCGGCCGCGCAGTTGTTCGAGGGTGCCGTCGACCCCGGAGTCGATGATCGCGACCAGTTGCCCCCGGCCACGGCTGCGCGTCCATGCCTGCTCGGGAGCGAGCCGCACCATTGCCCAGTTGGACGAATCACTGGCCGCAGTCGCCTTGACGCAGTTGCGCCCGCTTGGCGTCGACCCACCGGAGGGCGTTGGGCTTCCACCGGTCGTCCCGGGTTGTTGGCCAGGACTCGCGGAGGCGCTCGTGCCAGGCGCCGGTGTGCCGCCGGGGGCCGACCCCGGCGTGGTCTTCGGCAGGAGGCCGTACTGCACTTCGGTGCCGACGGCGTCCCAGGGGAGGACGAGGTGCCAGCCGGGGCGTAGCACCGTCGGATCGGACAGGGCCGCACCGTCGGGCTGGGTGCGTCCGACGTTGAGGTTGAAGATCTCCATGCCCCGGTTCGCGCTGCCCAGGAGCCGCATCGCGATTGCGCGAAGGTTCTCCGGAGCACCCTGATACTCAGCCTTGACGGTGTAGTACTTGAGGTACTCGTCGGCTGCGACAGCCGGGGTGGGGGCTGCCGTGACTATTCCCAACGCCACCAGCAGGGCAGCAAGGATGCCATGTCGTACCCGCACCGTACGCCGGATTCTGGCACTCATCGGATCACCGACCACTTCTGGTCCTCCGCGTAGTCGTACACAAGCCTCGTCAGGCCTTCGCGAGTGCGTTGTGAAGTGTTGCCAGCCGTCATCGTCGATGCCCTAGTCATGGTTGGTTGCTTCCTCCCGACCCGGGGGTGCCGCGAAGGACGACGTCGGGTGCCGAGTTCACGACCGCGTCGGGGGTGGCGCAGATGGCCGCGCCACTTGTCGGGTGACCGGTGCCGGTCAAAACGTAAAGCCCCGTTCGATCAGCGCCTTGTGTAGGGCGCGTAGCGCGTAGAAGGTGCGCGACTTCACCGTGCCGATCGGAACGGACAGATTCTCCGCCGCCTCGGCGGCCGAGTGCTCCTGGAAGTAGATCTCAATCAGAGCGCTGCGCAGGCGCTCGGGCAGCCTGGCCACCGCCTCGCGGACCTCCTGGGCGTTGAGCAGCCGCTCGATGTCGTCGTCCAAGCTCTGATGGTCATCGATTCGCTCGTCGGGCATCTCGACGGGCCGCCGCTGCGCCGCTCTGATGTGGTCGATGGCGATGCGTCGGGCCACGGTGAACAACCAGGCTCGGCTCCACTGGCCGTCGTTGGTGCGTGCCTCCGGGTGGCTCCAGGCTCGGACCAGTGTTTCCTGCACGATGTCCTCTGCCATGCCGCGGTTTCCCTTGGTCAGTCGCAGCAGGTAGTTGAGTAGGACCGGACCGTGTTGTTGGTAGGCGAGCCGCAGGGCCTGCTCATCGGTGGGAGTGGGCGACAACTCCTCAGGCACCGTGTACCCCGTGGCCGGATCCATGGAAACGATGATGGCCGTTCTGGCGGCGAAATTCACCAGTCGACAGGACTTTTCCGAAGTGCAAGTTGATCTTCGCATGTCGGTGCGGCTCACTCGGGTGCCGGGTCTCTGGATGCGCTGGGTGAGCCATGTACGACGTCAGCCTCCACCACGACGGTGCCGTCCAGTTGCCTGACACTGAACGACCGGAGACGGTCGACCGGGATGGTGACGATGCCCACATACTGTGCAATGTCGTCTCCGCCAGTCAGCTCGCCGAGGGCCAGTTCCACATCGCCGGTGGTGACGGCAAACAGTTGGCAGGGAGTGTATATGCCAAGCCCAGTCACGGTGAGTCGGACGCGGGCTCCTTCCTCGCCGCCATATATGACTGCCGTCAGTTGGATTCCGGATAGCACGTCCTGAGTGGAGGCGACCGCCACTACGGGACTCGGGGCCGGGTGCCTGATCGAGTCGGTCGGTACGAAGAGGAAGCCAGCGCCAATGACGATCGCCATGCCGATGGCCGCGAGTGCCGCTCGTACCGTACGGCGGCTCCGCCGGGATCGATGGGTGTGCGGGCCCCGGGAGAGTGGGCCAGTAGTCGGCCGGGGTGGCAGGAAGCCCACTGCGACGCGCGGCGAGCGGTGGCGGTCGGCGCCGTGCGGCTTTCGGTCCTCCGCCCGGTCGACCGCCGGTGAGCGGCGCGGCCTGCGGCCATCGGGAGTCACCGCTGGCGACGGCGCGGCGGTGGCCTGGGTGGGCACGGCGGGTTCCGCTCCTGGAGCGGTGAACAGGTGGTCCGTCATCACGGCGGTGGACGGTGCGGCAGCCGGGTCGACGGCGAACTCGTCAATGAGCGCTCGAGCGTCCTCGGGGGTCAACAGGCTCAGTGCCGCGACGACGCGGTCTGCGGCATCCCGTTCCGTCCGGCAGGACTGGCAACTGTCCAAGTGGAACTCGACGGTGCTACGTTCGCTGTCGGAGAGTCGGTCGAGCACGAGGAAGCCGACCATGGTCCGCATGGGTGGGTCGCCGCAGGTGGGAAGACTCATTCCGGGCGTAACCCGGGCGGTCGCCTGGTGTGACGTGTCAACATTCCGATGTCCCTCAATCGGCAGCGTCGGCGGTCTCGACAACGCGGCGCGGAGACGGGGAAGACTTGCCTCATTTCGCCTCCATCGCTCGCGAGAACACCACTTGAACGAGGAGGTCCGGACCCTGGTTCACGCCCGCCGGATTGAAACCCAGATCGAACTTCTCAGTGCGGCGTCGGCAAGCCCTCGGTTCCCTCGGTGAAGGACGATCACACGATGACACGACTCATGGCGGTGCTCGGCCTCGTCGCCGCCCTGTTCCTGGTGGCTGCGCCCGCGCCGGCGCAAGCCGCCGAGGAGGGGACGGGCAAGTACTACGTGGTCGGCCCGCCGGTCAACGGCCAGCGGGAGTATCTCTTCGCCATCGCCGCCACCACCCTGGGCGACGGTAGGCGCTACATGGAGATTTTCGAACTCAACGAGGGCCGACTACAGCCGGACGGCCAGCGCATGACCAGCCCAACCACTGTGGAGCCGGGATGGCTTCTCGCGCTGCCGAAGGACGCCAAGGGATCCGGCGTGGTAAGTGGGCCGTTACCAACCGTGTCGCCAACCTCGGTGCAACCGTCCCCGTCCACGGACGCCACAACCAGCAGTCTGCGTCCGTCCGGAGGGTTGGCTGACGACGGCGGCTCGACAGCAGCGCTGTCGCGGCTCTGGACGTCGGCTGAGCTCTGGCTCGCGGTGCTCGCGCTGGCCGTCCTGATGCTGCTCGGCGGTCCGCTGACGCTGCGCTCACGACGCAGCCACCGGTTGGCCACGGTGCCGGCCCAGCAACCTGGATCGGCGCACGAATCCGCCCCGGCGGCAACGGCAACCCCCACCATCGTCGGGGCCAAGCAGGCGGTATCCGAGACCTTGTCCACGGCCACCGTCAGCACCGCCGCCACGGCCACCGCCACCACCAGCGCCGGGCGCAAGGGACCGGTGCCGGCTCCTCCTGGGACATCGACATCTGCGGCAGGATCGGCGATGACGGTGCCCGCAACAGCGGTGGCCCCGGCCGCACCAGCAGCGGGTTCGGGAGCGACTGAGAAAGCAGCGACTGAGAAAGCAGCGACCGAGAAGGCAGCGACCGAGAAGGCAGCGACTGAGAAAGCGGCGACTGAGAAGGCGGCAGATGGTTCGGCAGCGACTGAGAAAGCGGTTACTGAGAAAGCCGCCTACGCCGCTCTGCGGGTTGCGTCCCCCACGATCGCGATCTCGCTGCCCGCGCTCGCGGCGGGCCGGGACGCCAGTGCGGGTGGGCATGAAGCACCGTCGAGCCCCAACTGGTTTCCGATCCTCGATGCCGAGCTGACCTGCGGCTCCGAACGGGCAACCGTACGACTGATCGGCACCCGAGCCCTCCGATGGGGATCGGCGTACGGGTGGCTCGGTCCGCAGGATGAGCCGCCGCCGTCCGGTGTTCCCCTGGTACTCGGTGAGCACCAGGAGCGCCGGCTGTGGGTCGACCTGGCGCTGGCCCCCGACGCGCTGACCATCGGCGGCGATCCGGCCGCCGTACGCCGGCAGGGTGCTGCGCTGCTTACCCAACTGCGCCGGTCCGGAGCGGATGTGGTGGTGGCCGGCGATGTGCTGGGGGAGACGCTCCCCGCCGGAGTACGCCGAATCGCAGCGGTGGCGGACCTGGCGGCGGACCGCCCGGTGGCCGGCATTCGGGTACTGGTGTGTGCGCCCGCCGAGGTGGCCGCACTGCGGCGGGTGCGCCGGTCGGCGCGACCGTCCCAGGAGCATCTCGTCCCGGTGGTCATCGGAGACGGCCCCGCCGCACGGTGGTCGCTCCGGCTAGGCGAGCCGGCAGCGGCGGCGTCGGCGGCAGCAACGGCATCCGTGGAACAGTGACACCGGTCGCACCCCTGGGGCGGATTCGTCGACAGAGGTAGCCGGGGCCGAGAGGTACGCGCAGAATTGTTCCATCGGCCGTGGGTGGCCGGAGCCGACGGATGGAATGCGAGGAACGTTGCGAGCCAGCCGTGCGTCCGGGGTCGCCTCGAACGAGCCAGCCGGCGATCAGGGGTCCGCGCATCAGGGGTCCGCGCATCAGGGGTCCGCGCATCAGGAGTTCGCGCGGGATGCTCCACTGCCCGTCGAAGGGCTGTGTGACCTTCGGCTTGTTCGCGCCGCAGACGGTGGCCTGGCCAGCCCGGCCCAAGCCGGTGTCGCACTCGGCGTGGATGAACTGGTGGAACTCGCACAGGCCTCCGGTGCCATCGGCCGCGATCTGCGCATCCTCGTCGACGACGGTGCCCGCAACGCGCCACTGCTTGGTCTCGTCGCGGACCAGCTGGGCTGCGACATTCTGGTGACACCGTTAGGCGCCACCTTGCGAGGCCCGGCCGGTGCGGCGCGCGACGAAGCCGTGGAGGTCATGCCGGTCGACCGAGCCAGCGGCAACGTCGTGGACTGGATGCTGATCCAGCCAAGCGCGCTGCGTACCTCGCTGCCCGGGTGGTTCGACCTGGTCGGCGGGCTGGTCCTGAACCGCACCGGAGTGGTGACCCTCCCGCTGCCTGATGGGCTGGAGTTCGCCAACCGGGAGGACTTCGTCGTCCGACGGGCCGCCGCCGCCCGGCTCGGCGTGGGTCATCCCGAGCTGGTGACCGCGGCCCTGGCCAGCAGGTCCGGTGGCTTCCTGCTTTCCGTGTACGACGCTGACACGACCGGGCCATCCCAGACCGTCCGCGGCGGGCGTGATGTGGCGGCGGCACTCTCCTCGATCGACCTCTACGGTGGTGATCTGCGGCTGTGGCTTCGTTGGCCGGATGATCCCGCCGAACAGCCCAAGCTCGACGAACAGTTGCAGGAATTGGCCCTGGCGACCGGGGCCAGCATCTGGACCCCCGCGCCGGGCGGCATGGCCGTACTGCTGAAGGGTTGTCTCGATCTCGGCGTCCGGGACCGGGATGGTCGGGGCGACCAGTGGCGGGAGTACCGCCCGCCGGGCATGACCGAGTCGGCGCGCTTCGTCAGCGACCGGGACGGGCGGCTGGTGCCCCAGGGCGGCCCGGTGACCGAGACCGCCGGGGAGGTAAGGCTGATCAGTGTCGACCGGACCCGCGAGAACGCGCTGCGTGACCGGTACGCGCAACTCTCCAGCGAGCCGGGAATGTTCCTGCTGGACCTCACCGTCCTGGAGGACGGGCGGCTGGCCCTGCGTTACACCGACGACAGCTACCTCGCCGTCGGCCCGACAGAGTTCCGGGGCCACCTCGACCGGGCCGGCTGGCAGGGCGAGGACCTGATGTTGCTGACCCAGGTCGCCCCCGAACGGGCTGCTGGACTTCGGGAACACCTGACCGTGCTCGCCGACGAGCTGAACGTCGAGATCTGGACACTGACCCCCGGTAGCACGGTGATGCCCCAGGACGGCCTGGCGCGCGCGGTCGACGAGCACCATCGCCCGGCACGATGGGCAAGGATCGCGCCGGGCGATGAGAAACCTCGTTGGCGCAACGACGACGGCTGGCTGATCCCGAGGCGTCCAGACGCCCCCACGTTGCTGCCGGTACCGACACCACCAGCCGTACCGACCACGTCGCTACCCCCACCGGACACCACAGTGCTGCCCCCGGCGAGTCCCCGTCCGGCACTGGTCAGCCCGGCCCGGAACACCCGGCCGCACGGTGTGCGCTGGCTGCCCGAGCGTCCGGGCGTGAACGCCGAACCAATCCGGCTGTGGATTATCAGCGAGTGGTCCCCGCAGCGGGTCGCGGCGGAGGGTGCACCGGCTGCTGACCTGTTCCTTCTCGGGATCCTGGACGGTGAGCGGCTGGCCCGCAGCCATCCACTGCGCCACCTGATCTGCCTACGGGTCGAGGCCGGCGGCGCGGTGGACCTCAGCCAGGCCGATGTCGATATTCCGGCCGACCTGCGGCATCTGGTCACCTCGTCCGAGACTTTTCTACTGCCGGCCGGCTGGCTCGACCAGGCGCGTCTACAAGCGGGCTACCTGGTCGACGAGGCGGGCCATCCGCAGCAGTACGCCGAACTGCCGGGCACACCGCTGACGCTGCGCTGCACCGGGGCGCGGCACGGCACGGACGGCCTGCCGAACGAGGTGGTGCGTTGGCCGCGTACCGCCCGGGGTGCCCGGGCCTGGGCGGTGATTCCGGAGTCGCCGGCCGCGTTGGACGGCGACTACCTAACGCTCCATCAGCGCCGGCCACCCGTGGTGCCGGGACAGCGTCTGGTGCAACTGCACGTCGGCACGAACCGGGCCATCGACGTGGCCGCGAGCGCAGCCGGGCTGGCCGGCTTCACCTCGGTGCGGTCCCGGCTTCCTGAGCTGCTGGCGAACGGCGTGTCGATGCTGCTGCCCCGGCGCTCCTTCGAGCGGACCACCGTCAACCGGGTGCTCTTCGCCGACGAGGGCACCTGGCGGGAACGGGCCAAGCACATCGACCTGCCGCTGTCGAGTCTGATCGAGCCGGGACGCCGGTGATGGCCGACTCGGCCCGACTTCGAAACTGACCGGTCAACGTCGCTGCGGCCAGCTCCGATCCCGCTGAGCTACATGATCGTCGGCAGGTGCCGAGTGGCCGGTGTCGTGACCGATGTCTGTGGGACCGTCACCGATGTCCGGGCGTGGTGCTGTCGATGTGATGGTTGTCATCACCCCCGGACGGCGCGGGCGAGGCTCGCCCGTACGGGCGCGTAGTGCTCGGCCAGGGCGGCCCGCAGGACTGCCGGGTCCCCGCCGGTGACGGCGTCCACGATTGCCCGGTGTCGCTGGACGGTGATGGCCCGGTCCTCGGGGTCCGTGCGCAGCGTGGGGGCGACGATCGCCTGCACCTGCCAGAACGCCTCGGTCAGCTGGAGGATCAGGTCGTTGCCCAACGGCTCCATTAGTTTCAGGTGGAATGCCCGGTCGACTGCGAGGAAGTCCTCACCCCGAGCCGCCAACTCGGCCATCTGGTCGGCGAGTGCGGCGAGGTCCGATCGGTGGTCGGCGTCGAGGACCTCGATGATCTCGGCGGCCAGCCCCTGTTCGAGTGTCTGCCGGACGTCCACGACCTGCCCCAACACGTGGTGGTCCTCCTCACCGCTCAGTAGCCCACGGAAGGCCAGGCTTTCCACGAGCGCGTTGAGGGACATCCGGCCGACGAACGTGCCGTGCCCGTGGCGTACCTCGACGATGTCGAGGGCAGAGAGGATCTTCACCGCTTCCCGGACGCTGGAGCGACTGGCTCCGACGGCTTCGCAGAGTTCCACCTCGGTGGGCAGCAGGTCACCCGGTTTGAGGCGATTGCGCAGGACGTACTCCTTGATCCGTGCCACGACCTCCTGCCGGCGGGGACCCGGGCGCGCCTGCCCGCGTAGCGGACTCGCGTCAATCGTCGTCATCTGGCCCTTGCCCTTCGTTCACAGATCTGCAACGCTCAGCCTACTGACATCAGACATCAGACGTCGTACCCCATACACTCGAAACCCCCGCAGCGCTGAGCGGTCACGCGGAGCGCATGAAGAGCCTATGGAGGCAGTTACGTGAGCACCACCCACAAGCGGTCAGGGAGACGCATCGGCGCGCCGCGCCGGGTCCGTTCGCTGACCATGATGGCTACCGCGTCGGCCCTGGCGCTGGGGCTGGCGGCGTGCAGTGGCGGCCCGGCCTCGACCAACGCCGTCGGCGGCGGCGACGGGAAGACGTCGATCGAGGCGACGCTGGCCTTCACCCTCTCCAGCGGCTTCGACCCGGCGAACGCCTCGTCGGCGGTGGCGACCGCGGTCAACCAGCACATCTCCGAGGGTCTCGTCGACCTGGACCCGATCACCCGCGAGTCGTACCTCGCGCTGGCCAAGGCCGACCCGGTCGCCAGCTCGGACGGGCTCACGTACACGGTGACCCTGCGTGACGGTGCCAAGTTCTCCGACGGCACCCCGGTCACAGCCGAGGACGTCGCCTGGTCCTTCACCCGGGTGCTGAAGCCGGCAGACTCCGCCGCGCCGCCACTGATGCAGGGCTTCATCCCGTTCATCGACTCGGTCACCGCCACGGACACGACGACGACCGAGTTCAAGCTGAAGTACGCGTTCGCCCTGTTCAAGGAGCGGATCTCGGTCATCAAGATCGTCCCTAAGGCGAAGACCGGCGACGCCGCCGCCGCGAAGGCCTTCGACACCGCACCGATCGGCTCCGGCCCCTTCAAGCTGGACAGCGCGTCGAAGGAGTCCGGCATCAAGCTGAGCCGGAACCCGAACTACAACGGCCCCCGCCCGGCCAAGGTCGACACGATGACGTGGAACACCACCTCGGAGGCGGCGGCTCGGGTGTCGGACCTCCAGGGTGGCCGGGTCCAGGCCATCGAGTCGGTGCCGTACCTCAACGTCGACTCGCTCAAGGGCAAGTACACCGTCGACGTGAAGCAGGCCTTCAACCAGGTCTTCCTCATGTTCAACACCGAGGCCAAGCCGTTCAGCGACAAGCGGGTACGCCAGGCCCTGCACTACGCCATCGACAAGG
This sequence comes from Micromonospora polyrhachis, assembly GCF_014203835.1. Classification (NCBI taxonomy): domain Bacteria; kingdom Bacillati; phylum Actinomycetota; class Actinomycetes; order Micromonosporales; family Micromonosporaceae; genus Micromonospora; species Micromonospora polyrhachis. Next base: position 2,974,535 of record NZ_JACHJW010000001.1, on the reverse strand, counting down.
ACGCGGTCATCAAGACGGCCCTCAACGGGTACGGCAGCGCGGCGACCAGCTACCTCGACGAGGGCAACAAGGACTACCAGAAGGCCGCGACGGTCTACGACCACAACATCGAGAAGGCCAAGGCCCTGCTCCAGGAGGCCGGGGTCACGAACCTGTCCTTCCAGCTCGACACCACGGACAACTCGGTCGTCAAGGACGTCGCTCCGCTGGTCATCGAGCAGTGGAAGAAGATCGGCGTCAACGCCACCCTCAACACGGTGCCCTCCTCGGCCATCTACGGCGACCTCGTCCCGAAGGACACCTTCCGGGTGCTGATGGCCACCGGTGACCCGAGCGTCTTCGGCACCGACACCGACCTGCTGATGCGCTGGTTCTACTACGGCGAGACCTGGCCGGGGCAGCGTTACCGCTGGTCCGACACGGATCGCAAGGCCATGGCCGAGCTGCTCGACAAGGCGGCCCAGACCTCCGACGAGGCGGCCCGGAAGGTCCTGTGGAAGCAGGCCCTCGACCTGGTGGCCGACCAGGTTCCGCTCTACCCGATCCTGCACACCAAGGTCGTCACGGCCTACGACCCGGCCAAGGTCACCGGTTTCTCCGGTGCCGCGACCACCGGCCTGTACTTCCTGGGCAGCAGCCGCAGCAGCTGAGCCCGAGATCGGGGGCCCGGACCCCGCTCCCCCCAACGTCCCGCCCTGCCCCGGTCACCCCTGGGTAGGGCGGGACACCCGGTGCCTCCCGACGAGAGAGAGACACGATGCTGACCGTCCTGAACCTGGTCGCGCGACGACTCCTGACCCTGATCCCCCTGGTGCTGGGTATCACGCTCTTCGTCTTCGTGATCATGCAGTTCTCCCCGATCGACCCCGCGCTCTCCGTACTCGGAGACCAGGCGACCCCCGCGCAGGTCGAGGCGTTCAAGACCGCCAACGGCCTCAACGACCCGCTGCCACTGCGCTACCTGCACTTCCTGGGCGACCTGGTCCGCGGTGACCTGGGCATGACCTTCCCGCCCTCGGTGCCGGTCGCCGAGAAGATCGCCACGGCGCTGCCCCTGACCATCCAGCTGACGGCGCTGGGTGTGCTCGGCGCGCTGGTCATCGCGCTGGCCCTCGGCATTCCGGCCGCGCTGTACCGGGACCGCTGGCCCGACCAGGTCATCCGATTCGTCTCCATGGCCGGCATCGCCATGCCGTCCTTCTGGCTGGCCCTCCTGCTGATCCAGGAGTTCGCGGTCCGTCGACCGATCCTCCCGACCGGTGGCTACGTCAACCCGGCCGACTCGGTCACCCTCTGGATCCAGTCCCTCGCCATGCCCGCACTCGCGCTCGCCGTACCGGTGGGGTGTTCACTCGCCCGGATCGTACGGACGTCCATGGTCGAGGAGCTCGACAAGGACTACGTCCGTACCGCGATCGGTGCCGGCCTGCCGCCCCGGGTGGTGATCGGACGCAACGTGCTGCGCAACGCCCTGGTCAACCCGCTCACCGCGCTGGGCCTGCGCATCGGCTACCTCATCGGTGGCACGGTCGTCATCGAGGCCATCTTCTCGCTGCCCGGCATGGGCACCCAAATCATGAGCGCGGTGCAGCAGAACGACACCGCCCTCGCGCAGGGGACCGTCCTGACGATCGCCCTCGGGTTCGTCATGGTGAACCTGATCGTCGACATCCTCTACCTCTTCGCCAACCCTCGACTGCGCGGGAGCCACTGATGCGCCGGACGCTCACCGCCCAGCTCTCGCGCCCCGGCGTCGCCTTTCGACGGCTCGGCCTCACCGCCCGGATCGCGCTCGGCTTCGTCCTGCTCATCGTCCTGGTGGGCCTCTTCGCCCCGCTCCTGCTCCGGTACGACCCCGCGCAGGCCGGACTGGGGTCGGCGCTGACCAGCCCGAACGGCGACTTCTGGTTCGGCCTGGACAAGCTCGGCCGGGACGTCTTCTCCCGACTGGTGGCCGGCACCCGGCGCTCCCTGATCGTCGGGTTCGGCGCGGCCGGCATCGCCCTGATCGTCGGCGGGATTCTCGGTGCGCTGGCGGGCACCAGCCGGACCGCGGTCGACGAGGTGGTGATGCGCTGCCTCGACGTCGTCATGGCCTTCCCCGCCATCGTGCTCTCCGCCCTGCTGATCATCTCGTTCGGGAAGAACAGCCTGTTGATCCTGGTGCTCGCGATCGGCTTCGTCTTCACCCCCTCCATCGCGCGCATCGTCCGCGCCAACGTGCTCTCGCAGTACCGCGAGGACTACGTGGCCGCCGAGCGGATCATCGGAGCCCGACGGCCGCACATCCTCTGGCGGCATGTGCTGCGCAACTGCGCCGCTCCCATCATGGTCTTCGTCACCGTCATGGTCGCCGACGCGATCGTCTTCGAGGCCTCCCTCTCCTTCATCGGTGGCGGGTTGGCGCCACAGGAGGCCGACTCCTCGTGGGGCTCGGTGATCGCGTTCGGCAAGGAGATGGTGCAGATCGGTGGCTGGTGGGCCACCTTCTTCCCCGGCCTGCTGATCCTGCTGACCGTGCTCGCGCTGAACGTACTCTCCGAGGGGATGTCCGACGCCTGGGCCGCCCCGGCGGCCCGGCGGGCCACCACCGCGTCGGCCCGGGACTCGGCCGAGCCGGCGCTGCCGGGCTCCGGCGAGGTCGTACCGCTGCCCGGTCTCGACCTCGCGGCGCAGCGACTCCGGGAGCGGGCACGACCCCTCCCGCAGGGCCAGCCCGTCTTGGAGGTCAAGGAGCTGTCGATCGGTTTCGAGGGACGCCACCAGGGGGTCGACATCGTCGACGGCCTCAGCTTCGACGTCCGTCCCGGCGAGGTGGTCGGTCTTGTCGGCGAGTCCGGCTCGGGCAAGTCACTGACCGCCCTGGCCGTCATGGGCCTGCTGCCGCAGGGGGCGCGGGTACGCGGGGAGATCCGCTTCCAGGGCGAAGACCTACTGGCGATGGGTACGAAGCGCCGGCGCGCCCTGATGGGGCGGGAGATCGCGATGGTCTACCAGGACGCGCTCTCGGCGTTGAACCCGGCACTGCGCGTCGGCAGCCAGCTGGCGCAGATGATCCGGCGCGGCGGCACCCGGTCCGCCGAGGAACTGATGCGGCTGGTGGGGCTCGACCCCCGGCGCACCCTGGCGGCGTACCCGCACGAGCTCTCCGGCGGGCAGCGGCAACGAGTGGTCATCGCCATGGCGCTCTCCCGGGACCCTCGCCTGATCATCGCCGACGAGCCGACCACCGCGCTCGACGTCACGGTCCAGGCGCAGGTGATGGAGCTGCTGCTGCGGCTGCGCGACGAGCTGGGCTTCGCCCTGATCCTGGTCAGCCACGACCTCGCGCTGGTCAGCGACGTCTCCGACCGGGTCGTCGTGATGTACGGCGGGCAGATCGTGGAGACCGGGGTGACCGCCGACGTGATCGAGGCCCCGGCGCACCACTACGCCCGAGGGCTGCTCGGATCCGTCCTCTCCCTGGAGGCCGGTGCCGAGCGGCTCACCCAGATCCGTGGCGTGGTGCCGGCACCGGCCGACTTCCCGTCCGGCTGCCGGTTCGCCGACCGGTGTCCGATGGCGACCGAGGTATGCCGGGACACCGTTCCCCGGCTGACCGGCACCGTCGAACACGGCTTCGCCTGCCACCACCCGGCCGTCACCGTCGACGACAAGGAGCTGGCCCGATGAGCGCGACATCCCTGCCCACGCCGGTAGTCGAGCCGGCCGAACCGACCGCCGAGCCGCGTGAGCCGATCGTCGAACTGCACGACGTGTACGTGTTGCACCGGACCCGGGGCAGCGGCATGTTCAACCGGGCCCGCGTACACGCCCTGACCGGCGCGGACCTGGCCATCCGTCCCGGCGAGACGGTGGGCATCGTCGGCGAGTCCGGGTGCGGCAAGTCCACCCTGGCCAAGGTGCTGGTCGGGCTCCAGCGGCCGACCAGCGGCACGGTCGCCTTCGCCGGCAAGGACGTGTGGTCGATGAGCACGGCCGAACGACGCCGGCACATCGGCGCGGGCGTCGGCATGATCTTCCAGGACCCCGCCACCTCACTGAACCGCCGTATGCCGGTCCGCGAGATCCTGCGCGACCCACTCGACGTACACGGCCGGGGCACCCGCCGGCAGCGGGAAGACCGGGTGGCGGAGCTGATGGCCCTGGTGGGGTTGCCCCGCTCGGTCGCCGACGTCCTGCCGAGCCAACTCTCCGGCGGCCAGCGCCAGCGGGTCTCCATCGCCCGTGCCCTGGCCCTGGAGCCGGGGCTGGTCATCGCCGACGAACCCACCAGCGCGCTCGACGTCTCGGTCCGGGCCCAGATCCTCAATCTGCTCCTGGACCTCAAGGATCGACTCGGGCTGGCCATGGTCTTCGTCTCCCACGACATCCAGACCGTCAAGCGGATCAGCGACCGCGTGGTCACGATGTACTTGGGCCGGATCGTGGAGCAGGCACCGGCCGCCCTGCTCCCCGAGGGGGCGCGGCATCCGTACACCCGGGCGCTCTTCTCGGCCACCCCGGGGCTGCTTTCCCCCATCGACCCCATTCCGCTCGTCGGCCCGGTTCCGTCCGCCACCAATCCGCCCAGCGGATGCCCGTTCCGGACCCGCTGCTGGAACGTCACCGACCTGTGCGCCCAAGAGTTGCCACCGGTCCAGCACGCGAACGCCGACGGCGAAGACCATCACGAGTTCCGCTGCCACCATCCCGTTCCCGCCGGTACCAGCAATGCGGAGCTGGTCGAACTCGCCAGCACGGCGACGGGCCGTACCACCCCACTACATGTCGAGGAGCCAGCGTGACCACCCCTGCCCCACGGTTCGCCGGAGTCGTGCCGCCGACCGTCACCCCCCTGACCGAGGAGGGCGAGGTCGACGTCAACTCCCTCGAACGGCTCGTCGAGCGGATGCTCGACGCCGGTGTCGACGGGATCTTCGCGCTCGGCAGTTCGGGGGAGACCGTCTTCCTCACCGACCGGCAGCGGGACCTGGCTCTCGAAACCATCGTGAAGACCGTCGGGGGAGCCGTACCGGTCATCGCGGGCTGCATCGAGCCGACCACCCGGCGGGTGCTGGACCGGGCCGAGGCGTCGACGCGGCTGGGAGCCGACGGGCTGGTGGTGACCGCCCCCTTCTACGCCATCGTCGGCCCGCACGAGGTCGAGCGGCACTTCCGGTCGATCGCCGCGTCGGTCGAGCTTCCCCTGCTCGCGTACGACATCCCGGTCTGCGTACACACCAAGCTCTCCGTCGACCTGCTCACCCGACTGGCGGCGGAAGGGCTCCTCGCCGGGGTCAAGGACTCCAGTGGAGACGACGTCGCCTTCCGGCAACTGGTGCTGTCCATCACGGAACGCGCCCCGGACACCGGCTTCGCCCTGCTGACCGGACACGAGGTGGTGGTCGACGCGATGATGCTGGCCGGTGCCTCCGGCTCGGTTCCCGGACTGGGCAATGTGGACCCGGCCGGCTACGTACGGCTGCACCGGGCCTGCGTCGACGGCGACTGGGACACCGCCCGCCGCGAGCAGGAGCGCCTTACCCGGCTGTTCCGGATCGTCGACGCCGCCGACCCCGCCACGACGGCCGGGGCGACCCGAGGCGTCGGCGCGTTCAAGACCGCCCTCGCCCTGCTCGGCGTCATCGACAGCAACGCGGTGTCCCTTCCGCTGCGACCGCTCGACGCCGACGAGACGGCCCGCGTGCGTACCCACCTGGAACTGGCGGGGCTGCTCTGACCATGCCCGAGGCAAGCTCGCCGCGAACCGGTTCCGTAGCGTCCGCCGCTTCCACGGAGGTAGTTGCGGCGCTCGACATCGGCGGCACCAAGACCACGGCTGCCCTGGTGACGAGGCAGGGGAAGGTGGTCGACCGGCTCACCGCCGCGACCCCCGGCCGGGTCGGCGCGTCCGCTGTACTCGACACCGCCGCCGGCCTGGTCGACCAGTTGCGGGCAAGGTCGGCAGCAGGGACCACCGTCCGGGCGTTGGGCGTCGGCAGTGCCGGGGTGATCGACCGTACGACCGGTCGGGTGCTCTCCGCCACCGACGTACTGGCCGGGTGGGCCGGCACCGACCTGCGCGGGAGCCTGCACCAGGCGCTGGGGTTGCCGGTCACGGTGATCAACGACGTGCACGCGCACGCCCTCGGTGAGGCCCGCCACGGCGTCGCCGCCGGATGCGAGACGGTGCTCTTCGTCGCGGTCGGCACCGGCATCGGTGCCTCGTTCGTCATCGGCGGCACCGTGCTCGCCGGGGCCCACTCCGCCGCCGGCCACGCCGGTCACCAACCCTCCCCGTACGCCGGGTCGCTGCCCTGCACCTGCGGCGGCCGGGGACACCTCGAAGCGATCGCGGCCGGGCCCGGTCTCGCCGACGAGTACGCGCGACGGACCGGACAGCCGGTCGAGGACCTACGGTCCGTGGCCGCGCTCGCGGCAGCAGGAGACGAGCCGGCCAGCGAGGTGATCCGGCTGGGCGGGACCGCCGTCGGTTCCGCCGTGGGGGGACTGGTCAACATGCTCGACCCCGACGCCGTCGTCATCGGGGGCGGGGTCACCGGCCTCGGCGAGCCCTGGTGGCAGGCACTACGGGACGCGGTACGGCTTGAGGCCCTGCCCGGCCTGGCTGCCGTACCCGTCCTGGCCTCGGCACTGGGGTCGGATGCCCCCGTCCTCGGGGCCGCCGCGCTCGCCTGGGAGGTCGTGTCATGAACCCGCTGATCGAGCAGCTTCGCCACCGGTTGGTGGTGTCGTGTCAGGCGTACCCGGGTGAGCCGATGCGTGACCCGGAGACGATGCGTCGGGTGGCGCTGGCCGCCGCCCGGGGCGGTGCCGCCGGTATCCGCGCCCAGGGACTCGACGACATCGCCGCGATCCGGAACGCGGTCGACCTGCCACTGATCGGGCTGTGGAAGGACGGCGACGACGACGTCTTCATCACGCCCACGCTCGACCATGCCGTAGCCGTCGCTCGGGCCGGTGCCCACATCGTGGCGCTCGACGCCACCTCCCGGCCCCGGCCCGACGGTCGGACCGTCGCCGAGACGATCGCCGCCGTGCACGAGCAGACCGGTGCCCTGGTCATGGCCGACTGTTCCACATTCGACGAAGGGGTGGCAGCGGCTCAGGCGGGCGCGGACCTGGTCGGGACCACACTGGCCGGCTACACGGCCTACACCACCAAGGGCGAGGGGCCGGACCTGGAACTGGTCGCCCGACTGGCGGCAGCGGTCGACGTTCCGGTGGTCGCCGAGGGGCGGGTACACACCCCGGCGCACGCCGCGCAGGCGCTGCGCGCCGGTGCGTGGGCCGTGGTCGTCGGCACCGCCATCACCCACCCCACCACCATCACCGGCTGGTTCGCGCAGGCCGTGGCCGACGCCGCTGTCACCGACGCCGCCATTGCCGACGGCACAGCAAAAGCGTAACCAGTACGCAGTAGGAGGCTCTGTCGTGGCTCTGACCGATCTCACCCTGGACGAGTGCTGGGCGTACCGGCCCGAACTGACCGTTCCCGTCGACCTGGACGGCTTCTGGGCCCGTACGCTCACCGCCGACCAGCCCGGTCAGGCGACGTACGAGCCGGTCGACACCGGTCTCACCCAGATCCGTACCTTCGCGGTCACCATCGCCGGGTTTGCCGGCGAACCCGTACACGGCTGGCTGCACCTGCCCGCGCAGGCCGACCAGCCACTGCCCTGCGTCGTCGAATACCTGGGATACGGCCGGGGCCGGGGACGGCCGCACGAGAAGCTGTTCTGGGCAGCGGCCGGCTTCGCCCACCTGATCATGGACACCCGTGGTCAGGGCTGGAGTGCCGCCTCCGGCAGCACCCCGGACCCGCACCCGTACCCGGCTGGCACCGTTCCCGGCTTCCTCACCCGGGGCATCACCGACCCCGACGACTTCTACTACCGTCGCGTGATCACGGACGCCGTACGGTTCGCCCAGGCGGCGCGGGAGCATCCGGCCGTCGACGGTGACCGGGTCGCGGTCACCGGCATCAGCCAGGGCGGGGGGTTGGCCCTGGCGGTGGCCGCGCTCTGCCCGGACGTCGCGGCCGTCATGCCCGACGTGCCCTTCCTGAGCGACTTCCGGCGGGGCGTGCAGGTGGCCGGTCGCGCCCCCTACACGGAGATCGTCGAATACCTCAAGCTGCACCGGAACCGGGGCAGCCAGGTGTTCCACACCCTGTCCTACTTCGACGCCGCGGTGCTCGCCCCCCGGGCCACCGCGCCCGCGCTCTTCTCCATCGCCATGATGGACCAGATCTGCCCGCCCTCGACCTGCTTCGCCGCCTACCACCGCTACGGCGGCGAGAAGGAGTTGCGGATCTACGAGTTCAACGACCACGAGGGCGGCGAAGCCGACCACCAGGTCGAGCAGCTTGCCTGGCTGCGCCGGACCTTCGCCGCGGAAAGCCCTCGATAGTCGGGTACACCCGGAGCTACCTGGTCAGGAGGGTGCGCAGCGCCTTTACGACCTCGGCGGGAGCCTCCTCGGCCATGAAGTGACCGCAGCTGACCGTACGGTGGTCCAGGTCCGGGGCCCACGCCCGCCACAGCTGGGCCGCGTCGTAGCCGAGGGCCGCACCCCAGTCCTGCTGCAGTACGGCCACCGGCATCCGCAGCTGGTTGCCGGCGATCCGGTCGACCTGATCGTGCGTGACGTCGATCCCGGCCGTGGCCCGGTAGTCGGCGACGATCGAGGGTACGGCGTTACGGGAGGCCGTCAGGTACGCCTCCCGTACGTCGGCTGGGATGGCGTCCGGATTCTGGGTCCAGATGTCGAGGAAATGGCCGAAGAAGGCGTCGGCGCTGGCGCTGATCAACTGCTCCGGCAGGCCGGGTGGTTGGGCCATCAGGTAGAGGTGGAAGCCGACGGCGGCGCTGACGCCCTGCATGACGTCCCAGGTGTCGAGGGTCGGCAGCACGTCGAGCGCGGCCAGGTGGGTGATCGTCTGCGGGTGGTCCAGGCCGGCGCGGATCGCGACCAGGGCGCCCCGGTCGTGCCCGGCCAGGGCGAACCGCTCGTGTCCCAGGTGCCGGGCCAACGCGACGATGTCGGCGGCCATGGTCCGCTTGGCGTACGCCGTACCGTCGGGGTCGGTGGGCTTGTCGCTGTCGCCGTAGCCGCGCAGGTCGGGGCAGATCACGGTGTGGTCGGTGGCGAGGTCGGCGGCGACATGTCGCCACATGAGGTGGGTCTGCGGGAAACCGTGCAGCAGCACGATCGGGCTGCCGGAACCGGCCACCGCCACGTTGAGCGTGACGCCGTCGGCGACGGGGACACGCCGGTAGTCGAATCCGCTGATCTTGGTGGTCATGGGAACCTCTCGGTCGGATCGGGTCTGCACTTACGACACCCAGCCTGGCCGGCGGGGATGAGCAGCGGATCAGCAACGGATCAGTACCCGGAGGCAGCGCGTCGTCCAGCGGATGAGTGCCCGGAGGCAGCGCGTCGTCCAGCGGATGAGTGCCCGGAGGCAGCGCGTCGTCCAGCGGATGCCCGTGAGCCGACACCGGCGGCCTGCCTAGATTGGATGCCATGACCAGGCAGGCGGCGACCCCGGCGGTGGCCTTCGGCGTACTCGGTCCGCTGGAGGCGGTGGACGCACGCGGGCTGGTCCCGCTGAAGGGCCCACGCCACCGTACGGTGCTGGCCCGCCTGCTGATCGCGCGTGGCCGGGTCGTGCCGGTCGACCGGCTGGTCGACGACCTGTGGACGACGCCACCGGAGGGCGCGGTGGCGGCGATCCGTACCTTCGTGGCCGATCTGCGACGGGCGGTGGAGCCCGACCGGCAGCCCCGGCAGCCGGCCCGACTGCTGGTCACCGCCCCACCCGGCTATGCGTTACGCGCGGCACCGGAGGCCGTGGACGCGTGGCGGTTCGAGGCGGCGGTCGCCGAGTCGGCCCGACTGTTGGCAGCGGGCGCGGCCGGGCCCGCCCTGCGCTGCCTCGACGACGCGTTGGCGCTGTGGCGGGGACCCGCGTATGGCGAGTGGGCCACCGAAGGGTGGGCCCGCGCCGAGATCGACCGGCTGGACGAACTGCGGATACTGGCCGTCGAGCGACGGGCCGAGGCGTTGTTGGCGCTGGGGCGGGCCGCCGAGGCGGCCTCCGACCTGTCCGCCCACGTCAGCGCCTATCCGTTGCGCGAGGACGCCTGGCGGCTGTTGGCCACCGCCCGGTACCGCGCGGGTCGCCAGGGCGAGGCGCTGGCCGCGTTACGCCAGGCCCGCGAGACCCTGGTGGCGGAACTCGGCGTCGACCCCGGCCCCCGGCTGCGCGAGTTGGAGAGAGACATCCTCGCCCAGGCCCCGCACCTCACCCTGACCGCACCGACGGCACCGACGGCACCGACGGCACCGACGGCACCGACGGCACCGGCGGCACCGACCGAGGCCGGTCCGGGGCCCACCGGAGGTCCCGGACAGCCGCCGCCAGCACCGGTGGGACCACGTCCGTTCGTCGGTCGGGACGAGGAGTTGGGCCGCCTGCGACAGGCGGCCGACGAGGTCGCCCGCGTCGGTCGCCCCGGCCTTGTCCTGATCTCCGGGGACGCGGGGGCGGGCAAGACCGCGCTGGCCGAGGCGCTCACCCAACGACTGGCGGCCGACGGCTGGACGACGGCGTGGGGCCGCAGCCCCGAGTACGAGGGGGCACCCGTCGCCTGGCCGTGGACGCAGATCACCGACATCCTGACCGCACCGGCGGAACCGGTCGGGACGGTTCCGGCTGGCGGCGGGGACCCCGGCGGCGGGGACCCTGGCAGGATCGAGGATCCCGCCGTGGCCCGGTTCCGGCTGCATCGTGCCGTCGTGTCACTGGTCACGACGGTGGCCGAGCGGGGACCGGTGCTACTGGTCCTCGACGACCTGCACCGTGCGGATGAGGACACCATGGACCTGTTGGTCGCCCTGCTCGGCGAGCCGGCACCGGTCACCGGTCCCGTCCTGGTCGTCGGCACGTTCCGAGCCACCGAGATCACCCCGGGTCTGACGGCCACCCTGGCGCGGTTCGCCCGGACCGAGCCGGTCCGCAGCTATCTCGGTGGACTCTCCGAGTCGGCGACCGGGGAACTCGTCCGCAGCATCGCCGGGCCGGACCCGGACGCCTCGACGGTACGACGGATCCACCGGCGCAGTGGTGGCAACCCCTTCTTCGTACGGGAGTTGGCGCGGCTGCTCGAAGCCGAGGGCAGCGCGGCGTTGGAGCAGGTCCCGGCGGGGGTGCGGGACGTTATCCGGCATCGCCTGGCCCAGTTGCCGGACGCGGCACAGACACTGTTGCGGCAGGCTGCGGTGATCGGCCGGGACGTGTACCCGGACGTGCTGACCGCCCTGGCCGGCGACGATCCGGCGGTGCTCGACGCGCTGGACTGCGCCGTACAGGCTGGTTTCCTGACCGAAGCCGACCCCGGCGGTTTCCTGGCCGGGCAGGGCGTCGGCGAGCAGCTTCGGTTCACCCACATCCTGGTGCGTGACACGTTGTACGGCGACCTGTCGGCAGTACGCCGGAGCCGTTGGCATGCCGCTGTCGGCGAGGTCCTGGCACGGCTACACCCGGACGATGTCGCCGCCCTCGCCCACCATTTCACCCAGGCCGCCAGCCGGGCCACCGCACCCCGCGCCGCCCGCTACGCGCGGGTCGCCGCCGAACAGGCCGAGCGCCGGTCCAACCCGCACGAGGCGGCCCGTCGGTGGCAGCAGGCGGTCGAGGCGTATGACCGGGCCGGCGGCGACGACGTACCCGGACGGTTGACGGCGGTGATGGGCCTGGGCCGGGCGCTGGCCGTGACCGGTCGCCTGGCGGAGGCGCGTCGCCACCGGGCCGAGGCGATCACGGTGGCCGAGCGGATCGACGAGGCCGATCTGACCGCGAGCGTGCTCGCCGCCTTCGAGGTGCCGGCCGTCTGGACCCGCAACGATGACGAACAGCTCTCCCGGCGGATCGTCCAGGCGGCCGGACGCGTGTTGGCTGGTCTGCCCGAGGGCGAGGCGGAGCAACGTAGCCGGCTGTTGAGCACCCTCGCCCTGGAACTGCGGGGCACCACGACCGAGCACGGGCGCCGGGCGGCGCAGGAAGCGGAGACGCTGGCTCGTCAGACCGGCCACCCCGCCCTGCTGGCCTTCGCGCTCAACGCCCGATTCATGCACACCTTCGAGCGCACCGGGCTGGCCAATGCCCGAGCCCGGATCGGTGCCGAACTGGTGGACCTGGCTGCCCGGCACGAGTTGGTCACCTTCGAGGTGCTCGGGCACCTCATCCTGCTCCAGGCACACTGCGCGTTCGCCGACCTCGCTGCCGCCGACGCCCACGCGAGCATCGTTGACCGGCTCGCCGAGCAGTACGACCTACCACTGGTCGGCGTCTTCACCCGGTGGTACGCCGCCCTGCGCCTGTCCATCAGAGGACACCTCGGCGAGGCGGAAGCCGCGTATCGGGCAGCGGACGCCTGCCTACCCCGGGGTGGAATGCCCGGCCTGGAGCAGGGACTGCTTCCCCTCGCCCTGCTCTCGCTGCGGCTGTCCGGTGACCGGTCCGCGGCGGTAAACCCGGACGAGTGGGCCGGGACCGACTGGGGGCCGTACGAACCCTGGGTGCGCCCGCTGGTCCTGCTGGCCGCCGACCGTCGCGTCGAGGCGCTGACCGCGCTGCGTACCCGCCCGGAATCCCCGTACGACCTGCTCCGCGAGGCCCGACTCTGCCTCACCGCCCGGGCCGCGCTCGCGCTCGACGACCGTGCCACGCTGGCGGACGTCTACGCCGAACTCCTCCCGGCCGCCGACGAACTGGCCGGGGCGGGCAGCGGGGTGCTCAGCTTCGGTCCGGTGGCCGGCTACCTCGGCGACCTCGCCATCGCGCTCGGCCGACCCGACGAAGCGGATGCGCACTACCAGCGAGTGGAGTCGACTCGCTGAGCCCACTGCGGTCCGGACCGAAACGCAGCGATCCTCGGCTTCGGGAGCATCAGCGCTTCTGGAGCCGGAAGAACTGGTTGGACTGGCTCAGACAGGAGAAGAGGACGATCGTCGTACCTTCCCCCGGGTTGTAGTGGATGTTGACGCACTTGTCGGCGTGCATGCTGTAGATCCGCTTGTCGATGAGTAGGAACTGCTGCGCCGGATTGCCCTGGCATACTGCGACCTGCACCGGGGTGAAGTCCACCTGTCCGGCGTTGGCGGCGTCCATGCACAGACCCGAGGCCCGGATCGTTCCGTCCGGTCGGGGCTCCCAGGACTGGGCCGGTGAGCCGTCGCACTTGGCGAGCATCAGGCGCGTGCCGTCTCGCGGTGGATTGGCGGTGAGGCAGCTGTGGTACTCGTCATTGACCAGTGAGCCGCCGGTCGATGATCCGCGTGGTGTGGCCTGGCGTGACGAGCTAGGCGAGGCAGACACGACGTTGCTGGGTGAGGATGACGCCTTGGGTGAAGGGGTGCTTCGGGGCGAAGCGGTCGCGGTCGTCTCGGGACCGGCGGCCAGCAGCGCCGATTCGTTGAAGCCCGTATTGAGCGCGTACCAGGCCGCGTACCGTCCTGTCCGGACCACGTAGTCTCGCGCTCCGTCCGGGACACCGTTGGCCGAGATCACTGCCGGCATTCCCGAGTGGTAGGCGGCCACTGCCAGTGGCCATACCTCTCCCTCAAGTTTCACCTCACGGACCTGTCCGATCAGGTGGCAGAGGTAGTGCGCCAGCGCGAAGACGCTCGCCTCGGCGTCGCCCTGGTCAACGCCCGACCAGGGCTGCCAGGTACGCCATTCGTCGTCGGTCAGTCCAGCCAGCCCACGTCCCGCCCGGGCGGTGGTCGCGTCGGCGACGAATCGCGACTCCGCCATGAGCTGTCCGGCCAGCTTCGCCGGAGTCAGGGTCGGGCAGGATCCGGCGGCTTCGGTGATCGGTCGAAGGTATCCGGGCGGCACCGCCACGCCGGGTAGGGGAGTCTGCTCTTTGTTGCCCAGTGTGGCCATGACGACCGCCGTACCGGCACCTGCCACGACGACGAGGATGATGGCGGCCAACACCGTACGCCAGCGTGCGCGCAGCGCGGGTTTCTTGGGCCGGCTCATCGGTGGCACCCCTTCGGTCGTCCTTGCTGTCCGCACAGCGGCCCGGACCATATGGGGATGGTGTCGCCAGATCGGACACGACATGCGACCGCATCGGATCCTGTGCCAGTGGGAGGATAACGGGCGACCCACTCCTGATTGCCCAGGCTACGGTGATCCGGAGGCACTGTCGGCGGGGTAAACCCGAGTAGTCCGGCTCGGGCGATGCTCCGCTAGAGTTGCGCGGCGCGGAATCGGGTCCTTGACAATTCCGACCAGTGTGAGCGGTTCGGGGATCAGGCCATCGGCTGCTGTCGGTCATACCCCGAGCGTCGGGTGCTCGGCTGAGGAGGATGTCGTGCCTACGACGCGGCGAAGACTGCCCCTGTTGGCCATGGCCCTGATGTTGGCCATCCTCGGACTCCAGATCCCGCTACCGGGAATCTCGGCCGGGCAGACACCATCCGATACGCGCTCCGTCAAGTACTACACCGTGTCCGGTTCGGGGGGCGGCGAGACGCTGGCCAGCATTGCCGGTCGGATCCTCGGCGACGAGTCGCGTGCTGACGAGCTCTACCACCTCAACGCGGGCCGGGTGCAGCCGGACGGCGGCGCGCTCACCGAGCCCACCCGGCTACGAGTCGGTTGGCACCTGATCCTGCCATGGGACGCGGTAGGCGATGGCGTGCAGTACGGTCGGTTGCCGGAAGGAAAGGGGACTCCGCCGCCGACCACGCCCCTGCCCTCGGTCGATCCGGCTGTGGCGCGAACCGTATCCGCAGCCCAGGGAGACGGCAAGCTTTCCATCGTGTGGATCGCGCTGGCCATCGTGCTGGCCTTGCTGCTTGTGGTGGCTGCCGGCGTCTGGTGGTGGTGGCGCAGATCCGGGAGCAACGGTGGCCAGGGTCGGCCGCGACGGCCCCGTAGGAACGCGGCCCCAGGCGGTCCCCGGCTCCTCGGTACCACGGTTGCCGCCATGATCGACCAGACACTGCGGGTGTTGGGGACCGAGTGCGCGGCCGCCGGTCAGGGAGTTCCCCGCATCCAGGGGATCAGCCTCGACGACGAACTGGTCACCCTTCGGCTGTCCAGCCCCGATGAGCAGGCTGTCGCGCCGTGGACGGCCGATAGGTCCGGCCGGACCTGGCACGCGCCGCTCGGGGTGATTCGGGACCGACCCACCAGGTGGGACATCGACGTACCCTGTCCGCGCCTGGTCACCCTCGGCACCTGGGATGGCCACGAGGAGCTGGTCGAGCTTGGGGCGGCCAGCGGGCTGATCAGCGTCGGCGGGCACCAGACGACCGCTCAGGAACTGGCCCTGGCCTGGGCGAACCAACTCGTCGTCAGTCCCTGGTCGGAGGAGGTCCAAGTGGTGGTCAGTGGGCTCGGCGAGGTGGTGGTGGACGCGGACATGGATGCTCGGCTCGTCTCGGTCGGCAGCACCAGCGAGGCGCTTATCGAGATCGACGGTCAGGGGCACCTGGCCGACTGGTTCGGGCCGGGCGTGCTGATCCTCGCCGACACCCCGACCGAGCAGGAGGCCGCCCAGGTGGCCGCCCTGGTCTCGCGACCGCAGAACCCCTGGGCGGTGGTGGCCCTCGGGGAGAGCCCGCACGACCAGTGGCGGTTCACCGTGGACGAGCAGGGCCGCGTGGAGACGGGCACGCTCGGTGTCACGGTCCACTCGACCACCGTGACCGACGTCCGACCGTAGGGACAGGAACTCGACCACCGTGACCGACGTCCGACCGTAGGGACAGGAAACCGCGTCCGGTAACTTGCCCCCTCCCGCTGGCGGGGTGCCGGCAGCGGGCGAAGCGGAAGGGCGGGTGCGCGGCCCCCCGAGGCCCGCGCACCCGCCCTGGTCGGTAGCCAACCGGCGGTGATCAGCCCCCAGCGGCGGTACGCAGCGACCAGAAGTTCGACCGGTACGCGTCGTGGATCGAGTTCGAGGTGATCCGCAGCAGCGCCTCGTCGTTCTCCCGCAGCGCCGAGTAGCTCCAGTTGTGGCTGCCGGTGAAGACGAGCTTGGTGTCCCTGACCCCGGCGTAGGTGCCCTCGATCGCCATGTACTTGGAGTGCACCAGGTAACCGTCGGCGTTGTTGAGCTTGTAGACCATGATCCGGTCATGGCGTAGCGCCGCCAGCACCTCCGGCGTCGACTCGGCGTAGACGATGTCCACCCAGCACTTCTGGTTGGCCAGGGCGCGAAGCACGTTGGCGACCTCAACCCGGGTGATCGACCACATGGCGATCCGGATCATGGTCCGGCCGGTGCCCGTACCGGTGTTGGTGTTGCCGGTACAGGTGACGTTCTCGCTGAGCGCGTTGGCGATGGTGTCGCTGCTGGCACCCGACCCGGCGCGGGGGAAGAAGTACGACTTCACCGACCCGACCGACTTCGTCCGGTAGTAGTCGTTGTTCTTCACCTTGGCCGCGAGATCGGTGTGGTAGCTGACGTAGCTGTTGTAGATCTCGTTGTGGCCGACGAGCTGCACCGCGTTGTTCCAGTAGCGCTCGCTGTTGGACCAGTTCAGGTTGGCCGACGACTGCACCAGCACGTTCGAGGCGCCCAGCGTGCTGGAGAAGAGAAAGAACTTGTTGTGCATGATCGGCGTATTGAGGTTGCCGATGCACGCCCGGCCCGCAGTACAGACCACCACCCAGGACGGGTTGGCCCGGTTGGTGCCCAACTCCGAGATCAGGGTGGCAGCGGCCGTCTCGTCGGCCCGGTCCGCATCGACGACCACCCGTACGTTGACTCCCCGGTCCAGGGCCGCGACCAGGTCGGCGGTGATGTTCTGATCGGTGGTGTTGTAGATCGCGACCCGGATGGTCGAGCCGCTGGGCGAGCCCTGGATCAGCTCCCGGATCCGGTTGACGATGGCGTACTTCTGCGCCGTCGTCCCCTTCGGATTGTTGAACACCGCCCCGGTTACCGGCGTTGCCGCCTGGGCGGCGACCGGCGCTCCCGCGAGCAGCCCGGTCACCACCGCCGCCGCGAGCAGGCCGGCCAGGCCGAACCTCACCGTACGTCTCATCGCGCCCCCGTTCGATGGTCACGGGCACCGGCTGCGCCCGATGCAAGGGAGGTAACCAGAGTCCGGCGATACCGGTCAATACCGCCGATGTTGTAGCCCGCTACCACGAGGGTCGTGCTGACTAGGATCGGTGGGTGCTGACCTGGGACCAACTGCGGCAGCGGCTGTCCGATGTGCCCTCGATACTCGTCGACGGGGCGATCGCCACGGGGATAATCGTGGTGACATCCTGGTTGGGCCGGGACTACCACACGCCGGGGTTCCGCGAGTTCGACACGGTGGCTCTGGCACTGACCTGTCTGGCCAACCTTCCGCTCGCGCTGCGTCGCCGAGCCCCGATGCTCGTACTGCTGACCTCCTGCGCTGCGGTGACCTGGTTCTTCAGCCTCGGTTACGTACCCAGCTACAACGTCTACGGACCGCTGCTGGCGCTGTATACGGTGGCCGCGATGCGCTCGACCCGGATGACCCTGGTCGGGGTGGCGGTGACGGCCGGGGTGCTCTTCTCCAGCGGCATGGCGATCGGGTCGTACACGGTGTGGTCGTCGCTCGCCCAGGCGCTGGTGTCGACCGCGGTGGCGTGGTTGTTCGGTACCGGGGCCAGGCGACTGGCCGATCGCAACCAACGCCTTCTCGACCTGACCGAGCAACTCCGCCGGGAACGGGAGGACCGGGCGCACCGTGCGGTCGTGGCGGAACGGGTGCGGATCGCCCGGGAGTTGCACGACGTGGTCGCCCACCATGTGTCTGTCGTCTCGGTGCAGGCCAACCTGGCCCGGTACGTACTCTCCAGTGACTTGGCGACCACCGGCCGGGCGCTGGACACCATCGTCGACACGAGCCACGAGGCGTTGGAGGAGATGCGCCGGATGCTCGCTCTGCTCCGAGTCCCGGAGACCGATCGGCATGGCGAGGGCCGGAGCCATGCCCCGGCACCGGGGCTGGCCCGGCTCGACGAACTCGTCGAGCGGGTGCGGAGTGCCGGTGTTCCGGTACGGGTGGTGGTCGTCGGTACGGCCGCCCCGCTGCCGTCGGGGGCCGATCTGTGCGCCTACCGCATCGTCCAGGAGTCCCTGACCAACGTCCTCAAGCACGCCGGTGGTGCCCAGGCGGTGGTGCGACTCGACTACGGCGAGCCGGGACAGCTGACCATGCAGGTCTCCGACGATGGTCCGGGTGCCACCCCTGGGCCGGTGACCGGTCACGGTCTCGTCGGCATGGGGGAGCGAGCCGCGCTCTATGGCGGGAGCCTGCAGGCCGGTCCCGGACCGGCAGGTGGTTTCCTCGTCACGCTTACCCTGCCGGTCCCGGCCATTCCGGCCATCCCGGCGGACACAGGCGTCGTGGAGGACGTGGACGTCGTGGCGAACATGGACGTCCCGGCGAACACGGATGTCGCCCGGTCGACTCCTACTGGCCCTGGCCGGGCCGATTGAGCGGACCCGGCGCACCTGCGCCGGGCTGGACCAGGCCGGACTCGTACGCCAGGACGACCGCCTGCGCCCGGCTGTTCAGGTCGAGCTTGGCCATGGTCCGGTTCAGATGGGTCTTCACGGTCGCCTCGGCGATCACCAACTGCTCAGCGATCTCCGCGTTGGCCAGGCCTTTGCCGACCAGCTTCAGCACCTCCCGCTCCCGGGCGGTGAGTACGTCGAGTGTGGGCAGCTCCCTCGGCTCCGGCGCGGTACGACCAGCGAATGCCTCCACCAGTCGCTGGACGACGCTGGGGGTGAAGAGCATGTCGCCGCCGGCCACGGCCGCGATCGCGGCGAGCAGGCGGTCGGGAGGGGTGTCCTTGAGGAGGAAGCCGCTGGCACCGGCCCGGAGCGCGTCGTAGACGTACTCGTCGAGGTCGAAGGTGGTCAGCACGAGGATGCGGGGTGGTTCGTCGTCGGCGGCGGCGAGGATTTCCCGGGTGGCGGCGATGCCTCCGGTGCCGGGCATGCGGATGTCCATCAGGATCACCTGCGGCCGTGTCGCGGCGGCCTTCATCACCGCTTCGTCTCCGTCGGCGGCCTCGCCGACCACGGTGATACCCGGTGCGGCTTGGAGCAGGGCGACCAGGCCGGCCCGGATCAGTATCTGGTCGTCGACGACGAGCACCTTCACCGACCGACTGGTTTTGGGCATGGGTGTCCTGTCCTTCTACCGGTTCGATGCGGTGCGCCCTGACGAATGCCAGGGAAGCCTATGACTGTGGCAGTGGCGGGAGTACGCTGGCCTACCGCGTAGGTTGTAGACGTCCGAGCTGCTACCGCGTTGGTTGTCCATTGAAGACACACCTGCCGCGGGACGACACTCCGCGAAGATCCGCCTAGCTTTGGTGCGTTCTACCGCCCTACGTATGGCATGACCTGGATCAGCTCATGGGGCGTTCGTTCGGACCGAGGGAAGAGGGCGGCACGTGCGGCAGCGGGAGCGGCAGCAGGGTGGCGGAGTCTGTGGTGGGTGGTCGCGGCGCTCGGTGCTGCTTACCACGGGTCTCGCCGCCACCGTTGCCGGCTGTGGAAAGTCGGAGCGGCCGAAGCTCCAGGACCAGGGCAGCCAGTCCACCGGTGAGCCCACCGCCGCGGGCCTGCAGTCCCTACTCAACCGTCGGGCCGAGGCGCTGCAGAAGGGTGACGAGGCGGCGTTCCTGGCGGATCTGAACCAGTCCGACGACAAACTGGTCAAGCAGCAGAAGCTTCTCCTCGAAAACCTGCGCAAGTTCAAGCTGACCACCTTTCGTTACATCGCTGGCCAGACCAATGTCCGGTCGGAGGGTGAGGTGTACCGGTTCATGCCGGTGCACGAGGTGGTGCAGCTCACGGCGGATGACGGACCCGGCGGGGTGGCCCCGGCGGCCAGCTACCGCTATTCGGTGGTGCGCCGGGATGGTCGTCTGGTGATTACCGAGATCCTTCCGATCACCCGGGCGAACGCCAAGGAGCTGAACGCGTTCAACGCCCTGGAAGCCGACGCGCCCTGGTTGCACACCCCGTTGACCGTCCAGCACGTGGACAACGTCACCCTGGTCGGCGATGCCAGCGTCTCCGACCTACAGCGTTTCGCCGATGCCACCCGGAGCGAGGTCCGTACTGTCGAGTCGCTCTGGGGTGACCGCCTCCGCTTCCCTGGTTACGTGCTGTTCTTCACCAGGGACGAGGAAAACTTCAAGAATTCGTTCAGTGTCGGGCTGGCCGGCAACTACAAGCCCACCATCGAGGGGTTCCAGATCCCGCAGTACGGTGTGCGCCAGAACGGAGACATCTACAGAGATCAGTATGTCGGCTCCCGGGTCCTGGTCAACCTCAAGACCATCGCCAGGTTCGACGACGACCCCCGCCGGGTGATCCGGCACGAGCTGGCGCACAGTGTCGGTGCGCGGCTGACCACCCTCAGTCCGGGTGGCTGGGTGTTGGGTGCGCCGACCTGGGCCGTCGAGGGCTATGCCCGCTGGACGGAGCAGATCAACGAGCGCGGCTACATCGCGAGTCAGTTGGCCTCCGGTGCCTTCAAGGGCAGGCTGCCCACCTCGCAGGACTTCTACGGCGATGCCATGACCTTCAACTACGCGTTGGCCTCGACGGTCTTCTACTTCATCGAGCGGAAGAAGGGCCGTAGTGCCGCGGTCGAGTTCTATGCCAGCGTGATCAAGTACAACGACACCGAGGGTACGCCGGTGGCCGAAACGCCGATCTTCAACGCCATCTGCAAGCGGGTGCTCGGCATGACGAGCAGTGCCTTCACCCAGCAGTGGGCAAGCTTCGTACGGAATGGAGCGTGACCCGGTGTCGGTGACTCCACCAAACCCACCATCCGGACCGCCTGTCCCGCCGCCCGGTCATCCCGGTCCGCCTGTTGCGGGACCGAAGGGTGAGCGACGGGGTGCCTGGGGGCGCCTGTTTCTCATTGCCGCCCTGGTCGGCCTGGTCTCGCTGCTCGGTGCCGGCGCCGGCACGTACGCCTTGGCGCGTAACGCCGAGTTGGGGGAATACACCGCCCGATGTGGCAGCATCCGGTGCATTCCACTCCGCCCGAGCACGTTGATCGACGCGCTCAAGGCGAAGGGCTTCACGTGTGAGGAACAGGACGGAACCTGGAGGTGCCGGCTCACTATCGCCGGCACCGAGTTCGAGACCTACATCGACGGTCACGAGAATCTGATCAGTGACTTTTCCGCGTCGGTGCGTTCCGACGAGGAGGAGACGATTCCGGCGGCGACCAAGTCGTTCCTTCTTTGGATGGGTTCCCTGCCGTTCGGCGACGACCCGGCCACGGCCGAAGAGGTTCGCGGCTGGCTCAACCAACGGTTCGACAGCGGTGAGCAGTCGATGGCCACCATCGGTAGTTACAACTGCGAGTTGACGGCTGAGCAGAAGCGGAATCTCCGGCTCCGGATATGGGTGAGGCAAGGGTGAGCACGCCACATCAACCCCCCGCGAGCGGTGGCCCCCAGTGGGGCGGCCAGTGGACGCCTCCGGGCCAGCCGGTACCGCCGCCGGTCGGTCCGCCCTCGGGAGCGCAGCCGATGACTGCTCCGGCACCGTTACCTCCGCCGCCCGGCGCGCCGCCGGGGTACGGCCAGCCGCCGATGGTTCCCAAGCGTTCCTCGGGGCCGGGCAAGGTGCTCCTGGTGCTGGCCGTGGTCGTCTCCCTGGGGCTGTGTGGGCTGGTCGGTGGGGGTGCCGGCTGGGTCACCGGTACGATGACCACCAACCCCGAGGAGCTGACCGCACTGCCCTCGGTGGACGCCGACTTTCCCACCGGGGACCGTCGCTACCTGCCCGGAGTCAAGGTCGCGACCGTCGTCGAAGACTGGATGAAGAAGGCCAACTCCTACAACTGCTCGCCCCCCGACGAGCCGTCCCGGACCATCAGCGAAGCGTCGCAGCGCCTGGAGTGCATGGCCCCGGGCGACCTGAAATGGGACCTGACCGTCGACATCGAGTTCGACGACGAAACGCATGTGCGGTACGTCCGGGCGGACTGCGAGTTCAAACCGGGTTCCAAGGCCTGCACCTCGCTCTTCGCCACCATGGCCGACGCACTGCTGCGCGACAACGCGGAGCTGCGCAAGCAGGCGTACGAGTGGGCGGAGAAGAACGCCGAGACGGACAACGTCACCGCGATCGGAGGCATTCGGTTCAAGGTGAGCCTGGAGCCGCGCAGCATCGTGGCGGAGCCGGCGCTCTGACCCGGTCGAGCTGCTACTGCTGGGCTTCCTCGGCCGGCGGGCGCAGTCGCTGCTCGATGTCCAGTTCGAGCAGGTAGTCCCGGCAGGCCGGGGGGACCAGGGCCTGCCACTCCGTACGCCGCTGCCGGATCATCTGTCGGATCGCCGAGCCGGTGATCCGGTCGGCGGTGCGATGGAAGAGGACCCGGACGTCGTAGCCGAGGCCCCGGAGCAGCTCGACCTTGCGTACGTTCCACTCGTCGCAGATCGTCGTGTACGCGACCACGGATGTCGGGATGAGGCTGGTGAGCAGCGCCGGCTGTTCGATCGGGAAGGGCTGGACGGTGAACCGGTCCCGGTCCAGGCCGGCGGCGAGCAGGGTTCGCCGGATCATCGTCACCCGCTCCGGGTAGGTGAGCGGGTTGGCCTGCGGTTGGTGGCGATGCGCGGCGCCGTGGTGGGAGCTGAGCAACCGATGTGGATCCCGTTGGGTGACACCGACCCGGAGGAAGTCGCAGTTGTCCGCCGCCGCGAGCAGGTAGGCGAGATGGTCGAGGTGCAGGACCTGGAACCGGCCGTGCGCGGATCCGTCCCGAGGTCGCCCCGGATCCGGCTGTCTGTGGTCGACCACGCGTGCGTCCCCGTACGGTCGAGGGTCCAGCTATTTATCGAAGTTTAGCGATTGAGCGGGGTTGCTGTCGATTGGGTCAGGTGCCCAGTGGGGCGGTGGGCTGCCCGATCCGGGTGAGGTGCCGGCTGATCGCGAAGGCGTAGCCGGCGAGCACCACGGCCAGCGCCACGATGGTCGCCACCGGTGTCGGCATCGTCATGCTGACCACGGCGGCCAGCGTGACCCCACCCACCGTGACCAGTAGCCGGGCGGCGCTCACCGTACCGAAGGTGATCCGTTGCAGTCCCGCCCCGCAGACCATCCAGGTGCCGACCGCCGCGGCGAGCAGCAGGCGCAACCCGGTCGGCAGGTCCTCGGCATCCGTCCCCACCTGGGCCAGGCTCTGACCGAGCCCCCAGCCGAGCAGCAGTATCGCAGCGCCGAGCCCACCATGCAGATAGGCGTACGCCTGCCCGCCCCGTAGCCGGTCACGGCGGACACCCCTCGACACGAAGATGCTGTACACCCACCAGATGGAGGCGGGTACGCAGAACGCGACGACAGCGCTGGCGAGGACCGAGGCGGACGGAGTGTCGGAGACCGCGTCGAGCAGGTCGGTCAGCGTGACCCCCAGCAGGATGATCGTGAACAGGCCGATCCGTTCGGGCAGGTGCGAGGTGTGCACCGGGGCCTGTCGGAGCAGGTAGCGGCCGACCCACGGGGTGAGCAGTTCGACGCCGAGGCCGATCGCCCAGAGTGCCGGCCGAACCCCGACCGGGGTGAAGAGCGAGCCGAACCAGAGCAGCCAGCCGAGTCCGAAACCGGGCAGGTAGATGCGGGTGACCCAGTGGAATCCGGCCTGGCTGGCCCGTACCCGCAGGTAGAGGGCGAGCAACGTGCCCCGGACGATGAGGTAGCCGATCGGGAAGAGCAGGGTGTGGGGCGCCTCGGTGACCCCGACCGCCATAGCCCCGGCCCCGACCATGGCCACCAGGACGCTGAGTCGCTGGGGCACGTCGTCACAGTCGAACCGGGTGTCGAAGAAGGCCTGGCCGATCCAGGCCCACCAGAGAGCGGTGAAGAGACCGAGGGTGGCGAGGGCGTCGCCCCAGGTGATGTGGGTGTCCGGGCCGAGACGGGCGCTGACCGTGGTCGTCGCGAACACGAATGCGAGGTCGAAGAAGAGTTCCAACCAGCTTGAGTGCCGCTCTTGCCCGTTGGCTCGCCCGGTTGGCCCGTCTGGTTCGCCGAAGCAGCGTTCGGTCACTCTCGCTCGTCCCCCTAATTGCTACCAATCCACCATATATCCGGCGCGGTCTGGCTATGCTGCTGATGGTCATGCGCGGCGTTGACCGGGTCGGTGCGGGCCGCATCGGGAGAAGTTGGGCGGCGACAGTGGCGGACAAGCAGACAGTGCACGCCAACGACCGCCCAGGGCTCGTCTCCCGGCGGGCCCTCCTGCGCGCCGGATCCCTGCTCGGCGGTACGGCTCTGGTGGCGTGCACCTCCTCGTCGCAGGTGACCGTCCCGGCCGAACAGAACGTCGACGCGCCGTTACGCCACCCGGTCCCACCAGCCCACACCCCCACCGGCGTCCTGGCGTTCTTCACCGAGGTCGAGGCCCGCACGGTCGAGGCGGTGACCGCCCGGATCATTCCCGGCGACGCGCGGGACCCGGGTGCGCGGGAAGCCGCTGTGGTGACGTACATCGACGCCAAGCTCGCCGAATTCAAGGCGTTCGCCGAACCGACCTTCCTGACCCCGCCCTTTGCCGAGGGCTACGCGGGCACACCGCCCCCAGCGTCGGTGGACGCCGTACCCGTGCCGGAGGACCAGCTCTACCGGTACGGCTACCAGTCCGGCGTCACCCCGCAGGAGGCGTACCGCAACGGTCTGCCCGGCCTCGACCGGTACGCCCGACGGCGGTTCGGCGTGCCCTTCGTCGAGTTGACCGAGGCCGACCAGGACGCGGTACTGGACGCGTTGGACGCGGTGCAGCAGCGCAGTGAGGGCGAGCAGAGCGAGGAGAGCGGCAGCACCCCGGCCGAAGAGGCTGGTCCGGCCCGGCCGGAGGAGGCCGAGTTGGACGCCGTCGAGGCCGACTTCGGCGAGGTGGACCCGGGCGAGTTCTTCACGATGGTGCGTACCGACACCATCGAGGGCATGTTCGCCGACCCGGCGTACGGCGGGAACCGTGGCCTGGTCGGCTGGAACCTGGTCGGTTACCCGGGGCCGCAGCGCGCGTACTCGCCGGAGGAGATGTTGGTCGGGGCCCGCCGCCAGCCGCAGGCCCTGGATGGGCTGCCGGCCATGAACCCGGACCGGCGGCACCAACACGGACCGGAGGCCGTGGAGCAGCCCCGGGCTGGGGTCCGAGACGGATGACCACCGTACGCCGACATTCGCCGGTCGAGATCGTCACCATCGGTGCCGGGATGACCGCGTCGATCCTCGCGGCGCGGGTGCTGCCGGAGACCGGTCATCGGATGGTGTCGATCGAGCAGGGTCCGGCGCAGTGGACCTATCCCGACTTCGCCCACAACCATGACAGTCTGCGCTACTCCCAGCGGTTCGCCATGATGCAGGACCTGTCGAAGTTGTCGTGGACCTGGCGACCGAATGCCTCGGCTCCCGCCCTGCCCATGCGGCAGTACGGATCGTTCCACCCCGGGCAGGGCCTGGGCGGATCCCTGGTGCACTGGACTGGACTGACCTGGCGGTTCCTGCCCACCGACTTCAAATATCGCAGCCACCATGTCGAGCGGTACGGGGCGGACCGGATTCCGGCGGAGATGACCGTCCGGGACTGGCCGGTCGACTACGCCGAGTTGGAGCCGTACTACGACGCGTTCGAGTACGACATCGGCGTATCGGGTCTGGCCGGGAACCTGGGCGGACGGATTCTGCCCGGCGGGAACCCGTTCGAGGGGCCCCGGCAGCGGCCGTACCCGAACCCGCCGATGGCGGACAGCGCGTTCGGCAAACTCTTCGGCCAGGCCTGCTCCGAGCGGGACCTGCATCCTTTCCCGACCCCGTCCGGGCTGCTGTCCCGGGGCTGGACGGATCCGTACGGCAACGTCCGGGCCGGCTGCCTGTACTGCGGTTTCTGCACCCGGTTCGGGTGTGAGGTCGGGGCCAAGGCCAGCCCGCTGACCACCTGGCTGCCGGTGGCGCTGGCCACCGACCGGTACGAGGTGCGGACCCGGTGCCACGTGGTACGGATCGACACCGCCACCGACGGCCGGGCGACCGGTGTGACCTATGTGGATGCACAGGGCGGAGAGCACTTCCAGCCCGCCGAGGTGGTGATCGCCTCGGCGTACTCCCTGGAGAACGTCCGCAACCTGCTGCTTGCCCGGAGCGACAAGCATCCGCAGGGGATCGGCAACGACCGGGGACTGGTCGGCCGCAACTACACCTACCAGTTGGAGCAGACCCCGGTGAAGGGGCTCTGGGAGAACACCCGATTCAACTTCTTCATGGGCAACGGCTGCACCGTCCCCCAGATCTACGACTACAACGGCGACGTCTTCGACCACTCCGACCTGGACTTCGTCGGTGGGGCGGCGCTCTTTGCGGAGGCGGGCCAGCGGGACCCGGTCACCTCGGTCGGCACCCTGCTGGAGGACCTCACCGACCGGCAGTGGGGGGCGGAGTGGAAGGCCATGCTCGGCCGGTCGTGGGACAGCGTGGGCGGGATCAACACCGAGGGCGAGAGCCCGGCCTACACCGGCAACTTCTGCGACCTGGACCCCACCTACACCGACGCCTGGGGCCTACCCCTGCTGCGGATCACTTTCGACTGGATGGAGAACGAGCGGAGGATGTACCGGTTCCTGGCTGCCCGTTGCGTCGAGATCATGCGGGCGATGCGACCGGACCGAATGGCCGTCCAGCCGGAGCTACCGCCGTATCGCATCGACGAGTATCAGAGCACGCACGCCACCGGTGGGGCGATCATGGGCACCGATCCGGGCAACAGTGTCACCAACAGCTATGGCCAGGTCTGGGACACCCCGAACGTCTTCGTCACCGGGGCCGCGTTGTTTCCGCAGAACCCCGGAGCCAACCCGAGTGGCACGGTCGGGGCGCTTGCGATCCGTACCGCCGAGACGCTGCGCGACCGCTACTTCTCCGCCCCCGGCGAGCTGCTCACATGAGACGACCGTACGGCTCGGTCCTGGCGCTGGCCGCGACGGTACCCGCGCTGGTGCTGCTCTCCGGCTGTGCCGACCGGGCTCGGGCCGAGGTCGTCGTGGTGCGGATCAACGCCGACGGCTTCGACCCGGCGACCCTGGTGGTCGCACCGGGCACCGAGGTCCGCTGGACCAACGACGACGCCTTCGCGCACACCGTGACCAGCCAGGACAGGACCATCGCGGGTACGCCGGCGGTGCCCGGCACGGCTGTGGGCTGGGACTCCGGGCCGGTGCGTCCCGGGGAGACCTTCGCCCACCGGTTCGACATCGAGGGGACCTACCTCTACTGGTGCCCGGAGCACCAGGCGGAACAGATGGTCGGCACGGTGCGGGTGGCGGCGCCATGAGCGGGCGACGCCGCCGGCTGCGGCGGTACGGGTGGTGGCTGGCGTCGGCGGGCACGCTGGCGCTGGCCGGCTGTGCGGCGGCGGAACGGCAGCAGTCGGCGCTGTCGCCGAAGGGCAGCCGGGCTGAGGCGGTCGACGGACTGTGGCGCACGATGCTGGTGCTCGGGTCGATCGTCTGGGTGGTGGTGACGGCGGTCATCGTGGTCGCCCTGGTCCGGCGCAACCGCCAGAAGGCCGGTACGCCCCGGCGGGCCACGCTCTACGTCACCCTGGCGGGTGCGGTCGTACCGGCCGTCGTCATCCTCGGGCTGACGGTGCAGTCCACCCTGGTACTGCGGGACATCGACCCGCGCGACGCCGGTGACGGCATCGTGGTCGAGTTGACCGGTCACCAGTACTGGTGGGAGATCCGTTACCCGGCCAGCGGGGTGGTCACCGCCAACGAGATCCACATGCCGGTCGGCGAGCGGGTCGCGGTGCAGCTCAACTCCGCCGACGTCATCCACAGCTTCTGGGTGCCCGAGCTGAGCGGCAAGATCGACCTCATTCCCGGCCGGTCCAACACGATCTGGCTGGAGACCGACCGGCCCGGCACCTACTGGGGCCAGTGCGCCGAGTTCTGCGGAATCCAGCACGCGAACATGCGGATCGTCGTGATCGCCCACGAACCCGCCGCGTTCGCGGAGTGGACCCGGCAGCAGTTGGCCGTACCGGGGCAACCGGACGGCGACGAGGACCCGCTGGTCGCCCGGGGCCGGGAGGTCTTCCTCTCGTCGTCCTGCGTGTACTGCCACACCGTCGCCGGCACCGCCGCCACCGGCCGGGCCGGACCGAACCTCACCCACCTGGCCAGCCGGGACACGCTCGCCGCCGGCATCCTCGCCAACGACCGGGGCAACCTGGCCGGCTGGATCGTCGACCCGCAATCGCTCAAACCCGGCAACCGGATGCCCGGTACCGACATCGACGGCGACGAGCTACAGGCACTGCTCGCGTATCTGGAGAGCCTGGAGTAGCGCCGTGGTGGACACCGTCGAGGCTTCGCACGCCGACCGGTTCACCCGGACCTGGGACAACCCGCCCGGGTTGAAGGGCTTCTTCACCCAGGTCAACCACAAGAGCGTCGGCATTCGCTACATGCTGACCGCGTTCGTGCTGTTCCTGGTCGGCGGCGTCGAGGCCCTGGTGATGCGGGTGCAGTTGGCCCGTCCGGAGAGCGACGTGCTCGACCCGCAGAGCTACAACGAGCTCTTCACCATGCACGGCACCACGATGATGTTCCTGTTCGCCATCCCGTTCCTGGAGGGGCTGGCGACCTATCTGCTGCCGCTGCACCTCGGTGCCCGGGACATGCCGTTCCCGCGCTACAACGTCTTCAACTACTGGTGCTACCTCTTCGGCGGCCTGATCCTCTACAGCAGCTTCCTGGTGGCGATGGTGCCGGACGCCGGCTGGTACGCCTACGTCCCGCTCAGCGGCCCCGACTTCGCGGGCAAGGCGATGGACTTCTGGCTCTTCGGCCTCACCCTCGCCGAACTGGCCGCGGTCGGAGCCGCCATCGAGATCAGCGTGGCCGTCCTGAAGATGCGGGCCCCCGGGATGACGCTGAACCGAATGCCGATCTTCGCCTGGGCGATGCTGGCGGTGGCCTTCCTCATCATCGTGGCCTTCATCCCGCTGATCGTGGCGTCGGTCCTGCTGGAGCTGGACCGGGTGGTGGGCAGCGCGTTCTTCGATCCGGTCCGGGGCGGCGACCCGCTGCTGTGGCAGCACCTCTTCTGGATCTTCGGTCATCCCGAGGTCTACGTGATGTTCCTGCCCGGCAGCGCCATCGTCAGCCACGTCATCCCGGTCTACTGCCGTCGGCCGCTGGTGGCGTACCCCCTGGTGGTGCTCGCGATCGTGGTGACCGCCGTGATGAGCCTCGGGCTGTGGGTCCACCACATGTACACCGTCGGGCTGCCGCCGCTGACCCTCTCCTTCTTCACCGCGGCCAGCATGACCATCACCCTCGCCAGCGGCCTACAGGTCTTCGCGTGGATCGCCACCCTGCTGGCCGGCCGCCCCCGGTTCTCGGTGCCGATGCTCTACTCGCTGGGCTTCCTGGTGACCTTCGTCGCCGGGGGCATCACCGGGGTGATGGTCGCCTCGGTGCCGTTCGACGGGCAGGTGCACGACACCTACTTCGTCGTGGCCCACTTCCACTACGTGGTGCTCGGCGGCATGCTGTTCCCCGTCTTCGCCGGGCTCTACCACTGGTGGCCGAAGATCACCGGTCGACTCCTGGACGACCGTCTCGGCCACGTCAGTTTCTGGCTGGTCTTCGTCGGGTTCCACGTGACGTTTTTCCCCATGCACCTCACCGGCCTGTGGGGGATGCCCCGTCGGGTCTACACCTACGAGCGTGAGTTGGGCATCGGTACGGTCAACCTGATCTCCACCGTGGGGGCGTTCGTCCTGGCCAGCGGGGTGGTCGTCCTCACCGTGGCGTTCGCCTGGTCCCTGGTCCGGGGGCGGCGGGCACCGGCCGACCCGTGGCGGGGCGACACCCTGGAGTGGGCGACGGCTTCCCCACCCCCGCCGGAGAACTTTCCCGACATCCCGGTCGTGACCAGTCGCCAGCCCAACTGGGACTCGCCGCCACCCGACGAACTCCACGCGCCGGTACGACAGGCGTTCCTCCGGCGCCCGGCGGACTTCCGTGCCTCGCCACTGACCACCGCCCTCTGGGCCGAACCCGAGGGTGCGGCCCGGCTGGCGACGTCCACCGGTTGGCCCCTCGTACCGGCGGTGGGCCTGGCGGTCATCGCCGTCGGGATGCTGGTGCAGTGGTGGCCGGTGCCGGCCCTGGGGATCGCGGTGGTGCTCGCCGGACTGGTGGGCTGGGCGTTGCGCAACGAGGCCGAGCACACCGACCAGCAGGCCGTACCCCTGACCGGGCAGTTTCCGTTCGAGGCCCCCGGCAGCCGGTCGATCACCTGGTGGGGCGCGGCCGGCGCGGCGATGGTCGGGGTGGTCGCCGTCGTGACCCTGGCCTTCAGCGCCCTGTATCTCCAGGTCAACGCGGTGGCCTGGCCGGGGGACGGGCGGCTGGACCGGCCGCTGTCGGCACTCGGGGTGACGGTGGCGCTCGTGCTGGCGACCGCCGCGACCCGGTGGGGCGCACGCCGCCGCCGGACCGACGGCCCCGGGCCCGGCGATCCACACGAGCGGTCCGCCCACGTCACGGCCGCGCTGGTCGCGCTCGCCGCGGGTACGGTGGCGCTGGCCGTGACCCTCGCCATCTGGTTCGGTAGTGACATTCGGCCGGTGCGGCACGCGTACGACTCGATCGCGGTGACCCTGCTCGGTGCCCAGACGTTGATCGTGCTGGTGGGGGTGGCCAGTAGCGCCGTCGCCCTGCTCGGCCGGTGGCGGCACGTCCGGGACAGCCGACCGGCCAATCTGCTCCAGGGTGCGGCCCTGATCTGGGGGGCCGCCCTGTTCACCTGGCTGGTCACCTGGGCGACGACCGATCTGCTGCCGGTGCTGGTGGGTTGAGATGACGGCGAGTCGAGGCACTGGCCCGGTGTCGGGTGGGTCGACCCGGGCACTGGACCGGGATGCCCAGCGCACCCGACTGGCCGTCGCTGCCCTGCTGGTGCCACCGGTCGCGTGGGCGCTGTCGCTCGCGCTGTCCTATGCGATCCAGGACTTCACCTGTTCGGCGTACGGCAGCGTCGCCGAGCCGCCCCCGGAGGGGGCGATCTTCGCTGTCCTGACCGTGCTGAACGCGGTCCTGTTCCTGGTGACGGTCCTGGCCGGGATCGCCGGGTTCGTCGTGGCCCGCCGGATCGGGCGGGGGCGGCGTTCGCCGCTGGTCTTCCTGGGCTACGTCGGTGCCGGCCTGGCGGTGGTGTTCGGTTTCGGCATCGTCCTCATCGCCTGGCCGCAGTTCGTCGTGGAGGTGTGCGGGTGAGCAACCGTCTCGTTCCGGTCGCCGTGGCGGTCCTGTGTGTCGGCGCGTTCGCGGCCCTCACTGGTTGCGCCGGGGACCAGCCGACGGCCCCGGTGGTGAACGGTGATCCCGGGCGGGGTCGGGAGCGGATCATCCACTACGGCTGTACCTCCTGCCATGCCGTACCGGGGGTGCCGAGTGTGAGCCGGGGCGTGGGGCCCGATCTCGACGACTTCGCCGAGCGGTTGTACATCGCCGGCCAGGTGCCGAACCGGCCGGAGGAACTGGTCGGGTGGTTACAGCATCCACAGGCGGTCGAGCCGGGGACGTTGATGCCCGATCTCGGTGTCACCGAGCAGGACGCCCGGGACATGGCTGCCTACCTGTACGGCCGGTGATGCGGCTGGCCGGTCGGGTAGGCGGCCACGTCCCGGTCGGGTGGTGCGGTCGGCTCCCGGGGTGGTGCCGGCGACTGCCGGTCGGGTAGCGCGGCGCGGGGGCGTAGCAACCGGGCGTACACCAGCGCGACGACGGCTACCACGTAGGCCAGGGAACCGGGGAACCACATCAACGCTCCGCCGAGTTGCTGGTCCTCCAGTGCGGTGAGGTCCCACACCTGTGGGGTGTGTCCGGTGTAGAGCGGGACTGTGCCGAAGGCCAGCACGGCCGCCAGCGCCCCCATCGTTGCCATCCCCGTCAACAGCAGGGCGAACGCCGGCGCGGTCGGGACCCGCCCGAGGACCAGCCAGATCAGGACCATTCCCGACAGCACCAGGGTGACGTGTTCGACGACGTGTACGACGGGGAGCCGGACCGCGAGGTCGTAGCTGGCGGGCACGTGCCAACACAGCCACGGGACGATGTGCAGCGCGGCGAGTACGACCAGTGCGCTGCTCCGGCCCCGCGTCCGTACGGCCAGCCGACGCAGCGGGCGGACGACCCGGGCGTACCGGTGACCGAGGGCGACCGCGAACACGACGGCGGGCCGGCCGAGTACGACCAGCGGTGCGCAGACGAACGAGAGCAGCAGGTGTTGGGCCATGTGTGCCGAGAACAGCTCCTCGGCCAGATGCTCCATCGGGGCGGACACGCTCACCAGCCCGACGAGGGTGCCGACCGCGAAGGCGGCGGACCGCCACGGCGGGAGTTCACGGCGGCCCCGGTCGCTGGTGCGGAGCCGGCGGGCACCGGAGAGGTGGAGCAGTGTCGCGGCCAGGGCCAGCACGACCACGACCAGGTCGATCAGGTCCGACATCGGCGAGCCTGATCCGCCGTGCGCGAGGTGGGACAGCCCCAGCTGGCCGGACATTCCACCAGATTAGTCGCGTCGTGGGGTGTTTCGGGCCTGGTCGCGCTCCCGCTCGGCGTTCTTGGCCGTACGGCGGACCAGGGAGTTCGAGTCGGCCGTATCGATTCCGGTAGCCCGGAGCAGGTCGCTGGCGGCGGTCCGGATCTGGGCGACGACGACGTTGCCCGAGAACCCGGAATCCACCGTGTACGCCTGAGCTGCCTCGTGCACCGCCCGCAGCGCCGTCTTGCGGGTGAGGTCGAGATCTCGGTCGGCGCGGTGCTCGGCGCGGAACAGTCCTACCGCCTCGGCCAGCCGGTTCACCGCCGACGGGAGTTCGTCCGGTATCGGTTCGCCGTGCTCGATCGTGGTTGCCGCGCGGCGGATCAGGCCACGAACGTCCCGGACGAAGTGCTCCATGTGCCCCACGGCATGTGCGTATCGGGCGAGGGGCCGTCTTCGACGCCAGCGGGCAGGTGAGATGAGGACGACCTCCTGTGCTCCGGAGAGGGCATCACGGAGACGGCTGACATCCGTCCCCATCCCCCGCACCCGGTCCAGCGCGCGAATGGCCCGCTGCGGATTCCGCTCCGACAACGCCTCGGCGGTCTCCCGGAGTTGGCTGGTGAGCACCGAGAACACCGGACGAGCCGCCTTCTCGACGAGCCGGAGCGGGTTGAGCGGCAGCAACAGCGCCACCACGATCAGGCCGACGCCGCTGCCCACCGCCGCGTCGACGATTCGGGGGATCTCCAGGTCCCGTTCGGCTGGGGAGACGGCGGAGATCAGCACCGCCGTACCACCCGCCTGGGCCACCAGTGACCCGCTGCCGCCGCTGAGCACCAGCGCCGACGCGATCGCCAGGGCCACGATCGTGCCGATCTGCCACGGGCCGGTACCGAGGAGCAGCATCAGCAGGTCACCGACCACGATGCCCAGGCCGATGCCGAGTAGCAGCCCGACGGTCCGTTGGGCCCGCTGCCCGAGGGCGGCGGCGATGGTGCCCACCGCGGCACCAGGAGCGAACACCGGGGAAGGGTTCCCGAGCAGTTCGTGGGCGACCACCCAGGCCAGCGCTGCGGCGAGTCCAGACTGCGCGGAGAGGATCAGCACCACGTTCACCAACTTGCGGCGGTCCCGTGCCGTTGCCCTGGTGCGCTCCTGCACCTGACGCAGCGCCGCATCGATCTGGTCCCCGACCACGTCGGCCGGGGACGAGTCGGCATGATGCTCGTGGGCGGCGGGCACGGATCCGCCTACCCGACTCAGCCGGACATGAACGTCAGGATCTGCCGGCGGTCGCCTTTCGGCCCCTACACCTGATCGGGATCGGCGTTTCGCCGTACGGGCGGAGGGAACCATCCGGTGGTGGCCAACGATGCTGACGCCGATCCGACCGTGACGTTCTACGAAGACGGCCCACTGCTACTGCGCGGACACTTCGTCCTGCGTACGCCGCAGGGCGAGCAGATTACCGTCGATCGACAGGTGGTCGCGCTCTGCCGCTGCGGGAAGTCCGGCATCAAGCCCTTCTGCGACGGCACACACAAGCTGATCGGGTTCCGGGCACCCAGTCACGCCGAGACGGGGTGGGCCGAGCCGACGGCAGCCCCGGACAACACAGCGGCAGCCCCGGAGAACACGACGACCACCTGACCGGTTGTGGCGGCCCGGCTCATCTGGCTGAACGTCCTGCCCAATCAAGGTGGCGTTGGCGGTGGGCCGCCCGATCGAGATGGCGTTGACTGTGGGCTGCCCGCCGGAACCGTCCGCCGGCGTACCAGACGCCACCCCGGAACAGACGTAACCCCAGGGCCGACCAACTGCACACGGCCCGTTCCAGCACCCAACCGGGGGCCAGAAGTGCGCCGGTGGCGGGAAAGACGGCGGATCCGCCCCCTCGTCGTCGGCCGTACTCCGCCAGCCCGATGATGCCCGCGCCGACAAGCAGCAACGGTCGGGTCCGCCGGATGGCCAGGCTGCCGGCCACAGCCGGCAGCACGCCGAGGAAGAGCGCCATTCGGGCCGGCATGGCCAGATCGTCGTACGCCTGACGGACGCGCTGCCGAAGGAAGTGCGCGGTGGCGGGCGGCAGACGGCGGACGAAGAGATCAGCCGGACGGGCCTCGACCCCGTTGTGCGCCCGGACGGTCCGGATGAGTTCGAGGTTTTCGAACAGCACGTCGGCGGCGTAGCCGCCCATCCGTTGGAACAGCGATCGACGGAGCCCGAAGGTGCCGGGGAAGTCGCCGCCGCAGGCCCGGTTCAGCAGAATCCGACCGGTGTCCCAGCGGGCATGCCACGGCAGCGGACGGAAGTAGTTCTGCGGTCGTACGAGGTCGGCGGCGTCCAGGGACCGGCAGATGGCGTCGAGCGCGTGGTCGTCGTAGCGGATGTCGTCATCCGCGATGATCACCCGCTCGTGCCGGGCCCGCGCGATACCGGTGGTCACTCCGGTCACCTTGCCGTTGGCGTCGCCCGCCACCGGATCGGGGCGCAGATGACGGACCAGTCGCCCCCATTGGGCGGCGTGCCGGGTGAACAACGCGGACGGTGACCCGTCCACAACGGTCACGTCCACCCGGTGTCGTAGCCAGTGCAGGTACGCGGTCAGGTCGGGCAGACCGCCGTCGTCGGTCCACCGCAGCGGCAGGACGTACTCGGCGGCGAGCCGGGTCGGGCCGCCGGAACGGCTCATCCGACCGGCACCGCGTCGGTGATCGCGGATGTCTCCGGGTGCGTCACGTGGTCCGCCCGAAGTGAGCTGTCTCCGGCTTGCCAACTGTCCAGGACCCAGGTCGCGAACGCCCGGTCCAGCGCCAGTCCGCACGCCGCACCGAAGAGGACATCGCCGGCCCGGTCCGGCTCGGCGGTGGCGAACGAGCCGCAGAGGTCGGTGGCGGCGATCTGTTCGTGTACGGCGTCCGCCACCACGTGCTCGTCGTAGAACCGGGTCGCGGTGGTGGGCGCGCCGAGCCTACGTAGGGCGTCCCCGTAGCGGCGGTTGGGTAGCGACGACGTCATCTCGAAGGCCGCCAGGTGCCCCAGCAGCGCGCCCCGCCAACGGCGGTGCAGACCGAACAGGGACATCAGGTTGTTGGTTGCCAGCGTCACCGCCGGTACGGCATCCACGTAGTGCCCGTAGTCGTGGCGGAGCCCGAACCAGCGCATGGTGTCCCGGAACAGCTCGGAGTGCATCCGTTCCGGACGACCGCTGCCGTACTCGTCGAACTGGATCTCAAGTAGGGCGACCTTCGCTGCTCCCGTCAGGCGGGGGATGCCCCAACTGTGCGGATCGGCCTCTTTGAGGTGGTAGACGGAGCGATGAATGACGAACTCCCGGAAACGTTCCAGGTCGGGGTGTCGGTGCAGTTCGGCCGCGAGGGACGGACCGCTGTCCTCGGCGACCAGCCGCGCCAGCGCCTGTGGTATCCCGACCGGTTCCACCGGGGACGGGGTGGGCACGAGTCGGCGTAGGGCGCACTCGAAACGTGTCTCCGCTTCGGCGCGTAGGGCGAGCAGGGACGGCTCCCACTCCCATCGGTCGTCCACGTCCGACCATCCGCGATAGTGCAGTTCGTAGCAGATGAAGAGGGAGAGTTGAAGGTCGTCGTCGGAGAGCGGGTCGGTTCCGTCCCAGGTGCCGGCAAGGCCGGCTGGCAGCGGCGTCGGTGTTCCGGTCAGTGCCGTGATCAGGGCCGACGAGACCGGTCCCCGGCTTGACGGTGTTCGCATGTGCACTCCTGCCGCATGGGCTCTGCTCCGATCCGGTCGGAGACCAACCGGTGTTGCTTCTGCTCTGGACCAGTGACGTCGCGCTGGACAAATGAGGCCACCCGGACGAGTGACGTCGCTGGGCGAGTGAGGTCGCTGGGCGAGTGACGTCGCTGTGGCCCCCGGACAGACCGGGGGCCACAGCAGCCGTCGTGTTGGCTACCCGTACGGGTCACTCCCGCTTGCCGCCGCCACGCCAGGCGCTACCGGCCTTGGCCAGACCGCGGCTGACCAGGTAACCGATCGTCAACAACGTGATCATGAACCAGGCGTTGTCAGCTCGGAAGAT
Source organism: Micromonospora polyrhachis (assembly GCF_014203835.1). Taxonomy (NCBI): domain Bacteria; kingdom Bacillati; phylum Actinomycetota; class Actinomycetes; order Micromonosporales; family Micromonosporaceae; genus Micromonospora; species Micromonospora polyrhachis. The sequence continues at coordinate 2,937,857 of NZ_JACHJW010000001.1, read as the reverse complement.
GTCTACCCCGGTGCTGTTGCGCCCCACGATCTGCGACGCGATCAGCACACCGGCCACCGCTGCCAGATAGACGTACAGCTCGGTGCTCTTCAGCGCCGGTTTGGTCTCCGTGCCGGGTGTCGGTGCCGGGTGGACGTGGTCGGCTACGCCTCGCATGTCCATTTCCCGGGTGGGCCGGTGGGCCATGTCCGGTTCCGGCCTGTTCGGTAGCCGGTTCGGCATTTGTTGCTCAGACCTAACAGGTGCCTGGGTGCTCATCTTTTCCTCCTCAGGATTCGATGAGATGCTCCCGATTTGCCGGCACGGTCCGCAGACGCCGGCCGTGCTGCGGCAGTCACTGGCTACCCGGCCCGGCGCTGAAGCAAACGGTGGCGGTACGAGGTGCGCCAGTGGTGCGCCCTGCCCGGCGCTCCGGGGAATCCCCGGTCAGCTCACCCGGGTTGGGAATGGCATGTCGAACGGCTCATCTGCCGTATGGCCGTTGATCGGACGGGTCTCCGTCGAGATGGTCGCAGACCCGTTGCCACTGATCGAACACCTCGAAGTGTCGACGGCTCACCGTCTGGGTGAGATCCGCTGGCTGCAGCACCGGTTTCTCTTGTCGCTCCCGCCGACATGGTCAGCGCTCTGACCTGGGCGAGGCCGATCCGGTACGCGAATGGGCGTCCGAGTGCCCACCGGTGCGGGATTTGCTCGGACCGGTCAGGTCCGCTGACATCCACCGTGCATGGCGTGCCAGTCTGTCCCGTACTGGTGGATCACCCGGACGCCCGGGATCATCGCAAGACCTCCGCGGCGAACCGCCGAGAGTCGTACTGCAAGCATGGCGTAGTTGCCGATCTCTTGCAATAAGAACCGGAATACCACTTCTCCAGCCGCTCGTGACTTCCCGAGAGCGGCGGGTTACCGTCTGGTGAGCACTCTGGCGAGTCGTCGTTCGGCTACCGGGAGGCAGCCCATGAAGCACTCGACGGAGCCGGGCATCGTCGCGATCATGGGTTCCGGTGAGACGAGTCCCACGATGGTCAGCGTCCACCAGAATCTGGTCCGTGCGTTGCCCAGCCGGCCGTCGAACGCGGTCCTGCTGGAGACGCCGTACGGGTTCCAGGAGAACGTCGCCGACATATCCGCCCGGGCACAGGACTACTTCCGTCGCCGCGTCGGACTGCCGGTCACGGTGGCACCCGGCATGCGTGGGCAACCGTACGACCGGCCCGCCCGGCCGGACGAGCACCCTGGCCGGGCCGCTGCCGCAACCATCGATCATGGTTTGGCCATGCTCCGATCGGCAGACTGGATCTTCTCCGGGCCGGGCAGTCCGACGTACGCCCTCGCCTGCTGGCGAAACGGCCCGGTGGAGCAGGCACTACGCGACCGGCTGACCTGTCCTCGGGGTGTCGTGGTGTTCGCCTCGGCGGCGGCAGCCACGATGGGGCGGTACGCCGTACCGGTCTACGAGATCTACAAGGTGGGCACCACGCCGTACTGGCTCGACGGACTGGATCTGCTCGGCTGCCTCGGGCTCAAGGTGGCGGTCGTCCCGCACTACGACAACGCCGAGGGCGGAACCCACGACACCCGCTACTCCTACCTTGGCGAACGACGGCTCGCCCGGTTGGAGCACCAGATGCCGGCCGACGCCGCCGTCCTCGGTGTGGACGAGCACACCGCGGTGGTGTTCGACCTGGTGGCGGCCACCGTGGAGGTGGTGGGCCGGGGCAGCCTGACCGTCCGCCGGGCCGGGCACAGTGTGGTGCTCCCCGCCGGGACCACGACCACCCTGATTGAACTACGGACCCTGGTCCGCCAGGGCCGGACCGCCGGGATACCCACCGCGCCGCTGCGGACCCCAGGGCAGGGCAACGCCCACTCGACGCCCCCATCCACCCTGGCCGAGGTGACCATCGACTGCGAGCGGCGGTTCGAGGACGCCCGGCAGCGGCGGAACGCCGTGGCGCTGACCCAGGCCGTACTCGATCTGGAGACGGTAATCCGGTCTTGGGCCGCTGACACCGACGAGGACGACGGCGTCGACAAGGCCCGGTCCGTACTGCGAAGCCTGATCGTACGACTCGGCGAAGCCGCCGGGCAGGGGCTCCGCGACCCTGACGAGCGACTGCGGCCACTGGTGGAGCCGCTGATCGAACTGCGCGATCAGCTACGGCGACAGCGTTCCTATGCGGCGGCGGACACGATTCGCGACGCCCTCGTGGCCGGCGGGCTACGGCTCAGCGACACCGGTGCGGGCACCAGCTGGTCGATGGTGCCAGCGGGTGACGGTTGACCGATCGCAGCGAGCAGCATCTGGCAATTGCCTAAGCTAGGCGACATGTCGTTCCCGGCCGGCACCTCCACCGACCCCACCCCGACCCGATTGGTGCCCGCAGCCGTGGAGACGATCCTGCTCAGCGTGGAAGACGGCATGCTGGGCTTCCGTACCCGGGTCGCGCCGCTCGCCGACGGCGCCCATCCCGATCTGCTGGCCCGGCACCTGGCCGGTCTGGGCAACCGGCTGGCCGGCTGCCTGCTGCACTCCACGTCGTGGCGGTTCCAGGATCGCGGCATCGTGTTGACGTACGCCGTGCTGCCCGACCCGTGCCCGGTCGGGCCAGCCATGCCGGTCGACACCGATGTGCTGGCCCGATCCACCGACCCGCTCGTGCCGACACCGCCGGAGATCAATCCGGTCGACGTTGCTGTGCACGCCTGCCGTCACCTGGCCTTCCTACGCCACACCGATCCGGTGGTTGCCGCGCAGGCGGCCGAGGAGCCGGCGCTCTGGAGCTTGGTCAGTCGATTCAGCCCGGCGGTGGCCGGGCTGCTCGCCACGTCGCACCCCTAGACGGCTCGGGTCCCGGACGGCCTGCCGGTGGCTACCGGTACCACCGGCAGGCCCCCGAACGGGGACGGGCCGGGACAGCTGTCTGCTGCCCCGGCCCGCAATGCGTCAGCGTGGGATGGCTATCCGGCCGCCTGTGGCTTCAGGCAGTACACCTGAGCCTTGCCGTCACCCAGTGGCACCTCGATGTACGGCGGGTTCTGCCCCTCGCACTTGTCCTGGCTGGGCACCTTGGAGACCACCTGGAACGCGCCCTCGTCGGCACAGTTGACGGCCACCGGCTCCTTGTCGGATTCCTTCACGCACGATCCGATCTCGGGCACGAAAGATGCCGGCTTGTCCCCGCTCTTACCGAGCAGCCAGAGCGCACCCAGGGGTACGACCAGAAGCAGGATTGCCACTGTCAGCACCGCCAGCAGCACCCGTCCATTGCGGACCTTGGGTGTCGGTGGTTCGGCTTTGGGAGCTGCCGGAGGCTCGTCCTCCGGCTTGAAGGCGTCGAACCGGCCCTGGTCGGAGTCGGCTCCCCACTGCCCGCCAGCGGGTGCCGGCGAGTCGTCCCACCCCGGTCCCGCCGGAGCGAAGGTGGTGCGATCCGGTGCTCCGAAGCCACCGGGCTCGGCGGAACCGAAGTTGGCCGGCGGGGCCGACGATGGACCGAACCGGCCTGCGCCCTGGGGAGCTGGGCTACCCGGCCGGGCACCGTTGACCGGTCCGCCGAGTGGGGAGCCGTTGACCGCACCGCCAAGGTGGGTCCCGTTGGCCGCTCCGCCGAGTGGGGAGCCGTTGACCGGCGCACCCGAGGACCGGCCGCTTCCCGGGCCCCCGATCAGGTCACCGAAAGGCGGGTTACCCGAGCCGGTGAAATGGGGGGCTGGCTCGCCAGCCGACCCATCGGGATCCGGAGTGGGGGGTGCGACGCGAGCCGATCCGGCTGCTGGCGGACCGGACATGGACGGGGGGAACTGGTCGGCATAGCTGTCCGGGGATTGCACCGGGCTCGGCCCCGAGCCGAACGTGCCGGAGTCCCGGTGCGGCGCATTGTCGGCCGGCGGCCAGTGCTGGTCAGCCTGCGGCTCGGGCGGGGCGTAGGCGCCAGGCCGAGCGTACGGCTCGGGCTGAGCGTACGGCTCGGGTTGGCGGTAGCCGTCCGGAGTGGGCTGCGGCTCGGGCTGACCGTACGGCTCGGGCTGGGTGTACGGCTCGGGTTGGCGGTAGCCGTCCGGAGTGGACTGCGGCTCGGGCTGACCGTACGGCTCGGGTTGGCGGTAGGCGTCCGGGGTGGACTGCGGCTCGGGCTGACCGTACGGCTCGGGCTGGGAGTACGGGTCCGGCTGGCGGTAGCCGTCCGGGGTGGACTGCGGCTCGGGCTGACCGTACGGCTCGGGCTGGGTGTACGGGTCCGGTTGGCGGTAGGCGTCCGGGGTGGGCTGCGGCTCGGGCTGACCGTACGGGTCCGGCTGACCGTACGGCTCCGGTTGGGTGTACGGGTCCGGCTGAGCGTACGGCTCGGGTTGGCGGTAGGCGTCCGGGGTGGACTGCGGCTCGGGCTCTGCCGCAGGTTCGGCAGCGGCGGGTCGGCCGTAGACCCGAGGCTGTGGAGCCGGCATCCCCGCCGACCGTAGTTCGGCCTCGGCGGGTGGCGTGATCCGGCTGGCCACCGGTACGGAGGCACTGGCAGAGACCGCACTCGCGGCGCTCCGCACCCGGTCCAGGTCTGATGACTCCTGCTGGCCCGCATCGGGCATGGTGACCCGGCCGGAGTTCTCGGCGTCCCCGGCCGGACGGGGCTGGGGGACCACCGGTGCGGAGGCGGGCGGCCAGGACTGTTCGGCACTACCCTCCCGGCCCGGGAACGCCGGGCTGTCTCCGGCGCCGTACGGGCTGCCACTGTCGGGCCAGGCCGGAGCGGAGGTCTGCGCCTTCGGCGTTTCGTAACCTGTGGCCGGGAACCCACCCGACTGTTCGTAGCCCGGGGGCGCTGATGCCGCGAGGGTCGCACCGGGGATACGGGGCTCCTGCGGCGGTAGCGGGACGGCGTTGGCGGGGGAGAAACCCGGGGATGGTGCCGGCTGATAGGCCGGGGCGTCCCGTTCGGCCCCGGTCTCGGATCCGCCTGCAGGGGCGAACGGGGTGGCAGCAGCGGCAGACCGATGGTCTTCCTCCGGCCGGCGGGGCGAGGGTACGGCGGCGGTTCCCCACGCCTCACCCGCTGGCCATGGCGTCGGCTCGGGGGCTCCCGGTTGCCCGGGATGGTTGCTGCCCAGGTCACCGGTGCCCGGCCAAGGCGGCGGAGGGGTCGCTGCGACCGGTGCTGGTGCTGGTGCTGGTGCTGGTGCGGCTGCGGCAGCCGGCGGGTTGCCCCAGTGGGCGGCGAAGTCGGTGTTCGCCTGGCTCGCCGGTGCTGACGGGCTTCCGGGAGCGCCCTCAGGTGGACCCCAGAGGTTTGCTGCCGCAGGAGGCTCGGGGGCGGTGCCGGCAGGCGCTCCCCACATGCTGGCTTGTGGTGCGGGTCCGGGCGGCGGGCCCCCCGGTACGCCCCACGGGGTGACTGGAGCACTTCCGCCCTGGGGGTGTGTGGTCGGGGGCGGTGGTGCCCACGCGGTGTTGGGTGCCGTACCCGAGTCGTATTGGGTGGGGAATCGTTGTTGGTCTTGTGGTGCGTGGCTGCCGTGTGGCGCTGGTCCAGCGGCGCCCGGCGCAGCCCCCTCCGGCTCCTGGCCGGGGTGCTGCAGGCCCTCGGACGTCATGCGCGCGCCTCCTCCATCACATGTCGGCCGCCGGTTGCCGACCCGGGTGCCGTCGGCGGGGTCGACGGCGCCGCCGGCGAAACCGGCCGTGCAAGCTTCCCGCACCGTAACCGGCGGATGCCGGCGGCGCTGGGCAGCGCTGTCGTCAAGTCCAACCGGCCGGAGGATTTGAGAGATGTCGATCAGCTCGGAGGTCCGTGCGGCCGGTCCTGGTAACGACTGAGCCCAACCGTACCGGGCGCTGTGAGGGGTATGGAATCCCGGTGTCGGTCGGGCTGAAACGCCGATGACCCGCCCGAGGTGCGGGGCGGGTCATCTGTCGGGGGAGGAAGTGCGGGCTTTGGGGGTCGTCAGCGGTACTGGCGCTGCGCGATCGCGAGGATCTCGTTGCGGACGGCTGGCGAGTTGGTGGAACGAAGCGCGCGCTCGATGGCCCGTGCGCGGCGTGCGGCGTCCCGGCGGCTGCGAAGTCGGTTGATCATGCTCATGGTGTCGCTCTCCTGGCTATTCGGTTGTGAGCCCGTCGTGCCTCTATTAAAGCGCAGGAGACCCAATGATTTCCATCGAATCTTAGGTGAGCTGGGCCACGTGCCTAACAATCAAAGGTTTAACGCTCATTCAGCTGACGTTCATTAGTTGATCTAGGTAGGGACGAACGACCTGGAAACGGTGCCGGCCGGGGTACTCCAGAATCCTGGAGCACCCCGGCCGGCGCGGGTTTGCCGTGTCGATCAGGTCCAGCCCAGTAGGGCCGCCTCCGGGTCGGTCAGGAACGCACCGACGTCCCGTAGGAACTTCGAGCCCAGCTCTCCGTCGATGATCCGATGGTCGAAGGAGAGTCCGAGGGTCGTCACCTTACGAATCTTGATCTTGCCCTTGTGCACCCAGGGCATTTCCCGGACCGCGCCAAAGGCGAGGATCGCCGACTCGCCGGGCGGCAGGATCGGCGTACCGGTGTCGACCCCGAAGACCCCCACATTGGTGATCGTCAGAGTGCCGCCGGACATCTCCGCCGGTGCCGTCCGACCCGCCTTCGCCGTCTGCACCAGGCCCGTCATCGCGTCCGCCAGCTCCCGCATGGTCAGCCGGCCGGCATCCTTGATGTTCGGCACGATCAGACCGCGTTCGGTGGCCGCCGCGATGCCCAGGTTGACGTAGTCCTTGACGACAATCTCGTCGCCGGCCCAGGTCGAGTTGACCATCGGGTGACGGCGTACCGCCAGCAGTACCGCCTTGGCGACCAACAGCAGCGGGGAGACGCGCACATCCCGCCAGTCCGGCAGCTCACGTAGCCGGTCGAGCGCCTTCATGGATCGGGTCACGTCGACCGTCAGGAACTCGGTGACGTGCGGCGCGGTGAACGCCGAACGCGCCATGTTCTCCGCGGTCAGCTTGCGTACCCCCTTGACCGGGATGCGCTGCTCCCGGTCCGGACCGAAGGCCGCCACCGTGGCCGGGGTGGTGGTCACGGTCGGTTCGGCTGCTGTCGCAGCGTTGGCCGCCGCCCGCTCCACGTCCTCCCGGCTGATCGAGCCGAGCGGACCCGAGCCGACGAGCGCGGTCAGGTCGACGCCCAGGTCCTTGGCGAACTTGCGGACCGGCGGCTTGGCCAGCACCGGCCCGCTTCGTTGCGCCTGGACCGGTACGACCGGCCGGGCCGGGACGGGGGCCGCCGCCGGAGTCGGAGCCAGCGGAGTCGGAGCCGTCGTCACCGGAGCCGCCGGAGCGACGGCAGCCGGACCAGCGCCGTTGGTTACCGGACCGGTCCGGTTGCCCGCCACAGCGGCCGGAGTCGCCGAGGTAGCCGCAGCCGCCTTGCGGGGGCGGCGCTTGGCAGCAGTGGTACGCGGGCCGTAGCCGACCAGGATGGCGGTCCGGCCACCGGGCGCGGGCCCACCGATCAGGCCCGGCTCGACGGCGGCGTCGGCCGGGGCCAACTCCACGGCGGCCAGGGCCTCGGCCGACGGGGTGGGCAGCGCCTCGTCCGGCTGGGAAGAGGTGGGCAGCTCACCGGCGTCAGGCTGGGTGTCGATCGCGAAGATCGGCACCCCGACCTCGACGACGGTGCCCTCCTTGTGGAAGATCGCGTGCACGCGACCGGCCCACTTGGCCGGGATCTCCACCGCCGCCTTGGCGGTCTCGACCTCGACGACGGGCTGGTTCAGCTCGACGATGTCGCCGACCGACACCAGCCAGCTGATGATCTCGCCCTCGGTCAGCCCTTCCGCGAGGTCGGGCAGCGGGAACTCCTTGATCCGCGACATCCGATCACCACCCGAAGGTGCGGTCGACAGCGTCGAGCACCCGGTCGAGGTTGGGCAGGTAGTCCTCCTCCAGCCGGGCGGCCGGGTAGGGGGTGTCGAAGCCGGTCACCCGCAGCACCGGGGACTCCAGCGAGTAGAAGCAGTTCTCGGTGATCCGAGCCGCCAACTCGGCACCCAGGCCGACGTTGCTCGGCGCCTCGTGCACCACCACACAGCGGCCGGTGCGGCGTACCGAGTCGTAGACCGGGTCCAGGTCGAACGGGGAGAGCGTGCGCAGGTCGATGACCTCCAGCGAGCGGCCGTCCTCCTCGGCGGCGGTGGCCGCGTCGAGGGCGGTACGCACCATCGGGCCGTACGCCAGCACCGTCACGTCGCTGCCGGAGCGCACCACGCGAGAGGCGTTGAGCGGGTACGCCGTGGCGACCTCGGTGTCGGTGTCGACCCGCCCCTTCTCGTGGTAGCGCCGCTTGGGCTCCAGGAAGACCACCGGGTCGTCGGAGCGTACCGCCTGTTGGATCATGACGTATGCGTCCTGCGGGTTCGAGCAGGCGACCACCTTCAGGCCGGCGGTGTGCGCGAAGTACGCCTCGGGCGACTCGGAGTGGTGCTCCACCGCGCCGATGCCACCGCCGAACGGAATCCGGATCACGATGGGCATCTTGACCTTGCCCTGCGATCGGTAGTGCATCTTCGCGACCTGGGAGACGATCTGGTCGTACGCCGGGTAGACGAAGCCGTCGAACTGGATCTCACAGATCGGGCGGTAGCCCCGGATGGCCAGACCGACGGCGGTGCCGATGATGCCGGACTCGGCCAGCGGGGTGTCGATCACCCGGTTCTCGCCGAAGTCCTTCTGGAGCTGGTCGGTGATCCGGAAGACGCCGCCGAGCTTGCCGACGTCCTCGCCCATGATGACGACTTTGGGGTCGTGCTCCAGTGCCCGGCGCAGACCGAGGGTGAGGGCCCTGCCCAGGGTGAGGGTCTCGGTGGCCATCAGTGGGTGCTCCCCTCGAACGAGTCCAGGTACGCCGCGAGCTGGTCACGCTGCGCGTCGACCTCGGGTGAACCCTCCGCGTGTACGTGGTCGAAGAGGGTCAGTGGCTGCGGGTCGGGCATGGCGAGCACCCGCTCGCGCAGGCTGAGGGACTCCTGCTTGGCCTCCTCGTCGACCCCGGCGAAGAACGCCTCGTCGGCGATCTGCTGCTTTTCGAGGAATGCCCGGACCCGGGCGATCGGGTCCTTGGCCTGCCACGCCTCGACCTCGCTGGCGATGCGGTACCGGGTCGGGTCGTCCGTGGTGGTGTGCGCACCCATCCGGTAGGTGTACGCCTCGATCATCGTCGGGCCCTGCCCGTGCCGGGCGTTGTCCAGCGCGGCGCGGGTGACCGCGTACGTGGCCAGCACGTCGTTGCCGTCGACCCGGATGCCGGGGAAGCCGAAGCCGGAGGAACGCTGGTAGAGCGGGATGCGGGTCTGCCGCTCCAGCGGCTCCGAGATGGCGTACTGGTTGTTCTGGCAGAAGAACACGATCGGGGCGTTGAAGACGCTCGACCAGACGAAGGCCTCGTTGACGTCACCCTGAGAGGTGGCGCCGTCACCGAAGTACGCGATGACGGCCTCGCCGTCGTCCGTACCGGTCTTGCCATCCATCGTGATGCCCATGGCGTAACCGGTCGCGTGCAGCGTCTGCGCGCCGATCACGATCGTGTACATGTTGAACTTGAACTCGTTGGGGTCCCAGCCGCCCTGATCGACCCCGCGGAACAGGCCCAACGGCATGATCGGGTCGATGCCCCGGCAGTAGAGCACGCCGTGCTCGCGGTAGGTCGGGAAGGCCATGTCCTGCGGCCGCAGCGCGCGGCCGGAGCCGACCTGTGCGGCCTCCTGCCCGAGCAGACTGGCCCAGATGCCCAACTCGCCCTGGCGTTGCAGGGCGGTCGCCTCGGCGTCCAACTTCCGGATCACTACGAGGTCCCGGTAGAGACCGCGGTATTCCTCGTCGGTGAAGTCGACGGTGTACTCCGTACCGTCCGGGCCGGTCACCGAGTCGATCCGCTCACCCTCGGGGGTGAGCAACTGTACGAGTTCCGGGTCGCCGGCGCGTCCCGATCTGGACCGTCCGGCCCGGGGGGTAGCCCGCTTGCCGCGGGTTGTCGTACCGCGGTCACCCTTCGCCATCCGTATCTCCCTGTCGTTCGTGCGTCGGCACCGGGGGTGTCCCGACCGCGCAGCTCCTGCGCCTGTCCGGCTGCTGCCGGACCGGGTTTATGGCGGCCGCGCCTAGCCCCGGTGGGGGTTGCCGCGCGGCAGTGAACCGAGTTCTGGCGGAAGCCGGTTCGGGAGCGCTGGCGAACAGCCGCGCCTGCCGCTGGGTACGCGGAGGCTACGGCTGCGTTGCCGTGGAGTCCATATTCGCAGAGCAGATGTGTAACAAGACAGCATGGGCGGCCACCCAATCTCGATCTAGCGTCGGCTTTCTGCTGTATGGCCGGGTTTGTTGGCTTAGCCATCTCGACTTATCGGAAACTTGGCACGCCGACTCGCTGTGTCGGGCTGGATAACTCAGCGTTACTTAGTCAGGCTGTATGGGGGAGTGGCCGGTTTGGACTGACTTGTCCGCCGGCGTGTCTTCGTACCACCGAGCTGGCCGATGCGGCCCCACGACGATGAGGAGTTCCGCCCGTGCCGGACTACGGTGATGACCTTTCACCATCGCCCCCGGCCCGACACCGCTGGCCAGGTGCGGGGCCCGATGGGCCCCGCCGGGTGGTCGGCGTGCACCGGGCCCAGGGACTCGCCGGACCGACCCGGCGCTATCTGTTTATTGTCGGCCTCCTGGCCAGTACGGCTTCGATGCCCATCCTCACCGCGATCGGAGCCGGCACCACCACCGTCGGTAGCGGAATGCTCTCCGCCGACGCCACCCCGTTCATCACGCCGCCCTCGGCCGAGCCGACCCTGGTCGTCCCCCTGGTGCCGGTGCCCGGGGCGGATCCACCATTGGTGGCGGCTGGGCCGGCACCGTTCGTCCGATTCGGGCAGGGCTCGTCCCGCCCCGCCCAACCTGATCCGTCCCGCCCTGATCCAGCCCGGCCGCCGCTCCCGGATCCACCGCGCCCGCCGCTACCGGAGCCGCCCGTACCCAGCCCGCCCACAGCGACGGTGCCGGCCGCGACACCGACACCGACGCCCGGTCCGACGCCGAGCGTGCCGCCGACACCGGCTCCGACCACCCTGCCGACGCCGACCCCGACACCGGCTCCGACCACGGTGCCGCCCCCCACCACGGTGCCGCCCCCGACCCAGGAGCCGGGCACACCGGGGCCGACGACAACCGAGCCGACAACGCCGGGGCCGACGACACTAGGACCGCCGACACCCGAGCCGACCCAGTCCGGATCGATCGACCCAGACGTCCCGCCGGCCGCGCCGAACACGTGACGCGACTGGCCCGGATCGTCACCGAGGTGACCGCGCCGGCAGTCCTGGTCACGGTGCTGTTCGTCGCGGTCGGCTGGCACAGCACCGAGGACCGGCTGGCCGGGCTGGGCTGGGGGCTGCTGGCAGCGGTCTTCGCGAGTGCCATCCCGTTCGCGTTCATCGTCGGCGGAGTACGCCGAGGCCGGCTCACCGACCACCACGTCGGCGTACGGCAGCAACGTCGTACGCCGTTGCTCTTCGGTCTGGTGTCGGTGGCCATCGGGTTGGTCCTGATGGTCGTGCTGGGGGCACCGCGTCCGGTGTTGGCCCTGGTGGTGACCGGTGCCATCGGACTGGTCGTCGGCGTGACCGTCGGCCATCGATGGAAGTTGTCGATCCACACCGCGGTCGCCGCCGCGGCGGCCGTGATCGTCGTACTCGTCTTCGGGCCGGTCCTGTTCGTGGCCTGGCCGGTGCTCGGCCTGGTGGGCTGGTCACGGATCCGGCTCGGGGCCCACACCATCGCGCAGGTGGTGGCCGGCGGCGTGGTCGGTGGTCTCGTCGCCGGGGTGGTGTTCGTCGCCGCCCTACGGTGAGCCCAGGCGAGATCTTGGTGGATCATGGCCCCCGGGTGGGCCACAAGCCCCCAAGATCGAAGCCTATTACCCGGTCGGTGGGCGCAGCATCGGTGGATAGAGCAGGCTGGCCGGTCCACGGTGGAAGAGTTGTGCAGGCCGCCCCCGGTCTCCCTCGGTGGCCCGGCCGACCGGGGCTAGGAATCCGGGTGTGCCGGTGACCTTGCGATGGAAGTTTCGAGGGTCGAGCCGGGTGTTCCACACCGTCTCGTAGACCGCGCGTAGTTGCGCGATGGTGAACTCGGGCGGGCAGAACGCTGCGGCCAGCGGGGTGTATTCGAGCTTCGCACGGGCCCGCTCCACGCCGTCGGCGAGGATCTGGTCGTGGTCGAAGGCGAGTTCCGAATCGGACAGCTCGGACACCGATCGCCACTGCGCCTGGGCCGCATCGGAGCCGGCGACCGGGGTCGGCAGGTCGGGCAGCAGTGCCAGGTAGGCCACGGTCACCACCCGTCCCCGAGGATCGCGACCGGGCGTGCCGTAGCTACCCAGTTGTTCCAGGTGCCCGGCCGGGTCTGCGACGCCGGTCTCCTCGGTCAGTTCCCGGATCGCCGCGTCGACAAGGTCCTCGTCGAGGTGTACGAAGCCGCCGGGTAGCGCCCAACATCCCTCGTGCGGCGGCACCCCTCGGCGGACCAGCAGGGCGGAGAGTTCTTCGTCGCGCACGGTCAGTACCACCAGGTCCACGGTGACCGCGAATGTGGAGTCTTCCGACATCTGATTTATCACCACCTTGACGAGAATCTAGCATGTGAGTTATCGTCGCGTTGACGAAAATCAGGGGAGGCACGACATGGCCGACGTGACCAAGCGTCTGTTCCTGCGACACCTGCGCGGAGCGCCGACGAGCTGGCTACGCCACCAGGTGAAAGGAAAGGTGCGCCGGGAAGGCGTCGCCCTCTCCTTCTGGTATCGGCCACTCGGCGCGGTGCTCAGCGAGGTGCCGGTCGACGACCGGGAGCTACCGCTGCTGTTCCACGCCCGGACCAGCGACTTCGCCGACATCACCGTGCAGGCCACGGTGACCTACCGGGTGGCCAACCCGGCGCTGGCCGCTACCCGGCTCGACTTCTCGGTCGACCCGAAGCGGGGCACCCCGCAGGCCCGTCCGCTGGACCAGGTGGCCACCCTGCTCGCCGAGCTGGCCCAGCAACCCGCCCTCGACCTGCTGGCCCGGGTGCCGCTGGCCGAGGCGTTGACCAACATCGCCCCGGTCCGCGAGGCGGTCTCGACCGCGTTGCGGGACGAGACCCGGCTCAGCGACGTCGGCGTCGCCGTGGTCAGCGCCCGGGTGGTCGCCATCCGGCCCGAGCCGGAGTTGGAACGGGCGTTGCAGACCCCCACCCGCGAAGCGGTACAGGTCGACGCCGACCGCGCCACCTACGCCCGCCGCGCCCAGGCCGTTGAGCAGGAACGGGCCATCGCCGAGAACGAGATGCAGAACAAGATCGAGCTGGCCCGCCGGGAACAGCAACTCGTCGAGCAGCACGGCGCGAACTCGCGGCGCAAGGTCGAGCTGGACGCCGACGCCGAACTCGCGGTCGCGCAGGGCAAGGCCGCGCGGGAGAAGGTAGCCAACCAGGCGGCGGCGGAACGGTCCCGGGTGCTGGCCATCGCCGAGGCCGAGAAGGAACGCACCCTGGCCGCCGCCCGCGCCGAAGGCGTACGCGCCGTCGGCCTGGCCGAGGCCGAGACCGAGGCGGCCAAACTGGCGGCGTACGCGGAACTGCCGGCCGGTGTCCTCCAGGCGTTGGCGCTCAGGGAACTCGCCGGGCAGCTCCCGGCGATCGGGCAGCTCACCGTTACTCCAGACGTGGTGACCGACCTGCTGGCCCGGCTGGCACCCACCCGATGAGCGCCACCCTCGCATCCTGGTGGGGCCGGGCACGATGAGCGCCACCGTTGTACTCCGGTTGGGACCGGCACGATGAGCGCCACCCTTGCGCCCCGGGTGGTCGTGGTGAGCCGGCGCAGCGAACTGGACGAACTGCTCGCCCGGCACGGCACCCGGGCAGCGGCCGGCTACTACCTGCGGCAACGGGGCCGCACCCTGGACGAGGTCGTCGACCGGCACGACGCCCTCCTGGCGGCGCTGACCTCGGTCAGCGCCGCCATCCCGGCCGACTGGCGGCGCGGTCAGGTGGACCGTGCCGACCTGCCCCGCTTCCTGTTCTCGCCGGAGGACATCGTGGTCGCGGTGGGGCAGGACGGGCTGGTCGCCAATGTGGCCAAGTACCTCGACCGGCAACCGGTGCTCGGCGTCGACCCGGAGCCGGGGCGCAATGCCGGCGTACTCGTGCGGTTCACCGCCGACCGGGTGGCCCGGCTGCTGCCGGCGGTGGCCGCCGGTCGCGTACGGGTGCAGGAGCGCACCATGGTCCGCGCCGCGCTCGACGACGGCCAGGTGCTGCTGGGCCTCAACGAGGTGTACGTCGGCCACACCTCCCACCAGTCCGCCCGGTACGTGCTGTCCGCCGTGGACGGTGGTGGCTCGGCCTGCCGGGAACGACACTCCTCCTCCGGTGTGGTGGTCGGCACCGGTACGGGGGCGACCGGCTGGTGCGCGTCCATCGCGCGCGACCGGTCGGGTACGCCGGCCCTGCCCAGGCCGGAGGAGGCGGCGCTGTGCTGGTTCGTCCGCGAGGCGTGGCCGTCGCCCGCGACCGGGGTCTCGCTGACCGCCGGGCGGCTCGGCGCGGGTGACGAGTTGGAGATCACCGCCGAGGGGGACGGGCTGGTGGTCTTCGCCGACGGGCTGGAGACCGACCGCCTGACGATGAGCTGGGGCCAGCGGGTCACCGTGTCGGTGGCGTCGCGCAAGCTTTCCGTGGTGATCCCGTGATGATCCGAAGTCAGAGTCGACTACCCCTCTACTCACCGTTGATCATGGGGTTGTAGCGGCGAATTGACCGAATTCTGCGCTACAACTCCATGACCATCTAACGGGGTGGGTGGGGGTGGGAGTCGACGGTCACTTGCGCCCCGGCTTGATGGTGGGGGCGTCAGTGCTGCTTGGCCAGGTCGATGAAGGCTTGCCAGGCGGTGGGAGTAAAGGTGAGGGTGCCGCCGTCGCGGTCCTTGGTGTCGCGTACGAGGACGATGCCGGTGAGGTTGTCTGCCACCTCGACGCAGGCACCCTGGTTGCCATTGCTCCGGCTGCTCTTGTGCCACTTGGCGTCGTTCAGGTCCATGTCTCCGCCACCTCCCGGATGTGGTCGACGGGCTGCGCTGGCCGTTGGTCAAAGTCTGTGTGGAAACTCTTCCGGCGCTGAGGACAAAAGAGTTTCCACGATCAGCTGACGTATCGGCGGTGTCGGGAAGGGTCAGTGTTGCTTGGCCAGGCTGATGAAGGCTTGCCAGGCGGTGGGGGTGAAGGTGAGGGTGCCGCCGTCGCGGTCCTTGGTGTCGCGTACGAGGACGATGCCGGTGAGGTTGTCTGCCACCTCGACGCAGGCACCCTGGTTGCCATTGCTCCGGCTGCTCTTGTGCCACTTGGCGTCGTTCAGGTCCATGTCTCCGCCACCTCCCGGATGAGCTGCACCGACTGGTGGGGGGTGAGCGCCTCGCCCAGCGTCGACTCCCACGCGTCGCGCAGGCAGGTCAGATCGGCGGGGCGGTCGGTCACCTGTCCCTCCAGATAATTGTCCAGATAGGCCACCTCGTCGCCGCTCGGCAAAGTGGCGAGGATAAATGGCCCATCCAGGCCAGCGTACTCGCCGACGGATCTCGGAACGACATGGATTCGCAGGCGCGGTCGCTGGGTGCCGAGTTGGGCGAGGTGCAGCAGTTGGTGCTGGATGACCTTCCTTCCGCCGACTGGTCGGTGCAGCACGCCCTCGTCGATGACGGCTACCAACTGCGGCGGATTGGGCTGGATCAGCACGTCCTGTCGGGCCAGTCGATCGGCGACCCGCCGCTCCACCTCGTCTGCGCTGAAGATGCCACCCCGACTGAAGACCGCACGGGCATAGTCCTCGGTCTGGAGTAGGCCGGGGACGTAGGCGTGCTCGAACCAGCGCAACGAGCTGGCCTCTCGCTCTAGCGCGTCGCGCTGCCGGCGCCACTGGGGCGTCTCGTCGACCCTGAGTTGCTCGCCGAGACGTACGAACAGCCCGCCGGTGTCCAACGCTTTGTCGACCAAGGGCAGGTAGTCGGGCGGGAGTCTCCGGCCACCGGTCTCCACCATGGCCACCATGGACGCCGAATAGCCCATCCGGCGGCCCTGCTCCTCCTGGCTCAGGCCGGCATGTTTGCGTGCTCGACGTAGCTCGGCGAGTAGGAAATCCACGTTCGTCGGCTGTTCCTCGGTCATCTACACACCTTCTTCACAGCGGCTCAGGGGTGGTTTCGCAGAGGTTCCACGGCTAATCGCCGCACATCGACGACGTGGTCATTGATCGTCACGGACTGTCATCTTGACTTCCGACAGTAACCGGCCAGGTAGCAGTCTGTCTGCATCGGATGTGGTGGCTCGGCAAACCACATGAAGGACACATCCGATCGGGGCCGCCGTCGTCATCGCCCGTCCACCGACGGCGGCCCCGTCCCCACCGTCGAGACAGGAGAGCTCCGTGTTCAGTGGCGACTACGAACCCGTACCGCGTGACTACCGACGGCCGGCTCGGACAAGCCAACCGGAGGCGGACAGCCCTCCGGCGGCCGCAGTCGATCCCGAGGTCGCCGACGAGCGGCCGGCAGATGGGCAGGGCACAGCACCTGAGGGGACGGTGCCGGACCGGGGTCGGCCCGCCACCCGGCGCATGCCGAAGCAGCGGACGTTCTGATGGCCGGACCGGGTCCCGGTGATGGGCACGACGACGACTCGGCCGGGTGCTCCGGTCCGGCCGGGGCTGAGGACGAGGAATTGGCCGCGCTGGCCGTACTGGGGGCCTGGGTGCGGGAGCGGGTCGCCCCGGGAGACACGATCACGATCCCCGAGTCGTACTACAGCCCGGGCAGGGGAACGCTCCGGATGGAGGTGGCCACCGTGGGCATCGTGATGCAGATCGGTGCCCGTGCAATGGTCGAGGTGGCCGGTTGGGAGGTGAGCCAGTTCCTCCGGGGGCGGTGGACCCGTCGTGCCTTCGTACATGTGGATGCGTTGAAGCGTCCCGGAGCGGTAAGCCGGCGGATAGGGGCGTAGTTGGACCTGGTTACGAGGCCAGCAGTTCGGTGCGGCCTGATCTTGCGCGTTCGTCCCCGCCGCCCGACTGGTTGATCTCCGACCACACCGCGTCGAGGGAAAGGCCGAGGACGTCGGCGATCGCGGCGATGGTCGGGAAGGCCGGGGTGGCTACGCGTCCGGACTCGATCTTTCGAAGGGTTTCCGGTGAGACGCCCGCGTCCAGCGCGGTGACGAGCATCGAACGCTCTCCCCTGGCTCGACGCAGGAGGGCACCGAGGCGCTGTCCGCGTTCGACCTCTGCGGGAGTGAGCGGCAACCTGACCATGGTCCCGATTCTAGTACCGGGATAATATGGCCGGGATAACTATTGGTCGCACGAGTAGGGCGCCGCATGATCGAGTTCCTGAACCCCACCGAACTGCCCCGCGCCAGGGAGGCAGGTGCCCTGGTCGCTGGCATATTGCAGACCCTGAAGAGCCGCAGCGTGGTCGGTACGAACCTCCGGGACATCGACCGGTGGGCCCAGGCCATGATCATCGAGGCCGGAGCGCAGTCCTGCTACGTCGACTACGAGCCATCCTTCGGCCGCGGGCCGTTCGGCCACTACATCTGCACGTCGGTCAACGACGCCGTGCTCCACGGACGGCCATTCGACTACCCTCTTGCCGACGGCGACCTGCTGACGCTCGACCTCGCCGTCTCCCAGGGTGGAGTTGTCGCTGACTCTGCCATCAGTTTCATCGTGGGCGACTCGAATCCCCCGGAGAGCGTCGCGCTGATCAGCGCGACCGAGCGCGCATTGAGCGCAGGGATAGCCGCAGCCGGACCGGGGGCTCGCATCGGTGACATCTCCCACGCCATCGGCTCGGTCCTCAGCGAGGCGGGATATCAGATCAACACCGAGTTCGGCGGTCATGGCGTCGGATCGACGATGCACCAGGACCCGCACATCCCAAACAAGGGGCGGCCCGGTCGCGGATACCGGCTGCGCCCAGGGCTGTTGCTGGCATTGGAGCCATGGGTCATGGCGGACACCGCCAAGCTCGTCACCGATGCCGATGGCTGGACCCTCCGAAGCGTGACAGGCTGCCGGACGGCGCACAGCGAGCACACCATCGCCATCACCGACGACGGAGCCGAGATCCTTACCCTGCCGAAGCAGGCGTAACCGTGAGGTGACAGCCATCCACTTTCCCGGCCCAGGTTTCCCGGCCCAGGTCTCCCCCTCCCGGGTTTCCTGGCCCCAACACAGACTGGCCCACCGTGGGAACGGTGGGCCAGTCTATGAATACGCTTGTGGGAAGGGCCGGTTCAGTCCGCCACGCGCCCTGGCATCACCCGGACCACGGTGGACCGCATCCGTCGACCGTGCACCGTGGCCTGTCCACGGTGCACCGCATCCTGATCCCGGCGCGGTCGATGCACCTAGGCCGGGTCCTCGCCGAGCCGCTGTCGGTTGGCCTCGATCCAGGCGTCCAGCGCCTCCGGATCGTCCGGGTCGACCCCGTCCGCCATCAGTTGGGCCACCGCCGCCGTGGCCGGACTGCGCCGCTCACCGGTGGTGTAGAGCCGGACGAATTCCGGCACCATCTCCTCGATGGCGTCGTCGGTCCGCTCGGCCGCCACCCCGGACAGTCCACGTTGCCGGGCGGCATACGCGGCCCAGCCTCGGAGCACCCGGGGCAGCATCGCCGCGTCGTCCATGTCGAGTACCGCCCGCCGGTGTACCCAGTCGAGCAGGAACAGCCCGGCAACCGCCGGACTCCACCGCATCGGGTCGGCCTCGGTGTAGCTCGCCGAGTGGTCGAGGACCAGGCTCAGACAGAAGTGCAGCGAGGCCAGGTCGGGACCGTCCACCTTGTCCAGATCGAATCGGGTCGCCTCGCGGGAGGAGAGGAAGATGCGCACCAGGTCGGAGCGCTCGGCCGGGGTGAGTGGTGCGGGGGCGGGTACGCGGGTCGGCCGGGGTGGGGGCAGTAGGGCCAGCCGCGCACCGACCAGGGTCCGATCGGTGGACAGGGAACCTTCCCCGGGCAGGTCACCGAGGCTGTCGGTGACCTGGAGGTGACGGTGTACCGCGTCCCGTAGGCGGGCGGGGTCCTCCTCCCGGAACCAGGTCAGCTCGTCGCCCGCGCACATCTGCCGCACCTGGTCGAGGACCTGGGCCGCCTGCCCGCCCACGAAGACGTCCTTCGTGATGCCGATGTTGTGGTCGACCAGGGCCACCACGGCATGCTCCGGGCCGCCGGACTCACCGTCGTCGTAGGCGAAGGTGGCCAGGTAGGAGGTCTGATCGCCGTACACGTCGCCGTAGGCGTAGCTGCCGGTGAGCCGTACCTTGCCAAGCTGGTCGCACCACGACGGCGCGTGCGCGCCCCGCTTGACCTTTGCCGCGCCGGTGGCGTCGGGTACCAGGGTGGCGAAGACGTGGCGGATCGTCGTCGCCGCCGCGCTGCGACGGCGGGCGGTCGCGGCGAGGAAACCGCCCACGAAGTCACGAACTGCTGCGGTGCGGTCTTCCTCCGCGATCGCGTAGACGCTGCCGAGAAGTGCGGTACCGAGCATCTCCGCGTCGAGTGCGCAGTCCAGCTTGGTCACCTCGCGGGCGGCGTGGAGCACCGCGTCGTAGGGGGTCTGAGGTGTAGCCATGTTTCGACCCTACGCCGGGATGGGCTGGCGTAGCGGCCCAGCACGAGAGGAACGGGAGCCTTCTGCGTTGTGCCGCGAGCGTGGTTACCGTGGGTGCTTACCGATTGACGCCCAGTCGGATCAGAGTGGTGTCGTATGTGACGATCCGGGCCACCCACATCAGCCAACCGATGAGGTGGTCAGCGGGTGGCGACGTCCGCGAGTGCCGTACGGGCCTCGGCGTAGCGTCGCAGCACGTCCTGCACCGGTAAGACGACATGGTCCCGCCCGACTTCGGCCACCGCCGCGTGTAGCCGGCGTTCGACCCGTCGCCGCGCCCTTCGGGCGGCCCAGCCGACGATCGGTCTGACCAGCAGCGCCACGGCGACGCCGAGGAACAGGCCACCGAGCAGCATCAAGGTCGGCACCGGCACCACACCGACCTTCGGGTGGTCCAGCCCGGGGAGACCGAGCGCCTGGACCACCCAGCCGACGGCCAGCCACGCCAGCCCGGCCAGCGCGATGATCGTGACCAGCCACTGCATCGCGCCGATCAGTCGCCACCAGACCGGTTTGCGCTCCATGTCCAGATCGGTGGTCGCGATCGCCTGGTCCAGCGCGTCGGGCAGGTCGGTGAGCCGGGACCGGGCGGCAGCGGTCACCGCCGCCGGCCACTGGGCCGGAAGCGCCCCACCGGCCTGCTCGGCCACGGTCCGTACAGCCAGCCCGACCGCAGCCCGGTGCGCGGCGGTCGGGACGGGCAGGGAGGTCGCCCCGACCGGGGTTCGGGTCCGGATGGTCGCCCCGCTGACCTCGACATCGGCGCTGGTCCCGCCGCCGGTGCTGGTCCCGCCCTTGGTGCTGGTCCCGCCGCCGGTCAGATGCAGCCGGCGCAACGGATCCGGCCGCAGCCGCCGCCAGGCCCGGACCAGCGGCCAGCCTGTGCTACTGGCGGCCCGGTGTCGGTACGCCGCCTCCACCGCGTCGGCCACCGCCGGTACGCCCGCTGAGGCGGCCAGTGCCTCGGTGAGGCCACGTACGGCTGCCGCCGGCACCTCATCGGCCTCGGCCGGGCCCACCAGTTCGGTGAGTTGTTCGGCGACCTGGTCGACGTCACCGGAGAGCCGGCGGAGCGCCGCCTGCCGCTCGGCGACGGTTTGTTCCAGGGCGTTGCGCAGGCCAGCCACCGCCTGCGGGTCGAGGGCCGAGGTGGCCAGCAGTGGGACCCCGTCGAGCTGGTCGCTGTCGAGCAGCCGGCGCAGGTCGGCCAGGACAGTGGGCACCTCGGTCGGCGGCAGCCGATCGGTCTGGTTGAGTACGACCACGGTGACGTCCCGGTGCCGGTGGAACTCCCGGAGGTAGCTGCGGTGCACCAGCCGGTCGGCGTACTTCTGCGGGTCGACCACCCAGATCACCTGGTCGACCAGGCCCAACAGTCGGTCGACCTCCAGCCGGTGGGTCCGTTGCACCGAGTCGAAGTCGGGCAGATCGAGCAGGATCAGCCCATGCAGCGCTGCCTCGTCGTTGCCGTCGAGGGCGCTCTCCCGGACGAACCGGTGCCGGGGCAGCACCCCCACCCAGTCGAGCAGCTTCGTCGCCCCCGCCAGCGGCCCCCACACACAGGCATGGGTGGCGGCGGTGGTCGGCCGGCGTACCCCGACCGAGGAGAGCTCGAAACCGGCGAGCGCGTTGAAGAGGCTGGACTTGCCGCTGCCGGTGGCACCGGCGAGGGCGACGACGGTGTGGTCACGGGACAACGCGAGCCGGTCACCGGCCCGTTCGATCAGGGTGTGCGCGGCGACCAGCCGGCCGTCGGGCAGGTGGCCGTCCACGGCAGCCAGGAACTGACGCAGGGCGGTCAGCCGGCGTAGCAGGGTGTAGGCGTCGACCCGCCGTTCACCCCGTACCGCGTCGCGCACCCTGCCCACGATGCCGGCCACCGTACCCCGTCTACCTGCCACTTCGGTCACGACCACGCCCCCTCGGGCCGCGGCGGATGACCGGGCCGGGGTGGGTGACCAGCTTGGCCGAGCGTGCTCCGGGTCCGGGCCTGCTCGACGGTACGGGCGGCCCGGCGCAGCCGCGCACCCGGTCCGACACCGATCCCGGCCGCCTCGATGCGTACCCGGTAGCGCTGTGCCTCCTCGTCGAGGAGGGTGTCGACCCGGGCGAGCAGGTCCGTGCGGGCCTGGGCGGCCAGGTTACGCACCGCCTGGTCGCCGAAGATCGCTTGCAGTACGGCCTGCGCGGCGACGGTCGTGCTGGCCCCGGTGGCGACCTCCAGCCCGGTGGGGATGAACGCGGTCGAGGCGAACACCGCGATGGTGACGGCGAGACCCGCGGCGTTCACCGCGTACGCCGCGCCACGCGCCACGAACCGTTTGCCGGCCCCCTCCCGGCGGACCAGTTCCAGTACGCCCCGCTGCCAGTCGCGGATCAGCCGTTCGGCGCGTTCGGGTAGG
The DNA here is from genome assembly GCF_014203835.1 of Micromonospora polyrhachis. Classification (NCBI taxonomy): domain Bacteria; kingdom Bacillati; phylum Actinomycetota; class Actinomycetes; order Micromonosporales; family Micromonosporaceae; genus Micromonospora; species Micromonospora polyrhachis. The sequence goes on along the minus strand of NZ_JACHJW010000001.1, from coordinate 2,915,734 downwards.
TCGTCGGTGGGCTGGCCCAGGGCCGGTTCCAGCAGCGCCGCCCCGGCGGGGTGCGTCTGCCAGGCGGCGTACGCGTTTTCGGCGGCTTCGGCCGCGACCCCGCGCAGCAGGGTGACGAGCTGCGACTCGATGGCCTGTTGTAGTTGGGCACCGGGGGCGGGGCGGCCGGTCATCCGGGCCAGGATCCGGTCCCGAAGCTGACCGATCCGGGCCTCCAGGTTGCGGAAGAAGGCTCCGGTGCCGACGAACTCCTGCCAGCGGGTGAGCACCTCGCCACGGAGCAACCGACCGTCGCCGAGCCCCTGCTCGACAGCGCGGAGAGCGGACCGGTAGGCGGCGTGCACCCGCTCGTCGAGGACCTCCGCCGCCTTCACCTGCTCGTCGGCGGCGCTGGCCAGGCTCTCGGTGGTCGACTGTAGGGCGGCCAACGCGCCGTCGAGGGTCTGCCGGACCACGGCGGCGCGAGCGTCGGCATCGGCGGCGAGCTGGCTGAACCAGTCCCGCAGCGGTGCGATGGTCAATTCCGGCAGCAGCCCCTGTCCGTCGGTGGTGGTCTCCGGCAGTACGAACAGCGGGGCAGTGGCCAGGTCGTTCTCGGCCAGCATCTCGCTCAGGTGGGCGGTGACCTCGTCGATGGCCTCGGCGGGCACCCGATCGAGGACCAGGGCGATGGCGGTGCCCCGGGACTGGGCGGTCCGGAGCAGTTCCCACGGCACCGCATCGGCATAGCGGGCGGCGGTGGTCACGAACAGCCATAGGTCGGCGGCGGCGAGCAGTTGACTGGCCAACGCCCGGTTGGCGTCGACCACCGAGTCGATGTCGGGTGCGTCGAGGAAGGCGAGCCCAGCCGTGAGGGCTGGTGCGGCGACCAGTTGCAGCGTGTTGGGCTCGTCGCCCGCCGCCGAGGTACGCGTCAACCCGGGCAGCAACTCCCCGTGCCGGAACCAGGGGGTGTCGGTCGGGTTGCAGACCAGCACCGGTGCCCGGGTGGTCGGCCGCAGTACGCCGGCCGTGCTCACCGGGGCCCGGACCATGCTGTTGACCAGGGTCGACTTGCCGGCCCCGGTGGAGCCACCGACGACGACCAGCAGGGGGGCGTCCAGTCTGGTGAGCCGGGGCAGGAGGTAGTCGTCGAGTTGGGCGACGAGCGTGGTCACGTCCTGCCGGGCCTCGTCTGCTGACGGCAGCAGCAACGGATAGGCGGTGGTGACGAGGGCGGCCCGCAGGTCGGTCAATGCCTGCCGCAGATCCATCTGGGGATCTTTTGTGCTTTTGTCCGCTATGGCGGCGGACGTCCCGGCAGCGTCAGCCGGCTCGCCCTGCTTGGTCACGGGTAAAGCGTGCCCGACCCGAGCAACACCGACAACAAGCACCCCCATCCCACATCCCGTGTCGCCCTGACGCTAGGAGGGGCCCCTCGCATGTCGCATTCCGCCTTGGAAGGGGCCCCTCCTTCCCGGGCAGCCCGCCGGACCTGACCGGGAAGCTCGCCCTGAGCTAGCCAGAGGCTCGCCTGAGCTGGTCGGGAAGCCTGCCGAGCAAGGGTTGCGTCACATCGGCTCAACTTCGACTTGACGTCTGGAATGATCGTGGCACTATTGAGCCCGGTCCACTCAAGTTAATCCGCGGGCATCTGGGGGCAGCGCCCGCCACCTGCTCAAGCAACGAAGCGAGGAAGCGAAGATGGCACGTGCGGTCGGCATCGACCTCGGCACGACGAACTCCTGCGTCAGCGTCCTGGAGGGCGGTGAGCCCACCGTCATCACCAACGCTGAGGGCTCGCGTACGACCCCTTCGATCGTCGCGTTCGCCCGTAACGGCGAGGTGCTCGTCGGCGAGGTTGCCAAGCGTCAGGCGGTGACCAACCCGGACCGGACCATCCGGTCGGTCAAGCGGGAGATGGGCTCCAACTGGAACGTCGACATCGACGGCAAGAAGTACACCCCGCAGGAGATTTCCGCCCGGACCCTGATGAAGCTGAAGCGGGACGCCGAGGCGTACCTGGGCGAGCGGATCACCGACGCGGTGATCACCGTCCCGGCCTACTTCAACGACTCCCAGCGGCAGGCCACCAAGGAGGCCGGTGAGATCGCCGGCTTCAACGTGCTGCGGATCGTCAACGAGCCGACCGCAGCCGCGTTGGCCTACGGCCTGGACAAGGGTTCCAAGGAACAGACCGTCCTGGTCTTCGACCTTGGCGGTGGCACCTTCGACGTCTCCCTGCTCGAACTCGCCGAGGGCGTCATCGAGGTCAAGTCGACCAGCGGTGACAACAACCTCGGTGGTGACGACTGGGACGAGCGGATCATCGACCACCTGGTCAAGACCTTCCGTGGGCAGCACGGCGTCGACCTGTCCCAGGACAAGATGGCGATGCAGCGGCTGCGCGAGGCCGCTGAGAAGGCCAAGATCGAGCTGTCGGCGGCGACCACCACCAGCATCAACCTGCCGTACATCACGGCTGGCCCGGCGGCCACCGACGGTGCACCGTCCGCGCCGCTACACCTCGACGTGACCCTGACGCGGGCCGAGTTCCAGCGGATGACCCAGGACCTGCTGGACCGCTGCAAGGGCCCGTTCGAGCAGGCCATCAAGGACGCCCAGGTCAAGGTCTCGGACGTCGACCACGTCATTCTGGTCGGCGGTTCGACCCGGATGCCGGCCGTCTCCGAGCTGGTCAAGCAGCTCATCGGCCGGGAGCCCAACAAGGGCGTCAACCCCGACGAGGTCGTCGCGGTCGGTGCGGCACTGCAGGCCGGTGTGCTCAAGGGCGAGGTCAAGGACGTCCTGCTGCTCGACGTGACCCCGTTGAGCCTGGGCATCGAGACCAAGGGCGGCATCTTCACCAAGCTGATCGAGCGCAACACCACCATCCCCACCAAGCGCTCCGAGGTGTTCACCACCGCCGACGACAACCAGCCGTCGGTGCTGATCCAGGTCTTCCAGGGTGAGCGGGACATCGCCGCCTACAACAAGAAGCTGGGCACCTTCGAGCTGACCGGGCTCCCGCCGGCACCGCGTAGCGTGCCGCAGATCGAGGTCACCTTCGACATCGACGCCAACGGCATCGTGCACGTCAACGCCAAGGACCTCGGCACCGGCAAGGAGCAGTCGATGACGATCACCGGTGGCTCCGCGCTGCCGAAGGACGACATCGAGCGGATGATGCGCGACGCCCAGGACCACGCCGACGACGACAAGCGTCGTCGGGAGGAGGCGGAGACCCGCAACCTGGCCGAGCAGCTTCAGTGGCAGACCGAGAAGTTCCTGGCCGAGAGCGGCGACAAGCTGCCCGCCGAGTCCCGGGACCAGATCAACGAGGCTCTCGGCGAGCTGCGCGGTGCTCTCGCCGGCACCGACCTGGAGAAGATCAAGTCGGCGCACGAGAAGTTGGCCCAGATCTCGCAGCAGGCCGGCTCGCTGCTCTACGCCCAGCAGGGCGAGCAGGCGCCGGGTGCGGACGCGGGTGCCGCCGGAGCCGGTGCTGGCGCGGCCGGTGCTGGCGCGGCCGGTGGCCGTACGGCGGGCGGTCCAGACGACGTGGTGGACGCGGAGATCGTCGACGAGGACGGCAAGAAGTGATTCCCCGTTCCTGCCCAACCAACTCGTCGACCGGATAGAGGTAGTCGCAATGACGGAAAAGCCACGAGCCGCCGACCCGGCGTACACCGGGTCGGCGCCGGGTGGCTCGGTGCCCGCCAATCCCGCCGAGGATGAGGCCGGCCAGCGCATCGTGATCCGCGACCGGCGGAAGATCGACCCGACCGGCGGCAAGAGCGAACCAGTCGCCGCTGACAAGATCGACCCAACCGGTGGCAAGAGCGAACCAGTGGCCGGTGGCAAGAGCGAGGGTGGCAAGACCGAGCCGGTCGCCGGCAACCCGGAACCTGCCGGCAACCCGGAACCTGCCGACAACCCGGAACCTGCCGACACCCCGGAGTCCGCCGGCAGCAAGACGAAGCCAGCGGGTCCGGCCGCGTCAGCCGATGCCGGGGTGACCGACGCCGAGGCGGAGGCCATCGAGGGAGAGCTGGTCGAGGACGATGCGGTGAACGCCGACGAGGTCCGGGCCGATGCGGTGGACGCGGCCGAGGCGGCCGAAGCCGACGAACTGTCCTCGACGTCGGCGACCAGCCCGGTCCTCGACGAACTGGTCGAGGAAGCCGAGGTCGAGGCCGAGGTGGGGGACGCCAAGGCCCGGGTGCCCAAGATCGAGCAGCCCAAGGGCGTCGACGGGCCGGTGGTGGACGCTCCGGCGAAGGCGGCGGACGGGCCCGGCCCGCTCGGTGCCGAGCTGGAGGCGCTCCGCGCCGACCTCGACGAACGGACCCGTGACCTGCAGCGGGTGACGGCGGAGTACGCCAACTACCGCAGGCGGGTCGAGCGAGACCGTGCCCTGACGGCCGAGCAGACCACCGGTACGGTGCTGGCCACGCTGCTGCCCGTACTGGACGATCTGGATCGGGCCCGGGAACATGGCGACCTGGTCGGGCCGTTCGGCTCGGTGGCCGAGCAGCTCACCACGGCGCTGACCAAGTTCGGGCTGACCGCCTTCGGCGAGAAGGGCGACCCGTTCGACCCGACCCGGCACGAGGCGGTCGCGCACCTGACCTCGGCCGAGGTCACCGAGCCGACCTGCGTCGACGTGATGCGTCGGGGCTATCTGCTCGGTGATCGGCTTCTGCGGGCCGCGCTGGTAGCTGTTGCTGATCCTGAATAGTTCGCACGTCGTGATCGGGGCGACCCGCATGTGCCTTGACCGGTGGCATGTGGGACGCCCCGATCACGCGACGAGGGAGGGGGTGGACGACCGTTGAGTTCCAAGGACTGGCTGGAGAAGGACTTCTACGCCGTACTGGGTGTGGACAAGGCCGCCTCCTCCGATGAGATCAAGAAGACGTACCGGAAGGTGGCCCGGGAGTCGCACCCGGACCGCAACCCGGGGAACACCCAGGCCGAGGAGCGGTTCAAGGCCGCCTCCGAGGCGTACGACGTCCTTTCCGACGATCGCAAACGCCGCGAGTACGACGAGATGCGCTCACTGTTCGGCTCCGGCGCGTTCCGCCGTAACGCCCGAGCCGGTGGTCCGGGTGGCTTCCCGTTCGACCCTTCCGACCTGTTCGGCGGCATGGGCGGCCAGCAGCCGGGGGCTGGTGCCCGGTTCGGTGGCGGGGCGGGCTTCTCCGACCTGTTCGGATCCATCTTCTCGGGCGGTGGCGGTGCCGCAGGCCGGCGCGGTCCGACCCGGGGACGGGACGTCGAGGCCGAGGTGGTGCTCGACTTCAGTGACGCCGTACACGGGGTGACGCTGCCGTTGACGCTGCGCGCGCCGGGAGTATGCGAGACCTGTCACGGCAACGGCGCGAAGCCGGGAAGCCAGCCGAGGGCCTGTCCCCAGTGTCATGGTGCCGGCGTGGTCACCCGTGACCAGGGCTCGTTCAGCTTCTCCGAGCCGTGCCGGGAGTGCCAGGGCGTCGGCACGATCGTCGACGAGAAGTGCCCGGAGTGCCGGGGCAGCGGCGGGGTGACCAAGACCCGCACGCTCAACGTCCGGTTTCCGGCCGGCGTCGCCGACGGCCAGCGGATCCGGCTCGCCGGTCGCGGTGAGCCGGGTGACCGGGGTGGCCCGGCCGGTGACCTCTTCGTCCTGGTCAAGGTCCGGGCTGATGATCTGTTCGGCCGCAGTGGGGACAACCTGACCCTGACCGTGCCGATCACCTTCGCCGAGGCGGCGCTCGGCACCGATCTGCGGGTGCCGACCCTGGACGGCGCGGTGACCCTGCGGGTGCCGGCGGGAACGCCGAGCGGTCGTACGCTGCGGGCCCGGGGCAAGGGCGTGGTCCGCCGGGATGGTCAGGCGGGTGATCTGCTGGTCACCGTCGAGATCATGGTGCCCACCGACCTCTCCGACGAGGCCCGCAAGGCGCTGGAGACGTTCGCCGACCACACCCCGTCCGCGGGACGGGAACAAATCGAAGCCCGAGTACGTCGTTCCAGTTGACCGCGTTGCGCATCCGGAGGTGAACCATGGTGGCTGAGGAGTTCCCGGCCGCAGGCGACCCGGCATACGACGCCAAGGTGCTGATGATCTCGGTTGCCGCCCGGATGGCGGGCATGCACCCGCAGACGCTGCGCCAGTACGACCGCATGGGGCTGGTCCAGGCCGGCCGGGCGGCTGGGGGTGGGCGTCGCTACAGCGTGCGGGACGTGGTGTTGCTGCGTGAGGTGCAGCGGCTCAGCCAGGACGACGGGGTCAACCTGGCCGGCATCAAGCGGATCATCAGCTTGGAGCAGTTGCTGGGGGAGATGCAACAGCGGATCGCGCAGCTTGAGGTGGAGCTGATGGCTGCGGTCCGCCGGGCCGCCGAGTTGGAGGCGATCTCCGCGTTCCCGCGCCGGGATCTCGTACCGACGAGTCGGGTTTCCACCGCCCTGGTGGTCTGGCAGCCAAAGCGGAAGGCCGGCGAGGGCTGAGAAGGCTGGGAAGGCCGGCGAGGGCTGAGAAGTCTGGGAAGAGCGCTGTCGGCGGCGACGGAGGGAAGCGAGAAACTGCGCGGGGAGGCTGCCCGGTTTGCCCGGTAAATGCCTACGCTGATCGGCTAACCTCTCTTATGGTCCGGACCTACGCAATTCGGACGGAACCGCCAGCGTGACCGCCGTCTGGACCGGCGGTGGCGCATGCCGTGGCGGGCCGGGATCCACGGGGGCTCCCGGCCCGCTGCGACGTCACTCGGATCAACGGGGTCTGACTCCCGGGGTCACGGTCAACGTCCCCGCCTGCGCGTCGATGGTCGCGTGCGTACCGAGTGGGATGGTGAGCTGCCCGTTGCCGTGCCCGAGGGGAAGTCCCCCCAAGACGGGTACGCCCAGGTCGTAGAGGCGGTCCTTGAGCACGGCCACCGCGTCCCACTCGTCAGGCTCACCGACACTGTCGGTGATCTGGCCGACGACCACGCCGGCAACCCTCGACATGATGCCCAGCCGACGAAGCTCGGTGAGCATCATGTCGATGCTGGAGGGCACCTCGTTCGTATCCTCGAAGAACAACAGGGCGCCATCGAAGTCGGGGCTGTCCTTGGCGCCCAACGAAGTCGAGATCAGGGTCAGGCAGCCGCCCAGCAATCGGCCACTCGCCCGACCTGGCACCAGGACGGACGCGGTGGTTTCCGCCGGATCCCGGGTGATGGTGATCGGATTGGTCGTCATCACCGCCCGGCGTAGCGCCTCGGCCGACTCGGGACCGGTACGGCTGTCGGTCCAGTTGACCATCGGCCCATAGAAGGTGACCAGCCCGGCATCGCGCCACAGCTTGCCGTGAATGCTGGTGATGTCGCTGAATCCCACGACGACACGAGGGTCACGGCGGAGCTTGGACGCATCGATCCGGTCGACGATCCGTTGGGTGCCGTAGCCGCCCCGCGCTGCGAACACGCCACGAACTCCGGGGTCGTTGAGGGCGGCATTGAGATCCGCGATCCGCTCTGCATCGGTGCCGGCCAGATATCCGTACTTCGTGTAGACGTGGGGTGCCAGTTCCACCTGTAGGCCCCAACCGCGCAGTATCTCGATGCCTCGGGCCATGTTGACGGGATCGGGCGTGCTGCCGGGGGAGACGACCCGTACCCGGTCCCCTGGGCGTAGTGCCGGCGGGCGTACCGCCCCCGCGACGGTACGTGGTGCCGCATGTACGGGTGTCTCGGCGACCGCGCCGGCCAGTAGCGCACTGCCGGTGACCGCCGTGCCGGCCCGCAGCATGCTCCGCCGGGAAATCGCGGCTCGGCCCGGCTCCGGGGCAGGATCAGGTCTTCCTCGTGGGTGCGACACGGATGTCCTCTCGACGTTGTCGGTCGACGCTCCTCAATGTCTGCGATGATGCCGAGTGACGCTGGCACTGGGTGCGCAGAAGGATCGGCGGGTGGCCGAGCGTACGTCGATTGTGAATAACGCACATATCGACGTCAATGCTTGTCGTCCTGCGTGGGCTCGGATCAGCCGAGCCGGCGGGCCTGGCGGACCAGCCCGCCCTCGCACCATTCGTGATAGTCGAACCGCTCCGGGTCGGTCATCAGCACCCGGCAGTTGTGGGCCCAACTCGCCATCAGCTCGTCGCCGTGCTGCTCGGCCTGCTTGAGTAGCTTGCTCAGCCTGCGCTTCGAATGGGCACGGAACCTGGTCCGGATACCGTCACCGGCGTAGATGTAGAGACAGTGCAGGGCGAACCGTCGGGCGGGGCAGGACGGGTCCAAGGCAAGGTCGAACAGCGTCGTGATCAGTTGGTCCCCGGAGACGAGCAGGTCCCAATCCTGTGGCATCGACTCCAGCGGCACCGAGTCGGGCTGGTAGGCCCAGGCGCGCAACTCGGCCGGCGACGGGTCGACCGGGTTGGCGAAGCCGCGAAACGTCGACTCCTGCAAGCTCACCCGGGCTGACCTTCCGTTCACTGTCGCAGGGTGCTGGCGTCGTCCCCGCGTACCCGTCACCAACTGCGGCGACACGTTATCGTGCCGCCGGTGCGCGGTGGAAGGGTCACGGAGCGCCATTAGGCAAGCCGTTCGCCTGATGCCCGGGTCGGTTGGAAGGTCAGCCCGGTGAGCCGGGACGAATGGTTCAGTCGGTGGCGGGCAGCGGTTCGCAGCGCTGGGCCGCAGCCCGGCGCCGCAGCCATGCCTTGAACCACGGGGTGTCCGGGACCCGGGCCAACAACGGTCCGGTGACCACCGTGATCAACACGTACGCGGTCGCCAGCGGAGCCAGTTGTGGAGCGATGCCGGTAGCACCGACCGCCAGCCCGGCGATGACGATGGAGAACTCACCACGTGGCATCAAGCCGAGTCCGGCCCGCCATCGACCCGGTTCGGCGATGCCGACCCGCTTGGCGGCCAGGTAGCCGGTGAGCACCTTGGTCGCCATGGTGACGACGGCCAGCGCCAGCGCCGGCAGCAGCACCGGTGGCATGTCCGCCGGGTTGGTGGCCAACCCGAAGAACACGAAGAACACCGCGGCGAAGAGGTCCCGCAGCGGCGAGAGTAGTTCGGTGGCGTTGTGCGCCACCTGCCCGGAGAGTGCGATGCCGACCAGGAAGGCCCCCACTGCCGCGGACACCTTCAGGCTGGCCGCGATGCCGGCCACCAGGACGGTCAGGCCGAGCACCCCGAGTAACAGCGCCTCCGGGTCCTTCGGAGAGAACATCGCGGAGATGGCACCGCCGTACTTGATGGCGACCACCAGCACCAGCACCACGGTGAAGACCGCGACCCCGAGGGCGATGCTGCCCCCCATCAGACTCGTGCCGGCCAGCACCGCGGTGACCAGGGGCAGGTAGAGCGCCATCGCGAGGTCCTCGATGACCAGCACCGACAGGATGACCGGGGTCTCCCGGTTACCCAGCCGCCCCAGGTCGGCCAGGACCTTGGCGATGACCCCGGACGACGAGACCCAGGTGACGCCGGCCAGCACGACCGCCGAGACCCAACCCCAGCCCATCATGAAGGCGAAGGCCGCGCCGGGTAGCGCGTTGAGCAGACCGTCGATGAGGCCAGCCGGGGCTGCGGAGCGCAGGTTGCCGACGAGTTCGCTCGCCGAGTATTCGAGGCCCAGCATGACCAGCAGCAGGATCACGCCAATCTCCGCGCCGACCGCGAAGAACTCCTCACTCGCCGACAACGGCAGCAACCCACCATGGCCGAAGGCCAGCCCGGCGAGCAGGTAGAGCGGGATCGGGGAGAGGCCGATCCGCCGGCTGAGCCGGCCAAGGAGCCCGAGCCCCAACAGCAGTGCGCCGACCTCGATCAGCAGAACGGTGAAATCGTGCATCCGATCATGCGTCCGGGTCGTTGCCGGCAAGGATGGCGCTGACACCGTCGAGGCCCGTGCGGGTGCCGACCACGACCACCACGTCACCAGCTTCGAACCGGAAGGTCGGGTCCGGGGAGGCGATGACCTCCCGCTCTCGCAGCACCGCCACGATGGAGGCGCTGGTACGGGTGCGAGCCTTGGTGTCACCCAGCTTGCGACCCACGTACGGCGAACCGGCCGGGATGGAGATCTGCTCGGTCAACAGGCCGGCGGCCTGCTGCCGGAGCCCGGAGAGCTGGCCGAGCATGAGCGAGGCCCCGAGGATGTCGGCGAGAGCGTCCGCCTCGTCGTCGGTCAGCGGTATGTCGGCGACCGACGCGTCGGGATCGTCTTCGTCGTAGAGCACCAGATCACGTCGGCCGTTCCGATGGGTGACCACGCCCACCCGGCGTCCCGAAGTCGTCAGCAGGTCGTGACGTACACCGATGCCGGGCAGTGCCGTCTGTTCTACGCGTACTCGCACGGCGGCCACGCTACCGGGTCTGAACAAGCTGCTCAGAGCCGGCCGGGTGCGTTGGCACAGCGGTACCGCCGCTGTTTCCGCCCGTCGGATCGGCGGTGTCGGGTCGCCTACTACGGTCGCAGGTCGAGAACCCGCTCATGAGTGGGCTGCCCATTCAGCGCGGCCGCCATCACGGCGCGGTGCTCGCTGTCGATGGCGTGGGACGACGCCGCGTACGCGGCTCGGGACCGCCCCTCGTCCTCGACCTCCATCGCGTACACGAGTAGTGGGCCGTCGCTGCTCTCCACCAGCGTCGCCAACTCGTGTGAACATCTCTCGTCCGCCAGGGTGAGTAGCGCTTCGGCCCGCCGCCCCGACTCAAGCTCGTGGAACCAGGCGCGTAGGGCATCAACCTGATCCGGATGGACCCGGGCAACCGCGAGACGAATCATGGGCGTCAGCCTGCCATAAATATGCGCACATTGCTATATGTGGCTATGAGCATGGAGGGGCGTCGGGCGTACCCCGCAAGATCATTCCTTGCGCGTGAAAGGCGTGAATATCGATAACCTGACCGTCATTGTTGAGCCATTGGGGTCTTGGGGGTGGCGGATGCGGGGTTGGGCCGCACGGCTGGCGGCGGTTGTGGCGTTGGTGGTGCTGGTGTCCGGCTGCTCGGTCGGGCCGATTCGCCGTCCCGCACCGACCAAGGTGCCATCGGCGCCATCCGACCAACAGGAGGATGTGTCGGGTGCACAGAGCCCGAAGCCGCCGCTCCCGCCGGACGAGACCCGACGCAGCCGGGTGCCCGTACCGGCTGGCTATGGGCAGCACCAGATCGAGTTCACCGACGCGGCGCACGGCTACGCGGTCTTCACCAACTGTCCGCCGGGGCCGGCGGACGGCCCCAAGGCGGACTGTCCGGCGATCCTGCTGGTCACCGCCGACGGTGGGCGGTCCTGGCAGCCGCTACGGCACCCCCGACCGAGGGCGAAGAACCATCAGCTGTACGCGGAGGGAAGCAATCTTGTCCTGCTCGCCGAGCCGTACGGCTGGTGGACCTCGACCGATCGTGGCCGAACGTTCAAGGCCGCCCCGGCGACGGCAGATGGCGTGCCGGTGGTGTACCGGAAACTGTTCGGTCGCTTCCAGGTCTGCTGTGACGAGGGCACGCCACAGGTGGGCGAGTGGGTCGATGACCGGTTTCGTCCAGTGCCGACGCAGCCGATGGTGCCCGGCCTCAACATGGTGGCGCACACTGGTGGCCGACTCTTCGTGAGCGGGCTGCGGGACGGTCAGCCGTATGCGGCGTACTCCTACGACCTGGGGCAGACCTGGCGGTCGATGACGGTGGCGGCGCCCGACAGTCCACTGTCCGTGCTGCGGTTGGAGGTCGCCGCCTTCGATGGCGGGGCCTGGTTGATTGGTCATGGCGATGACCGGATGGCGTTTCCTCAGCTCTGGCAGCTCAGTGGTGGCACCGCCTGGGAGCGGGTACGGGTGGCCGGGCAGCCGGCCCAGGTCGGTGGAGTGGCGGTCATCGGGGCGGGAATGTTGGCGGTGACCGGACCGGGCGGCAGTGGGGTGATCGGCGAGGGTCAGTACCACGACCTCGGCTGGCCGCTGGGTGGCGGTTTTGTGCGGACGCTGTCGGACGGCACGCTCTTCAGCGCCCACAAGTCAGACGGCAGCGTGTGGTTGGGCATCGGGATCTACGGCGAGCGGCGGTGGATCCGGGTCGTACTGGAGAAGCAGGAGTGATGGGGGTCACATCGCAGAGTTGAGCGGAATAGACTCAAGTCTGGTTGTGTCGTCATCAGTGGACACGCCGATCAGGGGAGCCCATGAACGCCGAACGCCTCACCACCAAGAGCCGCGAAGTCATTACCGGTGCCGTTGCCATCGCCAACCAGCGGGGCCACGCCACCGTCGAGCCGTGGCACCTGTTGCTCTCGCTGTTGGACACCGGTGGGTCGACCGCCGCCGGTCTGCTGCGTGCGGTCGGCGCCAACCCCGCCGACGTCCGGCGCGCCGCCATCCGGGCCGTGGAGAACCTGCCCGCCGCCCGGGGGGCCAGCGTCGCCGAGCCGAGCCTGTCCCGCGAGTTCGTCAACGCCATCGGTGCCGCCGAGCAGATCGCCCGCCCGCTGGGCGACGAATACACCTCCACCGAGCACCTGCTCGCCGGTCTGGCCCAGGTCGGTGGCGTGGTCGCCCAAGCCCTCAAGGCGGCCGGGGTCACCGAGGAGAACCTGGTGGCCGCCTTCCCCGCCATCCGGGGTGGTGACCGCCGGGTCACCACCGCCGACCCCGAGCAGACCTACCAGGCCCTGGAGAAGTACGGCGTCGACCTGACCGCCAGCGCCCGGGACGGCAAGATCGACCCGGTGATCGGCCGGGACGCCGAGATCCGTCGGGTGATCCAGGTGCTGTCCCGGCGTACCAAGAACAACCCGGTGCTGATCGGCGAGCCGGGCGTCGGTAAGACCGCCATCGTGGAGGGGCTGGCCCAGCGCATCGTCGCCGGGGACGTACCCGAGTCACTGCGCGACAAGAAGCTGGTCTCGCTCGACCTGGGCGCGATGGTGGCCGGCGCGCAGTACCGGGGCCAGTTCGAGGAGCGGCTCAAGTCCGTACTGGAGGAGATCAAAAACTCCGACGGCCAGGTCATCACCTTCCTCGACGAGCTGCACACCGTGGTCGGTGCCGGCAAGGGCGAGGGCTCGATGGACGCCGGCAACATGCTCAAGCCGATGCTGGCCCGGGGCGAGCTGCGCATGGTCGGCGCGACCACCCTCGACGAATACCGCGAGCACATCGAGAAGGACCCGGCCCTGGAACGCCGGTTCCAGCCGGTGCTGGTCGGTGAACCGACCATCGAGGACACCATCGGCATCCTGCGCGGCCTCAAGGAGCGCTACGAGGTGCACCACGGCGTACGCATCACCGACGCCGCGCTGGTGGCCGCCGCCTCGCTCTCCGACCGCTACATCACCGACCGGTTCCTGCCGGACAAGGCGATCGACCTGGTGGACGAGTCCGCCTCCCGGCTGCGGATGGAGATTGACTCGCGGCCGGTCGAGGTGGACGAGATCGAGCGGGCGGTACGCCGGCTGGAGATCGAGGAGATGGCGCTGGCCAAGGAGCCGGACCCCGCCTCCGCCGAGCGGCTGACCCGGCTGCGCAAGGAACTGGCGGACAAGCGCGAGCAGCTCACCGCGCTCAGCGACCGGTGGAGGCTGGAGAAGGACCAGATCACCCGGATCTCCACCGCCAAGGAGGAGCTGGAACGGCTCGGCGGCGAGGCCGAACGGGCCGAACGCGACGGCGAGTTGGAACGCGCCGCCGAGCTGCGTTACGGCCGAATCCCCACCCTGCAGGGCGAACTCGTCCGGGCCGAGGCGGAACTCGCCGGCATCCAGGCCGACGGGGCGATGCTCAAGGAGGAGGTGGGTGCCGACGACATCGCCGCCGTGGTCGCCTCCTGGACCGGCATCCCGGCCGGTCGGCTCATGGAGGGCGAGACCGCCAAGCTGCTGCGGATGGAGTCCTCGCTCGGTGCCCGGGTGATCGGGCAGGCCGAGGCGGTCGGTGCGGTCTCCGACGCGGTCCGCCGTGCCCGTACCGGCGTCGCCGACCCGGACCGACCCACCGGCAGCTTCCTGTTCCTCGGCCCGACCGGCGTCGGCAAGACCGAGCTGGGCAAGGCGCTGGCCGAGTTCCTCTTCGACGACGAGCGGGCCATGGTCCGCATCGACATGAGCGAGTACGCCGAGAAGCACTCGGTGGCCCGGCTGGTCGGTGCCCCGCCCGGCTACGTCGGGTACGAGGAGGGCGGCCAGCTCACCGAGGCGGTGCGCCGTAGGCCGTACTCGGTGGTGCTGCTGGACGAGGTGGAGAAGGCCCACCCGGACGTCTTCGACGTGTTGTTGCAGGTGCTCGACGACGGCCGGCTCACCGACGGCCAGGGTCGTACCGTCGACTTCCGCAACGCAATCCTGATCCTCACCGCCAACCTCGGCTCGTCGGTGATCGCCGACCTGACCCTCTCCGAGATCGAACGGCGCGAGGCGGTGCTGGCGGTGGTGCGCTCGCACTTCAAGCCGGAGTTCCTCAACCGGCTCGACGACATCGTGGTCTTCGCGGCGCTGACCGGCGAGGAGCTGCGCTCCATCGTGGACATCCAAATCGGTCGGATGCGGCGACGGTTGGCCGACCGCCGGCTCACCCTGGATGTCTCGGACGCGGCCCGGACCTGGCTGGCCGAGCACGGCTACGACCCGATCTACGGTGCCCGGCCCCTGCGTCGACTGGTGCAGTCGGCGATCGGGGACCGGTTGGCCAAGGCACTGCTGGCCGGCGAGGTACGCGACGGTGACACCGTCCAGGTGGACCTGGCCGACAGCAAGGACGGTCTGACCGTCACCGCCGCCTGAGAAAGACCCGGCTCCACCGCCAGGATGCCGGTACGGGCCGGAACGGCGAAGGGCTCGGTGTGCCCCGGTCCCGGTTCGGGACCGGGGCATGCCGGTCAGTCAATGGGTATCCACGGATCGGCTCATATCTGCGGCCCGACCCGGTCGGTAGCGTGATCCACCATGGACACTCGTTCCACGGCACCGCGACCACCCCGGCCGGCCGTCGTCACCGTCGCCGGTCACCTGCAACTCGCGGCCATCGGGATGTTGCTGGTCGTCGCCGGTACGACGGTGGCCTCAGCGGTCCGGTACGACGCCGCCATCGACCGGGCGGCCCGGATCAGCGGTGCCCACCCGGACCTGGTGTCGATGGAACGCGAGAGCAACATCATCGGCACCCTCCCCGGGGTGGTGCCCGCCGTGCTCGCCGCCGTGTTTCTGGCGGCCTGTCTCGTGCCGTTGCGTCGGGGCAGCAACGCGGCGCGGATCTGCACCTTCGTCACGGCCGGACTGACGTTGCTGTTCGGTGCCGGCCCGTTCGGGTGTGGCCTGCTCTCCATTCCGCTGTTCCTCCTGACGTCGACGACGGTCGAGAAACCGGCAGCGGACTGGTCGGGCGGTCCTTCCCCATCGTCGACCGATGAGCCCGATCCGTTCGTGAAGGAGGACGCGTTCTACGACACGCTGGAGTACGAGAGCTTCGACCTGCTGTTCCCCATCGGCAGTGTCGCCGGCTCTCTGCTTTTCGCCCTGGTTGTGGCGATTGTGGTGCTGCTCGCGATATCGCCGGCCAACCGTTTCTTCGTCCCGCCCCGAGCGACTTGGCCCGCCTGGGGGCAGCCGATACCCGGCCAGCCGTACGGCTATGTCTATCTCTATCCGTACCCGCCACCGGTGGTACCGGGTACGCACCTCGCCGGCCCGCCTGAATCCGGCCCGCCTGAATCCGTCGGTCCGGCTGGCTTCGAGGGCCAACCAGACCAGCCGGGTCAACCGGGTCAACCAGACCAGCCGGATCTTCCGGGCCAACCGGATCTTCCGGGCCAACCAGACCAGCCGGATCTTCCGGGCCAACCGGATCTTCCGGGCCAACCGGGTCAGCCGGGCTCGGTCGAGCAGCCGGAGGCGTCCGGCAGTTGACCAGCCGGACCCGGTGCAGGTAGCGGCCGTGCATGGGTTTGTTACCGTCACCGGCCGATCGGGTTGGAGAGGACGGGCTGGATGAACGGCACGCTAGCGTACCTGCTGGTCACGGTGAGTTGTCTGGTCGCGGTCGCCGGGGTGGTGGTGGCCGTGATCGCGGTCCGGGCCGCCCGGAAGAAGGCGGAAACAGCTACCAAGGCGAGCACACCACCGCGAACCGACCCATTCCGCAGCGCGGACGACGACGCCGACGCGTTGCGAGGTGACCCCCGACGACTTCAGCCGGGTGACATCGTGGAGATCCGGCACACCTCGTACGGCGTACGCGGCACGTTGCGCTTCACCGAGGGCGACTGGGGCTGGACCGAGCACCTGCTGGACACCGTGAGTGGCGACAAGGTCTGGCTCTCCGTCGAGGAGGATCCGGACCTGGAGCTGGTGCTCTGGACCGCCGAACCGGTTGCGACCGTCACCCCCGGTGCGCCGACCATCGACTTCGACGGGCGGCGCTTCACCAGCAAGGAGTCCGGTCGGGCCCGCTACACCGCCACCGGCACCACCGGCCTCAACCCGACCGGCACGGTGGCCTACCACGACTACGCCGCCGGTCCGGCGCGACTCTCCTTCGAGTCGTACGGCGACAGCGGCAAGTGGGAGGTGGCCCGAGGCGAGCGGCTGCACCGGGCCGAGGTGCAGATCTATCCGCAGGCCGGGCCAGCGGACAAGGTCGGCTGACCGTGCTCGTCACCCTCGACGCACCGTACGCCGACACCTCCGCCGCCGACCTGAGCTTCGCCCTCGAATCGGCCGAGCGGCCCGCCCTGTACGTGCTCGACCTCGACCTGCCCACGGCGGCGCAGCCGGACGGCGTACGACTGCGGCTGCGGTTGCTCGGCGCGTCGCACCAGGTGGTGCTGGAAGCGGCGGACGCCGAGTTCATCGAGACGGTCGCCTGCCTGCCCGGCCGGCACCCCGAACTACCCGCCGCCGTGGCCGACGAGGAGAGCGGCTACCGGTTCACCGCCCGGGTGCTGCACCTGGCCCCCGAGGAGCTGGTCCGCCGGACCGCCACCCTGCGCCAGGAACTCGCCGATGATCCGTACGCGCTGGTCGGGGTCTTCCCCGGCGGCCCGGACTCGATCACCGCACTGCGGGCCAGGGCCGATGCCTCGGGCGACATCGGCTGGCACACCTGGCACGCCTATCCACAGACCGGAGAACTCGTCGAGACCGAAACGACGGTGAGGATGCGATGAAGTACCGCAGATGGTTCATCGTGGGAGCGGCGTTCACGCTGATCGGGGTGCTGGTGGCCGGCTTCGCCGTGTTCTCCGGCAGCTTCTCGCCGCGTGGCTTCGTGAAGGACAAGTACACCCGGGCGGCCAGCCAGGACATCGGTAGGCAGGCCATTGCCTACACCTCGCGGAAGTCCCCGAGCGCGGTCTCCGACGAGATCACCAAGGCCTGGAAACCGGCCGACCAGTACGTCGACGGCAGCGGCGTCTACCTGCGCTACGACGACGACTCGGTGGTGATCGTCCCCGTCGCCGTTGGTGGCTCGCTGATCCTGCTGGAGAAGATGACCACCGCCTATCCGCGCTACCACAGCACCGTCGGCAACTCCTGGGCCTGGGGGCGGGGGAACACCGTCCGTGGCGGCGGCCCCGGCGCTGGCAAGTAGTCCCGGGCCGGCGGCCCGGTAGCCCTCACCCCTCACCCCTCGGGAGCCCACCTTGATGACCCTCGCCACCGACCTGCTGGTGACCCTCGCCTACGGCGTGGTCGGCATCGTACTGATGGGGATCGGCTACGTCCTGGTGGACGTCGCCACCCCCGGCCGGCTACACGAACTGATCTGGGTCGACCGGAACCGCAACGCCGCTTTGTTGCTCGCCTCCAACCTGCTCGGCGTCGGCACCATCGTGGTCGCCGCCATCGTCGGCAGCGAGGACAACTTCGTCACCGGGATCATCGGCTGCGCCGCGTACGGCATCCTCGGCCTGCTCATCATGGCCGCCGCCTTCCTCCTGCTCGACCTGGCCACCCCCGGCCGGCTCGGCGAGATCCTGGTCGACCCGGAGCCGCACCCCGCGGTCTGGGTCTCCGCGGTCATCCACCTCGCCGCCGGTGCGGTCGTCGCCGCGGCAATTAGTTGATGGCGGCGAAGAAGCGACCGGCGAAGCCCGCACCGCCGGCCAAGACAGGAAGCGGCAAGGGCGTCGCCTGGGGGCTCGTCGTCACCGCGGTCATTGTCGCCGTCGTCGTACTGGTCGCACAGAGCGGGGACGACGACCTGAACGTGCCCCCGCCGACCGCCACCGAACGCGCCGACACGGTCGCGATCCTGGAACGGGCCAGCAAGGCACAGAACATCTGCTACGGCTGGCGGCTCGTCGAGGGCTACAGCAGCGACGCGATCAGTGTCGGCTCCAACCTCGGCGACAACGTGCCGGTCGACGAGGACCCGGCCCGCTGCCCCCGGTGGATCAGGGTCCGGGCGACCGTGACCTACACCTCGGAGAGCAGCGAGTCCAACGACTACGCCTCGATCTGGGTGGACGGCTCGGACGACCTCTCGATCAGCGGCTTCCCGACCGGGTTGCAGCGGCTCGGCCTCGACGACGACGTGTTCATCGACGACCCGGGCTGGGCGACCGCCCGCGCCGCGGTCTTCCTGCCGCTACTGGCGGCGGAGCAGGGACTGGCACCGCCGGTCCCGCTGGCCACGGCCGCCCCGGACGGGACGGGTGCGTCGTCAGCACCGACTCCCCTGCCGGACGCGGGCAGCGACTTCCTGCGGGACCGCTGGCCGTACCTGCTCGGCGCGGTGGCCTTCCTGCTGGTCAGCGCCCTGCTGGTCACCATCGGGTTGGTCCAGCGCAGCCGGCACGGAAACCGCCCGTACGTCGGTGCCGTCGGTAAGCGGGGCACCCGCCCCCGTACCCAGGACAAGCGGCAGTCATGACCGCCACCGCTCCCCCCGAACCCCGGGCCGTCCCGCGCTGGCGGCTGGCCCGGGCCTCGGTACTCCTCGCGGTCTTCGTCTGTGCCGCCTGCGGCCTGGTCTACGAACTGGCCCTGGTCGCGCTCGGCAGTTACCTGATCGGCGACACCGTCGGTCAGGCCTCCATCGTGCTCGGCGTGATGGTCTTCGCGATGGGCATCGGTGCGTTGGCCGCCAAACCGTTGCAGCCCTGGGCGGCCAGCGCGTTCGCGGCGGTGGAACTCGTCCTCGCGCTGCTCGGCGGGCTCTCCGTACTCGGTCTCTACGCCGCCTTCGCCTGGCTCGACCTCTACGCGCCCGCCCTGGTGGCGACCGCGTTCATCCTCGGCCTGCTGATCGGCGCGGAGATCCCGCTGCTGATGGTGCTGTTGCAGAAGATCCGTGAGCAGTCCGCCGGCAGCGCGGTGGCGGACCTCTTCGCCGCCGACTACGTGGGCGCGCTCCTCGGTGGCCTGGCCTTCCCGTTCCTGCTCATGCCGGTCTTCGGCCAGCTTCGCGGCGCGCTGGTCGTCGGTGCGGTCAACGCGCTGGCCGGGGTCGTATTGGTCTTCACCGTCTTCCGTCGCGACGTGAGCCGTCGGGCACGGGCGGCCCTCGCCGCCGGCTCCGTCGTGGTCGGGCTCTGCCTCGGGTACGCCTACGTGGTGGCGGACGACTTCGAGGTGACCGCGCGCCAGCAGCTCTACCGCGACCCGGTGGTGCACGCCGAGCGCAGCCGTTACCAGGACATCGTGCTGACCAGGTCGGTGCCGATCGTCTCCCAGGGCGTCACCGACCTGCGGCTTTACCTCAACGGCGATCTTCAGTTCAGCTCGGTCGACGAATACCGCTACCACGAGGCGCTGGTGCACCCGGCGCTACGCGGGACGCGCGGCTCGGTGCTGGTGCTCGGCGGCGGCGACGGGCTGGCCGTACGCGAGGTGCTGCGCTATCCGGACGTCTCCTCGGTGACCGTGGTCGAGCTGGATCCGGCGGTGGTGGCGCTGGCCCGGCGCGAGCCGCAACTGCGCGACCTCAACCGAGGGGCGTTCGACGATCCCCGGGTCCGCCTGGTGCACACCGACGCCTTCGGCTGGCTGCGGGAGGTGCGTGAACGTTTCGACACTGTCATCGTGGACCTGCCGGACCCGGACGAGACGGCCACCGCCAAGCTCTACTCGGTGGAGTTCTACGCGCTGGTCCGGGCGGTGCTGGCCCCCGGGGCGCGGATGGTGGTCCAGTCCGGCTCGCCGTACTTCGCTCCCCGCTCGTTCTGGTGCATCGACGCGTCGATCCGGGAGGCCGGCTTCGCCACCGTGCCCTACCACGTGGACGTGCCATCCTTCGGTGACTGGGGTTTCCTGCTCGCCGCCGCCGGTTCGACCCCTCCGGTGCTCGAACTGCCCGCTGACGCGCCACCGTTGCGCTACCTCGACGCCGGCACGCTCCGGCTAGCCGGGCATTTCCCGCCGGACCGAGCCCGAGTCGACGTACCGCCCTCGACCCTGTTGCATCCCCGGGTGCTGGAGTACGCCCGAGCCGAGTGGCGCAGCTACTGACCCAGGGTGTCGATCCGACAACAGCCGAGCTGGTTGACCTAGCAGGTTGGCCAGGTACCGGTACGGTGATTAACCAAACTCTTAAGACGAATGGTGTGGACGCGGTCCGTCGATGGATGGTCGTGGGAGGGGAGCACTGTGTCGGAATCGATGAACCCGGCCGCGCCGACGGCGAGGCAACGTCCGGGCGTCGTCACCATCTCTAGCTACCTGCTGTACCTGGTCGCCGGGTTGCAGGTGCTCGGGCTCATCATGGCGTTGGCGGTGCTGGGCACCCTCACGGATATCTACGAAGAGGCGTACGCCGGCACCGACATGGCGGATGTGGGGGCCACCGCCGCCACCATCGGCGTGATTGGCGGGGCCATCTTCGGCCTGCTGGTCGCCATCGGGCTGGTGGTGCTGGCCATCTTCAACAGCAAGGGTAAGAACCCGTCCCGCATCGTGACCTGGGTCCTCGGCGGCATCTTCGCCTGCTGTTCCGGATTCGGGCTGCTGGGGACGGCAGCCAGCGACGCGCTGACCACGAACACGGGAGGCACCACCACCGGGCCTGACCCGGCCGAGATCCAGCGGATGGTGGACGAGGGGCTGCCCGGTTGGTACAACCCGCTCACGCTGACGATTACCGTGATCACGCTGATCGCACTGCTGGTGGCGTTGATCCTGCTGGCCCTGCCGGCGGCCAACGAGTTCTTCCGCAAGCCGGACGTGCCCGGCTGGGAGCCGCCGCTGCCGGGCGGGACCTACCCCGGCTATCCCCAGTCGTACCCGCAGTACCCGGCGAGCGGTCCGGCGAGCGGTCCGTCGGGGCCGGTTGATCCGTCCTACCCGCCGAGCAGCCCGCCCTACCCGGGTAACCCGCCGAGCAGCCCGCCCGGCCCGGGTAACCCGCCGTACCCGCCGGCGCCGCCGGCGAGCTGATCACGGGGAAGTAGGTACCCCGTACGGATCCCCCCGAGTAGGTTCCCTTTGCGGAGCCGACCGGGGGGATCCTTTCGTTTGGTGCCACCGCCATCGATCTGAGGAGTGTCCGTGTCCACAGCACCTGATCCTCGTCCCACCGGACCCGATCCCGCCCGCCCCCATGGCGTACCAGCAGCCGGTGTACGACGAGCCGTCGTCACGGGTGCCACCGCCGGGATCGGTGCCGCGTTCGCCCGGCGACTCGCCGCCGAGGGCTACCACCTGCTCCTGGTCGCCCGGGACGAGCATCGTCTCGCCGCATCCGCCGCCGAGCTGACCGACCGGTATGGCGTACCGGTGGAGGTGTTGTCGGCCGATCTCTCCACTGACGAGGGCTGTGCGGCGGTCGAGGAACGGCTCCGGCAACCGGTCGACCTGCTGGTCAACAACGCGGGGATCAGCCTCAACCGGTCGTTCCTGCGGTCGACCGTGGCCGACGAGGCACGGTTGCTCCGCCTCAACATCCACTCGGTCATGCGGCTGACCCTGGCCGCCCTGCCAGGCATGACCGACCGCCGCCGAGGGGCAGTGATAAATGTCTCTTCCGTTGCCGGCTTCGCGGCCCTGATGCCTGGCTCAACCTACCCGGCGAGCAAGGCCTGGGTCACCAACTTCAGCGAATCGACGGCCCACTCGGTGCGTCCGTTCGGCGTACGGGTGATGGCGCTCTGCCCCGGCTACACCCGTACGGAATTCCACGACCGGGCCGGCATCAACATGTCCAAGACGCCGGGGTGGATGTGGCTGCAGGCCGACGATGTGGTCCGGGACGCCCTCCGTGACCTGCGAAAAGGCAAAGTGGTCAGTGTTCCGGACTGGAAGTACAAGCTTGCCGTCGTCGGGCTGCGGCACACCCCGAGGGCACTGTTGCAGGCGGTCGGACGAAAGGGCCGCGGACGGCTCGGCCGCGAAGAAGGCTGAGCAACCGGGGCGTCGAAAGGACGACGCCGGGACCGCGTCGAGGGGTTGGCACCGACGTGATCTTGATCGCGTGTCCAATACGGAGAGTAACTGCTCAAGGTCATCTTGGCTGCTCGCGAGATCACGTCCGGACGTATCCAGCCGGGTCAACCGTTCGGTCATCAGGAACGAGCAGTACCCTTGTCCGCCATGGGGGACCACGACGACCTGCGTAAATTCATCACTGACCTTGCCGTTGTCCATGGACGGGTAGTGTTGTCCTCGGGTCGGGAGGCCGACTGGTACGTCGATCTGCGTCGAGTGACGCTCCATCACGCGGCGGCACCATTGGTAGGTCGAGTGCTCCTCGACCTCACCTCGGACTGGGAGTACGACGCGGTTGGTGGGCTGACCCTGGGCGCCGATCCGATAGCTGTGTCCATGCTGCACGCAGCAGCGGCGGCGCAGGGCGGGCTGGACGCCTTCGTAGTACGAAAAACTGAGAAGACGCACGGATTGCAGCGTCGGATCGAAGGCCCGAATGTGGCCGGTCGTCGGGTGCTTGCGGTGGAAGACACCTCGACAACGGGTGGCAGTGTGCTGACCGCGGTTGAGGCGTTACGAGAGGCCGGGGCCGAAGTCGTGGGCGTTGCGGTTATTGTTGATCGTGGCGCGGGCGACGCGGTGCGAGCGGCCGGACTGCCATACCGGGCGGCCTTTACGTTGGCTGACCTCGGCCTTGTGGCCTAAAAATTTGCCGATTCGGATCTGCTGATATGCAGGCGGGTCGATGCTGCTGGTGGAAGGATGGAATACGTGGGAACTGCATTGGCTGAAATGACTATGCCTCAGATCTCGCCGCTTGCCGGCGAGCCAATCGAACGTGCCGATGCCGAGCGACTCGCGGGGGTTCTCAAGGCCCTCGCCGATCCCGCTCGGCTCCGGCTGCTCAGTCTGATCCAGTCGGCACCCGAGGGTGAAGCGTGCGTGTGTGACCTCACCGCGCCGCTTGGCCTCTCGCAGCCGACGGTCAGTCACCACCTCCGGATCCTCACCGAGGCCGGCCTGCTGGAGCGGGAGAAGCGTGGTGTGTGGGCCTACTACCGGCTGGTGCCGTCGGCGATCGCGACCATCGCCGATCTGCTGACCCCGCCCCGTAAGCGGGCGACCAAGAAGGCCCGCTGAATCAGGCTGTGCCGTCTGGTGCCGTCCTGATCGGGGCGGCACCAGACACTCAACCAGGTGTGATCGAGCACACCTGGTATATGTGCATGCTTCACAGCTGAGATCGACGAACGTGAACCGCACCTGTTCTCGTGACGCGGTGACAGCTATCGGCGCGGATCACTACGCGGGGTTGATATTCACCGCTGGTGTCGCCATCTTCGTGTTCTCGTCTGGATTGACGAGCGTGAGCCCTGTTCCGCTCATTGTCATTCCGGTCACACCCAAAGGCGATTGAGCTGTCCGCCTACAGCGGTCTACGGCCGCCACGGCGTGAACCGGCAGTGCCGGCTCAGCCATGACGACCGTTCGCTCTCGCGAAAGCTGTTCTACTGCCCGTAGGGCTGCTGCCCGTGTCCCTGCTGTCCGTACGAGGACTGCCCGTACGGTGCCTGCTGGCCGTGTTGCTGCTGCCCGTACGACGGCTGCGGATCGTACGAGGACTGCCCGTGCGGCGTCTGCTGCCCGTACGAGTGCTGCTGCTCCTGCCCGTATCCCTGCTGGCCGTATGAGGGCTGCTGATCCTGCCCGTATCCCTGCTGCCCGTATGGCGCCTGCTGCCCGTACGAGTGCTGCTGCTCCTGCCCGTATCCCTGCTGGCCGTATGAGGGCTGCTGCTGGCCGTACGACGGCTGGGCGTCGTACGAGGACTGCTGTCCGTAGACGGGCTGCGAGCCGTAGACCGCCTGCTGGCCGTACGCCCGCTGCTGGTCGTAGTGCTGCTGGGTCTCCTGGATAGCCTGCTCGGCGGCGACCTTCTCCTCGGGGCTGGTGCCCTTCTTCGCGCCCATCCGGGCCCGGAGCAGTTCGATGATGATCGGCACGACCGAGATGAAGACGATTGCGACCAGGATGAACTCGATGTTGGCCTTGACGAACGGGATCTGGCCGAGGAAGTAGCCCAGCACGGTGACACCGGTGCCCCAGAGGACGCCACCGATGACGTTGTAGATCACGAACGTCTTGTAGTTCATCCGGCTCACCCCGGCCACGATCGGCGTGAAGGTCCGGACGATGGGCACGAAACGGGCCAGGACGATCGAGCGGGCACCGTACTTCTCGAAGAACTCATGTGCCTTGAGCAGGTTCTCCTGCTTGAACAGCCGTGAGTTGGGCCGCCGGAACAGCGCTGGTCCGACTCGCCGCCCGAACAGGTAACCCACCTGGTCGCCGGCGATAGCCGCGATCGTGATCAGCAGACACACCAGCCACAGCGGGTAGGTGATGTACTGCCCGTCGGCGGTGAGCAGGCCGGTGGTGAACAGCAGCGAGTCGCCGGGCAGGAAGAACCCGATCAGCAGGCCGGATTCGGCGAAGATGATGACCAGGATGCCGAGCAGCCCGAAGGTCGAGATCAACCACTCCGGATCCAGGAAATCGGGCCCCAGGGCCAGGGTGGCGGTGGGCGTCGGCACGAGGTGACCTCCGATGTCTTTCGGTCAGGTGTCGGCTTTCATCCCCATGGTGCCGGTGGCATGGTCTCTGCCCGCCACCGGCGACGGGCACGAAAGGTAAGTCTAGGCGGCCTCCCGATACCCCCGGTGCGGGACGTCACACCCCTCTACAGGCGTGGATCGACCGGCTCCGACTCGCAGGCGAGGACGGCGAAGACCAACTCGTGTCGACGCCACAGCGGTGCCCCGTCCGCGAGTCGGTCGAGTGCGGCCAGGCCGAGCCCGTGTTCGCGGAGCGCCAGTCCCCGTTTCCGCCCCAGCGACCGCTGGCGCAGCGCCGCGAGCTGCTCCGGTTCGGTGTACTCCGGTCCGTAGATGATCCGCAGGTACTCCCGGCCACGGCACTTCACGCCGGGCTGGAGCAGGCGTCCCCGCCCGTCGACCGCCGCCAGACCCGCGTACGGCTTGACCACCATGCCCTCGCCGCCGGCCGAGGTCAGCTCCCACCACCAGTCCGTTGCCGCCGCTACCGCCGTCTCGTCGGTGAGATCCACCACCCGGCGCTGTGTCGGAGAGAACAACGTCGGGTCGGCAGCGTGCAGCCGGTCGGCCAGGGCGAGATGCCAACCGTGGTCCTTTCCGGCGTGGGACGCACCCGCACTGGCCAGGACCGCGAACGGTGCCAGCGTCACCCCGGCCAGCCCATTGGTCGGTGCCACGTATGCCCGGTATGCGGCGGAGTAAGCGGTCACGTCGGCAAACCGTCGGGCCATCCGGTCCCGTAGCTCCGCCACCGGCAGGCCACGGTCGACCGCCCCGTCCAGTACGCCGAGCACCGGGGGCAGAGCGGACCGTCCGGCCGCGCCGACGCTGGCGTACTGCTCCCGGATCAGCCCCATCGCCTTGGCCGACCAGGGCAGCAGTTCGCAGTCGAGCAGCAACCAGTCGGTGTCCAGTTCCGCCCACAGTCCGGCGGTGGTCACTGCGGCCCGGACCCGGGACAGCAGTTCGGCGTCCAACGGGTCACCGAAGAACGGCCGGCCGGTACGGGTGTAGACCACCCCACCACCGGGCACCGGGCCGCCCCCGCCGAAGTCGACGGTGTCGTCCCGGCAGACCAGCACCACCGCGCGGGAGCCCATGTGCTTCTCCTCGCAGACCACCCGCTGCACGCCGGCCGCCCGGTAGTCGGCGAACGCCTGGGCCGGGTGCTCCAGGAAACCGTCGACCGTCGAGGTCGAACACGGTGCCATCGTCGGCGGCAGCCACGGCAGCCAGCGCGGATCCACCGAGAACCGGCTCATCACCTCCAGCGCCGCTGCCGCCTGTTCCGCCGCGATCGTCACCGTGCCGTAGCCGTAGTCGACGTGCCGCCGTCCGGTCACGTCGGCCAGGTCGAGCATCCCGTCCTGACGTACCGGGTCGGCGGTCACCGGCACCAGCGGTCGGGCCGGTGCGTAGTACTCCTTCGCGGCCGGGACCGAGACGAGATCGCGCTCCGGGTAGCGCAGGGCGGTCAGCGAACCGCCGAAGACGCATCCGGTGTCGATGCAGATGGTGTTGTTCACCCACTCGGGCGTCGGGGTGGGGGTGTGCCCGTAGACCACCATCGCCGAGCCCCGGTAGTCGCGGGCCCACGGGTAGCGCACCGGCAGGCCGTACTCGTCGGTTTCCCCGGTGGTCTCCCCGAACAGGGCGAACGCCCGTACCCGACCGGAGGCCCGGCCCTGGTACTCCTCCTTGAGCCCGGCGTGCGCCACCACCAGCCGGCCGTCGTCCAGCAGGTAGTGGCTGACCAGGCCGTCGATGAAGGCGGCGGCCTCGGCGACGAAGGTCGGATCCTCGGTCTCCAGTTGGGCCAGCGTCTCGGCCAGGCCGTGCGACACCGTGACGTTACGACCACGCAGCTTGCGCAGCAGCTTCTGCTCGTGGTTACCCGGCACGCAGAGCGCGTTGCCGGCCGCGACCATCCCCATCACCAACCGGAGTACGCCCGGCGAGTCCGGACCCCGGTCCACCAGGTCACCGACGAAGACGGCGGTACGACCCTCCGGGTGGGTAGCGTCCACCGGCCGCCCGTCGGCATCGGTGTGCAGAGTCCAGCCCAGCCGGACCAGCAACGCCTCCAACTCGGCCCGGCAGCCGTGCACGTCACCGACGATGTCGAACGGGCCGGTCAGCTCCTTCCGGTCGTTGAACAGTTTCTCGTAGCGGATCTCGACCGCGTCGATCTCGTCGACGTCCCGCAGCACGTGCACCTTGCGGAAGCCCTCCCGCCCCAGCCGGGCGACCGAGCGTTGCAGGTCGCGGCGCATCCGGCCGAGCACCTGGCGGCCGAAGGTCCGGTCCGGGCGGGCCTGCGTACGCTCCCAGCACAGTGGCTCGGGTACGTCGAGCACGATCGCCACCGGCAGTACGTCGTGCTCGCGGGCGACCTTCACCAGTGCGGCACGGGCGTGCGGTTGCAGGTTGGTGGCGTCCACGACGGTCAGTCGGCGAGCCCGCAGCCGCTTGCCGGCGATGTAGTGCAGCGCGTCGAACGCCTCCGCCGACGCGGACTGGTCGTTCTCGTCGTCGGCCACCATCGCCCTGAACGCGTCGGAGGAGAGCACCTGGGTGGCGGCGAAGTGCCGGTGGGCGAAGGTGGACTTGCCCGACCCGGAGATGCCGACCAGGGCGACCAGGGCCAGTTCGGGAATGTCGAGGCTGGTCACAGTGCTTCCTTTACGCGCTCGTCGGTGCTGTCCGTAGCGGTGCTGTTCCCGGCGGTGCTGTTCCCGGCGGTGCTGTTCCCGGCGGGAGCGCTGCCGGTGCTGCGGGTGAACACGGCGAGTTGGGTGGGGCAGCCCACCTCGACATCGGTGTCGCCCACCCCGCTGATCGACACCTGGTAGCCGTACGTCCGACCGACCTCGTCGGCCCAGGCAGCGAACTGCTCCCGGGTCCATTCGAAGCGGTGGTCGGTGTGGCGCATCGCCCCCGGGGCCAGGCCCTCGTAACGCACGTTGTACTCCACGTTCGGGGTCGTCACGATCACCGTCGCCGGCTGGGCGTGGCCGAACACCGCACCAGCCAGGGCCGGCAGCCGAGGTGGGTCGACGTGCTCGACGACCTCCATCAGCACTGCGGCGTCGAAGCCGCGCAGTCGGTCGTCGCGGTAGGTCAGGGCCGACTGCCACAACTTGATCCGGTCACGTTGCCGCTGCGGCAGCCGGTCCAGCCGTAGCCGGCGCTCGGCCATCGCCAGTGTCACGGACGACACGTCGGTACCGACGATCTCGGTGTAGCGCCGGTCGCGGATCAGGTCGGCCAGCAGTGCCCCGGGGCCACAGCCCAGGTCGAGCACCCGGGTCGCGCCGCTGTTTACCAGCGTCGCCAGTACGGCTGCCCGCCGCTGTACCGCCAGGGACTGTCGCTTGGCCGGGCTGGTTGCGTCCGACGAGTCTGCCGGGCCGTTTGCGTCCGGTGAGGTGGCGGGGTCGATGCTGTCCGGCTCCACCGCGTCGTCACTGAGTCGCATCTCGGCCGACTGGAGTTCGGCGAGCCGGCCAAGTGCCTTGCCAGCCAGGGAGCGCCGATGGGCAAGGTAGCGCCGGATGATCAGGCTTCGCTCGGGATGCTGGGCGAGCCACCCGTCACCGGCCCGGAGCAGCTTGTCGATCTCGTCCGGCGCGACCCAGTAGTGCTTGGCGTCGTCCAGTACAGGCAGCAGGACGTAGAGGTGGTTGAGTGCGTCGGCGAGCCGTACGGTGCCGGTCAGCGTGAGGTCGACGTATCGGCTGTCTCCCCACTCGGGGTGCTGGTCGTCGAGCGGTACCGCACCGGCGGTCACCGCCCAGCCCAACGGGGTGAAGAGGCGGTCGGCCAGTTCCGCGCCGCCCCGGCAGCGCAGCACCGGGATGCCGATCTCCAACGGGATCGGGGTGGCGGCCAACTCCGGCCGGTCCTTCGAGGCGCCGCGCAGGGCGGACCGGAACACCTTGGCCAGCGCCGAGGCGAGCAGGCTCGTCGCCGCGTACGGCCGGTCGTTGACGTACTGGCCGAGGGTGAAGCCCTCCGGGGTCGTACCCCGGCCGTTGCCCTTGCCGCGCGCGGCGGTCAGCCGCAGCGGGTCGACGTCGAGCAACAACGCCGCCGTGCAGCGGGCCTCGGACGCCTCCGGATAGAGCACGTGGGCCGTACCGGTGGGTACCTCGAACGAGTGCGCTCGGTCCGGATGCTTGACCAGCAGGTAGCCAAGGTCGGTCGCCGGGCGGTGCGTGGTGGAGACGGTGATCAGCACGCCGGCAATGATGACAGTCGAGACCTCGAACGGTCGCCCGCATTTATGTGGGCCCTACGTTAGAGTGCCCCGCCGACCGGACGCCGGTCGGCGGGGCACTGCGACAGGAACGATCAGGCGACGAACCGGGTCCGCGTCGCCGTTCGACTCGCTAGCTCGCGTTGACCAGCAGTTGCACCATGTCGTTGCTTGGGTCGAGATCGTTGACGAAGCCTTCGCACCCGCATCTGGCGTTGATCGTGACCTTACCGGCCGCGTTGGGGATGACGCTGTCGATACGTAGCCCCAACTCGACGACGTGCTGCTTACCGACCTGCGAGAACGAGCCAGGGTAGCACCGGTAGCTGGGCATACCCGGCTTGCCCGGATTCTGGCCATCGATGCGGTCGCCGTCACGGGGCAAGCACGAGTTGGGCACGCTGACTGCGGTCGTTCCGGTGGGTACGTTCACGTCGATCTTGGTAACCACGGCACCGGTCCGGGTGTAGTCGAGCGAAGCCGGACCGTTGTTGCCGAATCCGACGGTCACGGTGACCACATCGCCGACGTTGCCGGTCACGCTGTCCCCGATCGCGTACAGGTCCGTACCGTTCACGCCGGTGACCGTGATCTCGAAGTGGCTCCACGCGTTGGTCGGGTCGGTGTCGGCCTGGTCGCCCTGGGTGCGGACACCAGAAACCTCGGTCAGGGCGAGTTCGCCCTCGGTGCCGGGCTCACCGAGCGAAACCGAGCGGCGCCGCAGGTATGCCGCGAAGTCGTCGAACTCTGCTCGCGTCATCAGCTTGGTGTTCCCCCATGCGTAGCCTGGGGCGTAGGTGTCCACCCCGAGCGCGTAGGGCAGGATCGCGGTGTAGGTACTGCCCGGACTCATCGACGTCGTGAAGTGACAGGCCTTTAGCCGATCGCCCTGGTAGAGGCAGTTGCTGTATCGCCCGATGGGCTGGATCGCATGGTCGTTGTCGAAAAGCACGCTCACGCCGGTGGCCGTCGTCGTGCCGACGTTGCGGACGACGAGAGGGCTGGTGAAGGTGTCGCCGGGCGCGGCGGTCAGGGTCGTCTCCGGCCCGGCCGCGAGGTCGACCCCCTCGCCGACCCGGATGGTGGCATTGCTGGTGACGGCGGGGTAGCCGGCCGCGCTGAAGCTGACCTCGAGATTGCCCTCGTCGCCAACCTGCGCGTTGCCCGTGGGGACGATGGCGATGGGCCACCTTTCCGACGAGGTCGGTGAGGTCGTATCGCACTGTGAGGTCGTATACGACCACCGGGGCGGAGCTGAAGACGATCGGGTAGTCGACCTTGCCCGTGCTGCCTGCGGCGATGGTGGTGTTGGAGAAGTAGACGCTGAGTTCTACGTCCGAGGCTTGCGCTGATACCGGGCTCGCGGCGGCGACGAACGCGCCCGCGACACCGAGGCCGGCGAGTAGCCGCCGGACCGTTTTGTTCCACATCAAGGGGTTCCTCCGGGTGGGAATTCGCTGAAGTCAGCGGAGCGTAGCGCTGATCTACACGCACTGCTGTCCCATCCTGGGGTCCAACGGAAAGACGGCCGTCAAAATCGCAACGTTTTCGAGCGGTGATCCCGTCCACCCGATGTGGACATCTGGAGGTGCCAGTGACGTACGAGGAGTTCGTCGATTCCCGCCTTACCGCGCTGCTGCGGTACGCGGTGATGCTGACCGGCGATCCGCATCTGGCCCAGGACCTGGTGCAGGAGACGATGGTGCGGGTACAGCTCAAGTGGCGGCGGGTGGCCAGGGCTGATGCCCCCGACCGCTATGTGCGCCGGATGCTCACCAACCAGTACATCGACTGGCAGCGTGGGTCATGGGTGAAGCGGGTGCTGCTCCGGGCGGAGCCGGAGAAGCAGGTAGCCACCGTCGTCGACCATGCCGAGGTCGGTGCGGAGCGGGACCAGATCTGGCAGTGGCTTGACCGGCTGCCGCGACGCCAGCGGGCCGCTCTGGTGCTGCGTTACTACGAGGACCTACCGGATGGGGACATCGCCGAGGTGCTCGGCTGCGCCGTCGGAACCGTCCGCTCGTCCATCTCCCGGGCCCTGGCCACCCTTCGGGCTGAACTTGTAGAGGTTTGCTGATGATCGAGGATGACCTGCGGCGGAGCTTTGCCCAGCATGAGACGCTCACCCCGGATCCCGGCCCGGTCCGGTCCGCCATCGACACCATGGTGGTACGCCGTCGGCGCCGCCAGCTCAAGGTTCGAGCCGCCGGTACGGCGTTGGCGGTGCTGCTGGCCGTACTGGTGCCGGTGGTGGGTCGTGACCTGGTGGCGACACCGGAGTCCGCGCCGGTCGGTGGCCCGTCCGTGGTGACTCCGCCTGCCGTCGTGCTGCCCGACACCGCGCTGAACTTTCTACTGATCGGGGTCGATGGGCAACTGGTCGCGGACACCGGCAACCGTGCTGACTCGATGACGATCGTGCACATCCCTCGGGACCGGAGCCGGGTGTATCTGATCTCGCTGCCCCGGGACCTGGGCGTGGAGATCCCCGGTCACGGATTCAACAAGCTGAACGCGGCCTTTCTCTATGGCAGCCTGCGACCGGGCGCCAAGCCGGATATGTCGGGCGGGCTCCAACTGACGGTCCGGACGGTGGCCGAATTGACCGGGCTTCGGGTTGATGGCAGCGCCGTGTTGACCTTCTCCGGCCTGCGCACACTCACCGACGCGGTCGGCGGAGTCAAGATCTGCCTGCCCGAACAGGTGAAGTCGATCCACACCGGGCGGCTCTTCCCGGCTGACTGCCAGCAACTCGACGGCGCTGCCGCGTTGGACCTGCTTCGGCAGCGGGTGACACTCCGTCAGGGGGCGCACGACCGGGACCGCAACGGCCACCTTTTCCTTCAGGCACTGGTGGCGAAGCTGGCCAGCGGAGGGATCGGCAACGACCCGGCGAAACTGCTGGCGATCCTCCAGACGGTAGGCGACGGGGCGGTGGTCGACACCGGCGACCTACCGCCCGTCGACCTGTTCGTCGCGTTCCAGGGGCCTGCCGCCAAGTCGGTGGGTATCGGTTGGCCTGACCGGACCCAGACGTCGGACGAGAAGAGGGCCGGGACATTGGATCCGGCGGGAGGGGCGAGCCTGTTCACCGCTCTGCGGCAGGATGCGGTCGCGGATTGGGCCGCCAAGAACCGGGAGTTTGTCACGTCCTAGCGTTGGTGGACGCCCTGGCAGCCTCGCCCCCTAGCGGTAGTCGTCCTCCGGGCCGATCACCCGGGCCTGCTCCAGGGCGTCCCACTCGGTGACCTCAAGACCCCGGTGTATCTCCGGCTCCTCCTCGGCCGGGTCGGCGATGGTCGCCTGCTCGACAACGTCGTCCGCCGACGCCTCCGGGTCCCGCTCCTCGGGGGAGCGGTGGTCGCTGGGAGCGAACTCCTCGCCAGGCTGGGCCATCGTCGCCTCCTTCCGGTCCGCCGGGCAGCGTCGGGTAAGCCACTGACCGGGCCTTTTTCACCGTACGGGCTGCCGTGGCGACCGTACGGGTAACTCGCCGCTGTCCGTACCCGCAGACTCCTGCCCAACTGTCGTCACCGGCAAACACCGGGCTGCGGCCCTGCCGTGGATCAGTCGTGGGAATGGGTTACCGCAGGCCAGCGGGGATGACAAGATGGGACAATGGCGTTCCTGATCCGGCTGGTGGTCACCGCGATCGCGTTGTGGATCACCACTCTGGTGGTGCCGGGCATCACGGTGAGCGGCCGGTCGGCCGGGATCAACGCGCTGACCCTGCTCGCCGTGGCGCTCATCTTCGGCATCGTCAACGCCGTGCTGAAGCCGGTCATCCGGGTGGTCGGTTGTGTGTTCTATCTCGTCACCCTGGGACTGTTCGCGCTGGTCGTCAACGCGCTGCTCTTTCTGCTGACGGACTGGATCGCCAGCCTGTTCGACCTTCCCTTCAAGGTGGACGGCTTCTGGGCGGCGTTCTGGGGTGCCATCGTGGTGGCGGTGGTCGCCTGGCTGATCAGCCTCGTGATCCCCGACTCGGTGGATCGGGACTGAGCCGATCCGGGTCGGTTGTGTCGACACCAGCGCTCTACGGGATACTTCCCGCGAAGGACAGCGCGGTCCGGCGCACCCATGAGACAGCGGCCGTCCTGGCCGGGAGTGGTTAGTAAGGAGCGTTTGTCATGCCCATCGCTTCCCCCGAGGTCTACGCCGAGATGCTCGACCGGGCCAAGGCCGGCCGGTTTGCGTATCCCGCGATCAACGTGACGTCCTCGCAGACCCTCAACGCCGCCCTAAAGGGGTTCGCCGACGCGGAGAGCGACGGCATCATCCAGGTTTCCACCGGTGGTGCTGAATACCTCTCCGGACCGGGCATCAAGGACATGGTCACCGGCGCGGCGGCGTTCGCGGCGTACGCCCGCGAGGTGGCCAAGAACTACCCCGTGAACATCGCCCTGCACACCGACCACTGCCCCAAGGACAAGCTGGACAAGTTCGTCCGCCCGTTGATGCAGATCTCCAAGGAGCGGGTGGCTCGCGGCGAGGAGCCGCTGTTCCAGTCGCACATGTGGGACGGCTCCGCCGTACCGGTCGCCGAGAACCTGCAGATCGCCGCCGGGCTGCTGGACGAGGCCGCCCAGGCCAAGATCGTCCTGGAGATCGAGGTCGGCGTGGTCGGTGGTGAGGAGGACGGTGTCGAGAACGCCATCAACGACAAGCTCTACACCACCATCTCCGACGGCTTGCAGATGGTCGAGGTGCTCGGCCTCGGTGAGAAGGGCCGTTACATGGCGGCGCTGACCTTCGGCAACGTGCACGGCGTCTACAAGCCCGGCAACGTCAAGCTGCGCCCGGAGATCCTCAAGGAGATCCAGGACGCGGTCGCGGCCAAGTACGGCCAGGACAAGCCGCTCAGCCTGGTCTTCCACGGCGGATCCGGCTCGCTGCTGTCCGAGATCCGCGAGGCGCTGGACTACGGCGTGGTGAAGATGAACATCGACACCGACACCCAGTACTGCTTTACCCGGCCGGTCGCGGACCACATGTTCCGCAACTACGACGGCGTGCTGAAGGTGGATGGCGAGGTCGGCAACAAGAAGATGTACGACCCCCGGGTCTGGGGCAAGGCCGCCGAGGCCGGCATGGCCCAGCGGGTCGTGGAGGCATGTGAGCACCTGCGCTCGACGGGCACCAAGATCGGAATGTGAGCACCTGCGCTCGACGGGCACCAAGATCGACATGACCGTCGCCAGCGACCACGACGGCCAGCTCCCCGCCCGGGGAGCTGGCCGTTCCCGTTCCGCCCCGGTCACCCCCACTCGCTGCCCGGCCTTCGGGCCAGGTTGAATGGTTCGATGCAGAACCTTTTGCCTGAACCGCCCGCCACGCTCCTACCCGGGGACGTTGCCGCCGAGGCGGCCCTCGCCGAAGCCCGGGAGACGGACACGGACGAGGCGTACGCCTCGGTCGCGGCGCGCTTCCCGACCTTCAGCGCGGCCTGGTCGATCCTGGCTGCCCGCGCGTTCGAGTCCGGCCAGGTCGTCCCGGCGTACGCCTTCGCGCGTACCGGCTATCACCGCGGGTTGGACCAGCTGCGGCGGAACGGTTGGAAGGGGCACGGCCCGGTGCCGTGGGCGCACGAACCCAACCGAGGCTTCCTGCGGTGCCTGCACCTGCTGTCCCGGGCGGCCGGCGAGATCGGCGAGTCGGACGAGGCAGCCCGATGCGCCCAGTTCCTGCGCGACTGTGACCCGGCCGCTGGCGACGCCCTCTCCAGCACCTGAGACCCGTTTCGCCACGCCAGCATCGATTCACGGCGCGGTGCCGGGCGCGCCTGACGAGCGTTGCCCCCCGGTTGTCCGGACAGGTGCGGGACAGTCGGGGGGCGTGGGATCGGGTCGCTACAAACCCTCGGCCACCGCCGCCGCGATCTTCAACCAGGCCTCTCGGGTCGCCGACGAGAGCTGCCCGTACCGGAGCGGCTCACCACTGTCGATCAGGCGCTCGTACGGGGCCAGCAGAACGGCCCTGGTCCGGGCGGCGAAGTGCTGCTGGATCGCGGGCAGGTCGATCTCCTTGCGGGACGGCGGCATCGATACCACCGTCACCGCCTGCCGGACCAGCCGTTGCCGGCCGCTCTGCTCCAGGTGGTCCAGCATCCGGGCGGCGGTCTCGGCGGAGTCGTTACGAGCCGACATGGTCACCACGAGCTGGTCGGTCGCGTCGATCGCGGCCTGCCAGTTCTGGGCTCGTACGTTGTTGCCGGTGTCCACGAAGATCAGCTTGTAGAACCGGCTGACCACTTCGCGGATCTCCGCGAAGGCGCTCGCCGTCAGCATCTCACCGCCGGTGGCCGACTCGTCGGAGGCGAGTACGTCGAACATCCCCTCGCCCTGTGAGCGGACGTACTGCGACAGGTCACCGACCCGTCCGTGCGCACCCTGGAACTGGCCGAGGTCGCGCAGCATGTCCCGGACGGTACGGGCGTGGAAGTCCTGCTGTGCCCGCATGCCGAGGGTGCCCTGCGTCTCGTTGTTGTCCCAGGCCAGGACGTATCCGCCGCGCTTCTGGCCGAAGGTCATCGCCAGCAGCAGGATCGCCACCGTCTTGCCGGCACCACCCTTCGGGTTGACCACCGTCACCTGACGTAGGCCACCGAAGTTGCGGCGCACCATCTCGATGTCGTGCCGGATCTCCTGCTCCTGGCGCCCGGGCGAGAGTCGTACCAGACCCAGGGTGGTCTTGTTGACCGCCGCCCGGAGGCCCATCGAGGCGACCGGGTCGGCTGGGCGGACGGCCCGACGGCGGGCGAACTCCTCCGCTGTCGGCGCGGACGAGTCCGGTGACCAGGCCGATTCCGGGTAGGCCGCAGGTGGTGGTGGCGTCGGCAGGTGGACCACTCCGGGTGCGGCCGGATACGGATGCTGCGGCACCGGGGCGACCCCCGGGTACACCTCGCCCCGGGGATCGTAGGAACCCTCTCCGGTGGGCCCGGGAGGCATCGGTCCTGCCGTGCCGACCGGGGGCGGCCATGGGGCTGACGGACCAGGCTGACCCGGTGCGGCGGCCGGCGGCGTCGGGTAGGACGGTGTGGCCGGGTAGCGCGGATCGGCGGGCGGGGCCGGGTAACGCGGATCGGCGGGTGCGGCCGGGTAACGCGGGTCGGCGGGCGGAACCGGACCTCCAGTGGCTCCTGGCGGCTGATTCGGGTGCGGGGGTTGCCCCGGGAAAGCCGGCTGCGGGGCGGGTGCCGGGATGCCGGACTGCGGTGTCGGTAGGGGAGCCGGGTACCCCGCCGGTGGCGTTGGGGGCGAGAAACCCGGGTACGGGGGCTGCGGTCCACCGGGGGGCCAAGGTCCAACCGGCGGACGGGGTCCACCGGGCGGCTGGGGTACTGCCGGCGGCACCGCCCCGCCGTATGGTGCTGGTACCGGCGGCATCCCGCCCGGCGGCGGGTTTGTCGGGGGCGCGGCCGGGGGCGTGGCCCGTCCCCGGTACGGGCTTGACGACGATTCTGTCAGCGGTCGCTGTGGCGGTTGGGCCCACGGCGACCGGATCGCCTGCGGCAGGGTGCCGACTCCCTCGTCCGGGCGGTCCGTCACCCCGGGGTCGAGTGGGTCGATGCCGGCAGGCTCGGGGTCGAGTGAGTCGGCGTCAGCCAGGTCGGTGTCGGTCGGGCTGGTGTCGATCGATTTCCCCGACGGGTAACCCAGTTCGTCGGACTGAGCCGCTTCTGTTGCGGGAGTGCCAGTCAGTGGGTGGCCGGTGGATGTCGGGTGACCTGTGAATGTCGGGTCGTCCTCGCCACGCAGTGGTACGTCCATGCTGAACGGCTGGTTGAGGTCGACCGACGGGCTGCCAGCGGCTCGATTGGCGGCTGACGGGTCGGTGGACGACGTCTCCACTTCGGCGCTCGGCGTCGAGCCGCTGCCGTTCTCCGGCTGGCTACCCGGGCTCTCCGAACGCGGATGGGGTACCACCCGTTGGCCGAAGTTCCCGGCCGACGCGTTGAACCCGCCATCTGGGGTTTCGGCCGGCGGGTCGATGCCGCCACCGGAGACCGGCGCAGCACCGGCCATCGGACCGAATGGGCTGGGCCGTGAGGGCTCGGGCTGACCAGGCGTACCCGGGGCGGGGGACCCACCGGGATACGGAGCTTGGTTCGCGTTGTCAGGGTAGGGCTGGTGCTGAGGGGGTGCGGTCGGACCTGGCGGGTACGGATTCGTGCAGCGGATCACCGGCCAGGCCTGGGTCGGAGGATCGGCCAGCGCCGGGTTCGGCGTACCGGGCGGCTGGGTGGGGCCGGGTGTGGTCCCGGGCCACGGCGTACCGGGCGGGATGCTGGACCAGGCCGGTCCGGGCATGCCTGGTGCTGCCGGATGGCTGGTCGGCCCCGGGGGCGTGCCCGGTCCGGCTGGTGGGGTGGCTGACCCGGGCGCACCGGTGCCCGGACCCGGGCGGGAGTTGGCGGTCGACTGGCCCGCCCCGTCCCATGGTTCGCTCCCGATCTCGTCCGGCGGCCAGAACGGCTCAACCTCCCGCTGCGGCACCGCAGGCATCTGACCTGGTCCATGCCCCTGGTCCGAATGGTTGTCCATCACAGTCCACCTCCCCCTCCTGCCCGAGGATATGTCGGTCGATCAGCGTCAGCCGGGCAACGGGGCCCGGGGCAGCTCCGCGTCGCAGCTCACCGGTCAAATACCGCCCATGCCCCCGGCTCGATCCACCACGACCGTTTGCGGTTCAGTTCGCCAGCGACCCCATCGTCGAGATAGGGGAGTGCGCCGTCGCGAGGTGTGACGGCGACAGCACGCCCACGGGCCCGGCGTACCTCGATCCGTACCCGCTTCTTACCCAACGGTGACCGGGTGGTCACCGGAACGGCCACCGCCACCTCGATCACGCCGTCGGCCGGGTCGGCCCCGACGATCAGGGGCACCGGATCGAGGGTGGCGTAGCCGTTGGCGTTGCCCACCGCGCAGGCCAGGATCGGGTCTTCGCCGCCGGACAGGACCGTGTCGTCGACCTCCACCCGCCCCCGCCAGGGCAGCGGCCTACCGGCCTCGTCGGCACCGCCGAGCAGTGCACCGTCGAGCGTCACCGAGCCACCGTCGTTGCGCAACAGGTCGAGGCGGCGGACCCGACCGTCGAGTACGGCGGCGGCGACCTCCGCCGGGTCACGAGGCAGTCCGAGCTGTCCGGCCAGGTCCCGGTGGTCGGTGCTGCGCGTCGGATCGAGTGGAAGGATGCCGATCGGCGGAAGGTCCGGCACCGTCCGGTTGCCCGCCAGGTCGGGTGGGCGTCGGCTTGGCGGTGGGGCGTACCGCCGGACCAGCCGACGCATCACGGCCCGTAACTGTCCGTCACTAGCGGTAGCCACGACGAGTCTGGTCTTGCTGTCTCCGTCCGGCCAGCTAAGGCCGTCAGGGCGGGCCGGGCTGTCGAGCCGGGCCAGCGCCGCGTCGATCTCCGCATCGGAGCGGGCGGTGATCGTTTCCACCCGGGCACCTCGCGCGGCGAGTGCATCTACGCAGGTCAGAACGGGTACGCGGGGCGTATCCGCGCATTCGCTGTCGGTCGTTTCGCGCTTCGAGCCACAGCACCCGTCGCCGCTGCCGCAGCCGCCTGGGTCGTTCGGAGCGGCCCCGAGGGTGAGCAGCACCACGTCGTACACGGGAGGTGGCCTCCTGTCTCTCCCACGGCCTCTGCCGGCCGGGTCGTCACTTCTTGTTAATCTGGGCCCTCGGGCTCGCCGCGCGGTCGCCACCTGGCACCCGGGCCCCGTGAAGGCGGGTAGAAGATGCCAGCGATCGTGCTCATCGGAGCGCAGTGGGGCGACGAGGGCAAGGGCAAGGTTACCGACCTCCTCGGCGGCCGGGTCGACTATGTCGTCCGCTACTCCGGTGGTAACAATGCCGGACACACCGTGATCACCCCGGACGGGCAGAAGTACGCACTGCACCTGATGCCGTCCGGCGCACTCTCGCCCACCGCGATGATCGTGATCGGTAACGGCGTGGTGGTGGACCCGAAGGTGCTGCTCACCGAGATCGACGGGCTCGCCGAGCGGGGCGTGGACGTCTCCCGGCTGCGGATCTCCGGCGACGCGCACCTGATTATGCCGCACCACCGGGCGTTGGACCGGGTCGTGGAGCGTTACCTCGGCTCGTCCCGGATCGGCACCACCGGTCGGGGCATCGGCCCGGCGTACGGGGACAAGGTCGCCCGGATGGGCATCCGGCTCCAGGACCTGCTCGACCCGGGCATCCTGCGCAAGAAGCTCGAACTGGCGCTGCGGGAGAAGAACCAGCTCCTGTTCAAGATCTACAACCGTAAGGCGCTCGACGTCGACGCGGTGATCGAGGAATACCTCGAATACGCGGAGCGGCTGCGGCCGTACATCGCCGAGACCCGGGCGATGCTCTGGGATGCGCTGGACCGGGGTGAGACGGTCCTGCTGGAGGGTGCCCAGGCCACCATGCTGGACATGGACCACGGCACGTATCCGTTCGTCACCTCCTCCAACCCGACCGCCGGCGGGGCATGTGTGGGTGCCGGCATCCCGCCGACCGCGATCACCCAGGTCATCGGGGTGAGCAAGGCGTACACGACCCGGGTGGGCTCCGGTCCGTTCCCGACCGAGCTGTTCGACGACAACGGCATGCACCTGCGCAAGATCGGTGCCGAGTACGGCACGACCACCGGCCGGGAGCGTCGGTGTGGCTGGTTCGACGCGGTGGTGGCCCGGTATGCCTGTCGGCTCAACGGGATCACCGACCTCGTGATCACCAAGCTGGACGTGCTTACCGGGTTGGAGAAGGTGCCGATCTGCGTCGGCTACGAGATCGACGGTGAGCGGTTCGCCGACATGCCGATGACGCAGACCGCGTTCCACCACGCGAAGCCGATCTACGAGGAGCTGGACGGCTGGTGGGAGGACATCACCAAGGCGCGTACCGAGGCTGAGCTGCCGGAGAACGCCCGTCGATACATCGCCCGCATCGAGGAGCTGTGCGGCACTCGGGTCAGCGTGGTGGGGGTCGGCCCCGGCCGGGACGAGAACATCGTCCGCCACCCCCTCCTCCCCTGATCTTTTCCACCCCCCGCCCCCTCTCTTTTCGTCGATTATGAAGTTGTAGCGGTGGATTTCGACATATCGCTGCTACAACTTCATGATCAACGGGGAGGGGTGGGGAGTGTGGGGGGAAGCCTTGATCAACAGGGGAGGGAGTGGGGGCGCGTAGGATCGGGCATCGTGCGCGTACTTCTCATCGGAAGCGGCGGGCGAGAGCATGCGCTCGCGCTCGGCCTGGCCGCCGACACTTCGGTCCAGCAGCTCATCGCCGCCCCGGGCAACCCCGGCATCGCCACCGTCGCCGAGCTGCGCCAGGTAGACGCCGTCGACCCGGCCAGCGTCGCCGCGCTCGCCGTGGAGACCAGCGCCGACCTGGTCGTGATCGGGCCGGAGGCGCCGTTGGTGGCCGGCGTCGCCGACGCCGTACGTGCCAAGGGCATCGCCTGCTTCGGCCCGTCCGCCGCCGCCGCCCAGTTGGAGGGCTCGAAGGCGTTCGCCAAGGAGATCATGACGGCCGCCGGGGTGCCGACCGCCCGCGCCCACACCTGCGTGACCGCCGAAGAGGTGGAGCGCGCGCTGGACGACTTCGGTGCGCCGTACGTGGTGAAGAACGACGGGCTTGCCGCTGGCAAGGGCGTCGTGGTGACCGATGACCGCGCCGCCGCGCTCCGGCACGCCGAGGAGTGTGGCCGGGTCGTCGTGGAGGAATACCTGGCCGGCCCGGAGGTCTCCCTCTTCGTGGTCACCGACGGCGAGGCGGCGGCTCCGCTGCTGCCGGCCCAGGACTTCAAACGGGTCGGGGATGGCGATACCGGCCCGAACACCGGCGGCATGGGGGCGTACGCGCCGCTGGCCTGGGCGCCGCCCGGCCTGGTCGACGAGGTAATACGCGACGTCGTCCATCCGACTCTGGCCGAAATGGCGCGCCGGGGTAGCCCATTCGCCGGCCTGCTCTACGTCGGGCTGGCGATCACCGCCGACGGCCCCCGGGTGATCGAGTTCAACGCCCGCTTCGGCGACCCGGAGACGCAGGTGGTGCTCGCGCTGCTGGAGACCCCGCTCGCCGGGCTGCTGCACGCCGCCGCGACTGGAACGCTGGCCGCGCACCCGCCGCTGTGCTGGCGCGACGGGGCAGCCGTCACCGTCGTGGTCGCCGCCGAGGGCTACCCGGCGAAGCCGCGTAACGGTGACGTGATCAGCGGGGCGGAGCGGCCGGGTGTCATCCACGCGGGCACCGCCCGGCGGGCTGCCGACGGCGCGTTGCTCTCCGCCGGGGGTCGGGTCCTCTGCGGTACGGCCACCGGCCCCGACCTGGCTGCCGCGCGCGAGGCCGCCTACGAACTGGTACGCGGCGTCGACCTACCCGGCTCGCACTACCGCACCGACATCGCCGCCGCCGCAGCCGACGGACGGATCACCGTCCCGCGTTGACCATCGTCGAGAGGCGGCGGGCACGTCGCCCTGTATCGATCATGCCGAGAATGCCACCTCGTCGCGCAGCAGCGTACGACAGGACACCGGCAACCAAGGTGGGGATGGACCTGCCACCTACGGTCCTGGTGCTTTCGGCAAGCAATCCTGGTGCTCTTCGCAAGCGGTCCTGGTGCTCTTCGACAAGCCCGACGTCGGCACCTTGTTGATCGAAGGTCGGCGCACGGCGGGTATCGACCTTCCGTCCAGGATCCTGTTGTGGGAAGACGAACAGGCACCGTGCGGGGGTCACGTCCGCGCCGCGCCGGCTGACCTTCAACTCCGCGTAGTGGTTGACAAGTCGCATGGGATGGATGAGACGGGCGCTGTAGCGGCCCAGAACACTGGCCGAGGCGTCTCAACGGATCTGCGAGCAGACAGTCTGACTGGCTGTGGTCGGCTCGTGAAGTCCA
The DNA here is from genome assembly GCF_014203835.1 of Micromonospora polyrhachis. Classification (NCBI taxonomy): domain Bacteria; kingdom Bacillati; phylum Actinomycetota; class Actinomycetes; order Micromonosporales; family Micromonosporaceae; genus Micromonospora; species Micromonospora polyrhachis. The sequence goes on along the minus strand of NZ_JACHJW010000001.1, from coordinate 2,873,644 downwards.
GCGACGGCCATCGTCCCGCTGGTCGTCCCACCGGTCGTCCCACCGGTTGTGACGGATCACAGCGCAAGATTTCCTCAAGTAACTCGATGCCAATCATCTGCGACCTTCCTGTTGATCGAGGATGTTGTTGCACCACAATGGCCGATTCTTGTTCGCGCGGATCACAGCGAGTGCTGTCGACCCAGTGCACGAAGGGATGCTGCTCCATGGCCCGCCTCAGAACGCGACTGGCCGCATGCGCCATCGCACTGGCTACCGCCGCCGGAACACTGGTGGTCGGCAGTTCCCCCGCGCACGCGGCCGCCAACTTCAGTTTCCACTACTATCCGTCGCCCAACGGGTACAACATCTGGATCAACAACGATGACAGGGGTCTCCCAGCGGGGTCCGGCCGGTGGCTCCAGGATCCGGACGGCCCCTATCCGGGAGACGCGCTGGTGGCGGACGACCAGCTGGCGGACGGTTATGGCATCGAGGCGCACCTGAGCACGGGCCGGATCGCGACCACGCGCGGGCACAGTGCTCCGTACACCCACTACAAAACCGGCAATCTTCCTGAGGGCAACAAGTACTACATGTACGTGTGTGTGGTGAAGGGCGACTACTCGAACTGCTCCAATTCGGTGGCGGTGTACGCCTGACCCGGGTGGCCGTCGGCGAGCGCACTGGTCAGCCACGCCTGGCCAGGCCACCGTCGCGGGACGGTCTCGCCCAGGCGAGTCGTCGAGCCAGCCGCCCGTGGTTAGTCGTCGTCGGGTTGGTCGCGGCGGGCGGACGAGATCCACTGCTCGCCGAGCGGCACCGGTCCCTCGTCCAGCGGTGCCGCGCCGATGGGGGCCGGCGGGTATGCCGGCGGCTCGTCCAGGGCCCGTAGGGCGGGCAGGGGTATGGCGGCCAGCGCCACCACCAGCAGGACCACGGCGAGTACGAGGAAGGCCGGCCGGACCCCGAGCCATTCCACCAGCGGTCCGGCGAGTAGGTAACCGGCCGGCCCGGCGGCGTACGCCGACGACGTCATCACCCCGACGACCCGGCCCCGCAGATGTTCCGGGGTGCGGGTCTGCATCGCGTAGTTGGCCAGCGGGTTGATCGGGCCGTACATCAGTCCGGTGGCCGCCGCGAGGACGATCATGGCCGGGTACGGCGGCAGTGCGGCCAGCCCGACCAAGGCGATGCCGGTGCCGATCAGGGCCACGACGAAGGCGGTACGGCGACGGATCCGGGGTCCGAGGCCGCCGTAGAGCAGTGCGCCCACGATTCCGCCGGCGCTCATCGCCATCACGATGGTGCCGAGCCGGGACGGTGCTCCCTGCTCGACGAAGTAGGCGGGGAGCACGACACCTTCCGCCGGCAGGTAGAGCGCCACGAGTGCCATGGTGAGCAGGGCGATGGTACGTAGCAGCCGGTCCCGCCAGACGAAGGCCAGGCCCTCCACGGTGCCGCGCCAGATGCCGGCGGGTCGCTGTTCGGGCCGTCCCGCCCCGGGCAGCCGTACGGCGGCGACCAGCACTATCGACAGCACGAACCCGCTGGCGGTGACCCAGAGGGTGCGCTCCGGACCGATGGCGGCGATGAGCACCCCGCCGACGCCGGGGCCGATGAGGAAGGCAGCGCCCCAGACCGCCTCGTGGATGCTGTTGGCCCGTTCGATCCGCCAGCCGGCGGCCTGGGCGGCGGCCGGCAGCAGGGTTTCCCGGGCGGTGAGTCCGGCCGGGTCGAAGACCGCACCGAGTACGGCGAGCGCCACGATGGCGCCGATGTTGAGCCCGACGGTCGCGTCCAGGATCGGGATCGCGGCGACGGAGAGGGCAGAGAAGGCGTCCGAGAAGATCGAGGTCCGTTTCCGACCGATCAGATCGACCACGGTCCCGGAGAACAGGCTTGAGATCAGCAGCGGCAGCGCGGTGGCTGCCGCGACGATACCGGCGGCGGTCGGACTGCCGGTACGTTCCAGGACAAGCCAGGGCAGGGCGACCGTGGCTACGCCATTGCCGATGCCGGAGAGCAGGGTGGCCGCCTCGACCAGCAGGAGCGGGAGCCGCCGACGGCCGGCTGGCGCGGGGCCTGCTGACTGTCGGCGGCTTCCCATCGAGCGAGGCACCTCTCCTTCGGGCAGCCGGAGCGCCCGAGTCGGCGTGCCCAGGAGCCGGACGACGGATCGGCGGCACTCCAGTGGGCAAACTGCATGAGGCAGCCGTCAGTGGGGCCCGACCCTCGGGACGAGGCCGGACGATACTGATTGGCAAAGCATTTCATGTCAGCCGGGCTGACGGGCCCCCGGTGAACAGGCTTCTGGTGAACCCGAGTTCGGGTTTGCGGGGTGGCCGGCGGCCCCGTGTCCGGGTCAGTACAACGTTTGGACAGCCTCGGGCCGGTACGGGATGAGTTCGGCGGTCCGGCCAGTGCGGATCTTCTCCAGCCAGGCGGGATCGGCCAGGAGCGTACGTCCGGCTGCCACGAGATCTGCCTCGTGGCGTTCCAGCAGGTCCACCACTGCCTGGATGCCGGCGTTGTCGGCGTGCCGGAACTCCAGGAATTCCGTGCCGTCGAGCCCCACTGAGCCGACGGCGATCGTCGGGCGGCCGGACAGCTTCCGGGTCCACCCGGCCAGGGTCAGCGGTGAGTCGGCGAACGCCGGCAGCCAGAACCGGCGGGTCGAGCAGTGGAAGGCGTCGACGCCGGCTGCGACCAGCGGGGTGAGGAATGCCGCCAACTCGGCGGGGGTTTCGACCAGCCGGGCCGCGTAGTCGCTGATCTTCCATTGTGAGAAGCGCAGGATGATCGGGAAATCCGGTGCCACCGCGCGTCGACAGGCCGTCACGATGTCGACTGCGAACCGGGTTCGGGCGACGATGTCCCCGCCGTAGCGGTCGGTACGCCGGTTGGTCCGTTCCCAGAAGAACTGGTCGATCAGGTAGCCGTGTCCGGCGTGCAGTTCGATGCCGTCGAAGCCGAGACGTTGGGCGTCGGCGGCAGCCCGGGCGAACGCTGCGATCACCTGCTCGATCTCCGCTTCGGTCATCGGTTCGGCGACCGGTTCACCGGTGAGGGACAGCCCTGACGGGCCGATCGGTGGGACACCCGGGTTGGGCAGGGAGTCGGCCGTACGGTCGGTACCGACGTGCCACAGTTGCGAGACGATACGGCCGCCAGCGGCGTGTACCGCTTCGACCACGTCAGCCCAGCCGGCCAGCGGTGCGGTACCGAAGAGGCGAGGCACCCGGGGATTGCTGGCCGACGCCGGATGGTCGATCACGGTTCCCTCGGTGATGATCAGCCCGACGCCGTGCGCGGCGCGACGGGCGTAGTACGCGGCGACGTCTGGGCCGGGTACGCCGCCCGGCGAGTAATTGCGGGTCATCGGGGCCATCAACACCCGATTCGGTACAGTGAGTCCGCCGATCGTGAATGGGTGGAACAACGCCTCGACGGTATTCGGATCGTGAGCATCTTCCGACATTGGGGTAACTACCTTCCGGAGGGGCGGTCAACTCGGGCGGCGGCCGGTCAGCGGGTGGCTAAGCGGTACAGCTGGTAGCGGTGCATGCTGAGGCCCTGGATTCCGGGCGTACCGTGGAAGATTCCCTGCGGGCCACCGAACGTGGAACCAGTGATGGCCTCGCCGTGTGCCTCCTCGCTGGTCCACTCGGCGTAGAGCACCAAGCGGGCACCATCGAGGCTGAACCGGATCTGCCCGCCGATCGCGCCCGGCTCGGGCGTCGCCGCCACGGTCGTGATCATCTCTGCGGCCTTCAACTGCTGGTCGGGGCCGTCGGTGGCGATCGTCACCAGGACCACGCAGCCCGAGAAGGGCCCGTCGGCGGTACGACTGACCGGTGGTCCGGCGGGTCGGGTGACGACGGTGTCCAGGTGGGTCACACCGGGCTCAAGCCCGTCGACCCGGTCGGCCGTAGCCGGCTGGTCGAGGCTCGTGACGTGCCGCTGGTAGCTCTGCTCGTCAGTCCACTGGCCGTAGAACAGGACGAGTCGACCGTCGGTGCTGAGCAGGCAGGTGACCGAGAGGCAGCCCTCGGGCCAGGGCGACTGCCGCCACCGGGCCATCGCGGCGTCGGCTACGGAGCGTTGGGCACGGCGGCCGTCGACCTGCCAGCGGCTGGTCACCGCAATGTTGTCGGCGTACGAATTGCCGGGTGGGGCAGCGGTGGGCATGGCACTCTCCAATGAGGTGTCGTCAGTACGGGAACGGATGACGCGCGGGCTCAGCCCAGGTACGGGGTGATGGCTTTCGCATCGCGCAGCGCGTGGCCCCACCAGGTGAGCTGGTCGAGGAGGGTCTTGGCGGCCCGGCCGAACTCGTCCGGTTGCCGGAGCGTCCCGTCGGCGCTGAACTGCTGCCACGCGTTGTGGAAGCTGACCGTGTCCCGGATGGTCACGGCATGCAGTTCGGCGAAGACTAGGCGTAGTGCCTCGACCGCCCGTAAGCCTCCGCTGATGCCGCCGTAGGAGACGAATGCCACCGGCTTCGCGTACCACTGGTGGTTGTGCCAGTCGATGGCGTTCTTCAACGACGCCGGGAAGCTGTGGTTGTACTCGGGCGTGACCACGACGAACGCGTCGGCGGCGGCCAGCCGGGGAGACAGGTCCTGGAGAGCGAGGGCGGCTTCCGGTGCCGCTTCGGCACCGAACGCCGGCATTGTCACGGGCAGTGCGAAGTCGGCCAGGTCGATGACGTCAACGGTCAGGTGGGCACGCTCGCGGGTCTGACGGACGAACCAGTTGCCGATGGTCGGACCAAACCGACCCTCTCGGACGCTGCCGACAATCACGGCGAGTCGCAGAGGCTGACGAGGCATGGTGATCCCCTGATCTGGTGGGTGTCGATCGTGGCTACGCGTTCGGCCACACCCCAGAAGGATCGAACCTAAACAAATGTTGAGGTCAAGTTAGGCTGGTCGGCATGCCCCAGGTGCCACCGAACACCGCCCCGCTACTGGCGGCCCATCCGCCGACCGCCAACCAGCTTCTGACCATCGGAGAGCTGTCCGACCGTAGTGGCGTTCCGCACTCGGCTCTGCGGTTCTATGAGCGGCAGGGACTCATCCACAGCCAGCGGACCACGGGAAACCAGCGCCGTTATCACCGCAGCACCCTGCGTCGGATCGCGTTCATCCGCGCATCGCAGAACACGGGCATACCCCTGGCCGTGATCGGTGAGGTGCTGGCGTTGTTGCCGGCTGACGTGGCTCCGACCAGGGAGTTCTGGGATCGGGCCGGGGAGTGCTGGAGTAAGGAGATCAACGCTCGCATCGAGCGGCTGGATCGCATGCGTGACCGCTTCACCCGGTGCATTGGCTGCGGCTGTCTGTCGTTCGAGGAGTGCGCCCTGGTCAACCCGGGGGACCGGCTTGCGGAGCAGGGCCCCGGCCCGCACCGGTTGCTCAGGTCGTGACCCGGGTCCGACTAGGCAGGGCCCTGCGGATCACGAATTTTCTGACGGGCGGGCACGCCACCTCGTCAGGCCGACCAGCTCCGAGCCCGTCTGGCCCGGTCGTATCAGCCCGGCCCGGGCGTATCAGCCTGGTTCGGTCCGAGGCGTCCTCGTGATCTGCGGGCTACATCCGCGAAACGGTCAGGTCGAGCTGATTGGCGGTCATGATGGCCGGGTTTGTGATCATCTATTGCTGCCGGATCTCACAGCAATAGATGATCGCGAAGCAGTGGAGCAGTTACTCCGGCGGACATGATCATCGAGATCTGCTGGATAACCCAGGCCGGATCGTTCTGGCCTGGCCTGACGACCAGCTACGGCAAGTGGGGCGCACATCTCCAAGCCGCCCCTCGACCTCGGTGCGGCCCTCGACTGGCTACCGGGCCGTTCCCGACCACCAAGATCCCGCGAGGCAGAGCCTAGCGGCCTGGCTGCCGGTCCGACTAGCGGGCGATGGCCCGGGAGATCACCAGACGCTGGATCTCCGACGTGCCCTCGAAGATGGTGTAGATCTTGGCGTCCCGGTACCAGCGTTCGACCGGGTGTTCTCGCAGGAAGCCGGCCCCGCCGAGGATCTGTACCGCCTTCTCGGTGACCGCCACGGCCACCTCACCGGCCTTGAGCTTGGACATTGAGCCTTCGCCGGCCAGGAACGGCCGGTTGTTGCGGCCCATCCAGGAGGCTCGCCAGACCAGCAGCCGGGCGGCGTCGATCTCCATCTTCATGTCGGCCAGTGCGAAGGCGATGGCCTGGTTCTCGATGATCGGCCGGCCGAACTGGACCCGGTCCTTGGCGTACGCCAGGGCGTACTCGTACGCCGCGCGGGCCACCCCGATCGCCTGCGCGCCGACCGTGGGTCGGGACAGTTCGAAGGTACGCATGGCGGCCTGGCCGCTGGTGCGTTGCCCGGATCGGGCCCGGTCGAGCCGTTCCCGCAGCTTGTCGTGGTCACCGAGCAGGCAGCGCCCCGGGACGCGTACGTCGTCGAGGAAGATGTCGGCGGTGTGCGAGGCGCGTAGGCCGAGTTTGGCGAGCTTGCGCGTCGAACTGAGCCCGGCCGTGCCGGGGGGCACCACGAAGGCGGCCTGGCCCCGGGAGCCGAGCGCCGGGTCGACCGAGGCGGTGACCACGTGCACTCCGGCGATCCCGCCGTTGGTGGCGTACGCCTTCTGCCCGCTCAGCACCCACTCGTCGGTGGCCTCGTCGTACACCGCTCGGGTGCGCATGGCCGCCACGTCGGAGCCAGCCTCCGGTTCGGTGCTGCAGAACGCGGCCACCGCGGGTTCGTCGGTGGTGCCGAAACACTGCGGCACCCATTCGATCAACTGGTCGGGGGTGCCGGTGCCGTAGATGGCGGCCACGGCCAGCGAGGTGCCGAAGATGCTCAGGCCGATGCCGGCGTCACCCCAGAAGAGTTCCTCGCTGGCGATCGGCAGGGAGAGCCCGGTGGGGTCGCCCCAGCAGGTGGCCAGGAACTCGAAGCCGTAGAGACCGACCTTGGCCGCCTCCTGGATCACCGGCCAGGGAGTTTCCTCGCGGTCGTCCCATTCGGCTGCGGCTGGGCGCACGACTTCTTTGGCGAAGCCGTGCACCCAGTCGCGTAGATCCCGCTGTTCCTCGGTCAGGTCGAGCGAGAACTCGGCCATGTCAGGCCTTGGGGATGTCGAACAGGTTGGCGATGTTGGCGGCGAGGCCCAGGTCGCCCTTTGCCTTCAGCTTGCCGGTCATGAACATCATGACCGGGTTGGCGCCACCGGAGACGATCTTCAGGAACTCGACCGGACCCATGGTGAGGGCGAGCTTCGGCTCCTGCTCGGGGGTCGCCGGAACGGTGCAGGTGCCGTTGGAGATGACGACCTCGTAGGTGTCCGAGCCGCCGTCGGGGCGGCCGGTGATGATCCAGTGGATGACCGCGTTGGTGGAGCCGGCCCGGTCGGCCCGGAACAGTGTCGGCATCCGGTCGAACACCTCGCTGAGGATCTTGCCGCGCAGGTCGCTCTGCATCACCTCGGCGAGCTTGGCATCCGGGGTGGACTTGACGATCTGGGCGAACTGCTTGGGGTCGACCGAGGAGAAGTTGGCCGGATCGAACTCAGTCATGGCGCGTACCTTCCGGACGGGTGCTCTAGTTACTCCTGCGTAACCTTACGGGCGAGTAGGTAAGGTGGCAAGGGTGTCGACCACTCCCGCCTTCCGGCGTCTGCCCCGAGCCGTACGCGAGCAGCAGATGCTCGACGCGGCGGTCCGGGTGTTCTCCCGACGCGGCTTCCATGCCGCCAGCATGGACGAGATCGCCGAGGACGCGGGCATCTCCAAGCCCATGGTCTACGCCTACCTGGGCACCAAGGAGGAGCTGTTCATCGCCTGCCTACATCGCGAAGGCGCCCGGATGCTGGAGACGATTGCCGGCGCGATCGGTCCCGACCTGCCCCCCGACCAGCGACTGTGGCACGGGTTGCAGGCGTTCTTCGGGTTCGTCGCGACCTACCGGGACGGCTGGGTGGTGCTCTACCGGCAGGCTAGGGGGGAGCCACCGTTCGCCGGAGAACTGGCCATGATGCGGGCCCGGATGGCCGAGGTGGTCGCCGGCATGCTGAAGCGGACACTGCACGCGGAAGGGCGCGAGGTCCGCGAGACAGACCTGGAGATCCAGGCGTACGCCTTGGTCGGGGCGAGTGAGTCGCTGGCCGACTGGCTCGCCGACCGACCCGACGCCGACCCGGATCAGCTCGCCACCCGCATGGTCAACATCGCCTGGCTCGGCGCAGACCAACTGCTCAGCGGCGAGGTCTGGCATCGCCCTGCCGAGGGCTAGGCCGGGACTAGATCGGGACTAGACCTTCCCAGCGGTGCGAGCCCTGCGATACGCACCGGCTCACCACGAAATTCGCCAGTAGCGGGCCAGGGCAGCGAGCGAGGCTCAGGCGAGCCCTCGGAGCCTCGCCCGCTGCCGCCATTCCCGTCGACGACACGGAGTTTCCGAGCGGTTGACACGACCCGCGACGCCGTCGGTGGGGAGGCCGGCCTGCGAGCCCGTGACCGGCTGGGCCGGAGCGACTAGGACAGGATCTCGACGTATCCGTCGGTGCCGTGCACGCGGATCCGCTGCCCGTCCCGGATCAGCCTGGTCGCCTGCTCCACTCCTACGACCGCCGGCAAGCCGTACTCCCGGGCGACCACCGCACCGTGGGTCATGAGGCCACCCACCTCGGTCACCAGCCCCTCGATGGCGACGAACACGGGGGTCCAGCTGGGGTCGGTGAAGGCGGTGACCAGGATGTCGCCGGGTTCGAGATCGGCCTCGGCCATGTCCAGGACGACGCGGGCCCGACCCTCGACGGTCCCGGCGGAGACGGGTAGTCCGACCAGCGCGTCGGGCGGCAGGTCGGTGCGCCGGTACGTTCCGGTGACGACCTCGCCCTCCGACGTGAGCACCCGGGGCGGTGTGAGCGCCTGATACGACACGAACGCGTCCTTGCGCTCGCGGATGAGCTGGTCATCCACCTGCTTCGTACGCATGACGTCGTGCAGCTCCTGGAACGTGAGGAAGAAGATGTCTTCCCTGTCCTGGAGCACGTGGACCTCCACGAGGTGCTTGGCCTCCTTCAACAATGCCTGCTTGTAGACGAGGTAGCGGCTGACCATGTGGTATTTCGGGTACTCCCGGTATCCGATGAAGGTCCGGACCCGGTCGATCATCTGCTTCGTCTCACTGGCTTTCCGTTCCCCGTCGGGCACGGTCCGCAGGCGCGCCAACAGCTCCTGCTCCTTCTTCCATGCCTCCTGCCGGCCTTGCTCGAAGAGCCGTTCGTGGGCACCGGGCTCGAAGTTCTTGATGTTGCTGAGGAGCATCGGCACGAGCGTCCTGGGGCGTTCGCTCCACCGTGGCTGTGTGATGTCGATTTCACCGACGCAGCGCATGCCGTACTTGTCGAGGTAGGCCTGGATGGCGTCGTACGCCTCCTGCCCGCCCTTCTGCGCGGGTAGCTCGGCCAGGAAGTCGTCGTCCTCGACTTGCCGCAGGAAAGCCACCACGTCCGGGTACGGACGGATCACATCCGCGACGTCCAGTAGCGCCAGCCCCATCTCCGATGTGACATTGTGGGGAACGGACTGCGTGAGCGTGTCGGCCGCGTTCTTCTCGCCCAGCCACGCCTGCAGTTGCTCGTTGAGCCACCACGTGGCGTCCATCGCTGCCATGATCGCTCGGCCGCTTTCTGGATCGAACAGGATGCGTTGCAGTTCCCGGATATCCGTCTGGATGAAGTCCAACAGCGCTACGCCGGACTTCGTCTGGATGTCGCACTTCAGGACGGCGAGCGATTCCTGGCTGCGCTCGATCATGGCGGTGACGATGGCGGGATCGGTATCGATCGGCTCTGGTGGGCCGCCGATCGGAGCGCCGGTCGGATGGTCGTCCGGCAGCGCCGGGATGAAGTCCTCACGGTCGATGATGGCCTGTAGCGCGTCGCCGATCAGCGGATCCGACCTTCCCAGGGCCTTCAGCAGGGCGGCACGAGTCGCGGGTGAAGCCAGACCTCGGGCCACGTCGACGAAGAGTCTCCCGCCGGCCTCGTACATGGGGGCCGGGGTTGTCAGGTGCCATACGGAGAGGCCCAGCGGCTTCATCGCGTCGGTCATCATCTGCTGGTGACCGACGGAGACGTAGACGTGGTTCTCGTGGTCGTTGGCTGCGGGGATGGGAAACAACGTGGTGATCGGGCGACTCTGGACGATCTGGAACTCGTCGTCGCTCAGGCACCACTCGATGTCCTGGGGGTGGCCGAAGTGGGCTTCGATCTGCCGGCCCAGTTGCGCCAGCCGTAGGACCTCCGGGTCCGTCAGCGCCGGCTGGTCCTGGTGCTCCGGGTCGATCGCCCGTTGTCGGGTCCCGCCTTCCGGTACGGCGTGGATGGCGAGTCGCTTGGTGCCGACCGTCCTGGTGACGATCTCGCCATCGCGCACCTTGTAGATGTCCGCGTTCACCAGACCCGAGACCAGGGCGTCGCCAAGACCGAAGCTGGCCTCTATGGAGGAGACCTTCCGGTTGGAGGTGACGGGGTCGGCGGTGAACATGATTCCGGCCGTCTGCGGAAGGACCATTCGCTGCACTACGACGGCCATGTGGACCTTACGGTGGTCGACGCCGTTGCGCAGGCGATAGGTGATGGCTCGCGTGGCGAACAGCGAGGCCCAGCACCGACGGACGTGCTCAAGGACCGCCGCCGGCCCCACGACGTTGAGGTACGTGTCGTGCTGGCCGGCGAAGGAGGCCGTCGGCAGGTCCTCCGCCGTGGCGCTGGATCGAACGGCGTAGGCGGCCTGCTCGCCGAGTCGGGCCAGCGGGCGGGTGATCGCCGCAGCGAGGTCGTCCGGAATGGTGACTGTCTGGAGCGTCCGGCGGAGTACCGCGCCGAGCGCAGAGATTTTCTCCTGCTCGTCCGGCTTGAGGCGGGACAGCCGATCGATCTGGTCGTTGATCGAGGGAGCCTCCGCCAGGACCCGTTGGAAGGCGTCGGTCGTCACGCAGAAGCCAGGCGGCACCCGGATGCCCTCGATCCGCGAAAGGTCCCCCAGGTGCGCGCACTTGCCCCCGACGAGTGCGATTTGTTGCTGGTCGATCGTCTCCAGTTCCAGGACGTAGCGGGCCACCGCTCACCTTCCTCTCGTTAGCAGGTTCGTCCGAGGCACAAAAAGGCCATCGGCGGAGAAGTCGCGCTGTCTGAAGCGGCCCGTCCGGCGACGTTCTGGCCTCGGCCCGGAGATTGTGCGGGACACCATGGGTCTTGCCACAAGCCCCATGGTCCGATATACCTTGAGGATGGAGGGGCACGACCTTTTCAGCCCCAGACGGCCGAGTGCGCTAGATCCGCCGAATATGGCAGGCCCACTGAATGCGCCAGGCCCACTGAATGCGCCAGGCCCACTGAATGCGTTAGGTCCGCCGAATATGGCAGATCCACGTGGTGCCGGCGACCAGCGAGCTCTACTCCGGTTTCGCCGGATCGTTCGTCGTACCGGAATGCCCGTTGGTGAGATGGTCAGGAACTTGCCGCCGGGACCGGAGCCAGTAGTGACCCTCTTGTCGACTTGTCCTTGGCCGTCGGGCCGTGGGAGCTGAGCACCACCGGGCGGGCCAGTTCGTCCTCGACCGTGGTGATCCAGTCGCTGACCGGCTCGTCGTACTCGGGCCTGGAGCGCAGCAGCTGCTCGGTCAGCGTGGCTTGGTGGTCGAGGTCCCCGGCCGGGCCGGGTACGAGCCGTTCCGTCCAGTCGTAGCGACGGCAGATCTTCAGCTGCGGGCTCGCCAGATCCAGGTGAGTCAGCGCCAACCCGTCGACCCCACCGGCCACGTCGAGCGCGTACCGGTGGGCCACCGCGTCGAAGTGCCCGAACCGGAACGGGCCCTGCCATGGGTTGGTCGGGTTGCGTGGGTCGATGAACGGCAGGTTCGGGTCCTCGGTGACCAGTGGTCCCGGACCGTGCCGGGTGGTGACGATACGCAGTACGCCGAGGCGTGTCGCGTGCCCCGCCATGCCGGCTTCGGCGAGTAGCCGCTCGGCGTTGGCGAACGTCGTCGTGCTCCAGGTCGTGTACGGATGGAAGCCGTACCACTCGTCCAGCAGCACGCCCTGGGCGCCCTCGAAGACACAGGTTCCAGACCGCAGCAGCGTCGTCAGGTAATCGCCGTCCACGATGGACACCCGTTCCGCGAAGGCGGTGAACGCGGCGACGCAGTCGTCCACCGGTGGTGCATCCAGCGGGCCGAGTTCGGCGGTGAGTCGGTCGCGTAGCGCGGCCAGCCGCTCGCGTAGCACCCCCGGCGTGGCGCAGTCACCCACCCGGGGTGCCTCGCCAGGGTGGGCGAGGTCGTACGCGATCGTCTCGCCCACCCCCATTCCGCAGGAGCCGTGCCGGCCGGCTCCCCGGGCGACCTCGCGGGCCCGGTTTGCGGCCCGGTGGTAGGGGGTGGTCAGCAGTGCCCAAGCGTCCACGGTGAGCCGGTCGAGCGCGTCCGGCACCCCGATCATGGCGAGGTGGTCGGCCTCGACGGCCAACGCCAGCGGGTCGACCACCATGAACCGGGACAGGTGGGTCCGCACGCCAGGCTGGAACGTGCCCGCCCCGAACTGCGCGAAGGTGTGCCAGCGGCCGTCGGGCAGGACGACGTTGTGTGCCGCCTGCCCGCCCCCGTTGAAGCGGACCACCGCGTGGACCGGCCGGGTCGCGCACAGCCAGTCCACGACGGTGCCCTTGCCGGCGTCGCCGTACCCGAGGTCGACCACGATCACATGGCTCACAGCCGGGTGATCCGATCCCCGTTGGTCCGAACCGCCGGCAGGGGCGACACTGTGGTCGCCCGTTGGTCGGCACCAACGCGGGCCAGTGCCTTCGACACCGTCCGAGTGGTCTTCGATCCCGCCTTGCCGAGATCGTGCAGGCCGGTGTCGAGGTCGACGGTGCCCTCGCCAAGGCCGATGGTGAGCGCGATCGTCTCGCAGACCGCGTTCAGGTCGTCCAGTTCGAGGACGTTCTGACCGAGCAGGTCCCGCCAGTAGTCCAGTACCCGCGCGTCTCCGGCGTACCCGGTTCCGGCCGGCAACAGGTAGTAGGTGTCGTACTTGCGGGTCACCTCGCGAATCAGACTGGCCAACGGGATGCCCTCGGTCAGCTCGTCGCCAATCAGCTTGCGCACCTCGCGCGGCTTGACCTTCGGGTAGGCCAGCTCGTCGCCGATGATGAACAGGTAGCCGCGGTGTCCCCGGCGCTCGAAGCAGTCGATCGAGGTGTGCCGGGCCATGAAGTACAGGGCCAGCTCGTAGGACTCGGTCATCTGCCCGCCTCCGCCGCCCTCCAGCACGATCCGGCCGAGGTCGTCGTCCATGCGGTTGTCGGACTCGAACTGCCCGACCTGGAGCGGTACCCGGTCGCAGGTGGCGTCGCCGATCGCGCCGAACATGATCTGCGGATCGCGGGCGTACCCCTTGCGTTGCAGCATGCCGAGGAGCTGCGGGAGCTTGGTCTGGAGCACCCGCGGCACACGACGCATCGAGCCGGTGACGTCGAAGAGGACGGCGATCGCCAACGACTCGGGGTGTTCGGTCGAGTCACGGCTCTCCCGTGCGGCACCGGACGGGTCGAGGTCGGGGTGGACTGTGCGAGCCCCGCCGTCGCTGTAGGCGAAGGCGCTGGTGCCGGTCGACCGCCGATAGCGGTCGGCGGCGTCGTATACGTCGGTGGACCAGGTTCCACTACCCATGTCAGCCTCCAGGTCGGGTGGGAAGTCGAAGTCAGTGGGACAAGTCAGTGGGACAGTCAGCGGGACGAGTCGGTGGGCAGGGCGAAGGGGCGGAAGGTCCGTGGGCCGTAAAGGCGCTCGATCACGTCGTCCAGCTCGCCGAGCAGCCGCCAGGCGTCGTCGGGGCGGGCGCGCAGCGGCCGTGGGGTGCAGCCGTCGGCGAAGGCCCGCAGCGCCTGCGGTGCACGGTCGCCCATCAGGTACGTCATGCAGCGCGTCGCCATGGCGATGTCGGTGCCCGGGCCCGGCCTGTGTCGCGCCGGCACCTCGGGCGGATACCAGTCGGCGTACGCCGGCACCAGCGCCGGAACGGTGTCCTCGCCGATTACCGAGTAGCACCAGTCGACGAGCACCACGCCGTGCTCGGTGGGCTCGATGAGTACGTGGTCGGGCAGCACCGCACCGTGCACCACGCCGGCCCGGTGGGCCAGACCGAGCGCGACCAGCAGCCGCCGCCACATCCAGGCCGCGTCCCGGGGGTCGAGCCCGTGCGGGTAGGCCCGGTGGACCTCGGCGAGGCTGTGCAGGCCGGGTGCGGTGGCGACCACGTTGATCAGGCGTCGGGCGGCGGTCGCGGGGTCCCGGTGCCGGAACGTCTCGACCAGCCGGGGCACGTACGGCAGATAGCGGGGATCGCCCCGCTCGGCCAGCGTGCGCAGGGCGATGGCCTCGCGTTCCATCAGGTCGTTGTTGGTCGGGTCGCGGGGGAGTTTGAGCCAGTGGCCCGGCCCGACGTCGTAGAGGTCGGTCAGGTCGCCGGCGTGTGCGACGGTGCCGAGGCGGTACGTCCCGACTGTGATGATCGCGTGCCGGGCCCGCCAGCGGGTGGTGACTCGGACGAACGCCTCGGTGGCGGCGGCCCGCTCGGCAGCGGTGACGGCGCCGAGCCGGTCCGGGTGCAGGGCGGCGACCAGTCGACGGTACTGCCGGGCCGTCTCGATGTCGCCGAAGAGTTCCTGATCGGTGCGGGCCGTCGCGACGTGGCGGAGCGCCTCGACGAGGTTCACCGGATCGTCTCCTCCTGCGCTGGGCGCAGCAGCGCTGGATGCAGGAGTCGGGCGTCACCGGCCCGGTAGAGCCGGGCACGGGGGCCGCCGCGTGCCCCGCCGTGTTCGGTGGTCGCGCCGGTGCTTTCCACGAAGCCAGCCACCGAGAGCACCTTGCGGTGGAAGTTTCCGGCGTGTAGCGCGTGTCCCCACACCGTCTCGTAGACCGCGCGCAGCTCACCGATGGTGAACTCGCTGCCGAGGAAGCGGGTGGCCAGCGGAGTGTATTCCAGCTTGGACCGGGCTCGTTCCAAGCCGTCGTCGACGATCCGTGTGTGGTCGAAGGCGAGCTGCCGGGTAGGTAGGTCAGCCACCGGCAGCCAGGCCGCGTCCTCGGCATCGGTGCCGGCGGCCGGGTCGGGCAGGTCGGGAGCGAACGCGAGATGGGCGACCGACACCACCCGCATCCGCGGATCGCGGTCGGGTGCGCTGTAACTGGCCAGCTGCTCCAGGTGTACGCGGCGCAGCCGCTCGCCGCCGAGTCCGGTCTCCTCGGCCAACTCGCGCCGTGCGCAGGTGGCCAGGTCCTCGTCAGGTCGCGCGAAGCCGCCGGGTAGCGCCCAGAATCCCGCATACGGTGGCTCCGCGCGGCGAATCAGCAGCAGGTACAGCGCGTCGTCGCGGATGGTCAGGGCGACCACGTCGGCGGTTACCGCGACCGGGGGAAACGCCCGTGGGTCGTACGTGGCGAGGAAATCCTCTTCGGTCACAGCGTCAGTTCTCCTCGATCCGAGAAAGTCTCAAGCCGAGAATAACTCGCGGTACGGGTGCGCGCCACCCTTTACCGCGTCGACGCGTCAACGGGACGTTCCTGCTCCCTGCGCCGCCTCGGCCTCGAACGGGCACTGTGGACAGTGCCCGGTCGCGGCGGTCAGTGAGTCGTGGCCTTTACCGAGCCGACCAGGTGGGGCTTGCCGGAGCGCTCGTCGTACAGGGTGAACTCCCGGGTGGGTGTGCTGCGGAAGGCGGCCGTGCCGGGCAGCGGGATCGGGGTCTTGAACGCCACGTCGACCGTGTACGCGTCGGGCAGCCGACCCTCGAACACCGCCAGGCAACGGGCCTTGCTCCACATGCCGTGCGCGATCGGGCGGCGGAAGCCGAGCAGTCGTGCACCCAACCGGGAGGTGTGGATCGGATTACGGTCGCCGGAGACCCGGCCGTAGGTCGTACCGGTGTGCCGGTCGACCGACCAGCGGCCGGTGGCGGCCGGCGGAGCGGACTGCTCATCCACCTCGCGCCCCGTCCCGCCGGTCGTCGCACCCTTCTCCCGGCTCAGGTACGTCGACACGCTCCGCCAGACCACCACCCCGTCGACCGTGGCCGTGGCCAGTACGTCGAACTGCCGGCCCCGATGATGCGGTCGCAGGTCGACGGCACGGACCGAAAGGTCGAGGGGTTCCCCGGCGTCGATCGCCCGCTCGGTGGTGATCTGGTTGGCCACGTGCACCAGACCGACCAGCGCGACGGGGAAGTCCGGTGCGGCCAACAGGTGCATCGTCAGCGGAAACGCCAACACGTGCGGGTACGTCGCGGGCAGTGCGTCGGTGAGTCGGAACCCGCACGCCCGGTCGTACGCGGCCAGGTGTTCGCGGTCGACGGTGACGTTCCGGACCAGCAGCCCGGTCGCCGGCAGCTGGGTGGCGCGGGCCGGCCGACCGGGTCGGGGGAACATTCGCAGCGCCGCCCGGCGGTAGAGCGGGCCGATCGCCGGCAGCTCGGCAAGCTCGACAGTGGACGGACCGTCGGCGGTCAGCGTCGCCGTGGGTGATTCGATGGTGGTCAGCATCGCCGTGGGCGGCTCGGCCGGGGCGTACGACGGGGCCATGATGGGCAGCTGGACGGTGGGGGGATCGGTGTTGGGCAGCGCCGCCGTGGGCAGGTCGGCGTAGGGGTCGGTGGCGGAATTCTCGGGAGTGGACATCATGCCCCCAACAGGCTCTGGCCGCACACGCGGACGATGTTGCCGGTCACCCCGCCCGAGGCCGGTGAGGCGAACCAGGCGACGGTCTCGGCCACGTCGACCGGTCGGCCGCCCTGCGCCATGCTGTTCATTCGCCGCCCGGCCTCGCGCAGCAGGGTGGGCATCCGGGCCGTCATGTTCGTCTCGATGAACCCGGGGGCGACCGCGTTGATGGTGATGCCCCGACCGGCGAGCACCGGTGCCATCGACTGCACCAGTCCGATCACCCCGGCCTTGGAGGTGGCGTAGTTGGTCTGCCCCCGGTTGCCGGCGATGCCGGCGATGGAGGAGACGCCGACGAGCCGCCCGCCGGCAGTGATCAGGTCACGAGCCAGGAGTACGTCGTTGATCCGCTCCTGGCTGGAGAGGTTGACGTCCAGCACCGAGTCCCAGCGGGTCGCGTCCATCCGGCCGATCGTCTTGTCCCGGGTGATTCCGGCGTTGTGCACGACCACGTCGACCCGACCGTGTCGGGCGGCAAGGTGCTCGGCCAGCCGGGTCGGCGCGTCGGCGGCGGTCAGGTCGAGCTGGAGTGCCGTACCCCGGATCTCGTTGGCGACCGCGGCCAGCGCTTCGCCGGCGGCGGGTACGTCCAGCGCCACGACGTGTGCGCCGTCGCGGGCCAGCACCCGGGCGATGGCCGCGCCGATGCCCTGGGCCGCGCCGGTGACCAGGGTGACCTTTCCGGCGAGCGGGCGCTCCCAGTCGACCGGCTGTTGCTGGTCGGTGGGCTGCCCGATCCGGATCACCTGTCCGGAGACGTAGGCGGACCGGCCGGAGAGCAGGAAGCGCAGGGTCGACTCGACCGCACCCTCCGCGCCGGGGGCCACGTAGACGAGCTGTGCGGTGGTGCCCCGGCCGAACTCCTTGCCGATGCTGCGGGTCAGGCCCTCCAGGGCTCGTTGTGCGGTGGCCTCCCGGGGGGCGGCGCACAGTTCGGGCGGGGTGCCGAGGACGATCACCCGGCCGGAGGGGAGCAGGGCGCGGGCGTGCGGGTGGAAGAAGTCATAGAGCGGGCGCAACCGGGTCGAATCAGTGATTCCGGTAGCGTCGAAGATCAGGGCCGCGTTGCGGGGCGGCTGCCCCATCGACGGTTCGGGTACTACGGTGGCCGAATCGGCGGTGACCATCGTCGGTTCGATGTCGGCTCCGACCATCGTCGGATCGTGATCGGAGACGGCCGTCGTCGGATCGTGATCGGAGACGGCCGTCGTCGGATCGTGATCGGCTCCGAGCGTCGCCGGGGCACGCAACTCGACCCCGGCGGCGGTCAGCAGGGCGGCGACCGGTTCCCGTAGCCGGCCGCCGGGTGCGGCATCGAGGAGGACCGGACCGGTGACCAGGGAATCGCCGGGCTGGTGCCGCCGAAGTGAGGGCGGATCGGGCAGGCCGAGTCGCTTCACCAGGGCCCGGCCGGGTCCGGAGCGGGCAAAGGTCGCGTACCTGTCGCTCATGGGCGTAGCCTACTCGTGAGTAGGGTATAGGCAACCCGGGTTGGGGAGGCGGAACCGTGGAAACCGTACGTCGTGTCGCGGTCATCGGGGGGAACCGGATCCCATTTGCCCGTTCTAGCGGACGCTATGCCCAGGCTTCCAACCAGGACATGCTCGGCGCGGCGCTGGACGGGCTGCTCGCCCGGTTCGGCCTGGCCGGGCAGCGGGTCGGCGAGGTGGTCGCCGGGGCGGTGCTCAAACACTCCCGTGACTTCAACCTGACCCGCGAGGTGGTGCTCGGCTCCCGCCTCGACCCGCACACCCCGGCATACGACATCCAGCAGGCCTGCGGCACCGGACTGGAAGCCGCGATCCTGGTCGCCAACAAGATCGCGCTCGGGCAGATCGAGGTCGGCATCGCCGGCGGCGTGGACACCACCTCCGACGCTCCGCTCGCCGTCAACGACGACTTCCGGCGCACCCTGCTCAGCATCAACCACGCCCGTACGCTCGGCGGCCGGCTCCGCGCCGCCACCCGGCTACGCCCCACCCAGCCGTTCCGGCCCGAGGTGCCCCGCAACGCCGAACCGCGTACCGGACTGTCCATGGGGGAGCATGCCGCCATCACCGCGAAGCGGTGGCGGATCAGCCGCGAGGCCCAGGACGAGTTGGCGCTGCGCTCACACCATCGGCTGGCCAACGCGTACGAGCGCGGCTTCTTCGACGACCTGATGACGCCGTACCTGGGGCTGACCCGGGACCAGAACCTGCGCCCGGACACCGCGATGGACCGACTGGCCGCCCTCAAGCCGGTCTTCGGCACCCGAGGGGCGGACGGCGCACAGGCCACCATGACCGCCGGTAACTCCTCGCCGCTGACCGATGGTGCCTCGACCGTGCTGCTCGCCTCCGAGGCCTGGGCCGCCGAACACCACCTGCCCGTGCTGGCGTACCTGACCTTCTCCGAGGTGGCCGCCGTCGACTACGTACACGGCGAGGAGGGGCTGTTGATGGCCCCGGCGTACGCCGTACCCCGGATGTTGGCCCGGGCCGGGTTGGCGTTGAGCGACTTCGACTACTACGAGATCCACGAGGCGTTCGCCTCGCAGGTGCTGGCCACCCTCGCCGCTTGGGAGTCGGCGGAGTTCTGCGAGACCCGGCTGGGTCTGCTCGCCCCGCTGGGTCCGATCGACCGGAGCCGGCTCAACGTCAACGGCTCGTCGCTGGCCGCCGGGCACCCGTTCGCGGCGACCGGGGGGCGGCTGGTCGCCACCCTGGCCAAGCTGCTCGCCGAGCGGGGCTCGGGCCGCGGGCTGATCTCCATCTGCGCGGCCGGTGGCCAAGGCGTGGTGGCGATCCTGGAACGCTGACCAGGGCCGGTTTCCCAGGCGGGAATTCGGCCCTGGTCGACTGCCCGCCAGACAGGATGAGAACTCCTGACTCTCGGGTTGTGGTCGTCCCGGTTCAGTCGAACGGCTCGTACCGGGTGCGGCTAGGCGAGGCGGGATGGGCAACGAGACGACGAGGTCGTCGACCGGTCGTGGCGGCTCGGTGCCATGCGCGACAGCACCAGGACGGCGGCGGCGAGTGGGAACAGCCCGATCACCAGCATCGGTGTGGTGCGTCCCATTGATGTGGTCAGGGCAGCGGCCCAGGCCGATACGGCGGCGCCACCGACAAAGCAGGCGAGGTTGAACAGTCCCAGGCCGGAAGCCCGCGTCGGTGCCGGCAGCCGCGCGGACAGCAGGCTGGTGAGGACGACCTACGGGTAAAGCTGTACCCGCTAGCCGAGCCCACGATCACCACGTCGCTGGCCGTTCCCCCCGGGGCCGCCCTCCGCCGCGGCGCGTCACCTGCTGCACGCGCTGGCCCGTGCCGTGCCGGGGCATCCGGAGCCAGCGACGGGAGGAAAGGCGACAGCATGAGCAGCGGGCGAGGTTCTCCGCACTGCTGATCTTCACCCCCGACTATCCAACAGTTGTTTGACGGTTGGCGAACGGGACACCTAGACTCCCCAACATGTCTTTGGGAGATGGGCCGGTGGAACGTGACCCCACCGTCGAGTTGCGGGCGCTGGCCCACCCCGTACGGCTGCGGATCCTGTCCCTGCTCACCGCGACGGAGATGACCGCCGCCGAGGTGGCCCGGGAGTTGGACCTCACCCATGCCAACGCCAGTTACCACCTGCGCCACCTG
Source organism: Micromonospora polyrhachis (assembly GCF_014203835.1). Taxonomy (NCBI): domain Bacteria; kingdom Bacillati; phylum Actinomycetota; class Actinomycetes; order Micromonosporales; family Micromonosporaceae; genus Micromonospora; species Micromonospora polyrhachis. The sequence goes on along the minus strand of NZ_JACHJW010000001.1, from coordinate 2,853,261 downwards.
CTCGACGCCGGTGTCATCCAGGTCGCTGGCGAGGAGCGGATCCGGGGCGGGGTCGCGAAACGCTACCGGTACGACGCCACGCATGACTTCGATCGCCGCCGACCGACGCCGGGGGACGCCGAACCGACCCGGGACCACCGGCTGCTCTACGCCGCACTCGCCACCGAGCTACGCCGTCGTGGCGAGCAGGCCCGCCGCTCGTCGGACAACTTCCTTACCGACGCCGAGTTCTGGATCGACCCCGAGACCTGGCAGACGGTACGGGACCAGATCGCCACCGCCGCCGAGACACTGCACCAGGCGTCACAGCCACTCCGTACGCCGGGAACCATCCGGGTGAGCGCCACCGTCGCGTTGTTCCAGATGACGGAGGACTGAGATGGCAGCCGCGAAGACTGAGATGGCAGCCGCGAAGACTGAGCTGGCCAGCACACCGTCGACCTGGGCCCCGCTGCGGCACAGTGCCTTCCGCTACCTGGTGGCCGGTCGGTTCACCACCATGCTCGGCAACTCGGTGGCCCCGATCGCGCTCGCCTTCGCCGTACTCGACCTGACCGGCTCCGTACGCGATCTGGGGTTGGTCGTCGGGGCCCGGTCCCTGACCAACGTGCTCTTCCTCCTCTTCGGTGGGGTGCTGGCCGACCGACTACCCCGGCAGGCGGTGCTGGTGGCCGCCGGCACGCTGGCCGGGATCACCCAGGCCGCGGTCGCGGTACTGGTGTTGACCGACACCGCCACGATTCCGCTGCTGATCGCCCTCAGCGCCGCCAACGGGATGGTGACCGCGTTCGCCTTCCCGGCCGCCGCCGCCCTCGTGCCACAGACCGTGCCGGTGGAGTTGTTGCAGTCGGCCAACGCGCTCAACCGGCTCGGCATCAACGCCGCCATGATCGGTGGCGCGTCACTGGGCGGCATCCTGGTCGCCGCCGTCGGGCCAGGTTGGGGCCTGGCCGTCGACGCCGCCACCTTCGGCCTGGCCGCACTCGCCTTCACCCGGGTACGCGTCACCGCTCTCCGCGACCGTCTGGTCGCGAAGGCCGGCACCTGGACCCAACTGCGGCAGGGGTGGAGCGAGTTCAGTTCCCGATCGTGGCTCTGGAGCGTGGTGCTCGGCTTCATGCTGATCAACGCGGCGTTGACCAGCGGCGTCAACGTGCTCGGCCCGGCGGTCGCAGACGACACGATCGGCCGGCGGTCCTGGGGGATCGTGCTCGCCGTGCAGACCACCGGGATGGTCGTCGGCGCGCTGGTCGCGCTGCGGATCCGGGTACGCCGGCTGCTCCTGCTGGGGGTGGTCTGCATGCTGGCCGAGGTGCCGCTGCTGGTAGCGCTCGCCTGGACGCCCCACCTCGTCGTACTACTGGTCGCCGGCTTCCTCGCCGGGCTGGCGGTGGAACAGTTCGGCGTCGCCTGGGAGACCTCGATGCAGCAGCACATCCCCGCCGACCGGCTGGCCCGGGTCTACTCGTACGACGCGCTGGGTTCCTTCCTGGCCATCCCCATCGGACAGATCGCGGTCGGACCGGTGGCGTTGGCCATCGGCACCGGCCCGACCCTGCTGGCCGCCGCCGGTCTGGTGCTGCTGGCGGTGCTCGGCATGGTGGCCAGCCCAGGGGTACGGCGGCTGACGAACCCTCCGACGGGCGCGGCAGCGCATACGCCGACCGATCCGGAGCCCGCCACAGTCAGGTAGCAGATATCAGATCAGCGCGTAATCCCGGCGGGAGGTACTGCGGCGGCGGAGGGACCCCGTTAGCCTCGACCGGGTGACAGCCACCCCACCCTTCGCACCAGGGCCGCCGTCGTCCGCTCCGGCCACCTCGCCCTTCGTGTCGGGGCAGCCGCCGGCTGGCGTTCCGGGTTCCGGTCCGAGCCTCGGGGTACGCATCGGGCTCGGCCTGGCGCTGCTGGTGCCGGCGATCGTGGCACTGCTGTGGTCGTACGTGATCCCGAGCATCACGACGGTGGTGAAGAGTTTCCAGCGCGACAGGATGTACCTGCCGCCGGAGGCCGTCGGCGGGTCGAACTACGGCCGGCTGTCCGAGATCGGGTTCTTCGGCTCGATCGGATTCGCCCTGCTGCTCAGCCTCGTGCCGCTGCTGCTGGCGCTGGTCGCCGCTCCGCTACTCGCCCTCGTGGCCGACCGGGCCGGTCGGGTGGCCCGCCTGGTGACCCGGGGACTGCTCGTCCTTCCCCTGGCCTGCTACGCCCCGACCGCACTGGCTGTCGCCTGGTGGACGTACCGTGCCGACCTGGACACCTGGGCGGAGAACCCGCGTCTCACCAGTGTGGGCATGGCGGCAGGGATGACGTTCGGGCTGGTCGTCGCTGTCGCGGCCACCCTGTTCCTGAGCGTGGTACGGCGTCGCGCCACCGCTGGCGGCAAGACCGGGCTGGCGCTGGTCGCGGTCGGCGGCACGCTCGGGCTCGGCGTCGTCGCTACCGGCCTCCAGTCGTTCACCCTGCAGAACACCATTCCGGGGATTCGGAACGAGGCGGCAACGCCGGTCTTCGTTGCTCTGGTGAACAGCCTGCGCCGCTTCGACTTCGGCCTCGGTGCCGCCGCACTCACCATCCTTCTTGGCATCCTTGCGGTGCTCGGGCTGCTGGCCGTCGGGCTGCTCATCGCCACCCGTACCCGGATCGAGTTCGAGGGTTGGCGGGACCGTACGGCCGCACCGGCGGCGGTCAAGGTCGATTCTGCCCCGGCGACCGGGCCCTCGGTCTCCGTACCGTCGGCCGCACCGCTGCCCGGATCGGCCTCCGTGCCGTCGGTCGTAGCGGGGCGGCAGCAGCCCCATCCGGTCGCGATCGTCCTGCTGGTTCTCGGGCTGGTGGCGTTCCTGACCATCCTCGGTTACACCCTGTTCCCGTGGCTGCGGGCGTTCTTCGGCCCCACCAGACCGACGCCGGATCAACTGACTACCGGCTCGCTGCTGGTCGACACCTGGATCCCGCCGCTGATCTCGGCGGTGGTCGCGGTGGGCATCGCCGTGCTTGGCGGATTCGCCATCGGCGGTCTGCGTCCGCTGGGTCGGTTCAGCGAACTGCTCCTGTTGCCGTTCGCCCCCTGGTTCTTCGTTGGTACCGGCCCGTTGTCGATCGCCGGCTTCGAGCGGGCCCGTGAGGCCGACCAGCTCAACACCTTCGTCGGACTGATCCCGCCGAGTTGGCTGTCGATTCCGGCGCTGGTGGCGTTCACCCTGCTGTTCCGGGGACAGCACGAACGCTGGCGGGCTGGCCAGGGACTCGCTACGAGCATGCTGCTGCCGGCGCTGCCGATGGTCGGGTTGGCCGGACTGCTCACCTGGCTACTCGGCGCGCAGGACCTGCTGTGGCCGTACCTCGTCTCGACCGGGGAGGTGATGCCGGCCCCGCTGGCACTGCTCGCCACGATGCGGATGGGCCTGCTTCCGGGCGGGAGCGTCTCCGAGGTGTTCGGCCTGGTCCTACCGATTCCGGTCGTGTTGCTGCTGCTCGTCGTGTTCGGCGTACTTCAGGTTGGCTACCTGGACCGGCTTGCCATCCGGGCCGGTCGTCGCGAGTAGCTGCCAGCACGAGTCGTCGTCGCGCCGCCCGACCTGGCTCGGGCCGCCCGACTCGGGTGGGGAAGAATTCGGGGCGTGACGAGTATCCCGAACGTCCTCGCCAACCGGTACGCCTCGGCCGAACTGGCCGCCCTCTGGTCGCCCGAGGAGAAGATCCGGCTGGAGCGGCGGCTCTGGCTGGCCGTACTCCGGGCGCAGCGGGATCTCGGCATCACGCTGCCCGACGGGGTAGTCGAGGCGTACGAGCGGGTGCTCGACCACGTCGACCTGGCCTCGATCGCGGCCCGGGAGCGGGTCACCCGGCATGACGTGAAGGCCCGGATCGAGGAGTTCAGCGCGCTGGCCGGGCACGAGCACGTGCACAAGGGCATGACCTCGCGGGACCTCACCGAGAACGTCGAGCAACTACAGGTACGCCGCTCGTTGGAGCTGATCCGGGATCGGGTGGTCGCCACCCTGGCCCGGCTGGCCCGGCTGGCGGTGGAGCACTCCGACCTGGTCATGACCGGCCGGTCGCACAACGTCGCGGCGCAGGCCACCACGCTGGGCAAGCGGTTCGCGTCGGCGGCGGAGGAGCTGCTGATCGCGTACGAACGGCTGACCGATCTGATCGAGCGGTACCCGTTGCGGGGCATCAAGGGGCCGGTCGGCACCGCCGCCGACCAGCTCGACCTCTTCGACGGTGATTCGGAGAAGGTCGCCGAACTGGAGCGTCGGGTGGCCGAGCACCTGGGCTTTTCCCGGGTGCTGGAGAGCGTCGGCCAGGTCTACCCGCGTTCGATCGACTTCGACGTCGTGTCCGCGTTGGCGCAGACCGCCGCCGCGCCGTCGTCACTGGCGACCACCATCCGGCTGATGGTCGGCCAGGAGCTTGCGACCGAGGGCTTCAAGCCGGGGCAGGTCGGCTCCAGCGCCATGCCGCACAAGATGAACACCCGGTCCAGCGAGCGGGTCAACGGCTTCGCGGTGATCATCCGGGGTTACCTGTCGATGATCGGCGAACTGGCTGGTGACCAGTGGAACGAGGGCGACGTCTCCTGCTCGGTGGTCCGTCGGGTGGCGCTGCCGGACGCCTTCTTCGCCGCCGACGGGCTGTTCCAGACGTTCCTCACCGTGCTGGACGAGTTCGGCGCGTACCCGGCGGTGATCAACCGCGAGTTGGACCGCTTCCTGCCCTTCCTGGCCACCACGAAGATCCTCGTCGCGGCGGTACGTCGGGGCGTCGGCCGGGAGGTCACGCACGAGGCGATCAAGGAGCACGCGGTCGGTGTGGCGCTGGCCATGCGGGAGAAGGGGACGACCGAGAACGACCTGTTCGACCGGCTCGCCGCCGACGAACGGCTGGGCCTGACCCGCGCCGAGATCGACTCCCTGGTGGCCGATCGGGCCGACTTCGTCGGTGCCGCTCCGGCCCAGGTGCGGTCGGTGGCGGCCCGGGTCGCCGAGGTGGTCGCGGCCCATCCGGCGGCTGCGGCGTACCAGCCCGCACCGATCCTCTGACCGCCGGTCGCCCGCTGCCGCCTGACCCTGTCGCCTCACCGGCGACCACCATCGGCCGTCGAGCCGGCCGGTCATTTGCGGGGGGTCGGGGTGCCGGCAGCACTGCCCAGGTCGGGAGCGCTGGCCGGCTCGGCGATCGCGCCCAGGCTGGAGCCGCTGGCCGGCTGCGCCGTCTCCGCCGCCACCAGCGGCTGGTCGGGCGCGGGCGTCGCCACCGGGTACGCGATCACGGCGGTGCCGTACGCGCACAGTTCCATCCACATCTCGCCGACCTCGCGGTGGTCGAATCGCATCCCGATCACCGCGTTGGCGCCGAGTCGGCGGGCTTCCTCACCGAGTTTGGCCACTGAGTCGGTACGCCACCGGGTGAGGTTCTCCGGTGCCTTCGGGTCGTACGCACCACCGCGCAGGTTCTTGACCCCCTCGCGGTACGGGTTACGGGTCCGGGCCATCGACGACACCACCTCGCCGAGGATCTGGCGGATCTCGTAACCGGGTAAATGGTCCATCGTCACGACCAGCACCCTGTCGATGTTGGCAGAGCCCGGACCGGCGGAATTGTGAGCCGGCTTCACGTGCCGCGTTCTGCGAAACGACGCGGCGCGGACGGCCCGACCGATCGGGCACGTCCGCGCCGCGGGACCACGAATGGGTTATACGCCGGACACCGAGGTGATCCAGGCCCGGTTGTACGCCACACTGCCGTAGTTCTGGATGCTCTGGCCGTCGGCGGTCGAAGCAACCCCAACCTGGGCACCGTTGTAGAACTGGGGCCCACCGGAGTCACCACGCCACGCGTTGCCGTTGATCCGGGTGCTGCGGATCGCCCGACCGCCGTACGCGTCGGTCACGTTGGTGCTCGTCACCTGGACGTTGGCGGTCTTGAGCTGGGACGACGCGGAGCAGCCGCTGTAGCAGGTCATGCCCCAGCCGTAGATCGAGTTGGTGGAGCCGACCGGCGGGTAGCTGCTGGACAGGGTCACGTACGAGGTGCTGACCGCGCTGCTCAGCTGGAGCAGCGCCAGGTCGTAGCGGGAGTACGAGGCGGAGACGGTCCGGGTGACCCCGCCGGAGGCGCGGTAGACGCTGCCGACCCGGACCGACATGGTGCCGCTGACGCAGTGTCGGGCGGTGAGCACCCACTGGGACGAGATGATCGTTCCGGAGCAGGTGAACGAGCCGTTGCTGAAGACGGCGGCGGCCCAGGGGGCGGACGAGACGGTGCCGCCACCGATGATCGGCTGTGGCGCGGCCGAGGCGACCGATGGGGCGGCGAGCACCGCGGCGAGGGCGGTGGCGAAGATCGCCGTGGCGAGGCGGAGACGCATGCGTGTGGCTCCTTCCGAGGGGGAGGCACCCGGGGTCCGGGTCGGGTGAGCCCCCGTAGGCGGCGAGGTTTCCGCCGTACGGGTTGGTGTCATGGAACGTTTGGTTTGGAGAACCAGCCGTTCCGACGCCACACGCTAGGACGTTCGACTGTCATCCACAAGAGTCAAATCGAAGTTTGACTATTAATTGGCAATCGACTGGGGCCGTGTATCCGATCAATCGGGTAGGTCCACCGGCTGACCCACGCCCCCAGGACGCGATCAGCGGTGCGAGCGGCGGCGCGAGCGGGTTCCGCGATGTGTGGTCGCCCCGAAAGATCCCCTCACCGGGGCGGCGAGTGCCGGCATTTCCGCGGCGATGCGTGACGATGCGCCCGGATCGATGCGGTAAGTGTCTTGGAGCGCCGACCACCGGACGCGCCCCGGGCTGACCGGTGCGTCACCTGCTCTACCTGCCAGGTAGGCTGGCTCTTGCTCGCCCCTCGATGGGCCGGATCCCAACTGCGTACACAGTCAGGAGTGCCCCGTGCCTCGCGTCGTCGTCGACGTCATGCTCAAGCCGGAGATTCTTGATCCCCAGGGCCAGGCTGTCGCAAACGCGCTGCCACGGCTCGGGGTCAGCGATGTGTCTTCCGTACGTATCGGCCGCCGGGTCGAGATCGAGTTCACCGGTGAGCCGGACCTCGATCGTGCCCGGGAAATAGCCGACAAGCTGCTCGCCAACCCGGTCATCGAGGACTTCACGCTCCGCGTGGTCGAGATGGACGACACCGAGGGCGCTCGGCCGTGACCGCCCGCATCGGTGTGGTGACCTTCCCCGGCTCGCTCGATGACGGGGATGCCGCCCGGGCGGTTCGGATCGCCGGAGCCGAGGCGGTACGTCTCTGGCACGGCGACGCCGACCTGCACGGTGTCGACGCCGTGGTGCTACCCGGTGGCTTCTCCTACGGCGACTACCTGCGCTGCGGGGCGATCGCCCGGTTCGCCCCGGTGATGGGGACGATCGTGACTGCGGCTCGGGGCGGATTGCCGGTGCTCGGCATCTGCAACGGCTTCCAGATCCTGTGCGAGTCGCACCTGCTCCCGGGCGCGCTGACCCGCAACGAGCATCTGCACTTCCGTAACCGGGACCAGCTGCTGCGCATCGAGTCGGCGGGTACGGCCTGGACCAACGTCTACCAGGCGGGCCAGGAGGTGCTCATCCCGGTCAAGAACGGCGAGGGCCGGTACGTCGCCGACCAGCGCACCCTGGACGAGCTGGAGGCGACCGGGCGGGTCGTGGCCCGCTACGTGGACGGTAACCCGAATGGCTCGCAGCGTGACATCGCGGCGATCACCAACGAGGCCGGCAACGTGGTCGGCATCATGCCGCATCCCGAGCACGCCGTGGAGGCGCTGACCGGCCCCTCGCTCGACGGCCTCGGCTTCTTCACCTCGATCCTCAAGCACCTGGCGGGGGCGCCGGCATGACCACTCAGTCCGACATCGGAGCGAACGAGGAGGGGGCGACGGTGGCCATGCCGGCCGACGGACTCGCCCCCACGCCACGGCACCCGGTTTCGGCCGATCCGCCGCTGGCCGCCGCGTCGTCCCGTGCCATCTCCGCCGACGACCTGGTCGACGGTCCCGACACGGTCGCCCAGGCGGTCGCCAGTCCCGACGAGTTGCAGCCCTATCCGGAGCTGGGGCTCCGCGACGACGAGTACGACCGCATCCGGCAGATCCTCGGCCGTCGCCCCACCCAGTCCGAGCTGGCCATGTACTCGATCATGTGGAGCGAGCACTGCTCCTACAAGTCGAGCAAGGTCCACCTGCGCCAGTTCGGTGAGAAGGCACCCCCCAGCGACCGACTCCTCGCCGGGATCGGGGAGAACGCCGGGGTCGTCCAGATCTCCGACCGGCTCGCGGTCACCTTCAAGGTCGAGTCGCACAACCACCCGAGCTTCGTCGAGCCGTACCAGGGTGCGGCGACCGGCGTCGGCGGCATCGTCCGGGACATCCTGGCGATGGGTGCCCGCCCGGTCGCGGTGATGGACCCGCTGCGCTTCGGCGCGGCCGACCACCCCGACACCGCTCGCGTGCTGCCGGGCGTGGTTGCCGGCGTCGGCGGCTACGGCAACTGCCTGGGCCTGCCCAACATCGGCGGCGAGGTCGTCTTCGACCCCTGCTACCAGGGAAACCCGCTGGTCAACGCGCTCTGCCTCGGTGTGCTGCCGGTCGACCGGCTACAGAACAAGGCCGCTGCCGGTCCCGGCAACGTGGTCGTGCTGATGGGCGCGAAGACCGGCCGGGACGGCATCGGGGGCGTCTCGGTGCTGGCCAGTGCCACCTTCGAGGAGGCCAGTGAGCAGCGCCGCCCGTCGGTGCAGGTCGGTGACCCGTTCACCGAGAAGCTGCTGATCGAGGCGTGTCTGGAGCTCTACGACGCCCAACTCGTCGTCGGTATCCAGGATCTCGGCGGTGCCGGGCTGACCTGCGCGCTGACCGAGACCGCCGCCGCTGCCGGCACCGGGATGCGGGTCTGGCTGGAGCGGGTGCCACTGCGCGAGCCGTCGATGGAGCCGCACGAGATCCTGGCGAGCGAGTCGCAGGAGCGGATGCTGCTCGTCGTCGAGCCGGAGAAGCTGGAAGCCGTACTCAAGACCGCCGAGAAGTGGGGCGTACTCGCCACCGCCATCGGTGAGGTCACCCCGGCCCAACCGGACGGCGAGCCCGGTCGGCTGCTGGTCACCTGGCGGGGCCACGTCGTGGTCGACGTGCCGCCGGGCTCGCTGGTGGACGACGGACCGGTCTACGCCCGGCCGATGCGAGAGCCGGCGGACCTGATCCTGCTCCAGGCGGACCGGGCCGAGACGTTGCCCCGACCGGCCACCCCGGAGGCGCTGCGCGAGACCGTGCTGCGCATGATCGCCTCGCCCAACCTGTGCGACAAGTCCTGGGTCACCGAGCAGTACGACCGCTATGTCCTCGGCAACACCGTGCTCGCTCAGCCCGAGGACGCGGGCGTGATCCGCGTCGACGAGGAGACCGGCCTCGGTGTCGCGCTCTCCGTGGACGGCAACGGCCGGTACGCCCGGCTCGACCCGTACAACGGCGCGAAGCTGGCGTTGGCCGAGTCGTACCGTAACGTCGCGGTCAGCGGTGCCCAGCCGATCGCCGTCACCAACTGTCTCAACTTCGGCTCGCCCGAGGACCCCGGCGTGATGTGGCAGTTCGCCGAGGCGGTACGCGGCCTCGCCGACGGGTGTGCGGAACTGGGCATCCCGGTCACCGGGGGCAACGTCAGCTTCTACAACCAGACCGGTGCGGCGGCGATCCACCCGACGCCGGTCGTCGGGGTGCTCGGTGTACTCGACGACGTCGCCCAGCGGGTGCCGATGGGCTTCGCTCGGTCGGCGGGTGCCGACCAGGATCTGATCTTCCTGCTCGGTGAGACCCACGTGGAACTCTCCGGCTCCGAGTGGGCCTGGGTGGCGCATGGTCACCTCGGCGGTGTTCCGCCCCGGGTGGACCTGGCCCGGGAACGGGTACTGGCCGAGACGATCGCGGAGGCGGCCCGGGTGGGGCACGTCCGTTCCGCGCACGACCTCTCCGACGGTGGCCTCGCCCAGGCGCTGGTCGAGTCGACCCTGCGATACGGCGTCGGGGCGCAGATCGCGCTGCCGGAGGAGTTCGCGGGTGGCTCGATGCCGTTCGTCTACCTCTACAGCGAGACCACCGGTCGGGCCCTGGTCACCGTGCCGCACGGCCAGGAGAAGGCGTTCACCGCGCTCTGCGCGGAGCGCGGACTGCCCTGGACCCTGATCGGCGTCACCGAACCGACCAGTGGTGCCCTGGAAGTACGCGGGCAGTTCCGGTTGACGCTGGACGAGCTGCGGACCGCTTTCACGTCGACCATGCCGAGCATCTTCGGCGGTACGGTGTCCGGCTCGGTGGCCGATCCCGAGGAGCTGACCTCGGCGACCGTGGCGTCCGGGCAGTTCAACCAGGCTGAGCAGGTCAACCCGGCTGAGCCAGGTGGCCAGGCGGAGCCGGTGGACGGACCGGCGGACCCGGCGGGCGGTGTGCCGACCTCCGCCGGCCACTGAGGCCTTGGCCAGGGCATCCGCCCGGGCCGAGGCCGCTCACACCCAGCCGGGTACGGGCGCACGCTTCGACTGGGGCCTTACCGGGGCTGCCGAGTTGGGGCGGGTCTGCGCCGCGCTGGTGGTCGTCGACGTGCTTTCCTTCACCACCTCGGTGCAGGTGGCGGTGGGCCGGGGAATGCGAGTACATCCCTTCCCCTGGGGTGCCCAGGCGACCGAATACGCGTTGCGGGTGGGAGGGGTCGCCGCAGTCGGACGGACTGCGGTCACCCCGGACCATCCATGGTCCCTGTCGCCAGCGGCGTTGACTACCGCCCCGGTCGTGACGGACCTGGTGTTGCCCTCCCCGAACGGCTCGGCGATCTGCGCGGCAGCCGCCGCGACCGGCCGGCTGGTGCTCGCCGGCTCCGTCCGTAACGCCACCGCCGTCGGACGATGGCTGCGCAGCCGGGGGTACGGGACGACAGACGCCCCGATCGGAGTGATCGCCGCCGGGGAACGCTGGCCGGACGGCACACTGCGGCCCTGTGTGGAGGATCAGCTCGGGGCGGCGGCGATCCTCGACGTGCTCGCCACCGTACCGGCCGGACTGTCGGTGGAAGCCGCGATGGCGCTGGCGACGCTGGCCAGCGTCACCGACCTGCCAGCCGCCATCCGAGGTTGTGTCTCCGGCCGGGAACTGGCCGAACGAGGCTTCGCCGAGGATGTGGAGATCGCGGTCCAGCGGGACGTCTCCCCGGTGGTGCCGGTGTTGCACCACGGTGTCTTCGTTGCCGGCTGACCTGACCGCCCGAGACCCGGCGAAGACAGCGTGGAAGGCACGGGCCGTTCGGAAAGTACTGGTCAGCCCGAGAAGCACTGTGGCGGACCGACGCCCTCGGCGAAGAGGGCTCGATCCGCCACCTGCGTACGCTCGCCAGCCGCCGGGTCCGGTTTGGACCGCCGGTTGGCCCCGTCAGTCGTCCAACCAGTCCAATGATCGCCGGCTGGATCGGTTCTGCTGCGGAGGCCCGTCCACCCGGGTACGGTCCTCCGGTGCCGTGCCACCGTAGCCACCCTGGTCGTAGCCGCGGGTGTCGTATCCGTCCCCGCGCTGATCGGGGACCTGGCCGTAGCCGCCCCGATCCTCGTAGCCGCCCCGGTTGCCGTAGCCGCCGCGATCGTCGTAGCCACCACGTTCGTCGTAACCACGACCGGTCGTGGGCTGGTCGCCGCCGTAGCCGGTCGACCCGGACTCGTAGCTGTCGCGCTGACCGTAGCCACCACCGGCGCTGGGCGCGTCGTAGCCGCCAGACTGGCCGTACTGCCCGTAGCCCTGGGTCGGCTCGGGTTCGCCGCCACCCTCCCGGCCGTAGCTCCGGGTTGGCTCGGGGCCGCCGGACTGGCCATAGGAGCCGGTGGCGTAGGGATCGGCCGCTGGGCCGTAGTCGTCGTTGCCCGGCTCGTAGCGTCCGGTTGGTTCGTCGTAGCGCTGACCGTAGCCACCCGACTGACCGTAGCCGCCGGACGAACCACCGTATTCGCGGTCGCGGCTGTCGTAGCCGCTTCCGGAGGAGGGGGTGCTGCCGTAGCCGCTGCCCGAGGAAGGCGCGTTGCCGTAGCCGCTTCCGGAGGAGGGGGCGTTGCCGTAGCCGCTACCCGAGGAAGGCGTGTTGCTGCCGTAGGTGCCCGCCGCCGCCCCGGCGGCGCCATAGCCGACCTGGGTCGGGGCGTTGCTGCCGTAATCGTCGTTCGCCCAGCCCTGCTGACCGCCGTAGCTCGGCGACTGCGGGTTCTGGCTCGGCAGTGGTGCGCCGTACGGGTCGGGGAATTCGTCGTCGACCAACGGACGGTTGTGCATCATGGTCGGTGCGTCAGCGAGTGACGCTCCGGCGACCATGGTCGGATCGGCCCCGGCCCGGGTGGTGATCCGGGTTTCGTCGAGGTCGTCCCGGTAGGCGGCTCCCCGCCGCCCAGACGGCGGATCGGATGGGCCGTCGTCCTCGTCGTCCTCGGAGTTGTTCTCCTTGCGACGCATCAACAGCAGGACGATGGCACCCACCCCGAGCGCGACGAGCAGACCGCCGAGGATGATCAGCAGCCACGACATCCCGCTGCCGCTGGACTCGTCGCTGGTGGGTTCCTGGGCGGCGGCGGGCGGGGTCTCGGTCGCTTCAGCCGTCTCTTCCGGAGTCTCGTCGGGGCCCACGGTGGGCGGAGCGCTGGCGGTCGCGGTGGGCGTCGCACCGGCGATCTCCAACCGGAGTGACTGGCCGGTGAGCCGTTGCCCGGCCGTACCGGAGAGGCTCCTCGTGGTGGTGATGCCGTCCTTGGCAGCGCCGAGGGTGAGCCCGCCGGGAGCGATCGGGCGCTGCTTGGTGCCGGTGAACGAGAACCGACCGCTGCTGCTCGAAGTGGTCGAGAACCGGCCGCCCTTCGAGTCGGTGAGGACGACGTCCGCACCGGCAATCGCGTTGCCGCTGCTCCCGCTGACCCGCCCGGAGACCTCCGTAACCGTCTCCACCTCCGGCTCGGCGGCGGTGACGGTGACTGACAGCGGCTTCGTGCTGTCACCGGATCGAGCTACCAGTTGCACCGTGGCGGAGGCACCGTTGGCTGCCGGGGCGTTGTTGGCGGCCTTGAGCGTCAATGCGTGGGACTTGCTGCCCGTGATGTTGAGTGAGACCTCACCGCAACCGGAGCTACAGCTGACGCCTGGGGGGAGGCCGGTGACGTTGACCGTCACGTCCTCGTTCGGTGAGCCGCTACTGATGTTGACCATCACGGTGGCGTCCCCGCCGGCGCGCACCTTGACCGAACCCGGGGACACACTGATCTCCGCAGCCGATGCGGGTGTGGCGGGGAGGGCTAGAAGGGCGCTCGCTGCCAGCGCCAAGACCACACCGGCCCGCTTCGTCCAGGCTTTTCGGTGTGTTGTCACGTCCACCGCCTTCCGGGCTGGCCTTCCGGCTACGCTGTGCGGCCGGCAGGCGTCACCGTACGAGTACACCGTCGGCAACTATGCCTTGTCCGACCGGATCGGCGCGACCCAGGGGCAGCGTGGAATGCCCCACCTGTCAGTTGTAACGTCCCGTTGTGTCCTATCCGCACAAAAACTTCTCGGCGGTACCACTGGCGACGGCGGCCCTAGACGCTGGTCGTACGCCGGAGCGTGAGGTCCTGCGTGCGGCCGTACGGGAGTTGCTCACGGAATTGGCCCGACGTGTTCCGGGCCGTTCGGTGGAGGTGCGGGTCCCACCTTACGGTGCAGTTCAGTGCATGACCGGTCCTCGGCACACCAGAGGGACGCCGTCGAACGTCGTCGAACTGGACCCGACTACCTGGATCATGCTCGCGACCGGCCGATTGGAATGGTCGGCGGCGGTGGAAGAGGGCCGGATCCGGGTCAGCGGGACGCGAGCGGATCTCTCCGCGTACCTGCCAATCCGGACCGTAACCGAAGAACCATCGACTTAACGTTATGTAACTGCTAAGTGGCGCTCAGTGTTGCGGGTGTGCTCGCGTACACTGTTGAAGCGATGGCGACCCCCGATACGGTGCGGATTGCAGCCCAAATGACCAGCATGAGGGAGCGGCAGGTGCCTCGAGGCGACGGCCGGTTGAGTCACGAACTAGACCCGCAACGGCCCGGCCCGCAAGACGCGTGCGGTGTGTTCGGAGTCTGGGCGCCCGGCGAAGAAGTGGCGAATCTCACCTATTTCGGTCTCTACGCTCTGCAACATCGGGGGCAGGAGGCCGCCGGTATCGCGGTGAGTGACGGCTCCAGCGTGGTGGTCTACAAGGATCTTGGTCTCGTCGCCCAGGTCTTCGACGAGCCCACCCTGGCGAGTCTGCGTGGCCACCTGGCGATCGGGCACACCCGCTACTCCACCACCGGCGGCTCCACCTGGGAGAACGCGCAGCCGACGATCCGGGCCACGACGACCGGTACGACGATTGCCCTCGCCCACAACGGCAACCTCGTCAACAGTGCCGACCTTTCCCGTGAGATCGCCGAACGCGGGCTGGAGGCGGACGTCTCCACCTCCGACACCTCGCTGGTGACGACGCTGCTGGCCAGCCGGCCGGACCTCTCCGTGGAGGCCGCCGCGCTGGAGTTGCTGCCGACACTGCGCGGTGCCTTCAGCTTCGTCTTCATGGACGAGACGACCCTCTACGCCGCCCGGGACCCGTACGGCGTACGCCCGCTGGTGCTGGGCCGGCTGGAGCGGGGCTGGGTGGTGGCGAGCGAGACCGCCGCTCTCGACATCGTCGGGGCCAGCGTGGTTCGTGAGGTGGAGCCCGGCGAGCTGCTCGCGATCGACGAGGACGGCCTGCGCTCGGCCCGGTTCGCCGCGCCGGAGCCCAAGGGCTGCCTCTTCGAGTACGTGTACGTCGCCCGACCCGACGCGACCATCGCCGGCCGCAACGTGTACGCGGCCCGGGTGCAGATCGGGCGGCAGCTCGCCAAGGAGCACCCGGTCGAGGCGGACCTGGTGATCCCGGTGCCCGAGTCCGGCACTCCCGCCGCGATCGGCTACGCCGAGGAGTCCGGTATCCCCTACGGTGCCGGCCTGATGAAGAACCCCTACGTCGGGCGGACCTTCATCCAGCCGTCGCAGACCCTGCGCCAGCTCGGCATCCGTCTGAAGCTCAACCCGCTACGGCAGAACGTCCGCGGCAAGCGGATCGTCGTGGTCGACGACTCGATCGTGCGCGGCAACACCCAGCGGGCGATCGTCCGGATGCTCCGCGAAGCCGGTGCACTGGAAGTGCACGTACGCATCTCCTCGCCACCGGTCAGCTGGCCGTGCTTCTACGGGATCGACTTCGCCACCCGGGCGGAGCTGCTGGCCAGTGGGTTGGACAATGACGGGATCCGTCGGTCGATCGGGGCCGACACGCTGGGATACGTCTCTCTCACGGGACTGGTGGGGGCGACCGAGCAGCCGAAGACGCGGCTCTGTCGGGCGTGTTTCGACGGGGAGTACCCGATCGACCTGCCGACGGGGAACCTGATCGGCAAGCACGTACTCGAAGGGGTGGGCCGTCGGGTCCAGGGAGCCTCGGCGGCCGACGACCACGCTCCGGAGACCGGGGTCGAGGCGCCCGAGGCCCAGTCCCTCGTCGCCACCGCAGGCGGCGTCGATGCCACACATCGCCCATAACGTCCAGTTGGTGCGGTCCAGCCCCGTGGGCCACGGACCGCTCCCCGCCCGGTTGGTTGGTCGGGGATCGCAACAAACCGTCGAGCGACTTTCGATCGCCACCCCACGCGGCAACCGCGTGAGACACAAAGGGGAGAACCGTGACGCACGTGACTGAGCGAAGTGGCGCAGGAAGCGGGCCCGTCGGCGGCCCCAGCTCCACCGAGGGAGCCGGCCACCAGCCGTGGACGGCCGGTGCCGGTCGTTCCGGCCGGAAGCGCAGCGTGTCGTACGCGGACGCGGGCGTCTCGATCCACGCCGGGGACCGGGCGGTCGAACTGCTCAAGTCGAAGGTGCGGCAGACGCGTCGCCCCGAGGTGCTGGGCGACCTGGGGGGCTTCGCCGGCCTGTTCCGCCTGGACACCAAGAAGTACCGCAGCCCGGTCCTGGCCTCGTCCACGGACGGCGTGGGCACCAAGCTGGTGATCGCCCAGCAGCTCGACATCCACGACACGGTCGGCATCGACCTGGTGGCGATGGTCGTCGACGACCTGGTCGCCTGCGGCGCGGAGCCGCTGTTCCTGCTCGACTACATCGCCACCGGTGAGGTCGTACCGGAGAAGGTCGCCGAGATCGGTGCGGGCATCGCTGACGGCTGCCGGTACGCCGGCTGCGCACTGCTCGGAGGCGAGACCGCCGAGCACCCCGGGGTACTGCGACCCGACGAGTACGACATCTCCGCCACCGGTGTCGGCGTGGTGGAGGAGGACGAGATCCTCAGCCCGGAGCGGGTGGAGGTCGGTGACGTGGTCATCGCGATGCGCTCCTCCGGTCTGCACTCCAACGGCTACTCCCTCGTCCGGCACGTGCTGTTGGGGGCCGGACGGATGCGGCTGGAGACGGTCGTCGAGGAGTTCGGCCGGCAGCGCACCCTCGGCGAGGAGCTGCTCACGCCGACCAGGATCTACGCCCAGGACTGCCTGAAGCTGATCGCCGAGACCGAGACGCGGGCCCTGTCCCACATTACCGGCGGGGGCATCCCCGGCAACCTGGTCCGGGTACTGCCCGAGAATGTCGACGCGGTGGTCGACCGGGCCAGTTGGAAGCCGCAGCCGATCTTCGACCTGATCCAGGCCAAGGGCCGGATCGAGGACCCGGAGATGGAGTCGACGTTCAACATGGGGGTGGGCATGTTCGCGATCGTGTCCGCGGAGGACGCCGACCGGGCGTTGGCGACCCTCACCGGCCGTGGCGTCGACGCGTGGCAGGCTGGCGAGATCATCGAGGGCACCGGACAGGTCCAGATGATCGGCCAGCACACCCGGGGCTGAACGGCCGTACGATGATTGTCCGCTTACTTGATCGGGCCTTCACCCGAGTGGCTGTCGCGGCCTAGCCTGAGGACGACTACCAGCACCGGCGGGGCGGAAGACGTGTCGCCGGGGCGGTAGCACCCTCAGGTACGGGGAGGAGGCCGATGGCTGTCCCACGGCAAGGGTTCTCCGGGATGCGGGGCATCGCCACGATGCCCAGTTACGTGGTGATGCAGCCGACGACCTTGTGTAACCTCGACTGCGCGTACTGCTATCTGCCATTTCGGTCCCGGGACCGCCGGATGCCCGTCTCCGTCGCCACGGCAGTGGCTGGTCAGGTCGACGGCTGGGCTCACGCGGGCCGCTTCTCGGTGGTGTGGCATGGCGGCGAGCCGCTCGCCGCCGGTCGTGACCACCTGGCCGCCTTGCTGGCCCCCTTCGATCCCAGTGTCGAGCACCATGTGCAGACCAACGCGACGCTGATCGATGATGCCTGGTGCGAGTTCTTCGCCACCCATCGCGTACGGGTGAGCGTCAGCGTGGACGGGCCTCGGGGACGCAACGCCGATCGGGTCACCCGGGGTGGGCGGCCGGCGTACGAGCGGATCATGGCCGGGGTCGAGGCGCTTCGCCGCAACGGGATCGCGTTTTCCGCCCTGTGCGTGGTCACCCGGCCCGAGCCAGGGCTGGCGACGGAACTCTACGACTACTTCCTCGACCTCGGCTGCGACGTCCTGGGCATCAACATCGAGGAGCTGGAGGGAGTCAACACCCGGGACAACCGCCATCCCGCCCGCGCGGTGACCTCGTTCTGGGCAGAGCTGGTCGCCGCCTGGCGGCGGACACCGCGCATTCACCTTCGAGAGATCGAGTGGTCCCTTCGGTACGCCGCAGCGGTGTTGGACGACACCGCGGACGGGGTCCTACCCCGTCAACTCGACCCCATTCCGACGATCGGTCACGACGGCTCCGTGGTGCTGCTCTCTCCGGAGTTGGCCGGTTTCTCCAATCCGCGGTACGGGGACTTCACCAGTGGCAATGTGCTGGAGACCCCACTGGTGGAGATTCTGGCCAAGGCCGCCGCCACGCCCTGGGTGGCGGAGTTCCTCACCGGGATCGAGGCGTGCCGGGCGCGGTGCCCGTACTTCGGGTTCTGCGGGGGTGGCCACGCCGCCAATCGCTACTTCGAACACGGGAGCTTCGACGGTACGGAGACCAACCACTGCCGTAACAGCAAGATCCGCCTATTGGAGGGAGTGCTGGAACATGCCCGAGACCAGGAAGCAGCAACGGCCTGACCAGGTCGAGGAGTACGGCCCGGACACGATCGCCGAACGGTTGCGGGGTGCCCGCCCTGGCCTGACCTCGCTGCTGGGCGAGGCCGAGAAGGCACGCCGTCAGCGGGCAGAGGCGACGGCGGCTGCCGACGGCGCGGTGTGCGCCTGGAACCACTTCGAGAACATTCCGACGTTCTACAACTGGAACAACCGCCCACGCTGATCTGGTGAAGGTGCGGTCGTGGCCGTCTCGGCCGGTTCCGGGTCGCAGGAATACCGAGAGGCGGATCGGACCAGCGTGTCGATGTCGGTGGTTTCGATCAAAGACCTGTCGCAGGACGGATCAGACGATCCGCTGCGACAGGTCTTTGATCGACGGTGTCACATCGACGTGCCGCCCGCACAGTTCTGCGCACGCGGAAGATCCGCGTGCGCAATTGCGAGCGGTGTCAGCGGGTTGGCGGCGCCCAGTTGCCCGGGCGGTCGTCCGCGTCGTGGTCCTCGTCATCGTCGTCGACATACTCTTTGTAGTCGTCGTCGAAGTCGCGGTCCGACTTGCCGCTGCCGCCGAGTTCTCGCTGCAAGGCGGCGAGGTCGGTGTTCGGGGAGTGGTATTTCAACTCCCGGGCCACCTTTGTCTGCTTGGCCTTAGCACGGCCGCGCCCCATGGCTCGACCCCCTCGCACAGAATTCGGGGCAGCCCGAAGGCGGGCCCCGATGACGTCAGGCATCTCTCGTGGCTCTTACGGTACATGGGAGGACCCTGGTTCGGCACCTCGGGTTACCGCCGGCCTTGCCAGCGCGTCGCGCGCGACCCGGCCACGCCAAATTCTACCCGGTAAGGACCATGTGCCTAGCCTGGTCGTGACGGGCCGGAGCGACTCCTGTCGCCACCTGTTCGACCTACCCGGAGGGCCGATCCTCGCTGAGGTTACTTCCCAGTGATCCGGCGGCCAAACCAGCGATCTAGGGGCCAAATCGGCCAACCATCGCCAATCCGGTGGAACGGTCCCGGGGATGGGGACGGTGGGGCGGCCGGGACCGCTCAGGTCCTCGACCGCCCCGTACGGGGTGTCCGCTGGCGGCGACCCGGCGCAGGTCGCCGAGAATCAAGCCCAGCCGGATCGTCCGGAGCCGGCTGATCAGCCCAGGCGGATCGTCCGGAGCCGGCCGACCTCGGCCATCCGTAGTTCGGCAAGCCGGTCGGCGGCCACCGCCGGCGGCACACCCTCGGCGTCGGCCAGTCGCAGGATGCGCTGCGTGGTCTGGAAGATACCGGTCGCTCGGAGCTTGGCCCGTTCGAAGTTGAACCCCTCGATCTCGTCCGCGACCTGGATCACGCCGCCGGCGTTCACCACGTAGTCCGGCGCGTAGAGGATGCCCCGATCGGCCAGCATCTTCTCGATTCCCGGGTGGGCGAGTTGGTTGTTGGCCGCGCCCGCGACGATCCGGGCCCGGAGCACCGGGACCGTATCGTCGTTGAGTGCGCCGCCGAGCGCGCACGGGGCGTACACGTCGATGTCCGAGGTGATCAGGGCGTCGGTGTCCGGGACCAGGTCCACCTGAGGGTAGGTCTCCCGGACCCAGTCCAGGGCCTGTTCGTTGACGTCGGTGGCGACGACCGACGCGCCGTCCTCGATCAGGTGGCCGGTCAGGTACTTGCCGACCTTGCCCAGGCCGGCGACGCCGACCCGGCGGCCGGCCAGGCTGGGCGTACCCCAGGTGTGCTCGGCGGCGGCCCGCATGCCCTGGTACACACCCCAGGCGGTGAGGATGGAGGAGTCCCCCGCGCCGCCGTGCTGCACGCTGCGGCCGGTGACGTAGCGGGTCTCCCGGGCGATGTGGTCCATGTCGGCGACGTAGGTGCCGACGTCGCAGGCGGTGTAGTAGCGCCCGCCGAGCGATTCGACGAAGCGGCCGTACGCGCGCAGCAGGGGCTCGGCCTTGATCTGGTCCGGGTCGCCCCAGATGACCGCCTTGCCGCCGCCGAGGTCGAGGCCGGCGAGGGCGTTCTTGTACGCCATCCCGCGCGACAGGTCGAGTACGTCGTGCAGGGCCTCTTCCTCGGTCTCGTACGGGTAGAACCGGGTGCCGCCGAGGGCGGGACCCAGCGCCGTCGAGTAGATCGCGATGATCGCCTTGAGGCCGGTCTGCTTGTCCTGGCAGAAGACGACCTGCTCGTGTCCGGTCGCTTCCCGGTCGTCGGTGCTGTTGGCGAATACGCCCATTGCTGCTCCTGGTGGCGGGGGCACCCTTTTGGGATGCGGACCTGCGGTGGCCGGCGGGGTGACGCCGGTGATGGTGAGCCTAATATCGCTCGCCGCTGCTGACGTTCCTGCGCTCGACCGCCCCCGTCCCGCCTGCCGGACGGCGCGGTATGCGGGCACCGGACGGCGCGGGTAAGCGGGCACCGGACGGCGCGGGTACGCGGACATCGGACAGTGCGGGTACGCGGAAGCGAGCTTGCGTTTCGTGGGAGGATCGCGCCGT
Organism: Micromonospora polyrhachis; assembly: GCF_014203835.1. Lineage (NCBI taxonomy): Bacteria > Bacillati > Actinomycetota > Actinomycetes > Micromonosporales > Micromonosporaceae > Micromonospora > Micromonospora polyrhachis. Next base: position 2,832,594 of record NZ_JACHJW010000001.1, on the reverse strand, counting down.
GCCGTCACTCTTCGCTTCGTACCTGCGGGTGTACGAGCCGCTGACCGCGTTCGACCGCGACCGGCAGATCTTCTGGCGCCGATACGTCCGGGAGGGGCGGGCGGTCGCGCCGTCGGAGGGGCCGGGCCGGCAGCGGACCACGGTGATCGAGGCGCTGGGCGCAGGCTGGACCCGACTGCCGGAACTGCCGGACGAGGCGTACGTCCTGGAAACCGACGACATGGTGCTGATCTGCCCGTGGAGTCTCCGAGTCCGGGTGGCGGAAGCGGCGCTGAACGCTCGCGACGGGGTGCCGGCGGTGCTGGCCGACGCCTTCGTGCCACCGGTGCTCGCCGGGCAGGCCAAGGCGGTGGTGGAGGACTGGCGCAGCGGGGCTCGGGTGCTCGAACACGGGGTGCCCCGGGTGCACGAGCAGATCGCGACCTGGGGCGTACCCCTGCGTTGGTTCGTCTTCGTCGACGCCGGGGAGCGGGAGTTGACCACCCGGCCGGAGCGGCGGGTGCTGCGCTACCGCACCGAGATTTCCAAGGCCCGGCGGCGTGCCTCGCGGGGACTGTCGGTGTTGCGGAAGACGGTGGGGAATGCCCCGATCACCGAGGCGGTCGAGGAGGCGGCTCGCTGGTTGGAGGAGTTCCATCCCCGATCGGTGGTGGAACTCGACTACGGCGGGTTGGTCGACCTGTTGCCGGACGAGTCACTGGCGGCGGATGACTCGCCGGGTCTGGTGGCGGCCGGGCTGGCGGGGTTGTCCCGAGGGGACGCGGAGGCGGCCACCGAGGCGTACGAGAAGCTCGTGGCGCGCTGGCGGGCGGTGCAGTTGTTGGAACGCTCCAACTGATCATGCTCCTGCCGGGTGAGTACCGGTCGGAGCGGCCGCCCCAGGCGTAGCTGAAGCTGCTGGTGGGAGGGCGTTGGGAGCGAGCCCAGGCGGGGCTGCGGCAGGGGCTTCGACCGAGTGGTGGAAACGTTTCCAAGGTGAAGTCTGCTCGTAGCTAGTGAGTCACGAAGCGTGAGTATGAGTCCGAATAAGCCGGTTTCTGCCATATAAAAGCCGTATAAATCGGTCATGGTTCATCCGTCCATCCAGGGACGTTCGGCCGTTCGGCCCATGTCGGACATCGGGGACTAGCCGGACCATGGGAGACGCGTCGGCCGGCGGGACCCCGGCCGATGTCTATAGGTACATGTGGAGGAGTGACCGATGGCATCGCGAACGCACGAACCAGAGCCGCTACTCACACCGGCCGAGGTCGCGTCGATGTTCCGTGTCGACCCGAAAACCGTGACCCGGTGGGCGAAGGCGGGCAAGCTCAGCGCAATCCGGACGTTGGGTGGCCATCGCCGCTACCGCGAGTCGGAGGTACGCGCTCTGCTGCAGGGGCAGATCCCCCAGCAGCGTCAGGGCGACTGACCAGTATTCGCACGTCCGGCCTGACCAGGGGCGGAGGAGGTACGCAAAAGTGCCCCCGCCGCCCCTGACTCGTATCTGGGCTTAGGCGGTCGGCGGATGGCCGCCGTCGCCGTCGACCACCTCGTCCGGGGTACCGTCCTCGTCCAGGTCGACCATGGTGATGTCCACTTTGCCGTCACCGTCGGTGTCGAACTGGAAGAGGTCGGCCTTACCGTCGTCATCGGTGTCGACCACCCACACGTCGGTCCGACCGTCGTTGTTGGCGTCCATCGCCAGCAACTCGACCCGGTCCTCGCCGCGCGTCTCGATGATCTCGGTCTCCGGTGAATCGCTCACGTAACTCTTCCCTTCCTCGGGCGAAGCTCGCTGGTAGGCCCGGTACCCGTCCACGGCGGCACGGGAAACCCCTCTCGTGGGGCCAACACAACACCGGGCGGACCCATGCAAGCAGCCAGCGGCAAGGCCACATATGGTCGCCCCCATGAGCGAGCGGTTTGTGGTCGTCGGAGCAGGCACGATGGGGCTCGGCATCGCCTACTCGGCAGCCGGCGCGGGCTACGCCGTGGACCTGGTCGAGGTCGACACCGGACGGGCCGACGCGGCGGTGGAGACCCTGGGGCGACTCTGGGACCGTGCCGTCGAACGCGGCAAGCTGACCGAAGCGGACGCGGCGGCGAGTCGGCAGCGGCTGTCCATCCGCCCGGACCTGGGCGAGGTCGCCGAAGGACCTGACGTGATCGTCGAAGCGGTGCCCGAACGGGCCGATCTCAAGCGGACGGTGCTCGCCGCCGCCGAGGCCCGACAACCGGCCCTGCTCGCCAGCAACACGTCCAGCCTGCCGATCGGCGGCCTGGCCGGTGGACTGGCCCACCCGCGGCGCTTCCTCGGCCTGCACTTCTTCAACCCGGTCTGGGCGATGCCGCTACTGGAGATCGTGGTCGGCCCGGACACCGCCGAGGAGACCACCGCAGCGGCGGTCGCGCTCGCCGCCCGGCTGGGCAAGGACCCCATCGTCGTACGGGACATGCCCGGCTTCGCCACCTCCCGCCTCGGCGTGACGCTCGGGCTGGAGGCGATCCGGATGGTCGCCGACGGGGTGGCCAGCCCGGCCGACATCGACAAGGCGATGGTGCTCGGCTACCGGCACCCGATCGGCCCGCTGGAACTCACCGACCTGGTGGGACTCGACGTACGGCTGGACATCGCCCGGGCGCTGCAGGAGGCGTACGGCGACCGGTTCGCCCCGCCGCCGCTGCTGGAGTCGATGGTCGCCGAAGGACGGTTGGGGAAGAAGTCGGGCCACGGCTTCTATCGCTGGGAAGGCGGGGTGAAGCAGTGAGTCTGCGGATCGAGGAGCTGCCCGACCGGCTGGTGGTGACCCTGGACCGGCCGGAGAAGCGCAACGCCGTTGACGCCGACCTGGTGGCCGCCCTGCACGAGGTGTGCGCCCGACTGGAGCAGGAACCCCGGCTGTTGTTGCTCACCGGAGGCACGGACGGGATCTTCGCGGCCGGTGCCGACATCGGGCAACTGCGGGAACGCGGTCGGCTCGACGCGCTCGCCGCGATCAACTCCGCGCTGTTCGGGCGGATCCGAGCGTTGCCGATGCCCACCGTGGCCGCGATCGACGGGCCGGCGCTCGGCGGTGGTGCCGAGCTGTCGTACGCCTGCGATCTGCGGGTGTGTACGGCGCGGGCGTTCTTCGGCCAGCCGGAGGTGCGGTTGGGCATCATCGCTGGAGCTGGCGCGACCCACCGGCTACCCGCACTGGTCGGTGAGGCGCGGGCCAAGGAACTGCTGTTCACCGGTCGGCGGGTCGACGCGGCCGAGGCGTTGCGGATCGGCCTGGTCAACCGGGTGGTCGACGAGCCGGGCGAACTGCTGGATGGGGCGCACCAGTTGCTGGACGAGATCGCGAAGGGCTCCGCACTGGCCCTGCGGTTGACCAAGCTGGCGGTGGACGCCCCGGTGGCGGCACATCCGCACCTCGACCTGGTCAGCCAGGCCGTTCTCTTCGAGGACGAGGAGAAGCGGCGGCGGATGACGGAGTTCCTGGACCGGAAGAAGACGTGACCCCTCCCGTTCGGCGCCGGCGTACGGCGGCCGGTTGTGCCGACCACCGCACACCAGCATCCTCGTTACGACAGATCAGACCGTGGCGTACGGGTTGCTGTCCGGGTCGGAGAAGGTGACCTCGTCCGGCACCCCGTCGTAGTTGGTGTCCCTGGTCAACTTGTCGTTCTTCCCGTCCTCGTCCATGTCGATACGGGTGTAGTCCGGCTTGCCGTCGTGATTGGTGTCCCGGATCCAGGTGTCGGCCTTGCCGTCATGATCGGTGTCGGCGGAGATCGAGTCGATCCGACCGTCGTTGTTGTGGTCGTACCCGTAGGTGTCGATCTTGCCGTCGCCGTTGGTGTCGATCTCCATCCGGTCGACCCGGCCGTCGTCGTCGTAGTCCTTGAGGATCGTGTCCATCCGACCGTCGTGGTCACTGTCGATGTAGACGGTGTCGGCGATGCCGTCGCTGTCCTTGTCGTGCCGCGTCTCGTCGGCCCGGCCATCGCCGTCGCGGTCGACGATCATGTCCGTCGACCCGTCCAGGTTGTGGACGGTGATCGTGTGCGGATCGAGGTTCGGCTCGGGGCTTTCCTGGCTGTCGGCCGGGTCCACGTCCTCGGTCAGGCTGGGGTCGGAGTATTCGTCGCTCATGTCCAAGCACCTTCCCGGTTGGCTGTCTGCCTACGACCGTACGACCTGTGGCAGCACGGGAGATCCCGGAAACGTGCCACCCCCGGAGTGCCCGGTTTCCCGGGTTCCCCCGTTTCCGGCTCTCAGGTTTCCCGGGTTCCCCGGACGGAACTTGACCTGGCGGCATACCCTTCCGCACGTGACGGACGTACCGCAGGAGACCCTCGCCGACGCCACCGCGGTGCTGCATTCGGCGTTGGCCGGCGACAGCGACGCCGTGGTCGGCACGTTCGACGCCGTGGTCGATCGGTCGGGCGTGGTCGGAGCCTACGACGTGGCCTGGTGCCTGGCAGCCACGATGGTCGGTGACCAGGTGCCGGTGGGAGCCTGGACCCTGGACTTTCCCGACATCGACGATGCCGCGTACGACGCCCGATGGGTGGCCCGGTTCGTCAGTGCGTACGCCAACCGGGACGTCGACACCGGGGAAGCCCTGTTCGGGGCGGCGCTGGCCGACGGGCAACTGCCCGACTGCCTGCTCACCCTGGCCGGGTCCGCCGTCGCGACCCTGCGTCACCGGGCAAGCTGACGTCCCTGCGTCACCGGGCAAGCTGACGTCCCTGCGTTGCGGGGCGGGCTGACGACCGTCGGCCACGGTAGCCGGCTGACGATCTTTCCCAGCCCGACCGCGCCCGGAGAGATGTGGTAGCTGTGGTGGTATGTCCGACACGATGCTGAGCAAGGTGCGGAAGCTGCTGGCCAAGGCGGAGGACCCGGCCTGTACTGCGGCGGAGGCGGCGGCGTTCACCGCCAAGGCAGCCGAGTTGATCGCCCGGTACGGGGTCGATCGAGCCCTGCTCGCTGCCCGTGAACCAGCCACCGACCCGGTCGGCGACCGGATCGTGGACGTGGTCGCACCGTACGCGTTGGACAAGGCCGGGCTGCTCGCCACCGTCGCCGACGCGCTGCGGTGTCGCTCGGTACGCCGTCGGGGCGACGGCGGCTTCGTGTTGCATCTCTTCGGCTTCACCAGCGACCTCGAACGGGTTGAGCTGCTCTTTACCTCGCTGCTGGTGCAGGCCGCCCACGGGCTGGCCGCTGCCCAGGTGCCGCCCGGTGAGCATCCTGCCGCGTTTCGCCGGTCCTGGTTGGCCGGCTTCACGGGTGCGGTGGGTGGCCGACTCCGGGAAGCCGAGTCGGCCGTGACCCGGGAATCCGGATCGTCCACCGCGCTGGTGCTCGCCGACCGCTCGGTACGGGTCGATCGTCGGCTGTCCGAGACCTATCCCCGGGTACGGACGGCCGGTGCTCGCCGGTTGATAGGTGGCGGCCTGGCCCAGGGGGCGGCGGCCGGTCACCGGGCCAACCTCGGGGGGACCCATCTGGGCTCGGCGTCGCCGGATGCGGTGACCTCGCGCCGTTAGCTGTGCGGGCCGGACTCGACCGTGAGCGTGTAGCGGGACAACAGTTCGCGCCAACCGGCGGTGAGTGCCTGCCGGTAGCCCTCAGCGGCTTCGCCGTGCCGGTCGAAGTGCCGGTGCTCCACCACCACGCAGGTCCGGGCGTCCTCGTCCGGGGTGAACGTGATCGCCACCTCGCTGGCCCGGTCCGGGTCCGGAAGCGGGGCACGGTCCGGGCCGATCTGCCAGGCGAAAACCAGTCGGGACGGCGGCTGCCAGAGCAGCACCCGTCCCCAGTCGCAGCGGAAGCCGTACGGGCCGATCTCGTACGCCAGGCCGCCGTCTCGTGGTTCGATGCCGATCTCGACCAGTGCGTCGGGACCGGACCAGGTGTACTCCTTCACCCACCAGTCGGACAAACCGTCGGTGAACACGGAGAATGCCCGCTCGGGCGGCGCGGACACGTGCAGGGTGCTGCGCAGGGAGTACGTCGACACGTCCTGCTGGATGCCGTCCAGGTTGTTGGTTCCGTGCCCCATGGGCGGGACCCTACCGCCGGTGCAGCCACCGCGCAGCCGGAGAGATTTTCGATCCTGGGCTATTCCGACCATCAGAAGATGAGGGGCGAAGGTCCGGGAATGCGTCGTGGTGATCAGTCGGTGGCTGTGTTTGCGCCGGTGGGGCGACGGTGAACCCACTGCATGATCGACCTGGAACAGCTCAGCATATGAGACGTTCATCGAAAAGTATATATCTTCAATATCGCCTCTCCCCGTGCCTAGCATCTCCCCAGCCAAGGACGACGATCGTCGATCGATGTGTCACGAGCGCACGATCAGACGGCAGAGGGGAACAGGGAAGATGTCACAGCAGAGATCATCAAGGCGCCGTTGGCGTGTCGGGGCGGTGGCGGCCACCGCGGTCGCCGTAGCGGCGTTCGGCACACCCGCCGTAGCCGCGCCCGCCGAGGGGCAGATCCTCCAGGCGGGCGGTGCTACCGCCATTGCCGATTCGTACATCGTGGTGCTGAAGGACCCCATGGTGGCGCGGGGGAACATCAGCAGCAGCGCCACGGCGCTAGCGGACCGGCATGGTGGCACGGTGGCCCGGACCTACCAGCACGCGCTGCGCGGGTTCGAGACGAAGATGACCGCCGAAGAGGCCCGGCGGTTGGCGGCCGAGCCGTCGGTGAAGTACGTCCAGCAGAACCACACCGTGAAGATCTCCGGTACCCAGAACCCGACCCCCTCCTGGGGGCTGGACCGGATCGACCAGCGGAACCTGCCGCTGAACAACTCCTACACCTACCCGAACACCGGAGCGGGTGTACGGGCGTACATCATCGACACCGGCATCCGCTTCTCACACAGTGACTTCGGCGGACGCGCGGTGACCGGCTTCGACGCGATCGACGGCGGATCCGCCGACGACGGCAACGGCCACGGCACCCACGTCGCCGGCACGGTCGGCGGCACCGCCCACGGTGTGGCCAAGGGTGTGACGCTGGTCGGTGTCCGGGTGCTCGACTGCGGTGGTGGCGGCACCTACGCCCAGGTCATCTCGGGTATCGACTGGGTTACCGGCGACCACGACCCGGGTGAGGCCGCGGTGGCGAACATGAGCCTCGGCGGCGGCTTCAGCCAGGCCATCAACGACGCGGTGACCGCCTCCATCGCCGACGGCGTCACCTACGCCATCGCGGCCGGCAACGACTACTCCGCCGACGCCTGTGGCAACTCCCCGGCCAGCACCCCGAACGCCATCACGGTGGGCGCGGCCGAGTCCACCGACGCGAAGGCCGACTACTCCAACATCGGCACCTGCCTGGACATCTTCGCCCCGGGCACCGGGATCACCTCGGCGTGGTCCTCCGCCGACACCGCCACCCGCACCATCAGCGGTACGTCGATGGCGACGCCGCACGTGGCCGGCGCTGCGGCGCTGGTGCTCGTCGCCAGCCCGTCGTACACCCCGCAGCAGGTCCGCGACAAGCTCGTCAACGACGCCACCAACGGCGTGCTGACCAACCCGGGCGCCGGCTCGCCGAACAAGCTGCTCTACGTCGGCAACATCGTCCCGCCCACGCGGGACTTCTCGATGGCCGTGGCCCCGACCTCCGGTGCGGTCAACCCGGGTGGGTCGCTCACCGCGACGGTGAGCACGACCACCATCGGCAGTGCGCAGACGGTCGCCCTCAGCGTCGACGGCCTGCCCAGCGGCGTAACAGCAACCCTCAGCCCGTCGACGGTCACCTCCGGCAACTCCGCCAGCCTGACCATCAACACCGCCGGCAGCGCCACCCCGGGCATCTACTACGTGTCCGCCACCGGCACGGGCACGGTGACCACGCAGAGCGCCACGTACGCGCTGACGGTCAACGGCCCGCTCGGCTGCTCGCAGACCAATGGCACGGACGTGCCCATCTACGACGGCACCGAGTCGAACAGCTCGATGTTCATCTCGGGCTGCTCCGGCAATGCCTCCGCGACCGCGACCGTGACGGTCGACATCAAGCACACCTACATGGATGACCTGGTCGTGGCGCTCCACGCGTCGGACGGCACCATCTACGGACTGCACGACCGCGAGGGCGGATCGGGTGACAACATCAAGCGGACGTACACCCTGAACCTGTCCAAGAGGGTGGCCAACGGCACCTGGACGCTGGAAGTGTTCGACTGGGCCCGCGGTGACACCGGCTACATCGACAGTTGGACCCTGAACCTGCAGCCGTAGCGGCGACAACAGCGCAAACCCACGCGCCCGGGGCTCCGATCATCGTCGGGGCCCTGGCTCCGTCGCGGCCGGGCGCGTGGCGACGGTGCGGCGAGCGGTCGCGGTGCTGGTCGACCAGGACGTGCTCTTCGTGGTGCCACAACGAGGCACCCTCGTGAAGCCGACCAGCGAGGTGTGTGGCCGCCCACCTGACCCGGATGGGTCGACAGGCGGAAACGAGCACGGGCGTGCGATCCACGTACAATAAGGGGCGGTAATCAGCGGGAATCCCGGGGGCAAGGGTCAACGTCTGTAGCGCCCGAGGAACCCGGAAATGCAGAAGCGGCGACCTGTGTTTCCGCAGGTCACCGCTTCGCTAAGCCCGGCGAAAGGCTATGTGGCCAGAGGCGGGGTCGAACCGCCGACCTTCCGATTTTCAGTCGGACGCTCGTACCAACTGAGCTATCTGGCCTGGTACTCCGGCTCATACTACCTGCCAGGCGGATGGGCTGCCGGTCAGGCGTGCGAGCCGTTGACGCAGAACGCCGCGCGTTGGTTAACGCGCGGCGATCGGCGCTGGCGGTCCTGACGGGACTTGAACCCGCGACCTCCGCCTTGACAGGGCGGCGAGCACTCCAACTGCTCCACAGGACCTTGCTCCGGCTAGGCCGGTCCGTACGTGCCCCCAACGGGATTCGAACCCGTGCTACCGCCTTGAAAGGGCGGCGTCCTAGGCCGCTAGACGATGAGGGCGGCTCCGCAATCATTGCACATCGGCAACTTCCTGCGGTTGTTGCTCCCATCCGGCCCCGCCGGAGGCTTCGAAAGCATACGTGATCGCGGGACGTGGCACCAAATCGGTATCCGGCGGGGCTGGGCTGCTCGACAAAACCGCAGCTCAGAAGCGCTATGGGCACTACAGTCGGCGGATTCCGTACTGCTTGCGCAGGGTGGCGATGATCTGCGGGCAGGCGGCCACGGTGTTGGCGCGGTCGCCGCCACCGTCGTGTAGCAGCACGATCGACCCGGCTCGGGCTTGGTGGAGGACGCGTTGCCGGATAGTCGCCGCATCTGGTTTGTCCCAGTCGCGGGGGTCCACGTCCCAGTGCAGGGCGACCATGCCCATCGACTGGGCGACCTTCGTCACAGCCGATGTCCACTTGCCGCCCGGTTGGCGGTAGTAGCCGACCTTGGCACCCGGTACGGCGCGGGCGATCTCGCGGTTCGTCCGCTCCAGATTCGCCCGGATGTCCGCCTCGGACTTCTTGCCCAGTTCGAGGTCGTGCTGCCAGCTGTGGTTGCACAGCGAGTGGCCCTCCCGGACGATCCGGGCGACGAGGGCAGGGTGCTGGCGGACCTTCGTACCGACCAGACAGAAGGTGGCCCGGACCTTGGCCTCGCGGAGTTGGTCGAGCACCTTCGGGGTCCAGATCGGGTGCGGTCCGTCGTCGAAGGTGAGCGCCACCGCCTTGCTACCGGTCAGCCGTCGGGTGTCGAACGGGCCGGTCTTCTTCCCGCCGTTGCCTGGCGACCGGGTCGGTGACTTGGTCGGGCCCGGTGTGGTCGGACGGGAGGTCGGTGGCCGGACCGGTGTGGTGGGTTCGGTCGGGTCGGGCACCGGGACGGTGGCACTGGGCGACCCAGCTGCATCCGGCGCCGGCTGGGCGCTCCTGCGGTCGCCGTTGGCGCAGCCGCCGAGGAGCAGGATGGACAGGGTCAAGAGAGCCGCCGGGGCGGCACGTCTGAACATCGGTCGACTCCCGAGGGGGCATCGGGCAGGGGCCAGCCCACGCTAGTCCAGCCGAACGAACTTCGCGTTCCCGCGTCCGGCCGAACCTGGCTACCGCCGGACCGAACCTGGCTACCGCCGGACCGACCCGGGCTACCGCCCCGGCTGGTCCGGTACGCCCCGTACCAGCGCCACCGCGTCGTCGAGGCTGGTGGGGTACGCCACCTCGGTTGGCAGATCGGCCAACTGCCAGCCCGGCCCGCCGGCCGCCACGAGCAGCGGTCGCCGGGGACTCGCCAGCAGTGCGGTGAGCTGGGCGGGATCGGCGGTAGCCGGGGCATGTGACCAGATGACGACGGCGACCGGTCCGGTCCGGTTGACCGCCTCGACCAGCGCCGGCGTCGGCACCCGGGCACCGAGCAGCCGACAGGGGACACCGATCTCGGCCAGCGCCGCTGCCAGCGCCTCCAGCGGCAGGGAGTGCTGCTCCTCGTCGGCGCAGGCCAGCAGGATCCGGGGTGGTTCCGTTCCGGCGGACGGGCGGTCCACCACGGCGAGCGCTTCCGACACACACCGGGAGACAAGATGTTCCACCTCGATCAGGCCGGTGGTGGCGGCGTGTCGCTCACCGATGCCGACCAGCACAGGGCAGATCATCTCGGTCCAGGTGGCGATCACTCCTCTGCTGGCGATCGCCCGGACGATGCTCTCGCGCAGGCCGACCGCGTCCAGTCGCAGCGCTGCGCGGGCCAGTCCTCGGGCCGCTGGTCCGGCCCGCCCCACCGGAATGGCCCGGCCGCCCCCCGCCCGGACCGCTTCCACCAGGACCGGTTCGGCCCGGGGTGTCGATGCCGCCGGCTGCCGACCGCGTACGTCCGGGGTTTGTCGCGCCCACCGGGCCGCCTCGGCGGGGGGCACGCCGTCGGCGGTGAGCCGACGCATGATCTCCAGTCGGGCGAGGTCGGCGGAGGTGTAGCGCCGGTGCTGGCCGGCGACGTGCCGGCTCGGACCCAACCCGTACCGCTGGTGCCAGGTCCGGAGCGTGGTGACGGCCACCCCCAGCCGGCGGGCGACCACGCCCGCGCTCAGGGCGTCATCGCCCACTCGGCCGCCCCGGCACGTCCTCGGCGAGGAGTAGCTGCTGGAGTACGCCCCCGAGCCAGGGTGAGTAGCGCTGTGGCTCGGTGGCCAGCTCGGTGACGAGTTCCGTCGGCTCGACCCACCGTAGGTCGGCCACCTCGGCGGGGTCCGGGCGCAGCGCGACGTCGGGGCTCAGGTCGCCGCGCAGCACGTGGTCGTACTCGTGTTCGACCCGGCCGGTGGTGGGGTCCTCGGCGCGGTAGACATACGTGCCGATCTCGGTGAGCGGGATCGGATCGATGCCCAGTTCCTCCCCGAGCCGGTGGTTGGCGGCTGTCTCGCGGGACTGGCCGGGGGTGGGGTGTCCGCAGCAGGAGTTGGCCCAGCGCAACGGAAACCGGGTCTTGACCGGTGCTCGCTGTTGCAGCAGCACCCGGCCGTCGGGGGCGACCAGCAGTACGGAGAAGGCGCGATGCAGCCGTCCCGGGGCCTGGTGCGCCTCGGCCACGGTGGTCTCGCCGATCGGCTGGCCGGTGTCGTCGACCAACTCCACAAGGTGTCTCTCCCGGGACGTCAACACGCACCTCCGGTCACCCGGGCGGCGGCGAGCTTCCCGGAAATCAGCACCATGGGTACGCCCACCCCCGGCTGCGTACCCGATCCGACAAATACCACATTGGACAGTGTGCGGTGCAGGTTGTTCGGGCGGAACGGCCCGGTCTGGAAGAGGTTGTGCGCGGCGGCGAACGGCGTACCGGCGGCCATCCCGGCGTCCGCCCAGTCGGCCGGGGTCACCATCCGGGCCACCTCCACGCCGTCGGCGAACCCGACGTAGCCTCGGCGTTCCAGCGTGTCCATCAGCTCGTCGGCGTACCGCCAGGCCAGGTCGCCCCGCCAGTCGAGGTCCGCCCGGTCGAGGTTGGGCACCGGTGCGAGCACGTAGTAGGTGTGCCGCCCGGCCGGGGCCACCGACGGATCGGTCCGGCTGGGATTGGTGACCAGCAGCGACGGGTCGGACATCAGTTTGCCCTGTTTGATGACCTCGTCGAAGGTGCCCTTCCAGGCCCGGCCGAAGTGGATGTTGTGGTGGGCGATCTTCTCGTACCCCTGGCGGGAGCCGACGTGCAGTACCACGCAGGACGGCGAGTATCGCAGCCGGCGCTGGCGGCTCGGCGGCAGTAGTTGCTGGTACGCCACCGGCAGATCGGGGTTGAGCACCACCACGTCGGCGGTGATCCGCTCGCCGTCGGCGGTGAGGACGGCGGTGGCCCGGCCGGCCGAGGTCTCCACCCGGGTGACCGTCGTGCCGTAGCGGATCTGTACCCCGTGCTTTTCAGCGGCACCGGCCAGTGCCCGGGAGACCGCGTGCATGCCGCCGCGCGGAAAGTAGACCCCGGCGACCGAGTCGAGGTAGGCGATAACGGTATAGATGGCCAGGGCGTCGTGTGGTGCCAGGCCCGCGTACATGGCCTGGAAGGAGAAGATCCGTCGGGTACGGGGGTCGGTGAAGAACTGGTCGACCTTGGTCTGTAACCGGCGGAAGGCGCCGGCCGCGACCAGCCGCAGCAGGTTGGCGGTGAGCAGGTCGGTGGGGGCGTCCAGGTTGCGCTCGATGAAGTCCCGGCGTTCCAGTTGCCAGAGTCGCCGGGTGTATTCGACGAACCGCAGGTAGCCGTCGGCCTCGCGTGGACCGCAGACCCGGGAGACCTCGGCGGCCATTCGGGTGCTGTCGGCGATCACGTCCATGGTCGACCCGTCGGGGTAGTGCGCCCGGTAGGCCGGGTCGAGCGGGCTCAACTCCACCCAGTCGGAGAGTTCCTCGCCGACCGCGGCCAACGCCTCGGCGATCAGGTCGGGCATGGTCAGGACGGTTGGTCCGGTGTCGAACTCGTACCGTTCGGCCTCGGTGGCGTCGGTGTCTGGAAGGCCGGGTGGTACGAGCAGGCCGGAGCCGGATATGTCGCCACCGGAAGCGGAAAGGCTGAGCCGTCCGGCCCGACCGCCGGGCACCGGCTCCCGTTCCAGCACGGTGACCTGCCGCCCGCTGCCAACCAGATGCAGCGCACAGGCCAGCCCGCCCAGCCCCGCGCCGACGATCACCACCTGATCGGTGCGTCCGGTCACGGTTCGCACGCGATCACCTCCTCAGCACCCGCACATCATGCCTGCCGCCGAGACGATCCGTCACCGGTTACCGAAGTGGCGGACCGCGTCGGGCGAGTCGTTGGCGTACCGGGCGAGCGTACCTTAGGCTTACGAGTTGCATCGATTGGTGCGTCGATTAGTCGAGGGGGGACGGTGGCCACCGATCTCACCGCTGCCTACGAGAACTGTCGTGAGCTGCACCGACGGCACGGTCGCAGTTACTATCTCGCGACCCGGCTGCTGCCGACGTGGAAACGGCGGCACGTTCACGCCCTCTACGGATTCACCCGCTACGCAGACGAGATCGTGGACCGCACCGAGGAGCTACCCCCCGCCCAGCGGGCCGCCCGGCTCGCCGAATGGTCCGACCGGTTCACCACCGGCCTCCGGGGGGAACCAGTCGACGATCCGCTGCTGCCCGCCGTACTGCACACCATCGCGGTGTTCGACCTCGACCATCGTGACTTCACGCTCTTCCTGAGAAGCATGGCGATGGACCTCACGGTCACGTCGTATCCGCGCTACGACGACCTGGTTGCCTACATGGAGGGCTCGGCAGCGGTGATCGGCACGATGATGTTGCCGATTCTCGGCAGCCCAGACCTGGCAGCCGCCCGGGAACCGGCCCGCCAACTCGGCTTCGCCTTCCAACTGACCAACTTCATCCGGGACGTCGCCGAAGACCTGGGCCGGGGCCGTACCTACCTGCCCGACGAGGACCTCGACCGGTTCGGCCTGACCCGTGACGACCTCACCGGCGCCGCCATCCGGCGGGCAGCGACCCCGGCCATTCGGCAACTCATCGCGTACGAGGTGGCTCGTGCCCAGGCGCACTACGCCGCCGCCGCGCCCGGACTGGCCATGCTCGCCCCCGCCTCGCGTGCCTGCATCCAGGCCGCCCACGACCTTTATCGCCGCATCCTCGACGAGGTCGCCGCCGCGGACTACGACGTGTTCGTCCGGCGGGCCGTGGTGCCCCGCCGCCGCCGGCTCGCCATCGCTGCCCGGGCCCTCCTGACCCCGACGGCCTGACCCCGACGGCCTGACCCCGGGAGTGCACCGGAGAGGTCGGTGCCGACGATGCCGGATGCGACTAGCGGTGTTGCGTCGAGTCGCTGGCGGGCCGGTGATGGGGGATGCTGACGGAATGGTGGAGCCGGAGCAGGTAGACGTCATCGTCCTCGGACTGGGAGTGGGCGGCGAGGAGGTCGCCGGCAAGCTCGCCGAGGCCGGACTGTCGGTCGTCGCTATCGAGCAGAACCTGGTCGGTGGCGAATGCCCCTACTGGGGTTGCGTGCCCAGCAAGATGATGATCAGAGCTGCCAACGCGCTCGCCGAGGCCCGTCGGGTGGACGAACTCGCCGGTCAGGCCCGGGTGACCGCCGACTGGGCGCCGGTCGCCAAGCGGATCCGGGAGGAGGCCACCGACTCCTGGAACGATCGGGGCGCGGTCGAGCGGCTCACCGGCAAGGGCGCCCGGTTCGTACGTGGCCGGGGGATCATCACCGGACCGGGCGAGGTGCGCGTCGACGACCGCCACTACCGGGCCAGCCGGGGCGTCGTGATCGGCACCGGCACGATTCCCGCGATCCCACCCATCGACGGGCTGACGAAGACGCCGTACTGGACCAACCGGGAGGCGATCGAGACCGAGGAACTGCCCGAATCGCTGATCGTGCTCGGCGGCGGGGCGATCGGGCTGGAACTCGCCCAGGTCTTCGCCCGGTTCGGGGTACCGGTCCGGGTACTGGAGGTGGCCGACCGGCTGCTCGCCACGGAGGAACCCGAGTCGTCGGAACTCGCCGCCGAGGCGTTGCGGGCCGACGGGGTGGAGATCCACACCGGGGTACGCGTCGACCGGGTGGACCACGAGACCGGCCGCTTCGCCGTACACCTGTCGGACGGTGCCAGGATCGACGGTGAGCGACTACTGGTGGCCACCGGCCGGCGGGCGCAACTCGACGGACTCGGACTGGAGAGCATCGGGCTGGACCCGAACGATCGGTTCCTGACCGTCGACGACCTGATGCGGGCCGGTGCCGGTGCCGGTGCCGGGGTGTGGGCGGTGGGCGACGTGACCGGGCAGGGGGCGTTCACCCACGTGGCGATGTACCAGGCGGGCATCGTGATCCGGGACGTTCTGGCCCAGGCAGGGCAGCCGACTGCCAGCGGCGCACCGGCTTCTTCCGGTCCGCCTACCACCAGCGGCGAGCCGGCTCCTTCCGGTCCATCCGCCGGCTCGGGACCCCGGGCCGACTACCGCGCGCTGCCCCGGGTGACCTTCACCGATCCGGAGATCGGCGCGGTCGGGCTGACCGAGCAACAGGCCCGGGACCAGGGCCTGAACGTCCAGGTGGGAATGGCGCAACTGGCCAGTTCCGCACGGGGCTGGATCCACAAGGTGGGCAACGAGGGGTTCATCAAGCTGGTCGCCGACGCTGAACGGGACGTGCTGGTCGGGGCGACCTCGGCCGGCCCGGTCGGTGGCGAGGTGCTCGGCGCGCTGGTGGTGGCGGTACACGGCCGGGTGCCGCTGGCGACCCTGCGGCACATGATGTACGCGTACCCGACCTTCCACCGGGCCATCGAGGACGCCCTACGCAACCTGGGCTAGGTGTTAGGTGTTAGGCAGGGCCCCTTCCTATCGCTTTTTGTATAGGAAGGGGCCCTGCCTAACACGTCAGCCTTGCGCGTCCAGCATTGCGTTGATCATTTGCTGTAGCTGCTCTCGACCACCTGTGCCGAGCGCACCGCCAAGTGCGGCGGACAGCTTCTCGAACTGATCTTCGCGGGGCAGGTCTGTCAGGGCGTGCGCGAGTTCGCCGACCGTCCAGAGCATGTCCTCTTTGGATACTTGGGCGCCCCGGGACCAGCCGTGGTTCACGACCACCGAGCTGCCCCGGACGGAGAGCACCTGGCCGGTCAGCGGGCATTCGGCGGTCGCGAGATAGGCCACGACCGGGGCGCTGGTGACGGGGTGCAGTGGGTCGAACCTGTCCGACTCCGGGACGCTGTCCATCCCCGGCACGCCACGGGTCAGCCGGGTACGGGCCATGGACGGCGAGACGCAGTTGACCCGGACGTCGTACCGGGCGAGTTCGAGGGCGTTGACCACGGTCATCGCCGCGACGCCGGCGTTGGCAGCGGCGTAGTTCGTCTGGTTGGGCAGCGGATTGAGCAGGCCGGATCCGGAGGCGGTGTTGACGATGGCCCGGTCGGTGCGGCCACCCGCCGCGAAGCGGCTGCGCCAGTAGCGGGCGGCAAAGTGGCTGACGGCGAAGGTGCCCTTCAGCTTCACTGCGATGACGTCGTCGAACTCGTGCTCGGTCATGTTGACCATCGCCCGGTCGCCCTTGACGGTCGCGTTGTTGACCACGATGTGTAGGTCGCCGAAGGCATCCAGAGCCGTTTCCACCATCCGCTCGGCACCGGCCCAACTGCTGACGCTGTCGATGTTGGCCACCGCCTGACCGCCGGCGTCGATGATCTCGGCAACGACAGCGGCGGCCACCCCGGCATCGCCGCCGGTGCCGTCAGCGGCGACGCCCGGGTCGTTGACGACGACCTGGGCACCTTCCGCCGCGAAGAAGAGCGCCTCCTCCCGGCCGATTCCACGACCAGCGCCCGTGATCAGGGCGACACGTCCGTCAAGGCTCCCCATTGGTCCGACTCCCGTCCTCAGCTTAGATGCACTCAGTGAATTGATTCAATCAATATACATATTCCTGAGGTGTAGTAAAGTGTCGGCATGACCGATGAGCCTGGCCGGCGGGAGCGCAAGAAGCAGCGGACGCGTCAAGCGCTGATCGATGCGGCCATCGAGCTCTTCGAGCGCAAGGGGTACGAGGAGACCACCGTGGCCGAGATCGCTGCGGCCGCCGACCTGTCGACCCGTACCTTCTTCCTGCACTTCCCCACCAAGGAAGACGTGCTCCTGGTCAACGCCCAGACCCGGTTCGACCTCGCGCTGCGGATCATTTCCGCGCCACTGGCCGGAGAGACCGGCACCGAGCTGCTGGCCCGAGCCATGCAGGAGATGATCACCAATAGCTGGAACACGGACCTGCCCAGCGGACTGGCAGCGCTACGGGCACGGCTGCTCACCTCGGTGCCGGAGCTACAGGCGCGACTACTGCACCACCTGCACATCGGACAGGAAGAGATGGCAGATGCCCTGCACCGGACGTACCCGGAGCAACTCGACCGGGTCGATGCCGCCGCCCTGGTCGGAGCCGCGCTGGGGGCGGTAAACGCCGCAGCGCTCACCAGCATCCGGCAGGGGGACACGGCCGAGACCGTACGGGCCGCGATGCGGCGCGCCGCCGACCTCGCCGTACGTGGCTTCGAGGTCGCTAACCCCGCGACCTGACCTGCTTCAGGTCGACCCCCTCGGTCGGGTACGCGGCCAGCGACGCCATCCCGTAGGCGAACTCCGTCACCATCGCCTCGGCCTCGGGACGCCCAGCACCGGCCAGCACCGCCAACCGGTCGTTACGCAGGCAGGTCTGCGGTAGCCGGGCGATCTCCGCCGCCAGCCGCTCGGCCGCCACCCGCGCGCCGCCCGGCGGGGCGAGGCGGTTGACCAACCCCATCTCGTACGCCTCGACGGCCGGCACCGCCCGCCCCGTCAGGATCAGGTCCATCGCCCGGCTCTGACCGATAAGCCTCGGCAGCCGTACCGTGCCACCATCGATCAGCGGCACCCCGAGGCGGCGACAGAACACGCCCAGCGTCGCATCAGACTCGGCGACGCGCAGATCGCACCAGAGCGCCAACTCCAGGCCACCCGCGACGGCGTACCCGGAGATGGCCGCGATCACCGGCTTGCTCAGCCGCAGCCGGGTCGGACCCATCGGCCCGTCACCCTCGGGTTCGACCCGGTTACCGCGCGGCGCACCGATGGCCGTCAGGTCGGCACCCGAGCAGAACGTGCCACCAGCACCCCACAGTACGGCGACGGCGGCGCGCTGGTCGGCGTCGAAGGCCCGGAACGCGTCGGCGAGCGCTCGGGCGGTGGCCCCGTCGACCGAGTTGCGCGACTCCGGCCGGTCCAGGATCACCGTCGTCACCGGACCGTCGCGCTCCACCCGAATGCCCACGGCAACAGGATGCCCGTCGATCGGGTAGCCGTACAGCCTCAACCTGGACGAGAACCTGGACGAGGGGTCGTGCTCAGGCGATCACCACGAATCAGGTGGCCCCGAGCGAGGCCCCGAGTGCGTCGCCCGGTGCGGGGGCGACTCGCCCAGACGCCGGCACCCGCTGCTCGAAGAAATTCGTCAACTCCTGGACGTCCCGCACCTCTCACCTGTCAGGCAGGCAGCTTGCTGGTTTGCCGACGGCGCCACCGGGAAGTCGTTCAGCGTGCGGACGATGATGGTGCGATCGATGTTGACGAAACTGGAGCGGGCGTCGGGGCTGGACCGGGTCGGTGACCGGATCCAGAGCGGCGTCTTCGCCGTACTGCGCGGGCAGCGGGTTCGGGACTTCCTACACGGGGTCTGGCTCGGCCATCCACTGCACCCGGCGCTGGTGCAGTTGCCGGTCGGTGCCTGGGTCAGTGGTGCGATCCTGGACCTGCTGCCGGGCCAACGCCGGGCCGCGACAGTACTCGTCGCGGTGGGAACCGCCAGTGCGGTCCCGGCCGCGTTGGCCGGGGCCAACGACTGGGCTTCACTCTCCCGCGAACAGCGCCGGGTCGGCCTGGTCCACGCGATGGCCAACACCGTCGGGATGGCCCTGTACGCCGGATCGCTGGCCGCACGACTGAGCGGACGGCACAACGTCGGTCGACTGCTCGGGTTTTCCGGTCTGGCGGCGGCCAGCAGCGGGGCCTACCTGGGCGGGCATCTGGCCTACAAGCAGGCGGCCGGAGTCAACCAGGGTGTGCATGAACTGCACCGGATCGAGGACGGCTGGCATCCGATCGCGGAGGTGGCCACCCTGCCCGAGTCCACATTGCTGACCCGGCAGGTCGATGACGTACCGGTCGTGGTCTTCCGGGACGGTGACGAGATCACGGTGATGCTGGAGCGGTGTGCCCACCAGAGTGGCCCGCTCGGCGAGGGGCGGGTCACCCGGGTCGACGGTCGTACCTGCGTGGTCTGCCCCTGGCACGGAAGCACCTTCATGCTCAACGGCGGCGAGGTCGTACGCGGCCCGGCCGGCACCGACCAGCAGGTGTTGCCGACCCGGGTGGTCAGCGGGGTGCTACAGACCCGGCTGCCCTGACTGATCCGCAGATCGACCGAACGGCCGGGCCGGTGGCTCAGTCCCGCCGGTGCCGGCCGGTCGAGACGGCCCGGGTGTTCGCCGGTCGGCGGTCAGCTGGGCGACGGCGTAGCCCGAGCACCGCGCCGATCTGCGCACCGACGATGCTGGCCACCGTGAGGACCGCGGACACCGCCAGGGGCCGGTTGAGCTGATCGACCTGTCCGGGCCGGGCGGCACCGATGGCCAGGGTGGCCTCTTCCGGTCGCTGCCGACCGGGGGTCTCCCCGGTCGAGGGGGAACCAGTCGGCGATGCGCCCGGGCCGGCTACCGGCGCTCCCGGTGCTCCCGGCTTCGGCCCGGTCGGCCGGGTACCGGGTGGTGGCGGGACGGCGACCAGCCCGGTGGCGTGTGCCCGTACCCCCCGATCGGCCGCGTCGGTGGGCAGGCGGAGGAGTTGACCCGGCCGGATCCGGTTCGGGTCGCGGATCTTGTTGAGTTTGGCGAGTTCGCGGTAGCGATCGAAGTTGCCAAGGTAACGACCGGAGATGTGGCCGAGGTAGTCGTCCTCCTCCACCCGGTAGACCGGCTCCGAGTGCGGCACCTGAGACGTGACGGCCAGACGGTGCACTGCGCCGCCGGCCGGAACCGTCCTCGATGCGGGGCCTGCTGGAACAGCGGCGGTCGCCACCACAGTGGCCGGTGCGGCTGCGGCCGCCGCCGGGCTGGCCACCGCGATCAGCGCGATTGACCCGACCAGCGCCGCCGCCGCTCGCTGCTGCCGACTCAATCCGGGCAACCGGGGGGCCGGCCTGCGGCGGATCCGGGCCGGCAGTTCCACCAGTACGGAGAGCGCGAAGCTGGCCCACCCTGCCCAGCCGACGATCGCCAGCGCCCGGAGGAAGAGTTGCCCGTCGTCCCGGCTGGTCAGCGTGGCGGTGATTTCGTCCAACCCGGGCAGGTGGTCGGGGAGTGGGTTTCCGGCGAGCGCGGCCAGCGCCACCGGTGCTCCCACCAGGAGTCCGAGTAGGACGACCAGTGCGGCGAGCCCGGTGACGATCTGTCCGAATCGGCGGGCCACGGTTGGTCGTACGGCTGACACGTGTGCGGTGGGCATCAGCTTTCCTCCCTATGGGTCGGTCCGCAGGTGGGCGGTGGCCTCGCCACGGACCAGGATCTTGTCCTTGAAACCGAAGAGGTCGAGCAGGTAGGTGTCGTACTCCACGTCGACGGTGACGGTGAGTTGCTGCCCGCTGTCGAAGCGGACGCTCCAGTCGCGTACCCCCGCCAGCCCGGCCAGATAGTTGCGGATCGCGGCGCGGGCCTGCTCCTCGTCGACGACCTTCGGGCGGCCGGCGATTGCCGAGGCCCGATCGATGGCCTGGCCACCGGTCCTGGCCGCCTCCGCGGCGAGGTTGTCGGCCCGTTGCATGGACCGGAGTTGGCCGGTTCCGTCGAAGGCGAGCCCGATGATCACCAGTACGCCGGTGAGCGCGACCGCCAGGAACAGGCTGACCCGGCCGGCGTCGCGGTGCTCGCCCCACCAACGGTGCTCGCCGAGCATGTCGATGCTGTGCCGCCGGCCGGACATCAGGCGCTCCGACCTCGATAACGGTCCAACGGGGACACAAAGGTGGCGCTGACCAGCTTCTCGGTAGGCATTCCCGGCAGGATCGACATCCGCAGGTTCTGGAAGGACACCCGGCAGGAGACTGTCACCGAGACCGAGGCGTCCTGCCCGACGGGGCTACGAAACGCCGCGTCGAAGGTGGCGGGGCGGCCGGCCACCGTACCGGCGAAGTCGAGCCGGGGCGGGCTCGTGCAGGAGAACCCTTCCCAGTCGAGCCGATCGCGGGCCGCGATCCGAGCCGCCTCCCGGGCCGAACCGGCGGTACGGGAGATCGATGCGGCCCGGGCACCGTCGTGCGCGGCCACCTCGATCGCCTCGTACGCCAGCGCGGTCCGGCCACTCACCCCGGCGACCACGACCAGCGCCAGGAAGGCCGGGATGAGGACGGCCACCTCCACCGAGACCGAACCGCGCGTACCGGGTCGGGCAGGCGTACCGGTGCGGGGCATTCCGGCCGTCATGGCGGCGGCTCCGGGGTGACCCGTTCCACGGTGCCGCTGGCGGTCTCGCTGACCGCCGGCAGTGGGATCAGCGGCACGATCCGCAGCGGCTGGCCGGTCACGGTCGCGGAAACCCGATCCCCGCCCGGCTGGACGGTGACCTTCGACCCGGTCAACCAGTCGCCGGCCCGATGGATGAACTCCTCGGCCCGCCGCTGGCCGACACCGTCAGCGGCCCGGTAGACGCGCTGCGCGCTCACCGCCTCCTGGGCCGCGTTGAGCGCCGTGGCCCGAGCCAGGAACCAGGCGGCGGCCTGTACGGAGGCGAAGAGCAGCACCAGGATGGCGGGGAGTACGACGGCCAACTCGACCGGGTTTGCTCCCCGGTCCCGGCGAGCCTCCCGGTTCCGGTTCCGGTCTCGGCGAGCCTCCCGGTTCCGGTTCCGGTCTCGGCGAGCCTGCCGGTCCCGGCCTCGGCGAACTCCTCGTCGTCGACTCGTCCGGGTGCTGGACGACACGGGACTACTTCACGTCGCCCGGAGCGGGGATCTTGTCCAGCCAGCCCTTCGCGGCGGCCAGGGCGCCGGCGGTCACCACGGTGGCCACGACCACCAGCCCCATGATGATCACTGCGGTCGGCACCGGGCTGTCCCCCCGTTCGCCGTCGCGGCGCAGCTCGGCGAGGCGTACGGCGAGGAACGTGTGCAGGTAGGCGATGAGGGTCATTTCCTGCTCCTTTCCGGAGGGTGGCGTTGGGATGGGGCGGCGTTGCGATGGGGCGGCGTTGCGATCTTCAGGTGGAGCGGCGGATCAGATGCGGGACATGAACGGATAGATGACGAAGCCGACGAGGACGAAGACGAGCAGGGCACCCGGGATGTCCAGGCGACTCGTGACCGCCTCGGCCCGGGCCAGGTTGTCGGTACGGATCTGGTCGCGCAGCGAGTCGGCGCGGCTGCGCAGCGTCTCGTGCACCTGGGCGCCTTCGGTGCCGGACGACTGCATGATCGAACCGACGTCACCCAGCTCCGGTACGCCGATCTTCTCGGCCAGCTCCCGCAGCTCGTCCCAGGGCGAGTGCATCTGGAGCTGGGCCATCCGTAGCGCCTCGCGGATTCGTTCGAAGACCCAGCCGTCGCAGACACCGGCCGCCCGTTCCAACGCCTGCACCGGCCCGTGTGCCGCCGACAGTTGCAGGGCGACCAGGTCGAGATAGGCGCAGACCGCCTGGCTGAACTCGCGCCGGGCCTTCTCCGCCTTCACCAGCACCGAGCGGTGCGCCAGTACGACCGCGGTGAACGCCATCCCCAGCCCGGCGACGGTGGGAACGACGACCGGTGGCCGTACCCCGAGCAGGAAGAGCAGGACCATGGACAGGGCCGGCATCGCCAGGCCGAGCATCGCGGAGAGCAGCAGGGAGAGGGCGTACTGCTCCGGGGTGCGGCCGATCAGGGCCAGTTGCCGATGCGGCGGGCGCAGCGCCCGGGTCAGGCCGGTGAGCCAGTCCAGGCCCCCACCGGCAGCGGACCGGACCGTCCCGGCTGGCTGGTGTAGTCGCCGCAGCGCCGGCCCGAGCGCCGGGGTGGCCGGCAGCGCCTCCCGGAGCAGTAGGAACAGGCCGAGGCCGACGACGGCACCGCCGACGATCCCGATCGTCAACTGCCAGTTGAGGATCACGCGACCACCTCGTCCGGGTCGGGTGGGGTGAGGAACCGGGCGGGTCGGGGTGGCAGGCTCATTGCCCGTACCCAGGCCAGCAGCGCGACGAAGCACCCGCCGAGGAACACCATCACGATCTGCCCGGTGGGGGTGCCGTACGGGCGCATGTACGCCGGGTTGATCAGCCCGTAGGCCAGGATCAGCAGGGTCATCCCGGTCAGGAAGCGCACCGCGAACCGGGGCTGGGTACGTTTGGCCTCCACCTCGCGCCGGGTGGCGACCTCGGCCGCCGCCGCTGCCGCGATCGACCCGAGTACGTCGCCGAGCCGCTCGCCCCGGTCGGTCAGGTGCAGGATCAGCGCCGCCACCACCTGGTCGCAGACCGGATCACCGATCTCGTCGGCGAAGGCGAGCAGAGCGGACCGGCCCAGCCAGCCGGCCTGCAACCGGGCGGCGAGCAGCCGTACCTCGTCTTCGATCTCCTCCGGCGCGGTGGCCACCGTGTGGATGATGGCCTGCTGTAACCCCTGCCCGGTGCCGGATACGTCCTTGAGTCGGCGGGTCCACTCACCCACCGCCTCGATCCGGGCGATGGCGCGTTGCTCGGCCCGCCCGACCGAGAACAGCCACGGCGTGCCGGGCACCGCGACGGCGACCAGCAGCCCGACCACCGGCAGTCCGCTGAGCAGGAAGGCCAGCGCGCCGGCCAGCAGGGCGGTGACCAGCAGTGCCCGGTGCCGGCGCCGATCCCGGACGCCGCTGCCCGACCCGGACCAGAGCCGGTGGAGGAACTGACCGGAGGACGATGGTGGCCTTGGTGGCCGGTTGGTGCCGACCAGCGCCACCACCGCGAGGACCAGCCCGGCGACGCTGGCCGCCCCGGACAGGACGGCGATCAGCTCGATGCCGGCCGGCAGGTTCACCTCTCCACCCCGCTCCGGCCGACTCCCGGCGTACTCATGCCCGCCGCCGTAGTTGGCTGTGCCGGGGACGTCGCCAGGCCCCGGTACCGGCCTCGATGTAGCGGGACAGCACGCGCGGGTCGTAACCGACCCGCAGCAGCTGCTCGCGGATCCGCTCGGGCAGATGCCGGGGTACGGCTCGACCGTCCACCCCCGGCCCGAACACCGTGGTCGTGGTGATCCGGTTGTTGTCCCCCGCCCCGATCACCTCTTCGACGTGCGACACGAATCGGTACTTCCGGCCGCCGATCGCGGTCTCGTCCTCGACGGTCACGTAGACGATCAGATCGAGCGCGTTGCCGGCCATCCGGCGGGCCTGCTCGACGGTCATCTCCCGGCCGTGTGACAGCGCCAACTCGACGATCCGCTCGCCGACCCCGCCCGGGGTACGGGCGTGGATGGTGCACATCGAACCCCGGCTGGTGGTCATCGCCTGCAACATCGGAACGATCTCCCGGGAGCGGACCTCGCCGACGATGATCCGAAGTACCCCCATCCGCAGCGCCACCGGGATCAGGTCGGCGATGGTGACCTCGCCGGCCGGCCGCCCGTCCAGGCCCCGCTCGCCGTGGCCCTCCCGGGACTCGAAGCTCATCACCGCCCGGTGCCGGAGTCGTTGCCGGGTCGGCAGCAGTTCCCGGCTCTCCTCCAACAGCACGTACGGCTCGTCGGCGGGGATCTCGTCCATCAGCGCCCGGATGACCGTGGTCTTACCGGCCCCGGCCAGCCCGGCGACCATGATGTTGAGCCCGGCCGCCATCGCCGCCCGGAGGAAGTCCCGGACCAGCACGTCGACCATCTCGTCCAGGTCGGGTCGGCCACCCGCGAGGTCGTCCAGGGTCACGTCCAGCGTGTTGTGTTTACGGATCACCGCGTACGGCCGGCGGCTGACCAGGTAGACCGCGGCGAGCCGGCTACCGTCGGGCAGTTGCAGGTCCAGTGTCGGCTTCGAGGTGGAGAGGCTACGTTCGGTGGCACCGGCCCGCCGGGCGGCGGCCTGGAGGATCTCCACCATCTCCTCGTCGCTGTCGGCGATTGGTTCGCCCCAGTCGACCCCGCCGCCGTGTCGGGTGATGCGGACCAGGTCGCAGCCGAGGATGTGCACCTCCTCGATCGAGTCGTCGACCAGCAGGCTCTGCAGCCGGCCCAACCCGACCAGCTCGGCGGTGACCTGGTCGAGCAGCGCACGCTCCTCGGTGGCAGGCATCGGGGTACCGGCGCGGCGGGTCGCGTCGGCGTACTCGGCCACCACGGCCGCCGCGAGCCGGGTCCGCTCGGCGTCCTCCTCGTCGGTGGTGAACTCCCGTCCCCGCTGCCACAGGGTGAGTCGTTCGCTGAGTTCACGGCGCAACTCCCGGACCACCGCGAAGTCGACCCGGGGTCGGGGCGGTGGCGGGGACGGGGGGACACCGCCCGGCGGGACAGCGGTCGGTGGGTGCGGACGGTGCCCGTCGACCGGCAGTGGCGCCGGCCCCGACAGCGGTGGAACAGTCGACGTGGCGCCGTTGGTGCGTACCCGGGGATCGTGCTGGACCGGCTCAAACCGCATCTGGCACCTCCCTGCGGGCGGACCAGGTGAGCCGGGCCCGACGTCGGTCGAGCAACGTCCGGACCGGCACCTCCAACGCGCCGGCCGCGCGCATCAGCGGCCGTCCGGCGCGGACGGTGCCACCGTGGCTGAGCACCTTCGCGGTACGGGCATCGTGCGGCAGTTGGGCGATCACCGGCAGTTGCAGTGCCCGGCTCACCTCGATGCGGCTGTGCCCGGCACCCACCAACAGCAGCCGCAGTGAGCCGGCCGGCACCCGGTGCTCGGCGAAGTCCCGTTGGATGGCCCGGACCGTCGCTCGCGCGCTGGACAGGTCGGGCAGGTGTGCCGCGGTGACGACCAGTACGACCGCAGCGGCGCGCAGGATCGGCCAGGGGGGACCAACCGCCTGCAACCGTCCACAGTCGGCGATCACGTCGTAGCCGGGGCGGCCCCGATCCAATCCGGTGAAGACGTCGGCGAAGCGTTGCCACAGCGGGTTGACGCTGCCCGCCTGCACCGGATCGACCACTCCGGGCAGCAGCAGCCGCTCCCGGTGTGGCGCGTCGAGGTCGACGAGCTGCGACCAGAACACCGCTTCGAGGTTTCCGTCGCGTAGTTCGCCGACGGCCAGCTCCCCGATGCCCCGGGCCCCGTCGAGTACGCCGCCCAGGTAGCCGGCGAGCACTGAACCGCCCGCCGGATCGCACTCGGCGAGCACCATCCGGTGGTGCCAGGACAGGGTGCAGGCCAGGGCAGTGGTGGTGACTCCCGGGGAGCCCTTGGCGGAGACCAGGGCGATGATGGCCATGGTCAGGCTGCCGTCTTCAGGACGACGGCGATCCGGCTCTCGCCGGCCAGTACGACCACCGCCGGCACGTCCCGCTCGGCCAGCGCCAGATAGAGCACCAGTTCGCCGTCCTCCGGGGTCGCCGTGTCGATCACCGTCGCCTCGAACCGGGTGCTCGTGCCGCCCCCCTCGGCGTCCCGGGCGGGACGGCCGATCAGTAGGAGCTTGTCGCCCGGGTGGAGTTGTCGGGCCGGCACCTCGCTGGCCTTGAGCCCCAGCGAGAGCTGCTGCTGGCCGGGACCGATCAACGGCTGGTCGGTGAGCTGTTCCCAGGCCACCAGGGTGCCCGGGGCCAGGGCCACGGCGGCCCGCTTGCCGATCACCTCGTCGACCCGGTCGGCGGGGATCGGGGCCAGACCCTGCCCGCCGGCCACCTGGACGACGAAGAGGTCGTCGGCGGCGAGCACGGTGCCGACCGGTACGGCCCGAGCGACGGCGAGATAGCTGCCGGTGGCCCGGACCGAGGTGACGGCGAACGCCGCGCCGAGGCCGCCGAGCGCGACCAGCAGGACCGCGAGACCGAGCAGGCCGGGGCGCATCCGGCGCTGCCGGACGACCCGGGGCGGGGCGATCGGTGCGTCGATCGGCCCGGACGTCTCGGCGGTGGTGGCCACGGTCACTCGGTCACCACCTGGAGTTCGTCGATCCGGATCTCTCTGGGGTCGCTGGTCCGGATCTGCAGCGGGAGGGTGCCCCGCCGGCTACCGCCGGTCCAGGTGACCTGCCAGGTCGTGGTGGCGGTGACCTGGTACGTCCCGCCCGGCTGGCTCCGGCTGGATCGTGGATAACCGGCATAGCCGCATTTCGGGAGGGTGTCCCGGTGCCGGGCGGGGTCGTACGCGACTCCCGGGTTGTCGCAGGTGATCGGTCTGCTGCCGTCGCCCATGGTCCAGACGATCTTCACCACTCGGGCCTCGATACGGACGGTCAATCCCGGTGCGCGCGCTGACGCGCGCTGTGGTCCCCAGGTCTGCGGGCCGGGGTCGGTCCACAGCCAGACCGGCAGGCCGACCAGCCCAGGCCCCTTGTTCGGGGCGATACCGACGGTGGGCTGGCGCAGTGTGATGCTGGCCAGGGCCCGGCGGGCCAACTCGGCCGGGTCGGGCGGGGTGCCGAAACCGTCGGGTGGTGCGTCCAGCCAGACCGGTTCCTGCGAGGCGGGCCCGCCGGTACAGCTGCGCAGGTAGAGCTTCTTACCGGCCGGACCGCCCGGCGGTTGCGGCTGGGCGAGCTTGTAGTAGCAGCCGTCGGAGTTGTTGAACCAGCCGAGCAACGGGTCGTAGCAGGGCACCGTCGTGCCGTCGCGTTGGCAGGTGCGGCTACCACCGCCACCTCCACCGCCGGGCTTACCGGGTCGACCCGGCCGGCCCGGTTCGTCGTCCCACACGGTGCAGTCGTCCTGTCCCGGCGGACACTCCGCCCCCGGAGCGGCCCGCTGGACCGCGACGATCCGGTCGCTGGTTGCGACCCCGGCCTTGGTGGTGATGCCGACCGAGGCGGGAAGGGCGGCCGAGGCGGGAAGAGCGGCCGAGGCGGGAAGGGCGGACAACACCAGCGCCGCCGTGGTACCGGCGGCCAGAACCAGTACGCCGGGCGCCTTCACCGGCAGCAGCCGGGTCAGCATGGTTGGTCCCGATGGGCGGTGCCAGCATTGATCAGCCAGCGGCCGTCGGCGTACCGGGTGGCCGTCGCGGTGGCGACGTACCGACCACTGGCCGAGCCTGGTACCACCGATCTGTCCTTGATGTAGACCAGCTGGTAGTTGGTCGTGTCGAGGCAGTCCTGGATCGAGACGGTCGCCGGGACGGTATCCAAGCTGACCGACGCCACCCTCGGATCGGAGATCAACGTTCCGGTACGCATCGCACCGTGCTCCTTAGCATCGCGAATGGCAAGCCCGACCCGGGTGAGCAACGGATCGGCAAGATATTTCTCAAGCTCGGGATGTTGTGGATTTGCTGACCGTTCGGCTTCCCGGATGGCGGTGAGATAGCCCGCGTACGCGGCCAGCGCGGCCTCGACTGCCGTCGCCGTACGAAGATCCGGGCTGGGCGAAGAACGGGCCGCCCGGCCCGCGTCTGGACGAATTCCTGACGGTTCCCCATTCGAGCAGGCGACCAGGCAGCCGAGGGCGATGATCGCGATGAAGGCGTCCGGAATCCTGCCGGGATGCTTTGTTCGCAACGCTGCGCCCTCCTTTCCACCACCCTCGCTGGACCGGGGGTGAGTGGACCTTCGCCCAGTTCCCGGCCAGGTGTGAGGTGTCGGTCCTGGCCCCTTGGGCATGACGGGCAGCCGGCGACGGCGTTCGGGCGGCACCGAAAGCTACCCGTCGTGGGGTATTCAATTAATTGATCTACCGTTGTGCTGATCGGCTCTCTTGTCGTCAGCCGTTGGATATTCCTGGCGGCTGTTCTGCGCTCAAGGGGCGAGCATAAGCTCATGATTGGCAATGCGACAGAGGGAATGTAAAAGGAATACGTACCGTCACGATCTTTATTTGTTGATCGCGGTTAGGGGTGCTCGTGTCATCGTGCAGAGTGTTGTCCGGTAATGATCGGAAGTCGGGGGTCAGGGCGGCTGGTGATACCGGGTTCCCCGCCCCTGCCGTGCCGCGAAATACGGTGGATAGCGGCGATCTGGCCGATTCCCTGCCCCGGCGATTCCGACGATCCGGTCCCGGGGGGCGGCGGTGCCGCCCCGGTGGCGGCATCGTCGTGATTCGGGCGGCTCGGCTTGCCATGGTCGACATCCGATAGGGCTACCGTGATCATGAAGTTACCGAGAGTGTCGACATGTCGGTCGTTCGTTCGACCCGTCCGGCCACTGGACGCCGCGACGGAGGGGAGTGTCCGATGGCGATGACCGAACCACGGAGCACCGTCGGCGACCGGACCGAACCCGTCCGTCGGCCGACCTCACCCCCACCCTGGCCGGTACGTGCCCTCGCCGTACTAGCCGGCACGCCCCTGCTCCGGTGGCTCGTCGTGGCGCAGTCAGTACCACCGGGGTCCCCACCTCGGAGGGACTGCGCCACCTGCCGTATACCGATCGGTCTGACCGGTCCGCTACGCGCAATCTCTCCGATCGCCCGGTGCGCCGGCTGTGGTAGCCGGGTCGGTGCGCCCCCGGGCACCCTGGAACTCGCCGTACTCGCCGTCGGGGTGGTGCTCCTCCTCGGGGACCGCCCGATCGTCGAGTCGGCTGCCATCGCCTGGTGGGCGGCCTGTGCCGTTCCGCTGGTCTACATCGACATCGCGGTACACCGGTTACCTGACCGACTCACCTACCCGGCTGCGGCGGGGACCTGGGCGTCGCTCGGCATCGCCGCTGTCGTCGACGGACACGGCGGATCCTGGATCCGAGCCGTCTGCGGTGGGCTCGGGCTGGCCCTGCTGTTCGCCGCGTCGACCCTGTTGCTCGGTCGGCGGGGTTTCGGCCTGGGCGACGCCAAACTGACCCTGAGCGGGGGTGCTCTCCTTGCCTGGTCGGGCTGGGGCAGCGTGGTGTTCGGGCTGATGGTCGCCTTCGGGAGCTCGGCGGCGTACGCCCTGCTCCTGTTGATGGCCCGCCGGATCCGGTGGACCGACCACCTCCCGTTCGGGCCGTTCCTCGTTCTGGGCACCGGGGTCGCGCTCGCGTTGCCG